>JBFWMZ010000006.1:0-121764 GCA_050251335.1 Solirubrobacterales bacterium
TCGGCGATCGGGTCCGGCAGGTGGATCCAGTCGGCGTCGGGGCCTTCGGGCCGGCGGCCTTCGACCCGCACCGGGTGGCCGGGGTTGCCGACCACCGTCGCCCGCGGCGGCACGTCCTCGACGACGACCGTGTTGGCGCCGACCTTGGCGCCGTCGCCGACCGCGATCGGCCCCAGCAGCTTGGCGCCGGAGCCGACGGTGACGTTGTCGCCGACGGTCGGGTGGCGCTTGCCGCGCTGGAAGCCGGTGCCGCCGAGGGTGACCCCCTGGTAGAGGGTGACGCAGTCGCCGATCACCGCGGTCTCGCCGATCACCACGCCGGAGCCGTGGTCGATGAAGAAGGATTCGCCGATCTTTGCGGCGGGATGGATCTCGACCCCGGTGACAGCGCGACTGACGTAGGCGATCGCCCGCGGTAGCAGCGGCACCCGCGCCTCCTGCAGCGCGTGGGCGGCGCGGTGGGCGAGCAGCGCCTGCACCCCGGCCCAGCTGCTGAGGATCTCGAAGCTGGAGACGTCCTGGGCGGCGGGATCGCGCTCGCGAGCGGCGGCGACGTCGGCGCGCACCTCGCGGACCACTCTCCTCCAGCGACTCATGGTGAGAAGAAGGGTAGGGACATGTAGCGCTCGCCCGAGTCGCAGACGACGGTGACGACCCGCTTGCCGGCCAGCTCCGGCCGCGCCGCCACCGCGAGCGCCGCCCAGACGTTGGCGCCGGCCGAGATGCCGGCCAGGATCCCCTCCTCCTTCGCCAGCAGGCGCGCCGTCTCCAGCGCGTCCTCGTCGCCGACCGGCAGCACCTCGTCGATCACCGCGCGGTCGAGCACCTCGGGCACGAAGCCGGCGCCGATCCCCTGGATTTTGTGCGGGCCGGGCGGTCCGCCGGAGAGCACCGGGGAGCTCGCCGGCTCGACCGCGACCACCAGCGCCTCCGGCGCGCGTTCCTTCAGCATCTGTCCCACTCCGGTGATCGTTCCTCCGGTGCCGACCCCGGCGACGAAGGCGCCGACCTCGCCGTCGGTATCGGCCCAGATCTCCTCGGCGGTGGTGCGCCGGTGCGCCTCGGCGTTGGCGGGGTTGGAGAACTGCATCGGCATGAAGGCCTTGCGCTGCTCGCGAATCTCCTCGGCCAGCGCCACCGCCTCGTTCATCCCGCCCAGCGACGGCGTCTCCCGAACCTCGGCGCCGTAGGCGCGGAGCAGCTTCGCCCGCTCGCGGCTCATCCCCTCGGGCAGGGTCAGGATCAGCTCGTAGCCGCGCGCCGCGCAGACCATCGCCAGGGCGATCCCGGTGTTGCCGCTGGTCGGCTCGACCACCACCGAGCGGCCCGGCCGGAGCAGCCCCGCCGCCTCGGCGGCGTCGATCATCGCCACCCCGATCCGGTCCTTGACCGAGGCGCCGGGGTTGAAGTACTCGAGCTTGGCGCATACCTCGGCGCCGACGTCGCTCCCGAGCCGGTCGAGCAGGACCAGCGGCGTGCCGCCGACGACCGCCGAAGCCTCGGCGCCGATCCTCATCTGTGCCGGCGAGATGGAGTGCGCACAGCGGACCAGTCTAGGCGCGACGGCCGCGCCTACCGCGGCGCGACCTCGATCCGGTAGAGCAGGTGCGGCAGGCCGGCGTGGGTTACTTCTCCGCTCGAGCGCATCCCGACCTTCTCGGCGACGCGGCGCGAGGCGGCGTTGGCCGGCAGGACCAGCGCCACCAGCTCGCGCAGCCCGACCGAGCGCGCCAGCGCCAGGCCCTCGAGCGCCGCGGCGGTCGCCAGGCCGCGGCCCTGCCAGGCGGGGTGGACCGTCCAGGCGAGCTCGGTCACCAGCTCGCCGCCGACCGAGGTGCGATGCAGCCCGACGCGTCCGACCAGCGCCGCGGCGTCCTCGTCGATCAGCACCCACGGGCCGAAGCCGGCGTCGCGCCAGTGGCGCAGGTCGTCGGCCAGCATCTCGGCGATCTCGGCGCGGGTGAAGGGCGACAGCGGCTGCGGTCGCAGCCAGGCCGAGACCTCCGGATCCAGCAGCAGCTGCTCGTAGCCGTTCTCGTCGCCGGGGCGGGGTTGGCGGATCTGCGCTCCGCCGCCGGCCAGCTGACGCTCGCCGGCCAAGCGACTAGGCGGAGGCGGCGGAGTGCGCGGCGGCCTGTCGCTGCAACCGCGAAGCGAACTCCTCCATCCGCTCCTTCAACTGCTCGGCGATGAACGGACCAAAGCCGCCCATCCGGCCCCAGAGCTTCAGCGCCGAGCGCCGACCGCCGGCGTCGTCGATCGAGACCTTGATCCCGACCGGCCAGCGGCCCAGCAGCAGCCGCGGCGACTCGCGCACGACGAGGGCGCCGTCCTCGTCCTCGAGGCACTTCCAGCCGAGCTCGGCGACCGTCTCGCGAACGATCTCGCGAGCCTGCTCGGGGGGCGCCGCGAGTTCGAGGTCCTGGTGGCGATCGGACATCGGCGGAGACTCTAGTTCACCGGGCCCGCCGGCAATCGTGACCGTCCTGGGAACGCGCGGGTCTGGAGCTCAGAACAGCGAGCGCAGCCCGGCGGCCGCGTTCGAGCGCAGCCGCCGAAAGCGGCCGAACCAGCGGTCGGTGGCCCCCTGCGCGCCGGCGAGCGCCACCCCGATTCGCTCTCTGAGCGCGATTTGCGGCTTTTCGTCGGCGACCCGCACCCCCGTGCGCGGCGCGTCGAGGCCGAGCGATTTGCGGACCTCGCGGAAGACCAGGGCGGCGACCGCCAGCAGCAGCGCCGCGATCAGGATCAGGTAGACGGTCGAGGACTTGCCGCCGGGGGGCGTGAAGAACGGGATCGGGCTGCTGCTCGCCGCCGGCTTCGCGTCGACCGCCACCGCGGAACCGATCAGGGCAGCGCCGAGCGCCGTGCCGATGCCGTCGGCCGTCGCCTTCCCCGCCTTGCCGCCCTGGCCCCGACCGGCGCCGGCGATGTGGGCCGCGAGGCGGTCACCGATCTTCTTCAGCGGCGCGGACGGGAGCGCCTGGGCGAAGGCCTTGCCGACGTGGGAGGCGGCGTTGGAGACCGCCGATGCGCCCTGGTCGATGCCCCGCGTCGAGACGGTCGGCTGCGGGGCCGGGCCGCCACCCGAGTGCGAGGCAGCGCGGTGACCGCCGCCGGCGCTGTTGCCGCCGCCTCCGCCGCCGGAAACGCCACCATCGCCGCCGCCGGTGCTCTTGCTGCCACCGCCACCTGCGCCGCCGCTGGCGGACCTGTGCGTCGGGGTCCGCGTCGTCCGCTGGGTCGTGATCGGGGCGGGCGCGGTGCTGACGGCGCCGCCCGAGCTCGAGCCAGACGAGCTCGGGCTGGGCCCACCGCCGCCACCGCTGGTGCTTCCCCCGCCGCCGCCACCGGTCCCGCCGCTGGTGCCGCCGCCGGTGGCCGTCGACCCCGTCGACGGCGTCGATTTCGGAGTTTCGATCGTCGTCCCGCCACCCGACGGAGCCCCCACCGGCGGCGTCGTCACCGGCGGCGTCGTCACCGGCGTTTCCGGTTCGGGCGTGGTCTCCGGTTCGGTCGGCGTTTCGACCACGGGCGCCGGTTCTTCCGGCGTCGTCGTCGATTCTTCGCCGCTTTCGTCGGCGGCGGCGGCGCGTTGCGTCCCGACCGTCACCACCCCGGCGAGCGTCGAGCTGCCGAGGATGAAGAGCGCTAGCACGCCGATCAGGAGGGAGAAGCGGATCGAGACCGTCACTGGACGGATATCGTAGACCCCCGGCCTTGACCGCGGGCCGGCGATCCCCCCGTTCAGATGAAGTACATGCCCGAGCCGGCCTCTTCGGCCTCGCGGCGAGCGACTTCGGCGATCGTCGTCTGGGCGAAGACCTTGCGCAGGGCGGCGACTCCCTCGGCCCAGATCCCGTCGGCCTCGTCGGCCTCGGTGCCGATCTTGCGTCGAGGGTCTGGACGACCTCGAGCACGGTGATCTCTTCCGGCGGCCGCGAGAGGGTGTAGCCGCCGCGCATGCCGCGGTGGCTGGTCAGCAGGCCGCCGCGCCGCAGGGTCGAGAAGAGCTGCTCGAGGAACTGCTCGGGGATCTCGCGGCGCTCGGCCAGCTCTTTGATCGGCACCGGCCGGTCGCCGGAGCGGGCCAGCTCGGCGAGGGCAACGACCGCATAGCGCGACTTCGAGGTAACCGAGATCACAGGCGCCTTTCTACCGCACCCCCCGTTGCTGCACTAGGATCGAATCGAGGGGGGTCGCGGAGGATGCGGCCCTCACCCGACCCGCAATCGACCGATCGGAAGCAGTCCTGAGCGATCGCCCCAACTGCCTTGTGATCGACGGGCACCCTCTGGTCCGCCTGGGGGTCCGCGAAACGCTGCAGGACGGTTTCGAGGTGCTCGATGCCGAGAGCCGCGAGGAGGGCCTCGACCTGCTGCGCGACATCGGCGACTTCGACGTCGCGATCGTCGACATGCGCTGGCGCCTCAACGGCGGCGAGACCCCCTCGATCTCCGGCACCGAGGCGATCCGCTCGATGCGCCGAGTGGCGCCCTCGCTGGGGATCGTCGCCCACGGCGAGAGCCGCGAGCGCCACCACGCGACCGTCGCGATCCAGGCCGGCGCCTCGGCCTACGTCCCTCGCAGCGCCAGCCCGTCGAAGCTGCGCCGGGCGGTCGAAGCCGCTGCCGCCCAGGAGAGATTCCTCGACCCCGACCTGCCGCCGAAGGGCAGCCGCGGCAAGCTGACGCGCCGCCAGCGCGAGATCCTGCAGCTGCTGGCCGACGGCGAGTCGACCACCTTCGCCGCCCGCGAGCTCGGCCTCTCCGAGGAGACGGTCAAGACCCACACCAAGAACGCCCTCGCCCGACTCGGCGCCCGCAACCGCACCCACGCGGTCGCGATCGGGCTCCGCCAGCACCTGCTGGACTAGCCTAGATCCAGCCGCGGTCGCGGGCGAGCAGCACGGCCTGGGCGCGGTCGACCGCGCCGATCTTGCCGTAGACGTTGTGCAGGTGGGTGCGGATGGTCGAGACCGAGAGGTGCATTTCGCTGGCGATCTGCTTGTAGACCATGCCCTCGGAGAGGTGGCGGAGGACGTCGAGCTCGCGCGAGGAGAGCGGGCACGGCTCGCTGATCCGGGAAGCGTCCTGGCGCGGCAGGGGCAGCTCGTAGAGCAGCTCGCGGACCTGCTCGCGGCCCAGCCCGCAGGCTTCGGCGGCGGTGTGCAGCCGCTCCGGGGAGATCGCCTCCCCCTGCGAGTAGTGGGCGATCATGTCGGCGGTGGCGACCAGCGCGGCGAGGCCGTCGGCGTCCTCGGCGTGGTGGCGCTCGATCGCGATCGCGATCCGGCTCGGCAGGTTCCAGCGCCGGGCGAGGACGCCGCCGACCAGGGTGTGGTCGATCCCGAGCTGGTCGCGTTCGTCGCGCAGGCGCTGCTCGGGGGTGCGGGTGATCGAGTCGAAGTAGACCTTGTAGCCGGGGTGCAGGCGAGAGATGACGAGTCGGCCGACGTCGTGGAGCAGGGCCGCGACCGCGAGCTCGTCGCGTTCGACCCAGCCGACGATGCGGCCGATCTGGTCGGCGGCCCGCTGGGCGGCGAGGGCGTGGACGCGGAAGCGCTCGGGCTTCAGCTCCCAGCCGCCGTTGGACTCGAAGAAGTCGAAGCTGGGCGCGGTGCCGGCGATCGCCAGGACGCCGGAGGGCTTCAGCACCTCGACCGCGTCGGGGATGCCGGCGACGCCGCCGGCGACGAGGCCGCTGCGGTTGGCGAAGCGCAGGACCGAGATCGTCAGCGAGACGTCGGACTCGACCGCCTCGACCAGCTCGGAGACCCGCGGCTGGTCGCCCGTGGCGGCGTCGATCACCCGCTCCCGCGACTCGACCAGGACCGGGAAGCGCTCGACCGCCTCGAAGGCGTCGGCGAGCCGGCTGCCGGGGGCACCGGCGGTGCCTTTGTGGGATGCGGATTCGCCGCGGCGGGCGGCGGCAACGGTCGCCTCGACCGCTTCGTCGAGGTCGGCTGGCTTGGTTCCGGTGGCTGCCATGCCCCCCTCATCGGCAGCGGGGGACGAATGGTTTAGCCGAACGTATCCCTGCCTGAAACCGGGTTCTCGATCAAACGTCCACTTTCTCCGAACGGAGGCGTACCAAAGCCGCATCGATTCGCACCAGAGCGTCATCGCGGCCAAGCGCGGCGAGCGACTCGAAGATTCCAGGTGAGACCGAGCTGCCGGTGATCGCGACCCGGATCGGCTGGTAGAGGCGTCCCGGCTTCAGCTCGAAGCGCTCGAGGACCGGTGCCAGCGCCGCCTCGATCGCCTCCGGCTCGAAGGGCTCGACCGCGGCCAGCGCCTCGCGCGCCGCGGCCAGCGGCTCCTCCACCCCCGGTTTCATCACCTTCTTCCAGGCCTGTGGGTCCTCGACCGGCGGCTCGAAGAGGAAGCGGACCAGGGGCCAGACCTCCTCCAGGGTCTGGGCTTTCTCCTGGGCGATCGCGCAGGCCTGGCGCAGGCGCTCGTCCGACTCGCGTCCGAGGTGGCGGGCGACCGCGGCGACGTAGTCCTCGAGCGGCAGCTCCCGCATGTAGCGGCCGTTCAGCCAGCGCAGCTTCTTCTCGTCGAAGATCGCGGCGGCCTTGCCGACGTCCCGCACCCGGAAGCGGCGCACCAGCTCCTCGGTCGACATCAGCGTGGTGTCGTCGTCGGTGCCCCAGCCGAGCAGCGCCAGGTAGTTGCGGACCGCGGCCGGCAGGTAGCCGGCCTCGCGCAGCTCCTGCACCGAGGCGGCGCCGTGGCGCTTGGAGAGCTTCCTGCCGTCGGGGCCGTGGAGCAGCGGCAGGTGGGCGTAGCGGGGCGGCTCGTGCCCGAGCGCCGCCAGCACCAGCAGCTGCTTCGGGGTGTTCGAGAGGTGGTCGTCGCCGCGGACCACCTCGGTGATCCCCATCTCGGCGTCGTCGACCGCGACCGCGAAGTTGTAGAGGACGGTGCCGTCGCCGCGGGCGATGACGAAGTCGTCGTAGCTGGCGTTGGGGAAGGCGACGGGGCCGCGGATCAGGTCCTCGACCACGGTCTCCCCCGCGTCGGGCACCCGCAGCCGCACCGCGGCCCCCGGCTCCTCGCTCGGCGTCCCGCGGTAGCCGGCTCCGGCCCCGTGTTCGGCCTTCCAGGCCTCGACGTCCTTGGCGGTGGCGGCGTCGCGGTAGGCGGCGCCGGAGGAGAGCAGTTGCGCCAGCGCCTCCCGGTGGCGCTCGGCGCGCCCGAACTGCGAGACCGGCCCCTCGTCCCAGTCGAGCTCGAGCCACTGCAGCGCGTCGATGATCTGGTCCCAGTTCTCCTCGGTCGAGCGCTCGCGGTCGGTGTCCTCGATCCGCAGCACCAGCTCGCCGCCGTCGTGGCGGGCGGCGAGCCAGTTGTAGAGTGCCGTCCTCGCTCCGCCGATGTGCAGCGCACCGGTCGGCGAGGGAGCAAACCTAAGACGGGAGTTCGAGTTATCCATGTTGATCGGGGCGCACGTCTCCACCGCCGGCGGACTGGCCAACGCGATCGGTCGCGGCGAGGAACGCGGCTGCGAATCTATCCAGATCTTCCACCAGAGCCCGCGGATGTGGCGGCCGACCAATTACGGGCCGGACGATTTCGCCGAGTTCCGCGAGCGGATGGACGGCTCCAAGGTCGAAGCGGTGATCATCCACGCCGTCTACCTGATCAACTGCGCGACCAAAGACAGGGAGCTGCGGAAGAAATCGCTCACCTCGCTCACCCACGCGCTGGAAATCGGCGACGGGATCGGCGCCAAGGGCGTCGTCCTCCACCCCGGCTCGCAGAAAACCGACCCCCTGAAACCGTCGCTCAAACGGGCCGCGAAGGTGATCGCCGAGGCCCTCGAGCGAACCGACTCCTGCCCGCTCCTGATCGAGCAGACCGCCGGCCACCAGGGCCTGCTCGCCCGAGACTTCGACCAGACCGCCGAGCTGATCGAGCTGGCCGGCTCCGGCCCCCGCCTCGGTCTCTGCCTCGATTCCTGCCACCTCTTCGTCCAGGGCTACGACATCACCGACGAGGCCCACCTCGGCGCCGTCCTCGACGAAGCCGACGAGAAGGTCGGCATCGAGCGGCTCGGCGCCGTCCACGTCAACGATGCCGCCGCCCCGCTCGGCTCCTGCCGCGACCGCCACGCCAACATCGGCAAGGGCGAGATGGGCCGCCGCGGCCTTTCCGCCTTCCTCTCCGAGCCGCGCTTCGAGGGCCTGCCGGCGACGCTGGAGACGCCGGGCCCGGAGAAGAAAGGGACGTCGAAGGCGGAAGTGACGGCGGCGAAGCGCCTGCGCCGCGAAGGCCTGAAACGCCGCGCCTCCTGACCTCGTTGCGCTTCTCCCCACCCGTTGCGCTTGTCCCCGCTATGCGGGGACAAGCGCGAGGGGTGGGGAGAAGCGCAACCGAGTCACGGCAGGCTGCAAGGGCCGGCCCCCCGACCGACCCTTGCTCTCCCGCCGTCTTCGCCTATTTGAGGTGGACACCGGAGATCGCGCGCGCGATGACCAGGCGCTGGATCTCTGAGGTGCCCTCGAAAATCGTGTAGATCTTGGAGTCGCGGTGCATCCGCTCGACCGGGAACTCCCGGGTGTAGCCGTTGCCGCCGAGGATCTGGATCGCCCGCTCGGTCGCCCAGACAGCGACCTCGCCGGCCTTCAGCTTCGACATCGAGCCCTCGGCGTTCTCGAATTTGTGACCACTGCGGCCCATCCAGGCGGCGCGCCAGACGAGCAGCCGGGCGGCGTCGATCTCAAGTTTCATGTCGGCCAGGGTGAAGGCGACCGACTGGTTCTCGATGATCGCGCGGCCGAACTGTTCGCGCTCCTTGGCGTATCCGAGCGCGTACTCGTAGGCGGCGCGGGCGATCCCGAGGGCCTGGGCGCCGACCACCGGCCGGCTCGCCTCGAAGGTCTGCATCGCCGCCTGGCTGTTGGCGGATTTGCCCTCGCGAACCCGCGCCAGGCGCTCGTCGAGCTTCTCCTTGCCGCCCAGCAGGCAGGAGCCGGGGACGCGGCAGTCGTCGAGGTGGACGTCGGCGGTGTGGGAGGCGCGCAGGCCGTGCTTCTTGACCTTGGCGCCCTGCTCGCAGCCGGGAGTCCCCGGCGGGATGACGAACGCCGCGTGGCCGCGCGAGCCGAGCTCGCGGTCGACCGAGGCGATCACCACGTGGACGTTGGCGATGCCGCCGTTGGTCGCCCACGCCTTCTGGCCGTTGAGGACCCATTCGTCCTTGGCCTCGTCGTACTTGGCGCTGGTGCGGATCGCCGAGACGTCGGAGCCGGCGTCCGGCTCCGAGGCGCAGAAGGCGCCGAGCTTGACGTCCTCCGGAGTGCCGAAGCACTGCGGGATCCACTCGCCCATCTGCTCCGGGGTTCCCTGCCCGAAGATTGCTGCGACCGCGAGCGTCGTGCCCATGATCGCCATGCCGATTCCGGCGTCGCCCCAGAACAGCTCCTCGTTGGCGATCGGCAGGGTCAGCCCGGTCGGGTCGGCCCAAAACTGGCCCATCGCTTCGAAGCTGTAGAGGCCGATCTTGGCGGCCTCCTCGATCACCGGCCAGGGGGTTTCCTCGCGCTCGTCCCACTCGTGGGCGGCGGGCCGGACGACTCCCTCGGCGAAGCCGTGCACCCACTCTCTGATGTCCCTCTGGTCCTGGTTGAGCTCCAGGGTGAAGGCCGCCTCGGAGCTCGGCGGCACAGCGGCGTCGGCGGTGACCCCGGCCAGCGCGTCGGCGGCGCCGGCGTCGGCGACCGTGGCGGCATCCGAGGACATGAGTCGCAGTATTACATGAAACCGTGTCGCCCTCTAGCGGAACATTCGGGTTACCCGAAGAACCGGGGCGGCGCCGTTCCGAACTGCCGGCGGGCGCTCAGACGTCGCGCAGATCGAAGGCGCGCAACCCCTCGGCGCCAGCATCGGTGCAATCGAAGAAACGGCGGTTGACGCAGTCGTAGGACTCGCCCTCACCCGCGTAGGCGCGCTCGACCGAGAACTGGCAGTGCGGCAGCGGTTCGCCTGTCATCTTCACGCCACCGAAGCCGCCCGGCTGCAGCACCGCGACCAGGTCGACCTCGGCGCTGAAGACCTCCTGCATGCAGCCGACGTACTGGCTGCCGGTCAGCCGGTCGACGTAGCTGTAGAGGTAGCGGCAGCCGAGCTCGACGCAGCCCCGTGGCTCGACCATCTTGTCGCAGAAGGAACGGCACTGGCGGCACTCGCCGATCTCGGTGCGGGTAACGCTCATAGAGGAAGTCTAGGGAGCGGAGTGGTTGAGACCAAGGGGGGTTGAGACTGGCTCTCAGGGTTGATCGAGGGACGCTGGCGAGGGCCGGCGCGGAGCGCCAGGGGCGACCGCACCCCTCCCCAATACGCTCCGCCTGCGGCTCCGCTCGAGCGCTTTCAGGAGCCACCTCGGCGACCCCCGCAGCGACAAACCCGCGTCCCTGATCGTCCTACGCAGCAACTGCCGCACTGCCCAGCAACTGATCTATCTCCTGCCTCAGGCTGGCCGACGGCTGGACCCGATACTGCTCGCCGAACCGCAAGGTCTTCGTCCCGGCGCTGGTGTGCATCACCAGGTGGACGTCGGACTCGCCCTTGTGGTCCTCGAACAGCGACTTCAGCTCGTCCATCAGGGTCGGGTCGGCGAGCTTGCGGCAGTCGAGCAGCGAGAACTCGAAGGGTCCGCCGGGGAGCGCCGTGACGGTCTTCGCCGCCGTCGCGATCTCCTCGCTGTCGGGCTCGAAGCGCTGCGCCTCCTGGACGACCAGCTTGGTCTCGCCGCGGTCCTTGTGGTCGACCCGGCCGCGGACGAGGACGATCGCGTCGGGCGCGATCACCTGCGCGCTCTCCGCCTCGTCGGCCTTGAAGACCAGCATCTCGACCTGGCCCTCGACGTCGTCGAGCGTCGCGAACATCATCTGGCTGCCGCTCTTGGTGCGGATCTTCTTGCAGTCGACGACGATCCCGCCGACCGTCACCCAGGCGCCGTCGGGTTTGCCGTCGAGGGCCGAGATGCTGCAGTCGACCCGTGCCCGCAGCGCCGGCCCGACTTCGGTCAGCGGATGCGAGGAGAGGTAGGTGCCGAGCGTCTCCTTCTCCATCGCCAGCAGCTCGGCGCGATCGAACTCGGCGGCCGAGATCGGCGGCCGGGACTGCGAGACCTGGGCCGCGGCGGTGCCGCCGGCGCCGCCTTCGTCACCGAAGTCGAAGATCGAGCCCTGGCCGAGCTGGGCGTCCTCCTGCGCCTTCTGCCCCGCCGACTGGGCCGCCGGCAGGATCTCGAGCATCCCCTTGCGGGTGGCGCCGGTCGAGTCGAGGGCGCCGCACTTGATCAGGCATTCGATCGCCCGTTTGTTGACGGCGCGGGTGTCGACCCGCTCGCAGAAGTCCCAGATCGAGGCGATCGGCTTCTCCCCGCGGGCCCGCAGGATCGCCTCGACCGCCGCGTGACCGACGTTCTTGACCGCGTCGAGGCCGAAGCGGATCGCGTTCTCGGAGACGACGAAGCTGTGGTCGGAGGAGTTGACGTCGGGCGGCAGCACGTCGATCCCCATCTCGGCGCAGCGATTGACGAAGAACGGCACCTTGTCTTTGGTGTTCATCACCGAGGAGATCACCGCCGCCATGTACTCGGCGGGGTAGTTGGCCTTGAGATAGGCGGTGCGGTAGGAGATCAGCCCGTAGCAGGCGGCGTGGGACTTGTTGAAGGAGTAATCGGCGGCGGCTTCGTTCAGCTTCCAGAGGTCGGCGGCGACGTGGGGGGCGGTGTTCGATTCCGCCAGCCCCTGCATGAACTTGTCCTTCATCGTCGCCATCAGGTCGCGCTTCTTCTTGCCGATCGCCTTGCGCAGGTCGTCCGCCTCGGCGCCCGAGAAGCCGGCCATCTCGCGGGCGATCGCCATCAGCTGCTCCTGGTAGACGACGCAGCCGTGCGTCTCCTCGGTGATCGCCCGCAGCCGCGGGTCCGGGTAGCGCACGCTCGAGGGGTCCTTCTTGCCCTTCGCGTAGGCGGGGATGTAGGCCATCGCGCCGGGGCGGTAGAGGGCGCCGAGGGCGACCAGGTCGGCGAATTCGGTCGGCTTCACCTTGCGCAGTGCGTCGCGCATCCCCTCTGACTCGAACTGGAAGACGCCGGTCGAGTCGCCCTTGGCGAGCATCGCGTAGGTCTTCGCGTCGTCGATCGGGATCTCGCTCATCTCGACCTCCTCGCCGCGCGAGCGGCGGATGATGTCGATCGCGTCCTCGATCACGTCGAGGTTGCGGAGGCCGAGGAAGTCCATCTTCAGCAGCCCGATCTCCTCGATCGGGCCCATCGAGTACTGGGTGACGATCTTGTACTGGCGCTCCTGCTTGCCGGTCCCGTTGCCGGTCGCCGGCGCGGTCTTGTCCTCGGCCAGCTGCAGCGGCACCACCTCGTGCAGCGGCCGGTCGGCGATCACCACCGCGGCGGCGTGGATCGAGTTGTTGCGGATGATCCCCTCGAGGCCCTGGGCGACGTCGACGACCCGTTTCGCGTCAGCTTCGGCGTCGTAGGCTTTTTTCAGCTCCTGGCCCGGCTTCAGGCATTCGGCGAAGGAGGGGCTGCGGCCCATGATCGGCTCCGGGATCAGCTTCGCCAGGCGGTCGCCGGTGGCGTAGTCGTAGCCGAGCACGCGAGCCGCGTCGCGGGTCGCCGCCCGCGGCGCCATCTTGCCGAAGGTGATGATCTGGGCGACCGACTCGCGCCCGTACTTCTCGCCGACGTAGCGGATCATCCGCTCGCGGCCGCGGACCGAGAAGTCGATGTCGATGTCCGGCATCGATTTGCGCCCGGGATTGAGGAAGCGCTCGAAGATCAAGCCTTCGGCGAGCGGGTCGACGTCGGTGATCCGCAGCGCGTAGGAGATGATCGAGCCGGCCGCCGAGCCACGGCCCGGGCCGACAGCGACGCCGTTCTCCTTCGCGTAGCGGACGAAGTCCCAGACGATCAGGAAGTAGGACGGAAAGCCCATCTCCTCGATCACCCCGAGCTCGAACTCCATCCGCTCGACCGCCGCGGCCGGTGGCGGGTCGCCGTAGCGCTCGCGCAGGCCCTCGGTGGCGATCCGCCGCAGCATCGCCTCCGGCTCCTCGCCGTTTTCGGTCGGGTAGCGCGGCAACAGCAGGCTGCCGAGCTCGATCTCGAGCGAGCAGCGCTCGGCGATCTCCAGCGACGTCGGCACCGCCTCGGGCCACTCGGCGAAGGACTCGTGCATTTCCTCCGAGCTCTTGATGTAGAACTCGTTGGTGTCGAAGCTCATCTTCGGCGCTTCCAGCGTCGATTTCGTCTGCACGCAGAGCAGCGCCGCGTGGTTGTCGAAGTCCTCGCGGGTCAGGTAGTGGACGTCGGCGGTGGCGACCAGCGGCCGGCCCAGCTCGCGGGCGAAGCGGACGATCCCCTCGTTCGCCTTGTCCTGCTCGGCGATCCCGTTCTTCTGCACCTCGAAGTAGACCTGGTCGGGGCCGAAGGCCTGGATCAGGTCGTCGAGGTGGGCGCGGGCGTCGTCGTGGCGCTCTTCGACCAGCCGCCGGCAGAACCGCGACTGCAGGCAGCCGGTGAGCGCGATCACGCCCTCGGAGTGCCGCGCGAGCAGCTCCATGTCGACGTTGGCCTTGCCGCGCGAGAAGCCTTCGAGGAAGCCGGCCGAGGTCAGCTTGACCAGGTTGGCGAAGCCGGCGTCGCTTTCGGCCAGCAGGGTCAGGTGGTTGCGCTCGTAGCGAGTCTGCTCCCTGACCGCCTGACGGTCGTCGACGAGGTAGGCCTCGAGCCCGACGATCGGTTTGATCCCGTGCTTCTTGCAGGCCTTGTAGAGGTCGACCGCGCCGTTCATCACGCCGTGGTCGGTGAGCCCCAGCGCCGGCTGCCCGAGCGCCGCCGCCCGCGCCGCCATCGCGTCGATCTTGCAGGCGCCATCGAGCAGCGAGTACTCGCTGTGGGCATGGAGATGGACTGCTGCGGAGGTGCTCATCGGGTCGCTGCCGATCATCGCAATCGGGGCAGATGGCACCGCCGCGCTTTGCCGCTAACTGCGCCCGGAATTCAGAGCAGCTGGGCGATCACGGCGACGCCCACGCCGGAGATCAGGGTGGCGACGATCGAGCCGAGGATTGCCAGCGCGAATCGGTTGAAGGCGCGCATCTCGCCTCGCAGATCCCGCAAGCCCGCGTTCATCTCCTCGCGCAGGCCGCCAATGTCTGCGTTCAACTCCTCGCGCAGGCCGCCGAGACCTTGGTTCATCTCATCGCGCAGACCGCCGAGACCTTGGTTCATCTCATCGCGCAGGCCGCCGAGACCTTGGTTCATCTCATCGCGCAGGCCGCCGAGACCTTGGTTCATCTCATCGCGCAGACCGCCGAGACCTTGGTTCATCTCATCGCGCAGGCCGCCGAGGCCGCTTTTCATCTCATCGCGCAGGCCGCTGATCCCCGAACGGATTTCCCGGTGTTCATCGCGATTGCGCTCCTCGGCTTGGTCGAAACGGGCGTCGAGAGCGTCGACTTTCCGTTCGAGCAGGGCCTCCTTCACGGCATCCATGGTGACAGATCCTAGGAGATGTTTTGTCTGCTATTGCGCGCAGAGGGTAAATCTTCGCGCGCGGCTTCGTGGCGCAAGTGCGACGGCGCGGGCCCTCAGCCGCAGACCCAGGCGCTGGTCCCGGAGTCGGCCCAGATTTCGGCGGCGATCCGGTCCTGTTCGGCCTTGGGAGCGTTCTGCGGCTCGCCCTGGCCGCCGTAGAGCTCCCAAGTCGAGGGCAGCACCTGGTAGGCGCCGCCGGCGCCGCTCGAGGGGTTGACCGCGCCGTAGTCGCCGCCCGACTCGCACATCACGATGTAGGTAGGGATCGAGTAGGGGCCGCCGAGCCAGCGGCCGACTTCTTCTTCGGCTTCGGCTTCGCTCGCCGCCCGCGCTTCGGCGGCGCGGATCCGTTGCACGTCCTTGACCCAGACGCCGATGTCGTCTTTGAGCGTCGCCAGCGAGGCTTCCCGGCTGGCGCTGACCGCGGCGAGGTGCGCGGCGGCTTCCTGGGCGGCCGCGCGAACCGAGGAGATTTCGTCCCGCGCCGCGGCGAGCCGCCGGTCGTAGGCGATCGCCCGCCGGTGCAGCGCCTCGACCCACTCGGCGGCGCGGCTCACCTGGTTTCGCACCTGCTCGACCCGCGCCGCCAGCGCCGAGTCGGATTCGGAGATCAGCCGCAGGTAGTCGGCGCGGGTGGCGAGTTCCTCGTAGTCGCCGGAGCCGAGGATGACGCTGGTCGGGTCGGCGACGCCGGTCTCGTAGATCGCCACCAGCCGGTTCGCCAGCGCCGCCCGCGCCCGCACGAGCCGGGCCCGTTCGCGCCGCAGCCGCGCCCGGGTGCGCTCGACCTTGCGTTCCAGCGCGGCGGCCCGGGCTTCGCCTTCTGCGAGCAGTTCGGTCAACCTTCGCTCGTGGTTTTCGGCCCGCAGCGCTCCGGCTTCGGCGCTCGCCAGTTCGGCATGGGACTGCTGCAGGCCAGCCGCCATCGAGGCGGCTTCTTCGCGCGCGCTGACCAGCTTCGCTTCCAGCTCGCCGCGATCAGCGGCGCCGGCCGGCGCCGCGACCAGCACCAGGGCCGCGAGCAGAGCGAGGAGCGCCGCCGCCGCGCCCAGCGGCGCGAGGCGCGAGTTCGAGCGAAGCCCTGGCACGGGCATCGAGGCTACGGGGTCGGTCGCCGAAATCCTGCCGGTCGACGATAACCCGCAAGCGGCCTTGCGCAGCGATAACCGGAGTTATGGATAGCGGCGCGGCGCCGTGCGGCGTCTCAGCCCTCGCGCACGTTGCGGGTGCCGAGGTAGACCGCGACGGCGGCGCCGACCGCGGCGACGGCGAGCCCGGCGCGGATCTCGCGCCGGTAGCGGCGGCGCAGGTAGCGGAAGCCGTAGCGCACCGCGAGCTTGCCGACCCTCTCGTTCACGATCCCTCCCCCACCTCGTCGGGCTCCGGCAGGCCGAGCTCCTCGCGCGTCTCGGCCGGCTCGGTTCGCAGCCGGTGCGCCAGCCGCGACTGCAGCGACCAGAGCTCGATGAAGCCGGGCGAGGCCTGCTGCGAGAAGAGCCCGCCCGATTCGGAGAAGCTGGCGAGCGCGGCGTCGTAGACGGCATTGGCCGAGGAACGGGTCACGACCCTGACGCTGCCTTTGTAGAGACGCAGACCGATCTCCCCCGTCACCCGCGCGTTGACCTCCTTCATGTAGGCGTCGAGGTCGGTGCGCAGCGGCTCCCACCAGAGGCCGCCGTAGACGAGGTAGCCCCACTTCTGGTCGAGGGCCGGCTTGAACTGGTTCTGGTGAATCGTGCCGACTAGGCGCTCGAGCTCCTCGTGGGCGGTGAGGACGATCGCCGCCGCCGGCACCTCGTAGATGTCGCGGACCTTGAGGCCGACGATCCGGTCCTCGATGTGGTCGACGATCCCGACCCCGTGCCGGCAGCCGATCTCGGCGGCGCGTTCGAGCAGCTCGACCAGGCCGAGGCGCTCGCCGTCGAGCGAGACCGGTCGCCCGGCCTCGAAGCCGACGGTCACCACCTGCGCCTCGTCCGGAGCCTCCTCGGGCCGCGTCACCAACTGGAAGACGTCGTCCTCGGGGGCGTGGTCGAGGTCCTCGATCCAGCGCCCCTCCGAGGAGCGTCCCCAGAGGTTGTCGTCGATCGAGTAGGGCGCCACCTCGGTCCCGCCCTTGACCGGGATCCCGTGCTCGCGGGCGTAGGCGATCTCCTCGTCGCGCCCCATCTTCCAGGAGCGGACCGGAGCGATCGTCCGCAGCTCGGGCGCCAGCGTCGCCACCGTCGCCTCGATCCGCACCTGGTCGTTGCCCTTACCGGTGCAGCCGTGGGCGATCGTGTCGCAGTTCGACTTCCGTGCGTATTCGACCGCAAGCTGTGCGATCAGCGGCCGGCCGAGCGCGGTGAAGAGCGGGTAGCCGTTGCCGTAGACGGCGTTGGCGCGGATCGCCGGCACCAGGAACTCCTCGGCGAAGCGCTCGCGGGCGTCGACCACGTGGCACTCGACCGCGCCGAGCGCCTTCGCCTTCTCTTCGATCACCGCGTAGTCCTCGCCGGGCTGGCCGAGGTTGACGGTGAGGCAGACCACCTCGGCCTCGTAGGAGTCCTGGATCCACTTCAGCATCACGCTGGTGTCGAGGCCGCCCGAGTAGAGCAGCAGGACGCGGTCGACCTGCGAGGGGTCGGCCTCGTAGCTCGCCGTCGGCGGCGTCAGCTGGAAGGGGTGCTCGCTCACGAGGGCGGAAGCCTATTCGGCTTCGATGCCGCCGCCTTCGCCGCCCAGGCCTTCTTCGGGCACGACCGGTTCGCCTTCTTCGGGCAGTTCGGGTTCTTCGATCCCGCCTTCGCCGCCTTCTTCTTCCGGGTTCACTTCTTCTTCCGGCGCTTCTTCTTCTTCCGGGGCGGTTTCTTTTTCTTCGGGAGTCGTTTCTTCTTCGGTCGTTTCTTCGCTCGTCGTCGTCTGCGTCGTCGGTTCGGTCGCCGTCGTCGCTTCGCTACTGGACGAGTCGCCGCCGTCGCTGCTGGCGATGACGACGATCGCGATCACCAAGCCGACGATCACCGCGACCAGGCCGGCGACCAGCAGCCGCATGTTGCCGCGCGGCCGCCCGCCGCGCCCGTCGTCGTCGGGCTGGCGCATGATTCTGGTCGGGTCGTCGTGCATCGAAGGGGCTAGGCCTCGGGCCCGAGGATCGCGTCGAGAATCGCGTCCGCGTCGTCGATCTCGAAGCCGGTTCGCAGCCGCGCCGCGATCTCCTCCCGGCTCGAGCCGGAGACCGCCATCTGCGTAGCCAGCAGCCGGGCACCGGCGGGGGTGCCCGGCTGGCGCCGCTCGGCCATCTGGTCCGGCGCCGCTTCCGGGCCGGAGGGCTGCGGCGGCTCGACCGCGGCCAGGTGCGGGGCGCGCGGCGAATCGGCGCCGTCGCTGCCGATCCCGGCGCTGCCGGCGTCCGCCCGGCGAGCGGCGGGCTCGGCGGGCGAGGGCGAGGGCTCCGCCGCCGGCCGCGAGGAAGCGGCTCCGCCCTCGGCTTCCAGCCGCTCCTTCGCTTCGCGCAGCGAGGCGGTCAAGAGCTCGGACTGGCGGCGGATCGCGTCGGCCTGGGCGACCAGGGCGTCGGTCAGCTCGCCGAGCGCGGCGAGCCGCTCGGCGACCGTGCGGTCGGCCGCGGCTTCGGCCTCGGCCAGGTACTCGCGCGCCCTCGTCTCGGCCTCGTCGATCACCCGCTCGGCGGCCTTCTCGGCGCCCTCGATGATCGCCTCGACCCGGCGCGCGGCAGAGCCGGCAAGCGGCTTCGGGCCGGAGATCGGGTCGTCCCTGCTCTTCACGATGCGCTCAAGCCTAGAAGCGATTCGCCAAATAGGCCAATCGCGCGCTCGATCTGAGCCGATTCGACCACCAGCGGCGGCAGCAGCCGGATCGTGTCGGGGGCGGGGACGTTGACGACCAGGCCGCGGCTCAGGAGGTCGGCGCCGAGCGCCGCCGCCTCGATTCCCGGCTCGAGACCGACCCCGATCATCAGGCCGCGCCCGCGCACCTCGCGGACCCCTTCGAGCGCCGCCAATCCATCGCGCAGCACCGCGCCCTTATCGCGCACGCCGCGCAGCAGCGCCGGGTCGTCGATCAGGTCGAGGACGGCGAGCGCCGCCGCGGTGGCGACCGGGGCGCCGGCAAAGGTCGAGCCGTGGTCGCCGGGCTCAAGCACCTCGGCCGCGACCGGGGCGGTGATGCAGGCGCCGATCGGCAGGCCGCCGCCGAGCGCCTTGGCGCTGGTGATCACGTCCGGCCGGACCGGCGTCTGCTCGTAGGCCCAGAGCGACCCGGTCCGCCCCAGACCGGTCTGGATCTCGTCGAGGATCAGCAGCGCCCCGACCTCGTCGCAGGCCTCGCGGGCCGCCAGCAGCGCCTCGTCGGAGGTCGGCCGGACCCCGGCCTCGCCCTGGATCGGCTCGAGCATCACCGCCGCGGTGTTCGGGCCGACCGCCTCGCGCAGCGCGGCGACGTCGTTGCGCGGAACCGCGCGAAAGCCCGGCAGCATCGGCCCCAGCGCCTCGTTCCGCGCCATCCCCGGGGTCGCCGCCAGGGCGCCGTAGCTGCGGCCGTGGAAGTCGCCTTCGAAGCTGACGATCTCCGGCGCCGCGACGCCGCGCCCGTGGGCGTGCTTGCGGGCGACCTTGATCGCGCACTCGACCGCCTCGGTCCCCGAGTTGCAGAAGAAGACGCGGCCGCCGAGACTCGAGTCGGAGAGCCGCTGCGCCAGCCGCGCCATCGGCTCGGTGTAGAAGAGGTTCGAGACGTGCATCAACCGCCCCGCCTGCTCGCAGACCGCGGCGACCACCGCCGGGTTGCAGTGGCCGACCGAGGAGACGGAGATCCCGGTCAGGAAGTCGAGGTACTCGTTGCCCTCCTCGTCCCAGAGCAGCGCCCCCTCGCCGCGGACGAAGTCGACCGGCGCCCGCTTGTAGGTGCGCATCAGGTAGCGCTCCTCGAGCGCCCGGGTCTCCTCGAGGCCGCTCACGCATCCCCCCGACCGTTCGAACCACGCACCGCGCCGCCCCGCACGGCCGAACCACGCCCGGCGCCAAAAACCAAGCCTGGGTAGGGCGCAGGGAGGGTGACGAGGGGAGCGCACTCTTCAGTGCGTGACCCGAGGAGCCCGACCGAGGACACCCCCAGGCGCCGGTTTGCAGGCGCGCCCAGGCGCCGGTTTGCAGGCGCCGCCCTCACGGAGTCACCATGGTGCCAACGCCGGCGTCGGTGAAGAGCTCCAGCAGCAGGCTGTGGGGAACGCGACCGTCGATGATGTGGGCGAACTCGGAGCCGCCGCGGATCGCGTCGGCGCAGGCCTGCAGCTTCGGCCGCATCCCGCCCGAGACGGCGAGCAGCGCCTCCTCGACCTCGGCGACCGTCGCCCGCGAGACCAGCGACTCCTCGTCCTCGGGGTCGGCCAGCCAGCCGGCGACGTCGGTGAGGAAGATCGCCTTGAAGGCGCCGAGCGCCGCCGCGACCTTGCCGGCCGCCTCGTCGGCGTTGACGTTGTAGGACTGGCCCTCGCGCGAGGAGGCCGAGGAGGCGATCACCGGGATGTAGTCGGCGGCGATGTGGTTTAGGACGTCGACGTCGACCCGCTCGATCGAGCCGACGTAGCCGACCTGGTCGGCGTTGTGGACCGGAGAGACCTCGAACAACATCCCGTCCTCGCCGGCGAGGCCGACCGCCGACTGGCCGTGGCGGTTGAGCCGCTGGACGATTTCCGCGTTGAGCTTGCCGACCAGCACCATCCGCGCGATCTCGACCGTCTCCGCGTCGGAGACCCGCAGGCCGTCGTGGAACTTGACCTCGAGCCCGAGCTTCTCCATGTAGCGGGTGATCTCGGGACCGCCGCCGTGGACGATGATCGGGTTGAGGCCGACGTACTTGAGCAGCACGACGTCGGCGGCGAAGTCGTCGCGCAGCTGCTCGTCGAGCATCGCGGCGCCGCCGTACTTGATGACGACAGTGCGGCCGTGGAACTCGCGGATGTAGGGCAGCGCCTCGAGCAGCGTCTCGACGCTGGTGCCGGCGGCGCGGGATTGGGGGGCTCGCTCGCTCATCTCTTCATCCTTCGGTGGCCTTGGGTCCTTTTGGGTCCGGGATTGGTGGGTCGGCGACTAGGTCGTGTACTCGGCGTTGAGGGTCACGTACTCGTGGCCGAGGTCGGAGAACCAGACGCTGGCGCAGTGGCTGCCGCGGCCGAGCCGCAGGCCGATCTCGGCCTCCCCCACCTCGGCGCCGAGCTCGGCGGCGTCGATCGAAGCCTCGCCGATCTCCTCCAGGTCCTCGCCGGCCAGCGCCGCGCCGGCCGCCTGCGCGATCCGGCCCCAGTTCGGGTCGCGGCCGTAGAGGGCGGTCTTGACCAGCGGCGAGTTGGCGATCGCCCGCGCGACGCGCTCGGCCTCGGCCGCGCTCGCCGCCTGCTCGACGGTGATCCGGGCGGCGCGGGCGGCGCCCTCGCCGTCGCGGACGATCTCGATCGCCAGCTGGGTGAGGATCGCGGTCAGCAGGCCGGCGGGCAGCGGCTTGCCGGCGGCGCCGGTCCCCTGCAGCAGGACGCAGTCGTTGGTGCTCATCTGGCCGTCGACGGTGATCCGGTTGAAGGAGGCGTCGACCGCGGCGCGCAGCTCAGCGGCGGCGTCGTCGAGCACCGCGTCGGTCTGGACGAAGCAGAGCATCGTCGCCATCCGCGGCTCGATCATCCCGGCGCCCTTCGCCTGAGCCGAAACCGTGACGCCGTCGATCCGCAGCGCCACGCGCTTGGGCCAGCGGTCGGTGGTGGTGATCGCGTCGGAGAAGTCGAGGCCGCCGTTCGGCGACAGAGAGCCCGCCGCCCTCTCGATCCCCTCGAGCACCGCGGCGATCGGCAGCGGCACGCCGATCGTCCCGGTCTCGGCGACCGCGACCTCCTCGTTGCCGAGGCCGAGCGCGTCGGCGGCGCGGCGGCACATGTCGTAGGCGTCCTGGTAGCCCTGCTCGCCCGTCTCGGCGTTGGCGTTACCGCTGTTGACCACCGCGGCGCGGACCCGGTCGAGCGCGACCGCCTCGCGGCAGACGCGGATCGGGGCGGCGGCGGAGGCATTGGCGGTCAGCACCATCGCCGAGCTGACCGTCGGGTCGTCGCAGACCAGCAGCCCGACGTCGGTGCCGCCGCTCTTCTTCAGGCCGCAGTGGGCGCCGCCGGCGCGGAAGCCGGGCGCGAGCCGTGCCGGGTCGAGCTGCTCGACGCCGGCCGGCTCCTCGACCCAGCGCGAGCGGAAGAAGCCGGCGCCCGGCTCCGGGCCGGCGGCGGGGCCTTCGCTCCCCGGCGTCACGCAACCCCCTCCTCGAGCTGTTCCTTTTCCACGCTATTCCGGGATAAGGAACAGCTCACCGGAGTCCCTCCGTCTCGTCGAGGCCGAGCATCAGGTTGAGGTTCTGGACGCCCTGCCCTGAGGCGCCCTTCCAGATGTTGTCGATCGCGCCGAAGGCCATCACCTTGCCGTGCTCCTCGACGGTGACGTAGACGTGGCACTCGTTGGTGTCGCGCAGCGCCCGCAGGTTCGGCGGCCCGGGCAGGACGTGGACGAAGGGCTCCTCGCGGTAGCGGCGCTCGTAGAGGTCGCGCACCGCCCCTTTCGACGTCGGCTCGGTGAGAGCCGCAAAGCACGTCGCCAGCTCGCCCTGGTCGAGCGGCAGCAGGTGCGGGACGAAGGCGACCGGGGCGGCGCCACCGAGCGCCGCCAGCTCCTGTTCGATCTCCGGCCGGTGGCGGTGGCCCTCGGTCTTGTAGGGGAAGGCGTTCTCGGTCATCGCGCTGAAGTGGACGAGGTCGTCACTCGAGCGCCCGTATCCCGAGGTCCCCTGCATCGCGACGACGCTGACGTCGGCGAGCAGCCCGGCTTCGGCCAGCGGCGCCAGCGCCAGCACGCTGGCGGTCGGATAGCAGCCGGGGGTGGCGACCAGCTTCGCCTCGCGCAACTCCTCGCGGTAGAGCTCGCTGAGCCCGTAGACGGCGGTGCCGAAGAGGTCGGGAGCGCCGTGCTCGCCGTACCACCTCTCGTAGGTAGCCATCTCGCGGAGGCGGAAGTCGGCCGAGAGGTCGACGACAAGCAGGCCGGCGGCGCGCATCGCCGCCACGGTCGGCGCCGCCGCCCCGTGCGGGTAGGCGACGATCGCCGCATCGACGCCGTCGAGCCTGTCGAGGTCGAGCTCGGTCAACTCGAGCGGCACCCGGTAGCGCGGGTAGAGCTGTTCGATCCGCTTGCCGGCGTCGCTGCGCGAGGTCGCCCGCACCAGCTCGAGCCGGGGATGGTCCCAGACGATCTTCGCCGCCAGGGCTCCGGTGAAGCCGTTGGCGCCGGCGACCAGCACCCGCGCGGCGGGATCGCCGTCGAGCGGCTGGGTTGCGAGCTCATTCACGCAGCTGCCCTCCGATCTCACCCAGCGCGGCGACGATCGCCTCGCGCACCCGGTCGACCTCCTCGTCGGTCAGGGTCCGGTCGGGGGCGCCGAGCTCGAGCCCGAGCGCCAGGCTCTTCCGCCCCGCACCCAGCTGCTCGCCTTCGTAGAGATCGAAGACGCGCGCAGCCCGCAGCAGCTCGCCGCCGGCCTCGACGACCGTCGCCCGCACCTGCTCGGCCGCCACCTCGGCGGGGACGACGACGGCGATGTCGCGCCGGGCCGGTGGGAAGGTCGTCACGTCCTCGTAGGTCTCCTCGCCAACCGCGGAGGCGGCGAGCAGCGGCGCCGCGTCGAGTTCGAAGGCGACCGCGGCGGGGATGTCCCAGGCGCGGCAGACGAGCGGGTGGACCTCGCCCAGCCAGCCCGCGGGCGCGCCGGCGATCGACACCGCGGCGGCGCGGCCGGGGTGCAGGAAGGGCTGCTCGCCGGGGGCGAAGGAGAGCGGTGCCCGCAGCTGGCCGGCGAGCGCTTCGGCGACGCCCTTGAGAGCGAAGAAGTCGGCTTGCTGGCCGGCGGTCCGCCAGGAGCGCGGCTCGAGCGGGCCGAGGGCGATCGCGGCGATCCGCAGCGGCTCGCGCAGCGGCGCCGGCTGCTCGCCGGGGAACCCTCCGGCGAGCGGGTCCTCGGTGTCCGGCGGCGGCTCGTCGAGATAGACGCTGCCGAACTCGAACAGCGCCAGCCGCTCGGCGCCGCGGGCGACGTTGCGGGCGGTGCTGTCGAGCAGCGAGCCGAGCACCGTCGTCCGCATCACCGACTGCTCCTCGGAGAGCGGGTTGGCGATCCGCACCGGCCTGGCCCGGAGGTCCCCGGCGGGGATCCGCAGCCGCGCCGCCTCGTCGGGGTCGGTGAAGCTCCAGGAGACGACCTGGTCGAAGCCGAGGTCGCGCAGCACGTCCTCGGCCCGCCGCCGCAACCGGCGCGGCCGGCCGAGCGCGCCGACCCGCTCGCCGACCGCCGGCAGCGTCGCTGGCAGGTGCTCGTCGAGGCCGTGGATCCGGGCCACCTCCTCGATCAGGTCGACCTCGCGGGTGACGTCGTGGTGGCGGTCGGGCGGCACCGTCGCGACCAGGTCCTCGCCGTCGGCCTCGACCCCGAAGCCGAGCCGCTCGAGGTAGGTCCGCTGGTCGGCCTGCGGAACCTCGATCCCGAGGACCGAGCGGACGCGTTCGGCGCGCAGGCGGAGCTCGGTGACCGGCGGCGGTTCGGCGGCGACGTCGATCGTCCCCGGCACCAGCTCGGCGCCGCAGAGCTCGACCATCAGCCGCGAGGCGATCCGCTGCGCCCGCATCGCCAGCTCCGGGTGGAGCTGCTTCTCGAACCGGGCCGAGGCCTCCGAGCGCAGCCCGAGCAGCCGCGAGGTGCGAAGGATGTTGGTCCCGTTCCAGCAGGCGACCTCGAGCAGGACCCTGGTCGTCGCCTCGGAGACCTCGGAGACCTGGCCACCCATGATCCCGGCGATCCCGCTCGGGCCGTTGCGGTCGCAGACGACCACCGTCTCCTGGTCGAGAGTGCGCTCGACGCCGTCGAGGGTGGTCATCTTCTCGCCGGGCTTCGCGGTGCGGACGATCAGCTCGCCGCCGGGGACCTTGTCGAGGTCGAAGGCGTGCAGCGGCTGGGCGGTCAGCAACATCACGTAGTTGGTGATGTCGACGACGTTGTTGATCGGGCGCTGACCCGCCGCCGCCAGCCGTTGCCGCAGCCAGAGCGGCGAGGGGCCGATCCTCACCTCGAGGAAGGCGCGGGCGGTGAAGCGCGGGCAGAGCTCGGGGACCGCGACCGTCACCGAGGCGAGCTCGTGGACGTCGCCCTCGGCGCTGGGGATGGCGTCCTCGGCCCAGGGCTCGGCGCCGAGCTCGGCGCCGGTCACCGCGTGGACCTCGCGGGCGACGCCGAAGACGCCGAGGCAGTCGCTGCGGTTCGGCGTCACCTCGATCTCGAGCACCGGCTCGGCGAGCGGGATCACGGCGGTCAGCGGGGTGCCGGCGGCGAGCGTGTCGTCGAGGACCAGGGTGCCCTCGTGGTCATCGCCGAGCTCGAGCTCGTCGGCGGCGAGGATCATCCCTTCGGAGGCGACGCCGCGCAGCTTCGCCTTGCGCAGCTTCTCGCCGCCCGGCATCCGCGCCCCCGGCAGGGCGACGGCGACGGTCTGGCCGGCGGCGACGTTGGGGGCGCCGCAGACGATCGTCCGCGCCGCGCCGTCGCCGACGTCGACCGTGCAGACCCGCAGCCGGTCGGCGTCGGGGTGGCGCTCGGCGGCCTCGACCTTGCCGACGACGAAGTTCTCAGCGGCGGGCGGGCCGGCGAGGTCGACCCGCTCGACCTCGGTCCCGGTCATCACCAGGCGATCGGCCAGCTCCTCGGGGGAGAGGCCGGGGTCGCAGTGCTCGCGCAGCCAGCTGTAGGGGACCCGCATCAGCAGCTCCTCATCCGAACTGCTCCAGCATCCGCACATCGTTGTCGAAGAAGCGGCGCAGATCCGGCACCCCATGTCGCAGCATCGCGACCCGCTCGACCCCGAGCCCGAAGGCGAAGCCCTGGACCCGCTCGGCGTCGTAGCCGTATTGCGCGACGAAGCCGAGCACGTTGGGGTCGACCATGCCGGCGCCGAGGATCTCGATCCAGCCCTGGCCCTTGCAGAGGTTGCAGCGGCTGCCATCCGGCAGCCGACCGCTGCCCTCGCACTGGAAGCAGGAGACGTCGACCTCGACGCTCGGCTCGGTGAAGGGGAAGTAGTGGGGCCGCAGGCGCACCTCGCGGCTCTCGCCGAAAAGCGCCCGCGAGAGCGCCAACAGGGTCCCCTTGAGGTCGGCCAAGGTGATCCCGGCGGCGATCGCCAGCCCCTCCATCTGGTGGAACATCGGGCTGTGGGTGGCGTCGGAATCGCGCCGGTAGACCTTGCCGGGGACGACGACGAAGATCGGCGGTTCCTGGTTCTCCATCGCCCGGACCTGCATCGGCGAGGTGTGGGTGCGAAGCAGCACCTCGGGCTTCGACTGCAGGTAGAAGGTGTCCTGCAGCATCCGCGCCGGGTGGCCGGGCGGGTGGTTGAGCGCGGTGAAGTTGTAGTAGTCGCGCTCGATCTCCGGGCCTTCGGCGACGAAGTAGCCGAGGCCGACCATCACGTCCTCGATCGTCCGCTGGGTGCGGGCGATCAGGTGGGCGTGGCCGACCGGGCGCGGCGGCGCCCCGGGCAGGGTGACGTCGACGCGGTCGGCGGCCAGCTTCCGGTCGAGCTCGGCTCCGAAGACCACGCCTTCGCGCTCGGCGAGCAGGGACTCGAGCGAGCTGCGCGCCGCGTTCGCGGCGCCACCGACCTTGCCGCGTTCCTCCCGCGGCAGCTCGGCGATCCCGCGCAGGATCGTCGTCAGCTCGGCTTTGCGGCCGAGGAAGCGGACCCGCACGTCCTCGAGCTCGGCGCTCGAGCCGGCGGCCTCGATCGCGGCGGCCGCCTCGGCCCTGATCTCCGCGATCCGCGAGATCGTCTGCGATCTCTCAGGCATCGGCGACCTCTTTCATCCGCTGGCAAGCTATAGCCGCCGCGGCGGCGACGTTGAGCGACTCGGCGCCGCCGGGGCGCAGGGGGATCGTCGCGGTGGCGTCGCAGGCGGCGAGGACCTCGTCCGGCAGCCCCTCGCGCTCGGCGCCGAGGCAGGCGGTGGCAGCGCCGTCGAGCGCCTCGAGCCCGGCGCCGCCGTGGGCGACGAGACCCACCCGCGGCGCGTGCGTCTCCCCCAGCTCGCCGCGCAGCGGTGGCCGCGCGAAGATCGAGCCCATGCTGGCCCGCACCGCCTTCGGCGCGAAGGGGTCGGCGCAATCCGGGCCGAGAACGACGGTCCCGCCGAGCAGCGCATCGGCGGTGCGGACGATCGCGCCGACGTTGCCGGGGTCGCCGACGCCGTGCAGGTAGAGGCTCGGCGCGGTCGCGACCTCGGCCCAGCGGCGCGGCCAGACGGCGATCGCCCGGGTCCCCGAGCCGAGCGTCGAGGCGGCGTCGAGCAGGCGCGGCTCGACCTCCTCCCCGTCCCACTCGGCGGGCAGCTCGGAGCCGGCCGCGGTGAGCAGGAAGCGCGGCTCCGCCCCGGCCGCCAGCCCGGCGGCAAGCAGGTCCTCGCCCTCGGTCGCGAACAGCCCCTCGCGCTCGCGGTGCTTGCGCTCCTGCAGCTTGCGGACCAGTCTCAGTTTCGCGTTGTCTTGGCTGGTGATCGTCATCGAAGTCTCGTCAGATCTGTCAGAACCGTCATCGAAGTCCCCAGGAAACAACCCAGAGCACAAAAAAAGGCCGTTCTCACGGCCCGCCCGGGAAGAACTCTGGTGTCGTTCGCCCTCAGGCGGCGGCACCCTCCCGGGCTAGCTCCACGAATCGGCGGAAGGCGTCGCGGTCGTTGACCGCGATGTCGGCCAGCATCTTGCGGTTGACCTCGACCTCGGCCAGCTTGAGCCCGTGCATCAGTTCCGAATAGCTCATGCCCTCGAGCCGCGCGGCGGCGTTGATGCGGGTGATCCAGAGCGAGCGGAAGGTCCGCTTCTTGTTGCGCCGGTCGCGGTACGCGTACATCCCCGAGCGCTGCACCTGCTCTTTGGCGAAGCGATAGGAGGAGTGCTTGCGGCCGAAGTAGCCCTTCGCTTCCTTCAGCACCTTGCGGCGCTTCTTGCGCGCATGGACGGAGCGCTTGACGCGGCTCACTTCTTGCCTCCGAGCAGGTTGCGGACCCGCGGCGCGTCCTGCGGCGAGATCTCGACCGGCTTGCTCATCCGCCGCTTCCGTTTCGCCGGCTTTTTCTCCAGGATGTGGCTGGAGAAGGCGCGGCGGCCGCGCAGCTTGCCGGTGGCGGTCTTCTTGAACCGCTTCTTGGCGCCGGAATGGGTTTTCATCTTCGGCATACGGGTCCGCTATTGAAGCAGACCGGGCGCGCCGAGACCGGCGCGACGCCAGAGGCGCAAGTAGCCTGCGAGCCGATGCGAGTCGTCTACGTCCTCGGCACCCGCCCCAACTTCGTCAAGACCGCCCCGGTGATCGGCGCGATGCGCGAGCGCCACCCGCAGGGTCACCACGTCCTCGTCCACACCGGCCAGCACTACGACCGGGCGATGTCGGAGGTCTTCTTCGAGGAGCTCGGCGTGCCGGCGCCCGACCACATGCTCGAGGTCGGCTCCGGCAGCCACGCGCTGCAGACGGCGCGGACGATGGAGCGGCTGGAGCCGGTGCTCCGCGCCGAGCGCCCCGACCTCGTCGTCGTCCCCGGCGACGTCAACTCGACCCTGGCGGCGGCGCTGACCGCGGTGAAGATGGAGATCCCGGTCGCCCACGTCGAGGCGGGCCTGCGCTCCTTCGACCTGACGATGCCCGAGGAGGTCAACCGGATCGTCGCCGACCGCTTCGCCGAGCACCTCTTCCTGCACAGCGAGGAGGCGGCCGAGAACCTGCGCGCCGAAGGGATCCCGGCCGAGCGCCAACACCTGGTCGGCAACACGATGATCGACACCCTGGTCGCGCTCGAGGACCGCTTCCGGGCGGCCGGCGCCGCCGCCGCCCTCGGCCTCGCCCCCGGCGAGTACCTGCTCGTCACCCTGCACCGGCCGGCGCTGGTCGACGGGCCGCTGCTCGGCGAGACGGTCGCCCGGCTCGCCGCCCTGGCCGAGACGATGCCGGTCGTCTTCCCGGTCCACCCGCGGACCCGCAAGATGATGGAGGCGAGCGGCGCCGGCGCGCCCGGCCTGCGCCTCGGCGAGCCGCTCGGCTACCTCGACTTCCTCTCGCTGCTCGCCGACTCGCGCGCCGTCCTCACCGACTCCGGCGGCATCCAGGAGGAGACGACCTACCTCGGCATCCCCTGCTTCACCCTGCGCGACAACACCGAGCGCCCGGTGACGATCAGCGCCGGCACCAACACCCTGCTCGGCCTCGATCCGGCGGCGATCGCCAGCATCCCCGGCGCGCTCGAGTCGCGCTCCGACCGCAAGCCCGAGCCGCCGCCCCTCTGGGACGGCCACGCCGCCGAGCGGATCGCCGACGTGCTGCTCGGCTAGTCAGCCGCTAGGCGGTTTTGGCGTCGGCCGGAGCCGACTGCTGCTGCTGCGGCTCGGCCTCGTTGGCCGCGCCGTCTTTCTCCGCGCCGTCTTTGGCCGCGCCGTCTTTGGCCGCCTCGACGCGGTCGACCTCTTTGCTCGGCGCCAGCAGCATGCTCATGTTGCGGCCTTCCTGCAGCGGCTGCGACTCGATCGTCGCGATCCCGCCGAGGTCCTCGAACAGCTTCTGCAGCAGCGCCCGACCGCGCTCCGGATGGGCCTGCTCGCGGCCGCGGAACATGATCGTCACCTTGACCTTGTCGTGGTGGCGCAGGAAACGCTCGACGTGGCCCTTCTTGGTGTTGTAGTCGTTCTCCGCGATCTTCGGGCGCAGCTTGATTTCGCGGATGTTGGTCTGCTGCTGGTGCTTGCGCGCCTGCTTCTGCTTCTGCTCCTGCTCGTATTTGTACTTCGAGTAGTCGAGCAGCCGGGTCACCGGCGGCTTCGAGTTCGGCGCGACCTCGACCAGGTCGAGGTCGGCGGCCTGCGCCTGGCGCAGCGCCTCGGAGGTCTCGACGATTCCCAGCTGCTCGCCGTCGGCGCCGATCAGGCGCACCTGCGGGACCCGGATCCGGTCGTTGATCCGGGTGGTGTCGCGCTCGGGAGGGCGCCGATCGAACCTGCGCGGAACCGGCACTAGTGAGAAGAGTGGTGGAGCTTCAAGAGGACGAGGGGTCGACCGGTGGGCACGGGGCGCTCAGGCGCGGGCGTGATTTGGGGTGCCAACAGTCAAGTGCCGGCAAGTATAGAGGCCGAGCGCTCGTCCGCAAGCGAAATTTTGCTCGGCGGGGTCATTCGCCGGTCTCGCTCGCGACGCGGGCGGCGAACTCGGCCAGCGCCATCTCCCCCAGCTCGCCGTCGGCGTGGGAGCGAACGCTGACCGCGCCGTTCTCCTGCTCGCGGTCGCCGACCACCAGCATGTAGGGGTAGCGGCCGATCGCCGCGTCGCGGACCTTCTTGCCGATCGACTCGGAGCGGTCGTCGATCCCGACCCGGACGCCGAGCCCGCGCAGCTCCTCGAGCGCCCGCCGGGCGTACTCGACGTGGCGGTCGGAGATCGGCAGGACGATCGCCTGCACCGGCGCCAGCCAGGTCGGGAAGCGGCCGCCGTAGTGCTCGATCAGGATGCCGGCGAAGCGCTCCATCGAGCCGAGCAGGGCGCGGTGGATCATCACCGGCCGGTAGGGCGCGTCGTCGGCGCCGGTGTAGTAGAGCTCGAAGCGCTCGGGCATCTGGAAGTCGAGCTGGCAGGTGCCGCACTGCCAGGAGCGGCCGAGCGCGTCGGTGACGTGGAAGTCGATCTTCGGGCCGTAGAAGGCGCCGTCGCCCGGGTTCAGCTCGTACTCGCGGCCCTGGCGGTCGAGCGCCTCCTTCAGCGCCGCCTCGGCTTTCGCCCACTGCTCCTCGGAGCCCATCGACTTCTCCGGCCGGGTCGAGAGCTCGACCTTGACGTCCTCGAAGCCGAAGCGGGCGTAGAGCTCGTCGATGCCCTCGCAGATCGAGGCGACCTCGTCGGTGATCTGGTCCTCGGTGCAGTAGACGTGGGCGTCGTCCTGGGTGAAGGCGCGGACCCGCAGCAACCCGTGGAGCACGCCCTCGCGCTCGTTGCGGCTGACCCGGCCGAACTCGGCCAGCCGCAGCGGCAGCTCTCGGTAGGAGTGGCGGTCGGAGGAGTAGACGAGACAGGCGCCGGGGCAGTTCATCGGCCGCAGCGCGAATTCGCGCTCGCCGTCGCTCATGAAGTACATCTCGTCGCGGTAGTTGTCCCAGTGGCCGGAGCGGTGCCAGAGCTTGACGTCGAGCACCTGCGGCGTCGCGATCTCCTCATAGCCGCGCTTGCGCAGCTGCTTGCGGACCTCGGCTTCGATCAGGTGCAGCAGGGTGGTGCCGTTGGGCAGCCAGAACGGCATGCCCGGCGCCTCGTCGCGCAGCATGAAGAGGCCGAGCTGGGGGCCGAGGCGGCGGTGGTCGCGCGCTTTCGCCTCCTCGATCCGCTCCAGGTGCTGCTCGAGGTCGGCCTTGGAGAAGAAGGCGGTGCCGTAGATTCGGGTCAGCTGCTCCCGGTTCTCGTCGCCGCGCCAGTAGGCGCCGGCGACCGAGCTCAGCTTGATCGCCTTGATCCGGCCGGTCGAGGGCGAGTGCGGGCCGCGGCAGAGGTCCTCGAAGGGGCCGTTGCGGTAGAGCGAGACCGTCTCGACGCCCTCGTCGCGGACGAGGTCTTCGATCAGCTCGACCTTGAAGCCCTGGTCCTGGTCGCCGAACAGCTCGATCGCCTCGGCGACCGGGACGTCGCGGCGCTCGAAGGCCTCGTCGGCGGCGATGTGGGCGCGCATCGCCTCCTCGATCTTCGGCAGGTCCTCTTCGGTGATCCTTGTGTCGGGCGGGAACTCGAAGTCGTAGTAGAAGCCGGACTCGATCGGCGGCCCGATCGTGACCTTGGTGCCGGGGTAGAGCTCGGTCACCGCCTCGGCCATCACGTGGGCGGCGTCGTGGCGGATCAGCTCGAGGGCCTCGGGGTCCCGCTCGGTGAGGATCGCGATCTCGGCGCCCGGTGCGGGCAGTGGGGCGGAGAGGTCGCGCAGCGCACCGTCAACCTTGATCGCCAGGGCGGCCTTGGCCAGGCCGGGTCCGATCGCGGCGGCGGCATCGGCGCCCGTCGCCCCCGGCTCGAGCTCGAGCGGGTTGCCGTCGGGCAGGGTGACGACGACTTTCTCGGTTGCGGCCTCCATCGGGGTGATGGTACGGGGGCGAGTGCGATTGGCGCCCGCTCACCGGATCGCGTTCGCCATCCCCTGCTCGAGTGCGTTCGTCGCTTGTATGCCTATGGCGTACTAAAGACGAACGCAGTCAGCGCCCCGGGCCCTGCCGGGCCTGGCGGACGGCGATCAGCGGGCACGGGCTTTCGCCGGGGCTGGGATCGATCACCTGCCAGAGCACGTAGGGCTTGGCGACGCGCTTGGCGCGGAGGCCGGGGAACGGCGGCTCGTCGCGTGAGCCTTCGGTGACGACGTAGCGCACGCCCCGCGGCGGATCGTCGATTTCGCCCTCGGCGGCGATGCAGACGCGCCCGCCGCGCATCTCCCAGGAGATGTAGGGAGTGCCCTGTTCGTCGGCGAGCAACTGGTGCGAGGCGAGAACGAGGGTCGGGCCTTCGCCGACGTCCTCGCGGAAGCCGGTGAGCGCCGGCGAGTAGGACGACGGCCCGACCGGCGCGTTGGCGAAGGCGAGCAGCGAGCAGACGGCGGCGGCGAGGACGAACAGCGCGGTAGCAACCATCCCCAGCCCCCGCCCGCCCTGGGGAGATGGTGGGGAAGCGCCCGCCTCTCCCCCCTCGCGGAGCGAAAAAACCGGGGTACCGATCTTTTCGGCGCTATAGGCGCCAAAAGATCGGTATGCAAGTGGGAGGAGGATGGTCAGTGCGACGATCGGGGCGCTGATCTCGATCGCCTTGGCCGCGGTGTAGGGCGTGCCGCCGAGCCGCGCCGCGGCGTAGGCGATCGCGCACGCGGCGAGCGCCGAGAGCACCGCGGTCTCCCGCCGCCGCCAGCACGACCAGACCCCGTAGGCCAGCAGCACGACGCCGAAGGCCGCTCCGAGGTAGTAGCCGGCCGCCGGCACCGCCCCGTCCCCCGGCGCCAGGCGGAAATCGCCCGAGGGCCAGATCCCGAGCGCCTCGAAGGGCGAGATCTGGCCGAAGAGGTTGCCGAGCCCCGGCCCGTTGGGATCGAAGGTCTCAAAGCTCTGGAAGTCGACCATGCGGCCGATCTCCGGCGCCACCGCGACCAGGAAGACCAGCAGCGCCAGCCCCGCCGAGCGCCACTCGGCCGGCCGCCGTCCCAGCGCCGTCTCGGCCAGCAGCCAGACCACCGCGGTCGCGCCCAGCCAGAGCAGCCCAGGGAAGCTGTAGACGTAGACCGCGCCGACCGCGATCAGCGCCGCCGGCGCGAACCGCAGCGGCAGTCCGGCCCAGCCGCGTCCCGCCTCGCGCAGAGCCAGCGCGAAGGCGAGCACGAGCAGCGCCTCGATCGTCTCCTTGAAGGCGCCCTGGGCGTAGTAGGAGGCGACGAGGTAGGCGAGCCCAACCACCAGGGCGGCACCGCTGCGCGGCAACCAGGGCAACTCCCTGAACGCGGCAAGCGCGGTCAGCGGCGCCAGCACCGCGACGGCGACGGTCAGGCCGCTGAACCCCTGCACCAGGCCGACTCCCAAGCCCTTGTTCAGCGCCACCACCACCGCGTGCGGCCCCAGCGGATAGCCCTGGTGGAGCAACTGCGAGCCCTGCCCTGCCGCTAGCCGGTCGGTCGCCAGCAGGTGCTGGGACATGTCGGGGTTGAAGCTCGTCCCGAGGATTCCGAAGTGCCCTTCGACCGCGAACGGCAGCGAGGCCACGACCAGGGCCGCCAGCGCCACCGGCCAGCCCTCGCTCAGCGCCGCCGCCCCGCCCTTCAGCCGCCCCCACAGGTATGCCGCCGCCGCGACCAGGAGCACCAGGACCAGCAGCGCCGAAACGATCCCGTTCCCTGGCAGCCTCACCGTCCCCCAGCACACTGCGCAAAGCAGTGCCAGCCCAACCGGCGGCGAGAGCCAGGACCAGCCACGCACCCCGCACAGCCCCAGCGCCGCCTGCCCCAGCGCCAGCGCCGCCACGCAAACCGCCACCGCCGCTGCGTAGGTCCCGATCACGAGGCGGCGAGCCTAGAGGATAGGTTTATGGGTCGTTGCAGGGAACTTCGACCTCGGGAGGCGTCGATGAAATCTTCGGGAGTCATTCTTGTCGCGCTGGGGATCGCGACGATCGGACTGGCGGCCGCGAGCGCGCCGGCGGAAGCGCACGCGCTCGCGGCGGCGCGGGACTACGACTGCGGCGACTTCAGCTCGCAGGCCGAAGCACAGGAATATCTGCTGCCCGGCGATCCGTACAACCTCGACGCCGACGGCGACGGGGTCGCCTGCGAGAGCAATCCGTGCCCCTGCGCCGGTGAAGGTGGCGGCGGTGGAGGTGAAGGTGGCGGCACGGGCGGTGGTTCCGTTCCTCCGCCTCCACCCCCTCCCTACCACCTCCCCAAGGCTGCAGCCCGGCACGCCGCGGTGGTGATCGCCAAGAAGTTCGCCCGTCGCAACGCCAAGGTTTCGCAAGCCGCGATCGGGGTCTGTCGCCGCCGCGCCGAACGCAGAGTCGACTGCTTCGGCAGCGCGAGCGGGCAGACGGCCACGGCGCAGACCAGCTGCCGACTGCGAATCGCGGTGCGCGCCCGCAACCATCGCCCCGCAGCCCGCCTCCTCGCCGCCAACTGCCGCACCCGGGCGACCGCGCGGCTCACCGCCCGGCAGGCGAAGGCGGCCTTTCGCGCCCGTGGCGCCGAACTCGCCGACAAGCCGGTCGGCATCTACCAGTTGGAACGACTCGACGCCCTCTCCTTTCGCGGCCTGGCCGAATGGACGCGGCAGTCCGAAGAGCAGCCGCCGGTCCTCGAAGAATGCTTCTCCCTGATGGAAGCGAGGCGCGCCGTTGGCGGCGCGGTCGGCATCAGGCGCATCGAAAGCGCCTGCGAAAGGGCGCCGCGCTGACCGCGCCTAGACTGCGCCGATGGCGTTCGTAGCACCCGCTCGCCACCTGCTGCGCGCCAGGGACCTGGCCGACCACCGCTACGCGGAGCAGATCGACGTCGACGACATGGCGGCGGCGGCGGGGCTCTCGCGGGCGCACTTCAGCCGCGAGTTCAAGCAGGCCTTCGGCGTCTCGCCGCACGCCTACCTGCTGACCCGTCGGCTGGAGCGAGCGGCGGCGCTGCTGCGGACCACCGACCGGACGGTGATCGAAATCTGCCTCGACGTCGGTCTGCAGAGCGTCGGCTCGTTCACGACCAGCTTCAAGCGCGCCTACGGCAGGACGCCGGCGCGCTACCGGGCGGCGTTCCCGCCAGCCGCCGCCTTCGCCGTCGTTCCCGGCTGCATGGTCCGCGCCTACGGCCGCCCGCAGCACCGCACGTTTCGAGAAGACAGCGCTGCGGCGCGTTCCTAGAGTCCTCGCACCAAGTCGCAAGACGCAAGCGAACGACCGACAGGAGAGATGCAGATGAAGATCTCGAACGCACATCTATGGGTCCACGACCAGGAGGCGGCCCTCGCCTTCTACACCGAGAAGCTGGGGATGGAGGTCCGCGCCGACGTCACCCTTCCCGAGATGGGCGACTTCCGCTGGCTCACCGTCTCGCCCGCCGGCCAGGAGGACGTCTCGATCGTCCTGATGGCGATCCCGGGCGAACCGATGATCGACACCGAGACCAAGAAGCAGATCGAAGAACTGACGGCGAAGGGCTTCGCCGGCACGGTCTTCCTCACCACCGAGGACTGCCGCGGCGACTACGAGGCGCTGCGCGAGCGCGGGGTCGAGTTCACCGAAGCCCCGGAAGAGCGGCCCTACGGCATCGACGCGGGCTTCCGCGACCCCTCCGGGAACAGCATCCGCCTGACCCAGGTGACCGTCCAGCAGAACGCCTGACCGGCATCGAAGGTCGCGCCGAAGCCGGCCCCGGGGGCCGGCTTTCGCCTGCGCGGAGGATCCGCGATCGGGCGATGGGCGTTACTGGGCTCGAACCAGTGACCTCCAGCTTGTCGAGCTGGCGCTCTCCCAACTGAGCTAAACGCCCCGGGGCCGCTGAATCTAGCAGCGGCGCGGCGGACGCCGGGTGCTGGACGGATGGACTAAAGGCCCCGCCTGGAAACGCCGAAGCAATGGTGCAACTTTCCTACCTCCACGGTGTTAGGGAAGGGGTCGCGAGGGTTGCGACGCATAGAACTTCCAAGCTCGAGGACCGACGAGCCAACGACTTAGCAGTCCTTGGTGGTACGTCCTTCGGAACAAGGGGCCCCCTCCGGGGCCCTTTTCCGTTCTCGGCGCGGTTCACCGCGATCTGCGACCTCTAGGCGTGGTTGCTGGGCAGGTGCCAGCGGCGCGGCGCGATCAGCCGCTGGCCGGCATCGGGCCCCCACGACCCCGGCTCGTACACCTCGACCGGCGGCGGGTTCTCGAGCACCGGCTCGGAGATCTCCCAAAGGCGCTCGATCGCCTCCGAGCTGGTGAACAGCATGCGGTCGCCGAGCATCACGTCGTGGATCAGGCGCTCGTAGGGGTCGAGGCCGTACTGATCGGCGCCGAGGCTGTCGTAGTTGAACTGCATGTGGGCTTCGCCCAGCTGCAGCGTCGGGCCGGGCACCTTGGCGAGGAAGGAGGCCGAGATCGTCCCCGGCTCGCCGAGCTCGAAGGTGAGGTGGTCGCGGCCGAAAGCCTCGACCACCTGGTCGCAGTCGACCGGGAACATCCGCCGCGGCGGCTGCGCGTAGGCGATCGTCAGCAGGTGCTTGCTCTCCGCCAGGCGCTTGCCGGTGCGCAGGTAGAACGGCACCCCCTCCCAGCGCCAGTTGTCGACGAAGGCCTTGACCGCGACGAAGGTCTCGGTGTCGGAGTCGGCGGCGACCCCTTCCTCGTCGCGGTAACCGCGGTACTGGCCGCGGACCACGTCCTCGACCCGCAGCGTCGACATCGAGTCGAAGACCTTCTCGCGCTCGATCCCGAGCGGCTTCGGCCCCAGCGCGGTCGGCGGCTCCATCGCGACGAAGCCGAGCACCTGGAACAGATGCGTGACGACCATGTCGCGAAAGGCGCCCGTTTCCTCATAGAAGCTCCCCCGCATCTCGATCGAAAGCGTCTCGGGAACGTCGATCTGGACGTGGTCGATGTGGGTGCGGTTCCAGACCGGCTCGAACATGCCGTTGGCGAAGCGCATCGCCAGCAGGTTCTGGACCGCCTCGCGACCCAGGTAGTGGTCGATCCGGAAGATCCGCTCCTCGCTGAAGACCCACTGCAGCAGCGCGTTCAGCTCGCGCGCCGAGGCGAGGTCGGTGCCGAACGGCTTCTCGGTGATCACCCGCGAGCCGGTGCCGAGACCGAGCTCGCCGATCGCCTCGACCGTCCGCTTGAACGCCTTCGGCGGCAACGAGAGGTAGAAGAGCACGCCGGCCGCGCCGCCGATTTCCCGGCGCGCCTCGTCGATCGCCGCGCCGAGCGGCTCGAGGCCATCGCCGACGCCGGCGAAGCGCAGCGAGGCGAGGAACTCCTCGAGCGCCCCGCCGTCCTCGCTGCGCCGACCGGAGCCGCGGACCGCCTCGCGGGCGATCGCGCGGAACTCCTCGGCGCTGATCCCGTGGCGGGCGGCGCCGATGATCCGGAAGCGGTCCGGCATCAGACCGAGCCGGGCGAGGTGGAACATCCCCGGCAACAGCTTGCGCTTGGCGAGGTCGCCGGTCGCCCCGAAGAGGACGATCACCTGCTCCTCGGGCCGCTCCGACGAGGCCTGCCGGACCGCTGGGCTCGTGGCGGTGACGCTCACGCCCCAAGGCTGACAGATGGGTGGTTCCGGCGCATATGCTGGACCGCAAGCCGATGGCCGCCCAAACCCACTCCGGGGTCGGCTACGACCCGCTGGCGCTCGATGCGATCGAGCGCCGTTTCTGGCGCGAGGCCTGGGAATCGGTGCCGGCGCCGGTGGCGGCCGAGCACGGAATCGAGCTGGCGCGCTTCGGTCCGGTGCAGGCGACCGTCGTCGGCGAGCTCGCCCGGGTGCAGATGGTCGACCTGCTGCTCGGGGCGACCGAGCCGGGCGCGATCGCCGACGGTCAGCTCGAGGCGGCGATCGAGTGGGCGCGAGGCCGCGGCGTCGACCCCTGCGTCCCGGTCACCCCCGGCCTGCCGACCACCGCCGGGACCGAGACCTTCCTCCGCGGCGCCGGCTTCGAGCCCGGCTACGGCTGGATGAAATTCGTCCGCGACGCCCACCCGCCGCGCTTCTCGCCGCCCGGCGACGTCGAGGTGATCGAGCTCGCCGGCCCGGACCAGGAGCCGTTCGCCGCGATCCTCGCCGCCGGTTTCGGCCTGCCAGCCTGGGGCGCCGAGCTGTTCGCCGGCCTGCCGGGCCGCCCCAGCTGGCATTGCTACGTCGCCCTGGTCGACGGCAAGGCCCAGGCGACCGGGGCGATGCTGCTCGACGCCGGGATCGCCGAGTTCGGGATGGCGGCGACGCTCGAGCCGGCGCGCCGCCGCGGCTGCCAGGCGGCGCTCCTGCACCGCCGCATCCTCGACGCCGCCGCGGCCGGCTGCGGACTGCTCTTCGTCGAGACCGGCGAACGCGTTCCCGACCGACCCTCGAACAGCTACCGCAACATCCTCCGGGCCGGCTTCGAGGAGGCCTACCTCTGCCCCAACTGGCGGGTGACCGCTTCCCAAACAGCCGCCTGAGCTGGGGTTTCCGCGCGATAGGTGTGCGATCTGTCACACGACGCCGCTGGTGTGACCGCGCTCACAAACAGGCGTTCGCTCTTCGGCGAAGCTTGTATACAAGCAAGTTTCGATTTGAGGAGCAGCAATGAAACAGTGGAAATTCACCAGCTACCAGGACGGCCAGGAGGTCACCTACTCCGGCCTCTCGCATCTCCAGGCCGTGAGCGCGCTCGAAAGGGCGATCGCCGGCACCGATCCGTTCCCGCAGGAGGAGACGGATGCGGAGGCGCAGCAGCGCGAGACCGAGCAGCTGATCGCCGCCTGACCCGGCGTCACCCCGCGCCGAGCCAGGTTGCGGGGACCGACCGCCCGTAGTTCCCTCGATGGCGGCGAGGCCGGTGGACCTAGGCTGCAGCGATGAAGGTCCGCCCCGCCAGCGCCGCCGACGCGGCGGCGATCGTGCCGCTGCTGGCAGAGCTCGGCTACCCGACCGCAACCGAGACGGTGCGGGCGCGGCTCGAGCGCATCGCCGGGGGCGAGGCGACGGGAGTGCTGCTCGCCGAGGTCGATGATGCGCCGGCGGCGCTGATCGCCTACCAGCTGATCGAGCACCTCGAGCGCCCGGCGCCGACCTGCCGGATCACCGCGCTCGTCACCGCCCCGCGGCACCGCCGCCGAGGAGTCGCAGCGCGACTCCTCGGCGCGGTCGAGGAGCTGGCACGCGGCCGCGGCTGCGATCGCCTCGAGGTCACCACCCGGCCCCGCCGCGAGGACGCCCTCGCCTTCTACCTCGGCGCCGGCTTCGCCGAACGGCCGCGGCGGCTGGTCCGCTCACTGGCCTGAGCCGGCCGCGGCCGCCCGTGCCGCTCGAGCTCGGCCGCACGCTCGCGCGGACTTCGCAACGCCCCTCGTGGGGAAATCCGGCAGGATGGGCGGCGCCGGCCGCAGCCTGAGCCGGCGCTGAATCGTCCTCCGAGCCGAAGGAGCGCCTGAGTGTCTGGGAATGCGCTGCGCGCCATCGCGGGCGCGATCGTGATCGGGCTCGCCGTGCTGCTCTACTTCGTCCTCTCCAGCAGCGACGACGAAGAGAGGAGGAGCAGCGCCGCCGGAGGGGTGCCGCTGGTCGTGGTCGTTGACGGCAAGCCGCGGGGCGGCGTCCAGGAGCTGACCTACAACTCCGGCGAAGGGATCCGCTTCCGGGTCGAATCCGACGTCGCCGACGAGGTCCACTTCCACGGCTACGACGTCGGCAAGGAGGTCGAGGCCGGCGGCACCGTCAGCTTCAACGTGCCGGCGACGATCCCCGGCATCTTCGAGGTCGAGCTCGAGGACGCGAGGGAACAGATCGCGGAGGTGACGGTCGAGCCCTAGGCGATGTAGCCGGCGAGCTGGTCGTTGTCGATCGCCGGCAGGTCGAAGGAGCGCAGGAGCCGTTCGGCGACCGCGCGCCAGGTGTAGAGGTCCGAGTGGCGGCGCGCCGCCGCGCCCATCCGCCGCGCCGTCTCGGGATCGGACAGCTCGGTCATCGCCCGCAGCAGCCCGGCGTCGTCGTCGGGATCGACCAGCAGCCCCGACCCCGCGACCGCGTCGCGGGCGCCGCCGCTGGTCGTCGCGATGCACGGCATCCCCGCCGTCGCCGCGTCGAGATAGGCGATCCCGAGCGGCTCGAAGCTCGACGGCATCACGTAGCAGGTCGACTTTCGCAGCAGCTCGTAGTAAATCCGTTCGCCGCTCTCGGATCCGAGCGGCAGCTTGCCGTGGCCGTTGACGCCGGGTGCCTCGATCGGCGGGTGGCCGCCGACCAGGTCGAGCGTCGCCTCCGGATAGCTCTCGCGCAGCTGCTGGAAGGCCGCGACGATCGCGCCGCCGCGCTTGCGCTGCCAGTCGCCGCCGACGAAGAGGAAGCGCGGCACGCTCCAGTCGCGGTCCGGGATCTCCATCTCGACGTTGTGGCCGAAGCCGATGACGTGGATCTTCTCGCTGCCAATCCCGTAGTCCTCGTGGATCGACTCGGCGGCCCAGCGGGCGGCGGCGCAGCAGGCGTGGCTGCGGTCGTAGATCTTCTGCTGGCGCGCTCGCCAGTGCGCCGCAGCGCGCTCGCTGAGGCCCTGGTAGACGGGGTCGTCGCCCTGGCGCATCGCCTGCGCGACGGTCATGTCGTCGTAGGTGACGACCGGCACGCGACCGCCGATCAGATAGCCGCTGTCGAGCGCGACGATGCCCTCGACCCCGCCGGCGCCGACGAGCTTGCTGCGCGCCACCAGCTTCGAGCCCGCGGCGAAGGCCCGGCTCGCTTCCTGGTCGGCCCAGGTCATCTTCAGGCGGTGGCGCAACGTCCTGCCCCGCGGCACTTCGGCGTTGATCGGCACCACCTCGCAGCCGATCTCCTCGAGCGCGTCCGCCAGCTTGGAGGGCACCCCCGACCAGGAGCGCGGATCCCGCGGATCGCCCTTGAGGACCAGGGCGAGGCGGGCGCGCGGCTCGGTGCCCTCCGCCCTCACAGCCCGAGCACCACCTTCTGCGCCCTGACCCCGCGCCCTTCGAGGCGCAGCGTGAGGCGCTGACCGGGGGCAGCTTCGAGCAGCCGCAGCGCCGCCGGGCCGATGGCGATTCGCAGCGTCCGAGAACCGCCGGCGGAGATCTTGAATCGTGACTTGCCGATCACGTAAGTCCGCCGAAACACTAGCTTGGCGAGGCCGGCGCAGCGGGCGCCGTGGGCGCAGCGCAATGCCAGCACCGCCTTGCCGCCCCGCACCGCGGCGGCGCCGAGGAATCGCGCCACGCCCTCATGGACCGTCCTGGACGGCTTCGAGGTCGTGGTGGTCGGATCCGTGTCCGGCGACCGCGACTGCTGGCTCGTGGGCGTCGTCGTCTGGCCGCCGGTCGACGGCAAGCCGGTCTGGCCGCTGGTCACGGTGACCGCGCGGCTGGCGCTGGTGAAGTTGCCGAGCGCGTCGGTGCCGCTGACGGTGACCTGGTAGGTCCCCGGCTGAGCGAAGGTGTGCGCGGCGCTGGTGCCGTTGGCGACGGTGCCGTCGCCGAAGGACCAGCTGGTGCCGGCGAGCGCCGACCACGCGTCCGAGGGGGCGACGCCGAAGCCGAGCGGCTGGCCCGCGATCCCGGCAGCCGGGATCGTCAGCCCGTCGAGCCGCGGCCCGGCCGCGTCGAGGCCGACCACCTGGATCCGCTCGTAGGGATCGACCGCGCGCCAGGCGACGACGCCGTCGCCCTCCGGGTCGATCGCCACCGCCGGTTCGACTGCTCCGGCGGTCGCCTCCGAGAGGGCTTTCGGGGCGGACCAACCGCCACCGGACGAACGAGTGGCGGCCTTGACTATCGAACCGGAAGAGCCCGTCTCCCGCCAAGCGGCGATCGCCGCGCCGGCCGGATTCATTGCGACCCGCGGGTGGGTGGCTTCGACGCCTTCGGCGGAGATGTTCTGCGCCGGCAGCCAGACGCCGCCTGCGCGGATCGCCGCTTGGATCGGATTCCCGCCGGAGAGCGTTTCCCAGGTCGCCACCGCTTCACCGTCGGGAGCGACGGCGAGCCTGGGCTGGAAAGCGGCGTAACCGGGGCTCGAGATGTGCTGTGGCTGCGTCCAAGCGTGGGTGCCTGGCGCTGCGGTCGAGGCGGAGACCAAAAGGCCAGGGTCTTCTTCGTCCCACACGGTGATCGCGGTGCCGTCGGCCGCGAAGGCGACCTGCGGAGAGCCCGACGCTTTCGTCGCGAGCGTGTGGTAGTCCGGACTCTGGCCCGCCCTCAGGAGCGAGACGCGGGTCTGCTGGCTTTTCATGTCCTCCCAGGCGACGGCGATGTCGCCGAACGGGTTGATCGCGGCCGAGAGTTTCTTCGCGTTTTCGCTCGTGCCGCTGGTCACTTCGATCGGCGCTCCCCAGTTGCCCCCGGCCCAGCGCACTTTCGCTTCGATTGCGTATTCGCCTTTGTTTTCGAAGCACAGGTGTTTGTCTGCCGAGTAGCACTCCTGCCAAGCGATGATCGCATCGCCCGCTGCGTCCATGGCGACCTGGGGGTAGTAGGAGAAATGGAGCGGATCGGTTCCCGACTTCGGCGGAACCGACCAGACTCCATTGGTGCGCACACCCGCCTCGATGTAGGAGCCGAGCGGCGATCCTTCTTCCGCGTCGAACTCCCAGGCGACCACGGCGGTGCCGTTCGGGCTGACCGCCAGATCCGGCGTATTCGTGCCATCGACCCGAAGATTCTGCGGGGCGGACCACACCCCGGCGCGCGGCCGTTCGGAGATCTGGGTGGTGTCGCCGGTGGCCGACGTGGCCCCGTACCAGCTCGTGACCGCCTCGCCGTTCGCGTCGAGGCCGACCCGAGGTCCGAAGGCGCCGAACCCTTCTTCGGAGAGGTCTTTCGGTTCGAGCCAGGAGGGAGCGGCGAGCGCGGGGGCGGGGGCGACCGCGAGCATCGCGGTCAGCGCAATCGAGACGAGGGAGACAAGGGAGAGGACAAGAAGTCCACGGAACGATGCAGGCACGGGGGGGTTGCCTTTCTGAACAGAAAGCTGGGGCTCCCTCGACCTCATCCGGTGCACCACCCCATCCTCAGCCGGACCCGCCGCAACCTAGCACCGTCGCGCCCGCTGCAAGAGGGGCCACCCAGCCTCTAAGAAAAATCGGTGTCTGCGACCCATAGCATTCGCCGCGATGCCTACCTATTCGGTCAGTTGCCGCGGCGAGCTCTCGGGCGGCGCGATTACCCATCTGGAAACTTCCGGTGTCTACCGCGGCTCCGAGCGCGAGCCGGGCCTCGCCGGCGGCGAGGGCCTGATCCGCCACCACCTGGAGATCGAGGCCGGCAGCCCGGAGGACGCGCTGCTGGTCGCGCGCGGCGCCCTCGCCGTGGCCGGCGGCGAGGGAACCGACTTCCAGGTCGAAGCGGTGCCGGCCTCCGAGTAGGCCGGCGCGGCCGGCGCTATTCGTCCCAGCGCGCGGTCAACTGGTAGATCACGACGACGTCGAGGACGATCATCAGGAACGCCCACAGTGGCGCGGCGGGGAACCAGACGATCTGCGCGATCGCGTTGATCGTGATGAAGAAGACCGCCGCCCAGCGCGCCGACGGGTTGCCGGCGAAGAGGCCGAGGCCGGTCAGGGCGACGATCGAGCCGAGGATCAGGTGGACCCAACCCCAGGTGGTGATGTCGGCGATGATCACGCCGTTGCCGCCGACGATCACGACTTCGTTGTTGAGGATCGCCGCCAACCCGTAGAGGGCATCGAGCGAACCGACGATCAGGAGGACGACACCGGCGAAGACGGTCCAGCCGGTTGGCTGGCGCTCGACGCGTGGCCGCGCGCGCCGCTCCGACGCTGAATCGACAGTGGCCATTTAGGAACCTCCCCCTGAGGCGCATCGCCTCGGTCGGTGTTTCGCGGCCGGTCCGTACCGGCAAGCCATACCGGGACTTAGTATCCTCCCGCACAAGGGCGAGCGCAAGGTCTAGATCGGCTCGGGCGGCAGATTGCGGGTCGCGAAGAAGGCGCCCAGCACCAGCGCCGCGGCGAACAGGAAGGCGGTCTTCAGCGCCGTCAGCTGGGCGTCTTCGTAGTGCCCCACCAGTTCGTCGACCGCGCTGGCGCTGATCCCTTCGCGCTCGGCGGTCGCTTCGACTTCGGCCGCTGGGACGAAGCTGGCGCCGGCGCCGAGCCTCGTCTCGACCTCCTTCTTGACGCCCTGGTCGAGCTGCGGGTTGGCTTCGACGTTGGTCGAGAAGGCCGAGATCAAGCCGCTGATCACGACCGCGCCGAGGAAGGCGGTACCGAGCGAGGAGCCGAGCTGCTGGGCGGTGTTCTGCAGGCCACCGGCCTCGCTGCGCTCCTCCTCCCCCACCGAGGACTGGACGACGTTGCCGAGCTGGGAGATGACCAGGCCCATGCCGAGCCCGAGCACGCCCATCGCGACCAGGAAGGAGCCGTTGTCGAGCTCGGGCTCGATCGTGCCGAGCAGCAGCAGGATCGCGACGAAGACGATCGCCAGCCCGGCGCGGACGATCGTCCGCGGCGCCAGCCGTTTGGCCAGGGCCGAGCCGGCGAGGGCGCTGACGAAGAGGCCGACCGAGGCGGGCAGCATCCGCACCCCGGTTTCCAGCGCGTCGAGCCCCTGCACCACCTGGAGGAAGAGCGGCACGGTGAAGAAGACGCCCATCAGGATCAGGTTCTGGGAGAGGAGCATCGCCAGGCCGGCGCGCAGCCGGCGCAGCTTGAGCAGGTCGAGGTGGACCAGCGGTTCTGCGCCGCCCGCTTCGCGGCGCCGCTCCCAGCGGTGGAAGGCGGCGAGGACGACGACGCCGGCGGCGATCACGAAGGGCGTCAGCGAGAACCCGAACGGCTCCAGCGGCGAGCTGCGCGGCCGCAGCCAGCCCCAGTTGCCCGCCTCGAGGACGCCGAGCACGACGAGGCCGAGGCCGAGCGCCGAGAGGACGCCGCCGACCCAGTCGAGCCGCTGGCCCGCGCGCTCGCGCGGCGCGTCCTCGAGCAGCCGCAGGCCGGCGAAGATGCCGGCGGCGACGAGGACCTCGCCGGCGAAGACGACCCGCCAGCTCAGTTCGGTCGTCGCCCAGCCGCCGAGGATCGGGCCGACCGCGATCCCGGCGCCGGCGACGCCGCCGAGCACCCCGTAGGCGACGGCCCGCTCGTGCCCGTGGAAGTTGGCGGCGACCAGGGCGACCATCGCCGGCAGCACCAGGGCGGCGCCGATCCCCTCCAGCACCGACCAGCCCAGGGTCAGGCTGGGAACGCTCCAGGAGGCCGCGGTCAGCGCCGAGCCGGCGCCGTAGATGCAGAGCCCGATCGCGAAGGCGCGGCGGCGGCCGAGCAGGTCGCCGAGCTTGCCGCCGGTCAGCATCAGCCCCGCCATCACCAGCGCGTAGAGCGCGATCACCGCCTGGATCGTGGTGACGGTGGTGTCGAAGTCGGCGACCAGCTGCGAGATCGCGACGTTCATCACCGCCTGGTCGAGGACCATCAGGAACTGGGCGGCGCCGAGCACCGCGAGGACGGGCCAGCGCGCCATCGCGCTAGCCGAGCAGCTTGTCCTTGGCCCTCTGGAACTCTTCCTCGCTGAGGGCCCCCTTCTCCCTCAGCTCGTTGAGCTTGTGCAGTTCGTCGGCGGGCGTGGTGTGCGCCTGCTGGCGGACGTAGTCGTCGAAGTGCTTTTTCGCCTCGGCCTGGGCTTTGATCGTGCGGTCGCGCATGCCACTGCCGCGGGCGATCAGGTAGACGAGCGCGGTGAGGAACGGGATGAAGACCAGGAAGAGGATCCAGAGCGCCTTGCCCCAACCGGACATCTCGTGGTCGCGGAAGAGGTCGGTGATGATCGTGAAGAGGATCCAGATCCAGATCACGAAGAGGAAGATCTCGACGACGACGAGGAGCAGTTCGCCGAAGCTGATGTCTGCGAGCGGTGGCATCGGTTGTCCTTTCGGTTGCCTGGGGCGATCCTAACCGGGCGCGGCGGCTTGCTGGGTCGCTAGGAGGGGGCGGACTGCTACCGTGAATGGGTCGGGCCGGCCGATTCGCCGCCCGAGAGGTTCCGTTTCCTCCTCGTGCCGATGGCGCCTCGGGGTCCCAGGATCTCCCCCAGACGTCAATTCAGGAGTCACGACAATCACATCTTTTGCCGATCTCGGCATCTCCAAGCCGGTGGTCGACGCCCTTCGCGCGCGCTCGATCGCCCACCCTTTTCCCGTTCAGGAGCTGGTCATCCGCGACGCGCTCGCCGGTCATGACCTGCTCGTGCAGTCGCCCACCGGATCGGGCAAGACGCTCGCCTTCGGCGTGCCCCTGCTCGATCTGATCGACCCGCAGGACCGGGGCCCGCAGGCGCTGATCCTCGCCCCGACCCGCGAGCTGGCGGCGCAGATCGTCACCGAGCTTGCCTCGCTGGCGAAGGCTCGCCGCCTGCGAATCGCCGCCGTCTACGGCGGCGTCGGCTTCGGCCCGCAGATCGCCGCGGCGCGGCGCGCCGACATCCTCGTCGCCACCCCGGGCCGGCTCGAGGACCTGATCGACCGCGGCGCGGTCAGCCTCGGCGCAGTCCAGGTGCTGATCCTCGACGAGGCGGACCGGATGCTCGACATGGGCTTCCGCCCGGCGGTCGAGCGGATCGTCGCCAAGACCCCCTCCGACCGCCAGACCCTCTTCTTCTCGGCAACCCTCGCCGGGGCGACCGGCAAGGTGGCGGCGGCCTTCACCCGCAACGCGCTCTCCCACGTCCACGAGCACAGCGAGGAGGCCAAGGGCGACGTCGAGCACCGCTTCCTGCCCGTCGAGTCGCAGGGCGTGAAGATCGACCGCCTGATCGAGCACCTGCACGAGGGCGGCGCCGCTCGCTCGCTGGTCTTCGTCCGCACCAAGCGTGGCGCCGACCGGCTGGTCAAGCGCCTGAGAAGCCGCGACGTCGAGGCGGTCGCGATGCACGGCGACAAGACGCAGCGCCAGCGCGAACGGGCCCTCGAGCGCTTCGAGCGGGGCAAGGTCATGACGCTGGTGGCGACCGACGTCGCCGCCCGCGGGATCGACGTCACCGACATCGAGCTGGTCGTCAACTACGACGCTCCGGAGGACCGCGAGGCCTACGTCCACCGCACGGGACGGACCGGGCGCGCCGGCCGGACCGGGACCAGCGTCAGCTTCGTCCTCTCCGACCAGGCGCAGGAGATGCACGGCATCGCCACTGCCCTCGGCCTCGACTGCGAGGTCGGCCAGCCGGCGAGGGCCGATGCCAAAGCGGCCGGTGGCAAGACGGCCGGTGCCAAGCCCGAGCGATCGAACCCAAGCCGCCGCCGGCGGCGACGGAGGCGCCAGGCGAGGGTCCCGGCCTGATCCATGGCCGGCGGCGCCGTCAGATGGAACTGCGCTCGGTGCAGAGTCTCGGTCGGCCGCATCGACAGCAAGCCAGCGGCGATGCCCGACTGCTGGACCCGGTCGGGCGAGGAGATCTTCTGCTTGACCTGCAGCCGGGCGATTGCCGGCGAGGCGGCGACCGACGCCGCGCCCCTGGGGACGCCAGGGGAGGAGCTGGTGCGGATCCGCCGCACCGCGCTGATCGAGTTCGAGATCAGCCGTGACCCGGAAGCGCCGAACCGCACGATCGCGCGGGCCTGCCGCACCTCGCCGGCAGCGGTCGCGGCGATCCGCGGGGACCTGACGCTTCCCGGCGCGACCCTCGCCAGCGCCGAGCTCGCAGACAACGGGTAGAGGGCGCCGGCGGTGGAGATCGGAATCGGGCTGGCGATAGCGGTGGCGCTGCTGACCAACATCGCTTCGCTGCTCAAGCACCGCGGCTGCCAACGCACCCAGCTGGTGCGGATCCGGCAGCCGGTTGCGAGCATCCGCGGACTGGCGCGCTCGCGCTGGTTCGTGGCCGGCTGGGGGCTCGCCGGCGTCGCCTGGCTGGCCCACGTCGCGGCTCTCTCGCTGGCCCCGATCTCCCTGGTCCAGACGGTGCTGGCGGGCGGCGCGGTGACGCTTGCGGTCCTCTCCCAGCGCCTGTTCGGAGACCGGGTCGAGAGGCGGCAGTGGCTGGCGCTGATCCTCGGCGCCGCCGGGCTGGCCCTGCTCGCCGCGACGCTGCCGCGCATCCAGGGAGCCCATTCGGGCTTCTCCCTAGCGGCGATCGCGAGCTTCGAGGGAGGCCTGGTCCTGCTGGCCGCCGGGATCGCCCTCGGACACCGCGCCGGGCGCCTCGCGGCGAAGAACGGCGTGCCGCTCGCGGTGCTGGCCGGTGTGCTCTTCGCCCTCGCCGGGATCGCGATCAAGGGACTGACCGGCGGCGCCGACAGCTCGGTGCCGCTGATCGCCTCGCTGGTCGCGCTGACCCTCGGCTGCGGCGCCCTGGCCCAGTACACGGCGGTCGCGGCGCTTCAGAGCGGCGGCGCGATCGAGACGATCGGGCTGATGGGCCTCGTCGCCAACGCAGCGCAGATCGTCGGCGGGATCATCGTCTTCGGCGACCCCCTCTCGCCGAGCCCGCTCGGCATCACCCTCCAGGTCACCGCCTTCGCGATGGTCTGCCTCTCGGCGCTGCTGATGCCGTCCTCGGCGGATGGCGCGCGGGGCCAGGTAGCAGCCCCCGCCTGACCGCTCGCCGCAGCCGACCAGCATCATGGTCGGGCGACACCCCAGCAGCGGTCCTCCTCGTGGTGCCCCTGGACCCGGCGGGCTACTTTCCTGCCCTGCGCTCAGCTTGGCTCGTTCCGTCTTCCGAGCGGTCGGAGCTCGAGGCTTCATCGCCGACACCTTGTTGCACGGAGGGCCCGCGCCGCCCTTGATCGCATCCCGGATAACCGACAACATCGGACCCAGCCTGTCGAGAAGCGGCCTCAATAGGCTCAAGCGCTCTGACAAGCCAATACCCGCGTCCAAAAGTGAGAGGCGCCTACCGGAATCGAACCGGTGTACGGCTTTGCGGGCCTGCGATAGGGGGCGGTTTTTGGCTTTAGGGCCGATTTTGGTCCTCGTGCGCCAGTCTGTGCGCCAGTGTGACTGGGGTCTTGCACGCCAGCCGAAGGTGGGCGGCCGCTTCTGCGACCGCCTCCTCCGGCTCGTTTGGTCCGCCTTTAGCCTCGCGGCGGGAATGGATCGTGAGCGGGGCGGATCGTGTCCTTCTGCCGGATCTGACCGCCGCGACCCTGAACGACCTACTCGCCACCACCACCGTTTTCGAGGTAGCTGCGAGCGGCGTCAATGGCCTCGCCCTGAGTCCCGTGCAATGAACTTGCGCGGGAAGCACCGGGGTCCTGCACCTTCCATCCGCCATCGCCGTCCGGCGAGACGAACCTGCTATTTCCATTACTCATGCCCCCAAGGGTGAGGCCCCTATCGGACGAACAGACGTTCGCCGGCTCTAAAAGACCGTCTTGATGATCCGTTCAGTGCTCTCGATCAGTTCGCGAACCTCTTGTGGCTTCGGCTCACGTTCTCCATCGTGGGCACAGAGATTGCGAATATCTCCCAGTCGCTGAACTTCGCGCCAGCGAGGGTTGTCAAAAACGTGGGCCTCCTTAAGCACGTCATTCAAGTTCCCGATCTGAGGTTTCTTACGACCTAGTTTGACTTCGTGGTTGTCGACCACGCTTTTCAGATGGCGCTCCAAGACCACTCCGGCGATAACCCCCGCCGAGCGGATGTGCTTAGCCTTCAGTAGTCCGGTGGCCGCTTCCAGCTCATTATCTAGAAGGACAGCCTCCAAACCTCCTTCGATGTCGGCAAGAACAGAATCCAGACGGGCTTGAGCCGACGACAAAACGTCGATCTGGTTCTTGATCTTGCTCAGTGCGATTGCCCTGCCGGTTGAGCTATCTATGTTCTCCCTAGGCACAAGAGTGCCATGAAGGAAATCGCTGATCGAATATGAAGTCACATCTAGAGTTTTCGGCGCTTTGTCGAGCCGATAGAGCACCTGAAACTCGTCGTATCGATCAGGCAAGAGCTGCTCAACAACGCGAAGTGCCTCTGAATACCAAGCCTGGTAGGCGCCGCGGAAATCCTTGCCTTTCAGAAGTTGTAGCAGCAACAATCCGGCTACAGGCTCCTCCGCGCCCTTTTCACCTTTGGTCCTCTTACCGCCTTTGGCCGTTGCTTTCTCCAGCTGCTCTATCGCTTCTTCTTGAACCTCCTCAGGTCTATTAAGAACCTCGGTTCCGAGCCGAATCGCCTCCCCCTCGCGCACCAGCCGAGCCAACGCGACTTTGATCTCCTTATGTCGATCGCTCATGCTGGGACCCCCTTGGCCCGGAACTTGCCGAGTGGACACGGAAGATTCATCGAGGCATGACTAAATTCTGAGCCAGTAAAGGATTCCGTAGCTCGCGCTGCGTTTTCACCAACTTCAACCGACCCTGGAAGGTAGACATCCAGCAAGGTGGCCGCCGCTCGCGTTCTGGACCATCAAGCGCCGGTCCATCAGGTGATCGCGGAGTACGGCGGGCATCGGCGTCGTCCGCTGAGAGGTGTTGGTTGGTCTTGGGCGCGATGGAGCCCTCCTTTGGTCCCAAGACTCCCGGACCCGAATGGTGCCTCCAGCAAGATCGACGGCGCCCCACTCGTTAGGACGACGATGGCAACCAGAGAAGGCCAACCCAAAGCGTGTTGGGGCTGCGAACCGCCTGTAACCCTGGACCGTGACGTACCGAAGCCGCATCGTCATGAAACCTATCGAGCGCTGCAGCGGAGCGGCGCGCAAGGCACTAGGGCGAGTGCAGCCGGCGATGCGCTACTTCATAAACCGACTCCGCGTGCGATCCGCGCGGGTGGTGACGTATTCCAAAAGCAATTGCGCGAAGCGCCACGGGCCGGTTCGGATGGGTCACGGCGATGAAGACAGCGCCAAGGCGGCCATCCGGCCACGGGATGTAGGTCTTGATGCAGCCGCCGAGCCTGGTGCCGTCTCGGCCTTCGGCCTGACAGGCCATCAGGCGTGATTTTGGAAGCCCACCAAGGCGGCGAAGCTCTTTTTGAAACCCGCGCAGCGCCTCCTCGGCGCTCGCCGGGAGATGCGCGAGGTCTTCATCCAAGCCGTCGTCGTCAAAGCCGACCGGGAAGACCGGCTCCGATTGGGGTTCGGCCATGCTTAGCCCTCGTCGTCGGTGGGCAGCGACCCGAACTGGCGCTCGAACTCCTGCGGATCCAGCCGCTGCTCGCCGTGACGCGCGAGGATCGCCTCGACACAGGTATCTCGTCCCTCCACCGCCTCAAGCGCAGCCAATGCTGCGCCCACCCGGTCCTCGGGCAGATGGTCAAGCACGGCGTGGGCTTTCTCACGGGTCGTCACCACTCGGATAGTACCCCGGTTTAAGGGGACGCCAATTGGAGTCCTTGGAATCTGCAGATGAAGGTGCTCGTGCGCAGTCGTGCGCCAGTGCGACACGAAAACAGCCGGTTTCAGCCGGAGACAACCGGACAGCGGCGGGGCCTTGAGTCCCGCCGCTGTCCGCTCTCGCAAGCCAAAATCCCTGCTCTGGTCAAAGAGGCGCCTACCGGAATCGAACCGGTGTAAACGGCTTTGCAGGCCGCTGCGTAGCCACTCCGCCAAGGCGCCGGATGCTGCCCCATTGTGCCCGAACGCCGACTCTCGGGGTCGCGCGCGTCGGCGGTCGAGAGGCGGCGGGCGGGCGGCGAGTCAGTCGGAGGGAAAGCCGAGATCGAGAGGTGGCAGGTCTGCGTCGGCGGTGGCGAGTCGTCTTCGCGGTGACGTGGACGTTCAGGTAGCCGCGCTGCGGCAGGAGTTCAACGACCTCGGAGTCGTGATCCGACTGGTCATCGCCGGGCCGGCGTCGGCGGCGGCGAATTAGAGCGGCGAGGTGATGGTCCCGGCGGACCGATCCGATCGTCAGCATGGCCTTGCTGGCCGGGCTCAGTTTGGCCGGGGTCACGGCACCCCGCTTGATCTGCCTCGGCCCGACCGAGTTCTTCGGCAGCTTCATCGCCGCGTAGGCACCGCCGCCGAGCGCGATGAACGCCGCGACCATCGCCATCCCGTTGGCATAGCTCAACCCCCTCCGACGCAACCGGAATCTCTGCCGAAGCGGCCAGAAACAGCCGCGATCGTCAAGCGGATTCGGCCGGCTACTCGGTCGCGGGGAGTCGTTGTGGAAAAAACTGGGGAGGGCGGGCCCGAAGATCCCAATTTTCGCGATACCGCTTGGCGGGGACCGTTGCAAGGCTTTTCCGGTAAGTCGAAGTCGCGGTTGGTTTGCTGTCCATCGCGGCTCCAACGACGAGCAGCACGCGACCAGGAATAGCCATGCCTCTCGAAGAGTTGAGAATCGTTCGCGAAACCGCCGAGTGTCTGCGCGCGCGCCCTGAGAGCGCGGCCGCGCTTCGACGCCGGAACGAGTGGATCAGGTCCGCCTCGGCCCGCCACTCCCTCAACGACGTCGCCAAGGCCGCTGGGCTTCCTCCCCAGGAGGTGGACTCGGTGCTACAGGGCGGCGGTGAGGATTCTGCCGCTCCGCGCCGCGCCGCAGCCGGGTTTCGAGCCAGGTTCCGCAGCTCGCCGGCCTGACTCGGGCCAGTGCCGATTGCACCTCACCGGACGAGAAACGCGCACAGGAAAAATGAAGGTAAAGGGCCGCAGGCCGGGTAGGTAATCGCCGGGAGTCTCGGCTCCCTTTGTTAATCGCTAGGCGCGCCGTGCCGGTTCGGACGGCGCGCCGCTTCGCGCTCGGAGCCGGACGCTCAGTCGGTGTCGGCTTCGTCGTACTGCTTGACCTTGCCGTAGTCCTCGACGGTGCCGCCGTCGCGCATCGAGGCGTCGTCGGGGTTCTCGCCGTACTGGCGCAGGGCGCGGCGCTGGCGCAGGTAGTCCCAGGCCTTGTCGAGCTGGACTTTCAGCTCCTCCATCCGCGCCTCCTCTTCGGAGTCGAGGCCCTCCTGCTCGTGGCGGTGGAGCAGCTCCTCCTCTTCCTGGACCAGCTCGTCGATGCGATTGAGAATCTGTTGGTCGTCCATGGGGATCTAGAGTAGCCGCCGTGAGGGCCGGGGCACTGAGCAGGGTCTTGCCGCTCTACCTGGTCGTCTTCATCGGCTTCGTCGGCTACAGCCTGATGATCACGGTCTTCACGCCGCTGATCCTGCGCGAGGACGGCGGCATGCTGCCGAGCTCGGCCTCGCTGTCGACGCGGACGCTGGTCCTGGGCGGCCTGCTGGCGGTCTACCCGCTGGCCCAGTTCGTCGGCTCGCCGATCCTCGGCGCCCTCTCCGACCGCTTCGGCCGCCGTCCGGTGCTGCTCGCCTCGCTTGCCACCAGCACCGCCCTCTACGGCCTGCTCGCCCTCGCCCTGCACCTGCAGAGCCTGCCGCTGCTGATCCTCGCCTGCCTGCTCGCCGGCCTCTCGGAGGCCAACATCGCGATCGCCCAGAGCGCGATCGCCGACCTCAGCGCCGCCGCGGACCGCGGCCGCCTCTTCGGCTACGTCTACCTCGCTTCCAGCCTCGCCTACGTGGTCGGGCCGCTCGGCGGCGGCAAGCTCGCCGACCCCGGCGTCGTCTCGTGGTTCGGCTACCCGACCCCGTTCCTCGCGGTCGCAGCGCTGCTGGCGGCGACGCTCGCCATCACCGCGATCCGCTTCCGCGAGACCCATCACCCCGACCCGGGCACCGGGCTCGGCCTCGGCCGCGCTTTCGCAAACGTCGGCGCCGCCTTCGCGCCGGGCCGGCTGCGGCCCCTCTTCCTCGGCAACTTCGTCCTCTACCTGGCGATCTTCGGCTTTTTCCGCGTCTACCCGATGTACCTGGTCGACCACTTCGGGATGGGCGTCTCGCGCGAGTCGGAGCTCATCGCCTGGGTCGCGGTGCCGATCGTCCTCGCCAACCTCGGCCTCGTCGCCTTCCTCTCGCGGCGGCTCGACCCGCGGCGGCTGACCGTTCGCTTCGGAGTCGCGCTGGCGATCTGCCTGACCCTGGTCGTCGTCCCCCACCCCGAAGCGGCGCTGTGGGCGACGCTCTTCGCCTGCTCGCTGGCGCTCGCCGTCTGCCTGCCCTCGATGGCGGCGATGATCTCCGCCGCGGTCGGCCCGCGGGAGCAGGGCTCGGCGCTCGGCTCGAACCAGTCGCTGCAGGTCGGCGCCGAGGGCGTCTCGGGACTCGCCGGCGGCGGCTTGGCGGCGATCTCGACGACCCTGCCACTGCCGGCGATGGGGGCGATGGCGCTGCTCGGCGCCGGTCTGCTGAGCCGCCCGCTGGCGCGGAGCGCCGTCACGCCCGAGGAGCGGACGCGAGAGGTTGCCGAAAGCGTCGAATAGCGACGGAAAAGGCAACCTCGGCGGGGTGCCCGCTACGCGTTGGAGCCGGCGAGCGCCGAGCCCTCGGCGCTCTCGGCCGAGTTGATCGCCCGCTCGGCAGCGCGGCCGAAGCGCATCTGGTCGTCGACCGGGCCGTGGCGCAGGTTGCGCAGGTCGAGCGGGTAGTTCTGGCGCAGCTTCCAGGGCTCCTTCGAGCCCTGCTTCGGCAGCTCGGCGAGCGAGCGCAGCACGTAGCCCGAGGTGAAGTCGAGCAGCGGCTCCTCGCCCAGCGCCGGGTCGCTGACCTCGGGGGCGCAGACCTCGTAGCCACCGGCCTCGAGGTGGTCGAGCAGGCGGCAGACGTATTCGGCGACGAGGTCGGCCTTCAGGGTCCAGGAGGCGTTGGTGTAGCCGATCGTGAAGGCGAGGTTGGGGACGCCGCTCAGCATCATCCCCTTGTAGGTGAAGCGGCGGCCGAGGTCGACCTCCTCGCCGTCGATCGAGAGCTTGGCGCCGCCGAGGAAGAGCAGGTTGAGGCCGGTCGCGGTGATCACCACGTCGGCGTCGAGGCGGCGGCCCGACTCGAGCTCGATCCCGCCCTCGTCGAAGCTCTCGATCGCGTCGGTGACGATCTCGGCGCTGCCGTCGGCGAGCGATTTGAAGAGGTCCGAGTCGGGGACCAGGCAGACGCGCTGGTCCCAGGGGTTGTAGCGCGGGTTGAAGTGGGTGTCGACGTCGTAGCCGGGCGGCAGGGCGCGGACGACGCCGCGGCGGATCACGCTGCGCATCAACCGCGGCCGGCGGCGGCTGAGCCGGTAGAAGAAGCTCTGCAGGGCGACGTTCTTCCAGCGCACCAGCGCGTAGGCGCGGCGCTCGCCGATCGTCCGCCGCAGCCAGTTGGCGATCGCGTCTTCGCCCGGCACCGAGACGACGTAGGTTGGCGAACGCTGCAGCATCGTCACCTTGGCGGCCTCGGCGGCGAGCGCCGGGACGAGGGTCACCGCGGTCGCGCCGGAGCCGATCACGACCACCCGCTTGCCGGCGTAGTCGGCGTCCTCGGGCCAGTGCTGGGGATGGATGACGGTGCCGCCGAAGCGCTCGATTCCCGCGAACTCGGGGGTGAAGCCTTCGTCGTAGCGGTAGTAGCCGCTGCACATCCAGAGGAAGCCGCAGGTGATCGTTTCCCGCTCCCCGGCGCCGCTCTCGACCGTCACCGTCCACTGCGCCTCGGCGCTCGACCAGGAGGCGGCGACGACGCGGCGGTCGAAGCGGATCTTCTCGTCGATCCCGGCTTGGCGGGCGGTTTCGCGGACGTAGCGGAGGATCGAGTCGCCGTCGGCGATCGCCTTCTGCTCGACCCAGGGACGGAAGCGGTAGCCGAGCGTGTGCATGTCGGAGTCGGAGCGGATCCCGGGGTAGCGGAAGAGGTCCCAGGTGCCGCCGATCGCCTCGCGAGCCTCGACGATCGCCCAGCTGTCGTCCGGGCGCTGCCGCTGCAGGTGGTGGGCGGCGCCGATCCCGGAGAGGCCGGCGCCGACGATCAGGACGTCGAGGTGCTCGGTGTCGGCGGTACTCGCGAGTCTCATCGCACCCGGAACGATATACCCGCGTCGCGGACCCTTGTGAGAAGCATGTCACCCATCGCCGCCACGGTGGTCAGCTGGCCGGCTGCCTCGGGCAGCTCGTCGAAGGCCAGGCAGAGGGTCGACTCGGCGAGCATCTTCGAGGTCTCGGTGTAGCCGGGATCGCCGCCGGCGACCTCCGTCACCACCCGCTCGCCCCCGCCCTCGCCGACGAAGACGATCTTGAACCAGCTGCGCGCCCGGGTCGCCTCGTCCGGCCCCTCCCCCGGGTCTTTCAGCTTCAGCAGCAGCTTGCGGGCCGGCGGCAGCGGCGCCAGCAGGGCGACGGTGGTGACCCCGGCGGCCATCGCTGGGATCGTCGCCAGGTGCCTGGCGACGAGGTTGTGGCCGTAGGTGAAGTCGGGGCCGTAGCGCGGCACCGTGGCGGCCGAGCGGCGGACGACGCTGCCGTCGATCGTCGGCAGCGGCGCCGTCCAGCCGCCCGCCTCCTCGACCCTGCGAACCCGCGGCGGCGCCGCGTGGACCCGGCGGGCGGGGTCGCGCCGCTCGGCGCGGCGGCGGGCCCTGGCGGCGGCGATCGTCTCCCGCGCGCGGCCGAAGCCGTTGACCGCCGAGTGGAAGGTGCCGCCGGAGAACTGGGCATGGGCGTTGACGTAGCCGTTGACGGTCAGCGGCACGTCCTCGGGCAGCTGCTGGACGGTGAAGTAGGCGCCGAGGTCGTGTGGGATCGAGTCGAAGCCGCAGCAGTGGACGAGCCGGGCGCCGGTCCGCCTCGCCTCCTCGTGGTGCTCGAGCCACATCCGGTCGACGAACTCGGGCTCGCCGGTGAGGTCGCAGTAGTCGGTGCCGGCGGCGGCGCAGGCGGCGACCAGCGGGCCGCCGTAGAGCGCGTAGGGGCCGACGGTGGTGGCGAGGACGCGGGTCGCGCCGGCGACCTCGTCGAGCGCCGCCCGGTCGGCGCTGTCGGCAAGCAGGATCTCGGGCGCCGGCGCGGACGACTCGCCTGCCGCCAGCTCGGCGGCGAGCGCCTCGAGCTTGGCGCGGTTGCGGCCGACGATCGCCCATCTCGTCCTCGCCGGCGCGTGGGCCGCGAGGTAGCGGGCGGTGAGACCGCCGGTGAAACCGGTGGCGCCGAACAGCGCCAGGTCGAATCGCCGGCTCGCCTCCACGTGCGGATTGTGGCATCCGCAGGCGTACCTAGCTTTAAGCCGTGGAACGCGGCCTGCGGATGGGCGTCGCCGTGCCGATCGCCGCGGCCTTCGCCGCGACCGTGCTGAGCGGCTGCCTCGACGGCACCGTGCGGTCGCCGACCGAGCCGGCGCGGACCGAGGCGGCGCCAGAGGGCGTCGGCCGCCACCGGGAGGTCCGGGCCGAGCGGGCGCAGACGGCCGAGCCCGCCGGCGAGGGCATCGCGATCGCCGCGGTCGGCGACACGATGCTCGGCAACACGCCGGAGCTGCCGTCCGAGCCGGCCGCCTACCTCGACCCGGTGGAGGACGAGCTGGCCGGCGACGTCGTCTTCGGCAACCTCGAGGGGACGCTGACCGAAGTCTCCGAATCGCCCAAGTGCGGGCCGAAGTCGAAGCAGTGCTTCGCCTTCCGGCTGCCGCCCGAATACGCCGGCCACCTCGCCGACGCCGGCTTCACGCTGATCTCGAACGCCAACAACCACTCCTACGACTACGGCGAAGCGGGACTTAGCGAGACGGTCGCGGCGCTCGCAAGCGCCGGGATCGAGCAGACCGGGCTGCCGGGCGAGATCACCACGGTAGCCGCCGGCGGCCGGCGGATCGCCTTCCTCGGCTTCGCTCCCTACGCCTACGCGAACTCGCTGCTCGACCCGGAAGCGGCGCGGGCGCTGATCGAGGAGGCCAGCGCCGAGGCGGATATCGTCGTCGTCGCGATCCACGCCGGCGCCGAGGGATCGGACGCCGGCCACGTCACCGGCGCCGAGGAGGCCTACCTCGGCGAGGACCGCGGCAACCCGCGGCAGTTCGCCCACCTGGCGGTCGACGCCGGCGCCGACCTGGTGCTCGGCTCCGGCCCCCACGTCCTGCGCGGCATCGAGCTCTACGAGGACCGCCTGCTCGCCTACAGCCTCGGCAACTTCAGCGGCTTCCACAACTTCGCCACCGAAGGCGCCCTCGGCGAGTCGGTCGTCCTCCACGTCACCCTCGCCCCCGACGGCGCCTTCCGCAGCGGCCGGCTCGCCTCGCTGCGGTTGGTCGAAGCCGGCCAGCCGGTCCCCGACCCGAGCGAAGCAGCGGCGGCGCGGATCGCCGCCCTCTCGGCCGAGGACTTCGGCCCGGCGGCGATCGAGGTCGGCCCCGGTGGCCGGCTCTCGGGCCATTCTTGACCGTCTGACTTCACAACGAGCCGGCGTCAGGCGCTACCTTCTGCTGATGCTCTTTCGTCAGATCATCCACGAGGATCTCGGCTGCGCTTCCTACCTGGTCGGCGACCGCGAAGCGGGGATCGCCGCGGTGGTCGATCCGCAGTGGGACGTCGAGCCCTACCGGCGGCTGGCGCGGCTGCACGGGGTGCGGATCGACCACGTGCTCGAGACCCACAACCACGCCGACCACGTCTCCGGGCACGGGCGCCTGGCGAGGACGACCGGGGCGACGATCCACGTCCACGAGCTGGCCGCGGCGGAGTTCGACCACGAGCCGTTCGCCGACGGCTGGGTGCTCGAGCTGGGCGAGGTCAGCGTCGAGGCGATCCACACCCCCGGCCACCGGCCCGAGCACACCGCCTTCCTGCTCCGCGACGCCGGCCGCGACGGCGCTCCCTGGGCGCTGCTCAGCGGCGACTCGCTGTTCATCGGCGACGTCGCCCGTCCCGACCTCGCGGTCGAGCCGCGCGAAGGGGCGCAGGCGATGTACCGGTCGCTGCGCGAGCGGCTGCTGGAGCTCGACGACGAGGTCGAGGTCTGGCCGGGGCACCTCGGCGGCTCGCTCTGCGGCGGCTCCGGGCTCGATCTCAAGACCTCCTCGACGATCGGCTTCGAGCGCCGCCACAACCGGGCGCTGGGCTTCGACGACGAGGCGGAGTTCGTCGCCGAGACGGTCGCCTCGCTGGGCGACAAACCGCCCAACGTCGAGCGCATCGTCAGCCTCAACCGCGGCCCGCTGGTCGAGAACTTCGGGACGCCGCAGGCGATGACCCCGCACGAGGTCGAGGAGGCGGTCGCCGCCGGCGCCTGCGTGATCGACGGCCGCACCAACGAGGAGTTCGACGAGTCGCACATCGCCGGCGCCCTCAGCACCTCCTCCTATGACACCGGCTTCGCGACCAAGGTCTCGCGGGTCGCCCCGAGCGGGACCGAGATCATCGTCGTCGCCGCCTCCGACGGCGACGAGCGCCATGCCGCCGAGCTGCTGGCCTCGGTCGGGATGCGGGTCCGCGGCTTCCTCGAGGGCGGGATGACCGCCTGGCGCACCGACGGCCGCCCCGTGATGCGGATCGAGCTGATCGAGCCGGACGAGCTGCGGCAGCGGGTCGAGGGCCCGGCGGCGCCGGTCGTCCTCGACGTCCGCGCCGCCGACGAGTACGAGGCCGAGCACATCCCCGGCTCGCTCCACATCCCCTACGGCGAGATCGCCGAGCGGCTCGACGAGCTGCCGCGCGGGCGGCAGCTGGCGACGATCTGCCGCGGCGGCAAGCGCTCAGGGCTGGCGGCGTCGATCCTGCAGCGCGAGGGCTTCGACGACGTCGTCCACGTCGGCAGCGGGGTCGGCGCCTGGCGCGAGGCCGGCGGCCCGGTCGAGGGCGAGAGCGTGCCGAGCCCGGCCTAGCCCGCTTCGCGCGAGCTGTTCCTTATCCACACCATTCCGGGATAAGGAACAGCCAGGCGCGGGACGGTCGTCGTCAGGGGCGGCCGTTGAGGTGGGCGTCGGCGCGGCCGTTGGCGGCGGCGATCGCCTCCGCCTGGCTCTCCGGGCCCCAGGGGTTGCGTTCATGCGCCATCGCGTCCTGCACCGCCGGCTCCGGGTTGGCGTGGAAGGGCCCCTTCCAGCTGCAGGAGCACTCGGCGTGGTAGCCCTTCTTCAGGAGCTCGACCTTGGCGATGTGGGGAAGCTGAGAGGTGTCCACGGGTCAGTGATCGGCAGCCGGGCGCCGTGGCTTGAGCCGGTTTCGAAAAGATGGGTAGGTGAGCGAGGTGAGCTACGTTGCCGCCCCCGACCGCTACGACGGCACGATGCGCTACCGCCGCTGCGGACGCAGCGGCCTCGACCTGCCGGTCCTCTCGCTCGGCTACTGGCACAACTTCGGCGACGACCGCCGGTTCGAGACCCAGCGCGAGATCGCCCGCCGCGCCTTCGACCTCGGCATCACCCACCACGACCTGGCCAACAACTACGGCCCGCCCTACGGCGCCGCCGAGATCAACTTCGGCCGGCTGATGCGCGAAGACCTCGCCCCCTACCGCGACGAGCTGATCGTCTCGACCAAGGCCGGCTGGGACATGTGGCCGGGCCCCTACGGGCAGGGCGGCGGCTCGCGCAAGTACCTGCTCGCCTCGCTCGACCAGTCGCTGGCGCGGATGGGCCTCGACTACGTCGACATCTTCTACTCGCACCGGCTCGACGCGACGACGCCGCTGGAGGAGACGATGGGCGCGCTCGACGCCGCGGTGCGGTCGGGCAAGGCGCTCTACGTCGGCATCTCCTCCTACGACGCGGCGCGGACCCGCGAGGCGGCGGCGATCCTGCGCGAGCTCGGCACGCCGCTGCTGATCCACCAGCCCTCCTACTCGATGATCAACCGCTGGATCGAGACCGACGGGCTGCTCGACGCGGCGACCGAGCTCGGCTTCGGGGTGATCGCCTTCACCGCCCTCGCCCAGGGCCTGCTCACCGACCGCTACCTCGAGGGCGTCCCCGAGGACTCGCGGGCGGCTCGCACCAAAGAGGGCTACGGCGCCTTCGAGCAGGAGTGGCTAGGCGAGGAGACGATCGCGATGCTGCGCGAGCTGAACGGGGTCGCCGAGCGCCATGGCCACTCGCTGGCGCAGCTGGCGCTGGCCTGGGCGCTGCGCGACGAGCGCGTCACCTCGCTGGTGATCGGCGCCTCCTCGGTGCGCCAGCTGGAGCAGAACGTGGCGACGCTCGAGAACCCGGAGCTCTCGGACGCGGAGCTGGCCGAAATCGACGAGATCATCGCCGGCAACCCGGCGATAAACCCCTGGCAGGAGGCGCAGGAAGGCGAGGCCTAGGCCGCGGGCCTGCTCTGCTTCGGCTCGCCACCTTCGTAGCCGGGCAGATCGGTGGTGGTGACGATCAGCACGGCGGCAGCATATGAGCTCTAGGTATCGGTGGTCGCCCGCGGCGGCGTCTCGAAGAAGGTGTTGAAGGCGGTGCCGTGGATCGGCTCTTGCCCCGTCTCGGCGAGGCGCGCCTTGCTGTCGTCACGGATTTCGAGGACGCGCGCCAGTGTGTCGCGGAAGAGTTCGCTCAGTTCCTCCCAGCCCTTCTCGTCAACGGCGAAGGGCACGCGCGTGACGTGGTGGTCGTGGCGCTCGCCGAAGGTACCGGTCTCGAGCGAGACGCTGGCGTCGGCCGCCGCGAGCTGGAAGGTGTGCCGGGCGAAATCGCCGCGCTCGTTCGGCGCCATCTTTTCGTAGTCGGCGTCGGTCAGGACCGGCAGACCGAACGAGCTGGCGCGGTAGAAGTGCTCGGTCGATCCCCGTACCGGGCGCTCCTCGACGAGTTCGATCATTTCCGCTTCCCTCAGCGTCCGGACGTGGTAGCTGACGTCGCCGACCGGCATCTTCAGCTCCTGCGCGATTTCGGTCGGGCTCGCAACCCGATCGGCGAAGACCGCGAGCAACCTGCACCGCAATGGATGGGCGACGATCGCCCCGAGGGCCGCGTTATCGACACCGCGCCACTTGCCTCGCGTCGCCGTACCCATTTACTCCTCCGTTTTCGAGTGACAAGGAAGGTTTGGAGCATAAACGCTCCCTTTGCCGACAGTGCGGTTTTTTGAAGCCATACATTCCAATGGTGGAATCGATTCCAGCATTTAGGGGGTCGATGCGCCGGAAGGGATAGCCACTGTGGGAGGGGGTGAGCTAATGACCGTCGCTGCTTGCAAGACGACGATTCCGGTGAACGCCATCGGCAAGATGTCCTAGTCAGAGAACCGGACTGCGCCCGGCACTCGGCTCCTGGGAGAGCGAGTGCCGGGCTCCTTCAACCCTCCGCCGGGTAGCGTGGGGGTGTGGCGATCGACGCAGAGACCAGCAGGGAAGCCCAGCACGCGCGGCTGATGGAGGGGCTCGCCGCCTCGATCCGCGAAAAAGGGCTGGCGCGGACGCAGGTGACGGACATCGTCCGCCACGCCCGCGCCTCGCGGCGCACCTTCTACAACCACTTCGAGGACAAGGAAGCCTGCTTCGTCGAGCTGATGACGGCGCTCTCCGACGCCTTCCTCGAGGAGGTCGACCGGGCGATCGACCGCCAGGCGCCGATCGCGACCCAGGTCGACCAGGCGATCGACACCTATCTGGGCTTGGTCACCAGCGACCCGGGGCTGACCCGGACCTTCGCCAGCCCCTCGCTCGGCGAACGGGTGGTGATGGCCCAGCGCGAAGGCTTCGAGCGCTACGCCGAGCTGATCGTCTCGGTGGTCGACAGCGACTCCGCCCGCGACCCGCGGGTCGAGCCGGTCTCGATCGAGCGCGCCTACATGCTGGTCAGCGGCCTACATCACACCCTGGTGCGGGCGCTGGTCCGCGGCGAGGAGCTCGACCGCGTCTCGGCCGAGTTCAAAGCGGTGGTCAAGCTGGTGCTCTCCGGACCCTCGACCTGATCCGGCTCGGGCCGGCGGCGATGGACGACGGCGACGCCGCCCTTGCTCGGCGCGAAGGCGACGCCGCGGAAGCTTTCGCGCTCGGGCGGGGCGCTGCTGGGCTGCAGCTCGAAGCGACGCAGCAGGGTGCGGAGGACGACGTCGATCTCGAACTGGGCGAAGGCGGCGCCGAGGCAGCGGCGGACGCCGCCGCCGAAGGGGATCCAGGCGTAGGTGTCGGGCTTGCGGCCGACGTAGCGGTCGGGGTCGAAGCGTTCGCCGCCCTCGTGGAAGCGCCCGTCTTCGTGCAGCGGCACGATCCCGGTGACGACGCGCGAGCCGGCCGGCAGCCGCCACTCCCCCACCTCGAACGGCTTCATCACGTAGCGCCCGGTGGCGCTGATCACCGGCCGCACCCGCAGCACCTCGTTGGCGGTCGCGAGCCGCAACTCGTTCCCCTCCCCCTCGGCCTCGACCTCCAGTCGCCGCAGCACCTCCGGGTGGCGGCTCAGCCGCTCGACCGACCAGGCGAGCGCCGAGGCGGTCGTCTCGTGGCCGGCGACCAGCAGGGTCAGCAGCTCGTCGGCGGTCTCGCCGTGGTCGACCTCCTCCCCCTCCTCGAGCTGGGCGCGCAGGATCAGGGCGAGGATGTCGATTCGCCGCTCGAGCTCGGGGTCGGCGAGGTGGCCGTCGATCAGGGCGCCGACCAGCCGCCGGTAGCGGGCGCTCAGCCGCCGCCAGCGGCGGCCGGGGGACCAGCGCCCGTAGTCGCGGCGCAGGAACGGCGCGGTGACGAGCCGCTGGCCGAGCGCGGTCATCGGCGGCAGCAGCTTCTCGAGTTCGGCCAGCTCGCGACCCTCGGCGCCGAACACCGCCCGCAGGATGATCCGCAGGGTGATCGTCTGGAAGGAGTCGATCGTCGCGAACGGCTGGCCCTCGGGCCAGGCGGCCATCGCGCGGCTCGCCTCCTCTTCGATGATCTCTTCGTAGGAGCGCATCCGGTCGCCGTGGAAGGGCGGCAGCAGCATCCGGCGCTCGCGCAGGTGGCGGTCTTCGTCCATCGAGAAGAGCGAGCCGGGCCCGAGGATTTCGCCAAGCGGGTTCTTGCCGCCGTGGAGGACGTCGGGCTTGGCGGTGTAGACCTGTTTGACCAGGTCGGGGCGGGCGACCAGCACCATCCGGCCGAAGCCCGGCATGTCGAGGGTGAAAGCGTCGCCGTAGCGCCGCTGCAGGCGGCGGATCATCGCGTTGCGGGCGACGAGGAAGGCGATGCCGTTGAACAGGCGCGGGGTCCTCGGGCCGGGAGGAAGGCGGTCGGTCGCGGTCGTCATGGGGCGATGGTACTCACTAGTACCGGGGTCTGCAACGCCGCGGCGGTGATCCGCCCGGGCACAGCGGGGCGTAGGAGCGGTCGATGGGGGAATCGCACCGCAGACGAAATAGCTCGAAGATGGTCGGCGATGGCCGCTGACCGCCAGAAGGCCGAGCGCCTGGCCGACGAGGAGCTGATGCCGCTGGTCGGGGGCAAGGACCCGGAGGCGTTCGCTGTCCTGTTCGACCGTCACGGCGGCGCCGCCTTCTCGCTCGCCTACCGGATCGTCGGCGAGCGCAACGCCGCCGAGGACGTCACCCAGGAGGCCTTCATCTCGGTCTGGCGCTCGGGCGCCCGCTTCGACCGCGCCCGCGGCAGCGTCCGCTCCTGGCTGCTCAGCATCGTCCGCAACCGGGCGATCGACGCGCTGCGCGCCAGCGCCGGCAAGGCGCCGAGGCTGAGCTTCGACGACGAGGCGATCCTCGAGCAGCGGCCGGCCGAAGAGCGGACCGAGGAGGAGGCGATCCGCCACGAGACGGCGAACGAGATCCGCGGCGTTCTCGAGGAGCTGCCGGGCGAGCAGTCGCGGGTGATCGAGCTCGCCTACTTCGGCGGCTTCTCGCAGTCGGAGATCGCCGGGATGCTCGGGATCCCACTCGGCACCGTGAAGGGGCGGATGCGTCTCGGCTTGAGGAAGATCCGCAGCGAGCTGGCGGAGGGATTGGCATGAACGAGATCGAGCACGAGCGCTGGCACGAGGAGCTCTCCGCCTACCTGCTCGGAGCCCTCGAGCCCGACGAAGCGGAGGCGCTGGAGCACCACCTGGAGAGCTGCGAGCGCTGCCGCGAGGAGCTGCGCTGGCTGGCGCCGGCGCTCGACGCGCTGCCGGAGACGGTGTCGCGCCTGCAGCCGCCGCCGCGGCTGCGCGAGCGGCTGCTGACCGAGGTGCGGGAGGACGCGCGGCGGGCGGCCGGCGCGAGCGAGCGGCGCGGGATCCTCGACAGGCTGCGCGCGGCCGCCGGCCCGCACTGGCGGCCGCTGGCCGCCGGCGCGGCGGTGCTGCTGATCGTCGCCGCGGTGGTCGGCTACGAGGTCGGCAACGGCGGCTCGGAGGGCGGCGGGGGCGAGAGCCGAATCACGGTCGAAACCGAAGAACCGAGCGGGGTGCTCGCGGCGGTCTCGATGGAAGGAACCGCGCACGGCCGGGTCGAGCTCAGCAACGTTCCGCCCCTCCCCCACGACAAGGTCCTCGAGGCCTGGGTCCAGCGCGACGGCGAGGTGGAAGCGGTCCCGACGCTGTTCGTCCCCAACGGCGAGGGCCACGCCTCGACGCCGATCGGCGACATGCGCGGCGTCACCACCGTGATGGTCACCGAAGAGCCCCCGGGCGGCAGCAAGGAGCCGACCGAAGATCCGATCGCCACGGTGACGATCGCGCAATAGCGCCGCCGCTAACCGTCCTCGCCCCAGGCGGTGGCGAGGAAGGAGCGCGAGCCGCCGCGATCGCGGTGCTCGCAGAGGTAGATCCCCTGCCAAGTGCCGAGGGCGGGACGGCCGCCGGCGATCGGCAGGGTCAACGAGGGACCGAGCAGCGCCGCCTTTATGTGGGCGGGCATGTCGTCCTCGCCCTCGAGCGTGTGGGTCCAGTGCTCGGCGCCTTCGGGCACCGCCCGGTCGAACCAGGTCTCGAAATCGCGGCGCACCTCCGGCGAGGCGTTCTCGCTCAGCGCCAGCGAGGCCGAGGTGTGCTGGATCAGCAGGTGCAGGATCCCGACCGAGATGCCGCCCAGCTCGGGCAGCGCCGCGAGCACCTCGCCGGTGACGAGGTGGAAACCGCGCGGCCGCGGCTCGAAGCGGATCTCGCGCTGGACCCAGATCAGGCCGCGAAGCGCGCTTCGGCCCGCGCCCTGCGGCGCGCCGCCTCGACCTCGCGGTCCTTCGGCGCTGCCGCGGTGACCAGGCTGTCGAGCAGCTCCCTGGAGACCTCGGTGACCGCCGCGACCGCGGCGTCGAAAGCCTCCCGATTGGCCTGCGAGGGCTTGTTGAAGCCGCTGATCTTGCGCACGTACTGCAGCGCCGCCGCCTCGATCTCGTCCTCGCTCGCCGGGGGCTCGAAGTTGTAGAGGGTTTTGATGTTCCTGCACATGGGGAACGATCGTAGGGCAAGCGGCCATGGCGGGGCCGCGGGCAGCGAAAGGGCGGCCCGGACAGGAGAGATCTCGGGGAAATGCGAGATCGAAACCCGGGCCGCCCACCCTGCGCTCGCCGGCTGCAGAGGGCCCACCTGCCGACGAGCCTTCGCGCCTACCGCCGCGAAGCCGTGCCGGCCCCGGCGCGCCGCGTGCAGGCGGCGCGCCGGAAGACCGGACTCAGCCCTTCGGAGTGCAGCTGCGGACCACTTCGGTGGCCGCCTTGGTGCCGTCGTCGAACTTCGCTTCGGCGTGCACCTGCAGCTTGCCGTCGGTGCATTTCGCTTCGATCGGGTGGTACGTCTTGCCACCCACCTTGACGTTCCTGTCGACCGTCAGGTTGAAGCTGATCGGCGAGCCGGCGCCGCCCGCGATCTTCGGGATCGAGGCGACCGAGTAGGTGCCGTAGCGCCCGTGCTTTTTGTTCTTGATCTTCACCGTGGTGACGATCGCCCCGGTGATCGGCGCGTTGAAGTACGCGTGGACGTACCAGGTGGTCGTGCCGCCGGCGGTGCCGCCGTTGACCAGCAGCAGCTTCGAGTTGACGAGGATCGGCCTCTGTTCCGGGAATTCCACCTCGACGGTGGTCTTCCCTTCGCCGATGATCGCGTCGCCGCAGGCCGCTTCGGCCGCCTTGGTGTCACGCGACTGCAACTGCCCGCCGCTGCAGGTCGGGATGCCCTTGGAGTTGACGACGGCGTTCTTGTCGCCTTCGATGATGATTTCCTTCGCCGCCGGCGGGTGGGTCCCGTCGAGGGTCTTGATCTTGCCTTCGACCTCGAGGGCGATCGGTTCGGCCGTCTTCTTCGAAAGCGCCTTCGGCGTGAAGCCTCCGTCGGCGATCACTTCGATGTTGCCGACCCGCACGGAGACCGGGCCTTCCCCGGCCGCGCTGGCAAAGCCGACCGCCGATAGCGCCATCGCGGCGCAGAGGGCGACCGTCAACGTCAAGAGCTTGCGCATCCCTGTCCTCTCCCTAAAAGGCTCGCCCGAAGCGAGCGGTTGCGTGCCGATCCGAGGGACCAGCGAGTTCCCAAGGGAGACGGTATCAGCCCTGATCAGGTGTGGTTCGGACCGTCGTCGGCGCCGCCGCCGCCGTGGTCGTCGCCACCGCTGTGGTCGCCACCACCACCGCCGCCCTGCGTCTCGATCTGCTTGGCGAGCAGGCCCGTGCTGGTCTGCTTGGCGTCGACCTCGACAGCCAGGCCCTTGCGCAGGCCGCCAAAGCCGGAGATGCGCTCGAAGCGCGTCGCCGAATCGACGCGGATGCGCAGCGTGCCGCTCTGGGTGCTGAGCCGGAAGCTGTGGTCCTCGGCGTTCCTGGAGACGACGGTGCCGTCGAGGTGGCGAACCGCGGCGCCAGCCGGGGCGGCGAGGACCGCGGCGAGCAGGGCGGCCGCCGCGACGAGGGCCGCGAGGAGGGACGAGACACGTTTGGCAGCCATGACGTTCCTTTCGGATCGGGATCGGGCCCGTTGATACGGACCACCCCCTGCGTGGGTTCAGAAGTCACGGCGCTCGCGGCGCGAGCCGCTACGGTCGGGCCGATGGCGACGGAGGCGACGACCGTCGAGGCCGGCGGCCGCGAGGTGCGGGTGTCGAACCCCGAGCGGGTGATCTTCCCGGCGACCAAGCGCTCGCCGGCCTTCACCAAGCTCGACGTCGTCGAGTACTACCTGGCGGTCGGCGAGGGGATCATGCGGGCGCTGGCGCGACGGCCGACCACGCTCGAGCGCTGGCCGAAGGGCGTCCACCCCGGGATCGTCGTCTCGGCCCGCCAGAAAGGCGGCGGCGACGCCTTCTTCCAGAAGCGGGTGCCGCGCGGGGCGCCGGAGTTCGTCCGCACCGCCCGCATCGACTTCCCCTCCGGTCGCCACGCTGACGAGGTCTGCCCCACCGAGCCGGCGGTCGTCGCCTGGGCGGCGCAGATGGGGACGATCACCTTCCACCCCTGGCCGGTGCGCGAGGACGACGTCGACCACCCCGACGAGCTGCGGCTCGACCTCGACCCCCAGGACGGCACCGACTTCGCCGACGCGGTGCGGGTCGCGGGCGAGGCGCGGGCGCTGCTCGCCGAGCTCGGCTACGCCGGCTTCCCGAAGACCTCGGGCGGCCGCGGCATCCACATCTACGTGCGGATCGAACCGCGCTGGACCTTCACCGAGGTGCGCCACGCGGCGATTGCCTTCGGTCGCGAGCTGGAGCGGCGGCTGCCGGGCGAGGTGACGACGAAATGGTGGAAGGAGGAGCGCGGCGAGCGGATCTTCGTCGACTACAACCAGAACGCCCGCGATCGCACGATCGCCTCGGCATACAGCCTGCGGCCGAAGCCGGGCGGTCCGGTCTCGGCGCCGCTGCGCTGGGACGAGCTGGCCGAGATCGCGCCGGAGGACTTCACGCTCGCCACGGTGCCGGAGCGCTTCGCCGCGATCGGCGACCCCCACGCCGCGATCGACGACGTCGCCCACTCGCTGGCGCCGCTGCTGGAGCTCTACGAGCGCGACGAGGCCGAGGGCGAAGGCGACATGCCCTACCCGCCCTCCTATCCCAAGATGGAGGGCGAGCCGAAGCGGGTCCAGCCCTCGCGCGACCGCGACCGCAAGCGCGAGTGACGAGCTCGCGGGGTCCCAGGCCCGCGAATTCGTCAGGGCGGCCTAGGGCGACTGCGGCAGCTTGGCGGCGCCGCGCTCGGTGACCGGCGCCGAGGGCGGCGGCACGACCGGGCCGATGTCGCCGTCCGGGGCCTGGTCGAGGTCGACGATCACCGGCGCGTGGTCGCTCGGGCCCTTGCCTTTGCGCGCCTTGCGGTCGACCCAGGCGGCGCGCACCCGGGAGGCGACCGGGTCGCTGGCGAGGATCAGGTCGATCCGCATCCCGAGGTCGCGGTGGAACATCCCGGCCCGGTAGTCCCAGTAGGTGAAGACCCTCTGCCCTGGCCAGCGATCGCGGACCACGTCGTGGAGGCCGAGAGCCTGCAGCGATGCCAGCGCCTCGCGCTCTGGCGCCGTGACGTGGGTCTGGCCGGCGTAGGCGTCGGGGTCGAAGACGTCCTCGTCGGCCGGGGCGATGTTGACGTCGCCGCAGACGACCGCCGCCTCGGGGCCCGCCGCCAGCGCCTCGCGCAGCGCCGCCAGCCAGGCGAGCTTGTACTCGTAGTGCTCGGAGCCCGGCTCGCGGCCGTTCGGCACGTAGACCGAGAAGACGCGGAGGCCGTCGCAGGTGGCGGCCAGGGCGCGCGCCTCGGGGTGCGGGAAGCCGGGCGCGTCGGGGCCGAGTCCCGGCACGACGTCCTCGAGCCCGACCCGCGAGAGGATCGCGACGCCGTTCCAGCTCGCCTCGCCATGGGTCGCGACCTCGTAGCCGCGCGCGCCGAGCTCGGCCTCCAGCAGCTCGCGGAAGGCGTCGTCGGCGAGCTTCGTCTCCTGCAGGCAGACGACGTCGGGGGCGCGTTCGTCGAGCCAGGGCAACAGCCGCGGCAGCCGCTGCTTGACCGAGTTGACGTTCCAGGTCGCGATCCGCACCGGCCCAAGCTACCGGCCGGGTTCGCCGCCCGGCCGGGAAGCGCCGCTGGGCGAAGGGCGCTAAGAAACAGCGGTGGCCGATCGAGATCTCGACTGGGAGGGCTGCTTCAACGCCCGCGACCTCGGCGGGCTGCCGACCCGGCGCGGCGGCCTCACCCGCTTCGGCCAGATCGTCCGCTCCGACGCGCTGGCGACGCTGACGCCGCGGGGCTGGGCGGCGCTCGAGGCCTACGGCGTCCGCACCGTGATCGACCTGCGGAACGACAAGGAGATCGGCGCCGACGCGGCGCCGCGGCCGGCCGCGATCGAGACGTTCCGCGTCCCCCTCGACGTCAGCGAGGACCGCGAGTTCTGGAGCGTCTGGGATAGCGGCCCCCAGTTCGGCACCCCGCTCTACTACCGCCCCCACCTCGAACGCTTTCCCGAGCGCAGCGCCGCGGTGCTGCGGGCGATCGCCCGGGCGCAGCCGGGCGGCGTCGCCTTCCACTGCGTCGGCGGACGGGACCGCGCCGGCCAGGTGGCGATGCTCGTCCTCGCCCTGGCCGGAGTGGAGCCGGAGGCGATCGCCGCCGACCACGGGCTCAGCCCCGAGCGCCTGGCGCCGCTCTACGCGGCCCGCGGGCAGGCCAACCCGGAGCCCGAGCTGGCGGCCTTCCTGCGCGAACGGGGGACCAGCGCCGGCGAGGTGATCATCGAGACCCTGGCCGCGCTCGACGTCGAGGCGACGCTGCTGGCGGCCGGCCTCGAGCCATCCGACCTGAGCCGCCTTCGCGAGCGGCTGATCGGCATCTCCTCCTGAGCCGGGCTCGCGCTCGTTACGCTCGCCGGATGGCGCATCCCTCCGAGCTCGAAGCGGCGCAGATGGCTCGCGATGACTCGGCGGAGGCGATCGAGATCGCCCGCTCCGGCGGTCAGGTCTCCCCCGTCGCGACGATCGCCGACGGAGCGGAGCACAACGCTCTCACCACCGCCTTTCACAAGCGCTGGTGGCGGCAGCTCGACGAAGACTGGCCGGAGCCCCTGCGCGAGGCCTACAACGAGGCCTTCACCCGCGAGCTGATGGCCGCCGAGGTCGCCGTCGTCGAGCTCCACTTCGATACCGCCGGCGGGCGCTGGAGCAACGTCGGCGTCGTCGACCTCAAGCGCTGGGAACCGACCTTTCCGTTCGATCCGGCGAGCAGCGGCTGGGTCAAGCAGGACGCCCGCTCGCGGGTCGGCTGGCGCCGCCGCTCGGCGCTGCGGAAGCTGCTCTCCCGCAAGAAGACCGGCGGCAAGGAGCGGGAGGCCCGCTAGGCCGCCGCCGGCTCGGGCTCGGCCGCGGTCGGGTCCGGCGCCTCCTCCGGCGCCCGCCGCGTCAGCCGCACCAGGCCGCCGTCGCCCGGCGTCACCGTGATCATCCGCCTGCGGATCCGCCGCGGCGGACCGGCGGGTGCGAAGTCGAAGCGCTCGATCGCCGCGCGCAGCACGATCCGCATCTCCAACAGCGCGAAGGAGGCGCCGATGCAGCGCCGCCGGCCGCCGCCGAACGGGAGCCAGGTGTAGGTGCCGGGCTTGACGCCGAGGAAGCGCTCGGGACGGAACGAGTAGGGGTCCGGGTAGATCTCCGGGTCGTGGTGGACGAGGTAGGCGCTCGCGAACAGCACCACCCCGGGCCGGTAGGTCCACTCGCCGATCGCGATCTCCTCTTTGACCAGCCGCGGCTCGGGCTGGGGCAGGACCGGCCGCCGCCGCAGCACCTCGTTGACCGTCGCCTCGAGGTAGGAGCCGTCTTCGTCGGCGGCGAGTCGCTCGCGCGCCTGCGGGGCGCGGGCCAGCTGTTCGAAGGCGAAGGCAAGCGAGGAGGCGGTCGTCTCGTGGCCAGCGACCAGCGCCGTCACCAGCTCGTCGCGGATCTCCTGCTCGGACATCGGCGTGCCGTCGCTGTGCTCGGCGGCGATCAGCATCGCCAGCACGTCGTCGCGCTCGCGATCGTCGCGGCGGCGCTCGTCGATCAGCGCGTACAGCTCGCGGTCGACTTCCTCGCGGTCGCGTTCGAAGCGGCCGAAGCGGCCGCGACCTTCGAGCGCGCTCTGCAGGAAGGGCATCATCGAGAGCGGGCTGTCGCCGAAGGTGAGGATCGCGCTCAGCCCGGCGCGCAGCCGCTCCAGGCGAGCCCCCTCGTCGAGGCCGAAGACGGCGCGCAGGATGATGTCGAGGGTGAGCCGCTGCAGCCGCCGGTGCAGCGCGACCGGCTCGCCGAGCGGCCAGCTCTCGAGCTCGCGCTCGGTCAGCTCTGCCATCAGCCCGGCGAGGCGCTGCATGCGGTCGCCGTGGAAGGCGGGAAGCATCAGCTTGCGCTGCTCCATGTGCGGGGCCCGGTCGAGCAGGATCACCGAGTTGGGGCCGACGATCGGCTCCAGCAGGACCGCCCCCTCGCCGGGATGCAGGACCTCGGGCGGTGCGGTCAGCAGCGCCCGCACGTCGTCGGGCTCGGAGAGGATCACCGACGGCGGCTGGCCCAGCAGCCGCATCGTGAAGGTCTTGCCGTAGCGCTCCCGGAGACGCTCGGCCCAGCCGTTCGGTCGGTTCCACCAGCCGATCGTCTGCAGCGCGGCTGGCATTCGCGGCCCGGGCGGCAGCTTCGTCTGCATCGGCGTCCCCCTGCGAATAGGATCTCGGTCCCGATGAGTATATGTACTCATCGGTATATTTCAACCCCGAATCGCGCCGAGGTCTGCCGCCGATGCCCCGAGGAACGTTCGACCGCAGCGAGCGCAAAGCCGCGACGCGCCAGCGGCTGCTCGACGCCGCCGCCCGCGTCTACGCCGCGCACGGGTTCTCCGGCGCGACGCTCGACGACGTCGCCGAGGAGGCGGGCCTGACGAAGGGCGCCGTCTACGGCCACTTCGGTTCCAAGGACAACCTCCTGGTGGCGCTGATGGAGGAGTACCTGGCGGCCGAGCTGGCCGAGCAGATCGGCCTCTTCGACCGCGACGAAACCACCTGGAAGCGACCCTGGAGCGGCAGCGACCGCTGGATTGAGGAGCTCGACGAAGCGCCCGACGCCTTCCGCCTGCTGATCGAGTTCTGGCTCGCCGCCGGGCGCGACGAGCGGCTGCACCAGCGCTTCGTCGACGGGCTCGAGGCGCTGCGGTCGATGTTCGCCGAGTTCGCGAGCAAGAGCTCGCTCGACGCCGGCACGCCGACGACGCCGGCCGGGGCGCGCCACTTCGCCAACGTCACCCTGGGGCTCAGCCTCGGCCTCGGGATCATCCGCGTCGCCGACCGCGACAGCGTCTCCCCCGCCCTGCTCGGCTCGGCGCTCTCGGTCCTGATCCGCGGCGTCGAACGCGACCCCGAGCTGCGCGAGGAGATGCGCGACCCCGACGCGAGGTCCCGATCCAGGTAGCGGCGGCCGGAAAAACGATGATCGACCTCCACTGCCACATCCTCCCCGGAGTCGACGACGGCGCGCTCGACCTCGCGGACAGCCTCGGCCTCGCCCGCCAGGCGGTCGCCGACGGGATCGAGCGGGTCTGCGCGACGCCGCACATCCGCCACGACCACGACGTGCGGATCGAGGAGCTCGCCGGCCGGGTCGAGGCCCTCAACGCCCGGCTGCGGGCGGAGGGCCTGCCGGTGAGCGTGCTGAGCGGCGGCGAGGTGGCCGAGACGGCGGTCGAGGGCCTCAGCGAGGAGCAGCTGGGGCGGGTGGCGCTCGGCAGCGGCGGCTGGATCCTGCTCGAGCCCGCGCCCGGGCCCCTCTCGGACACCCTGCTGGCCCGCGTCGCCGGCCTCGCCGAGCGCGGCCACCGAGCGCTGATCGCCCATCCGGAGCGCCACCTCTCGGCCGACATGCGCGAGCGGATCGCCGCGCTGATCGTCGCCGGGGCCCTGGTCCAGGCGACCGCCGACTTCTTCCTCCGCGAGCGGACCGCCGACGGCATGCGGGCGCTGGCCGAGGCCGGCCTCCTCCACGTCCTCAGCAGCGACGCCCACTCCTCCCACGGCGGCCGGCCGCTGCAGATGGCGGCGGCGTTCGAGGCGCTCGCCGGGATCGAGGCGGTGGCGCCGCACCTCGAGTGGATGCGCGATACGGCGCCGCGGGCGATGGTCGAGGGCGAGCCGCTTGCACTGCCGTTCGGACCTGTCGTCTAGGCCGACTGGAAGGAGCTAGGCCCGGCGCAGCTCGACCTTTCGCGCCAGGTCCTCGACGACCTCGCGCGAGCTGCTGCCGAGGCCGTGGCGGAGGAAGTTGGCGGCACCGGCGGCGGCGCCGATCCGCAGCGTCTCCTCCCAGCCGAGCCCGGCGGCGGTGCAGGCGGCGAGGGCGCCCATCATCGAATCGCCGCAGCCCTCGCGCGAGCCGCGCTCGAAGCTGGGCGGGATCAGCTCCCAGGCCTGTTCGCCGCGCAGCACCAGCGCCGGCTCGCCGGCCCGGGTGATGATCGCGGCGCCGGCGCCGGCAGCGAGCAGGCGCTGGGCCGCGGCGCGCATCCGCTCGGCGCTGTCGACCGGCCCCTCGACGTAGCGGGCCAGCTCCCAGTCGTTGATCTTGACCAGGTCGGGGCCGCCCTCGAGGGCGCTGTCGAGGCGCGGCGGCGAGAGGTCGACGAGGACCGGGGTGCCGTTGGCCCGCACGTCGGCGACCAGGTTGCCGTAGATCTCGAGCGGCAGCGCCTCGCCGGGGTAGGGCCCGCAGAGCGCCAGCGCCGCCGAGTCGAGCGCCGCCGCCACGGCGCTCGAGAAGAGGCCGTCGATCTCGTGGCGCGAGGGCGAGGCGGCGGCGCTCTGGGCGACCGGCACCCGCTCCCCGCTGCGACGATCGTGCAGGTAGCAGCCGCTCGCGGCGGCGGTCTCGGTCAGCCGCAGCTCGACCGGCAGCCGCTCCAGCAGCGGTCGCAGCACCGCCCCGGTCTCGCCGCCGATGAAGCCGCAGAGAACCGCCTCGGCTCCCAGTTCGGCCGCCATCCGCGCCACCCAGACTCCCTGCCCGGCGGGATGCAGGTGGACGTCGTCGCCGCCGTCCTCCGTCCGCGCCTCGATCGTGATCGAGAGCATCGGGTGGGGACCGAAGACCGCGACTTTGCCGCCGTCGAGCATCGCCGAGAGGCTAGCCGGAACCGACTCGGGCCTCCTCGCCCGGGGAAGGCCGGTGGCCACCGGGCGCGGCGCTCCTCCGCCGCCGCCGACCCTATTGTTGCCCGCCCTTTGTACGACGCTTCTCGGCATCCCAGCGGCGGCAGCTCGCGCGCCCGATCGCTCCCGGACTGGCCCGCTGCCCGACCCCTCCGCGCCTGGCAGGAGGAGGCGACCGAAGCGGTTCGGGCGCACACCGGCACCAGCTTCCTGGCCTCGGCCACGCCGGCGGCCGGCAAGACCACCTTTGGCCTCCACATCGCCCACCGGATGCTGAGCGCCGGTTTCGTCGCGCGCGTCGTCGTCGCCGGGCCGACCACCCACATCTGCCGCCAGTGGGCGGCCGACGCGGCCCGCTACGGCATCGACCTGGAGCCGAACAGGCCGAACTCGGACGGGCCGGAGTCGGCCGACTTCCACGGCCTCGCCGTCACCTACCAGACGATCGCGGCCGGGCCGGACGGGCACCGTCTCGCCGCCCGACGGCCGACCCTGATGATCGCCGACGAGCCGCACCACATGGGCGACCAGGCGGCCTGGGGGCTGCAGACCCGCAGGGCCTTCGACGGCGCCCGCTTCCGGCTGCTGCTCTCGGGCACCCCCTTCCGCTCCGACAACTCGGCGATCCCCTGGGTCAGCTACGACGGGGACGGCCTCAGCCGGGCCGACTACGTCTACGGCTACCCGCAGGCCCTGCGCGACCGAGTCTGCCGGCCGATCACCTTCCTGCCCTACGACGGCGAGATGGAATGGGTCTCCGACGGGCGGCTGCGCAGCGCCGACTTCGACCTCCTCCTGCCGGCTGCGGAGGCGGCCCGGCGCCTGCGCACGGCGCTCGATCCGGAGGGCGAGTGGATGGGCGAGGTGCTGCGCGACGGCGACGCGAGGCTGAGCGAGGTGCGCGCCGACGGGCACCCCGACGCCGGCGGCCTGGTCATCGCCGCCGACCAGGACCACGCCCGGGCGATCGCCGCCCGGCTCGCCTCGGTCTCGGGCGAGCGACCCGAGCTGGTGATGAGCGACGAGCCCGGCGCCAGCCAACGGATCGCCGACTTCGCCGCCTCCGATCGGCGCTGGCTGGTCTCGGTGCTGATGGTCTCCGAGGGCGTCGACATCCCCCGCCTGCGGGTCGGCGTCTACGCGACGGCGTCGCGAACCGAGCTCTTCTTCCGCCAGGTGGTAGGTCGCTTCATCCGCGCCACCCCCGGGCCGCGCCGCCAGATGAGCTACCTGCTGATGCCGGCCGACCCGCGACTGAAGGCGCTGGCCCGCGAGATCGAGCTGGAGCGCCGCCACGCCCTCGACCTCGAGCCGCTCGGCGAGGAGGAAGAGGAGCAGCCGGACGACGCCGGTCCCGAGCGGCGCGAGCCGGGCGGCGGCTTCGCCGCCCTCAGCTCGGGCGACGCCGAGCTGGACGAGGCGATCATGAGCGAGACCACCCTGCAGCTCTTCGCAACCGACGATCCCAGGCCGGCGGCGAGGAAGGCGACCGCCCTCGCCGAGCCCGCGACCCCGTCGGAGCAGCGCGAGCCCGAGCGGGAGTCGGCCTACGCGACCCGCGAGCGGCTGCGCGGCGAGCGCGCCCGCCTGGTCGGCGACCTCGCCCGCCGCAGCGGCAAGTCGCACCGCGAGATCCAGGCCCGCATCAACCGCGCCACCCGGACCCGCTCGGTTTCCAGCGCCACGATCGACCAGCTCGAGCGCGGCAACGCGATGCTGCGGCGCGAGCTCTGGCGCTGAACGAGCCCAGGACCGCTCGCCGGATTCCGGTCAGCTCAACTGCAGAATCCCCGGACGGCCGAGCGCTCCGCCCGCGGTCGCGAGCTCCAGCTCCGGCCATCCGCCGCCCGTGGTGATCAGCTCGTTGCCGTCCTCTCCGACCAGGAAGGAGTCCTCCGACTTGGAGCGGCCGGCGCTCGGGTTCCAGGCGCAGGCGTTGCCGGCCTCGATCAGGAGCTGCGGCCCGCCGACGTGAGTGACCCGGGGAAGGACCACCTGCTCCCGCACGGCGTAGCCGAGCGGGCCGCCCTGGTGGTGCCGTTGCCACTCATCCGGGCGGCCCAGGCGGTTGTAGGCGATGAGCGCCCGATCGAGGACCTCCGAGTAGGTGCGCCGACCAGCGGGACGGGTGGCGGCGATCAGGTCGGCGTCGACCTCGCAGGCGATCCGATGGTCCTCCTCGAGGCCGGGGTCCGGGGCGCCGAAGGAGACGCTGCGCGAGAGGGCGACGAAGAGGCCGCCGCGCTCGCCGCACAGCACGCCGAGGGCGTCGCGCTCGATCGGCAGCTCGGTGGGAACCGGATGGCGGAAGCGACGGCGGCGCTCGCCGCTCACCAGCAGCACCTGCGGGAAGATCGCCGCCAGCTCGCAGCGGCGGGCGACCTCGGCCGCGAGAGCTCGCTCCGTGTCGCCCGGACGCAGCTCCCGCATGGCACCCTCGAGGGCGCCGCGGGCGTCGCGGCCCAGTCGCCGCAGCCGCTCCCGCTCCGGCGGGGACAGCTTCATCCGCAACGGCATCAGGGTCGCGCTCAGGTCCCGGCCCGGACCGAGACCGTCGTTCCCCAGCCGCCCGGCCGCAACTTGGCGGAGGACGAAGCGCTCGGCGCTCCCGGCGTGCCAGGGCAGGGCGACGAGCTGGAGGCCGAGCGCCTCGGGCGGGTCCTCCGCCTCGATCCGCGCCGCGTCGATGTTGTTGGTGACGACCCAGGCGCGATCGGGGGTGACCAGCGCCCACAGGGTTCCCGGGTCGGCGCCGCGCACGACGGGGTTGGTCGTCCCCGCGGTCAGCCAGGCGACGGAGCCCTGACGGGTCAGCAGCAGGCCGGCGAGCCGCTCGCGCTCGAGCAGGGCGCGGACGCGCCCGAGCTTGGCCGCGACCTCCGCGGCGCGGTCCTCCGCTGTGCTTCCGTCAGCCGCGCTCATGTCGCCAGCGAAACCCTCTCCCCCGCCCGCAGCCTCGCCGCCGAGACGCCGAGCCGCTCGCAGGCAGCGAGGAACGACTCCGGGCTGGCGGTGTTGAACTCGAACATCTCGAAGTGACAGGGAACCGCGGTCCGAGCCGGCAGGGCGGCCGCCAGCTCCGCCGCCTCGACGCCGTCCATGTTCCCGGCCACCCCCCGGGCCGGGTCGCGCCCGTTGACCGGCAGCAGGGCGAGGTCGACGGGCCCGATCCGCGCCGCCATTCCGTCGTAGGGAACGGTGTCCCCCGCGTGGTAGAGGCGGAACGGCCCGACCGAGACGGCGTAGCCGAGGCAGACCATCCGCCCCTCGGCATCGCGCTCGATCCGCTCGTGCGCCGCCGGCACCCCTTCCACCCGGAAGCCGCCCACCTCGGCGCGAACCCCGTCGTCCATCCCGACGATCCGCTCGGCGCCCAGCCCGGTCCGCTCGGCGGCGAGCTCCCGGTGCGCCGCGGGGACGAGCAGGGCCGCCTCGGGGCTCGCCGCGAGGACCGCTCGCAGCGTCTCGCCGTCGAGGTGGTCGGTGTGGTGGTGGGAGGCGAGGACGGCAGCGAGACCGCGCAGCTCGGCCGGGTCGACCACCCGTTCGGTCATCCGCACGTGCGGCGTCGCGGTCCCCGCGTACTTGGCGGTCAGCGATTCGGAGAGATAGGGGTCGAGGAGCAGGCGCTCGCCGCCGCGGGCGACCAGGAAGCCGCTCTGCCCCAGCCACCAGGCGTGCAGCGAGCTCGGCTCCGCCGCCGTCGCCTCGAGGTCGGCGAGGAACTCCCGGTCGCGGCGGGCCGCGGCGATCACGCGAAGAGGGAGTGCAGGAACCCGAGGCCGTCGCGGGCGAGCTCGTCGCCCGAGCTCGGTAGCGGCCGCCAGATCGAAACGGCGCGGGCGATCTCCTCGATCTCCGGCGTGAAGGACTCGATCACCACCTGGCCGTCGTAGCCGACCGCCGCCAGCGCGGCGGCGACTTCGGGCCAGGGCACGTGACCGTCGCCGGGGGCCCCGCGGTCGTTCTCGCAGGTGTGGAAGTTGCGGATCAACGGCCCGGCGGCGCGGATCGCCTCGCCGATCGAGCGCTCCTCGATGTTCATGTGGAAGGTGTCGAGCAGCAGGCCGACGTTCTCGGCGCCGATCTCCCCGCACATCCGCACGCCCTGCTCGACCGTGTTGACCATGTCGGTCTCGAACCGGTTGAGCGGCTCGATCGCCAGCCCGACGTCGCGCTCGGCGGCGTACTCCGCACAGCCCGCCAGGCCCTCGACCGCCCAGGCCCATTGCCGCTCGCGCTCCCGCGGCCCGAGCAGCCGCGCCTTGCCGGTCGCCGAGTACATCGGTCCGCTGACGCTCTCGGAGCCGACCGCGGCGGCGAGGTCGATGCATTCGCGCAGGTAGCCCGCCGCCCCGGCGCGGACGCCGGCGTCCTCGTGGGAGATGTCGCGGTCGGGACCGAAGGCTCCGCAGACCGAGATCGAGACCCCGGCCTCCTCGCTCGCCGCCCGCACCCCCTCGGCGCTCAGCAGCGCCGGGTCCTCGACGCACACCTCGAGCAGGTCGAAGCCCAGCCCGGCGGCGCGCCGCGCCAAGGAGAGCGCGGTCGCGTCGTCGAGCGGGGACGACCAGATGAAGGTGCTGGCGCCGAATCTCATCGCCGTCGGCCGAGTCGGAGGCGGGCTCGCCGCCGCTAGCTCCGCCAGGACGCGAGCCGAGTGTTCTCCGGATCCATGATGCTGGTCATGTACTCCCAGGCGATCCGGGTGATCCCGTCGGGGTTGGGATCGCGAACCGGAAAGCCGATCTCCATCGAGAGCCAGCCGTCGTAGCCGATCAGCTTGCACTCGTCGACCAGGCCGCGGAAGTCATTGACCGTCCCCGGCGCTTTTCGTTCCACGTCGCTGAGGTGGACGTAGTAGAGGCGATCGCCGGCCTCGCGGAGCTGGGCGCGGATGTCGTCGCCGCGGTAGAAGACGTGGATCGTGTCGAGCATCACCCCGGCGACCTCCGGCCCGACGCCGGCGTCGGCCATCAGCCGCAGCGAGTCGCCGGCGTGCTCGATCACGTCGGAGACTTCCGAGGTCGGCTCGATGACGAGCTTCACGCCGAGCGGACCGGCGACCTCGGCGCCCTTGGCCAGCGCCTCGACGGCGTTGTCCCAGGCTTCCTTGCGCTCCTGCGCATAGCGGGTCCAGCCGGCCAGCCAGATCACGTTCTCGCACTCCAGGTCGTGGGCCAGCTGGCAGCACTCGGTGATGTACTGCAGGCCGGCGTCGCGCTCCTCCTTCTCCGGCGCGGCGGGGTTGTAGCCGGGGCCACCGCCGAGCGCCGGACAGAGCGCCGAGACCTCGATGCCGCGCTTGGCGACGTGTGCCTTGATCGCGGCGCGACGGTCGCCGTCGAGGTAGTTCGGGTACCCGTGCGGGGCACCTGCGCCGATCTCGATGCCGTCGTAGCCGATCTCGGCCAGAGTGTCGACGGTGTCCTCGAGGGACCGGGTCGGCATCCAACCGAACGCCTGCCCGTAGAGCCAACTGTTGAACGAAAGTTTCATTTCCCATTCCTTCCCTGATGCTTCGCTGGTGACAAGTCGGGACATCCGCCTGGAGTTAGGTCACGCGGCTCCTCTCGGAGACGAGGGTGACGAGACCCACCGTGATGAAGATCAGAAGGCCGTAGAGGATCCGCAGGTAGGCGGGGCCGAGGTTGAGGATCGCGAGGACGCCGCCGAGGATGCTGAGCAGCAGCGCCCCCGCGACGGTTCCGAGGTAGTGCCCGGAACCGCCGAGGATCGAGGCGCCGCCGATCAGCACCACGGCGATCGAGGTGAAGAGGTAGGTGCTCCCCATCGCCGGGAAGGCCTGGTTCAGGTAGCCGGCGAGCAGCAGGCCGCCGGCCGCTGCGCAGAGCGAGCTGAACACGTAGGCGGCGATCAGCGTCCGGGTGACCGGGACGCCGGACATCCGCGCCGCCAGCGGGTTGTTCCCGATCGCGTAGATGTGACGCCCGAAGCGGGTCGCCGTCATCAGCAGCGTCGCCAGCACGGCGATCCCCAGCCAGAGGAGGCCGGCGGTCGCGAAGGGCCCGATCTTGCCGATCGCCAGGGTGCGGAAGATGTGCGGTATGGCCCCGCCGGTCTGGCTGGTCGAGCCGCTCGTCGTGACCAGCAGCGCGCCGAGCGCCAGCGTGTTCGTCGCCAGCGTGACGATGATCGCCGGCGCCCGCAGGAGGGCGATCGAGACGCCGTTGAGGAGGCCGAGCCCCAGCGCGACGACGAGGACGACGAGGAGCGCTTCAACGATTTCGCCGCCGCCGCTGCCGTGGTTTGCGAGCACGACCCCGGCGATCCCCATCATCGAGGGGACCGAGAGGTCGATCCCGCGGGAGATGATCACGATCGTCTGCCCGAGGCCGACGACGCCGAGGATGATCGACTGGTCGACCAGGCTGCGGATGTTGGCGTCGCTGTGAAAGCCCGGCTGGAAGATGCTGACGATCGCGAAGGAGAGGATCACGAAGACCCAGGCGAGGGCGATCGGCAGCTGGCGACGACGCCAGCCGGCCTCGCCGAACCGGGATCGCGGCGCAATCGCCGGCGCCGACTCCGAGGTGCTCGCCGCGCTGCTCACGCTTCCTCCATCGCCACCGGGTTGCGGCGCCTGATCAGCAGCTCGACCCCGGAGAAGAGGGCGACCGCGAAGAGCACCAGCAGGCCCTGCAGGAACTGCGACCAGTAGCTTTCGGCCCCGGCGAAGAAGACGATCTGGCCGATGAAGCTGAGGCTGAGCGCACCGAGCACGGTCCCCAGGTAGCTGCCCCGCCCGCCGGAGAGGCTGGTGCCGCCGATCACCACCGCCGCGACCGAGAGCAGGATGAACGGATCGCCTGCCACAGGTGAGCCGGAGAAGGTGAGAGCGGCGTCGTAGTAGATCGCGGCAAGCGCCGCGAAGAGGCCGGAGAGCGCGTAGACGATCACCTTCGTGCGATCGACCGGCACTCCGTTCAACTGCGCCGCATCCTGGTCGCTGCCGGTTGCCAGAACCGCGAGCCCGAGCTTGGTCCGCCGCAGCACCAGCCAGGCGAGGATCAGCACCACCGTGAAGAGCAGCGACTTCGGCACGCTGCCCAGATCGCCCGTCAGCGCCTTCGAGAGACCGCTCGAGACCGTTCCGCCCTCGGTCGGCAGGACCAGCAGCGCCAGCCCGTCGAACACCGACCACGAGGCGAGGGTGACGATGAACGGCTGGATCCTGGTCTTGACGATCAGGATCCCGTTGATCGCGCCAGCGGCCAGGCCGATCAACAGCACCAGCGGCAGCCAGACGATCAGGTCGCCGTTGCTGGTCGCGTGGGTCGCGATGAAGGCGCTGACCAGGCTCATCACGCCACCGACCGAGAGGTCGATGCCGCCGGTCATCACCACCAGGCTCTGGCCGAAGCCGACCAGGATCAGCGGCAGCGTCGTTTCCAGCACGGTTTCGAGCGACGGCTGGGAGAGTTCGTTCTGGACGCCGATCATCACGGCGAAGAGGACGACGAAGAGGATCGTCGGCAGGACCGCCGGGATCTGCTGCACCGAGAAGCGCTCCCGCATCAGGCCGCGGCCCCCTGCGCGAGGCGGCCGCTGACGGACGCCTGGACGATGTTGCGTTCGCTGATCTCCTCGCGCTCGAGCATCAGCGCGATCGTGTTGTCGAACATCACCGCCACGCGGTGGCACATGTGGACCAGCTCGGTGGCGTCGCTCGAGTAGAAGACGATCGAGGTGCCGTCCTCGACGAGCTTGCGGACCAGCTCGAAGATCTCGGCCTTGGTGCCGACGTCGACGCCGCGGGTGACGTCGGCGAAGAGCAACAGCTCGGCGTCCAGCGACAGCACCTTGCCCATCAGCACCTTCTGCTGGTTGCCGCCGGAGAGGCTCGAGACCTCGTCCTCGAGGCTAGCCGCCTTGACCTGCAGCCGCTGCGCGATCTCCGCGGCGCCCCTCGTCTCGCGCGCGGCCGAGATCAGGTTGCCGAAGCCGAGGTAGCGACGCAGGGTCGGCAGCGTCAGGTTGTCGCGAATCGACATGGTCAGCGCCAGGCCCTGGGTGCGGCGGTCTTCGGGAACCAGCGCGATCCCGGCGCGCGCCGCGTCGCGCGGCGAGCGGAGCTTCAGCGGCTTGCCGTCGAGCAGGACCTCACCCTCGAAGTCGGCCCAGCCGTAGAGCGCCTGCAGCAGGGCCGACTGTCCCTGCCCCTGCAGACCGGCGAGGCCGAGGATTTCGCCCTGTCGGAGGCTGAGGGAGACGTCGCGAACCCGGTTGCGAACGGTGAGGCCCCGCACCTCGAGCCGCACCTCCGTGCCCGGTCGCGGCAGCTCGCGCTCGGTCTCGGCGATCAGCGCCCGGCCGAGCATCGCCTCGACCAGGCCGTCCTCGGTGAACTCGCCGACCGGACCGGATTTGACGTTCTCGCCGTTGCGGAAGACGGTGATCCGGTCGGCCAGCTCGAATGCCTCGTGCAGGCGGTGCGAGATCAGGAACACGGCGGCGCCGCGGTCGCGCAGCTCACGGACCTTGTCGAACAGCCAGAGGACGTCCTGGCGCAGCAGCGTCGAGGTCGCCTCGTCGAGGATCAGCACCCGCGGCCGGCGCGCGAAGACCTTGGCGATCTCGACCATCTGCTGCTGGGCGAGCGGCAGCGAGGCGGCGGCGGCCCGCGGGTCGATGTCGCCGATCCCTAGCTCCTCGAAGATCGCCTGCGTGCGGCGCCGGGCGAGCCGCTTGTCCAGCAGGCGAGCCCGGTTCCGCGGCGCCTCGACGCCGATGAACATGTTCTCGGCGACGCTCAGGTCGGGGAGCAGGCTGAGCTCCTGGAAGACGGTGCCGATCCCCAGCTGCATCGCGTTTCCGACCGAGCCTGGCGCGATCTCCTCGCCCCCGAGCAGGAGGCGGCCGGCGTCCGGCTTGACGTTGCCGGCGATGATCTTGCACATCGTGCTCTTGCCGGCGCCGTTCTCGCCCAGCAGCGCGTGGATCTCCCCGAAGGATGCCTGGATCGAGGCATCGGAGAGCGCGGCGACCTTGCCGTAGCTCTTCGAGACCCCGAGCGCTTCGAGGTCGAAGCCGCGCTGCCCCCGCCTCCCCACCTGGCCGTTCACCTGAGCGTCTCCCGCGGGGCTCGCCGTCCCCTCCGGCCGGGAATCGCACCCGGTCCGGAGGGAGACGGTTTGGAGGAGAGCCACATCGCTCGCGTGAGGTTCCGATCGATGTGGGTTGCTAGGACCCGATCACCGGCTTCGCTGGCACAGGAGACTGCGGCAGCGAGTAGGGGATCAGGGCTTCTTCAGGCAGACCTTTGGCCAGCTCCTGAAGTTCGGCGTAAGTGGTGGGTTCGAAGCCCGGGAGCGGCGGCAGGCCGTTGGTGTTGTAGGCGATCGCCGGGACGAGGATGTCCTTTTCGTCTTCGCCTTCCTTGAAGCCCCATTCCTTGTCGAAAGCCGATTCTTCGTTCAGCAGCCTCCAGGCCAGCTGCAGGGCCTGTCCACCGAGCGTCGGCGCGTTCTGGACCATCGAGAACTCGAGGCCCTTCGGTTTGTTCTTGTCGATCAGGTTGACGAGCCGAACGCTCATGTCGCCGTAGTTGGTCATCGGGACCATCGGCGTGCCGGTCTCTTCGAACGCCTGGACGGCCCCGTCGACGCCGGCGATCCCGTAGACCCCTTCGATCCCCTTGGTGGTGGTGAGGATCTGGCTGACCGCCTGCTTGGTCGGCCCGGGGGTGTAGTTGCCTTCGTATTTGGCGACGATTTCGATCCCCGGGTACTTGGCGAAGATTTCTTCGGCCGCCTTGTCGCCCTGCTGGGAGATCGGCGAGCCGGCGAGGCCGAGGTCCTGGATGATCTTGCCCTTGCCGTGCAGGGTCTTGGCGAGCCATTCCGCGTTGTTGCGGAACAGTTCGAGTTCGGGCTCGTGCAGCTTGTAGGCGCAGTCGGCCTGACCGATCTGGTCGAAGAAGATCACCAGGATCCCCTGGGCGCAGGCTTTTTCGGCCACCGGGTCGAGCGCCGTCGGGGAGAGCGCGTCGATCAGGATCGCGTCCGGCTTTTCCGCGATCACGTTGTTGAGCGACTGGATCTGGGCGGTCGGGCTGGTTTCGGAGACGACCTTCTTGAATTCGACATGCCCCTTGTAGGGCTCGTTCTGTTCCGACATCACCGCCGCGACGTTTTCCATTTGGCTTCGCCACTGGCTGACGAAGCCATTCGACATCACGATCGTGAACTTTTCGCCGTTGCCGGACGAGGAGCCTCCGGAGCCTCCGCCGCAGGCGGCCAGGGCAACCGCGCTCCCGAAGACCAAAAAGCTCACGACCAGGCGACTCGTCCGGCTCCTGAAACGCATATCCCTTCCTTCCTCCGTATCCCGGTGGCAGGAGCAAACATATGCTCCTGTAATCACAGGATGATATTAGCTATTGAGGCTCAGCTATGTCAAGGACGGCCGGTCGCCTTCGACGCCGCCGGAGCCGCCGGCGGTGGCGCCTCCTCCGCGGCCGGCAGCTCGGCGTCCTCGCCCTCGTCCTCGCCTTTGATTCCCTTGCCGAAGCCGCGGATGCTGCGACCGAGCGAGCTGCCGAGCTCCGGCAGCCGCCTCGGCCCGAACACGAGCAGCGCGAGGACGACCACGATCGCGATCTCGAGCGGGCCGACGCTGGGCATCACGACGTCGCGTCCTCGCCGCGGTTGGCGAAGGTCTGCTCGTGCCCGTGGCTGTAAATCTCGACGATCGAGCCCCAGGGGTCCTCGCAGTAGGCGATCATGTACGGCTCGCCATCGAAGAGCGGCCAGATCCGGCTGGTTCGCATCCTGCCGCCCTTCTCCTCGATCCGCCTGACGAGTCCCTCGATGTCCGGGTCGACGACGCAGACGTGGTGGAAGCCGCCGCGCCAGTACTCGAACTTCTCGACCGGGGCCTCGTAGGCGGGCTCGATGAATTCGAACAGCTCCAGTGCGACGCCATTGGCGGAGCGCAGGTGGGCGAGGCGGAACTCCTCCAGCCGCGGTCCGAAGACGTCTTCGACGACGTCCCAAAAGCGGCCCGGGCCGCGCTTCACCCGGTCCGGACCGGCGATCACCTGGAACCCGAACAGGTCCGAGTACCACTCGATCGCAGCGTCGAGGTCCGGCACGGTCAGGGCGACGTGCCCGAAGGCCAATGGCCTGCTCATACGATTCCTCCCACTAGGTCGACTTCCGACGGCTTGGCCTGCGGCTGGGCGTCGACCGAGCCGACCACCCTGCCGTCCTTCATCAGCAGCACCCGGTTGCTGAGCCCGATCAGCTCCGGCAGGTCGTCGCTGACCAGCACGATCGCGGTGCCCCGCTCGGCGAGGTCGCGGAGGATCGAGTAGATCTCTTCCTTGGCGCCGGCGTCGACGCCGCGGCTGGGGTTGTCCATCACCAGCACGTCGACCCCGCGGGCCAGCCAGCGCGCCAGGATCACCTTCTGCTGGTTGCCGCCGCTGAGGCTGGAGACCGCCGCGCCGGGCCCCTCCGCCTTGATTCCGACCTCGTCGATCAGCCGCGCCGCCTCGCGGCGCTCCCGCGGCAGGTTCAGGGTCCCGGCGGCGGCGCCGCTTCCGGAGCTGATCCGGGCCAGGGAGATGTTCCATGACACGGGCAGCGAGAGGAGGACGCCGTCGTCGTGGCGCTCGGGCGGGATGTATCCCATGCCGGCCCGGATCGAGCCGCTGGGGCCGGTGCGGGTCAGGTCCCTGCCCTCCACCTCGATCGACCCGCTGAGGTGGGTGGGCGAATCGAACAGGGCCCGCGCCAGCGCCGACTTGCCGGAGCCGAGGACGCCGCCGATCCCGAGGATCTCTCCCTCGTGGACCTCGAACTCGACAGCCTCGAACTCGCCGGCCAAGCCGAGGTCGCGCACCGCGAGCCGCGCCGCCGCCGCCGGCTCGCGCTGGCGATCCTCCTTGTAGAAGCGCTCCTGGCGGACCCGGCCGACCATCAGGCGGTGCAGTTCTCTCTCGTCGAGCCCGGCGGCGGGTTTCTTCTCGGCGACCAGCTCGCCGTCCTTCAAGACGACCACCGTGTCGCACAGCTCGACCAGCTCGGAGAGCCGGTGGGTGACGAAGATCGCGCTGGCCCTCTGCCGCACCTGGTCGAGCAGACCGGTGAAGAACTCGGTCTCGTCGTGCAGCAGCCCGGCGGTCGGCTCGTCGAGCAGCAGGACCGGGTCGTCCTCTTCCAGCAGCTCCGCCGCGGCAAAGGCGCGGATGATGTCGATCACCTGGCGGATCGCAAACGGGTAGGACCCCGTTTCCCTGGTGGGGTCGATCCAGCCGTGCTCGAAGCGCTCCAGCAGGTCGCTGGCGCGGCGGATCATCGCCCTCCGCCGCAGCACCCCCAGCCGCCGGAAGCGATTCTCGTGGGTGAGGAAGAGGTTCTCGTAGACGGGGATGTTGGGGACCAGCGAGAGCTCCTGGTAGACGCGGAAGATCCCGTGCTGGTTGGCGTCGCGGTAATGGCGCAGCCGCACCTCCCGACCGCGGACCTCGATCTCTCCGGCGTCGGGCTTCAGCACCCCGCTGAGGATGTTCAGCAGGGTCGACTTTCCGGCGCCGTTCTCCCCCGCCAGGCCGAGAACCTCGCGCCTGCCGAGCTCGAGGTCGACGCCGGCGAGCGCGACGCTGCCGCCGAAGGCCTTGCCGATCCCGCGCACGGCAAGCGCGGTTCCGCCGCGCCGGTCCAGTGGGGCGGCGTCGTCCATCGTCACTTGATCAGCGAGAGCCGCGAGCGGTCCATGGCGAGCGCCACCGCGCCGACCACGACGAAGCCCTGAATCACGATCTGCAGGTACGGCTGGACGTTGGCGAGCGTCATTCCGTTGTTCAGGACGGTGATGATCAGGACGCCGAGGATCGTCCGGTGGGGGCCGCCGACGCCGCCGGTCAGCGGCGTCCCGCCCATCACCACCGCGGCGATCGTCGGCAGCAGGAAGGCGGTCCCCATATTGGGGTCGCCGCCCTGGATGAAGAAGATGTCGAGCACGCCGGCACAGGCGGCGAGCAGCCCGGACAGCACGAAGACGAGGAACTTGTGGCGGCGCACCGGCACGCCGGAGAGCCGCGCCACCTCCTCGCCGCCGCCGATCACGTAGGTGTAGCGGCCAAACCTCGTCCAACGGGCGACGACGATCAGGATCGCCGTGACCAGCGCCGCCCAGAGAGCGATCGTCGGGATGCCGAGGAAGGTGCCGGCGAAGATCTTGCCCAGCACGAGGTCCGGCTGCAACGCCACCGAGGACCCCGAGACGATGTAGAGACCCAGCCCGTTGAAGGCGTAGAGGGTGCCCAGCGTGACCAGGAAGGACGGCAGCTTCGCGTAGGCGAACAGCAGTCCGTTGATCGCCCCCGCCGCGATCCCGATCAGTGGGATCAGCGCCACCGCCCACTGGCCGTGGTCCTGGATCAGCAGCGCGCCCGAGACCCCGCAGACCGAGATCAGCGAGCCGACCGAGAGGTCGATGCTGCCCATCAGGATCACGAAGGTCGCGCCACCGGCGACGACCAGCAGGACCGAGGCCTGCTGGACGATCGTCTTGATGTTTTCGCTGGTCAGGAAGCGATCGTTCAGCCCCTGGAAGACGATGATCAGGATCGGCAGGATGATCAGCGGCCCGACCACCCGCAGCGACGGCAGGTGGCTGGGAATCAGCCGTTCGGCCAGCGTGCCGGAGGCCGCTGGACCGCCCCCGGGCCCACCACCGGTGGGCCCGGGCTTGACTTGGATGGGAGTGCCCTCAGACAATGATTTCAGCGCCCTTCTTCGTGCAGAGGTCCCGGACCGGCGTCAGCGGGTCGTTGGTGAAGTGGTCTTTCCATTCCTTGGCCACTTCTTCCATTTCCTGCTTCCAGTGCGGTTCGTCATATTCTTCGGGCAGTTCGTACCCGTCGGGTTTTTCGTTCTCGCGATGCGCCCAGTAGGACGCCGGGTCGAACGGCACGACGAGGTTGCCGGGTTCCCAGCTGTCCGGGTTGAGGGTGTGCGACATCTTTTTCCAGTCGTACGGAAAGGTCCCCTTGTACATGACCTTTTCGTATTCCTTGGCGGCCTCTGGCGTGTCGAGGACGAAGCAGCCCCAGTGGATCATCCGCTCGGCCGGTTTCGGTTCCCAACCGTTGAGAGCGTCGTAGAGGCGGCTGACGAAGTGGCCGCCGAGCCAGCCCGGGTGGGTCGCGAGCGTCGCGTACAGGTCGCCGCTCTGCATCAGCTTCAGGGCTTCCGGCACGCCGTCGCCGGAGACGACGATGACCTTCTTGTTGAGCCCCTTCTGCCGCAGCGCAGCGATCACCGCGATCGCCATGTCGTCGTTGTGACAGATGATCCCTTCGACGTCCGGGTACTGGACGAGCAGGTCCTGGATCACCGGCTGGGCGACGGTCCGCGACCAACCCCCCGGGCGGGTCGTGACGATGTCAATTTCGGGGAACTTCTTGGCGGCCGCGTCGACGCCGGCGAGGCGCTCGGTATCGATGCTGACGCCGAGGATCCCGTTCAGCTGGATGACTTTCCCTTTGCCGCCCATCTTTTCGAAGAGGATTTCGGCAACCGCTTCGAACGTTTTCGGACCGTTGACGACGCCGTAGGTCGTGTAATAGGGGCCGATTTCGCTCGGCACCGACCACGGTGCGTTGTTCCACATGTTGCAGACGTAGATCTTCTCGGTGTTGAGGATCCGCATCAGCTGCGGCTCGATCGCCTCGCTGCTGCTGATCATCGTCACGCCCTTGATCCCCTGGGCACCGGCCGCTTCGAGCGCCGAGCGCTGTGCCGACTGGTCTTCGTTGCTGACCGCGACGTGATAGGACATGTCGAACTTGCGCATCGCCGAGCGCGAGCTTTCGTTGTAGGTGTGGTAGTAGACGTTGTTCAGGGTGAAGAAGGAGTTGAGGATCGGGGTTTCTCCTCCTCCCCCCGAGGAGCCGCAGGCGGCGAGCAGGCCGCCGAATGGGATCGCAAGACCCACCCCCGCCCCCGCTTTCAGGAGCGCGCGCCGTGACATACCACTGTGGTCGAGGGTAATGCTCGGTGCGTTCTTCGTAGTCACCTTTTGAAGCTCCCTTTCGGAAGTCCGGGCGTCGACCCGGAAGTTGCGGTTATCTCTCTGTACATCACTGCTCACTCCCAGACGAACATGACCTTCTCGGTAAGCCTCTTGTCGAACCGGTCGAACGCCTGCGGTGCGTCATCGATGCCGCAGCGGTCGGAAACCGTGCTCTCGATCGGGACCCTCGCTTCGATCAGGAAGCGCGTCACCTCGTCGAACTCGAAGATCGGGAACACCCAGGCGCCGTAGACCTCGAGCTCCTTGCGGATGAACTGCTCGCTCGGGTTGACCTCGACCCGCGAGCACTCTCCGACGAAGGCGACCTTGCCCAGCTTCGCGGCCGCCTCGAGGACCAGCGTCTCGCCGGACGGGTTGCCGGAGCAGTCGATCGCCCGCTCCACGCCGCGCCCGTTGCTGATCCGCATGATCTCGTCGAGCGCGTTCCCGTCCGAGGCGTCGACCACCCAGTCGGCGCCGAGTCGCTCGGCCAGCTCGAGGCGATGGTCGAGGACGTCCACCGCGATCACCCGTGCCCCGCGCGCCTTCGCGGTGAGGATCGCCGAGGAGCCCATCGGGCCGATGCCGACGATCGCGGTGCGGCCGACACCGCTGATTTCGAGCCGCTTCTGGGCGTGGTACTGGGTCCCGAAGTTGTCGACGATCAGCGACCCGGCCTCGTAGGAGAGCTGGTCGGGAAGGCGCAGGCAGTTGATCTCCGGGACGACGATGTACTCGGCGTCCCCCCCGTCGACGTCGAAGCCGACGCAACGCCACTCGGCGCAGTGGTGGATGTAGCCGGCGAGGCAGTGCTCGCAGTGCATGCAGCCGATCGAGAGGTGGACGGCGACCCGGTCGCCGACCCCGATGAAGCGCGTCCCGTCGCCGACCTCGATCACGTCGCCGGCGGCCTCGTGCCCGGGGACGATCGCGCCGCTGCCGGCGTTCTCGCCGCCGACGAGCGCGTCGCCGTAGTAGAGCGAGAGGTCGCTGGCGCAGATCGCCGAGCTGCGCACACGCACCACCACCTCGCCCGGCCCCACGGTGGGCCGCGGCCTGTCCACCACCTCGACCGCACGGTCGCCCGGCAACAGAACTGCCTTCATCCGATTTTCTCCCGGTTGAATGACGTTTCCCTCCAGTTCCGATGGAGGGGGTAACCCGGTGCTCACCTTAATGCCATCCTAGGATGGTGTCAATACAGGATTACAAGTTGCTCCCCTCCTTCGGGGGGAGCCACCGGGCCCCACCGTGGGGCTGCGCGGCAAGCGTGGGATCGGGCCCACGGTTGGCCGTGCCAGAGAGAGGGGCCTAGCGCGCCGGCGCCGGCGAATCGCCCGGCGCCGGCACCCGCGTTGCGGCCGGCAGGAGCGCCGCCGGCCTCGGCTCAGGCCGCTCGGCCGACCGATTTCGAGGCGTCCTGCGCGACCGACTCCCAAGCACCGCTCTCGGCGGAGCGGCGAATCGCCTCGGCGATCCTGGCGGCCTGCAGCCCGTCGGCGAAGGTCGCCGCCTCGGGGCCGATCTCGCCGTCCTCGACCACGGCCTGGAGGAAGTGGCTGAGCATGTTGACGTGCCCGTGCTCCCAGCCGAGGATGTGGGCGCTGGGCCACCAGGGCGCGGCCAGCTCGTGGTCGGCCTCGGTGACGTTGACGTCCGTGAAGCCCTCGGTCCGCGTCGCGCCGCGACGGTGGACGCGCAGCTCGTTCAGCTGCTCGAGGTTCCAGGCGACGCTGCCGTTGGAGCCGCTCACCTCCCAGGCCAGCATGTTCTTGCGGCCGGGCGAGACCAGCGAGGCGTCGATCGTCGCGACGGCGCCCCCCTCGAGCTCGGCGAGCACCGCGACGGCGTCGTCCTGCTCGACCGCCTCGCCGCGGTAGAGCCGCTGCGGCGTGGTGACCGGGCTCGCCAGGCGGCCGGTGACCGAGAGGATCTCCCCGATCAGGAAGCGCGCCTGGTCGATCGCGTGACAGCCGATTATCGAAAGCGACCCAGCCGGCGAGGGCAGAGGTGCCTCGGCGTCGGTCCGCCATTCCTGCGAGTAGCGGAAGCGAGCCTGGTGCACCTCCCCGATCTCGCCGCCGCGGATCAGCTGGCGCGCGAGCCGGACCGCCGGCATGAAGCGGTAGTTGAAACAGGTCATGTGCTTGACCCCCGCCTCCTCGGCGGCATCCAGCAGCCGCTCGGCGTCCGCCGCGCTGCTCGCCAGCGGCTTCTCGCAGATGACGTGCTTGCCCGCCGCGATCGCCGCCAGGGTCGGCTCGACGTGGAGGCCGTCGGGCGCGACGTTGTCGAAGACGTCGACCCGCTCATCGGCGGCCAGCCGCTCCCACTCGGTCGTGTAGTCGGCGAACCCGTAACGGGTCGCCGCCTCCGCCACCGCGGACTCGGTCCGCCCGCAGATCGTCCCCAGCCGTGGGCGGCAGCCACCCGGCCAGAAGATGTAGGGGTGGGTGCGGAAGGCGTTGGAGTGCGCCTTGGCCATGAACCCATAGCCGAGCATCCCGATCGTGACCTCCGGTCGTTCGTCCCGGGGCGCCGGGCTGAACCCGGGGCGGCTCATGCTGCGCCCCCAGCCCTGGCCACGCCGTGGCGGTCCATCAGGTCGCGCAGGTAGCGGAGGCTCTGGGCGACCAGCTCCTCCTCCGGCTGGTCCTCGAAGCGGTCGGCGAGCAGATCCAGCTCGACCCCGAGCGAGCCTTCGAATCCCGCCTCCAAGAGAACGTCGAGGATCGCGTCGAAGTCGACCAGGCCCGACCCGGTCGGGCAGGACGGGAAGAACGGGAATCGGTCGGCCGGCGAGCCGCCCTTGCTCTGGGTCGTGACGTCCTTGGTGTGGGTCGAGACCACGTACGGGGCCAGCGCCCGGGCGCACTCGACGGGGTCCTCGTAGACCCTGATCGGGTTCCCCGTATCCAGGTTGACGCGCAGGCTCTCCGAGCCGACCCCCTCGAGGATCCGAAGCATCTCCGGTCCGGTGAAGTCGATGTGGTTCTCGAGCGCGAGCGTCACGCCGTGCTCTGCGGCCACCTCGGCGGCCTCTTTCAGCATCTGCACAGAGTTCTCGATCTGCGGCTCGCGCGGCTCGTCGACGTGGATCATGCTCGAGGCGACGATCCTCATCACCGGGGCACCCACCGCGACGGCCCGCGGCACGTGGCGCTTGAGGTCGTCGAGCGCCGCCTCGTCGGTGCCGGCGTGCAGCCCGTCGGGGTGGCCCCAGCCGAGGATGCGACCGAACCCGGCCTGGTCGAGCGCCGAGCTGAGGCTGGCGCAGTAGTCGTCGTCGAAGACCGGGAAGAAGATCGACTCGAGGGCGACCTCGTCGACGTTCTGGCCGATCGCGTACGGGACGAAGTCCTCGAGCATGTCCCACTTCACCCCGGGGTCCTTCTGGAGGCCGGGGTAGACCTCGCCGAAATAGCGGTGAAAGCTGTAGCTGTCGATGCCCAGCTTCATCGAGTACCTCCTCCTGTAGCGGTGTTCCTGGCTTCTTCGGCGATCACCGTCAGCTCTGCGATGGTCGAATCGTCGAAGCTGAGGTCGAAGACCTCTTCGATCACTGCGGTCCAGCCATAGATGAAGTATTCCCAGCCTTCGTGGACGCCCAGGCTGCGCGCCTCCTCCTGCGCCCGGGCCTGCTGCAGGAAGTCGAGCTCGCCGCGGTAGTTGAGCTCCCAGGCGATCCCGTCGAGCGGAAACCTGCCGCGGTCGGTGATCGGCGAGCCCGGGGTGTCCTTGCCGCGGCCGGTCGCGTTGATGACCAGCGATCCGGGTGCCAGGCCTTCCATGATCGTGTCATTGGCCGCGGGCTCCTCGTTGCGAACGTACTCGAACGGGACCTCGGCGTCCAACTGCTCCACCACCTCGCGCAACGCGTCGAGCCGCGGCTGGCTGCGGTTGACGACGATGATCCGGCGCGGCCGGTCGGCCGGCGGGCGCGAACGCAGCAGGTGCACGGCGATCGCGATCGCCGAGCCGCCGGCACCGAGGCACAGGACCTCGCCGCCGCTGCGCTGCCAATAGCCATCGGAAAGGAAGGCATCGAGCGACTTGCCGGCTGAGATCGGGTCCTTGGCGTGGGCCTGCAGGCGGCCGTCGCGCTTGGAGAGGCAGGAGGTCTCGCCGCACAGCTCGGCGAGCGGATCGACGTAGTCGAAGAGGTCCCGGCAGGCCCGGAAGAGGTCGATCTTGTGGGTCGTGACCAGGGCGCCGAGCTCGTGCGGGTCCTCCTTCAGCCGCAGGACCCGCTCCCGGTAGACCGCCGGGTCGGCGTGGATCGGCAGGTCGGTGCCGTCGATCCGCACCCCCTCGAGGCCGAGGTGCTCCGCCCAGCGCGGAAAGATCCGCATGATCGAGGAGCTCCCGGTGGTCACTCCGAAGAAAGAGAAGATCTTCTCGTCGGACATTCAGCCAGCCGCCTTTCGGTCGAGGGCCGCGCGGTAGGCGCCGGCGCGGCGGGTCAGCTCCGCGAAGTCGCCGGCGGCGATCGCCGCCGGCGGGCAGAGGTCGCTCCCGGCCCCGAGCGCAAAGGCCCCCGCCCCGCGCCACTCGCCGAGGTTGGAGACCGAGACGCCGCCGGTCGGGATCAGGCGGAGGTCGGGGAACGGGCCGCTCAGCGCCCGCAGGTAGGAGGGTCCGCCGACGCTGGCGGGGAAGAGCTTGATCACCTGCGACCACTCCGAGGCGGCGTCGACCTCGGTCGGGGTCAGCGCGCCCGGGATCGCCGCCACGGCCTCGCGCCGGGCGACGGCGAGGACGTCGAAGGAGAGACCCGGGCTGACCAGGAACTCGGCTCCGGCACCGATCGCCGCCTCGGCTTGGGGCACCGTGCGGACCGTGCCGGCGCCGACGAAGAGCTCGTCTCGATCCCGCAGCCGCTCGATCGCCCGCGTCGCTTCCGGGGTCGTGAAGGTGATCTCGACCGCCCGCACCCCGCCCTCGGCGAGCGCGCTCGCAGCGTCGACCGCGGCCTGCGGCGAGTCCGCGCGGACGACCGCGATCACCTGCTCTTCGCGGATCCGCCGCATGGCGGGGGCGAGCGACTCGCCGCTCATCGCGGCACCTCGGCCGGGGCGGCGACCGGGTTGGGCACCGGCTCGCCGCGCAGCACCGCGAGGCAGTTGGCGACCGCGGCCCTGCCCATCGCCGCCGCCGCCGCGTCGGTGTGGGCACCGACGTGCGGCGTCAGGACCACCTGGTCGAGCTGCCCCAGCGCGAACCCGGCAGCCGGGGGCTCGACGGCGAGGCTGTCGAGCGCCGCGCCGGCGAGGTGGCCGGCGCGCAGCGCATCGACCAGCGCCGCTTCGTCCACCAACTCGCCCCGGGCGGCGTTGATCAGGTGGGAGCCGCGCTTCATCCGCGCCAGGAAGGCCGCGTCGACCATCCCCTCGGTCTCGCCGGTCACGGGCACGTGCAGGGAGAGGAAGTCGCTCGTCGCCACCACCTCCTCGCGGGGAGCCAGCTCGACCCCCGCCGCCGCGGCGGCGTCACCCACCGGGGCGGGGTCGAAGGCCAGGACCCGGCAGCCGAGGGACCTGGCGCGTCGGCCGACCTCGCGGCCGATCGCCCCGAAGCCGAGGAGCCCCACCGTCTTCCCCTCGACCGCGATGCCGCGGATCCGCGGCCAGCGTCCGCGCCGCACCTCGGCATCGGCGAAGGCAATCCGCCGGGCGAGCGCGAAGACCATCCCGATCACCAGCTCGGCGACCGCCGCCGAGTTGGCCCCCGGGGTGTTGGTGACGGTGATCCCCCGGTCGGCCGCAGCCCGTAGGTCGACGTTCGCGACCCCGACCCCGTAGCGGGCGATCACCCTCAGCCTGGGGGCGGCTTCGATCACAGTGCGATCGATCCGCTCGACCCCGGCGATCCAGCCGTCGGCCTCGGCGACGGCGTCGGCCAGCTCTCCCGTCCCGAGGTTCCCCTCCTGGCGCCAGAGCACGTCGCCGACCGCGGCCAGCAGCTCGTCGCGCAGCGCAGGGTCGTCGGCCCCGAAGGAGCGGGGCGTGACGAGTACCCGATACTTAGGATCCGTTGATGACATGTTTAGGCGAGCGCGGCTCCGTCCGGCCCGACCACCGCGACGCCGCCGTTTCGCTTCAGCAGCCGCTGCGGAAAGCCATCGGTCTCGATCGTCCCGTAGTCGTGGCCGGCGTCGCCGGGGTAGACGGCGAGGAAGACGAAGGGCTCGGTGCCGGTGTTGGCGGTCCGATGCGCCCAGTACGGGGGCACGTAGGCGGAGGTCCCCGGCCCGATCTCGACCTCGCGACCGACCCCGTCCCTGCCGAGCACCAGGCGGCCGCTGCCGCTGATTCCGTAGTACACCTCGGCGCGGTCCGGCTCCTCGTGGAAGTGACCCTTGGTCATGAAGAACTCCTCGCCGACCGTGCCCGGGTGGAGGATCGTCGTGCAGACCAGCAGCTCGTTGACCACCGGCGCGACGTCGTACTGGTAGACCTCGTAGATCAGCGGGTCGCCTGCCGCGAGCAGCCGCGCCTCGGCCTCGGAGTCCAGGTACATGCCGGCCATGTCGCTGAGGTGGCGGGTCACGGTGCTGGTCGCCGGCGCCAGCTCGCCGCGCCCGTCGACGGCGACGCTGAAGGGCTCCTGGGTGGGCTTGGGTGCGCTGCTGCTCATCTCGCTTGCTCCTCGGTTGGGGTCACGGTTCGATCACGACCTTCAGCTCGGCGCCACCCGCGGCCGCGGCAAAGGCTTCCTCGGCCCGATCGAGCGGGAAGCGGGCGGAGACGAGGCGGCCGAGGTCGATCCCGCCCTCGGCGAAGAGGGCCAGCGCTTCGCCGCAGTCGGTCTCGTCGTTCGCCGTCGTGCCGGTGACGAGCAGCTCCTTGTAGTGGACGGCGTTGGAGTCGAACGAGATCCGCGCAGCGTCCCGGGGCAGCCCGCCGAAGAAGTTGACCCGGCCGCCGACGGCGGCGAGCTCGAGCGCCTGCTCCTGCACGGCACCGACGGGGACGGCGGTGATCACGACGTCGGCTCCCTTGCCGCCGGTGATCTCGCGCACCCTCTCCCCCAGGTCCTCGCCGACCGGGTCGATCCCGACCGCGCCGAACGATTCCGCCTGGGCTCGCCGCACGCTCTGCGGCTCGCTGACCATGACCGGGTCGGCGCCGGCGGCGCGGGCCAGCATCGTGTGGAGAAGTCCGATCGGACCGCCGCCGCAGATCAACGCCGTGTCTGCCGCCGCGAGGCCGACCGCGCGCTGACCGCGCAGGACGCAGGCGAGCGGCTCGACGACGCTGAGCGCGCCGGGGTCGACCCCGGCCGGCGCGCCGAGGACGTTGCCCTGGCGCACCGAGGCCTCGGGGACCAGCACCCGTTCGGCGAAGCCGCCGTCGAGAGTGATGCCGAGCGCCTCGGCGTTTTCGCAGACGCTGCGGTGGCCGGACCGACAGGCGTGGCAGTGCCCGCAGGAGACGTTGGGGGCGACGAAGACCCGTTCGCCGACCGCGAGCGGGCTGGCCGGGTCGCCGACCGCCTCGACCTCGCCGGCGATCTCGTGCCCGGGGACGCGGCGCGTGCCCGGCGCGTAGGCACGGTGCAGGCCCTTGGCGATTCTCAGGTCGGTGCCGCAGATCCCGCAGGCGAGGACGCGGACGACCACGTCTCCGCGCTCGGGCTCCGGGTCGGGGCGCCGCTCGAGGAGGAGCTTGCCGTCGTCGTAGACGAGCGCCCGCATCAGAGAACCGCGCCCGCCAGCTCCACCGGCCGCGCCTCGCGCCAGGAGCGGTTGGCGGCAACCACGGCCTCGACCGCGCGCTTGCCGTCGAGCCCGGTGACAGCCGGCTCACCGCCCTCGCGGACAGCCTCGGCGAAGGAGGTGATCTCGCGCACGTAGCCCCAGGAGAAGCGTTCCGGCCAGGTCTTGTGAGTCGGACGCAGGCCGCCGCGCGAGCGGTCGACGCAGGTCAGGATCGGCATCCCCTGGGTCTCGCCGATCGAGATCAACCCCTTCGTCCCGATCACCTCGACCCGCGCGTCGTAGCCGTACTCGGCCGGGCAGACACCGTCGATCGCGCCGATCACTTGGTTGGCGAAGCGCAGCGAGACGATCGCGTTGTCGTAGAAGTCCTCGGCCTCGACCCCGGCCTCGGCGCCCTTGCGGTTGGCGACCTCGGCGTAGACCCGGGCGAGCTCGGCAGCGGCGAACCAGCGGACGCTGTCGAAGCAGTGGCTGTTGACCTCGGCGAGCATCCCGTTGCTGAGGCTGATGTCGCGGGCCCAGGCGGGCGGCAGGCCGGGTCCGCGGGTGAGCGATTTGACCAAGGTCACGTCACCGAGCTCGCCCGCGTCGATCCGCGCCTTGGCCTCGACGAACTCCGGCTGGAAGCGCCGAACGAAGCCGATCTGCAGGACGCGGTCGGCGGCCTCGGCGGCGTCGATCATCTCGTCGCACTCGGCGGCGCTGAGCGCCATCGGCTTCTCGCAGAAGACATGGATCCCGGCCTCGAAGGCCTCGACCGCGAGGTCCCGGTGGGTGAAGGTCGGAGTCGCGATCACGACCGCGTCGAGCGAGCCGGCCGCGATCGCCTCGGCGAGCGTGCCGTAGGCGCTCCCGCCGACTTCGGCCGCGACGCTCTCCGCCTGCTCCGAGCGCCCGTCGACCACCGCGATCACCTCGGCGGCCGGCGTGTGGGCGTGGATGTTGCGGGCGTGGACCGCGCCGGCCCGACCGGCGCCGACGAGACCGAAGCGGACGGTGTTCATGCGACGAGCTGCCTTTCTCTGGAGGGGCGATCCTGGCTGTCCCACGTCGAGATCCACCCGATCAGCTCGACGTAGCGGGGAAGTCGTTCGGCGTAGTGGGCGTGCCGGGCCGGATCCGGGTCGACCTGCTCACCGGTCTCGAGCGAGGCCGCGACGGCGTCCAGCCGGTCGATCAGGCCGACCGCGGCGCCGGCGATGAGCGCGGCGCCCCGCGTGGCGGTCTCCTCCGCGGTGACCTGTTCGTAGGGAAGGCCGAGCACGTCGGCCTTGATCTGATTCCAGGCAGCGGCGCGGGCGCCGCCGCCGATGCCGAGAATCCGCTCGAAGGCGAGGTCCGGGTGGAGCTCCTTCATCGCCGCCATGTAGGTCGCGTACTCGAAGGCGACCGACTCGAGGATCGCGCGGGCCAGGTGGCCGCGGGTGTGGCTGAGCCGGAGGCCGAGCCAGCCGCCGTGCATCTGCGGGTCGTGCGGGGCGATCCGGCCATCGACGTGCGGCGCGAAGAGCAGGCCGTCGGCTCCTGGCGGGACCGCGGCGGCCTCGGCCAGCAGCGCCGCCAGCGGCGCGCTGCCCCCGCGCTCCTCACCGCCGGTCAGCCCGAGCAGCCAGGGAATGCAGAGGCCGGCGCCGGCCACGTAGTTGAGCGGCATCCAGAGGCCGGGCAGCGAGCCCCGCATGACGATCAGCCGCTGCCCCGGATCGGGCCGGAAGGCGTCGACGCAGCCGACCAGGACGGCGGCGGTGCCGGCGGTGTCGAGCAGCTGACCCGCCCGCACGATGCCGGCGCCGAGCGCGCCGGCCGCGGTGTCGCCGAGGCCGGCCGCGATCGGGACGCCCGGCGCCAGCCCGCACTCCCCCGCCGCGGCCGCGGTCAGCTCTCCGATCACCCGATCGGAGGGGACGATCTCCGGCAGCTTGGCGGCGTCGAGGCCGAGCGTCCCGCAGAGCTCCGCCGACCAGCCGCCGGAGCGCGCGTCGGCGACGCCGCTGAAGTGGACGTAGCTGGGATCGACGAATGCCTCGGCGGCCGCCAGCCCCGCCATCTCGCCGGCGACGTAGACCGCCGGCATCACGAACTTGGCGATCCGCTCGTACTCGGCCGGGCGCAGGTCCCGCCACCACTGCATCTTCGGCGCGTGGTCGAGCATCGGCGGGCAGCCGGTCCGGTCGGCAAGCAGGCGTCCGTGCTCGGCGGCGAGGCGGCGCAACTGCGGCCCACAGCGGGCATCGAGCCAGGAGTCGTAGGCGGTGACCGGGCTCCAATCGGCGTCGATCCCCAGCACCCCGGCCATCTGGCCTGAGATCGCGATCGCGGCGACGTCGCGGCGGTCGATCCCCGCCGCGGCCACGCAGCCGCGAACCGCCTCGTAGGCGGAGGAGAGCAGTTCGGCCGGGTCCTGCTCGATTGCCTCGGCGGAGCGGTTCAGCGCGGTCTCGACGTAGGCGGTCCCAAGGGGACGGCCGGCGCTGTCGTAAGCGCCGGCCTTCGTGCCGGACGTGCCGACGTCGATGCCGATCAACGTGGTCAAATCGCTCCTCACCTGAGATCCTGTCATAACAGGATTCGGGTGTCAAGCACGACCCGAAGGTCTCAGGAAAGCGCTCTGGGATCAGGAATTCGAGCCGTCGTCGACGGCCAGGCGCCCGATCCCCGTGGAGTTCTTCACGTCGCGGGTCAGGTTGACGTCGAAGCGGCTGCGATCACCGCGGTGCCAGGCGTTGAAGTACTCGATCGGGCGGTCGTCCTGGAGACAGGCGATGCTCTTCAGCAGCAGGACGGGCGCGCCGACCGGGATGCCGAGCAGAGCGGCGTGTCGCTCGCTTGCGAGCGCCGCCTCTATCGTCCGGTGCCCGTGGTCCAGACGCAGGCCGAGCTCGTGCTCGAGGGTGGCGTAGAGCGAGCGCTCGCGCATGTCGTAGTCGAGGACGTCGGCGCAGAGCGGCGCCGGCAGGTAGGTCGAGGTGACCACCCAGGGGTCGCCGTTGATCGAGCGGACGCGTTCGAGGTGGATCACGTCCTCGCCGTCGGCCAGCCGCAGCATTTCGGCGACGTGCTCCGGCGGGTCGACCCGCTCGAAGACGAGGACCTCGCTGGTCAGCGTCTCGCCGCGGGCGCGGACCTCCTCGGCCAGGCCGGTGAGGCTCTGCGCCATGTGCTCGTCGACCTTCGGCGGGGCGACGAAGGAGCCCTTGCCCTTGTAGCGCACGACCAGCCCCTCGTTGGAGAGCTCGTTGAGGGCCTGGCGGACGACGGTCCGGCTGACGCCATAATCGTCGCAGAGCTGCGCCTCGCTGGGCAGCTGGTCGCCGACCACCACCCGGCCCGCCCGGATGTCGCTCTCGATTATCTGCCGCAGCTGCTCGTAATAAGGCACCCGCGACGACTTGTCCACCGTCCGTCTCGGCATCTCCCCGTCAACCTTATTGCTCCAATGGGGACCGAGGACCGACGCAATCGGCACCGAGCCTGGAATTTCACGCTCGGTCCCGAGGTCGTTGTGTTCGGACATCAGCGCCCCTGGCCTTTCAGGTATCCCCGGTTCTTGCGCGCGACGGAGCCTACGCGGGGACCGGCTCGGGGACGTCGAGATCGATCCACTCGCCGTTCTTCGTCGACTCGACCGCGCCGAAGACGAGCGCCAGGCTTCTCAGGTTGTCCTCGCCGCTGGCCTGCGGCTCGCGCTCCTCGCGCTGGGCGGCGATGAACTCGGTCAGGGTCCCCTCGCGCTCCTCGGCCGTCAGCTCGACCAGCGGCACCTCCATCACGCCCTCGCCGATCTCCAGCGCGTTCTTCCGGTAGACCGTGAGGCCGAAGTTCTCGGGCCGGTACTCGACCCGGTTGTGGGCCCAGAGGATCGAGCCGCCCGTCCCCTCGATCTCCCAGCTGGCGTCCCAAGTGGTCTCGCGGCTGCGCGAGACCCAGCTGCCGCTGTAGAGGACGCTGGCACCCGTGGGGGTGGTCATTTCGACGTGCGCGACGGCGTTGCCCTCGAACCAGCTCCAGCTCGGACTGAAGCTGCGAGCCCGCACCCGGTCGGGCTCGAGGCCGAGGATGCCGCGGATGAAGTCGAAGTGGTGGATCGACATGTCGACGATCAGAGGCTCCTCCATCTCGGCCCGGAAGCCGGTGAACGGGGGCGCCTTCGAGAAGCGCACGTTGACGGACTCGATCTCGCCCACCGCGCCTTCCTCGATCAGCCGACGGACGGTCTGCGGTCCGCGCTTGAAGCGGAAGCTCTGGGTGACCATCAGGCGGCGGCCGAGCTCCTTGGCCCGGCGCACGACCTCGGCCGCCTCGTCGAGGCTCGGCGCGAGCGGCTTCTCGACGAGGCAGTCGAGGCCGGCCTCCATGCACCTGTAGGCGACGTCCCGGTGAACCTCGGGCGGCACCACCACCAGCCCGGCGTCGGCCTCGACCTCGGCGAGCGCCGCATCGAGGGAGCTGAAGCGGCGCTCCCGCGGCAGGCCGACCCGGTCGCCGGCCTCGTCCAATTTCATCTCGTCGAGCTCGACCAGGGCGGCGAGTTCGGTGTCCGGGAAGCCGGCAACGACGTCAGCCCAGCCCGATCCCCAGAAGCCGGCGCCGATCTGAATGAGCCTCATGCGAATCTTCCTTCCTGACTCCGACGTCGTGCGAAGTTGAGTAACCCAGGTAATTAGTAATTACAGGATTACATTACAGCAAGTCCCGGGACAATTCCCGTCAGGGTCGTCTGGCCCGATGCTCAGATCTCTTCGAGCCCGAGGTCGAGGACCTGCCCGACCAATTCGAGCCGGCGCCAGAGGTCGCCGCTCGCGAGAATCGAGTGGTGAGAGGGCAACCGCTCGACGAAACGGCGCCCGTCTCGGACTCGGATCACCGCCCCGTTGAGGCAGTCGGAGTCCTCGTACTGGACGTATCCGGTGAGCTCGGCGGGGCTGACGACCAGGGTATCGACGGTGCTCGCCAGCTTGACCAGGGTGGTCGGGCCCTCGGGCAGCAGGGCGTCGATCGCGTGGGCGTTGTCGTCGACGATCTCGAGCACGGGCGGCCGCAGGGTCCAGGCGGTCGAGAACCGCTGGGGCAGGACGCCGAGATAGCCGCAGTGGGCGACGAGCACGTGGTTCTCCGGCTCCTCGACCGCGGGGAAGTAGGGGATTTTCTCGTGCTTCAGCGCCGCGTCCCCCATCAGGAACGGATAGAGGTTGGACATCATCAGCGGCACCTGCAGGCTGCGGTCGACGATCAGCTGGGTCAGCATCGAAACCAGATCCGCCTCGCAGCCCCACATCAGGCCCCGCTCCTCGAAGAGCAGGTTCCACGCCAGGCACGGGGTCGTGGTCGAGCTCGGTGACTCGTTGAGGCAGTTGATCCCGGCGGCGATCACGCCGCCGGCCTCGTCGAGATCGTCGCCGAGCGCCACGTAGAGCCGCAGCGCGTCGCCGCGAGCTCGCTCGGAGAGACCGGCCATCGGGACCGCGCCGTCGATCCGGGCGGCCGCCTCCCGCACCCGCCCCTCGGGCACGGCAGCTGCCCGGGCGCTCAGCTCCTTGAAGCTCCGGTACTCGACCGTGACGCCGAACCGCTCGCGGATCCGCTGGGTGCACTCTTCCTCCCACCAGAAGAAGCGCTTGAAGATGTCGGGCTGCATGCCGGCCCCGAGGTCGTCCTGGTAGGCCAGCATCGAGGAACTGGCAAGCGTCTCCCTGACCGCGAGCGAACGGCAGACGTCGTGCGCCTCGGCGAGGGAGGTCGGCGCGATCGTCGCGACGCCGCGCCGCCTCAGGTAATCGCGGATCTCCCAGTCCCACATCGAAACCGTCCCGAACTCGGAGGTGATGATCAGGATCGGCCTGTCGATCGCCTCGAAGGCCGCGAGCTTCCGGTAGGCGACGCCGCTCAGGTCCGGGACGATCACCGCGCTCGCCTCGGCCGGCACGGGATCCTCGATCGGCGCCTCCGGCAGCCACTCGACCAGCTCGCCCAGCCGCTCCCGAAGGTGTTCCATCTGTCTCCGGAAGGACGGCTTCGGCCGGCCCTCGAGGTGGACCGGCAGGAGCCGCGGCGTGACGTAGTCGAGGACGGGGATCATCGAGGCCTGTACCCCTATGATTACAGGTCGGATGCCGGTATGGAAGGCGGCTTACGCCGGGCCGCTCCCAAACCAGGCCGCGACACCGTGAGCGTGCCGCGCCGCCCGGAAGGGCGGCGCGGCACTCACGTACCAGCAGCGGCCGCGGCTAATCGTGCCGGTGCTGCCGGTGGCCGCTGTGCTCGTGGCCGTGGCGGTGACGGTGCCCGTGGCCGTGGCGATGGCCGCGGCCGTGCCCGTGGCCGTGATCGCCGTCGCCGCTGCCGAGGCTGAGGCCCCAGCCGAACGGATACAGCGGGTCGTAGTCGGGGTCGCCGACGTTGATCGGCTCCTGCTCGAGGCTGCGGGGCCAGCTGACCGGCAGCTTGCCGCTGAACGGGCGATAGCCGAACAGGGTGTCGGCGACGCCCTCCCCCTCGCTGCCCGGCAGCCAGGCCGCGACGAGGCCGTCGATCTCGTCCAGCTGCGGCGGTTCGACGATCAGCGGCCGGCCGGAGACGATCACGACGACGCACTTCGCCGCCGCCGTGCAGACCCGGTCGATGGCTTCTCGATCGGCGGTCGAGATCTGCATGTCCTTGACCGGGCGCGGTTTGCCTTCGTCGCCGGGGTCGAAGGCCCACTGCGGGCCGCCGACGTCGCCGTAGCCCTCGGCGTACGGCGTCTCGCCGACCACCACGACCCCGGTCGCGCTGGCGGACACCGGCGCCGAGGCGTCTTCGCTGAACGTGACGCTGCCGCCGGAGGCCGCCGTTTCGATCCCCTGGAGGATCGTCGTGCCGGGGATTTCGTTGGTCGAGCCGCCCTGCCAGGTGAGCGTCCAGCCGCCGGCCTGGTTGCCGATGTTGTCGGCGTTCGAGCCGGCGACGTAGAGGTCGCCGTGGCGGTCGAGCGGCAGGGCCGAACCGCTGTTCTTCAGCAGCACCTGCGACTCGGCAACGGCGCGGCGCGCCACCGCCCGGTGCGCGGGCGAGCCGATATCGCCGATCCGCGAGCGGTCGGTGAACGGCTGCTCGAAGAGGCCGAGTTCGAACTTCTTCGCGAGGATGCGGCGGACGGCGTCGTCGATCCGGCTTTCCGGCACTTCGCCTGCTTCGACCAGGTCGATCAGCGTCTGCTCGAATTCTTCGTATTTGAACGGCTCCATGAACATGTCGATGCCGGCCATCGCGCCCGCCTTGACCTGTTCGCGGAACTCGCCGGGCAACTGGTGGATGCCCTCCCAGTCGCTGATCACGAATCCTTCGAAGCCGAGGTGCTGCTTCAGGAACCCGGTGAGCAGGTCCCCTTCGGCGTGCATCCTGATCGGGTTGCCGATCCCGTCTTCTTTCCAGTCGATGCTCGAGTACGAAGGCATCACGCTGCCGACGTGGTGCTCGCGAACCGCCGGCACGTACTGGCGCAGTGCGTGTTCGAAGAATTCGGGACGGCTGTCGATCGAGACGCCCTGGTCGATCTTGTAGCCGGACGGGTTGGTGCTGGTGCCGTAGACGGTGTCGCCGTCACCCGCGAAGTGCTTCGCGGTGGCCAGCACGCGGTCGGGATCGCTCAGGTGCCCGGGCGGTCCCTGGAAGCCGTCGATCGCGCTCTCCATCTCTTCGACGAGCCACGGAGCCTCGCTGAAGCTCTCATACGTCCGGCCCCAGCGATCGTCGCGAGCGGCGCAGACGCACGGCGCGAAGACCCATTGCGGACCGCTCGCCCGGGTCTCTTCGGCGGTCACGTGCTCGACTTCTTCGACCAGGCCCGGGTCACGCGTTGCCCCCAGGCCGATGTTGTGAGGGAAGACCGTCGCGCCCAGCATGTTCCCGTCTCCGTGAACCGAGTCGATCCCGTAGAGGATCGGGATGTGAAGGCGCGTTTCCAGCGCCGCCTGCTGGAATCGGTCGACCATGTCGGCCCAGGCTTCGGGCGTGTTCGGCGTCGGCACCGAGCCGCCGCCGGAGAGCACGGCGCCCAGCGCCAGTTTGGTGATCTGCGACGGGTCGCCTTCCAGCGGCACCCGTTCGGCCTGGGTCATCTGCCCGACCTTCTCGGCCAGCGTCATCCGCGAGAGCAGATCGTCGACGCGGGCCTGGGTCGGAAGGTGTGCGTCTTCATAGGGAAGCGAACCGCTCGCCACCCTGCCGGTGGCCTCGCGGTGTCGCTGCGTTCCCGTCCCCGCCAGGGCGCTGGTCGCGGCGACGAGGGCGATCGCGATCGCGGCCGCAACGGCGAGCAGCGTCCATCGCCGAGGGCCGGCCTGTACTGAGCTCATAAGAGAACCTCCTCCCGTGCAGCGGTGGCCGTTCTGCCACCGCTGCACCCGCTACCCCGATCGAGCGCGAAAAAACGACCTCCCCGCGCCTGGCTCTCCTCGAGGATTACGGGATCGACTTTGCCCGGGGCAACTACCTCGGGCCTCCCATCCTCGCTGAGCGCGAGGGTCGTCTGCAGGCCGTGGTGACGACGACCTCGCCGCCGTCGTTCAGCCTCGACCTGCGACGTGACGAACGCGAACGGAACGGCGAGCTCCAACGGCCCGATCGTGGCATGCTCTGTCGCTGAAGTACGCTGACGTCGAGCACCCCGAGGAGGCGTTGGAGCGGGCCTTGCGGGTCTACGAAGCCGCTCGCGAAGAGGCTGGCCTCGCGGCACCAAACGCTCCCCGGCGCGCCAGGCTTCTTGCGAACGATAGGCGGTGCGTGACGTAATCGCCAGCCACCGCAGAGGTCGGCCTCCCCGTCCGGAAGGTCTGTGGCAGGTAGCCGACCCAGCGTGCCGCGGCCCTGCGGGCCGCTCCATCCTGCCCAGATTCCTTCGGCCGCAAGGAGAATTCAGATTCCCAACAGGGGTTCGCCGTCAGGTGATCGAGCGGGCGATCAAACCCACCCCTGACCACTTGCAACGTTGCTGAACAGACAGCTAAGCTGCTCAGATGCGACTAGCGCTTGGGGTGACCGCATTGATCGTCGCGCTCAGCCTCGCGCTCGGCACCGCCGGGGTCGCCGCCCAAGTCCGCGTGCCGCCGAAGCCCCAGGGGCCCCTACCCCTCACCGGTGACGGCCAGCGGCTCGACCTCAGCTGTCCGCAGGGCAGCAAGCTGGCCGAACCCCCCAGCTATGGCTTTCAACTGCAACGCGGCGACGAGCCCCTCACGGCGATGGAACGGGCCTCGAGCTTCATCTTGGGGGCGCAGATCTCGCCAGACCGGACCGGAGCGTCCTTCGGCGTCCGGGCGAGGAATCCGGAGATCAAATTGCTCTGGTTGTTCCTGATTTGCGAAGCACCGGTGAAGGAGGATTCCGACGGCCCGGTTTGCCAGCGCACGGAACCGAAAGCGGGCACCGCTGTCTTCACCATCCGAGATCTGGAGAGCGGCCTCGCGTCGCCGATACGGGTTGTCCAAGACAACGTCCGGCTGCACGTGAGCGGGGCCAGGCTGATCGGCGATCAAATCAGTTTCAACCGGGGCACCAGGGACCCTGTTCGTGTTCAGGTGGTGACCAGCAATCCCTGGCACGCGTCGAGCGCCAAGCTCAGCATCTTCGACCTCAACAAGCACAACACGCGCTGTGCTTTTCAAGAAAAGGCGTTCCCGGATGCGATACGGCCGAGGATCAAACGCATACCGGGACCCGCCGGACACCGGACGTTTGCAATTCGAGACGGCGAGAGCGGTCTGCGTCGTATTGCGGTCACCATATTGCGTAACGCTCGCTACAGGATTCCGAAATTCAAAGTCGGCACGAAAGAAGTCGTCAAAGTAGTCGCCTGGGCCAGGAACCCGGCGCAACCATCCTCGGTCGAGGTCGACGCGATTGACGTTGCCGGCAACAGGGCGGAGGACCCCATCGCCCTGAGTCTCCTCGATCGCCTCGGCCTCTCGGGCTGGTTGAATCGCCGCTCCGCTGTACCGAGGATCTCGGGTGGCAGCTAGATGGTTGATTGCTGATTCCTCGAAGGCGGTTCCGCCCAGAGAGAACGCAATTCCGCAGCAGCTACTTGCGCGAGATCGTGGGTCTGTGCGGATGCCGGTTCTGCGCAGAGGTTCTAGCCTGTCGTGAACCGGCGCGCTCATTCACGGGTCGTCACGGACGAGAGGCCGTCGGCAGACGACGTTCGCGACGGACGAGTGGCGCGCGAGGCCACCGCCCTCATCGAGACCGAGGCCGTGGACCCCGCACTCGCCGCGCGCCGGTACGAGGGGTTGGCGGCACAGAACGTGCGGAGCTACCCGGGGATCTTCGTCGCCGCCCTCTGCGCGGTGCCGCTGGCGAAGGTGCTTGCGCAAGTCGTCCCGGGCGCCCAGGGCAGCGCGACCGGCTTTCTGATCGTCGTCGTCATCGGTTACCTCGTCCCAGTGACGTTGTATATGAGGCACGCACTGGCGGGAACGAGAGCGTTCGAGGACGCCGATCCCCTGAGGCGCGCGGCCGGATACCTCCTCGCCGCCGGGGCGGTTGCTTCCAATACTGCGCTGCTCGTCATCGCTGTGAGTCTGGTGACGAGCTTGCTGGTCACCCCCGTGATCCTCGTGATCGCCGGCATCTCCGGCACGGCACCCTACGAAGCCGGCTCGCCCTGGACTACGGCCGTTGTCGCGCCGGTTTGGATCGCGGTCTTTGTCTTTGCACTCTCCGATACCCACCCCAGGTCCCTATACCGGCCCGTCGCCGCGGTACGCGAGATCGCCGCTGGGCTTCGAGTGAACGCGGCCAAGATCATGAAGATCCTCGCTGGCATCGCGATCGTGTTCGTCGGGTTGGCGCCGCCGACGTCGATCTTCTCGGCAGGCGCGGCGGTGGTTACGGGGGTCCTTGTCGCCCTGAGCCTCTATCGGATTGAGATCGACGCCGAGACGAGCGCCCTCATTGAGCTCGGGCGCATCCGCTGCGACATCCGGCTGGGCAGGCTTGGCGTCGCCGACCATCGAATGTCTGTCCTCTATGAGCAGCCCGCGATCGCGGGCGCCGACCCAACTCGCCACCTCGTCATCTGTCTATCCAAGGTCGCGGAAGGGCTGGAGTCGGGTCCGGTCCTTCCCCTGCCCCTCGCCCCACCGCGAGAGCCGGCTCCAGCTTCCGAACTCGAAGATTCACTCGACAAGGCAGAGAAACTGGCCTCGCGATCGGCTCACCCGCAGGAATGGATGGCGTGCGTCGCCGCAACGCGACTCCTCGTCGAAGAGTTCGCGGCAGAGTGCTCGCTGAGACGAACTGTGAATGTCCAAGGTGCCGACTGACCCGCTCCTGCTTCGCGCCGAAAGCGAGCATCGCGACAGTCAATCCCCAAGCCCGTGCACCCTTGCTCCGGCCACCCAGGGAATCGAGCGGCGCCCCGTCCACGCCAGGTGGCGGTCGGCAAACTACGGATTGCAGCCGCGCGGCGCCCGGAAAGAATGCGGTCATCTCATACTGCCGGCGCCCAAACCGACGTCTCCCTCGAGTGGACGCGCGTCAGTTCACAAGCGTTCGCGACAGGGCCCGAGGACTTCCGCGCTGTGAAGGTGTCCGGAGCCGTCGTGGACGGCGATCCGACAGCTCTCGCTTCGAGGCACCAAGAAGAACGCGACGCGTCGTGCCTCGTCGAGCGACTCGCAATCCGCACGTCTGACGCCGGGGATCAAGGCCACGTCCCAGCCGCCGTGCGAGTTCGGAATCAGGTCGATGGTGGTCATGTGCTCATCCTCGAGGTCGGTGCTTCGACTGCCATCGGGGGGTCTCCGCATGCTGCGGCGGGGCAGAGCACGGACCCCGAGGGCAAGGCTGCGACTTCGTCTGGTCCCGCGGCCGCGAAAACGAGCGGGAGAGCCGAGGAGATGGTCGATCGCCGGGCGCAGGGACGTCGGTGGCTCGTTCGGCTTTTCATTGGGCTATTTGGATGTCAATCGCGGGCCCAGCACCCCTCTGCCTAAGGCTGATCGGGGCTGACCGGGTCTCCGTTCCCGGAGGGAGCGGTATCGGGGGCAACCGACGGGATCGGCGTCGTCGCCGCCGGCACAGGTCGGGCGGACGGAGCACCCGCGGCCGCCTTTGCCTCGTGGTCCAGGAAGGCCCCGAGCTCCTGGATCGTGCTCATCAGCGGCGCCGGGAAGACGACCGTCGAGTTCTTGTCGACGCCGAGCTCGATCAGCGTCTGCAGGTTGCGAAGCTGCAGCGCGAGCGGGTGGGCCATCATCACGTCGGAGGCGTTGGCGAGCTCTCCCGCCGCGAGCGACTCGCCCTGGGCGGCGATCACTTTCGCGCGTTTCTCGCGCTCGGCTTCGGCCTGGCGGGCCATCGCCCGCTGCATGCTGTCGGGCAGCTGGATGTCCTTCAACTCGACGACGGTGACCTCCACCCCCCACTCTTCGGTCTGCACGTCGAGGATCTCGCGGATGTTCTGGTTGAGGGCTTCGGTCTCCGAGAGCGCCTCGTCGAGGGTGTGGCGTCCGACCACGGCGCGCAGCGTCGTCTGGGCGATCTGGCCGATCGCGGTCCCCACGCTTTCGATCGCGACGATCGAGGCGATTGGGTCGGTAACGCGGTAATAGGCGACCGCTGAGATGTCAACGCTGACGTTGTCCCTGGTGATGATCCCCTGCGACTGGATCGGCAGCGTCACGATTCGCAACGAGACCCGCCGCGTCCGGTCGACGAGCGGGATGATGAAGATGATGCCGGGCCCCCGGGGACCGTCGAGCACCTTGCCGAGCCGGAACTGCACGACCCGTTCGTACTGCTTGACGATCCTCACCGACAACGCCACGAGGATCAGGGCGACGATGACGAGACCGATGATCGCGAAGACGGCCATGTCGCCACGTTAGGTCCCCTCCACATCGGCGTCATGAGTAGTTGTCCGCCGAGATGATGTGGCGGAGGACGCGATTGCGGTCAACTTGAGCCACTGGACGCTTCATTGGGCGGAACGGAGCCCTACGCAGCCGAACGCTGCCCAACCTCCGCAACGACGAAATCCCGCTCTGGAGCGGGATTTCGGCGAAGCGGCTGAAGGGATTCGAACCCTCGATCTCCCGCATGGCAACTACACTGGCCTGCGCTCCACGTCAGACGAGAATGGCGTGCCTATGCCGTGATTTGCAGCGTTTCGGGAGCTCCCGGCCAGAATTTCCACAAGACCGTGGATGGCGGTTTCAAGGAGTCATCTTCAGCCGAGGGTCCCGGGGACGGCGATCGGCTCGGCATCCATTCTCAACTGCATTCATCGGGTTCCTTGTGACGGGATCGGTCGCGCGCCACATCGAAGCGTCGCCGTTCGACAGCACGGCCCGAATGCGATCGGCCGCCTGGCATGGAGTGTGGTTTTTCACCGATGGCGGGCGTTCTGGACGGGCCTACGGTCGGACACGCGCAAGCCGGACACCAATCACCAGAAGGGAAGAAAGAGATGGATCCATCCAACGATCAGCTGCTGTCCATGTACGAGACGATGATGGTGATCCGCAACTTCGAGGAATCGATGGTCGCCGTCTACCTCGAGGAGAAGCTCCCACCCAAGATCCAGGCCGGGCTGGCCTTCGACATCGCCGCCGGCCCCGTTCCCGGCGAGATGCACCTCGCCGCCGGCCAGGAGCCGGTCGCCGTCGGCGTCTGTGCCCATCTGAGCGACGACGACACCCTCGTCGGCACCCACCGCCCCCATCACTTCGCGATCGCCAAGGGGGTGCCGCTCGACCGGATGGCAGCCGAGATCTTCGGCAAGGCAGACGGCCTGAGCCGCGGCAAGGGCGGCCACATGCACCTCTTCGACCCCGCTCACAAGTTCAGCTGCAGCGGCATCGAGGGGGCCAGCATGCCGCCGGCGGTCGGCGCCGCGCTGGCCGCGAAGAAGCTCGGCAAGGACTGGGTCGCGGTCGCCTTCCTCGGCGAGGGCGCCGCCAACCAGGGCACCTTCCATGAATCGTTGAACCTGGCCGGGCTCTGGAATCTGCCGGTCGTCTTCATCTGCGAGGACAACCACTGGGCGATCTCGGTCCCCAAGGAGAGATCGACCGCGGTCAGCTCCAACGCCTCCCGGGCGAGCGCCTACGGGATGCCCGGCGTCGAGGTTGACCACAACGACCCGATCGAGGTCTTCGCGGCGGCGGGCGAGGCGATCGACCGGGCGCGCTCCGGCGGAGGCCCGACCCTGATCGAGGTCAAGACCGACCGCTACCTCGGGCACTTCCAGGGCGACGCCGAGGTCTACCGACCCAAGGGCGAGGCGGACGAGCTGCGCGAGCACGACCCGATCTCGCGGCTCGCCGGGCAATTGCGCGAGCGGGGCGTCCTCGACGAGGAGTCCCAGACGACGCTCGAGGTGCGGGCCAAGGCCCGCGTCGAAGAGGCCTATGAGTTCGCCCGCAACAGTCCCTATCCGGACGCCGACGAGGCGCTGACCCACGTCTTCGCCTAGGGCACCGAGACCGATTGGAGAGCACGATGAGCACCGTGACTGAGCAGAGAACGCTGACCATGGCAAAAGCGATCTCCGAGGCGATCGGCTCGGAGATGGAGCGCGACGAGCGAGTCTTCGTGATGGGCGAGGACATCGGTTCCTACGGCGGCATCTTCAGCGCCACCGAGGGGCTGCTGGACCGCTTCGGCAAAGAGCGGATCATGGACACCCCGATCTCGGAGGCCGGCTTCATCGGCGCCGCGATGGGGGCCGCCGCCGCGGGCCTGCGCCCGATCGCCGAGCTGATGTTCGTCGACTTCTTCGGCGTTTGCATGGACCAGATCTACAACCACCTCGCCAAGAACACCTACATGTCCGACGGCAACCTGAAGCTGCCGGTCGTGCTGACCACGGCGATCGGCGGCGGCTATGGGGACGCCGCCCAGCACTCGCAGTGCCTCTACGCCATCTTCGCCCATGTGCCCGGGATAAAGGTCGTAGTGCCGTCCAACGCCTATGACGCGAAGGGTCTGATGATCGAGGCGATCCGCGACGACAATCCGGTCATCTTCATGTTCCACAAGGGGATCATGGGGTTGCCCTGGATGTCGTACTTCGAGGGTGCGACCACCGCGGTTCCGGAGGGCGATTACTCGGTCCCGTTCGGCCAGGCGAGGATCGTTCGCGAGGGCGGCGACCTGACCATCGTCACTCTCAGCCAGATGGTGCAGAAGGCCGGCATCGCCGCCGAGCAGCTGGCCGAGCGGGGAATCGAGGCGGAGGTGATCGACCTGCGGACGCTGGTCCCGCTCGACCGCGAGGCGATCGCCACCTCGGTCGCCAAGACCGGCCGTCTGCTGATCGCCGACGAGGACTACCTCAGCTTCGGCCTCAGCGGCGAGGTCTGCGCGACCGTCGCCGAGCGAGCCGACTGCCTGCCGCTGAAGGCGCCGATCCGCCGCCTCGCGGTGCCCGACGTGCCGATCCCCTACAGCCGCCCGCTGGAGCATCGCGTGATCCCGCAGGTGGACGACATCGTCGCCGCCGGGGTCGACGTGGTAGGGGCCGGCGGATGATCGGAGTCCGCCTGCCCGAGGAGGCATGGGAGGACGTCGAGGAGGGGGTCGAGGGCCTGCTCGAGGAATGGCTAGTCGAGGAGGGCGCGGCGGTCGAGGCCGGCCAGGGTCTCGCCAACGCGACGGTGGTCAAGACCAGCTTCGAGGTCCTCGCCCCGACGGCCGGGACGCTCAAGGAGATCGCGGTCGCTGGCGGCGAGACCTTCGGCCGCGAGGCCGACCTGGCCTGGATCGAGCCGGTCGAAGGGGCCGCCGCGCCGTCGGCCGGACCCGAGCCGGCGAAAGCCCCGCCGGTGGCCGACTCGGCTGCCGGCGAGGCCGAAGGAACGGCCGCGGAGCGGATCCCCTTCACGGGGATCCGCGGCGCGGTCGCGCGCAACATGGCCACCGCCTGGCAGAACCCGCGGGTCGCGGCCGGCGCGCGGGTCGAGATGAGCGCCTGCCTCGCCCTCGAAGAGGAGCTTCGTGCCAGCCTCGACCCGGGACTGAAGCTCAGCCCCACCCACCTGCTGCTGCGGGCGGTGGCGCTGACCCTGGCCGAGCACCCCCGGCTCAACGGCGTCGTCGGCGAGGGGGCCGCCGAGATCGCCCCGGAGGTCGCGATCGGCCTCGCCGTCAGCCTCGAGGAGGGGATCGTTGTCCCGGTGATCCGCGATGTCGCCTCCAGAGCGCTGAGCGAGATCATCTCGGAGACCTCGCGGCTCACCAAGGCTGCTCGCGCTGGCGAGCTCGGCAACGCCGAGCTGAGCGGCGGCACCTTCACCGTGAGCAACCTCGGCGCGACCGGGATCGACTGGTTCACGCCGATCCTCAACTCGCCCCAGATCGCGATCCTCGGGGTCGGCGCCATCGCCGAGCGCCCGGTCGCCCGCGCCGGCCAGGTGAGCGCCGCGCCGACGATGGACCTGACCCTGGTCTACGACCACCGCGCGGTCGACGGTCACCCCGCCTCGCTGATGCTCGCCGCGCTGCGCGACCGGTTGCAGCGCGCGGATCTCGGGTTGGACGGGTGAGGCGAGACGAGCCGCGGCGGCCCGGCGGCGCCGGGCCGGTGGTCCTCGACACCAGGGAGTCCCCGCGCCCGGCTGCTGTCGAGATCGCGATCTCGCACGCCCTGCTGAACCGCGTCGGGGCCGGGCAGCTTCCGCCGCTGATCCGCGTCTACCGCCCGGTGCCGACCGTCGCGTTCGGTCGCCTCGACGCCCACCGCGATGGCTACGGCGACGCGATCGAGGCCGCCCGTCGGCACGGCTTCGAGCCGGCCATGAGGCTCGCCGGCGGGCGCGCCGCCGCCTACCATCGGGGCTCTCTGGTCTGCGAGGAGATAAGCGCCGAGGAGGGCGCGCTCGCCGGCGTCGGCGATCGGTTCGCGCGCTTCTCGCGGCATCTTTGGGAGGCGTTGACCGCCCTCGGCGCCAATGTCGCGATCGGCGAGCTGCCCAATGAGTACTGCCCGGGCCGCCACAGCCTCCATGTCGGCGGTCGAGTCAAGGTCGCGGGCATCGCCCAGCGGGCGACCAGACGGGCGGCGCTGACCAGTGCCTCGCTCGTGGTCCGCGATGCCACACCCCTGCGCCAGGTGCTTCAGGACGTCTACGGAGCCCTCTCGATCGAGCTCGATCCGGCCACGGTGGGATCGCTCGAGGAGGAACTGCCCGGGATCCGCGTGGAGGTGGTCGCCGCCGAGTTGATCGCGCGGCTCCACGGCGACGCTGAGGTCGTCACCGCTGGCCTCGACGCGGGCACCAACGGCCTCGCCGCCGAGCTGCTTCCCCGCCACAAAGCAGAGCCGCTCGATTGCCTCGACCTCGGCCGAGGGAACGCCGAGCTCGAGGGCGGTCGCCTGCAGTGATGCCGACTCACGATCGCCGAGACTGAAGCGCAGCTCGTCCTTCGTTCAGGGGCCCGCCGGGACCAGGATTCCCCTCCCGTGCAGGCGGCCGGTCTCGAGGTCGTCCATCGCCTCGTTGACGGCATCGAGCGCGTAGGCGGTGGTGTGAAGAGTGACCCGACCCTCGCCGGCGAGCGTCATCAGCTCGGCGAGGTCGTTGTAGGTGCCGACCAGGTCGGTAGCCGGCGACCCGACAGCCCTGCTTTCGCAGTTCGGCCTCAAACGCCGCGTAGCTCTTGCGTGCCCTGCCCCGGAGACCATCGATCGCGGCCACAGCCGCTGGCGTCGCCCGCAGCGTGAAGTCCTTGCCCCCCATCGCGGCGGACCATATTCAGCGCTCGATCAGCTCGCCGTGCCGCAGCTGCTCCACGCCCTCCCGTGCCCACTCCTGCCCAAGTAGGTCACGGTCGTGAAGGAAAGCGGCAAGCGCCTCGCTCCAGCGCCTCGCCGGGTAGCTCTCGCGAACCGTGCCCAGCACCCGCTCGACCTCGATCACGCTGCGCTGGGTGATCTCCACCGGCTTGTGGCCCTCGACCCGCTCCAGCAAGCTCTCGGCGAGCCACTTGCGAATCGTCGGCTCGCTTACTTCCAGCCGCTCGGCCGCTTGGGCCACCGACAGACCGCCCGGCAGATCAAGCGCCTTCTGGACCCGTGCGCTCAGCGCCTCCACCCGCTCCAGCGCGCGCTCAAGCTCCGACTTCGAGAGGGAGGCGGTGCGCAGCTCGGAGACTGCCTCGGCGAGCTCTTCGGCCTCAAGCCGTGCGAGCGCAGCGCGTCGCCGCAATTGGATGGGTGCGGCACCGGAAGCCATGGAGGCAGGCTAGCAGGTCGTTTCGGAAAGAGCCATTTTTCCGAAACGACTCCCGAACCCGCCTATGGGTAAGTGCGCAGCCGAGAACCTCTGACCGCTGCTTTCAGTTGTGTCAGGATCGCCGCATGGCAGATGAATCGGTCGCGGACCGACTCCGCGGATTCGGCGCGAAGGGCATCCTCGTGCAGATGGCCGAACGTGGGCAGATTCTTGAGCTGAAGTGCGAGATGCCGCAGTGCTATCACCCCAACGGACGCGACAAGTTCGAATCGCTCGCGACGGAGCGCAGGATGTGGGCGCCCTCGCGCGACCACTACCCGAGCCTCAGGTCGGCTGGTGGAAAGCTACATGCCGACAACGTTCGGCTGTCCCATGTCGAGTGCAATCAGCGTGACCACACGCGGCGGAAGCAGATCGGGGCACTGCTTCTTGCAGGCGAATCACTGGAAGACATCGCCGATACGCTGAACCGCAAGAAGACCCCCGCGTTTCACGGAACAAAACGATGGACGGCGGCCATGGTGCGCGAGGCCTACGTGTCCTAGTACAGCTGATTCGGTGATCGAGCGCGGCGGGCCGAAGTCGGCCAGGGCGCTCCGCGCCGCGGCGCGGGCCTTCTACTTGAGGTCGCCGGGCATGGGGGGAAGATTATGGGGCTTCGTGTTTTCAGCCGGCAAGCGCCGGCCCGACGGCTGCCAGGGCACTTCGCACGACGCCTTCTTGGAGGTCCGCAACCGTGAGCGACTGAGCGGCAACCAAATACACCATCGCCAAGTACTGGCGATGGTCCTCCCCGGGATCGCCGGCAAGCGATGCCAATGCGGCCGAGCGGCAGCGCGTAAGAGCCCGAAGCGCAACTCCACTACCGATGCCGGCCAAAAGATCTGGGAACTCTGCCCTCAAATCGGCCTCGTCCGCGCCGTCAATGTGCAGGCGGACGAAAAATGCTCGCTGTCGCTCTTCGCCTTCGAGAAGACGAAGGAACTCATAAGCGATCGCGGAGCTGATGCGGACGAGGTCGAAGCAGGGGTGGCCACTGCCGGCGGTAGCGAAGTCGATCAGATCGGGGGTGCGCTCGTCGCGAAGCAGCAGGTTGCCTCCGTGCATGTCGCCATGGACGATGCAGTTGTCGGAATGGGAGGCGAGGATCTGTTCTGCCAGCTCGAGGTGCTCCGCCGGATCGAAGTCGCCAACCTCGGACTCGATCTGCCAGCGCACGCCGCGCCCGGCAAGAACACCGAGGGTTCGGGCGTCCATCCAGCCGGTGGTGGGCGACTCAGTCTCGGCGGCGGGACGGTTGAGCTGGCCGAGCTTCTCGACCAGTCGGTCGACGGCTAGGCAGAAATCAGCGAGCTGGGGCTCAGGACCGAGGCGACCAACCTCCCAGCGTTCCGCGGCGCGGAGGCGCTCGCACAGTGAGGGAGCCCCCTCCTCGGGGCGATCGAGCTGGTCGAGTAGTCGCTGGAGGAGAACGCCACGGCCCTGTAGTGAGTAGAGGCGGATCTCCCCCGCTGCAGTCCACGCTGCAGGCATGGTCTGACGAGCGCGAAGGAGCTCGTCGCGCAGATTCTCTAGGCAGTCAAGCTTGGCGATAACGAGGACGCGGAAGGCGCCGCTGCGAACGGCGAGAACGCGGGCGCCTGAGCGGCCCTCAGTGATCGGGCGAATGCTGAGCTCCTCGGCGGACTGAAAGCGAGGCAGCTGCTTGGCCACGGCGAAGGAGGCGAGCGCTGCGGCGAGAAGACGGCGGTCGCCGTGGTCGATGCCCTCGATGCCGACGGCGGCACGGTCGGCGACGGCGAGAAAATCGGCGGCGGCGCAGAGGCGGACGAGGTCGGCATCGGTGAGCTGGGGATCTTGGGCCTCGGCAATACGGTTGCGCTGCTCGGGGTCGAGGCTCTCGATGAAGGCGGTGAGGTCGCCCGCAGCGTCGCCAAGGCCGCTGTAGTCGAGCTTCAGGTAGAGAAGGTTGGAGGAGGCGAGCTGGCCCTCGACGAAGGCAAGGAGGCTCTGCGGAGTAGAGAACTGCCGCCACCAGCTTGCGTAGACGACGAAGCCGCAGATCTGCTCGCCCGCCAGCTCGTCAAACGCCGCGAGATCAGCGACCCGGACTGGCTTGATATCGCGGTTTTCGAGCAGTCGTGCGTTGCGGCCGACCTCGTGGGCTCCGCCGAGCAGCAGGACGGTGTGCCAATCCTCGGGCGTAGCGGCGGGTGTGGTCGGAGTTTGCCGTGGTGAGGGGGTGGGCGCAAGCGCGGCCGGCTCCGGCGCGCCGCCCTCGTAGGCACGGCGCTGGAGTTCCGGAGGCAAGCGAGCGATCAGAGCGTTGCGGATCGGCGGCGCCGCCTCGGCTGCGATCGCCGCGAGCGCGGGGTCGGCCTCGGGTGGCAGGAGCGTGAGTAGGCGGGCGGCGCGGCGGGAGACCTCATAGGCAGAGAGAGCAGAGGATTCGAGTTCAGCAAAAAGGGCATGGAGGGTGGCAGCGTCGAGGCCGGCGGCGAGGAGCGCGGCAATGCGCTCGCGCGCGGCAGCCTCAAAAGCAGCGACATCGGTCGAGAGCAGCGACACCGATCAGGAGGCCGCGAGGCCGTAGATGCGGCTGCGTCGCTCGAAGGCGTCCTGGCCGCCCTCGAGCAACGAGATAATCGGCCCGCGCATTTGCTCAACACGCCCAGCATCGATCAGCTCGGCTTGGTCTGGGCCATCCATACGCAGAGCGAGCACCCGCTCGGCGTCGCCAATCACGGGGATGTTGGCGTTGTGGGTAACGAAGATCAACTGGCGCTCTACCTTCAGCTCGCCGATCCGCTCGACGAGGGTGTTGAAGACGAAGCTGTTGTCGAGGTCGTCCTCGGGCTGATCGAGGATCAGCGGGTAAGGGGCCGAGCGCAGCAGCAGCGGCAGCATCGCGGTGGCCTGCTGGCCCTTCGACATTTCCGAGACCGGGCGGGGGCGGCCCTCGATGTACATGGTGACGTCGAGCTCGTCGTCGAGCATCTCCTGCTCGAGGGCGAAGATCTCCTCGCTGCCCGCGAGGTGGGAGACGAGGCGGACCATCTGCCCAGCGTCACGGTCGAGAGTCTGGGCGAGGGTGGTCGAATTCTCGGCCTCGATGGCGTCCACCAGCGCGTCGGGGGGAAACGCGGCGGCAAGGTCGGCACAGAGGTCAGCCTGCTGGCGCAGCCGCGAACCCTCAAGCAGGCGCTCGAGTCGCTCGGCGTATTTGCGACTCTGGGTACCCTGCCGAAGAGCGAGGACGATGCGATCGGCGAATTTGGTGTTGATGTCCTCAACCTCAGCGAGGCGGCGCTCGAAGATCCGAGTGCGCAGCTCGCGGAGCTCGGCCCTCAGGCCCCCGCGATCTTCGCGAAGTTTCTCACGGCGCTCGAGGCTCTCGCGCAGGGAGGCCTCAATACGATCAAGCTTCGCGACCTCCTCGTTGATCCGATCCTCCTGTTTGAGGCGGTCGGTAAGAGCTTCCTGCTCGCGCACGGCCTCGTAGTAGGGGGCATCGTCCTCGGCGGCCGCGCGCTCGGCGGCGGCGAGAAGGGCATCGAGCTCTTCGGGGTCGGCGAGAGCGTCGGGGAGGGCACGCGCTGCCTCGGCCGCGGCAGAGAGGCGCGCGGCGACCTCCTTGAGCTCGCCCTCGTCGCAATCGCGCAGCGCTGCGGCACGCTCCGCGTCAGCACCGAGGGACTCGGCGAGGGATCTGGCCTCCTCGAAGCTCTCGCGATATCCGGCCAGGGCGGCCTCGGCGGTGGCGATGCGGGCGCGTCGTGCCTCGTGGCCGGCGCGAAGCTCGGCGACCTCGCTGGGCATTTCGGGGCGCTGGGAGCGCAGCTGGGCCTGCAACTCGCGCAGGGACAGGCCCTCAGCGAGGCTCGCCTCTGCGGCTTCGATCGCCTCGGAAAGCTCGCGCAGGCGGGGGCCGATCGCCGCCACCGCAGCTGACTTCTCGCGGATCAACTTACGGCAGCGGTCAATCTCGGCTTGGTGGGGGCGGTCGACGAGGGCGAGTCGCCTGCCGCCATCAGTGGCGAGGTCCTGCAGCTCACCCTGTGAGTAGATCTCGATGCGGCGGAAGAGATCCTCGTCCTCGACGACGATCACGTCGTCGCGGTAGATGGTCGGCCGGGAAGCGGTATCCCGCTCGATAACGGTCTCGGTATCTGAATCCCCCTCGCGCAGACACAAACGGGCGGTGCCGCCGCCGAGGGTGGCGGCGATGAGACCCCGATGGGAGGGACCTCCCTCCTCGTCGTCCTGGTCGAGCAATTGCTCAACCCGTTTGGGATCGTCGTCGAAGAGGAAGCGAATCGTCTCCACGATCGTCGACTTACAGGTACCGCGAGCGCCAATGATGCAGTTGAGGCCGCCGGAAAACTCTAGGTCAACGTCACGGAGGTGACCGTCGGTGGTGGTTAGTTGACTGATCTGAAGTGACACTTAGCGAATCCTATATTTCTGGAGATCTGCTGAGTGATTCCTGGGAATTCTGTGCACCGCGCTCTTACGCTCTTATACGGGGTATCGCAAAAGTCGATTCACTCCGATGAGACCTCTTGCCCGGCGATCCAGAAAGCCCGCCTCAGGGTGACTCGCACAAGACCGTTCATCACCATCACACCATCTATGCGATCTCGGCCATCAGCCCTTCGTCTACAGCAGTGACCTTGTACCCCCGCTCACGAGAGGTCTGTGCGATCCAAGCCAAATCATCGCCTTCACGGTCGAACCGAATTTGTGCCTGCACCGCGGGAATCCGATCAGAGCTCGCTGCGTAGATAAAGAGTCGGGCCGACACGTCCCGGGTCTCGCTGACATCGATGCAGAACTGCATCGCCTCTTGGAAGGCGCCAGGAATCTGGGTCATCAGGGCATCCGCCGGCTGACTAGAAGGAAAGAGTGCGACTTGTCAACGTCGGTAGCTGCCGGGTCCACGGAGTGCGAAACGCTCACGATCTCCCGGCCCTCGCTGATCGCCTCAGCAAGTTTGTCGACCAACGGCTGGCCGAGATCTTCGAGCGATGCGGCCTGCCCGATGTCCACTCTCGTCTCGTAGCGATCCTCAAGTTCAGCTCCGCCAGGCAGGAAGGTCGTCATTGGCTCAGGAACTGTAGCGGTATGGGCGGCGTCCTTTTCGACGATCTGGACCACTCAGGCGATGGTCGGCATCGGCGGGGCCACAGTAGTCAGACGCCCGCGCGGCTGCGCCGAACCTTGCCGACCAGGGGTGACTGTGGAGCGCCTCGCCGTCAAGGCGCTCGCTTCGCTCGGCCTCGGCCGCCCTCCGCTCAACCGGGATAGCGGCCGTGTAGACGCTTGTGGGCGCGTTCGTAGACCGTGCGCGGACTTCCCCCGCCTTGACGGACACCTGAAGGCTTGCGCGAGCAAGCCCCGAAAGGACGGTGTCAGTCATGCCGAGAACCAGACCTGCCTGCCCCGAGGAGTTCCGCCAAGAGGCCGTCGCGATGGTCCCCGGTGGCCGCTCAGTCCGCGATGTCGCCGAGAGCCTCGGCGTCTCCCAGCAGTCACTGCGCAAGTGGGTCAAGCAGACCGAACTGGACGGTCGAGAACGTGATGACGGGCTGCGCAGCGAGAGCGCGAGGAGCTGCGCCGACTACGCCGCGAGAACGCCCGGCTAAAGCAAGAGCGAGACCTGCTCAAGCGAGCCGCGGCCTTCTTCGCGAAGGAGACCGAGGCCCGGCGAGCGCCTACCGGATCATCTCGGAGAGGGCCAGCACCCCGGTCTCCGTCGCCTGCGAGCTGCTCGGCGTCTCGCGCTCCGGCTTCTATGGCTGGCTGAAGCGCCCGCCCTCTGAGCGGGCGCTGCACGACGCCTGGCTGACCGAGCGCATCAAGGAGATCTGGAAGGCCAACCGAGAGGTCTACGGCGCTCCGCGCCTCCGATTTGGATCGACGGTGATTCGCTCCTGGGCCGTAGGGCAAGGCCACCTCGCCGCTCGCCCGCTACCTCGCCTGCGGCGCCAATGCAAGGCGGAATCGGCCGAACTCGCTGCTAATCCGCGCGCATCCGCGTCATTTTGGGCACTAGTTGTCCTACCCACGGACGTTGTGAACGCGGCTGATCGGCGGCCGGTCTCCGAGTGAGCTGTGGGGCCTGCGCCGGTTGTAGTAGCGCAGGAAGGATGGCAGGGCCCTGGTGCGCTCGGCGGAATTGGG
>JBFWMZ010000007.1:0-107032 GCA_050251335.1 Solirubrobacterales bacterium
TCATCGCCACCGCCAACCTGCTCGACACGATCCCGGCGCCGCTGCTCGACCGCATGGAGCTGATCCCCTTCGACGGCTACACGACCGAGGAGAAGCTGGCGATCGCCAGGGGCTACCTGCTGCCGCGACAGCTGCAGCGCAACGGCCTGCGGGCCGAGGAGGTCGAGGTCGGCGACGAGCTGCTGCGCTCGGTGATCGCCGAGTACACCCGCGAGGCCGGCGTCCGCCAGCTCGAGCGGGAAGTCGGCAAGCTGCTGCGCGGCGCCGCGACGCGGATCGCCGCCGGCGAGGCCGACGGAGTGGTCGAGATCGACGCCGAGTTCCTGCGCGAGACGCTGGGCCGGCAGAAGTTCTTCCAGGAGTCGGTCGAGCGGACGGCGATCCCCGGCGTCTCGACCGGCCTGGCGGTGACCGGCAGCGGCGGCGACATCCTCTTCATCGAGGCGACCGCGATGGACGGCGACAAGGGCCTGGTCCTGACCGGCCAGCTCGGCGAGGTGATGAAGGAGTCGGCGCGGATCGCGCTCTCCTACGTGCGGGCGCACCGCGAGGGGCTCGGCATCCCGGCCGAGGCGTTCCAGCGGGAGTTCCACCTGCACATCCCGGCCGGGGCGATCCCCAAGGACGGCCCCAGCGCCGGCGCCGCGATGACCACGGCGCTGGTCAGCCTGCTCAGCGGCCGGCCCGTCAAGCACACTGTCGGGATGACCGGAGAGGTCACCCTGCAAGGAAGGGTGCTGCCGATCGGCGGCCTCAAGCAGAAGGTGCTGGCGGCGCACGCCGCCGGGCTGACCGAGGTGATCCTGCCGGAGCGCAACCGCGGCGACCTCGACGAGGTCCCCGAGGAGGTGCGCGAGCAGATGACCTTCCACCCGGTGATGAGCATCGACGAGGTGCTCGGGCTGGCGCTGGAGCCGGCGGAGAGCGGTGCCGATGTCGCCTCGGTGTCGTAGCTGCTCCCCCGTCCCGAGCGAGCTCCGCGCCACCGCGGGGCTGCTCGAGCGCCGCTGGACGATGGCGACGATCTACGCCTGCTCCAGCGGCGCAGTCCGCTTCAACGAGTTCCGCCAGTCGCTGCCGGGGGTCTCGCCGACGACCCTCTCGGAGCGGCTCGACCAGCTCGAGCAGGCCGGCGTTGTCGAGCGCACGCTCGTCCCCGGCCGTCCCCCCCACAGCGAGTACCGCCTGACCCCGCGCGGCAGGCGCCTCGCGCAGGCGGTCGCCGGCCTCCTGGCTCGCTAGCCAGCCTCGCGTTAGGGTGGCGCTGCGATGGCAAACGACGCCTACACCCCGGCGCACCGCGGCGGCGAGGGCTCGCCGCTCCTCCTCCTGCACGGCTTCACCGACACCTGGCGCAGCTGGGAGCTGATCCTGCCGGCGCTCGAAGCCGAGCACGAGGTGCTGGCGCCGACGCTCGCCGGCCACGCCGGCGGACCGGCGATCGGCGCCGACGAGGACCCCGAGGAGGCGATCCTCGCCGCGGTCGAACGGGCGATGGACGAGGCCGGCTTCGAGACCGCCAACGTCGCCGGCAACTCGCTCGGCGGCTGGGTCGCGCTGAAGCTCGCCGCCCGCGGCCGCGCCCGCACGGTCACCGCGCTGGCGCCGGCCGGCGGCTGGCTGGTCGGCGACCCGGCCTTCGGCGCGACGGTCCAGTACTTCCGCGACACCCAGCTGCTGCTCGAGCAGGCCCTCCCCCACGCCGACGCGATCGTCGCCACCCCCGAGGGGCGGGCCACCGCGACGCAGATGTACCTCGCGACCGCCGAGCACATGTCGCCCGAGCTGATCCTCCACCAGATGCGGGGCGCCGCCGAATGCCCGGCGGTGATGCGGCTGATCGAGCACGCCGAGGTCGCCGGCTGGAACCTCGAGGCGGAGAAGATCTCCTGCCCGCTGCGGCTGGTCTGGGGAACCGGCGACCGGGTCCTGGTCCCGCCCGGAGCCGCCGCCCGCTTCCGCCAGGAGTGGATCCCGCAGGCCGAGTGGATCGAGCTCGACGGCGCCGGCCACTGCCCGCAGCTCGACCACCCGCGCGAGAGCGCGCAGCTGATCCTCGACTTCGCCCGCTAGGCGTGCTCAGGCGGGAGCGGTGGGGCCGGCCGGCGGCTCGGCCGGCGGCGGCGGAGGCGGCGTGTAGTCCTCGCCGGCGACGCTCGCGATTGCCCCGGAGTCGCCCTTCAGCGCCAGCAAGCGGTAGTAGAGGACGCCGGCGACCAGGCCGCCGACCGGCGCCGTCACCGACGAGGCGAGGAGGCCGAGGATGATCCGCAGGATCGGCCCGTCGGCGATCGCGGCGGCGATCGAGAGCAGGATCGCGCCGACCACGATGGTGATCAGCGCCGCGCTCAGAACGGTCCCGAAGACCGGCCAGGCGTAGCCCTTGACGAGTTCGCGGGAGCGACCGGAGGAGGCGATCACGGCGCGGTTCTCGATCACGATCGCCGGCGCGATCAACGCCCAGATCGTCAGCAGGATCAGGCCGGGGACGATCAGCAGCACGAACCCGAGCGCGACCACGATCCCGTAGAGGATGCTGGCCGCGATCAGCGTCCCCAGCACCGGCGTCACCTGCCGGTAGAGGTCGCCGACGGAGAGGTCGCGGCGGCCGTCCTGGACGTCGCGGACGAGGCTGACCACCATCCCCTGGTAGAGGATCGAGGCGACGACGTTGAGCAGCGCGCCGACCAGCAGCAGGACCAGCGAGTCGCCGGCGAGGCCCTGGACGATCGCGACGACGAAGAACAGCCAGAAGGCGAGCGGGATCAGGACGCCGGCGTTTTCGCGGTAGATCGCGAAGACCTCGGACAGCGCCTCCCCGACTGAGAGCTTGCGTTCCATCTGGCGCTGGATTCGGCGTCCGGGCGCCGTTACCTTCTCCCGCCCGCGGCCGTGAAAAAGCCGGAGCCGGCTTCGTAGGCCGGCCCCGGCGCAGGTGCTGCAACGAGCTGGGGAGCATCGCGTCGGGTGGGACAAGGCCCGACTCCCTTCCCTCGCCGGTACCGGGGTTGGATTCGCCCGGCTGCCCGAAACTGCGGCGCCTAGCGCCCCAGCACCTCCAGAGTCCCGTGAAGCATGTGACTCAAGATAGGACCACCTCCTTTCTCTGGTCCGAGGATTGAAGCAAATGCGGCAGCCGGCCTCCAGGGGCCGGCTGCGCTCAGCCGCCGGACTCGATCGAGGCGGCGAGCGTTTCCGCCGCCAGCTTGTGGGCGTCGCAGATGCGGCCGAGGTGCAGCAGCGAGTCGGTCTCCGAGGCGACCTCGCCGTCGCCGAGCCGCAGCACCAGGGCGACGCCCGGGCGCATCTCCCGGGCGGCGAGCCCGACGGCGACGTTGACGAGGTCGTCGGAGGTGACCGCGGCGACCGCGGCGCAGCGCGAGATCCCGACCCGCCGCAGGGTCTCGCGGTCGTCGCCGCGGCCGATCGCGACCGGGATCCCGGCGGCGCGGGCGAGCCGGATGCTCGGCGCCTCGGCGTCGCGCTCGACCCCGATCACGGCGATGCCGCGCTCGCGCAGCAGCTGGGCGAAGCGGAAGCCGACCTGCCCGAAGCCGACCAGGATCACCTGGTTGCGGGCGGGCGCGGCGCGGCGGCCGAGCAGCGTCGTCAGCCGGCGGCGGCTGAGGCGGCGGACGAGGGCGGCGGTGAAGATCGCGACGAGGACGACCGCGACGACCATGTTCGCCGCCGAGAGCAGCTTGAACCAGGCGCCGCTCTCCCCGGCGCCCGGCGGGCCGGCGACGGTGGCGACGGTGCGGGTGCTGAAGTAGAGCGCGTCGACGAGGTTCTCGTCAAAGGCGATCATCGTGATCGCGACCTCGAAGAGCAGCGCGACGAGCAGGCCGGCGCCGGCCGCGAGCAGCAGCCGCAGGGCGCCGTCGACGATCCGCAGGCCGTGGCCGCGGCGGCTGAGCTCGGCCTCGTCGGCTTCCTCGAAGAGGTGCGCGGCGAGGTCCTCGGCGACGATCTCCGAGGGCGAGAGGACGTGGATCCGCGGCGCCAGGTGGTGCAGCTCGCGGGCGACGGTGCGGTCGAACATCGTGACCCAGAGCGGCAGGTCGGGTCGCACGTGGGCGCTGAGCAGGGTCAGCCGCAGGGTCATCGCGTCGTCGCGGCTGACCACCGCGACCGCGCCCCAGCCGCGCTCGGCGAGCAGCGCCGCCGCCTCGCTGTCGCTCAGGCCGAGCGCCGAGGTCGCCGGCCGGCCCCGCTGCTCGAGCCGCCGCAGCAGCGCCGCGCCGAGGCCGCTGGGCTCGCCGAGGACGAGCACCGCGCCGGCGCCGGCGCCGCGCTCAGACGCGGTCGGGCTCGAGGTAGCTTCGCCGCGGCGCATGAAGCGGGACATTGTGGCGGGTGCGCAGGCGCGGCCGGCGCCGGGAAGCGAGCAGGGCGAGGGCGGCGCCGGCGAGGAAGGCGAGCAGGGCGGCCAGCGCCACCCACCACCACGGTTCGGTGCCGCGGTCGGCGATCGTCCCCGAGTCGCCGGGCGCGAGGAGCTGGCCACCGGTGGCGGCGGCGAGCGGACCGAGCGGGGTCGCCTCCGGCTGCCCGGGACGCAGCTCGGCCGGGTATGGAACGGCGAGTTGGCCGCGGCTGGTGCGGACGCCGTCGGAGACGGCGTAGCCATACTCGCCGGGAGCGAGCCGCGGCGTCGCGGCGACGTATTCGCCGGCTGACCGGAGCTCGAATTCGAGCCCGATCGTCCTCCCGGCGGGCGTCCGCAGGCTGCCGGCGAGGACGCCGGCGGCTGGCTGCTGGGCGTCTTCGCGGCTCTCGACGAAGAGCTCGCCGGGTGCCCCGGCGCGCGCTTCCGGCGTCAGCGGCGGAGGCGCCACGCCTCGCTCGACCCAGCGGGCGGCGTCCCGGAACAGTTGCGGGCGAGCGCTCCACTCGCCCGCCCGCTCGGGGTCGAGGCCGGGGGTCCAGATCGCAACGCGGCCCGCGCCGTAGGTCCACTGCGCCAGGACCGGCTCGGGTTCGCGGCCGCCGCTGTCTTCGCCGAGCAGCGCCACTTCGGCGCCCGGCTTGGGAATCGTGACCACGTTGTCGGCGAGGTCCGGCAGCCGTTGGCCGAGCAGGCTGGAGACGATCGGGCTGGAGACGCCGGCCTCGACGCCGATCTCGCCCCGCACCTCGACCGGCCGCGCGTTCAGCCGCGCCTCCTTGGAGAAGATCCGCGGCAGTTCCTGCGGGCTTTCGGTCCGGTAGGCGTTGCCGCCCGTCGCCCTGGCGATTTCGCCGAGCAGGTCGGTGTCGGCTTCGTTGCCGAGGGCGACGGTCGCGACGGCGATCTTTTCCCGCTTCAGCTTCGGGACCAGCTGCTCGAAGCGACCGGGTTCGCTGACCCCGTCGGAGAGCAGGATGATGTGCCGGTCCTTCGCCTTCGAGCCCTCGATTTCGGCGACCCCGGCTTCGAGGCCCTTGAAGATGTCGGTGCCGCCTTCGGGCAGGAGCCCTTCGATCCGCGCCTTCAGCGCCGACTCGGTCGCCCCGTCGCCGACCAGGGTCAGCGGGATGTAGACCTTCGGCCGGGCGTCGAAGACGACGACCCCGAGTTCCCCCCGGCGCCCGGCGACGAAGCGCAGCGCGCCCTGGGCGGCGGCCTTCGCCATTTCGATCTTCGGCACGCCGTTGACCGCGTTCAGCATCGAGCCCGAGCGGTCGAGCACCAGCTCGAGGGCGAGGCGGCGGCGCTGCAGTCTTCCGGGCACCAGGCTCTTCGCCGGCAGCGCCGCTTCCAGTGGCGAGCTGTAGTAGCGGCCGAGCGAGAAGCTGTGCGGGCCGCCGAGAACCAGCAGGCCGAGGGCCCTGTCGCGGACCGCCCGCGCCAGAGCCGCCGCGCGCCGGTCGCCGAGCTCGCCGGCGGAGACGTCTTCGAGGACGACGGCGTCGACGCCCTCGTATTCGCCGGCGGCGGTCGGAAGCGAGCCCGGCGGGACGCTGCTCACCTCGATCCCGTCCGCTTCGAGCAGCGCGGCGATCGGCGCGCCCGGGGCGCCGGCGACGAGGACGGCGGGCGCCCGGTCGACCCGCAGCGGGGCGCCGAGCTCGTCGTTGCCGCCGAGCTCGTCGCCGGCCGCTTCCACCTGCGCCGAGAAGACGTAGGAGCCGGTCGCCCCGGGCGCCCGCAGCGAGAAGACGTAGGGGTTGTCGCCGGCGCGCAGCCGCACCGGTTCGGAGCCGATCGGGCGTCCGTCGCGGCTGATCGTCACCTTCGCCGCCGCAGCGACGCTGCTGCGAAGCGTGAGCTGCAGCGAGAAGGGATCGCCGGCGTGGAGCGCCGGCGGCAGCTCGAGCCGGGTGACGCCGGCGTCTGGCCGGCGGGAGGCGAGCGGGACGGGGTCGATGGCGATGCCGCGGCGGCGCGCCAAGGCGATGGCGGCCTCGGCGTCGCCGCGGGTCTCCAAGCCGTCGGAGAGGAGGGCCAGGCGACCGCCGCGCGGGGTGCGGGCGAGGCCGAGCTCGAGGGCCGAGCGGAGGTCGGTCCCGCCGCCCGCCAGCGGGGCGCCGGCGCGGGCCGGGAGCGGCTCGCCGCCGGGCGCGGTGAGGGCGGCGGCGGCGCCGAACTGGACGGTCGGGCAGCGCGAGCCGCACTCGCCGGCGGCGTCGAGCCAGGGCCGCTCGGAGCCCTCGGCGCCGGCGCCGATCGACTGCGAGCGGTCGACGACGAGCGTCGCCGGGTGGACGGCGCCGCCGCCGAGCGAGAAGACGAGCGCCAGCGCGGCGAGGACCGGGCCGAGTCCGGCGAGCGCGGTGGCGAGGCGGCCGCGGGCGCTCGCCCGGCGCCAGCCGGGTAGCGCTTCGCGGCGCAGCGCGTAGAGCGCCGCGGCGAGCAGGACCAGCAGCGCGGCGGCGAGCAGCCACGGCCACCAGTGCGCACCGTGGGCGCTCGGCGCCGCGGCGAGGAGGGCGAGGTCGACCGGCGCCGGCGCCGGCGGCAGCGGTTCGACGCCGGCGCCGACGGCGAGCGGGCGGCTGTGGGCGCCGTCGGGAGTGCTCAGGGTCAGCCGGTAGAGGCCGGGCTTCCCGAGCGTCGCCGTCGCCGCTCCGTGCCGCAGCTCGAGGCGGCGCTCGCCGCCGGGTCCGGAGACGGTCGCCGCGCTCGCGTCCGGGGCGTCGATCTCGACCGCTTCGCCGGCGAGCGCCGCGGGCGGCGCCCAGTCGCCCGCCCAGGCGGCGAGGTTCGCGACCAGCGCCGGGAACCCCGGCAGCCCCGGCAGGTTCGATTCCCCGGGCTCGAAGCCGAGCACCGCGATCCGCCGCCCGGCTCGCGAGCCGGCGGCGAGCAGCGGCCCCGCCGGGCTCCAGGCGACGGCGCGCGCCCAGCGGGGCAGGCGCAGCCGCTCGGCGGCGCCGGCGTCGATCGTCAGCGCCGCCAGGTCGACCCCGGCGAGGAGCGGGTCGCCTTCGGCTTCGCCGCTCAGCCGGCTGTCGGCGAGCGGCTCGGCCGCGACCGCTCCCCCCGGCAGCCGCGGCGGGTGGACGAGGAGCAGCGCCGGCGCCTGCGGCAGGCCGCCCCTGGGCAGGAAGTCGTCGAGGACCAGCAGGTCGCTGGTTCGCGGGTCGGTCGGGCGGTAGGTCCGCGGGGTGCGGAGCCGCAGCTGGACGCCGGGGACGGCGGCCAGCGCTCGGGCCAGCGGCAGCGCCCGGATGCGGTCGCCGACCAGGGTCACCCGCTCCCCTTCGCGCGCCGGCACGGCGACCGCGGCGCGGTCGTCGGCGGCGAGGGCATCGCCGCCGGCGAGGCTCGCTTCGGCGCTCTGTCCCGGCCGCAGCGGGAAGGAGACCGGCACCGCTTCCCCCGGCCCGACTCGCAGCGAGCGCTCGAGCGCTTCGCCGCCCCGCAGCTCGATCCGCAGCCGCGCCGTCGCGGCCGCGGAGCCGGCGTTCCGCACCCGCGCCAGCCCTTCGCAGCGATCGGGGCTCGCCGGGTCGCAGGCGAAGCTGGCACTGACGCCGAGGTCGGCTGGGCCGCGCTCGCCGACCACCGCCTCGGCGAAGGCCCCGCCGCTGACCGCCGGCGCCGGGTCCTCCGGCGCCCGCACCAGCAGCACCGGGTCGGCGGCCGAGCCGCGCAGCCCGGCCGCGAGCCGCAGCGCCGCGTCGAGGTCGCCGGGGCCGGCGCCGGCGCGGAGCCCGGCGAGCGCGTCGGCGGCGCCCGAGGCCGGGCCTTCGTAGCGGGCAACCGCAGTCGTCCCCGCCGCGACCAGGGCGATCGGCTGGTCGTCCGGCAGCGCCGCCAGCCGCTGGCGCAGCAGCGCCCGCGCCGCCTCCATCCTGGTCGCTCCGCCGGCTTCCCGCGCGCCCATCCAGAGTGACTCGTCGACCACGTAGGCGCGCACCGAGGGGGGTCCCTCGTCGCTGCCGGCGGGCTTCGCCAGGGCCAGGACGAGCAGCGCCAGCGCCAGCAGCTGCAGCGCCAGCAGCAGTGGCAGCGGCGGCGGCGAGAAGCGCCCGCGGCCGCTCGGCGAGGCCGCCGGCAGCCGTCGCCACTCGCGCAGGCTGTCGACCTCGACCGTCGCCAGCGGCCGCCGCCGCAGGTGGAGGAGGGCGAGCGGCAGGCTCAGCGCCAGCAGCGCCAGCGCGCCGATGCTGAGGAAGGTCACGTTTGCGCCGCGCTCACCACGGCAGCTGTCCCAGCCACCCCAGCGCGGCCGAGTAGTTCTGCGCCAGCTGCGAGCCGCCGGCGGCCGCGGAGGCGCCGCCGGTGGCCGGCACGAAGGCGAAGGAGCCGCCGGCCCCGAAGGAGGCGCTGCCTTCGACCGCAGCGCTGCGGCTCTTGCCGCCGCCGCCCTGGCGTTCGCCCGACCTGCCGCCGGTGGCCTTCGCCTGGCTCGGGGAGCGGTAGGGCGCGTAGCCCGACTGCAGCTTCAGGCCCTGCGATTCGCCGCCTCTGAAGCCGAGCGATTCGCCGGTCCGGTTGCCGCCCGCCCCGTTGCCGGCCGTGGCAGCGCCCGAGGGGCTCGTGCCGGGCGCCCCCTGCGAGCTCTGGCCCTTGGCTCCGGCCGCGGCCTTCGAGGCCGGGGCCGCCACCTGGGCGCCGGGCTCGGCCGCCGCGGCGCCGGTGGGGGCGCCGGGCGGCGCCTTCGTCTGCGCCTGCCCCTCGCCCTGCTTGCCGGCCGCGGCCCCGGGCCCGTTGCCGGCGCCGTTCGCCTGCCCGTTGCCGCCCTTCGCCCCGGCTCCCCTGGCCCCGGCGGTGGCGCGCCCTTCGGCGCTGCGGTCGCCGGCCTTCGGCGCGCCCGGCTGGGCTTCGTGGGTCTTCTCGCCGCGCGACCGGCCTTTGAACCGGAAGCCGTACTGGACGTGGGTCGGGTTCGCCTGCTCCTCGGAGGCGTGGACTTCCGCGCTGCGGTGCCCGGCCGCCCTGCCGGGCTGGCGGTAGCCGGCGGCGGGGCGGATCCGATCCCCGGGGGTCAGCTCCTGGTTCGACTGCCGCGGCGTGCTCGGGCCGCCCAGATACTGTTCCAGCGCTTTCTTGTTGCGGGCTCCCTTGCCCTGGGCGCCGGGCCCTTCGCCGGCGCCGAGCGCCGTCGCCCCCCGCGAGCCGCCCGCCGCTTCGGAGCCCGAGCCCGGCGCGATCGCGACGAGGACCAGGGCCGCCAGGACCAGCAGCGCGGCGGCTGCCGCGGCCCACTCGCGCGGCGCCGGTGCCGCCCGCGGCCGCCACTGCTCGACGCCGCCCTGCACCAGCGCCGCCGCTTCGGCCACCGCCCGCCGCTCGAGCGCGCTCCCGCCCCCGTCGCCGGCGCCGCGGCGTTCGAGCTCCAGCGCCGTGCCCAGCCGGTCGAAGAGCCGCAGCCGCTCGTCCAGCAGCCGCGCCACCGCCGGCAGCGAGGGTCCTCGCCGCAGCGCCCAGGCGATCGTCGCCACCAGCAGGACGAGCGGCACGACGGCGACCGCCAGCTGCGGCACGACCGCGAGCAGTGCCAGCGCCTCGAGCGCGATCGCCAACCCCAGCGCCAGGGTCGCGTGACGGCGCAGCAGCACCGCCAGCCGCGAGCGCTGGAGCCGGGCGCGCTGGCGCGCCAGCCCGGCCTGCAGGCCGGCAGGGCTCGCTGGAGCGCCGGCGGCGGCACCCGCGGCGCTCACCTCCAGAACGTCCCACGGGTCCGCCAGGAGCCACCTGCGGGCCCCGAGACTGCGTCTAAGTAGACTCGGACTCACCCCATGAAGGTTAGAAACCTCGCCCTCTCGGCGGCCCTCGTTCTCGTCCTCTGCGGCCTCCTCACCACCACCGCGGCGGCCGCCGGCAGGGACGGCTGGGGGGCGCCGAGGAGCTACCTCGGCCGCTATCACGTGAAGGTCTTGAAGGGCGGCAGGGAGGGCGTGCGGCGCGGCCAGCTCAACCTCTTCATGCAGGAAGAATTCCCCGGCTCGCGGCAGCCCGCCGGGATCCTCAAGCTGATCACCGGCGCCGGCAACAACGCCCTCGTCTACCTGACCGACCTCCACCACCGGGGCGCCGGCCGCGGCGCCGAGATCCACGGCGGCGCCTTCATCGGCCCCAAGATCGGCTTCTTCGCCGGCGTCCAGCGCCGGCCGGGCCGGATCATGGCGAGGTTCCGCACCCGCGGCCTCGGCACGGTCAGGGCCGTCTTCGTCCGCTTCTCTACGAAGCCGATCCCGTAGGGAGCAGATGAACCTCCTCGCCCGCTCACGTCCCGTCCTCCTCGCCGCCGCGGCCCTGGTCCTCAGCGCGCTCTTCCTCGCCGCCTGCGGCGGCTCCGACAGCTCCTCCTCCTCGGAAAGCTCCACCGGCTCGACCACGGCCGGGGGCGGGGAGAAGTTCCCGCAGATCGAAGATTGGCCGCTCTTCGGCCGCGACCGCGACAACACCCGCTTCGCCACCCAGGACGAAATCGACACCGGGAACGTGAGCGAACTGGGCGAAGCGTGGCGCACCGGCCTCGGGCCCGACCAGTTCCTGATGGAGTCCTACGCGACGGTGATCGGCCGCACCGTCTACGTCACCACCTCGACCGACGAGGTGATCGCGATCGACGGCGCCAGCGGCGAGATCAAATGGACCTACGCGCCGGAAGTCGACTTCTCGCAGTCGACCGGGGTCGGCGGCTACGGGATCAGCGTCAACCGCGGCATCGCCCACGAAGGCGGCAAGCTCTTCCTCCTCACCTTCGACGACCAGCTGCAGGCGGTCAGCGCCAGGACCGGCGAGAAGCTCTGGTCCTCCGCGGTCGCCGATCCGGCGACCGGTGCCTACGAGACGATGGCCCCGTCCACCTACGACGGCAAGGTCTTCGTCGGCGTCTCCGGCTCCGAGGACGGGGTCCGCGGCTTCGTCGCCGCCTACGACCAGAAGAGCGGCAAGAAGCTCTGGCAGTTCTACACCGTGCCCAAGCAGGGCGAAGGGTGGGTCCCGGAGGGCGGCGGGGGCGGTGGCGTCTACATGCCGCCGACGGTCGACCCCGAGACCGACACGATCTACGTCGGCACCGGCAACCCGGCGCCGGTGATCATCGGCGACGAACGCCAGGGCCCGAACCTCTACACGGACTCGATCCTCGCCCTCGACGCCGACACCGGCAAGCTCAAGTGGTACCACCAGGAGGAGGCACACGACCTCTGGAACTACGACGTCGCCTCGCCTGTCACCCTCTTCGACGTCGAAATCGACGGCGAGATGCGCCGCGGGCTCGCCGAGGCGGGCAAGAATGGCCTGCTCTTCATCCTCGACGCCGAAACCGGGAAGAAGCTCTTCCCCTCGGTCCCGTTCGTCAAACGGCACCACACCAAGCCGACGACGAAGCCGACCCTGCAGTGCCCCGGCCCGGTCGGCGGCTCGCAGTACTCGCCGCTCGCCTACAGCCCGGAAACCGAAGCGGTCTACATCTCCGGCGTCGAACTCTGTTACTACCTGATCGTCGAATACGAACAGAAGGCGGGCGGCGAGAAGGCCTTCGGCGGCGACCGCGTCGTCGGCCAGGACGAAGACAAGACCGGCACCTTCACCGCCGTCACCGTCAACGACGGCAAGGTCCTCTGGAAGAAGAAGATGCCGACCCCGATGGTCGGCGGCGCCGCCGCCTCGGCCGGCGGCCTGGTCTTCACCGGCGACCAGAAGGGGGTCCTCTACGGCATCGACGCGCGGACCGGCAAGACGCTCTACGAAGGCAACCTCGGCCTCGGCTTCGGCTCGGCGCCGGTGATCTACTCGATCGACGGCACCGAGTACGTCCTCGCGACGATCGGCGGCAACGCCCTCACCGCTTCGGAAGAACTGGGCCCGGTGGGAGCTGAAGTGGTGGCGCTGAATCTGGGGGGCAAGGCGTTGCAGAGGTAGGGGCAGGGCGGTTCGAGGGACGCCTCGGGGCGAATTCGAGGGCGGCGAGGTCCGGGGCCCAGAGGCCCCGCTCGCCTTGGAGCTTCCTCTCCTTGGGGCGCTTGCGGCGATACGGGGCGAGCCCCGAGCCCTCAGCCGTCCCCTGCCCCCGGCTTGAGCCGTTGCAGTTCTCCCCAGCGGTTGCGTTCGTCCCCGGTATGCGGGGACAAACGCAACGGGTGGGGACAAGTGCAACCTGGCGGAAGCTGCCCCTGCCTCAACGAACCGCGGCCAAGGCGGCGCGCGCTCCGAATCGCCGGCGCTCGCTCGCAGCTGCTCGCACCGGCGCTCGCCCTCGGACGGCGGCCACTCGATTCAGGCGAGCAACCAGCAACCGGGGGGCCCCCGGGCTCCCCTCCCGCCCCCAAGGGCCGACCCGCTTCACCCCTAGCTACTAGTAGGCGCTGACCAAGCCCCCCTCCCTCGCCGCCCCGAACATCAGGTCGAGCGGCGCCACGTCGGTGGTCGCCACCACGTAGGCGACGCCGCGGGCGGCGCAGAGCTCGCCCACCTCCGCCCGCGCCTCGGCGCGCCGGGCGGCGAACGCGCGCCGCAGCTCCGGCGTCAGCTTGACCACGATCCGCTCGCCGGTCTCGGCGTCGAGCAGCTCGGTCGCGCCATCCGGCAGCTCCGGCGCGGCCGGCTCGACGACGTGGACGAGGGTCGCGGCGTGGGCGCTCGCCGCCAGCTCTCCCACCGCCGTGCCCAGGTCGGCGGGCTCGACCAGGGCGTCGGTGACGAGCACCGCGAGGTCGGCGAGGGGGCTGCCGCGGCGGTGCTCGCGCAGGCTGGCGGTGAGGTCGGTGCGGGTGCCGCGCGGCAGGGCGGCGAGCTCGGCGATCAGCTGCGGGACGACGTGCGGAGCGGTCAGCGGGGTCCCGGCCCAGGCGTCGCCGTCGGCGAGGACGTCGACCGCGACCACGTCGGAGCCGAGCAGCGCCACCGTCCCCAGCAGCGCCGCCAGCTCCTGCGCGTAGCGGAACCTGGAGCCCTCCCCCTCCCCCATCGAGGCGCTGCCGTCGAGCAGCAGGGCGAGGTCGAGGTGGCCCTCGGAGGGCGCGGTCTTGACCACCACCTCGCGCAGCCGGGCGTAGACGTTCCAGTCGATGTTGCGCAGGTCGTCGCCCGGCGTGTAGCGGCGGTAGTCGATGAATTCGAGCCCGCGCGAGTGACCGGCGGCGGGCCGCTGGCCGCCGAAGCCGCGGACCACTGCCTCGACGCCGGTCAGGCTCAGGCGTTCGAGCTGCCGCAGCGCCGCCGCGTCGAGCAGCGGCGGCTCGCTGGCGCTCGTCTTTTGTATGCCAGAGGGATACAAAAGACGAGGGGTCAGGCCTCCCGCCGGAGCGAGGCGAGCGCCTCGTCGATGATCTCGTCGGGTCCGACCCCCTGGCGCTCGGCGTCGATCGTCAGCACCAGCCGGTGGCGCAGCGCCGCGTGGGCCACCGCCCGCACGTCCTCGACGGCGAGGTTGGGGCGGCCGTCGATCAGCGCCGCGACCCGGCCGGCGAGGACCATCGCCTGGATCCCGCGCGGGCTCGGCCCGAGGCGGACACAGCGGCGCAGCTGCTCGGGGGCGCCCTCCTGCTCCGGGTGGAGGGAGAGGACGAGCCTGGTCGCGTAGTCGACCACGTGGCCGGCGGCCGGCACCTGGCGGACCAGGGCCCGCATCCGCGCCACCGTCCCGGCGTCGGCGACGGGCGCCACCGGCTCGGGCGCGGCCGCGTCCTCCCCGGTCGTCCGCGCGACCATCGCGTTCAGCTCGCCGGCCGGCGGGAAGTCGAAGTTCAGCTTGAGGAAGAAGCGGTCGAGCTCGGCCTCCGGCAGCGGATAGGTCCCGTACATCTCGACCGGGTTCTGGGTGGCGATCACGAAGAAGGGGTCGGGCAGCTCGCGGGTGGTGTTGGCGGTCGTCACCGTGCGCTCCTGCATCGCCTCGAGCAGCGCGCTCTGGGTGCGCGGCGCGGCGCGGTTGATCTCGTCGGCGAGGACGACGTTGGCGAAGATCGGCCCCGGTTCGAAGCGCAGCTCCGAGTCGCCGCCGGCGCTCTGCAGCAGCACCGTGGTGCCGGTGATGTCGGCCGGCATCAAATCCGGGGTGAACTGGATCCGCTTCGGCTCCAGGTCGAGGGCGGCGGCGAGGGCGCGCGCCATCGTCGTCTTGCCGAGTCCCGGCACGCCCTCGAGCAGCGCGTGGCCGCCGCAGGCGAGGCAGGTCAGCGCCCCGCGCACGGCCTCCTCCTGGCCGACGACCGTGCGCGCCACCGCCGCCTCGATCTCGCGGGCGAGGCGCTGGAACTCCTCCGGCGCCAACGGCTCGGGCTCGGCGGGGTGCGGCAGGGCTACGGGGTCGACGGCCAAGGTATGAAGCCTATTCCCCCTGCGACCCCGTCTCAGTCGCCCAGCTGTTCCTTATCCACGCCATTCCGGGATAAGGAACAGCTCAGTGGGGGAGGGCGAAGACGAAGAGGCGAGGGGGGCGGGTTGGGACGGTGCCGCGGGCCTGGACGAGGGAGCCGCCGGCGGCGATCGCCAGGTACTCGACGCCGTCGACTTCGTAGGCGATCGGGGCCGAGCCGACCCGCAGCCCGAGCCGGTGGCGCCAGAGCTCGGTGCCGTCGGAGCTGTCGAGCGCCCGCAGGTAGCCGTCGTCTTCGCCGAGGAAGACGAGGCCGCCGGCGGTCGCCAGGGCGCCGCCATTGGCGGGTGCCGGCAGCTTCCGCTTCCAGCGAACGGCGCCGCTCCAGGGGTCGAACGCCGCCACCATCCCGGTCGCCGGGCCGACCTGCCGGGCGGTGCCGCCGAGATCGTCCTCGCCAGCGAGGATCCCGCGGGCCCGTGGCGCCAGCCGGTAGCGCATGCACATCTGGTTGCCCGGCTGGTAGACGAGCCCGTCGCGCGGGCTGTAGGCGGGCGGGCCGTACTCGAGGCCGCCGTAGATCCCCGGACAGACGACGACGCCGCTGCGCGTCGGCCGCCGGTGCGGTCGCGAGTAGCGGGTGAGGTAGGGCGTGCGAGCGATCGGCCTTCCGCGCTCCGCCTCGAAGGTCGCGTAGAAGCCGGCCTTGCTGGCCGCGCCGACGAGCTCGACCGGCTCCCCGTCGCCACCCAGCGGCGGGGCGCCGAAGATCAGCGGCGACTGGACGGTGTCGTAGTCCCAGGAGTCTTCGCAGACCAGCGTCCGGCTCCACAGCACCTCGCCGCTCGCCCCGTCGAGGGCGACCACGGCGTTCGCCATCGGGTTGCAGCCACGGCGCCCGGAGCTGTCGAAGCCCGGCGAGGGATTGCCGGTGGCGACGTAGACGGTGCCCGAGCGCGGCTCGATCGTCGGCGGCATCCAGACGTTGCCGCCGCCCGAGCCCGGCCCGCGGCGCCAGCTCGAGCCGCGCCGCGGCACCATGTGCGCGCGCCACAGCGGCCGTCCGTCCCCGGCCCGGTAGGCGGCGACGAAGCCGCGCAGGCCCGCCGCCCCCGCCGGGCCGCCGACGACGATCTCCCCGCGCCAGAAGGTCCCGGGCGAGTTCATCGCGTTGCCGATCCCCGGGTCGGCGACCCGCCGCTGCCAGAGCTCCCTGCCGTTCCGGGCGTCGAGGGCGATCAGCCGCGCGTCGCCGGTGACGACGTAGATCCGCCCGGCGCCGTAGGTGACGCCGCGGCTGACCGGAGTCGGCGGCCGGACACCCGGGGCGGCGAGCAGGTCGACCGCCGGCGCGTAGGACCAGAGCCGCCTGCCGGTGGCGGCGTCGACCGCGAACACCTGGTCGGTCCCGGTGTCGTAGTACATCGTGCCGTCGACGACGATCGGGAAGGTCTCCCAGCCGATCTGCCGGCGCGGCCCGGGCACGCTCCAGGCGAGCCGCAGGCGGTCGACGTTGCCGCGGTCGATCTGGTCGAGGCGGGCGAAGTGCCCGTTGCCGGCGTCGTTGCCCCAGCGTGGCCAGTCGACGTTCGCGTGAGCGCCGCCCGTCCCGCCGGCGTCGCTCGCACCCTGCTCGCCGCCACCACCGCAGCCGGCGGCGAGGAGCGAGGCGAGGAGCGCCGTCGCGAGGACGCTGCGGAGGGCGGGCATCAGCTCAGGCTAGCCGTGGCCCGCCCCTCCTCACCTTCGCACCCGCCCTCACCGGGTCTGGCGTTCGAACTCGACCTGGTAGCGCGAATTGCCGGCTTCGAGCGTGCCGCGCAGGCTGTCGCCCTTGCGGTGCGCTTCGAACACGCCCAGCAGGCGGCCGGTGGGGCTGCCCTCGTGCACCTTCGCCACCCGCAGGTTTCCCCGGTAGGCGAGGCTGCTGAGGTAGTAGGTCCGCCTGGTCTGGCCGGTGTTCAGTTCGACGGTCGCGGTCGGCGGCTCGCCGCCGGCGACCTCCATGCTGCCCTCGCTGAGCGTCGTCCCGACCGTCCCCAGGCCCTGGGCGACGCCGATCACCGGCGCCAGCACTGCCGCCCCCTCCGTCGGGTCGGGGGCGGCGTTGGTCAGCTCGTAGTCGCCCTCCCATTCTGAGGGATCGGGGCCCCACCCGCCGGGAATCGGTTCCGCCCTGTGTTCGGTGATCTGCTTCGCCGGCGCCCGGTTGGCGGCGTAGGTCGCATCCTCGGGCAGCCGTTTGAAGGCGACCCTGTAGGTCCCGCCGTGGAAGTCGAGCTCGCCCTCGAGCCGGCTCTCCTCGGTCGGCGTGAAGAGCTTCAGGTCGCCGACCTTGAGCGTTTCGCCGAGATGGCCGTTGAGGCCCTGGTTGCGGACCTGGACGCTGACCCCGCCAGCGATCGGGCGGAAGGGATAGAGCGCGAAGAGCGCCGTTTCGGTCTGGCCGAGCGAGTTGTACTCGTAGAAGGCAGCGGCCCCGGCGAGGAACTTGGGCGAGGCGGCCTCGGGGAATTCGATCTTCATCTCGCCGCTGCGCAGGTTGGCGCCGCGCCCGACTTCGGTCAACAGGAAGCGACCCTCGAACGGCGCCGCCTGCGAGAAGGGCACGTAGACCTTCGGCTGCGGGTAGCCGTTGATGCTGCCCGTCGTCGCGCCGGCGACTCCGCTGAGCGCGAGGGCGGACGCCAGGGCGAGGGCGGCGAGGAGCTTCGCCGGGCGCCTCACGATTCGACCTTCGGGGCTTCGGCGCAGGTCTGCAGCCCCGCGGCTTCCGCGACCCTGCCGAGATGCAGCTGCTCGAGCTGCTGCGAGAGTTCGCGCACCCCGTCGGGATTGCGGCTGCGCGCCGCGTTGGCCATTTCGTTCAGCACGGCGACCGAGCTGGCCAGCGCCGCGGAGAACCTCGTCAGCTCCGCTGACCCGTCCAGCCCGGCGACTTCGCGCTGCAGCCGTTCGACCGTCGCTTCGGTCTGTTCCAGGTATTCGACGACCGCCTGTTCGTTGCCGGGAATCGGCAGCGAGGCGATCTCCGCGTTGGCCCTGGCGCAGGCGGAGTCCGCATCGCTGGCGACGTCGCCGCCGGAGCCGCCCGCACCGGCGGAGGTGTCACCGCCGCCGCCGCAACCGGCCGCGATCGCGAGCAGCGCGATCGCGGCCGCTATCGCAGCCAGGCGCCCCATTGCGGCTCAGCCACCGCCGACGATTTTCTGCACCACGTAGGCGGCGACGTCTTCGATTTCTTCTTCGCTCAGCTGGCCCTTGAACGCCGGCATGCCGCCGCCGCCGTTGGTCACCTGCTCGATCGTGCCCGATTCGGTTTTCGCTTTCGGCATCGTCGTCAGGTCGGGACCGCCGTTGCCGCCGAGGCCGGTGGCGCCGTGGCAGATCGAGCAGTTGTTGGCGAAGACTTCCGCTCCGGCACCGGGGTCGCCGCCGGCGCCTGCTTCAGCGCCTTCTTCCGGTTCTTTGCCGCCGCCTTCGGCTTCCGGTTCTTCGGGTTCCTTTTCTTTCGAGCCTTCTTCCGGCGTCGCTTCTTCTTCGCCGCCTTCGGCCTCTTTGTGCTCGGTGCCTTCGCCTTCCTGTTCGGTGCCCTGCAGCTCTTCCATCGTCCCGTTGAGCGAGAAGACCCAAAAGTTTTCGCCGTGCGGGGTCGCCGCCAGCGAGTTGCCGCCGGCGTAGAAGGCGATCTTCTCTTCGCCTTCGTCTTCGAACGGCGTCACCGTGGTGTTGGCGCCGGCGCCGGTCTGGAAGTGCCAGAGCAGCTCGCCCGTTTCGGAGTTGTAGGCCTGGAGTTCGCCGTTGTTCTGGCCGACGAAGACCAGGCCGCCGGCGGTCGTGACCGCGCCGGAGTAGCACGATTCGGGGAATTTCTTCTGCCAGGCGATATCGCCTTTGCTCAGGTCATAGGCGGTGAGGAAGCCCGGCGAGTTGAACCCGTTGGTGATGAAGCCGGCGGTGCCGGTGAACTGTTCGCCCGCTTTGTATTCCGCCTTCTCCGGCGTGATGCCGAGGGTGCCGCTCTGCGAGCAGACGAAGTACATGTTCCGTTCGGGGTCGAAGCTCGACGGCGGCCAGTTGTCGCCGCCCACCGCGTCGGGAGCCGAGACGTAGACTTCTTTCGGGTTGTGGTTCCAGGGGGTGAAGATCGGAACCGCCTCGAGCTTGGTGCTCGGATCTTCGAGGCCGGCTTCGGTTTCTTTCATCATCTCCGGCGTCGGCTTCAGCGGGCTGAACGGCGGCAGCTTGGTGTAGGGCTGCGTCTTTGCCGTTTTTTCTTTCGGGTCCTGCGGAACCGGTTTCTCTTCGATCGGGAAGATCGGTTCGCCGGTTTCGCGGTCGAGGATGTAGAGCATCCCGGTCTTCGACGGCTGCGCGATTCCTTCTCGCTCTTCGCCTTCCATTTCGCCTTCGACGAAGACCGTCGGGCTCGGCGAGTCGAGGTCCCAGATGTCGTGGTGGACCTGCTGGTAGTGCCACTTGTATTCGCCGGTTTCGGCGTCGAGGGCGACGATCGAAGCGGCGAAGAGGTTGTCCCCGGCGCGTTCGCCGCCGTAATAATCAGGCGAGGCGTTCGAGGTCGAGAAGTAGACCATGTTCAGGTTCGGGTCGACGGTCGGCGTGTTCCAGATGCCGGCGCCGCCCCGTTTCCAGGAGTCGTTGTCCTGCGGCCAGCTCTCGTGGCCGGTTTCGCCCGGACCGGGGATCGTGTAGAAGCGCCACTTCTCCTTGCCGGTCTTGGCGTCGAGCGCGGTCAGGCGGCCGCGGATCCCGTACTCGCCACCGGAGCCGCCGACGTACACGGTGTCGTTGTAGTAGAGCGGCGCCGAGGTGATCGAGTAGCCGCTGCCCGGTTTGACGACCGGGGTCGCCCATTTGACTTTGCCGGTCATCTGGTCGAGCGCGACCTGTTCGCCGTTCAGCTGTGAGACGAACACCATGCCGTCGCCGAGCGCGACGCCGCGGTTGTCCCAGCCGCAGCAGATCACGCTGCCGAGCGGTTCGGGTGGCAGGTTCGGCTTGTATTCCCAGAGGATTTCGCCGCTGCCGGCGTCGATCGCGTAGACGTTGTCGGCGCCGTCGGGGATGTAGATGGTCCCCTTGTACTCGAGCGCCTGACCCTCGGCGGAGAACTTCGCAGCGGTGGCTTCGGAGCCGATCTTGGTCATCCAGTCGCCCTTCAGTTCGGCGACGTTTTCGGTGTTGATTTCGTCAAGGGTCGAGAAGCGGTGGTTGGTGCCGCCGCCGCCGTTGGTGACCCAGTCCTCACCGGCTTCGGCTTCGATTTCCTCGGCGGTGAAGGCCGGCGCGGCTTCGATTTCGCCTTCGCCTTCTTCGGAGCTCGCTTCCTCGCCTCCGGCGGGGCTGCTGACGGCGCTGACCGTGGTCGTCTTCTCGTGACCGGTGAAGTGACCGAGGAAGTACCCGGCCAGGAAGGCAACGATGACGCCTATTCCGACGGCTCCCAGCGCAATCGCCGACCAGACCGTGACCGAGAACTCTTTGCCGTCTTTTTTCACAGCGCTTCCCTTCCTTTTCACCCAGTGAACTTCAGTCTCACCGCCGGCACCGAGTCTATAAAACGGGCCGAATCGGCGTAGAATCTCGCCGTGGGAAAGACAGGAGAAACCACGGAAGCCACGGGAGACACGTCCGACCAGCTACCCGATCTGCGTTCGCTCACGCGTGAGACCGTGCGGGCGCAGATCGCGGAGACCGCTTGGAGCGTCTTCGCCGAGCGCGGTTTCGAGGACGTCACGGTCAACGAGGTCGCCGAGGCGACCGGGATCTCGCGCGCCAGCTTCTTCCGCTACTTCTCCTCGAAGGAGGAGGCGGTCTTCGTCGCGCTGGAGGCGATGGGCGCCGAAATCGCCACCGCGCTGGAAGAGCGGCCGCCCCAGGAGCCGACGTGGGAGGCGCTGCGCCGGGCCTTCGACGCGGCGACGCCCAACTACGCCAGCAACCCGGCTCGCTCGCTCGCTCGTCTCAACCTGACCCGCAAAACGCCCTCGCTGCGCGCCCACCAGCTCGAGCGCCAGGCCCGGTGGCGCAGCCTGATCGGCCCGGTGCTGGCGATCCGCAGCGGCAGCGAGCCCGACGACGTGCGGGTCGAAGCGGTGGTCGGGGCGGCGCTGGCGGCGCTCGACGCCGCGACCGAGAAATGGGCGCTCTCCGGCGGCGAGCTCGACCTGACCGGGCTGATCGACGAGGCCTTCGCGGCGATCGCCGCGCTCGAATAGCCCCCGGCCTCCCCGGGGGCTCCGCCCTAGCTAGAAGGACTAGCGAAACCCACGTCCGCGGCTGGCAAGCGCCGGACCGAGCGGGGCAAGGACGCAGCGAGGCCGCACCGCGCAGTGTCCGCCGTTGCTCCAGCGCCAGCGACGAAGGGCGCATCGGGTTTGGCGCGTTAGTCGCCGTATTGGCGACTAACGCGCCATTCCGACGGCGCTCCGACCCAAGGGGCGTGGCAGCCAGGCGTGGGCGCGGGAGTTTCGCTAGTCCTTCCTAGAGGAGCTCGCCAACCGCGGCGAGGGCGCGATCGACCGCCGCGGCGTCGACGTCGAGGTGGGTGACGGCGCGAACCCGCTCGCCGAAGACGCTGACCTCGATCCCGCGGTCGGCGAGCCCGGCGACGAGCGCCGCCGGATCGGGGACCGCGAAGATGACGATGTTGGTCTCCACCGTGGCGGGGTCGATCGCCACCCCGTCGATCGCGGCCAGGCCCTCGGCCAGGGCGCGAGCGTTGGCGTGGTCCTCGGCGAGGCGCTCGACGTTGTGCTCGAGCGCGTAGAGCGCCCCCGCGGCGACGATCCCGGCCTGGCGCATGGCGCCGCCGTACATCTGCTTGTAGCGCCAGGCCTCCGCGATCGTCTCGCGCGAGCCGGCGAGGCAGGCGCCGACGGGGGCGCCGAGCCCCTTCGAGAAGTCGATCCAAGCGGTGTCGAAGCCGCCGGCGTAATCGGCGGCGCTGACTCCGGAGGCGACCACGGCGTTGAGCAGGCGGGCGCCGTCGAGGTGGGCGCGGAGCCCGTTCTCGCGGGCGACGGCCAGCACCGCCTCGATCTCGGCCAGGGGCCAGACCCGGCCGCCGCCCATGTTCGTCGTCTGCTCGACGCAGACCAGGCGGGAGCGCGGCTGGTGGCGGTCAGCTGGGTCGCGCAGGGCGGACGCGAGCGCCGCGGCGCCGAACATCCCGCCCTCGCCGTCGAGCTCGAACAGCTGCGCCCCGGCCAGTGCCGCGGCGCCACCGGCCTCGGCGATCACCGGGTGCGAGCCACGATGCAGGTAGACCTCGTCGCCGAGCGGTCGGGTGTGCAGGCGCAGCGCGATCTGGTTGCACATCGTCCCCGAGGGCAGGAACAGCGCCGCCTCCTGGCCGAGCAGCTCGGCGACCCGCTCCTGCAGCGCGTTGACGGTCGGGTCGAGTCCGCGCTGCTCGTCGCCGACCTCGGCCGCCGCGATCGCTCGGCGCATCGCCGCGGAGGGCAGCGTCTGCGTGTCCGAGTAGAGGTTGAGCGGCGCCTCGCTCATCGCTGGCAGGCTAACGAGGGCGCGGGGCCGACCGGCTGACCGCTCGAATCCTGCATCGAGTCCCCTGGAGGGCCCAAATGCAGGACTCGATCTGCGGTGGTCGTCGAGGGGCTACGAAGCGGAGGCGGATTCGCGCGCGGCGGCCGCTTCGCGTTCGAGGATCCGGCGGCTCGACGGGGCGCGCATCCGTTCCCAGGCGCTCCAGCCGGCGATGATCGCGCCCGCGTAGCCCCAGCCGAGCAGGATGTCGAACGCGTAGTGCTCGCCGCAGGCGACCAGGGTCAGCCCCATCGCCAGCGGATAGAGGAGGAGCAGCGGCCGCAGCCGGCGATGGCGCACCCGCGGCCAGATCGAGAGCGCGACCAGCATCGTGAAGCCGGCGTGCAGCGAGGGCACCGCGGCAACCAGGTTGACCGAGGCCTGCCCCTCCGAGAAGAGGCCGGCGGTGCCGATGCCGATGATGTCCCAGCCCTTGCCGGTGGTCCGCTGGACCGCACCCAGCAGACCTTCCTGGGAGGCCAGCCAGGGCGGCGCCGCCGGGAAGAGGATGTAGGTGGCGAGGCCGGTCAGGGCGAGGGTGATGAGCCGGCGCCGGTAGCGCAGGAACTCGAGCCGGTCGCGGGCCCAGAACCAGCCGGCGAGCGCGAAGGGGGTGATGAAGTAGGAGGTGTAGGTGAGCGTGAAACCAACGTTCCAGGCGGTCAGGGAGCGCGGGTCGTACAGGTGGGCCTGCAGCCATTCGGTCGGCGTCTCGCCGCCGAAGATCGCTTTGTCGAAGTCGATCATCGGCAGGTAGTGGGTGCCGATCCCGAACGAGTCGGCGGCGCCGCGGGTGAAGTCGTAGGCGACGAGGACGAGGACCATCGGCAGCCAGTCGAGGACCAGCTGCGCGATCTGGCGCGGGTGGCGGCCGATCGAGGCGCAGACCAGGGCGCCGCAGGTCCAGAGGATGACCAGCTCGCGCTGGACCGGGATCCCGTACTCGGCGCTCCAGGCGATCAGGCCGGCGAAGTAGAGGACGATCGCCGTCCGTCGCACCGCCAGCCAGTGCTGGAAGCGGAAATCGGACGCCTGCTCCGCCGCCGTGACGGTGGTGAATTCGGCCGTGCTCACCACCACATCTTTACGCGACGGTCACACGCTGCGCGCGAAGAAGCGTTAAGCCGCGGCTGCGGCCCTCGCTTCTCGCCCGTCGTCTCCTCCTTCGGAGCGGTGAAGCCTTAGGTTAGGTCCGATGGAGCAAGAGCGGACGAGGGTGATGCTGCTGCCCGCGGCGCGGCGCGACCGAGCCGACTTCGTCGCCGCGATGCGGGCCAGCGCCGATCTCCACCAGCCCTGGATCTCGCCGCCCCTCGACGACGACGCGTTCGACGCGGTGCTCGCCCGCGCCAGCGGCGAAAGCTTCGAGTTCCTGCTGGTGCGCCGGCGCGCCGACGGCGCGATCGCCGGCTACTTCGACGTCAGCCAGATCATCCGCGGGCCGCTGCAGAGCGCCTTCCTCGGCTATGGCGGCGTTGCCGCCCTGAGCGGCCAGGGATACATGAGCGAAGGCCTGCGCCTGCTGCTGCGCTACGCCTTCGCCGAGCTGCGGCTGCACCGCCTCGAGGCCAACATCCAGCCCGGCAACCAACGCTCACTGGCCCTCGTCCACCGCGCCGGCTTCGTCCGCGAGGGCTTCTCCGAGCGCTATCTGAAGATCGGCGGCCACTGGCGCGACCACGAGCGCTGGGCGATCCGGGCCGAGCAGTGGCAGGAGGGGGCCGGGCGCGAGCGGTACGCTCGTACCGAGTGGAGCAGCGAGTCAGCCTGATCACCCTCGGCGTCGCCGACGTCGCCGCCGCTCGTGGCTTCTACGAACAGCTCGGCTGGGAGGGCAAGGAAGTCGAGGAAACCGTCTTCTTCCAGGCCGGCGGGCTCGGCTTCGTCCTCTGGAGCCGCGAGAAGCTGGCGGCTGACAGCGGCTTCGAGCGCGACCCCGGAAGCGACGGCTTCGGCGGCGTCTCCCTCGCCCACAACGTCCGCTCGCGCGAGGAGGTCGAGGCGATCGTCGCCGCCGCCGAGGCGGCCGGGGCGCGGGTGACGAAACGACCGGGCGAGACGTTTTACGGTGGCTATGCGGCTTGTTTCACGGATCTCGACGGGCATGTTTGGGAGGTTGCCCATAACCCCGGGTTTGCGATTGGGGAGGATGGGTCGTTGGAGTTGCCTTTTTAGGTTGGACCCCGCTTTGTCCTTAGCGCGCGCTCCTCCCGTCCCTTGGAACGCTCGCGAGAGTTCGTGCCGAGAGTGAAGAGCGTCCGAGGTCAAGCCGCTGTTGAACCGTCTCTCAACGCGGCCCCACCCTGCCGCTGAACCCCAGGTGCACCCCCCTCCCCATCTCCTGCTCGTCCACCACCTTCCCCAGCAACGCGACCAGCATCCCCCGCTCCTCCTCGCTCAGCCCCGCGGTCAGCTCCGCCTCGTGCTCGCGGGCGACCTCCCTCCCACGCGCCAGCGCCTCGCGCCCGGCCGCGGTCAGGTAGAGGGCGCGGACGCGGCGGTCGCGGGGGTCGGCGCGGCGCTCGACCAGGCCGCGCTGCTCGAGCTCGTCGACGAAGCCGACCATCCGGCTGGGCGGCGCCTGCACCGCCCTGGCGATCTCCTGCTGCGAGCGCCCCTCGGCGGCGTCGACCAGGTTGAGGACGCGGAACAGCGGCGGGACGAGGTCGACCGCGGCGAGACGGGCGGCGAAGCGGGCCGAGGCGTGGATCCCGACCTGGGAGAGCAGGAAGGCGAGGTTCTCGGGCGCCCCGTCGGCGGCCAGGGGCGCCGCGCCGCCGTCGACCGCGGCCGCGCCGGGCGCCGACTGAGCACGTTTGGAGAAGACCGCTGGCGGCGCCGCGCCTAGATTCGAACCCTGCCCGCGTCGGTCGCTCATCTGAGACTGAGTCTATCCGACTTTTGTGATACGAATGATTTCACTCTTAAATCTCTTATTAACTAAGTTAACATTCATCGCCATCCGGGAGGCCGTTGCATGACCCGCATCCTCGCCCGCGTCGCCGACATCGCCTACCGCCGCCGCGGCCGGATGGTCGTCGGCTGGATCGTCGCCACCGTGGTCCTGATCGGCCTCGGCTCCAGCCTGGCCGGCGAGTACAAGGCCGATTACGACACTCCGGGCTCGGAGTCGAAGGCCGCCAGCGACCTGACCGAACGCGAATTCGGCGGCTACTCGGGGCAGGAAATCTACGTCGTCTGGCAGGACCCGCGGGGCGCCGACTCGGCGGCGGCGAAACGGCAGATGAGCTCCTTCTTCGCCGCCGCCGAAGATGTCGAGCACATCGGCAAGCACGCTCCGATCCGCGTTTCCGAAAAGGGCGAAATCGCGACCACGACGCTGCCGCTCAACGTCCCGGGCTGGGAAGTCAAGAAGGAGCAGGGCGAAAAGCTGATCGACGCCGCCGAGGCGAACAGCGGCAACGGCCTCGAGATCAAGCTCGGCGGCGAACCGATCCTGATCGCCCAGGAATCGACCAGTCCCGAGGGGATCGGCTTCCTCGCCGCGGCGATCGTCCTGCTGATCGCCTTCGGCTCGCTGGTCGCCGCCGGCCTGCCGCTGGTGATCGCCCTCTTCGGGCTCGGCATCTCCTCGGCCGGGCTGATCGTCCTGCTCGCCAACGTGATCGACGTCCCGAATTGGACGACCGCGGTCTCCGGCCTGATCGGGATCGGGGTCGGGATCGACTACGCGCTGCTCGTCATCACCCGCTTCCGGGCGGCGCTGAAGGAAGGCAAGGACCGCCACGACGCGGTCGTCGAGGCGGTCACCACCGCCGGCCGCAGCGTGATCATCGCCGGCTCGACCGTCGTCATCGCCGTCCTCGGCCTCTTCCTCACCGCGCTGCCGTACATGTACGGGGTCGCGATCTCGGCCTCGCTGGCGGTGCTGGTGGTGATGCTCGCCTCGATCACCCTGCTGCCGGCGATCCTCGCCTTCCTCGGGCCGCGGGTCGACAAGCTGCGGATCCCGATCCTCGGCCGCCGGCTCGACAAGGTCGAAGGCGACGGCGATTCGCCCGCCGCCCGCTGGAGCCACGCGGTGCAGCGCCGCCCCTGGACGGCGGCGATCGTCGCCACCGCGATCCTGCTCGCCCTGGCGGCGCCGGCGCTCGGCATGCGGCTCGGCTTTCCCGACGCCGGCAACGACAAACCGGGGACGATGACCCGCGAAGCCTACGACCTGATCAGCGAGGGCTTCGGCCCCGGCGCCAACGGCCCGCTGGTGATCGCCGCCCAGCTGCCGGACAACGGCGGCGAAGCGGCGATCGACACGCTGGCGAAGGAGATCCGCGCCGACGAAGGCGTCTCCCTGGTGCCGCCGCCCCGCTTCAACTCAGGCGGCAGCGCCGCGATCCTCACCGTCGTCCCGACCACCTCGCCACAGGACGAGGCGACCACCGACCTGGTCCACAGGCTGCGCGACGAAGTCATCCCGACGGCACTCGCCGGCACCGGAGTGCGGGCCGAGGTCGGCGGCGTCAACGCCGCCCTCGAGGACCAGAGCGAATACATCACCGACCGCATCCCGATCTTCATCATCGGCGTCGTCGGGCTCTCCTTCCTGCTGCTCCTGGTGGCCTTCCACTCGCCGCTGATCTCGCTCAAGGCGGCGATCATGAACCTGCTCTCGGTCAGCGCCGCCTACGGGGTGATGACCCTGGTCGCGCAGGGCGGCGCGGTCGGCGAACTGATCGGCATCGACCACGAAGTGCCGATCGCCCCGTTCATGCCGGTGATGATGTTCGCGATCCTCTTCGGGCTCTCGATGGACTACGAGGTCTTCCTCGTCTCGCGGATCCGCGAGGAGTACCTGAAGGACGGCGACACCCGCCGCGCGGTCGCCGACGGCCTCGCCAAGACCGCCCGGGTGATCACCGCGGCGGCGGCGATCATGGTCGTCGTCTTCCTCGCCTTCGTCGCCTCGCCCGAAGTCTTCCTCAAGCTCTTCGGGATCGGGCTGGCGGCGGCGATCTTCCTCGACGCGACGCTGGTGCGGATGGTCCTGGTCCCCGCCGTGATGCAGCTGCTCGGCAGCCGCAACTGGTGGATCCCGGACTGGCTCGAGCGGATCCTGCCGCGGATCGACGTCGAGGCCGGCGCCGAGGCACCGCTGCCAGAAGGATCGAGATAGCTGCCCTTTGAGCGGCTTATCATCTCGCGATCTGGGGACAGGCGGGCAATAACGGGCTGATCGAGCGTGACGATGAGCTGGCGGCGGTCGCCGACGCCCTCGACGAGGCGTGCCGCGACGGCCAGGGCGGCACCCTGCTGATCGAGGGGCTGCCGGGGGTCGGCAAGACGTCGCTCCTCGGCGAGCTCGGTCGGCGCGCGGAAAACGACGGCTACCAGGTGCTGCGGGCGCGCGGCTCGGAGATGGAGCGCGACTTCGGCTACGGCCTGGTCCGCCAGCTCCTCGGGGCGCTGCTGCGCCAGCTCGATCCGGCGAGCCGGACTCGGCTCTTCGCCGGGCCGGCCGGCCTCGCCGCCGCGATTTTCGGCTTCGGTGGCGGCGCGCTCGACGTCGGCGCCGCCGAGAGCTCGCTCTACGGGCTGTTCTGGATGCTCGCCGGATTGGCGGAGAAGGGGCCGGTGGTGCTGGCGGTCGACGACACCCACTGGGCCGACAGCGCCTCGCTGCGTTTCTTCCGCTACCTCGGTCAGCGCCTCGATGCGATGCCGATCCTGCTGGCGCTGGCGGCGCGACCGAACGAGCCAGGGGTGCAGGCCGAGATGCTGCGCGGGCTCGCCGCCGACCTGGATATTCCGACCCTGCGGCCGGCGCCGCTCAGCGAGGCCGGCACCGCGGCCCTGGTCCGCACCCGCCTCGGCGCCGGCGCCGGCAGCGAGGTCGAGGCCGCCTGCCACGAGGCCACCGGCGGCAACCTGTTCCTGATCGAAGAGCTGCTGGTCGAGCTCAGCGCCGAGCGCGATGACGGCACCCTCTCCGCGGCGCGGATCGCCGCGATGGGCCCGGAGCGGATCGCCGCCGGCGTCGACGGTCGCGCCCAGCGCCTCGACCCGCTGGCACCGGAGCTGATGCGCGCCGCCGCCGTGCTCGGCGACGCCAGCGACCTGCGGGCGCTGGCCGCCCTCACCGAGTGCGACCGGGAGCGGGCGGCGAAGATCGTCGACGGGCTTGCCGCGGCGGCGATCCTTGCGTCCGGGCCCGGGTACCACTTCGTCCACCCGCTGGTGCGGGCGGCGGTCTACGAGCGAATCCCGGCCGCCGGCCGCGCCGCTCTGCACGCCCGCGCCGCCGCGCTGCTGGCGGCGCAGGGAGCCGACACGGACGCGGTCGCCGCCCACCTGCTGCTCTGCGAGCCCGCCGCGGTCGAGGGCGGCCTGGCGATTCTCGAGCGGGCCGCGACGAGCGCCGCCGAGCGCGGCGCCCCCGACAGCGCCGCCGCCTACCTGCGCCGCGCGCTCGAGGAGCCGAACGCCGACCGAGCCGAGCTGCTGCGCCTGCTCGGCAGCCTCGAGGTGGTGCTGCGCGACCCGGCGGCGATCGCACATCTGCAGGAGGCCGCGGAGCTCGCCGAGGACCCGGAGAAGGCGCTCGGCATCTACCTCGAGCTGGCCGATCTCCTTTCGCTCGCCGGCCAGTGGGACACGACGATCCAGGTGGTCGACGCCGGCCTCGATCGCTACGACGACCCCGACCTGCCAAGCCTGCTCGACCTCGAGGCCTACCGCGCCGCCTACCGCGGCTACGACCCGGCCCACGTCGCCGAGTTCGACCGCACCCTCCCCCACCTGCAGACGCTGGTCGCCGAGCGCCCGGCCGAGGAGTCGCTGCGCCTGCGCTGGGTCCTGGCGGCGCTCGGCTCGATCCGCGAGATGCCGCGGGCCGAGGTCGAAGCGCTGATCGAGCCCACCGCGCAGCAATGGAGCACCCGCATCGATGGGCGCGAGACCTCGACCGCGGCCCAGGGGGCGTGCGCGCTGCTGGTCGCGGAAGCCTTCGAGCTGACCGAGTCGGTCGCCCAGCAGCTGACCGAGGACGGCAGGCGGCGGGGGTCGTTGCTCTCGATGATCGGCGGCGTCGGATTCAGCGCCGCCCATAGCTCCCGCCTCGGCCACCTGGAGAGCGCCGAAGCCGACCTCAACGTGATGATCGAGCTGGTCGAACGGAACGATCTCAACCTGATGGCCCTGACCACCTTCCTCCACTTCTGCATCGACGCCGTAGTCGAGCGCCGCGACCTGGCGGGAGTCGCGATGATGGTCGAGGAACTGCAGCTGCCGCCGGCCTTCGCCAGGACCCAGAGCGGCGGCATGCTCTGGGAGACGCGGGCGGCGATCCGGGCGGCGCGCGGCGACCGCGCCGGCGCTGTCGCCGACCTGCGCGCCACCGCCGATATCTTCATCCCGCTGCAGGCCGGCCCGCGCTTCACCCAGTGGCGCTCGCGCCTCGCTCTGGCCCTGCCCGAGGCCGAGCGCGAGGAGGCGCTCGAGCTGGCCGCCGAGGAGCTCGAGCTGGCGCGCGCGGTCGAAGCGGCACGGCCCGAAGGCGTGGCGCTGCGGGCGCTCGGCCGGCTCCGTGGCGGCGAGGAGGGGATCGAGACCCTGCGCGAATCGGTCGCGGTCCTGCGCGCCGCGCCGGCGCGGCTCGAGCTGGCCCGCTCCCTGGCCGAGCTCGGCGCGGCGCTGCGGCGCGGCAACCAGCGCGGCGAGGCCCGCGAGCAGCTGCGCGAGGCGGCCGAGCTGGCTCAGCGATGCGGGGCGGAGCGGCTCGAGGAAAGGATCGACGAAGAGTTGCGGATCGCCGGCGCCCGGCCGCGGCGGCGGGCGCTCTCCGGCGCCGATTCGCTCACCCCCGGCGAGCAACGGGTCGCCACCGCGGCGGCGAGCGGTGCCACCAACCGCGAGATCGCCCAGGACCTCTTCGTCTCCCTGCGCACGGTCGAGATGCACCTCACCAACTCCTACCGCAAGCTCGAGATCTCCTCGCGCGCGGAGCTGGCGGAGGCGATCAGGCTGGAAGCTTCCGCTCTCGGATAGTGGACCGAAGGCCCGCTCAGGCCGAGGGACCACTCGGGAACTCGGCGTCGGTGTCGAGGTAGGTCCGCGTTTCCGCCACCGCGGCGCCGGCCGGAGCCAGCGCCGCGGGCAGCGGGACGAAGATGCCCGGCCAGCGAAAGGAGCCTCAGCGCTACGGGATCAGGAAGGTGAACCAGCCGTCCACCGAGGTGCCATCGTTCCAGGCTCTTACTTCCAGCTCGTTGGCAGTGCAGACGGCGCTTTTCGACCTGTACTGGACGTTCGCTTTTGACCCGACCGGCCCTTGGTAGTCGGACGAGACGAGAAGGATCGCGGTGGAGACGTCGATCCCCGCGCCCGGGGTGATGCAGTAGGTGCCCACGTCAGCCCGTCGCACGGTCGCATTCTTGCTTCGCGCCGGGTCGAGCCCTTCGACGCCTTTGACCAGGCCAAAGGCACGAGCCGAGCCGGCGGGGCCCTGCGGACCCTGCGGCCCCGCGGGACCGCTCGGTCCGGCGGGACCGGTCGCGCCTTTCGGCCCGGCGGGGCCCTCGAGCGCGGCTTTCGCGGCTTTGTTCAGTTTGCCCGGGCCGATGCTTTCTTTCTTGATCGCCCGTGAGCCGATCGTTTCTTTTCCGAACTGCGAGGCGGCGATCGCCGAGCCGCCGCCCACGGCGAGGATCAGGGCGAGGGTGGCGATCACGTTGGCGTAGGTGAGGCGCTTGCGAATCCGAGACATGCGAGTCCTTTCGAGACGAAGACGTTCGTGCTCGGCACAGTCGCGTCAGCGGGCAGGCAGCCGCAACGTGGTCGCACCGAAGAATTAGGAACGTCTAACCGCAGCAGCCGCAGCCGACCTCGGCGACGCAGCAGCAGCCGCTGCAGCAGAGGTCTGACCCGAAGCAGCACAGGTCGCCGCCGCCCGGGGTCGGGCAGGAGGACGTGCCGCCGCCACATCCACCCGCTTCCGCTCCCGCCCCTCCCGGAGGGCCGGGGCACTGGTCTCCGCGCAGGCGGATCCCGCCCCGCTGGGTGCAGGGCTGGAATTGCGGCGGCGGCGGCTTCAGCGGCACCTGGCTTTCGCAGCTGCCGCACCTCATCAACGCCGCCGTGTTTTCGAGGCTGATCGTGATCAGCGCGCCGAGGAAGACCGCCGACGCGGCCGGGACCAGGATGTAGGTCCCGGTGTTGTCGAGGAAGTTCTGGCGCAGGTTGTGCATCACGCGGTGGTTGTCCGCCCTCTGGGCGCGCTGGCAGGCGCAGCTGCCCGCGTCCGCCAGGGCCCTGCCAACCAGCGGTGAGCCGAGGCCGAGCAGGCCGGCCGCGCCGGCGCCGGTCGCCGCGGTGCGCACGGCCTGGCGGCGGGTGAGGCGAAGCTCCTCACCGTCGTCTTGGTCTCCAGCGCTCCAGCTTGCAAGGCGGTCGAACCAGTGGCTCACTGCGAGAGCCCCCTGAGCGTGCCCTGCATCGCTTTTTCCGTTGCCGTCGCGTTCTTCTTCGCCTTCCTCAGCTTCGCGAGCGCCGGCCTGCTGATCCCGAACTCGAGGCTGAGCTCGTAGACGCCGAACGTGCGGTCGAAGTTGTCGAGCGCTTCCAGGGCGCTCGCCTTCGCAGCCGTATCGGCGGTCTCGATTTCGTTGATCTGCGTCCGCAGGTCACGGAAGTAGGCGCGCATGTCCGCGATCGCGTCGGCTCCGTCCTGCGGAATGACGCCGTACGGTTCGCCCGGTGCCCTCGTCACCGCCCTGATGATCCTGTCCGCGTCCTGGCCGAGCTGCTCGGACGGCTGGTTGAGCAGATCGAGGATCCTCTGCGCGCCGGCATCGACCGCCATCAGCTGCCTCCTTGGTGGACGGTGAGCTCGGGGGCCACGGCGGCGAGCTCGTCGAGCAATATTCCGACCCGCCCGGTCCCCATCGACGGCTTGGCGACGTAGCGCCCCTCGGTGTCGAGCCGGACAGCGCCGGGAGCGCCGTTGATGCCGAGCGCGCGGGAGACCTCGAATTCCTCCTCGAGCAGCACCGGCTCGAGCCCGTGCTCCTGCGCCTTGGCGAGATTGGCACCGCGGTCGCCCCTGCTGATCATCACCAGTGGCACCGGAGTACGAGGGTCGCGCTGCAACCGCCCGATCTCGGGCAACAGCGGCTCGCAGGCGCCGCAGCCGGGATCGGTGACGACCACCACCAGGCCGCGGCCGGCCGCCAGCAGCTCCTCGAGGGAAACGCCGCCGCCGCCCAGCGCGGGCAGGGCGAACGAGGGAGCCGGATCGCCCGGTCGGGGGCCGGTGACGGCCGCCCCGCCGCCTCCGACCTCGAGCCTCTCGAGCTGGTTCAGCAGCCGCCCGTTCTGGCGCATCAGCTGCCAGAAGAAGGCGCCGTTCAGCACCCCCAGAGCGATCGCGACGCCGCCGCAGAGCAGCGCCAGCTGGGCGGTGTCGAGGTGCGCGAGCCAGGCGACGGCGCTCGGCCCGGGGTCGCCCTGGGCGGCAAGGGCGACGCCGCCGGCGAGCGCCAGCAGGAGAACGTTGCGCATCAGGGTCCAGCGACCGATCCGACTCGGCCCGAGCGACCCGAAGCAGTTGCAGTCGACCTCCTCCCCGTCCCGCAGCACCCGCGCCACGGCGGCCGTGAAGGCGGCGAGCAGGAGAAGGGCGGCGAGCCCGGCCCAGGGCGCGCTGACCGCCGGCAGCAGGCCGACGGCGATCGCCAGCTCGGCCAGCGGCAGGGCAACCGCGAGCGGCGAGCGCAGCGCCGTGCCGACGCCGAACTTGGCGAGCGTCGCCACGGTCTCGTCCCGGCGCAGGAGCTTGCCGACGCCCGCTACCGCGAAGACCGCGGCGAGCGACAACCTGGCGACGAGTACCGCTGCAGACACGCCCTGGATGCTTGCCCCCGGGCGTCCACGGCTCAACGTGGTAGCACCGAAGGATTAGCTAGCCGGTGACCGTGAACCTGGTCGTCCTGAAGTCTCCTTCCTCGCCGCCGCCGTACGGGGTCACGGTCACTTCGTAGCGACCGGGCGCGAGGGCCGGGCCGGTGACGGTGAGGGTCTCGGCAGCGGCCGACAGATGCTCGGCCCGCGGCTTGCCGACCGCGCTCGCGCGACTGCAGCTCCTGTTCTTGCGGTTGGAGTCGGTCGGCCGGACGCAGAGCCCGCGCACGAGCCGGCCGGGAGTGAGGCGGTCGAGCTCGACCGTCACCGTCGCCTCGGCGTCGAGGGCGAGCCTGAGCGGCAGCGCCAGCCGGCGCCGGCAGCTCGGCTTCTCGCGGTTCGCCGCCGTCGCGGCGACGCACTTGCCGGCGACCAGCCGACCGCCGAGCGAGACGTTCGGCCGGGCGGCCTTGAGGACGGTCAGCCGCGGGGCGTGCTCGAGCGCGCGAGGCGTCGCCGCCGCCCCCGTCTCGGAGGGCGCCCCCGGCGCCCCCGGCGCGATCGCGAGCGTCAGCATTCTCGAGGCCGCGACGCCGTAGCGGTCGCTGGCGGCAACGGTCGCCTGGAACGTTCCCGGCTCGGTCGGGGTGCCGGAGATCGTGCCGCCGGGGTCGATCGCCAGCCCGGCCGGCAGCCCGCTCGCCGACCAGCGCAGCGGCGCGGTGCCGCCCGCCGCGTCGAGCCGGGCGCTGTAGGGGAGGCCGGCGGTGCCGCTCGGGAGCGAGCCGGTGGTCACCGCGATCTCGGCCACCACCACCAGCGTGTGGGCGGCGAACCCGCTCGCCGCCGTGTCGGCCCGGGCGCCGCCCGGCAGCGTCACCAGGGCCGCAGTCGGGTTCGGTTTGGTCGAGCCGAGGTTGGTCGTCGACCCCAGCTGCCCGAGCTGGTTGTCGCCCCAGCCGAAGAGCTGCCCGGTGGTGGTGATAGCGAAGCTGTGGAAGCCGTCGGCGACGACACTGGCGATCGGCCCGCTCGCGCCCGGCAGCGCGACCAGGCCGGGCGTCGGATTGGGATTGAAGCTGCCGGCGTTCTCCGCCCGGCCGAGCTGCCCGTTCGCGTTTTCGCCGAAGGAGTAGAGCTGGCCGCTCGCGGTCAGCACCAGGGCGTGCTTGGTGCCAACCGAGATCTGCACCGGCACCCCCGTCGCCCCCGGCAGCGAGACGAGCGCCGGCGTCGGGTTCGGGCTGGAGTTGCTCGGACCCCTCCCCAGCGTGCCGTAGACGTTGTTGCCGAACGAGTAGAGCTGGCCGCTCGCGGTCAGCGCCAGGCTGAAGTAGGCGCCTGCCGCGGCCTGCACGACCGGGCCGGTGGCGCTGGGCAGCGAGACGAGCGTCGGCGTCGGGACCCGGGCGGTCGGGGTGCTGCCCAGCTCGCCGTAGGCGTTCGAGCCGAACGCGAACAGCTGCCCGCTCGCGGTGACCGCGAGAGCGTGGCTGAGGCCGCCGTCCACCTGCGTCACCGGACCGCTCGCGCCGGGCAGCGGCACGAGCGTCGGCGTCGGGTTCGCGGCACCGGTGCCGACGTTGACCGAGCGCCCCAGCTCGCCGCTGCTGTTGACTCCGAACGAGTAGAGCTGGCCGCTCGAGGTCACCGCGTACCCGGCGGCGCCGCCGGCCGAGATCTGCACCACCGGGCCGGTCGCTCCCGGGAAGACGGTGAGGGCCGGGCTCGGGTTCGGGACCGGGAATTCGGGCGGGTTTTCGACCCCGTTGTTGGTCGCGGTGCCGAGCTGGCCGAAGAAGTTCTCGCCGAACCCCCAGACCTGGCCGCCGGCGGTCAGGACCAGGCTCGAATAGCGCCCGGCGGCGACCTGCACGACCGCGCCGTCAGCGCCGGGGAGGGTCACCGGCTGCGGGCTCGCGACTCCGGTTTCGGTTTTGTTGTTGGTGGTCGTCCCCAGCTCGCCGTAGTAGTTGAGGCCGAAGCTGTAGAGCTGGCCCTGCGCCGCCCGGGCCGCCGCGGGCAGCACCGCGAGGGCAGCCGCGATAGCCGCGAGTGCCAGGAACCGCCGCCAGGTTGCGCCGTCGGCCCGACTCATCAGGACCGAATACTGCGGCGCCCTCGGTGCGCCCGCAATGCGGGCGCACCGAAGGATTTGGCCTCAGACCCGCTGGATCAGGGTGCCGGTGCCGAGGCCGCCGCCGCAGCACATCGTCACCAGGCCCATCTCCTTGTCGGAGCGCTCCATCTCGTGCAGCAGGGTGGTGATCAGGCGGGCGCCGGTCGAGCCGAGCGGGTGGCCGATCGCGATCGCGCCGCCGTTGACGTTGACCCGGTCCATGTCGGGTTCGAGCTCACGGCGCCAGGCGGCGAGCACCGAGGCGAAGGCCTCGTTGATCTCGACCAGGTCGATGTCGTCGATCTTCATCTTGTTGCGGTCGAGGAGCTTTTCGGTCGCCGGAATCGGGCCGGTCAGCATGATCACCGGGTCGACGCCGACGGTGACGATGTCGTAGATCCGCGCCCGCGGCGTCAGCCCCAGCGCCTCCGCCTTCTCGCGGGTCATCAGCAGCACCGCTGCGGCGCCGTCGGAGACCTGCGAGGAGTTGCCGGCGGTGATCTTGCCGTCCTCCTTGAAGGCCGGCTTCAGCTGCGAGAGCGCCTCGATCGTCGTCTCGCGCAGGCCCTGGTCGGTCATGTAGGTGTCGCCGTTGACCTGGAAGGGGATCATCTCCCGCTCGAAGCGGCCCTCGTCGGTCGCCTGGCGGGCCAGCTGCTGGGAGCGGACGCCGAGCTCGTCGAGCTCGGAGCGCGGGATCTCCCACTGGTCGGCGATCATCTCCGCCGAGAGCCCCTGCGGGATCAGGTTGTAGCGCTCCATCAGCTCCTTCGAGAAACCGATCCCGCGCTCGGACATGATTTCGCCCGCCGCGGCGAACGAGTTCTTGCCCATGTGCTCGACCCCGCCGCCGATCGCGACGTCGCAGACGCCGGAGGCGATCAGGGTCGCGGCGAAGTTGACCGCCTGCTGGGCCGAGCCGCACTGGCGGTCGACGGTGGTCGCCGGCACCTCCTGCGGCAGGCCCGCCTCGAGCCAGGCGTTGCGGCCGATGTTGAGCGACTGCTCGCCCCACTGCTGGACGCAGCCGGCGATCACGTCACCGACCTCGTTCGGATCGATCCCGGAGCGGTCGATCAACTCGCTGTAGGTCTTGGCGAGGAGGTTGGAGGGATGCAGGTCCTTGTAGTAGCCCTTCTCCATGTGGCCGCGGCCGACGGGCGTGCGAACCGCCTCCACGATCACCACTTCCCGGCCCCCCAGCGCGCCGTTTCCGTTCTCCATTGCCTCCAGTCCTTTCCTTTCGCGGGCCGCTCGGCGAGGCCCGATCGCGACAAACGTTACTCCGTTGATTGACCCGTCGATCAACCCACAGAGCACCGCCTTGGAAAGGTTGATAGGAACCCGGTCCCATGAGCTCGAAGCAGGGGTACGAAAGTCCGGGGATCGCGGGGAGCGGCGCCATCGCCACCGGCCTCGCCGCGATCTCGACCACCACCGCGGAGACGATCCTCCTCGCCCGCTCCGAGGCCTCGGCCTGGCGCGCGGAGGAGAAAGTCGTCGCCGCCTGCGCCAAGATCGAGGGGGCCGAGCCCTCGCGGCTGCGGGTCACCACCGATCCGGGCGACCTCAGCGAGTGCGACGTCGTCGTCGAGGCGGTGGTCGAGGAGGTCGGGCCGAAGGCAGAGGTCATCGCGGCGGTGGCCGAAGCCTGCCCGAACGCCGACCTCGCGACCACCACCTCCTCCCTCTCGATTGCCGAGATCGCCAAAGCCGCCGGCACCGAGAAGCTCTGGGGCCTGCACGTCTTCAACCCGGTGCCGCGGATGGCGCTGGTCGAGGTCTGCGTCCCCGACGGTCCCGCGGCCGCCGCCCGCGAGCGGGCGCTGGCCTGGTGCGCGGCGCTCGGCAAGACCGCGGTCGAGGTCCCCGACCAGGCCGGCTTCGTCGTCAACCGCCTGCTCTTCCCCTTCCTCTTCGACGCGGTGCGACTGATGGAGCGCACCGGGATGGAGGCGGGCGAGGTCGACACCTGCATGAAGCTCGGCGCCGGCCACCCGATGGGCCCGCTCGCCCTGCTCGACTTCGTCGGCCTCGACGTCTCCGAGGCGATCGGCGACGCGCTCTACGCCGACTCCGAGGAGCCGACCCACAAACCGCCCGGCCTGATGGTCGAGATGATCGGCGAGGGCAAGCTGGGACGCAAGTCCGGCGAGGGGTTCTACTCCTACGAGTAGCCCGGCGGCGGCGTTCGTCGTTGGTCCGGGATACCGGTCCTAACGACGAACGCGGCCGCTACTCGGCGGCGGCCTTCTTGTTCTTCCCCGCCAGGTCCCAGATCACGTCGGCTTCGGAGATCGACTGGCGGCGGGCGACGATCTCGATTTCGTCCCAGGGCAGCTCGGCCTCGGGCAGCTCGTCCCAGCGGGCGAGGCCGAGCGCCTCGGTCGCGCCCTTCAGCGCCGGGCCGAGATGCTCCTCGGAGCGCAGCAGCGCCCGCAGGACCTCGAGTTGCTTGTCGGTCAGGCGTACAACCCACATTGGCAATACCTCCAACGTCCAGGGGGGTGGGTTGCTCGAAAAACCTAGGCGACCGAACGGACGGAATCGGACTCCCGCTTGGAGCCCGAGCCGCTGATCCGGACCGCCTCGATGCGGTTCTCGCGGACCGCCTCGACCCGGATCGTGTAGCCGTTGGCGCTGATCGAGTCGCCGCGCTTCGGCAGCCGGCCGAGCTCGCCGAAGACGTAGCCGCCGACCGAGTTGTAGGCGTCGCTGTCGACCGGCAGCTCGATCCCGGCGTCGGCGAGGTCGCCGAGCGAGACGTGGCCGCGGACGAACCAGTCGCCGTTGGTCAACCGCCGCACCGCCGCCGCGCGGGGGTCGGTCTCGTCCTCGATCTCCCCCACCACCTCCTCGAGGATGTCCTCGACGGTGACGATCCCGACCGTGCGCCCGTACTCGTCGACGACCACCGAGAGCGAGGTGCGCTGCACCTGCAGATCGTGCAGGAGGTCGTCGAGCGGGCGCGTCTCGGGGACGATCAGGGCGTCGCGGATCACCGGCTCGATCGAGGCGTCTGGGCCGTCGCTCATGTAGAGCCGGGCGAGGCTGTTGTTGTGGACGATGCCCTTGACCCGGTCGGGGTTGTCGTCTTCGATCACCACCAGCCGCGTGTGACCGGAGGTGATGCAGCGCCGCAGCGCCGCCTCGACGGTGTCCGAGGAGTCGACCGTGACCACCGCCGGGATCGGCGTCATCACCTCGCGCGCCTCCTGCTCGTGCAGGTGGAAGACGCCGCCGAGCATTCCCGCCTCACCCGGGTCGAGGCGCCCCCGCTGGGCGCCGCGCGAGATCAGCAGCCGCAGCTCCTCGGGCGAGGTTTCCTCGGCGACCTCGTTGGGGTCGACTTTGAAGAACACGCGGGCGAACCAGTTGGCGGGCGCGTTGGTGGCGATGATCAGCGGGTGCAGGACCGTGCGGAAGAACTGCAACGGCCGGGCGATCCGCAGCAGCACCGACTCGGCCCGGGCGATCGCCAGCATCTTCGGCGACTGCTCGCCGAGGATCACGTGCAGGAAGGTGACGATGGTGAAGGCGAGGGCGATCGAGATCGCCAGCGCCAGCGCATGCGACATGAAGCCGCCGAAGATCGGTTCGATCAGCTCGGCCAGGGCCGGCTCGCCGAGGAAGCCGATGCCGAGCGAGGCGAGCGTGATCCCGACCTGCGAGGTGGCGACGTACTCGTCGACGTGGTCGATCATCTCGAGCGCCAGTGGGGCGCGGCGGTCGCCCTCGTCGCGCAGCTGCTCGAGCCGGGTGCGGCGGGAGCGGACGATCGCGAACTCGGTCGCAACGAAGAAGCCGTTGACCGCGATCAACAGAAACATCAGGATGAGCAGAACTACGCTCATCGGCTATGCCGCCCGGTACTTCGGGCTGGGACGTCGTCGGCCATGCGGCTTTCGGAATATAGCTGCCCGCCCTCAGGTAACCGCCGTATAGGTTCGATATTGGCTGAGAAATGAGGGTCGCGACGCTCAGTGAGATGCTGGAAGAGGTCATTCGCCTCGGTGAGGCGACCGGCATGGAGGCGCATGCCCACGAACTGCGCGGCGAGCTCGAGGGCCGGCTGGCGACGATTCGCGCCGCCCTCACCGGCTCGCAGACGCCGCGAGTGATCGCGCTGGAGAGCCTCGACCCGCCACGGGTCGCCGGCTTCTGGATCCCCGAGATGATCTCGATCGCCGGCGGCGAGGACGTCGCCGGCGACCCCGGGCTGAACCCGGCCACGGTCGTCTGGGGCGAGCTCGAGAGCCTCCGCGCCGAGGTCGTCGTGGTGATGCCGCCCGGCTCCACCGTCGACGCCTACGCCCAGGCGATGGAGCACTGGGAGCAGATCGACGCGCTCGGCGCCGCCCGCGTCTACGCGGTCGACGCCGACGCCGCCTTCACCGCCCCCGGCCCGCGCCTGGTCGACGGCGTCGAGCTGCTCGCCCACCTCCTGCACCCGGAGCTGATCCCGCCCCCCGGCGGCACCGAGTACCGGCTGCTGACCGCCCCGGTGCCACGCGGCTCGTCCCGGCGCTCAGCCCTTGGCGGCGGGCCTTCTCACCAGCCGGGGCAGTAGGAGGTCGGGTGTGCCTGGATCCAGGGCGGGCTGGCGCTGTTGCCGGTCAGCTGGCGGTTGGCCGGGTTGGCGCCCGACCACCCGTTTTCGAACCCGCTGCGATACACCTCCAGCACCCAGAAGTCGCCGCCGGCATTGGCCAGGATCCAGCTGAGGCCGTGGTCGCCGATCAGGGCTTCCTTCGACCAGACGACGTCGCCGTGTTCCGTGTAGCAGACGGTGCTGGCATTTTCGTAGGTCGTCCAGCGAAATGCGGCCGGGTACAGCGCCTGCGAGGTCGGGTTGAATTCGTGCCCGGGTTCGGTGTAGACCGGGCTGTAGCCCCAGGTCGGGAAGATGCCGGCCGAGCCGAGTTCGCCGACCTGCTGGTTGGCCGCCGCCACGGCGCTGTCGATCGGCGCGATGAAGTTCCCGGAGTTCCCGTCCTCCGACATCACCCAGCCGCCGGTGGTCGAGGCGTTGGGGCCCGGGCCTTCGTTCGCTTCCGCCGCGGTGAACATGAAGAAGCTGGCGTTGTTGTCGCAGCCGTCGAAGACCCCGAGGACGTCCTCGATCGTGGCCAGAAGCGGCACGTCCTGCAGCACCACGCTGACGACGTCGTCGCCGACCTGCAGGCCTTGGATCAGTTCCTTGATCCCCTGCGGATCGGACTGGAAGTCGGGCGAGTCGAAGACCGAGCTGTCGGCGGCGACGAGGGCGCCGTGCGTTGCGCCGCTCGGCAGGACGCCGTTCGGTTCGTAGTTGAAGCCCCTCAGATTCGATCCCTCTTCGCCGCCTTCGTACATGCACGTCACCGGCATCGAGATGTTGTGGATCGGGCCGCCGGTGGCATTGACCAGGAGGAGGAAGATCGAGTTGCTCGCCGCGCTGGCCCGGGCCTGCTGGGAGGCATGGCTGAAGCGGACGGTGGCGGCGGCGCCGCGGTCGTGGTCGGTGACCCCGTCGCGGTCGACGTCGACGAGCAGGTCGGCTTCGACGCTGACCAGGCGCGCCCGTTCGGAGCGCTTCTTCTTCAGCAGCGACGACTGCGCCCGCGGCGAGAGGGCGATCCGGTAGCGAACCGTCTGGCCCGCGGCCCCCAGCCGCCGGCTGCGCTCGGCTTCCTGCAGAGTCCCCGTGACCAGCCCGCTCGGCTCGAGCCGGCGCGAGACCACCAGGCGGGCAACGCCGCGGACCCGCGGCCTGAGCCGCGGCTTGACGATGTCCGGGTAGCGGACCGAGAAGCGCGCCTCGAGCCGCCCCGACTCGCCCCGCACCAGGTTGATCGGACCGATTGTGGGCCGCTTCGCGTTCTGCTCGACGCTGTCGTAGATCGCGCGGTCCTTGGCCGGCATGTGGTCGAGCGGCGGCGCGGCCGCCCCCGCGCTGCTCGCCGGGACCAGCGCCACCAGCAGGCAGATCCCGAAAAGTTTGAAGTTCTTACCCAACAAGGCGCCGACAAGATAGGTAAGGGGGCGGACCGACCCGCCGTCATCCCCGAATGCGCAGCAAATCGCTCATCTGAGACCCGAGAATTTCGTTCACCAAACGGATCCGGTTCGAGTCCGGCGCCTTCCGCAGTCATACGGCCGGAGAGGTCGAGTTTGGGCACCTCCACCGCGCTGCGGTGGAGATTCGGGTGTCAGCCGTGTGCGGGGTGGTTCCCGCTTCGCCAGACTCTGGGGCCGGCTGGAGCCGCTGACTTCTAGGCGATCGCGATCGAGGCGACGGCGGCGATCGCGCCGACCAGCACCATCGCCAGCAGCTCGACGTTGCGCGGTTTCTGGCCAAGCATGCCGCGGCCGCCGGCGACGATCACCAGGGCGCAGACGAAGCCGCCGACGAGGCCGCCGAGGTGGCCGCCGACGCTGATGTTGGAGCCGGTGAAGCTGAAGACGAGGTTGATGACGATCAGGAACCCGAGCTGGCCGGCGAGCTCGTTGAGGCCGCGCTCGCGGGCGAGGATGAAGCCGGCGGCGAAGAGGCCGAAGACCGCGCCCGAGGCGCCGACGGTGAGCCCGTTGGGGTCGAGGATCATCACCCCGAGGGAGCCGGCGAGCAGCGAGGCGAAGTAGAGAGCGAGGAAGCGCGGCGTCCCCAGCGCCGGCTCGAGCAGGCGTCCCAGCAGGTAGAGCAGCAGCATGTTGAAGCCGATATGGATCAGGCTGGCGTGGAGGAAGCCGGCGCTCACCAGCCGGTACCACTCGCCTTCGGCGACGAACGGGCCGTAGAGGCCGTAGTCGACGACGAAGCTGCCGCTGGGGTTGTTGATGCCGCCGCTGCCGCCGGCGATCTCGATCAGGTAGACGAGGACGTTGATCGCGATCAGGACGAAGGTCGCCGGGTTCGCCCAGAAGCCGCTGGCCTGGCCGTGCGGGTTGCGGACGACTCTGGTCCGCTGGCGCGAGCACTCCGGGCAGCGCATCCCGACCGGGGTCGGCGTCATGCACTCGGGGCAGATCGGCCGCCCGCAGGAAGAGCAGGAGACGCCCGTCTCGCGGTTGGGGTGGCGGTAGCACGTCTGGGACACGGACGAGGGAGCCTACAATCGCGCCCCAATGGTCCCCCGCGACGACGAGCCAGCGAGCCCCGCCCGCCTCTACGCGGCGGTGGCGGGGGCGCTGCTCTTCCTGCTCGGCATCGTCGGCTTCTTCTACGGCTCCTCCTTCGGGGCGCCAGGCGAAGTGGCGCCCGGGCTCGCCGGCCTGCGGGTCAACGCCTGGCTCAACCTGCTCTACGCGGCGCTCGGGGCGCTCGGGCTGCTGCTCGCCGGCGGCGGTGGCTCGCGCGCCTACGCGCTCGGCGCCGGCGCGCTGCTCACCGCGCTCGGGGTCTGGGGGCTGGCGCTCGAGCCGGGCGCCGCGATCCTCGGCTTCATCCCCGCAGCCGGCACCGACGAAGCCCTCGCCCTGGTCCTCGGCCTGCTCGGCCTGCTCGCCGCCGCCGGCACCCCGCGCCGCCGACGGGCCGATTTCGTGAACTATGTTCACGAAATCGGCCCGTCGGCGAAAAGTGGGCGGGGTAGGGCTAGAAGCGGGAGCGCAGGGCGCTGAGGCCGCTCTCGCTCTTGCGCTTGCCGCGGCGGCGCAGCTCGAGCAGGACCAGCGCCCCGGTGGCGACGCTGCCGGCGCTGACCGCGACCACCGGGCGCACCCAGTTGCGCGGTTCCCGCAGCGCCCGCAGTTCGGACTCCTCGAGCTCCTCGGCCCAGTCGGAGAGCTCGGCGGCCGCCGCCGAGGTGACCGCGGCGAAGCCCTCCTCGAGCCGGGTCGAGAGCCGGTCGGGCGGCTCGATCGGCCGCAGCGCGTCGGCCAGCAGCGACTCGACGTCCCAGTTGCCGGCGGTGCCGGCCTCACCCGGAGTCATCGCCCTCCCCTTCCATCTCCTCCTGCAGTTGCTTGATCGCTCTGTGGATCAAGACCTTGGTGGCGCCGTCGGTGCGGCCCAGCGCCCGCGCGATCTCGCGGTTGTCCATGCCCAGCGCGAAGCGCATGATCAGCGCCTCGCGCCGGTCCTCGGAGAGGTGCTCGAGGTTGGCCATCACCGCCCGCAGCTCCTCGCGCCCCTCGGCGATCGCCTCGGTGTCGTGGCGAGCGGCGATCGGGTCGGCGTTCTCCAGCGGCGTCTGCGGTCGCCGCGAGCGGTCGCGGTAGTAGTTCAGCGCCAGGTTGTGGGCGATCCGGATCAGCCACGGCCGCAGCGGCCGCCCGTCGGACTCGCGCCGGGCCCGGTCGAAGTGGCGATAGGCCTGCAGGAAGGTCTGCTCGGTGAGGTCCTCGGCGTCGTGATGGTCCCGCACCCGGTAGTAGGCATAGGAGTAGACGTCGCGCAGGTGGTCCTTGTAGAACTGCTCGAAGGCGCGGTCGAGCTCGGCCTTCGCCGCCGGAGCCATGTCGCGCGGCTCGACGTTCTCCTCGGCGGGGCTCACCGCCCCACTCTAGAGCCCCGCTGTGGCCTCGGCGCGGGCGCATTCACGCCACCTGCCGCGAGCGCTCGACCTTGCGCAACCCGGCCATCCAGGTCTCGGCGTCGACCTCGCCGCGGACCAGCTGCGCCAGCCCCGCCAGCGCTTCCGCCGGGACGCCGGCGGCGGCGACGGTCTCGGCCAGCAGCGGCGTCGTGTCGAGGCCCTCGGAGGCCTGGCCGATGATCGCCGGGATCTCGGCCGCCGGGGTGCCCTCGCCGAGCAGCTCGCCGGCGCGGCGGTTGCGGCCGTTCGGCGCCATCATCGTCGCGGTCAGGTCGCCGACCCCGGCGAGGCCGGAGAAGGTCTCGAGCTGGGCGCCGCGGGCGAGCGCGTAGGCGATGCACTCGCGCCAGATCTCGGCGACGGCGATGCCGGCGGCGTTGAGGCCGTGCGGCTCGGCCGCGGCGGCGGCGAGCGCGGCGCAGTTCTTGGCGACGCCGGCCATCTCGACCCCGGTGACGTCCCGCGAGCGCTCGCAGACCAGGCCGGCCAGGTCGAAGACCTCGCCGAGCTGGTCGCGCAGGTCGCGGTCGGCGGAGCCGAGGACCAGGGCGGCGGAGCCGGAGACCGCCTCGCGGGCGTGGGCGGGGCCGCCGAGGCTGGCGATTGCCCGGGCCCGCACCCGTTCGCCGACGTACTCGGCCGGCAGCTGGCCCTGCGGCGCGATCAGCCCCTTGGTCATCAGCAGCACCGAGGCGCGATCGCCGACCCGGTCGGCGATCGCCCCGACCGCCGCCGGCAGCGACTTCGAGGGAATCGCGAGGCAGACCAGGTCCACCCCGGCTAGCTCGATCTCGGCCGAGTGGCGCACGTCGATCCCCTCCGGCAGCGGCACCCCGGGCAGGTAGCGCTCGTTCTCGCCGCTCTCGTGCAGGGCGTCGACCTGTTCGTTGGTGCGGGCGCCGAGCTGGACCTCGAGCCCGCCGCGGGCGAGCAGCACGGCGACCGCGGTCCCCCAGCTGCCGGCGCCGATCACCGCGGCGCGGCGCATCGGCGGCAGGCCGCCGAGGTCTTCCCACTGCAGTTGCACGTTCGGCCAGATCCGCCCGGTGACCGTTTCGGCCAGCGTCGGCGAGGGCTCCTCGGCGCGCGGGAAGGTCATCGCGCTGCCGAGCCGGACCTTGCACTTGCGCGGCCGGATGCGCCAGCCGCGGCGGACCGCTTCGGTGCCGATCACCGCCACCGGGACGATCGGCGCGCCGGTCTGCAGGGCGAGCCGGCCGACGCCGCGCTTCGGGTTGCCGAGGGTGCCGCGGCGGTGGCGGGTTCCCTCGGGGAAGATGCAGACGGTGCCGCCGCGTTCGACGATCATCCGCGCCGTCTCCATCGATTCGGCGTCGGCTTCGCCGCGGCGGATCGGGAAGGCGCCGAGTCGCGAGAGGAACCACGCCTGCAGCGGGTTGCGGAACAGCTCCTGCTTGGCGACGTAGTTCATCGGCCGGCTCCAGGGCAGGCTGGCGCCGATCACGAAGGGGTCGAGGAAGCTGCGGTGGTTGGCGGCGACGATCAGCCCGCCCTTGACCCGGCGGGCGTGTTCGCGGCCGGTCCGGGTCAGGCGGAAGTAGACGAGGAAGAAGGGGACGAGAACGCAGCGGGCTGCCACGTAGAGCGGCCAGTTGACGCTGTGCCTGCGGGTGTAGGCGTGGTAGCGGGCCAGCCGCTCGGCGTTCACGCAGAGCGCTACACGCCGGCGCCGGGCCGGTTACGCGCCGCGGCTAGGCCCCTTCGCGCGGGTTGTGGACCGGCCTCAGGTTCGGCTCGACTTCGCCGCGCAGGTGCTCGTAGTCGGGCGGCAGCGAGAGCTTCTCGCCGAGGTGCTCGAGCTCCTCGTCGACGGTGAAGCCCGGACCCGTCGTCGCGATCTCGAAGAGGACGCCGCTCGGCTCGCGGAAGTAGATCGACTTGAAGTAGAAGCGGTCGATCTCCGGGGTCGGCTGGGCGCCGCCCTCGATCGCCTTCTGGCGCCACTGCATGTGCTCCTCGATCGTCGAGGCCCAGGCGACGTGGTGGACCGAGCCGGCGCCCTGCAGGCCGCGCTCGGCGGGCGGCTCGTCGTAGTAGATGAGGCCGCCGCGCTTCTCGCCGCGGGCCTCCCAGCCGCCGCCGTCGACCGGCTCGAACCGCAGCGCCTCGAGCAGGGCGGCGCTGGTCTGCGGCGCGGCGCTGTAGGCGCGGACCGCGTGGAAGCCCTGGAGGGCGAGGTCGGCGGGGATCTCCGGGTGCCTGGCGACGAGCGGCTCGTCGGGGACGTCGAGGACCAGCAGTTCGTGCTCGAGGCCCTCGGGGTCGGCGAAGCGCAGGCCCGCCTCGCGCTCGGACTCGATCCCGTTCTCGCCCAGGCGGCGGGCCCAGAAATCGAGCGCCTCGGCCGAGGCGACCCGCCAGAGAATGCGGTGGACCATGCCGGCGCCGGCCCGCCCCCGGGGCACCCCCGGGTACTCGAAGAAGGTGAGGTCGAGGCCGGGATCGCCGCTCTCGTCGCCGAAAAAGAGGTGGTAGACGGTCGGGTTGTCCTGGTTGACGGTTTTCTTCACCAGCCGCAGGCCGATGACCCCCGCGTAGAAGTCGACGTTGCGCTGGGCGTTCTCGGTGATGCAGGTGATGTGATGGATTCCCTCTAGCTTCATGCCTCACCTATACCATCCCCGGTGATGAGCAAGGCCCGGCGCCGCACCGTCAAAGGCCTCGTGGTCCTTGGCTCCATTCTCGCTTTCCTCAGCGTCTTCGCGATCTGGATCGAGCGCCAGGCGCTCAACACCGACGACTGGGTCGCAACCAGCGGCCGCCTGATCCAGAACGAGAAGATCCGCACCGCGGTCAGCGACTACCTCGTCGACCAGCTCTACGAAAACGTCAACGTCGAAAAGGAACTGGAAGAAATCCTTCCCGGCGACACCAAGGACCTGGCCGGGCCGGCGTCCGGCGGGCTGCGCCAGGTGGCCGGGACGGGAGCGGAAAAGGTGCTCGAAACCGGGACCGCGCAGTCGCTCTGGGAAGACGCCAACCGGACCGCCCACGAACAGCTGATCGCGGTCCTCGAAAACAAGAAAGAAGCGGTCGAAACCGCCAACGGCGAAGTTACCCTCAACCTCGGCAGCCTGGTCACTAACCTGGCGAAGCAGGTCGGGATCGGCCAGAACCTGGCGGAAAAGCTGCCGCCGGACGCGGGCCAGATCAAGATCCTCCAGTCCGATCAGCTGAAGACCGCGCAGAACATCGCGCTGGCGATCAAGGGCTCGGCGCTGATCCTCTCGCTGCTGACCTTCCTCGTCTTCGCCCTGGCGATGTACCTGACCCGCGGCGGCCGCTTCGTCACCGTGCTGTTCAGCGGGATCGGCCTGATCGCCGCCGGCCTGGCGGTGATCATCGCCCGCCACATCGCCGGCGGGATCATCATCGACCAGCTGGTGACGGTGCAGAGCGTCAAGCCCGCGGCCGAAGACGCCTGGGGGATCGCGACCTCGCTGATGGTCAGCATCGCGACCACGGTGGTCGTCGTCGGCGCCCTCTTCGTCGCCGCCGGCTGGCTCGCCTCGCCGACCAGAGTCGCGCGCGAGGCGCGGCGGGGAATGGCGCCGGTGCTGCAGCGATACGCCCCCTGGGTCTACGCCGGCCTCGCGGTCGTCTTCGGGATCTACCTGCTGTCCTCCTCCGGGATCGGCCTGCGCTCCTTCCTCACCACCCTGGTGGTGGCGGGCATGGCGGCCTTCGGCATCCACGAGCTGCGGCGTCAGACCCTCGAGGAGTTCCCCGACGCCAGCTTCGCCGGCGTCTTCGGCTCGACCCGGGAGAGGGTGGTCAGCGCCTACCGCGAGTCGGGGATCGGCGAGCGGGTGAGCGAGCAGACCTCGAGGATCCGGTTGCCGGAAGTGCGGCTGCCGGAACGCGGGGAGACCGATGGCGAGCCACCGGCGCAAGGCGGGCCGGCGCAAGGCGAGGCGCCGGCGGGCGCCGAGGCGCCGACCCGGGAGGCGCCGACGCGCGCCATCGACCAGGAGGACGCCCGCCTCGAGCGCCTCGAGCGCCTCGGCGAACTGCGCGACAAGGGCGTCCTCACCGCCGAGGAGTTCGCCGCCGAGAAGGCGCGCGTCCTCGGCCACGACGCCTAGCCGGTCCGTCCCGCCCCTGAACGTGCGACAGCGGCCCGCCGCGGCAACCTTTGTAGCCTGAAGCGTTCCAAAACAGCGACGTCTGCGTCTACACTCATGCGCTTGTCCACCAAAGGGGAGATTCCGATGCGCAAGACGATCGTCGGCCTGCTAGCCGCAGGCGTTCTCGCCGTTGCCGCCGCGCCGGCCCAGGCCGTCGACAAGGACTGCTCCGACTTCCACAGCTGGAAGCAGGCGCAGCATTACTACAAGAAGCACGGCGGACCGCGATACGACCCGGACCGGCTCGACGCCGACCACGACGGCATCGCCTGCGAGGACCTGCGCTAGCTCTCGACCTCGGCGAGGCCGTGGGGCAAACCGGCGAGACGGCCCCAGTGGTCGCCGCAGCGCAGGGCCAGGGCCCGGACGCGGGAATCGAGCGGCAGCGAGGCGGCGAGCTCGCGGTGGGCTTCGGCCAGGCAGCGGGCGACGCGCACGTCATCGCCGCGCAGCTCGGCGTAGGTGAGCCGCGGCTCGGGCTCGAAGCCGAGCTCGTCGAGGGCCCGCCAGGGGGGCTCTGGGGTCAGCGCCGGGTCCGGTTTGACAGCCACATAGAATTCCTTCCCGGATACCAAGTTTCGAGTACGTCGCTCGACGTTTGTTCGACGTGATCGCCCGATTCACCAAGAAATCGGCAGCGGGCCCGCGGGCGGATCCGGCGCGGCTGCGCAAAAAGCCGACCTGAGGGCCCGTTAGCGTCACTCGCCGGAAGGTCCGTTGCAAGCGGATAAGCGATGGGTTCGGAGGAAGCGATGGCGATCATGAACAAGGAGGATTTGGCCCGCGACGTCGCAGCGAAGAGCGGGCTCGAGGTGGGTCAGGCGAAGCGGGCGCTGGAGGCGACCCTGCGGGCGATCGAAGAGCAGATCGGCGAAGGCAACGAGGTCCGCCTGACCGGCTTCGGCAAGTTCTCGGTCTCCCAGCGCTCGTCGCGCATGGGTCGCAACCCGCGCACCGGCGAGACGATGCAGATCGCGGCCAAGTCGGTGCCGAAGTTCAGTGCCGGCGCGGAGCTGAAGAAGGCGGCCGAGTAACGGCGTTGCGGCGATCGACCGGGTCGACGTCGCCTCGTCGGCCCGGTCGGCGCCGCGCTCTCGCTAGGCGGCGGCGACGCGCGCGCGGCCGTACTCGTAGAAGCCGCGGTCGGCCTTGCGGCCGGTCCGGCCCGAGGCGACCATCCGCTTCAGCAGCGGCGGCGGCGCGTACTCGGCGCGCTTGAACTCCTCGTACAGCGAGTCGCCGATCGCGTACAGCACGTCGAGGCCGATGAAGTCGGAGAGGGTCAGCGGCCCCATCGGGTGCCCGCAGCCCCGCCTCATCCCCTCGTCGATGTCCTCGGCCGAGGCGAAGCCTTCTTCGTACATCCTCACCGCCGCCATCAGGTAGGGGACGAGCAGCATGTTGACGATGAACCCCGAGCGGTCCTTGGTGACGATCGCCCGCTTCTCGATCCGCTCGGCAAACTCGTGCGCCGCTGCCAGCGTCTGCTCGGAGGTATCGAGCGCGACGACCACCTCGACCAGGTTCATCACCGGCACCGGGCTGAAGAAATGCAGGCCGAGGACGCGCTCGGGGTGCGGCACCCTGGCCGCCAGCTGGGCGATCGGGATCGAGGAGGTGTTGGAGGCGATCAGCGCCTCCGTGGAGACGATCCCGGCGACCTGGGCGAGGATGCCCGCCTTCAGCTCGGCGTTCTCGGGGACCGCCTCGATCACCAGGTCGGCGGCGGCGATCTCCTCCAGGTCGGTGGTCAGCTGGATCGCGCCGCGGATCCGCTCGGCGTCCTCGGCGTCGACCTTGCCTCGCTTTTCGGCGTGGGCGAGCGAGGCGTCGATCCGCTCGCGGGCGGCGCCGACGGCGGTGCGATCGACGTCGCGGACGGTGACCGGGACCCCGGCCCGCGCGACCGACTCGGCGATTCCCGAGCCCATCAAGCCGCCGCCGAGAACCGCGACCTGGCCGATCGAGGTCATGCCGGACCCCGGTCGCGTGGGAGGGCTATGCGGCTCACAGATAGTAGGGGTACCAACTACTTCGGGGCCCGGCAAGGCAAGAACCGACGCTTGGGGGATCGGGGCGGGCGGAGGCTCAGCGCTTCCCCGCCGCCGCGAGGAGGTCGCAGAAGACGAAGCCGTCGCGCTCCACCCGCTCGCCGCGCTCGACCTCGATCGGCGCGGCGAAGACCGGGCCGGCGTGGACGAAGGTGTGGAACTCGCCCTCCTCGCCACAGGGGTCGACGCCGGCGGGCAGGTCCTCAAGCAGCGAGCGGTCGAAGCTCCGGCCGGCGAAGGAGGGATCGAGCTTGCGCGGGTCGACGCAGACGAGGATCGCCTCGAACCCGGCGGCGACGAAGCGCCGCGCGAGCGCCGCGGTGTCGCGCCCCCAGAGCGGGAAGAGCGCCTCCCTCCCCGCCCCGGTCAGCCGCTCCTCGCGGTAGGCGCGAATGTCCTCGAGGTAGAGGTCGGCGAAGGCCATCGCCCCAACCTCGGCGAGCGGGGGCGCCGCCAGCGCCGCCGCCATCCGCGCCTCGTAGACCTCGTTGACGCAGGCGGCGGGGATGCCGACCTCGACCAGCGGCAGCCCGGCCGCCTCGGCCTGGGCGCGGACCAGCTGGCGGCGAACGCCGTGCATGCTGACCCGGTCGAAGTCCTCGGTGAAGGTGGTGAGCAGCGCCGCCGGCTCGATCCCCAGCTCCTCGCGCATCAGCCACAGCGCCAGGGCCGAGTCCTTGCCGCCGCTCCAGGAGAGCCCGACCCCCCGAGCTGTTCCTTTTGCCCGACTGGTGGTCATAAGGAACAGCTCGCGGTGTAGTCGGCGAGGTATTCGAGGCCGGCGATCGCCCGCGAGCCGTACCAGGAGGTCATCTCGCCGTCGATCAGCGAGATTGGGGTGTCGCCGAGAAGCGCGGCGACCTCCGCGGCGTGGCGATCCTTGAAATGGAACGGCTCGCTGCTGAGCAGGACGCGATCCGCTTCGCCGCCGACCGCCTCGAGGTCGACCGGCGGGTAGCGCTCACTGCTCCTCGCCGGCAAGGTGCGCCAGTTGAACAGCGCCAGCGTTCGCGAGATGTAGGTCTCGGGGGCGATCGTCATCCAGGGGTCGCGCCAGATCAGGTAGAGGACGTCTGTGGCCGGGCGATCGTCCGCCGCCGCGCGCCGGTAGGCCCGCTCGAAACGCTCGCAGAGCCGCTCGGCCTCCGCCTCGCGCCCGAACAGCCCGCCCAGCAGCCGGTAGAGCTCGAGGTTGTCGCGCGGCCCCCGGGGATCCGTCACCACCACCTCGGGGACGAACTCGGCCAGCGCCTCGGCGTCCTCGCGCCGGTTCTCGTCGACGTTGACGACGACGTGGGTCGGTTCCAGCTCGCGCACCCTCTCCAGCTTCACGTCCTTGGTCCCGCCCACCTTCGGGATCCGCCGCACCGTCTCCCAGGGGTGGACGCAGAAGCCGGTGCGGCCGACGAGCTGGCGCTCGAGGCCGAGCTCGCAGATCAGCTCGGTGATGCTCGGCACGAGGCAGACGATGCGCGGCTCGGCGGCCATGGCGGCGGACGCTACCCGAGGTCCTACATGTTCCGCCGGTACTCGCCGCCGACCTCGTACAGCGCGGCCGAGATCTGACCGAGCGAGGCGACCCTGACCGCCTCGACCAGCGCGGCAAAGACGTTCTCGCGGGCGCGGGCAACGTCGCGCAGCCGCTCCAGCGCGGCCGGCGAGCGGTCGGCGCCGATCTGCTGGAAGGCCCTGACCGCGGCGATCTGGGCGTCCTTCTCGGCGTCGGTCGAGCGCATCAGCTCGAGCTCGCCGGTCTGCTCGCCCTCGCCCTCCTTCGGCAGGAAGGCGTTGACGCCGATCAGCGGCAGCGAGCCGTCGTGCTTGAGCCGCTCGTAGTGGAGGCTCTCTTCCTGGATCTTGCCGCGCTGGTACATCGTGTCCATCGCCCCGAGCACGCCGCCGCGCTCGGAGATCCGGTCGAACTCGGCGTAGACCGCCGCCTCGACCAGGTCGGTGAGGGCGTCGATCGCGAAGCTGCCCTGCCACGGGTTCTCGGTGAAGTTGAGGCCGAGCTCGCGGTTGATGATCAGCTGGATCGCCACCGCTCGCCGCACCGACTCCTCGGTCGGGGTGGTGATCGCCTCGTCGTAGGCGTTGGTGTGGAGGCTGTTGCAGTTGTCGAAGATCGCGTAGAGCGCCTGCAGCGTGGTGCGGATGTCGTTGAAGCTGATCTCCTGCGCGTGCAGGCTGCGACCGCTCGTCTGGACGTGGTACTTGAGCTTCTGGCTGCGCTCGGAGGCGCCGTAGCGCTCGCGCATCGCCCGCGCCCAGATCCGCCGCGCGACCCGGCCGATCACCGCGTACTCGGGGTCCATCCCGTTGGAGAAGAAGAAGCTGAGGTTGGGGGCGAAGGAGTCGATCTCCATCCCGCGCGCCAGGTAGTACTCGACGATCGTGAAGCCGTTGGCGAGGGTGAAGGCGAGCTGGGAGATCGGGTTCGCCCCGGCCTCGGCGATGTGGTAGCCGCTGATCGAGACGCTGTAGAAGTTCCGCACCTGGTTGGCGACGAAGAACTCCTGCACGTCGCCCATCATCTTCAGCGCGAACTCGGTCGAGAAGATGCAGGTGTTCTGCGCCTGGTCCTCCTTGAGGATGTCGGCCTGGACGGTGCCGCGGACGCTGCGCAGGGTCTGCGCCGCGATCCGCGCGTAGGTCTGCTCGTCGACCACCTCCGAACCCGAGATCCCGAGCAGGCCGAGCCCGAGGCCGTCGTTGCCGGGCGGCAGCTCGCCCTCGTAGCGGGGCCGCGGGCGCTCGGCGAAATACTCCTCGAGCCGGCGCTCGGTCGCCTCCCAGCGGCCGCTCTCGCGCAGGTGCTTTTCGACCTGCTGGTCGATCGCCGCGTTGAGGAAGAAGGCGAGGACGATCGGCGCCGGCCCGTTGATCGTCATCGAGACCGAGGTGCTCGGCGCGCAGAGGTCGAAGCCCGAGTAGAGCTTCTTGGCGTCGTCGAGGGTGGCGATCGAGACGCCCGAGTTGCCGACCTTGCCGTAGATGTCGGGGCGCTCGGCGGGGTCCTCGCCGTAGAGGGTGACCGAGTCGAAGGCGGTCGAGAGCCGGGCCGCGGGTTGGCCCTGGGAGAGGTAGTGGAAGCGGCGGTTGGTGCGCTCGGGGGTGCCCTCGCCGGCGAACATCCGGGTCGGGTCCTCGCCCTCGCGCCGGTAGGGGAAGACGCCGGCGGCGTAGGGGTAGGAGCCGGGCAGGTTTTCCTTCATCAGGAAGCGCAGGCGGTCGCCCCAGCCTTCGAAGCGCGGCGGCGCGATCTTCGGCACCTGCTGGCCGCTCAGCGTCTCGCGGTAGTTGGGCCCGGTGATCTCCTTGCCGCGGACGGCGTAGCTGTAGGTCTCGGCGCTGATCGCCTCGATCCGCTCGTCCCAGGTCGCGAGCAGCTCGAGCGCTTCGGCGGGCAGCGCGGCGCGGGCCTCCTCGTAGGCCCGCCGCAGCTCCGGGCTCTCGCCGCCGAGCGCCGCGAGCGCCTCCTGCAGGTGCTGGGCGCGCGAGGCGAGACCGGCCAGCCGCTCGACCTCCCGGTTGATGCCGCGGCCCTGCTCGGCGATCTCGGCCAGGTAGCGGACCCGCTCGGCGGGGACCAGCGCGTTGCCGACCGGCTCGCGCGCGGCGGGCGGCAGGCCCGGGTCCCAGCGGCCGCCGTCGCCCGCCCTCTCGCCCAGCCTGCGGCAGAGCTGGACGAAGACCTCGGTGACGCCCGGGTCGTCGAACTGGCTGGCGATCGTCGGGTAGACCGGGACCTCGTCCTCGGGCAGCTCGAAGGAGACGTGGTTGCGGCGCCACTGCTTGCGGACGTCGCGCAGCGCGTCCTTGGCGCCGCCCTTGTCGAACTTGTTGATCACGACCAGCTCGGCGAGGTCGAGCATGTCGATCTTCTCCAGCTGGCTGGCGGCGCCGAACTCGCTGGTCATCACGTAGACCGGGACGTCGACCAGGTCGACGATCTCCGAGTCCGACTGGCCGATGCCGGCGGTCTCGACGATCACCAGGTCGAAGCCGGTGGCGCGCAGGTAGGCGATCGCGTCGGCGAGCACGGCGCTGGTCGCCAGGTTCTGGCGCCGGGTCGCCATCGAGCGCATGTAGATCTGCTCGTGCCGGAGGCTGTTCATCCGGATCCGATCGCCGAGCAGGGCGCCGCCGGTGCGGCGGCGCGTGGGGTCGACCGCCAGCACCGCGATTCGCAGCTCCGGCAGGCGCTGGGCGAAGCGCGAGAGCAGCTCGTCGGTGACCGTGCTCTTGCCGGCGCCGCCGGTCCCGGTGACGCCGACCACCGGCACGCCGGCGCCGAGCTCGCTCCACCTGGCCCGCATCCAGGAGAGCTCGGAATCGACGATCGCCCCGTCTTCGAGGCAGGAGAGGAGCTGGGCGACCTCGCGATCGCCGGCCCGCTCGCTCGGCTCCGGCGGCTTCGAGGCGACCCGCTTCGCGGTCGCCCGCTGGACCAGGTCGTCGATCATCCCGACCAGACCCAGCGACATGCCGTCGGAGGGGGCGTAGATCCGCTCGACCCCGAACTCGTGCAGCTCGGCGATCTCGCGGCTGGTGATCGTGCCGCCGCCGCCGCCGAAGACGCGGATGTGGTCGGCCCCGTTGTCGCGCAGCATCTCGACCGCGTAGCGGAAGTACTCGGTGTGACCGCCCTGGTAGGAGCTGATCGCGATCGCGTCGGCGTCCTCCTGGATCGCCGCCCGGACGACGTCGCGGACGCTGCGGTTGTGGCCGAGGTGGATCACCTCGGCGCCGGAGTCCTGGATCAGCCGGCGCATCACGTTGATCGCCGCGTCGTGGCCGTCGAACAGCGAGGCGGCGGTGACGAAGCGCAGCGGCAAGCGGTCCGAGCCGGCGGCCCGCTCGGCGCTGCGATCCTCGATCAGCGTGCTCATCGCGACGCCGCCTGGTGATATACGCCGAACACAGATAGTAGGAATACCACCTATTTTCCTCCCTGGCAAGCTGGGACCGCGATCCGACGCCCAGCATGGGGCATTTCACGGATGGCCGGCCCGGCCGGCACGGCGACGATGGCGGCCATGACCGAGTCCAGGCCAGCCGCTCGCCCCGGCGACGCCGCCCAGCCGCTGCTGATCGCCAACGACCTCGAGCGCCGCTTCGGCAGCGGGCCGACCGCCGTGCAGGCGCTGCGCGGCGTCGACCTCGAGGTCGGCGAGAGCGAGATGGTCGCGATCATGGGGCCCTCGGGGTCGGGCAAGAGCACGCTGCTCCACATCCTCGGCGCCCTGGACCGGCCCGACGCCGGCAGCGTCGCGATCGCCGGCCGGCGCTACGACGACCTCGGCGACGCCGAGCTGACCAGGCTGCGCGGCGAGGTCTTCGGCTTCGTCTTCCAGTTCTTCAACCTGCTCCCGACCCTGAGCGCCGCCGAGAACGTGCTGCTGCCGGCGCTCGTCAACGGCGAGCGGCCCGGCCGCTACGCCGGGCGCGTCGGGGAGCTGCTGGGGATGGTCGGCCTCGCCGACCGGGCGGCCCACCTCCCGACCGAGCTGTCAGGCGGTGAGCAGCAGCGGGTCGCGATCGCCCGCGCCCTGCTGCGCGAACCGCGGCTGGTCCTCGCCGACGAGCCGACCGGCAACCTCGACTCGGCCAGCGGCGCGGCGATCATGCGGCTGCTTCGCGCCGTCGTCGACGCCGGCCAGACGGTGGTGATGGTCACCCACGACCCCGGTGCCGCGGCGCTCGCCGATCGGGTCGTCTTCCTCCGCGACGGCGCGATCGTCGCCGAGGTCGCAGGCGGCGACACCGGCCGCATCATCGACGCCTTCCGCGGCGTCGAGGCCGGCTCCGGGGCGCTGCAGCAGGCGCCCGCATGAGCTCCGCGCCCGCCGAGGGAGTTCGCCTGCGCGGCTTCGGCGGCCTCGGGCTGCGCTCGCTCCGAGCGCGGCCGCTGCGCTCGGCGCTGACCACGGCGGGCATCGTGCTCGGCGTCGGGATGGCCTTCGGGGTGCTGATCCTGGTGACCACCATCCACTCGACCTTCTCCAACCTCTACGACGCGATCTACGGCAACACCAGCCTCACCGTCAGCGGCAAGTCGGAGGTCGGCTCGCTGCCCGCCGGAACCCTGGCGAAGGTGCGGCGGGTCGACGGCGTCCAGGGCGCCAGCGGGAGCGTGTTCGGCGTCTACCGGCTGATCGAAGACGGGCGGGTGAACAGAGGCCGCACGGCGACGCTGTTCGTCGCCGGCATCGACTTCGACGCCCCCAACACCTCCGGGGCGACCACCGTCCAGGGACACGAGCCGAGCGGCCCGAACCAGATCCAGCTGGAGGCGGCTTGGGCCGAGCAGCACGGCTACGCGCTCGGCGACGCGGTCCGCCTGGCGGCGCCCACCGGCGAAGCGCCGCTGCGGGTCAGCGGCCTCTACGAGTTCCCCACCAGCCTCGACCTCGGCGGCTACGGGACGGCGGCGATGCCGGTCGCGACGGCGCGGCGCCTGACCGGCAAACGCGGCAGCTGGGACGAGGTCGACGTGATCGTCGCCGCCGGCGCCTCGACCGCAGCGGTGCAGCGGCGAATCGAAGCGATCACCGGTCCGGGGGTCGAAGTCACGACCCCTAGCGGCCTGGCCGAGCAGGCGAACGAATCCCTCGCCGGCCTCGACATCGTCCTCTACTTCTTCTCCGGGATGGCGCTCTTCGTCGGCGCCTTCCTGATCCTCAACAGCTTCAACATGACCGTCCTGCAACGGATCCGCGAGCTGGGGACGCTGCGGGCGCTGGGCGCTTCGCGGCGGCGGATAGCCGCCCTGATCGTCGGCGAGGCGCTGATCCTGGCGCTGATCGGCTCGGCCCTGGGGCTGGCCCTCGGCCTCGGCCTCGCCCACCTGCTCGCGGCGGTGATGCGGAGCCTCTTCGGCCTCCCGGTCGCCACCCTCGACGTCACCCTCGGCTCGGCCGCGGTGGCGATCGGCGTCGGCCTGCTGGCGACGGTCGCCGGCGCCCTCCACCCCGGCCTGCGGGCCGGGCGGGTGGCGCCGATCAGGGCGCTCACCGGCAGCGCCGGGCGCGACCGACGGGCGGGGCTGCGGCGGGCGCTGGCGGGGCTCGCCCTGTTCCTCCCCGGCCTCGCGATCGGCGGCCTCTTCTGGTTCAGCAACCAGGGGTCCGGGACGCTCGCGCGACTCGTCGGGGTCGGCTCGACGATCGTGATGTTCGTCGGCATGGTCCTGCTGGCGCCGTTCGTGGTGATGCCGCTGATCCGCCTGCTCGCCGCGCCGCTGACCCGGCTGATGCCGGCCGAGGGGCGGCTCGCCTCGGACTCGCTGCGGGCCAACGCGCTGCGCACCTCGGCGACCGCCGCCGCGCTCGTCATCACCCTCTCGGTGGTCGTCGTCGACTCGATGATGAGCGCCAGCTTCGTCGGCTCGATTCGCGACGAGGTCAACGCCCGCTTCGCCCGCGACCTCACCGTGCAGCCACTCGACTACAGCGAGTACGGCCCACCGAGCGGCAGCATCTCCGAATCCCTGCGCCGGCGGATCGCCGCCCTCCCCGAGGCCGGGACGGTGACCCCGCGGCGCGTCGTCTACATGCGCAAGCTGCCGGGTGGGAGCGAACCGGGCCTGCTCGTCGCGGTCGATCCCCGCGCCTGGCCGCAGGCCGACCGCAGCGAGTACGAGGGCGGCTCGACGGCGGCGGTGATGGCCGGCCTGCAGCGCGGCGGCGCCGTCCTCGGCATGGGCTTCGCCGAGGCGGCCGGGCTCGCGGTCGGCGACACGGTGAAGCTCGAAGGGGCGTCGGGCAGCCGGCGCGCGCCGGTCGTCGGGCTGCTCGAAACCTTCGAAGCGAACGGCAACGAGGTGCTGGTCTCGCTCGCCACGATGGCGCGGGTCTACGGCATCCAGGCCAACTCCCAGCTGGCCGTCAACGCCCGCTCGCCGGATGATGCGAAGGCGCTGGAGAGCGCCGTCGACCGCCTGCTCGCCGCCTCCTACCCCGGCTTCGAAGCGGTCTCCAACGCCGAGGTCAAGCAGGACTACGAACAGCAGATCAACCAGCAGTTCGCCTTCTTCAACGCGATCATCGGGATCGCCGTGATAGTCGGCCTGCTGGGGATCGTCAACACCCTCTCGATGTCGGTGATCGAACGGACCCGCGAGATCGGCGTGCTGCGGGCGCTGGGCGGCTCGCGCTGGCGGATCCGCCGGGCGCTGCTCGACGAGAGCCTGCTCGTCTCGCTCGCCGGCTGCATCGCCGGCTGCCTGGCCGGGCTGCTGGTCGGCTTCGTCTGGATCTTCTCGGTGCGCGAAAGCACCCTCGGGGCGCTGAGAATCGAGGTGCCGAGCGGCACCCTGCTGGCGATCGCCCTGATCGGGATCGCGATCGGCACCCTGGCGGCGGTCGTCCCCGCCCGCCGCGCCGCCCGGCTCGACCCGCTGCAGGCGCTGACCTACGAGTGAGCCGCCGGGCGAGCCCGCGGCCCGCCCGCTGGGGCCCTCAGCCTCCCGCCTTGTCCTCGGGCCGCGGCGTGACGAGGACGGGACAGGGGGCGGCCTGGATCAGCTCGCTGCTGACCGAGCCGACCATCACCCGGGCGAAGAAGCCGTAGCCACGCGAGCCGACGACCAGCAGGTCGAGGTCCTCAGCGGCGGCGGCGAGCGCGGCGGCGACGGAGCCGCCGTGGAGCTCCCGGCCGCTGGCCTCGACCCCGGACCCGACCGCCGCCAGGCTCTCGGCGAGCGCCTCGTCGGGAGTCGGTATCGGGTCGAGCCGGAAGCCGACGAGGCCGGGCGCAATCGGCGAGCCGGTGGCGACGGTGAGCAGCTCGAGCGCGGCGCCGTGGCGGCGAGCGAGCGCCTCGGCCTGCGCCAGGGCGACCGCGGCCTCCGGGCTGCCGTCGCAGGCGACGCCGATCCGCCGCGGGGCCGGGTGCCGCTCGTCGGCGAAGCCGCGCGGAGCGACGGCTACGGGCACCGGGGCGCCGTGCAGAACGCCCTGCGCGACGCTTCCCAGCAGCGCCCGCCCGACCGCGCCGCGGTGCGGCGAGCCGACGACGATCAACTCGAAGCCCTCGGCGCCGGCGACGTCGGTGAGGACGTGCGCCGGCGAGCCGCCGGTGTAGGTCCGCCAGCGCACCTCCAGGGGGGCGAGGACCGATGCCGGCTGGCGGAAGAATTCCTCGGCCCAGGGCGCCTCCTCGTAGCCGAGGATGTAGTAGGCGACGGGCAGTGGGCCCGGGTGCGCGAGGACGTCGAGGAGCAGCGCCTCGCCGCCCTCCCCGGCCGCCAGCCAGCGCCCCAGCTCGACCGCGTCGCGACTGCCCCTGCTGGCGTCGTAGCCGATCAGGACCCTCATGCCCGCAGGGCGACGTCGTGATCGGCGTCGACCTCGGCGAGGAAGGCGGTCAGGCGGCGGGCGACGATCTTGTCGGTTCCCTGCTCCCACGGCGGCTGCTCGCTGAGGGTCGAGGTTTCGCCGTGGCCGCCGGCCAGCCAGCCCTGCAGGTAGAGCGGCTGGTGTCCGGTCCAGAGGACGCCGCGGAGGATCGGGTCGAAGCTCTGCGGCTCGATCGGGACGCCGAGGTCGGCGGCGATCGCTTCGGCCGCGACGTCGGCCTGCTGGGCCGCGATGCCGCCCTGCTTGACCGGGAAGCTGGTCACGTCGCCGGCGGCGTAGATGCGCTCGCGCTTGAGGACCCGGCAGTGATCGTCGACGCGGGCGAAGCCGTGGGGGTCATGGAGGACGCCGCGGATCGCGCGCCCCTCGAGGCGCGGCAGGCTGATCACCTCGTCGCAGCAGATCGGCTCGCCGGGAACGGTCTGCAGCAGGCCCTCGTGGAAGCGAACCGGGTGGGCCTGGGCAACGACGCCGATGCCGCGCTCGCGCAGCAGCTCGGCCATCGCCTCGCCGACGCCGCGGCCGAAGACCTGCAGCGGCGCCTCCTCCGGGGTGACGATCGTCAGCTCGACGTCCTCGATTCCCTCGCGCGCCAGCCGCGCCTCGGTCAGCAGCGCCAGCTCGTACATCGGCAGCGCCCAGCTATCGACCCCCGGCATCGTGAAGGCGACGCGGCGGGACTCGCCGGCGCGGATCCGGTCCATCACCTGCTCGACTTCGCTGACGTCGGCGATCCCCCAGAAGGTGGTGGCGCCCGGAACCGGCCACTGGCGGGAGACGCCCGGGGCGAGGAGCAGGTAGTCGTAGGGCACGGAGACGCCGTCGTGGGTCGTCGCCAGGCGGGCGCTGGCGTCGACCGAGGCGATGCTTTCGGGATGGAAGCCGGCGCCGCAACGGGTCGCGAGCGCCGCCACGTCATAGCTTTTGATCGGCGCGGCGCCGAACGGCTTGCCGACGGCGTAGGGGCGATAGACGAACTCGCGCCGCGGCGAGAAGATCTCGACCTCGGCCCGCTCGCCCGCCAGCTCGCGCAGCGCCAGCGCCGCCTCCAGCGCGGCGACCCCGCCTCCTGCGATCACGACTCGTGCCTTCATCTCCTTGCCTTTCCTTGCGGTTGCCTGGTTTCAATCTGGCGCCGATCGCGTTCGCCGCCATCCGCCGAGGCCCCCCGATCTCGGTGCGGCTTATCCACAGTCACGCCGGGCTGGTGCGCGGCGGCACCGAGCCGCCGAGCTCGAGCGCCCGCAGGACCCGCCGCACGTCGGTGATCGAGACGATCCCGAAGCCGCCGTCGCGGGTGACCACAACCGCCCGCCCGACCCGCTCGAAGGCTGGCCGCTCGAGCAGCTCGGCGACGTCCTGGTCCTCGTCGACGACCAGGCCGGGCTCGTAGCTGGCGACCTCGCCGACCGTCACCCGCTGGCGCTCGCGCAGCGGCACCCGCTCGATCGCGGCGACGTCGACCAGGCCGGCGAGCCGCTCGCCGTCGAGGACCGGAAAGGCGACGTAGCCGCGCGGTCCGAAGTACTCGCTGACCGCCGCCGCGACCGTGGTGCGGGCGGGGATCGTCAGCGCCGGGAAGGTCATCAGCCGGCCCGCTTCGCGGCCGCTGAAGGCGGTGCGGATCAGCAGGCCGTTCTCCTCCGCCCTGGCGGCGGCGGAGACGAAGAACCCGACCAGGGCGAACCAGAGGCCGTTGAGCAGCCCGGCGGCGGTCGCCAGCAGCCCGAGCGCGATCATCGCGTAGCCGATCGCCCGGCCGAGAGCGGCGGCGGTATGGGTTGCCCGCCCGAGGTCGCCGCTGCGCATCCAGAGCAGGGCGCGGGCGATGCGGCCGCCGTCGAGCGGGAAGGCGGGAATCAGGTTGAAGACGAGGATCGCCGCGTTGACGAACAGCTGGTAGTCGACGACCGCGCGCAGCGCCGCCGGGGTCGAATCCGGAAGCGCCACCGCGACGAGGCCGAAGACCGCGGCGATCGCCGCAGTCACCGCCGGCCCGGCGGCGGCGAAGCGGAGCTCGTCGCCGGCCGCCTTCGGGTAGCCGGACATGCGGGCGACGCCGCCCAGCAACCAGAGGTCGACCTCCTCGACCTCGATGCCGTGGCGCCGCGCGACCAGCGAGTGGCCGAGCTCGTGCAGGAGGATGCTCGCGAAGAGCAGGAGCGCGCAGGCGAGGCCGAGCGCGTAGGCGGCGAGCGGCGCGATCCCGTCGACCCGATCGGGGAAGTAGACGGCGCCGAGCGACCAGGTGATCAGGCCGACGATCAGCAGCCACAGGGGCTGTACGCCGATCGGGATTCCGGCCAGGCGACCGATGCGAACGCTGCGCGACATTGTCGGACGATCCTGGCGCGCCCGGTGGCGGCGCTCATCGGGGGAATCCGCCCTCTTGCTGTGGCGTTCTGCGGATGCCGCCCCCGGCCGGCGGACCTAGGTTCCCCGCAGCTAGGAAACACCGTCCCCACCAGCCAGAAAGGCAGCTGAAGATGCGACTTCTCGTCGGACTAGACCATCGGCAGGGCGGGCGCGACGCGCTCGAGCTGGCGCGCGTGCTCGGCTCGACCGAGCCGTCGAGCGCCCTGGTCGTCACCGTCCTCTACACCGGCCCCTACCCGATGGAGTTCGCGCTGCTGCCGGAGGAGGAAGCGGAGGAGGCCGAGCCGCTCTTCGAGCAGGCGCGGACGAAGCTCGCCGGCATCGAGGTCGAAACCCGCGCCTACGGCGGCGGCTCGCCGGCGGGGATCATCGACAGCGTCCTGCACCGCGACCACTTCGACGCGGTGGTGGTCGGCTCTCCCCACCGGGGAGCGGTCGGCCGGGTGCTGATCGGCAGCGTCGCCGCCAGCCTGCTGAGCGGCGCGCCGACCGCCGTCGCCGTCGCTCCGGTCGGCTACTCCGACCAGGCTCACCCGCCGCCGCGGACGGTCGCCGTCGGCTTCGACGGCACGCCCGAGTCCGACCTGGCGCTGCGCCGGGCGGAGCAGATCGCTCGCCACAGCGGCGCCGCGCTCGATCTGATCACGGTGGTCCGGCCGCCGAGAGCGGTGCCGGCGATGGTGCCGACGTTCTCGCCCCAGTTCCCTCCCAACCCCGACGAGGTGATCAACAGCGGGGTCAGCTCGGTTGCCGAGGGGATCAGCGCCGCCGGCTCCCGCCTCGACGGTGACCCCGCGAGCGAGCTGATCCGGTGCTGCGAGGACGGGGTCGACCTCCTGGTCCTCGGCTCGCGCGGCTACGGGCCGTTCAGCCGGGCCCTGCTCGGGTCGGTCTCCCGCCAGGTCGCCGAGCACGCCGCCTGTCCGGTGCTGGTGGTGCCGCGGCCGTGAAGGCCTTCCAGCTGACCGCCCGGACGCGGAACGGGACGCTCGCGGGCCGGGCGGCGATCCGCCCGCGCGCCCGGGCATGAGATGGGACGGCCCAAGTTCATTCACATCGACTCACACTCGCCCACCAGCTTCAGGCCGCTGCTGGGGCCCGATTACGCGCGCTTCGAAGCGGCCGCCGAGCGGGCCCGCGAGGCCTATGAGGGGCGGGCGATCTGGCACGTCAGCTCGACCTTCCGCGGCGGCGGCGTGGCCGAGATCCTCCGCACCCTGCTGCCCTACGTGCGCGGCGCCAGGATCGACACCCGCTGGGTGGTGCTGCGCGAGCGCGCCGCCTTCTTCGAGCTGACCAAGCGCATCCACAACAACCTCCACGGCGCGCCGAGCGACGGGGGCCCGCTGGGAGCGGCCGAGCAGCGGTTCTACGGCGAGACGCTCGCCGCCAGCTCGCGCCACTTCGCGCGCCTGATCCAGCCCGGCGACGTCGTCTTCCTCCACGACCCCCAGACCGCGGGCCTGATCCCCGCCGTCAAGCGAGCGGGCGCGAGGGCGATCTGGCGCTGCCACATCGGCTGCGACGAGCCGAACGAGACGGCGCTCGCCGCGCAGCGGTTCCTCGAGCCGTGGGTGGCCGCGGCGGACAACTGGGTCTTCTCGCGCGACGCCTACGTCTGGGCGGGGCTCGATCCGGCCCGGACCTGGACGATGGCCCCGTCGATCGATCCGCTCTCGCCGAAGAACCAGGCGCTCTCCGCCGACGAGGTCGCGGCGATCGTCGGCGCGATCGGGCTGGCTCGCGACTCGCGCCGCGCCGCGCCGCGCTTCACCCGCGCCGACGGCACCCCGGCGCGGGTCGAGCGCAGCGCCGAGGTGCTGCAGGTCGAGCCGCTGCCGCAGGCCGCGCGGCTGGTCACCCAGATCTCGCGCTGGGACCGGCTCAAGGACCACCACGGGCTGCTCCGCTGCTTCGCCGAGCACCTCGGCGACGCCGACCTTCGCCTGCTGCTGGCCGGACCGGCAACCGCCGCCGTCGCCGACGACCCCGAAGGCGCCCGGGTCTGGGAGCAGGTGCGCGCCGCCTGGCGGCAGCTGCCCGAGGAGGTCCGCCGCCGCGTCCACCTGGTCAGCCTGCCGATGGCCGACCTCGACGAAAACGGGGCGATGGTCAACGCCCTCCAGCACCGCGCCCAGGTGGTGGTGCAGAAGAGCCTTGCCGAGGGGTTCGGGTTGACGGTCGCCGAGGCGATGTGGAAGCGGCGGGCGGTGGTCGGCTCCCGGGTCGGCGGCATCCAGGACCAGATCGTCGACGGCGAGAGCGGCCTGCTCGTCCCGGCCGAAGACCTCGCCGCGGTCGCCGCCGCGATCCGCTCTCTCGTCGCGGACCCGGCGCTGGCGCACCGGCTCGGGCGGGCGGCGCGGCAGCGGGTGCGGGAGCGCTTTCTCGGCCCGTTCCGCCTCGCCGAGTACGCCGAGCTCCTCGCCGCGGTGTCGGTGCCGGCCTGAGCCGGTGGGACCCGGAGGCGGGCGCTGCCACAGCCAGGCGTGTGGCTCTACCCCGCTGTGCGGGGGCGCCGGTGGCGGTTTGATCCCGGCATGAGCGCTTCGAGCCCGATTCGCAGCGGCAAGGCGGCCCCGGCCTGCGACCAGAGGGTCTGGGCGACGCCGGCGGCGATCGACCTGATCAAGCACCTGCGGGCCGAAATGGGGCGCCTGATCCTGCGCCACGGCGGCGGCCTCCAGGGGCCGGTCGAAGCGCGGATCGTGACCATGCCGACCCAGGCCGGGCGCACCGCCTTCTGCATCGGGATCGCCGGCGGCGTCCCCTTCTACGTCGACTGCGACGAAGACGCCGAGCTCGGCTATCCCGATTTCGTCGTCGACGTCGAGGTCTCAGACGAGGGCGGCGAGGCGGGGGCGAGCCAACCCTGCCGGCAGCTGGTCAGCCGCGCGGTCGCTCCCGAGGGGCGCGGGCGATGACCCGCGTCCTGGTCAGCGCCGCGAGCGAGCACGGCGCCAGCGCCGAGATCGCCGAGGCGATCGCCTCGACCCTGCGCGAAAGCGGCATCGAAGCCGACGCGGTCGCGCCGCAGCGGGTCGAGGCGACGAGCGGCTACGACGCGTTCGTGATCGGCAGCGCGCTCTACGCCGGCCACTGGCGCCCCGCCGCGATCGAGTTGTGCGAGCGGATCTCCCCGGGGCTGAACCGCCGCCCGGTGTGGCTCTTCTCCTCGGGCCCGGTGGGTCCGCGGGAGAGCAGGCTCGTGAAGAAGATGTGGACCGACCCCGTCGACCTCGAGCAGGTCCGGGCGAGGACGGGAGCAGTCGAGCACCGGATGTTCGCCGGCAAGCTCGAGCGCTCGCGGCTGGGGCGCGGCCAACGCGCGGCGCTGCTCTTCTTCAAACGCCTCGAGGGCGACTTCCGCGACTGGCCCGAGATCCGGGCCTGGGCGACGGAGATCGCCGCGGCGCTGGCCGCTGGCGGCCGGACCGCTGACGCCCGCCAGCACGCCACCGGCGAGACCCCGTTCAGGTGAGCGCGAGCAGCGCCCGCGTCCCGGTGTAGAGGGCGGTGAGGACGACCACCAGCGCGAAGCCGCGCGTCAGCGCCCGCGCCGAGGCGCGGCGGCCGATCCCGGTCCCGGCGAGGACGCCGGCCAGCACGGCGGCGGCGAACGGGCCGACGATCGACCACTCGACCGCAGCGCTGCCGAGCCGCTCGGCCAGGGCCGGAGCGGCGCCGACGACGATCACCAGCAGGCTGGTGCCGGTCGCCTCGGCGATCCCGAAGCCGAGGCCGAGGACCAGGACGGGGACGATGACGAAGCCGCCTCCGACCCCGAACAGGCCGGTCAGCGAGCCGACCGCGAGGCCGGCGAGCAGGACCTCGGCGAGGCCGCGGGCGCTGACCCCGTGGCGCCACGGCCGGAAGCGCGAGGCGAGGGCGGCCCGCTCGGTCAGCATCGCGACGGCGCCGAGCGCCATCACCGGCGCGAAGGCGAGCAGCAGCAGGTCGGGATCGATTCCGCGGCTGAGCAGCGAGGCGGCGAGCGAGGCGGCGCCGGCCGCCAGCCCGAAGGCGAGCCCGGCGCGCCAGCGGACCTCGCCGCGTCGCAGGTAGTGGAGGACTCCGAGCGCGGAGGCGGCGATGACGACGATCAGCGAACCGGCCTGGGCGGAGCGGACACTCTGGTCGCCGAGGTAGACGAGGGCGGGTACGGCGAGCAGCGAGCCGCCGCCGCCGACCGCGCCAAGCGCCACCCCGATCGCGGCGCCGGCCGCGAGCAGGGCGACGGTCTCGATCACCGCGGGGTCGCCGCCGCGACCGGCTCGCGCTCGGCCGGCGGCGGCGCCGGCTCGCCGCCGCCCTCGCCATGCCCGAAGTGGACGTCGGGCAGGATCCGGTCGAGCCAGCCGGGCAGCCACCAGGCGGCGCGGCCGCTGAGCCGCAGGAAGACCGGCAGCAGCAGCAGGCGGACCAGGAAGGCGTCGAGCAGGACAGCGATCCCGAGGATCATGCCCATCTCCTTCGGCGGCAGCGGTCCCGAGAGGGCGAAGGTGAAGAACACCGCCACCATCACCGCGCCGGCGGCGAGGATCACGCGGCCGGAGTGGGCGAGCCCGCCGACCATCGCCTCCTTCGGATCACCGGAGGCTTCCCAGTGCTCGCGGGCGGAGGAGAGCAGGAAGACGGTGTAGTCCATCGCGATCGCGAAGATCATCGCGAAGAAGAAGATCGGGCCCCAGGCGTCGAGGAAGCCCTGCGATTCGAAGCCGAGCAGGCCGGCGAGGTGACCGTCCTGGAAGATCAGCTTGGCGACGCCGAACGCCGCTCCGGTCGAGAGCAGGTTGGCGAGGACGCCGATCGCCGCCACCAGCGGCGCCTGGAAGGCGACCAGCAGGAGCAGGAAGCCGAGTGCCAGGACGACGCCGATCGCCAGCGGCGTCTTCGCCGCCAGCGCCGCTTCGAGGTCGTGGTTTTCGACCGAGGGGCCGCCGACCAGCGCCCGCGGCGGCAGCTCCGCGCGCAGGCGGTCGACGGTGGCTCCGGCGGCGTCGGTCGAAGGCCCGACGGTCGGCACCGCCTGGACCAGGACCAGGCCCTCGCGGCCGGGGATCGGCCTGCCGACCGCGGCGATGCCGGCGTCGGCTTCCAGGGTCGCGACGGTCGCCGCCGCCTCCGCCCGCGGCGCCGTCACCTGCAGGGTGCCCGGCATGCCGGGGCCGAAGGCGGCGCTGAGCTGCTGGTAGCCGACCCGCGAGGGATCGTCCTTCGGCACCACCTTGATCGAGGGCATGCCGGTGCTGAGGCTGAGGACCGGGAGCGCCAGGGCGATCAGCACGGCCAGCGCCACTCCGCCGAAGAGCAGCGGCCGCCGCCACAGCAGCTCGCCCCAGCGGGCGAACCGCGGCGAGCGGTGCTCGCCGGAGTGCGCCCAGGGCAGGGCCAGCTTGTCGACCCGCGACCCGAGCTTGGCCAGGACCGCCGGCAGCAGGGTCAGCGTCGCCGCGAGGACGAAGATCACCGAGATCATGATCCCGAGCGCCATCGAGCGGAAGGCGGGGCTCGGCACCAGCATCACCGCCGAGAGCGAGATCAGCACCGTCAGGCCGGAGAAGAGGACGGCCTTGCCGGCGGTGTCCATCGTCTCGGTCACCGCCTCGGTCACGTCCTCGCGCTGCCCGAAGAGGGCGTTGCGGAAGCGCATGACGATGAACAGGGCGTAGTCGATGCCGAGCGCCAGCGCGAACATCAGCGCGAAGTTCATCGCCCAGATCGAGATCGGCGCGATCAGGGTGCCGAGGTACAGGACGCCAGCCGAGGCGACGAGGCCGACGATCGTCAAGAGCAGCGGCAGCCCGGCGGCGACCAGCGAGCCGAAGGCGAGGACGAGGATCGCCAGGGTCACCGGCCAGGAGAAGAGCTCGGACTTCATCATCGCTTCGCGGTTGGCTTCGTTGAAGTCCGACCACATGCCGGCGGCGCCGGTGAGGTTGGCTTCGACCCCGGGCGCGGCGACGGCGGCGACTTCGGACTTGAGGTCGTTGGCGGCGGCGACCATCTCGTTCGGGTTCTTGGCGGCGGTGCCGACGACGATCGCGGTGTGGCCGTCAGGCGAGATCGTCGTCCGCGGCCGCGGCGGCACCACGGCGCGCACCGCCGAGTCGGCGCGCAGGGTGCGTTCGACGCCGGCGACGGTGCGGCGGAAGCCGGGGTCGGCGACGGTCTGTTCGCCCGAGTGGACGGCGACCTGGATCGCGTAGGCGCCGCTGCCGCCGAAGGCGGTGTCGATCTGTTCGCGGGCCTTGACCGACTCCGAGCCGTTGGCCTGCCAGCCGGCGCCGGAGAGCGCCGTCTCGACCCGCGGCGCCAGGAAGCCGAGCCCGACGGCGACGATGATCCAGGAGACGAAGACGCCACGCCGGTGGGTCGCCGCGAAGCGTCCGAGCCGGCCGACCGGTCCCGGGGCGCTCATCGGTCGCACCCGCCGCGTAGGCCGAGGCGGCGCAGGATCAGCGAGGCGCCGCAGACGCCGGCGCCCGCGAAGAGCAGGAGATTGAGCGCGACGAACCCGGTCAGCAACAGGAACCAGGGGCTGACGAGGGCGGCGAGCAGGGCGCTGAGCCCAGTCATCGTGCCGGCGAGGGCGAAGAGGACTCGCTCGAGCGGCCAGCCGCGCCAAGCGGTGCGCAGGCTTCTCCTCCCCTGCGCCGGTCTGTTGATCGTCGTTGCGGTTGCCATCGCGCTAACCTTTCCTCTACAGTACAAATTAACAACTTTACAGTTGTGAAAGAAAGATAGCAGAACGATGCGGACCCCGATGACCCAAGACGCGGCCGAGCTGATCGCCCGCCGCTTCCTCGCTCTCTCCGATCCCACCCGGCTGCGGATCGTCGATCTGCTGCGCGACCGCGAAGCCTCGGTGCGCGAGTTGACCGAGGCGCTCGGCGCCTCCCAGCAGAACGTCTCAAAGCACCTCGCGACGCTCCACGCCGAGGGCTTCGTCAGTCGCCACAAGCAGGGCACCAGCTCGATCTACGCGATCGCCGACGACGGCGTCTTCGATCTCTGCGAGCGGGTCTGCGGCGGGATCGAAGCGCAGCTCGCCTCGCTCGGCGCCGCCCTCGGCGGCTCCTAACCCGAGCCGTCGATCCGCGCCGTGCAGCCCGCGGCGCCGACCTCGTTGCACTTCTCCCCAGGCGTTGCGCTTGTCCCCGCTATCCGGGGACAAGCGCACGGGGTGGGGAGAAGTGCAACCTCGTCGGGGAGATCCCCACCCTGGTGTGGGGGCGATTGCGGATGGCGCCGCTGCGGCGAGGACCTAGCTTCACTGCCATGAACAACTCCGCGAAGCGCATCGTGATCCTTGGCTCCAGCTTCGCCGGCATGACCGCCGCGCTGGAGCTGCGAAAGCACCTCGACGACCGCCACCGGGTCACCGTCCTCGACCCGCGCGAGCGGTTCACCTTCATCCCCTCGCTGATCTGGCTGCCGTTCGGCAAGCGCGACGCCGAGGACGTCACCTTCCCGCTGGCGCCGCTGTACGAGCGCAAGGGGATCGAGTACCGCGGAGAAGCGGCGGCGGCGATCGACACCGCCGCGCACACGGTGACGACCAGCGAGGGCGAGGTGCTCGAGTACGACAAGCTGCTCGTCGCCACCGGCCCGCGACTCGCCTTCGAGAAGGTCCCCGGGCTCGGGCCGATCGACGGCCACACCCAGTCGGTCTGCAACCTCGAGCACGCCGAGATGGCGGCCGAGGCCTGGCAGCGCTTCCTCGACGATCCCGGCCCGGTGGTGGTCGGCACCGCCCAGGGCGGCTCCTGCTTCGGCGCCTCCTACGAGTTCCTCTTCAACGTCCAATACCGGATCCGCAAGGCCGGTCTCGAGCGCGAGGCGCCGGTCACCTTCGTCACCGCCGAGCCGTTCCTCGGGCACTTCGGCCTCGGCGGGGTCGGCGACTCGGCCGCCAAGGTCAGCGGCTTCTTCGACCGGCTCGGCATCGAGGGCATTCCCAACGCCTCGATCGCCGCCGTCCGCGAGGGCGAGATCGAGCTCGCCGGCGGCCGCGTCCTGCCGTTCGCCTTCTCGATGATCGTGCCGCCGTTCACCGGCGTCGACGCGGTCCGCGGCAACGAGAAGCTCGCCAACCCGGCCGGCTTCGTCCCGGTCGACGACCGCTTCCGCCACCCCGAGCAGAACGACGTCTACGCCGCCGGCGTGGCGACCGCGATCGCCCCGCCGGAGAGCACCGAGGTGCCTGCGGGGGTGCCGAAGACCGGCCAGATGAGCGAGACGATGGCCAAGGTCGCCGCCCAGAACATCGTCGCCGACCTCGAAGGCGGCAAGCATCGCGAGATGCCGATCGCCGACCTCTCGGCGATCTGCGTGCTCGACGCGGGCGACAACGGGATCATCTTCAAGGCCGACCACGTCCTCGCCCACGGCATCTACGCCGACGACGAGACGCCGAGCGCGCGGGTGATGGGCGGGCCGCAGGCGCACTGGGCGAAGCTCGCCTTCGAGCGCTACTTCCTCGCCAGCCGCAAGCGCGGCCTGACCGCGTTCTAGCCGATGCGCCCGACCGAGCTGGCCGCGAGCCTCGAGCACGGCGAGCCGCTGACGATCCTCGACGTCCGCACCGAGCTCGATTGGCCGATCGAGGGCCCGAGCGCCAGGCTGGTGCACCTGCCCGCCGATCGCGTGCTGGCCGACCCGGCCGCCGTCGCGGCGCGGCTCGAGGGCCCGGTCGCCGTCGTCTGCCAGCGCGGGGCGACGGCCCAGGCGGTCGCCGCCGCGCTCCGCGCGGAGGGCGTCGACGCCGCCGTGCTGGAGGGCGGGATGCGGGGCTGGATCGACGCCCTGCGCGCCTTCCCGGTCGAGCTCGGGCTCGAGGGCGTCGAGGTGCTGCAGGTGCAGCGCCCCGGGCGCGGCTGCCTCTCCTACCTCCTCGCCGCCGACGGCGAGGCGATCGTGGTCGACCCGGCCCCCGACGGCGGCTTCTACGAAGACCTCGCGCAGCGCGCCGGCGCCCGCATCCGGGCGGTCTACGACACCCACCTCCACGCCGACCACCTCTCCGGCGCGCGGACCCTGGCGCGGCTCTGCGGCGCGACGCTGCGGCTGCCCGAGCCCTCGCTGGAGCGCGGGATCGCCTACGGCGAGGAGGTCGTCCCGGTGGCCGACGGCGAGGAGATGCGGGTCGGGCGGCTGACGGTCCGTGCCCTCGCCCTGCCGGGCCACACGACCGACATGACCGGCTTCCTGCTCGCCGATCGCGCCCTGCTCAGCGGCGACTCGCTGTTCGCCGACGGGATCGCCCGGCCCGACCTGCAGCGCGGCGACCGCGAGGGCGCCCTGGCGATGGCCCGCGTCCTCCACGCGACCCTGCGCGAGCGCATCCTCGCCCTTCCCGACGACCTGCTGCTGCTCCCCGGCCACGCCCATCCCGGCACCCACGGCGCGGCGATCGCGCCGCGGCTCGGGGCGGTCCGGGACGCGGTGCCGGAGCTGGCGATCGAGGACCCCGAGCGCTTCGCCGCCGAGCTGACGGCGGAGATGCCGCCGCGACCGGCCAACTACGAGTCGATCATCGCCGTCAACTCCGGCCTGCACCCCTTCGACCCGGAGCTCGAGAGCGGCGGCAACAGCTGCGCGACGCGCTAGCCGAGCTTCGCCAGCTCGCCGTCGAGGCGGCGCTTGATCGACTCGCAGACCGCTTCGGCTTCCTCGTTGTGGCGCTCGGCGGCGAGGACCCCGATCAGCACCTCGGCCTCTTCCCGCGACAGCTCCAGCATCACCGTCTCAGCGTCCATCTCGGCTCCTTCCGGGCGCCCGCGGCGCCATCGTTGATCGCCCCGTGATCCTCCCGCCTGGCGCCGCTGCGTCATCGGGGCGGCGCACCCTTTCGCCGTGCGGTCTTTCCCCGATGGCGGGCGCGGGCGGCGCGCCTAGCCTCGAGGCATGGAGGAACGGAGCGTCCAGATCCCCGCCGGCCCGGTGACCCTCGCCGGCGACCTGACCTTCCCCGACCGCCCGCAGGGCGTGGTCGTCTTCGCCCACGGCAGCGGCTCGAGCCGCCACAGCCCGCGCAACCGGCAGGTCGCCGCGCGGCTCAACCACGCCGGCTTCGCGACCCTGCTGCTCGATTTGCTCACCCCGGAGGAGGAGCGCGACCGCCGCAACGTGTTCAACATCGCGCTGCTCACCGAGCGGCTCGTCGCCGCGACCCGCTGGCTGCAGCGCAGCTCGCCCTCGGAGCCGGTCCCGGTCGGCTACTTCGGCGCCTCGACCGGCGCCGCCGCGGCGCTGCGCGCCGCGGCCCGGCTGGGGCGCGAGGTCGCCGCCGTCGTCAGTCGCGGCGGCCGCCCCGACCTCGCCGGCGACGCGCTCTGGCAGGTGACGGCGCCGACCCTGCTGATCGTCGGCGGTGAGGACCGCGCCGTGCTGGACCTGAACGAAGAGGCAGCGAAGCAGCTGAACTGCATCCACCACCTCTCGATCGTCGCTGGCGCGACCCACCTGTTCGAAGAGCCGGGCGCGCTCGAGCGGGTCGGCGAGCTCGCCGCCGCCTGGTTCTCGCGCACGATCGCCGGCAACCTGCCGAGTCGCCCCTAGGAGCCGCGCCGATCGGCTGTCGCTGAAGCGGACCAGGCCTCCGCTTCGCCGCCGCCCCGGCTAGGCGACCCGGCCGTTGCGCAGTTCGAGGACCTCGTCGAAGGCGTCGAGGGCGGCGCGGTCGTGGGTGATGACGAGGACGCCGGCGCCGCGCTCGGCGAAGGCGGCGATGCGGCGCTGCAGGTCGGCGGCGCCGCCGGGGTCGAGGTGGGCGGTCGGCTCGTCGAAGACGAGGAAGGGAGCGCGGGCGAGGAACAGGCGAGCGGCGGCGATCCGCTGGCGCTGGCCGCCGGAAACGCGCGAGCCGGCCTCGCCAAGCTCGGTGTCGAGGCCCGCCGGCAGGGCTGCGAGCCACTCGCCGAGGCCGACGGCCTCGAGCGCGGCGCAGACCTCGGCGTCGCCGGCGCCGGCGCGGCCGAGGGCGACGTTGTCGCGCAGGGTCGAGGTGAAGAGATAGGCGTCCTGGGGCGCGAGCCGGACGCTGCGGCGGATCTCCTCGCCGTCGAGCGCGGGCAGCGGCACGCCGCCGAGCGAGACGGTGCCGCGGTCGGGATCGCGGAAGCGGACCGCGAGCTCGGCGAGGGTGCTCTTGCCGGCGCCGCTGGGACCGACCAGAGCGACCGCGCGACCGAGCCGCAGGACCAGGTCGACGTCGTCGAGCACCGGTGGCGCGCCGCGTTCGTAGCCGAAGCCGACGCCCGCGAAGGCGAGCGGCCCGGGCGTGACCGGCCGCGGCGCGGCGGGCTCGCGCACCGGCGGCTCGCGCTCGAGCACGGCCTCGATCCGCTCCGCCGCGGCGGCGCAGGAGTCGACGCTCGCCGCCGCCGCGCCGAGCGGGGCGACCGCCTCGAAGGCCGCCATCGTCAGCAGCGCCAGGGCGGCGAGCATGGTGCCGGCGAGGGCGCCGCTGCCGACCGCCGGGATCGCCACCGCGACGACGGCGACGACGGCGAGCGCCGAGACCGCGGTCAGCAGGCCGGCGGCGAGGGCGCCGCTGAAGGCGTCGCGTCGCTGCAGCGAGGCGAGGTCGGCGCTGCTGCGCTCGGCTCGCTCGACCCAGTCCTCGCCCCGGCCCCAGATCGCCAGCTCGGCCGAGCCGGCGGCGATCTCGACCAGGTCGGCGCCGAGCGCGGCCCGCGCCGGCGCCTGGCGGCGGCCGGCGCTGCGAGCGGCGGCGCGGGTCAGCAGCGGGATCCCGACACCACCGGCGAGCAGGGCCGCGGCCAGCACCAGCGCCGCCGCCGGCAGGATCAAGAAGGCGACGCCGACGGTGAGGAGTCCGGCGAGCACGGCGACCAGCGGCGGCGCCAGCGCCCGCAGGTAGAGGTCCTGGAGCGAGTCGACGTCGCCGACGAAGCGCCCGAGCAGCTCGCCGCGCCCGACCCCCGGCAAGCCGGCTGGGACCAGCGGCAGCAGGCGCCGGAAGAAGCGCGAGCGCAGGTCGGTCAGGGTGCGGAAGGCGAGGTCGTGGGAGACGAGGCGCTCGGCGTAGCGCAGCAGCGCCCGCGAGATGCCGAAGAAGCGGACGCCGACGATCGCCACGCCGAGCACCAGGATCTCCGGCCGCTGGGCAGCGCGGCTGATCAGGTAGCCGGAGGTGGTGAGCAGGCCGACCGCGGCGAGGACGGCGCCGGCGCCGAGCGCGACCGAGAGCCAGAGCAGGCGGCGGCGCGACCGCGTGGCCGCGACGGCGTTGCGCAGCGCCGCGTTCACCCGACCACCGCCGCCGTGGCCGTCGAGCTGTTCCTTATCCCCACTATTCCGGGATAAGGAACGGCTCGCGGGTTGGGGGCGGGGGCGGTGGGGGCGAGGATTTGGCCGTCGCGCAGCTCGAGGACGCGGTCGGCGATCGCGGCGAGCTCGGGGCGGTGGGCGACGACGAGGGCGGTCCGTCCCGCCGCCAGCCGCTCGACTGCCACCGCCACCGCCCGCTCGGTCTCCTCGTCGAGGTGGGCGGTCGGCTCGTCGAGCAGCAGCAGCGGCGCGTCGGCGAGGAAGGCGCGGGCCAGGGCGAGGCGCTGGGCCTGTCCGGCCGAGAGCCGCCGACCGCCCTCCCCGACCCTGGTCTCGAGCCCCTGCGGCAGCGCCGCCACCACCGGCTCCAGCTCCGCCGCGGCGACCGCGGCGCGCAGCCGCTGCGCCGAGGCGCCGGGGTCGGCGAGCCGGACGTTCTCGGCGACGGTGCCGGCAAAGACGGTCGGGCGCTGCGGCACCCAGGCGAGGCGACGGCGCCAGGCCGCGGGGCCGACCTGGCGCAGGTCGGTCGAACCGCAGCGGAGGACGCCGTCGCTCGGGTCGGCGAGCCGCAGCAGCAGCGAGACGAGGGTCGACTTGCCGCCGCCGCTGGGGCCGATCAGCGCCACCGTCTCGCCCGGCTCGATCCGCAGGTCGACGCCGCGCAGCACCTCCTCGCGCCCGGGATGCGAGAAGCGGAGATCGGCGAGCACCAGCGGCTCGCGATCCGGTTGCGGCGCCGGCCGCGGCGCCGCCGGCGCCGCCACCGCGGGCGGACGGTCGAGGACGGCGAAGATCGTCTCGGCGCTCGCCATCCCGTCGGCGCTGGCGTGGAACTGGGCGCCGAGCCGGCGCAGCGGCATGTACATCTCCGGGGCCAGGATCAGGACGGTGAGGCCGGCGGTCAGCCCGAGCGCGCCGGCGGCGAGCTGGATGCCGACGGTGGCGGCGACGATCGCCACCCCGATCATCGCAAGCAGCTCGAGCACCAGGGCCGAGAGGAAGCCGATCCGCAGGGTCTTCATCGTCTCCCGCCGGTAGCTCTCGCCGGCGGCGGCGATCGAGTCGGCCTGGGCCTCGGCGCGGCCGTTGGCGCGCAGGGTCGCGAGGCCGCCGGCGAGGTCGAGGAAGCGATCGCCGAGCCGCGCCAGCCGCCGCCAGCGACGCCGCGTCGAGCGCTCGGCGAGGCGGCCGATCAGGACCATGAAGACGGGGATCAGCGGCGCCGTCACGGCCAGCACGATCGCCGCCTCCCAGTCGCGGGGCAGGGTCCAGGCGAGCACCGCGAGCGGCACCAGGGCCGCCAGCACCGCCTGCGGCAGGTAGCGGGCGAAGTAGGCCTCGAGGGCGTCGACTCCCTGCACCGCCGCGGTCGCCAGCTCGCCCGAGCGCTCCTCGCGCAGCGGTCCCGGACGGACCAGCAGCAGCTGGCGCAGCAGCCGCGAGCGCAGTTCCGCCATCACCCGGGCGGCGCCGAGCCGGCCGGCCGCCTCGAAACCGGCGTCGAGCAGGCCGCGGCCGAGCGAGACCGCGGCGAGGGCGATCAGCAGCGGCGCCAGCGAGGCCAGCGAGCGCCCCTCGAGGAAGGCTCCGACGACGGTGTGGGCGAGCAGGGTCGCCTGCGCCAGCAGCAGCGCGGTGGCGCCGAGCCCGAGCGCGACCGTGGCGACCAGGTGGGCGCGGGCGGCGCGGCTGGTGCGGGTCAGCCGCCGCTGCGTCTCCCGCGCCCGTTCCCTAGCTTCGGGGTCCCGCCGGCTCGAGCTCACCGCCCGCCTCCGGTTTGCGACCCTCGTCGCCGCCCCCCGCCGGGCGCTGGTCGATCAGGTCGAGCGGCCCCCGGACGTCGCCGAAGCCCTCGGCCGAGACCCGGTGGCGGAAGACCCAGTAGGTCCACGCCTGGTAGGCGAGCACGACCGGCACCAGGAGGCCGGCGACGACCGTCATCACCACCAGCGTGTAGGTCGAGGAGGCCGACTGGTTGAGCGTCATGTCGAAGGCCGCGCTGGTGCTCGAGATCATCGTGTGCGGGAAGAGGTCGAGGAAGAGCGCCAGGAAGAAGGTCAGGATCGCGCCGCTGGTGGCGGCGAAGGCGCGGACCGGGTCGCGGCCGGCGAGCGCGGCGGCGGCGAGCAGGCAGAGCGCCGAGACGGCCGCGGCGATCGCCGAGCCGGCGTCGACGCCGCCGCGGTGGGCGGCGACCGTCCAGATCAGAAAGGCGATGCCGGCCGCGGCGGCGGGAGAAGCGACGCGGCCGGCAATCGCCTTCGCTCTCTCCCCCAGGTCCCCCTCGGTTCTCAGATTGAGGAAGACCGCGCCGTGGGAGAGAAAGATCAGCAGGGTGGCGAGGCCGCCCAGCAGCGCGTAGGGGTGGAGCAGGTCGAAGAGGGTGCCGGTGTACTCGAAGTCGCGGCCGATCGGGACGCCGTGGACGATGTTCGCCCAGCCGACTCCCCAGAGCAGGGCCGGGGCGGCGCTGCCGCCGATCATCGCCCACTCCCAGCCGCGGCGCCAGCGCCTGCTGTCGTGCTTGCCCCAGAACTCGAAGCTGACGTTGCGGACGATCAGCGCGACGAGGATCAGGAAGAGCGCCAGGTAGAAGCCCGAGAAGAGGGTCGCGTACCACTGCGGAAAGGCGGCGAAGGTGGCGCCGCCGGCAACCAGCAGCCAGACCTCGTTGCCGTCCCAGACCGGCCCGATCGAGTGCAGCAGGGCGCGGCGCTCGTCGTCGTTGCGGGTCACCGCCCGGAACAGCATCCCGACCCCGAAGTCGAAGCCCTCGAGCAGGAAGTAGCCGATCCAGAGAATCGAGATGAGGACGAACCAGACGACCTGAAGTGCGGTGTAGGCGTCCATCTTCGGCTCAGTAGGCGAGGGCCAGCTCCTGGCCCGGGTCTTCGGCTTTGCCGGCCTCGACCGGCCCCTTGCGAACGGTGCGGACGAAGACCCAGCCGGCGATCGCGGCTAGCACCCCGTAGAGCAGGGTGAAGCCGATCAGGGTGATCCACACCTCGGCCGAGCTGACGCTGGGCGAGTTCGCCTGGTCGGTCTTCAGCAACCCGAACACCACCCACGGCTGGCGCCCCATCTCGGTGAAGACCCAGCCGGTGGCGCTGGCGATAAACGGCAGCGCCGCCGCCGGCACGGCGAGCCGCAGGAACCACTTCGACTCGCGCAGCCGGCCTTTGCGCTGCAGCCACCAGCCCCAGGCGGCAAAGGCAAGCATCGCCACCGCGCATCCGATCATCGCCCGCCAGGTCCAGTAGGCGACCGCGACGATCGGGGTGTAGTTGCCCGGTCCGTACCTGCGCTGGTATTGGCGGTTGAGGTTGTTGACCCCCTCGATCTCGCCGCGCGGGTAGCCGGTCGAGATCCACGAGAGGAGGTTGGGGATCTCGACATTGCGGCTGAGGCCTTCGGGGTTCGACTTGAAGTCGCCGGTGGCGAAGACCGAGAGCCCGGCGCCGCGCTTGGTCTCGAAGACCGCGTCGGCGGCGGCCATCTTCATCGGCTGCTGGTGGCTCATCAGGATGCCGTTGAAATGGCCGACGACCATCGTCGCCACCGCCGCCAGCGTCACCAGCGGCAGCGCCAGCTGCATCGCGCCGCCGAAGACCCTGGTCTCGCGACCCTGGCGCAGGTGCCAGGCCGAGACCGCGATCAGGATCATCCCGGCGGTCAGGAGCGCGGCGAGGAGAGTGTGGGCGAAGGCGTAGAGCGCGGTGCTGTTGAAGAGCACCGAGGCGATGTTGGTCAGCTCGGCTTTGCCGCCGGCCATCTTGTAGCCGACCGGGTGCTGCATCCACGAGTTGGCGGCGAGGATGAAGTAGGCCGAGAGCGCGGTCGAGCCGGCTACCAGCCAGGCGCACGCCAGGTGCGCCCGCTTTGAGAGCCGGCCCCAGCCGAAGATCCAGAGCCCGAGGAAGGTCGACTCGACGAAGAAGGCGGCGAGACCCTCCATCGCCAGCGGCGCCCCGAAGATGTCGCCGACGAAGCGCGAGTAGCTCGACCAGTTCATCCCGAACTGGAACTCCTGGACGATCCCGGTGGCGACGCCGAGGGCGAAGGAGATCAGCAGCAGCTTGCCCCAGAAGCGGGTCGAGCGCAGCCAGTGCTCCTCGCCGGTCCGGTACCAGCGGGTCTGCATCGCCGCGACGCAGATCGCCAGCCCGATCGTGACGGGTACGAAGATGAAGTGGTACAGCGTGGTGATCCCGAACTGCCAGCGCGCGAGTTCCAGGGCGGTCATCGATCGCGACGCTACGACCGCGGCCACGGCGGACCATCCGGGGACCACCACACCGGGTTGTGTGGCGAGCCTCAGGCGTCGATCAGGCCGCGCTCGAGCGCGTAGCGGGTCAGCTCGGGGCGGGTGCTGAGGTTGAGCTTCTGCTGGATGTGGGCGCGGTGGGTCTCGACGGTGCGGACGCTGAGCTCGAGCTGCTCGCCGATCTCGCGATTGGTGTGGCCGAGCGCCATCAGCTTCAGGACCTCGGTCTCGCGCGGCGAGAGCGTCGAGTCATCTCCCTTCTCTCCGGCGCCGGAGAGGCCGGCCGCGACCGCGGGCGGCACGTAGCGCTCCCCCGCGGCGACGGCGCGAACCGCCTCGATCAGCTCCAGGTGGGCGGCGTCCTTGAACAGGTAGCCGAGGGCGCCGGCATCGAGGGCGCGGCGCGCCAGGCTGAGGTCGCGTTCCATCGTCAGCAGCACGATCTGCGTCCCCGGCGCGCTCTCGCGCAGAGCGGGCACCGCGTCGACGCCGAGCCCGTCGGGCATGTTGACGTCGAGCACCAGAACCTGCGGCGGGCTCTCCTCCACCGCCCGCCGGGCGGCCGCGAGGTCGCTTGCTTCGCCGATCACCTCGAGGTCTTCGTGCCCCTCAAGCAGCGAGCGCAGGGCGCCGCGGACGACGGCGTGGTCATCGGCGAGGACGACCGTGATCGGCTGCTCGGCCACCGTGGCAGGGTAACCGGGACGGTGTGCTGCCGGAGGGAGTGTGGTCTTACACGGATGAGAGGAGACCGGATCCAACCGACGATCCAGCGATGGATGACCCTGCTCCCGACGCCGGCACGGCCGCAGCGGTAGACGCTTCGGCGAGCGCCGCGCTGCCGCGACGGATCCTCGTCGGCGTCGACGAGAGACCGGAGTCCGCCGACGCGCTGGCGCTCGCCGACCTGCTCGCCGGCCCCGCCGGGGCCGAGCTGCTCGTCGCCTCCGTCCGCCCCTTCCGCTCCGCGTCGCTCCCGCCCGGCGACCAAGCCCGCGTCCTCGCCGAGGAGGAAGCGAGGCTGCGAGGCGAGGTCGCGGCGCAGCTCGCAGGCCGCGAGTTCCGCACCCGAGTGATCGCCGGCGGCCGCCCCGCCGCGGGCCTGCGCGAAATCGCCGCCGCCGAACAGGCCGACCTGATCGTGATCGCCTCGACCCACCGCGGACCGGTCGGCCGCGTCCTGCCGGGCAGCGTCGGCGAGCGGGTGCTCGACGGCGCCCCCTGCGCGGTGGCGATCGCGCCGCGCGGCTACGCCGCCCGCGACGGCGTCGCCGCGGAAGGGCTGCGGCGAATCGTCGTCGGCTGCGACGGCAGCCGCGAGTCGCTGGCCGCCCTGGCGATCGCCGGCGGGCTCGCCGCGGTCGCGGCGGCGACCGTGACCCTGGTCGGCGTGGCCGAGATGCGCTTCGACCTGGCCGGATTCCCGGCCCCCGCCGACCCGGCGGAGACCGCCCGCGTGGAGCGGGCCCTGGGCCGCGCCCGCGCCTTGCTGCCCCCGGGGCTGACCGTCGAGAGCAGGCAGGTCCACGGCGTAGCCGCCGACGTGATCGCCGCCGCTGCCCGCGGCGCCGACCTGCTGGCGATCGGCTCGCGCGGCAACTACGGGCGCATGCGCCGCCTCTTCCTCGGCAGCGTCGCGGCGCGGGTCGCGAGCACCGCCTCCTGCCCGACGCTGATCGTCCCCGCCAGCTGAGCGCCCCCTGCGGTTCGACCGCACGGGACCTTGGTGCCCGCCCCGGATGGCGCCGCCCCCCGGCGCCGCGACGATCGCTCCGATGTCGTCAACTCAGGCAAAGGAGCAGGTAATGGTCATGGAGAGCACCGCCGGCGCGGCCGATCGGCGGCATCGCCTGCCGCCCGCTCTTCGCGGGGGTCGGGCACGAGTTCTGGAGCGAGGCCCTTGGCGGCCCGGCCAGCCTCGAGGGCGGCGAGTGGTCAGGGCGTGACCGCGGCGGGCGACGCCCCGGGCGTCGACCCGGAGGAGCGGACCGACCTGCTCCTCCGGGACCTGCGCGCCTCGCGCGAGGGCCTCTCCTCGCGCGAGGCGGAGCGGCGCCTGCTGACCCACGGGTCGAACCGGCTCGAGCGCCGCGGCGGGCGCCGCTGGCCGCGCCAGCTGCTGCGCCAGTTCACCCAGCCGCTGGCGCTCTTGCTGTTCGGCGCCGCGATCCTCGCCGCCGTCGCCGGGATCGAGCCGGTGGCGATCGCGGTCCTGGTGGTGATCCTGCTCAACGCCGGCTTCGCCTTCTTCCAGGAGCGCCAGGCCGAGCGCGCCGTCGAGGCGCTGCGGGCCTACCTCTCCGAACGCGCGACCGTGCTCCGCGACGGTCGCGAGACCGTGATCGAGGCGGCCGACCTGGTCCCCGGCGACGTGATGCTGATCGCCGAGGGCGAACGGATCTCCGCCGACGCGCACCTGCTCGAGGGCGCCGTCGAGGTCGACCTCTCGACCCTCACCGGCGAGTCGGCTCCGGTCGAGAGAAGGGCCGGCTCGAGCCCGGGGGCGACGCCGCTCCTGCAGGCGCCGGAGCTGGTCTTCAGCGGCAGCGCCTGCACCGAGGGCGAGGCGCGGGCGCTGGTCTTCGCCACCGGGATGGGCACCGAGCTGGGTCGGATCGCCGCCCTCTCGCAGCGGGTGGCGGTCGAGGAGAGCCCGCTCGAACGCGAGGTGCGGCGGATCTCGCTGCTGATCGCCGGGGTGGCGATCGCGATGGGGCTGGCCTTCATCCCGCTCGCCGCCTTCGGCGCCGGCCTGCCCTTCGAGGACTCGCTGGTGCTGGCGATCGGGCTGATCGTCGGCAACGTCCCCGAGGGCCTCTTGCCAGTGATCACCCTGGCGCTGGCCGCCGGGGTGGCGGCGCTGGCCCGCCGCGGCGCCGTCGTCAAGCGGCTCAGCGCGGTCGAGACGCTGGGCTCGACCGACGTGATCTGCACCGACAAGACCGGCACCCTGACCGAGAACCGGATGCGCGTCGCGGGGATCTGGAGCGCCGGCCACCGGGTCGAGGTCGAGGGCGGCATCCCGGCGCGCGACCACGACTCCAACCTGCTCGAGCTGCTGGCCGCGGCGGCGGCCTGCAGCAACGCCCGGCGCGACGAGGAGGGCGAGCTCCTCGGCGACCCGACCGAGACGGCGATCCTCGCCAGCGCGCACGCGGTCGGGGTCGACCCAGCGCCGGCGCGGCGGCAGGCCGAGTACCGCTTCGACCCGGTGCTGAAGCGAATGGCCACGCTCGACGCCGACCGCGGTCGCCTCTGGGTCAACGCCAAGGGCGCGCCGGAGGCGGTGCTGCCGCTCTGCGAGCGCGTCGCCGCCGCCGACGGCCGGCCGCAGCCGCTGGCGGGCGATCGCCGCGCCGCGGTGAGAGCCGCGGTCGACGCCTACGCCGGCGAAGGCCTGCGGGTGCTGGCAATCGCCCGGCGGCCAGCCGAGCAGCGGCCGCACGACCGCGAGGAGGCGGAAAGGGGATTGACGCTGCTCGGCCTGGTGGCGATGCACGACCCGCCGCGCCCCGAGGTCGCCGACGCCGTCGCCCAGTGCCACCAGGCGGGGATCCGGATCGTGGTGATCACCGGGGACCACCCGCGGACCGCGGTCGCGATCGCCGCCAGGCTCGGCATCGGCGGCGAGGAGCCGCGGGCGATCGGCGAGGACGAGCTCGAGGCGATGAGCGACGAGCAGCTGGCGGCGGCGCTGCGCGAGGGCGAGCCGATCTTCGCCCGCTCGACCCCCGAGGCGAAGCTGCGGATCGCCGACGCGCTGCGAGCGCAGCGGCACGTGGTCGCGATGACCGGCGACGGAGTCAACGACGCGCCGGCGCTGCGGGCGGCCGACATCGGCGTCGCGATGGGCCGCTCCGGCACCGACGTCGCCCGCGAGGCTTCGACGGTGGTCCTCACCGACGACAACTTCGCGACGATCGTCGCCGCGGTCGCGGCGGGCCGGCGGATCTACGACAACATCCGCAAGTTCATCCTCTACATCTTCGCCCACCTGACTCCGGAGCTGGCGCCCTTCGTCGTCTTCGGGCTCGGCGGCGGCGCGATCCCGCTGCCGTTGACGGTGCTGCAGCTGCTCGCCTTCGACGTCGGCACCGAGACGGTGCCGGCGCTCGCGCTCGGCCGCGAGAAGGCGGAGCCGGGGATCATGCGGCGGCGGCCGCGGCCGCGCTCGCAGAGCATCATCGCCGGCGCGATGCTGGCCCGCGCCTGGCTCTTCCTCGGCGGCATCTCGGCGGCGCTCGGGATGGGCGCCTTCTTCTACGTCCTGCTGCGCGCCGGCTGGAGCCCTGGCGACCCGACCGGGACCGGGACGCCGCTCCACCATGACTACCAGCAGGCGACGACGATGACCTTCCTCAGCATGGTCGCCTGCCAGGTCGGGACCGCCTTCGCGGCCCGCACCGACCGCGCCTCGCTGCGCTCGATCGGCGTTTTCTCGAACCGCCTGCTGCTCTGGGGGATCGCCTTCGAGCTGGCGCTGACTGGCTTCCTGATCTACGTCCCGTTCTGCCAGGACGCGATCGAGACCGCGGCGCTGCCCGCCAAGGACCTGTTGCTGGTCCTCCCCTTCCCCTTCGTGGTCTGGGGGGCGGACGAGCTGCGGCGCTGGCTCAGGCGACGGCGAGAGGCCGAACCTGGGTCCCGGCTGCGCCGGCCACGATCCGCGCCGCTTCCGTCAGCGAGCCGATAGCGGCGCGGCGGCCGGTCGCCTCGACGAAGCGGCTGGCGGCCTCGGCCTTCGGGCCCATCGAGCCGGCGGCGAGGCCGAGCCCGCGCAGGGTGGCGGGGTCGGCGTCGTCGAGCGGCCGCTCCTCCTCGCCGCCCCAGCCGAGACGGATCGCGTCGACGTCGGTCAGCAGCAGCAGCAGGTCGGCGTCGAGGCGGCGGGCGAGCAGCGCCGCGGTCAGGTCCTTGTCGACGACCGCCTCGACGCCGGCGACGCTGCCGTCCGGCTCGAGCGCGACCGGGATGCCGCCGCCGGCGCAGATCACCAGCACCTCGTGCTCGATCAGCAGGCGCAGGCTGCGCAGCTCGGGGATCCCGGCGGGCTCCGGCGAGGGAACGAGGCGGCGGAAGCCCTCGCCGTCCATCCCGATCGTCCAGCCGCGCTCGTCGCTGAGCCGCTTGGCTTCCTCGGCGTCGTAGACCGGGCCGATCGGCTTCGAGGGAGCGGCGAAGGCGGGGTCGGCGCGGTCGACGACCACCTCGGTGAGGACGGTGACGACGTCGCGTCCCGGCAGCGCGTTGCGCAGCGCCACCTCGAGCAGGTGGCCGACCATCCCATCGCTCTCGGCGTCGAGCAGGTCGAGCGGGTAGGGCGGCACCTCGGCGTAGCTCTCGCTCTGCAGCGCCAGCAGGCCGACCTGCGGCCCGTTGCCGTGGGTGAGGACGACCTCGTGCTCGGCGGCGAGGATCGCCAGCTGCTCGACGGCTGCCTCGACGTTGCGCCGCTGGGTCGCGGCGTCCGCGGGCTGGCCGCGGCGGAGCAGGGCGTTGCCACCGAGGGCGACGAGGATTCGCATCGGTGCAGGATCGCCGCCGCGGCTCCGCCGCGCATCGGTCGAGTTCCACACCGCCCGTTTCGGAATCGCTCCACCCTGGCAAACTGACGGCTGATGGTGGACGCCGAGCAGATCACCGTCGTCCTCGCCGACGACCACAACGTAATCCGCACCGGCCTGCGCAACCTGCTCGAAGCCGAGACGCGGCTGCGGGTGATCGGCGAGGGGGCCGACGCCGCCGCGGCGGCGAAGCTGGTCATCGACCGTCGTCCCCACGTGCTGGTCCTCGACCTGCAGATGCCGGGCGCCGACCCACGCCAGGACGTGCCGCGCCTGCGCGAGGAGGCACCCGGCACGGCGATCATCGTGCTGACGATGAAGAGCGACCCGCGGATCGCGCGCGACCTGCTGCGCGCCGGCGCCAGCGGCTACGTCCTCAAGCAGGCGGCGGAGCGGCAGCTGGTCGAGGCGATCCTCGCCGCCGCCCGCGGCGGCTCCTACGTCGACCCCGAGCTCGGCGCCGCGATGGCGAAGCTCGAAGCCGATCCGCTCGACTCGCTGAGCGAGCGCGAGCTCGAGCTGCTGCGGCTGGTCGCCCTCGGCCACACCAACCGCGAGATCGGCGAGCAGCTCTTCCTCAGCGTCAGGGCGATCGAGGTCAACCGGGCGAAGCTGCTGGAGAAGCTGGGGATCGAGTCGCGCCCGGAGCTGGTCCGGTTCGCGATCGCCAACGGCGTGATCGAGACCGGCGGCGCCGGCTCCTAGTCCGGCGCTTCGACCAGCGGCACGCTGGCCTCGACCCGGCAGCCGTGGCCGGGCTGCGAGGTGACCGACAGCTCGCCGCCCAGCATCTCGACCCGCTCGCGCATCCCGGCGATCCCACGACCGGCGTTCTGCTGACTCGAGTCGAAGCCCTTGCCGTCGTCCTCGATCGCGATCCGCACCGCCCCCTCGCCGCTGCGGGCCGTGACCGAGACCCGGTTCGCCTCGGAGTGCTTGACGACGTTGTTGAGCGCCTCCTGGACCAGCCGGTAGACGGCGCGCTCGCGATCGCCGGGAACCGTGTGGTCGAGCTCGATCTCGGCTTCGACGTCGAATCCGGCCCGGTTGGCCTGCTCGGCCGCCAGGGCTTCGATCGCCTGGTCGAGGCCGAGCCGCTCGAGCGGCGCCGGCCGCAGGTCGTCGATCAGCCGGCTCAGCTCGGTGATCTGCGCCTCGAGCTCGGAGACCGCCGCCTCCGCCGACCGCCTGAGGCGCTCGTCGCTGCCCTCGCCCCGCGCCTGCAGCGCCCCGGCCAGGGTGATGCGGATCGCCGCCAGGCTCTGCAGGGCGCCGTCGTGCAGCTCCCGCGCCCAGCGTCGCCGCTCCTCGTCGGCGACCTCGACCTGCTGCTGCAGCCGCTCGGAGCGGACCGTCTGGGCGGTGCCGATCGCCGTCGCCGCCGATCCCGCGAAGGCCTGCAGCAGGCGCAGGTCCTCGTCGTCGAAGTCCTCTCCTCCGGCTTCGCGATCGAGAGCGACGAGGGCGCCGACGGCGCGGCCGCGGAACAGCAGCGGCACCACCAGCGCCACCTCGGCGCCGACCCGCTCGCGCAGCCGCGCCTCGGACGGCGGCGAGCCGGGATGCAGGTGCTGGGCGATCCGCTCCTGGATCGCCGCCTGGAAGGCGCCGTCGTCGACCGAGACGGTCAAGCCGCTGAGGTCGCGCCCGGCGTCCCCCGCTCGCGCCAGCACCGCCAGGCGGTCGCCGCGGCGCATCAGGACCAGGACCGTCTTCGCCTCGACCAGCGCCCGGGCGCGCTTGACGATCAGCTCGAGGACGCGGCCGACGTCGGTCTCGCCGCCGATCGCGCGGGCGATGTCGGCGGAGGTCTCGGCCCGCCTCCGCGCCCTGTCGTTCTCGTCCTCGCGCTCGCGCAGCGAGGTGTAGAGGCGGGCGTTCTCGATCGCCACCGCGGCCCAGGCGGCGAGCGTCGTCGCCGCCTGCTCGTCGGCCTCGTCGAACTCGCGGCCGCCCTGCTTCTCGGTCATGTAGAGATTGCCGTAGGCCCTGCCGCGGATCGTGATCGGCACCCCGAGGAAGGTGTGCATCGGCGGATGGGCGGGCGGGAAGCCGTAGGCGTGGGGATGCTCGTCGACGTCGCGCACCCGCAGCGGCGCGGGGTTGCGGATCAGCTCGCCGAGGACGCCGCGCCCGCGCGGCAGCGGCCCGATCGCCCGCCGGGTCTCGTCGTCGATCCCCAGGTAGATGAAGCGCTCGAGCTCGCCGCCGTCGCTGTCGAGCACCCCGAGCGCCGCGTAGCGGGCCTCGGTCAGGTCGCGGGCCGCCGCGACCACCGAGCGCAGGACCGTCTCGAGGTCGAGCTCGGCGACGATCTCGTTGCCGATTCCCAAAAGACGCTCGAAGCGGGCCTCTTGACGCGAATTGGTGACTTCCTCGGGAACCGTTTTCCGCTCCCTGCGTCTTGCGAGTGTGATCCGGTCGAGTCGACGATCCGCGACCCACCGGGCTGCGCCCAGGATACCGATGCGGCCCCCCGGGGGGGGGGGGGGAATTTCTCAAGCGGCGAGGTCGCGGCGCACCAAGAGCCAGGCGCCGAGCGCCGCGAGCAGCGCCGCGAGCCCCAGCAGGCCGGCGAAGGCCAGCGGTTCGATCCCGGTCACGATCGCGTTGCCGTAGTACTTGAAGATCGAGGCGTAGCGAACCCACGAGAGGCCGGCGTCGAGCCGGCCGAGCAGGTCGAGGACGTAGGCCGCGACCAGCGCCCCGGCGACGACGCCGGTGACGATCGGGGTGCGCAGTGAGAAGCCGCTGACCACCACCGCGAGGCCGGCGCCGACGAGCGCCAGCGGCCAGACCGCGGCGAAGCCGGCGGCGGCCGGACCGGCGCCGAGCCCGGCGCTCGCCAGCACGCTGCCGATGCCGGTCAGGATGCCGATCAGGAGGAGGACGCCGGCCAGCTCGAGCGCCGTTCCGAGGAAGCTCGCCGCGCAGAGCCGGCGGCGCGGCAGGGGCGCCGAGAGGACGACGTCGAGGCGGCCGCTTTCGGCGGCGCCGCTGATGTCGCTGGCCACCGCCCGGGCCGCCAGGTAGCCGACGGCGAGGGGCACGATCAGGCTCAGCATCTCGCCGTGCAGGTACTGCTCGACGTTGTCGAGCTCGCCGATCCCGAAGGCTTCCTTCAGCCCCGCGGGGTACTTGGCGACCGCGTCGCTGAGCGCTCCCTGGATCGAGGGAAAGATCGCGACGATGAAGGCCGACATCAGCCCCAGCGGCAGGCCCCAGGCGAGCAGCGAGCGGCGGCGGTCGTGGAGATGGGCGGCGACCAGGGCGAGGAGCTGTCCGCTCAACCTCCCTCCCTCCCTTCGTAGTAGCCGAGGAAGACCTCCTCGAGGTCCGGGTGGTTGAGCTCGAGGTCGAGCACGTGGTGGCGGGCCAGCGCCTTGACCACCGGGTCGAGGTCGCCGGCGAAGCGGAAGCTGACCAGGCCGTCGGCGGCCTCGAGGCCGCTCACCCCCGGCAGGTTCCGCAGCTCCTCGACTCCCTCGCCGGCGGCGAGCCGGACGCTGACCCTGCGCGAGGCCCTGCCGAGCAGGTCCTCGACCCGCTCGACGGCGATCAGCCGGCCCTCGCGCACGATCCCTACTCGGTCGCAGATCCGCTCCACCTCGTCGAGCTCGTGCGAGGAGAGGAAGACCGCGGCGCCGCGTTCGCGTTCCTCGCCGACCAGGGCGAGGAACTCCTCCTGCATCAGCGGGTCGAGGCCGCTGGTCGGCTCGTCGAGGACCAGCAGCTCGGGGCGGTGGAAGCAGGCGAGGATCAGCCCGACCTTCTGCCGGTTGCCGCGCGAGAGCTCGCCGAGCGGGCGCCCGAGGTCGGCGCGGAAGCGCGCGGCCAGCCGCTCGGCGCGGTCGAGGTCGCGGACGCCGCGCAGTCGCGCCAGCAGCGCCAGCGCCTGCTCGCCGGTGGCGCCCTTGCCGTAGCCGAAGTCGCCGGGCAGGTTGCCGAGGCGGGCGCGGATCGCGACGCTGTCGCGGCGGCTGTCGAGGCCGAAGATCCGCGCCGTCCCGGCGCTCGGGTGGATCAGGTCGAGCAGGGTCCGGATCGTCGTCGTCTTGCCGGCGCCGTTCGGTCCGAGGAAGCCGAAGACCTCGCCGCCGTGGACCTCGAGGTCGACGTCCTCGATTCCCCGGGCCTCGCCGTAGCGCTTGCTCAGCCCCCGGGTCTCGATCACGGGCGGGGCGCTCACCGGCACGATCCCCGGCGCGCGAGCTCGGGCCCGATCGCGAGCGAGGCGAGGACGAGCGGCCAGAGGCGGCCGCGGCGCAGGTCGTATTCTGCGCCGAGCTCCTCCCAGGAGCGGTCAAGCGCGCGGCCGAGGCCGAACTCGAAGCAGACGGTCAATCCCAACCAGGTCGCGCCGACCGCCAGTGCCTGCGGCCGCGAGCGCAGCGGCCAGCGTCGCTGCAGGAAGCTGAAGCAGGTGGCGAAGAGGCCGATCGCGGTCGCCGCCGAGAGCGCGTTGGCGGCCGGCTCGGGCAGCCTACGGCCGTAGGTTCCCTCGCGCAGCGCCCCGTTGGCGACGCCCAGCACGGCACCGCCGGCCCAGGCGGCGACCCAGGCGCGGACCGGGTCCTCGCGCGCTCGGATGCAGCCCCTGGCCTCTGGCATGAGACGACCCTATTGCCGGTTCCCGAGCGGTTCCAGGGGAAGGACCGCACTCCCGACTGTGGCGCCGCCGCTCGGCCGGGTCGAACAATGAGCTATTTGAATGCGTCATTGGCTCGTCCTCAGCGCCGTGGCCCTACAAGCCGTGCCTGATTTCGGTAGGCACCGTTGCCGAAGTGAGCCAATGATATATATCTATGTGTCATGGCCTTTCGACCACCCACGCTTGGCCCCGAAGAGGCTGATGTTCTTGACTTGATCGCGAAGCTTCGCGAGGAGCTTCGCGATCGCGTTGCTGAGCCGCGACGTTGGAACGGCAGCTTGCGCAAGATGAGCTTCGCCAAGGCGGTTCAAGGTTCGAACAGCATTGAGGGATACGACGCTTCCCTTGATGACGTCGTCGCTGCCGTTGATGGCGAACCGACGCTAAGCGCCGACGTCGAGACGCAGCTAGCGCTGATCGGCTACCGCGACGCGATGACCTATGTCCTTCAGATCGCGGACGACGATGCGATGAAGGTCGATGAAGGGTTGCTCAAGAGCCTCCACTTCATGATGCTCAAACACGACCTGAGCAAGAACCCCGGCAAGTGGCGTCCGGGCGCGATCTACGTTAGACGGGAATCGACCGGGGAGATCGTCTACGAGGGTCCCGACTTCGAGCTGGTTCCGGGCCTTATTGACGAGATGCTTGCGGAGTTGCAGAACGATGACTGCCACGTGATCGTCAAGGCCGCGATGGCTCATCTGAACCTTGTGATGATTCATCCGTTCAGCGACGGCAACGGGCGAATGGCGCGATGCCTCCAAACGCTGGTGCTGGCCCGAGACAAGATCGTCGTTCCCGTCTTCTCAAGCATCGAGGAGTTCCTTGGCCGGAATACCCAGACTTACTACGAGATCCTGGGTGATGTCGGAGAAGGCTCATGGCACCCTGGAAATGATGCCCGGCCTTGGGTTCGATTTTGCCTCCGCGCCCACTTTCTTCAGGCTCGGACCCTTCTCCAAAGGCGCAAAGAGATCGAGAGCTTATGGCTCGCCTGCTTCGAGCTCACCGAGACGCACGGCCTAGCCGAGCGGTGCACGGCGGCCCTCATGGACGCTGCTTATGGGTTTCGCGTCAGGCGAGGCAGCTATCAAAAAGGTGTGCGCCAGTCCTGGGACGAGGAGGTCCCCGACGTGACGGCCTCGCGAGACCTGAAAGCGATGGTTCAAAAGGGGCTGTTAGTGCCGGTGGGCGAGCGGCGAAGCCGCCACTATCTCCCCAGCCAGCAGTTGACTGACATCAGGGAAAGGATTCGATCGGAACGGCCGCCGCGCGAGGAATTGGACCCGTTCGCGCTGGTGCGGCAGGGGCAGCAGCTCGTACTTCCCGCGATCGACTGATGCGGGGCTAGTCGGCGCCTCTTCAACGACCCACCGCCCGCCGCTCGCGCTGCGGGCCGGACGGCGACCTAGCATGCCGCTCATGGCCAGCTCTGAGGCTACCCGCGATCACGCCGGCCCGCTGGCGCTGGCGCGGGCGTTGGTCGTCACCTTCGGTGGCTCGGCGCTGTTGAGCGCCGCAGTCCTCGCCGCCGGATGCGAGCTTGGGCGCGCGGCTCTCGCCGGGCGTCGCCCCGCTCGCGCCGCGGTCTGGACGGCAGCTGCCGCCGTCGCCTACGAGACGACGCTCGCGCCCTGGATGCGCGGCTGGGGGAGCACGGCGGCGGAGCGGCGCCGCGAGCTTCCCGGCGACGACGCCCTGCCCGCTCCCGGCACCGAGATCACCCAGGCGGTGACGATCGCCGCGCCGCCCGAGGCGGTCTGGCCCTGGCTGGCGCAGATCGGACAGGACCGCGGCGGCTTCTACAGCTACGAGTGGCTGGAGAACCTGGCCGGCTGCGAGATGCGAAACGCCGACCGCGTCCATCCCGAGTGGCAGCACCGCGAGGTCGGCGAGCCGGTGACGCTCCACCCCGCCGCTCCGGGCCTCCCCGTGACGAGATTCGAGCCGGGGCGAGCGATCGGCCTCGAGGGCTGGGGCGTCTTCCTGGTCGAGCCCGCCCCCGGCGGCTCCGGCACTCGCCTGATCGCCTACGGTCGCATTCCACGCGGCAGCGCCAGCGTCTTCTACCGCTCCCTGCTCGAGATTCCCCACTTCGTGATGCAGCGAGCGATGCTGCTCGGCATCAAGCGACGGGTCGAGTCGGCGGTCGCGGCCGAGTGAGCCAGCCGCGGCGGGGAGTCCTCGCCCGCCACGTTCCCGGTCGCCACGCCCACGGCCACCTGGTCCGCCACCGCCGGCGCCTGCTGCGGGCCGGAGGGCTGGCGGCGATTCTCGCCGTGCTCGGGCCGGGGATCCTGGCGGGGCTCTCCGACGACGACCCGGCCGGGATCACCACGTACTCGATCCTCGGCGCCCGCTACGGCTACGAGATGATCTGGGTGCTGGTCCTCTCGACCGCGGCCCTGATCGTCTTCCACGAGCTCGGCGCCCGGCTCGGGGTGGTCACCGGCAAGGGCCTCCTGACCCTGGTGCGCGAGCGCTTCGGGCAGCGCGCCGCGGCGGTCGTCCTCGCCGCCCTGGTGATCGCCAACACCGGCACCCTCTGCGCCGAGTTCGCCGGGGTCGCCGCAGGTGCCGAACTGCTCTTCGGGACGAGCCGCTATGTCAGCGTGCCGCTGGCGGCGATCGCGGTCGCGGCGCTGGTCCTGCGCGAGAACTTCCGCCACGTCGAGCACGTCCTCCTGCTGCTCGGCTCGATCTTCGTCACCTACGTCGTCTCCGGGATCCTCGCCCACCCCGACTGGGGCGCCGCCGCGAAGGGCGCCGTCGTCCCCGACCTGCCGCTGACCCGCGACGCCGTCCTCGTCGCCGTCGCGACGATCGGCACGACGCTGGCGCCGTGGGGCCTCGCCTTCATCCAGTCCTACGTCGTCGACAAGCGCCTCAAGGCCGCCGACCTGCGCTTCGAGCGGGTCGACGTGATCGTCGGCGCGGTCCTCACCGGCGTGATCGGCGTCTTCGTCGTCGTCGCCTGCGCGGCGACCCTGCACGCCTCCGGCATCGACGTCGAGAGCGCCAGCGACGCGGCGGCGGCGCTCGAACCGCTCGCCGGCGGCGCCGCGGCGACGCTCTTCGGCCTCGGCTTCCTTGGCGCCGCCCTGCTGGCGGCGGCGATCGTGCCGCTCTCGACCGCCTACTCGATCTCCGAGACGCTCGGTCGCAAAGCCGACCTCGACGACAGCTTCTCGCAGGCCCGCGCCTTCTACCTCAGCTTCGCCGCCGTCAGCGCGGTCGCGGCGACGGTGGTGCTGATCCCGGGCGCGCCGCTGATCGAAATCCTCTACCTGACGCAGGCGCTGAACGCGGTGCTGCTGCTGGTGCTGCTGCCCTTCATGCGACGCCTCGGCCGCGACCGCGAGCTGATGGGCCGGCACGCTCTCGGCCGCACCGGCCGCTTCACCACCGGCCTGGCGCTGGCGGCGATCGCCGCCTCGGTGCTGGCGCTCGCGGTCCTCGCCCTGCTCTGAGTCAGATGCCGATCGCGAGGCTGAGGAGGAACATCGTCAGCCCCCCGGCGAGGACGCCGGCGCTCGGCAGCAGGCGCCGCCCCGCCTCGTAGGCGCTCGGCAGCAGCTCGACCGCGATCAGGGCCAGCATCGCCCCGGCGGCGAAGGCAAAGGAGACCGGCAGCAGCGCTTCGACCTGCTCGACCGCGAAGTAGGCGACGAGCGCGCCGAGCGGCTGCGGGGCGCTGGTCGCCACCGCCACCCAGAACTGGCGGGCGCGGCTGAAGCCGGCCTCGGCCATCGGGATCGCGACGCTCGTCCCCTCCGGGACGTTCTGGATCGCGATCGCGAGGATCACGAAGAGGCCGAGGCCGGCGCGTTCGGAGGCGAACGCCGTGCCCACCGCCAGGCCCTCGGGCAGGCTGTGGACGAAGAGCACGAGGAAGACCAGGGCCGAGGTGCGGACGCCGTCGCCCGAGCGTCCCATGAAGTGCGCGTCCGGCCGCGTCCGGGCGCGGGCGAGAAGCAGGAAGCCGACGCCGAGCAGGAAGCCGCCGAGCAGCGCGAAGGCCGAGCCTTCTTCGCCCGCCGGGACCAACAGGCCGACCACCGCCGCCACCGCCATCACCCCCGCCGCGAAACCGAGCAGGGCCGGGGCCAGCTCGCGGGCCCGGGGGCCGAGCAGGAACACCGGGACCGCGCCGAGGCCGGTCGCCAGGGCGGTGCCGCAAGCGGCGAGGAAGAGGACGACGACCTCCGGCATGGCCGTCATCGTCGCGCCTCGGGCAGTCGTCCCATCGGCGCTGTGCCGCCGCGAAGCTGTGGTCTTCTGCGGATGCGCGGCCGCGTCCGGGCGCCTAATTTGGCCCGATGGCTTCCCTTGCCGGCCCCGCCCCCCACGCCGCCTCGGTTCCCTTCGCCGACCGCCGCGACGCCGGCCGCCAGCTCGCCGGCTGGCTGCGGCAGCCGGCGGGGGCCGACCCGGTCGTCGTCGCGCTGCCCCGCGGCGGCGTGCCGGTGGCCGAGGAGATCGCGGCGGCGCTCGGCGCGCCGCTCGAGGTGCTGGTCGTGCGCAAGCTCGGGGCCCCCGCCAATCCCGAGTACGGGGTCGGCGCGATCGCCGAGGGCGGGACCCGGGTGATCGACCAGGAGATCACGCGGCTGCTCGGCATCCGCAACGGCGAGCTCGAACGCACCGTGCAGGCCGAGGAAGAGGAGCTGCGGCGCCGCGTCCGCGCCTACCGCGGCGGCGCGCCGGCGCCGGACCTCAGCGACCGCACCGTGATCCTCGTCGACGACGGCGTCGCCACCGGCGCCACCGACGTCGCCGCGGCGCGCGCCATCCGCCGGCAGCGGCCGCGACGGATCATCGCCGCCGTGCCGGTCTGCTCGCGCGAGGGCTACGAGGTCCTCCAGCCGGAGGTCGACGAGGTCGTCGCCCTGCTGGTGCCGGCCGGGATGGGCGCCGTCTCGCGCTTCTACCGCGACTTCGGTCAGGTCTCCGACCAGGAGGTGATCCGTGCACTCCACCGCGCTCCGCACCCTTCGCGATGAGGCGATCCCGCTCGACGGCGGCGCCGGCGACTACGAGGCGCTGATCGAGCGGGTCGGGGACGCCGAGCTCGTCCTCCTCGGCGAGGCGAGCCACGGCAGCCACGAGTTCTACCGCGAGCGGGCGCGGATCACGAAGCGGCTGATCGAGGAGAAGGGCTTCCGCGCCGTCGCGGTCGAGGCCGACTGGCCGGATGCCTACCGCGTCAACCGCTACCTGCATGGCGCCCCCGAGGACCGCGATGCCGAGGAGGCGCTGCGCGGCTTCCGCCGCTTCCCGACCTGGATGTGGCGCAACGCCGAGGTGCTCGACTTCGTCGGCTGGCTGCGAGCCCACAACGAATCTGCTCGGGATCAGCGCGCCTCCTTCTTCGGCCTCGACCTCTACAGCCTCGCCAGCTCCACCGCGGCGGTCACCGCCTACCTCGACCGCGTCGACCCGCCGGCGGCGCAGCGGGCGCGCGCCCGCTACGGCTGCTTCGAGCACTTCGGCGGCGAGCAGGACTACGGCCGCCTGGCGTCGCTGGGGGTCAGCGAAAGCTGCCGCCGCGGGGTGCTCGACCAGCTGACCGAGCTGCGCCGCTCGGCGCAGGCCTACCTGCGGCGCGACGGCATCGCCGCCGAAGACGAGCAGTTCTACGCCGAGCAGAACGCCCGCGTGGTCGCCAGCGCCGAGGAGTACTACCGGGCGATGTTCGGCTCCCCGGCGGCGTCGTGGAACCTGCGCGACCGCCACATGGCCGACACGCTGACGCGCCTGCGCGACCACCTCGCCCGCCATGGCGAGCGGGCCAAGATCGTCGTCTGGGAGCACAACTCCCACGTCGGCGACGCGCGGATGACCGAGATGAGCAGGCGCGGCGAGCTCAACCTCGGCCAGCTGGTCCGCCAGGCCCAGCCGCGAAACTCGGTGATCGTCGGCTTCACCACCTTCAGCGGCACCGTCACCGCCGCCTCGGCCTGGGACGCCCCGGCCGAGCGCAAGCGCGTGCGGCCGGCGCTGCCGGGGAGCTGCGAGGAGCTGCTGCACTCCCTCGGCCTGCCGCGCTTCCTGCTCGACCTCGCCTCGCCGCTCGCCGCCCGCGAGCTGATGACGCCCCGCCTCGAGCGGGCGATCGGCGTCATCTACCGGCCCGAGAGCGAGCGCGCCAGCCACTACTTCCTGGCCCGGCCGGCGGGACAGTTTGACTTCCTCGTCCACGTCGACGAGACGCGCGCCGTCGAGCCGCTCGAGCGGACCGCCGGCTGGGAGCTCGGCGAGCCGCCGGAGACCTACCCGAGCGCGCTGTGATCGTCGCCGGCTTCGGCCGGTCCACCGCAACGGTGCGGGTTTCCCCGGATTGCGGCGCCGCCGCGCGCCCGTAGCTTCGACAGAGCGAATTCCCCCCGCACAGGCGGGCGACGAACGGAGAGGTCATGGCGAGAACCAAGTCAGCACCCCGAGATGAGTCGCGGACGGCAGCCGCGGGCGCGGCGCCAGTCGTCGTCGGCTTCGACGGCAGCGAGGAGGGCCGCGACGGGCTGGAGCTGGCTCGCGTCCTCTGCGAAATCCGCGGCGCGCCCTGCATCGTCGCGACGGTCGAGGACGGTGACCCCGAGCCGATCTTCGCGCAGGCGAGGAAGGCGCTCAGCGGCCTCGCGGTCGAGACCCGCCTCGTCGGCACCCGCTCGCCGGGGCGGATGCTGGCCGAGTTCGCCGCGCGCGAGGGCGCCGCGACGCTCGTCGTCGGGGCGCCGCACCGCCGCACGGGTGCCGGCCGGGCGCTGCTCGGCAGCGTCGCCGAGCACCTGCTCCACCACTCCCCCTGCGAGGTGGCGATCGCGCCCCGAGGCTACGGCGACACCAGCCTCAGCCACGTCGGCCTCGGCCAGATCTCGGTCGCCTTCGACGGCACCGCGGAGTCAAGGCGCGCCCTGCGGCACGCCGAAGACCTGGCCGAGGCGAGCGCGGCGACGATCCAGATCGTCGTCGCCCAGGACCCGCTGGTGACCGGGATCGAAGCCGAGGCGGGCGAAGCCGGCGGCGGCGAAGGGATCCTCGACCAGGCCGTCAACTCGGTCCGCGACTCGCTCGCGGTCGACGGCAAGACGGTCGAGCCCGAGGGTCGCGAAACCGTGACCCACGTAGCCGCCGCGATCGCCGCCGCCTGCGACGGCGATGTCGTCGTCTGCGGCAGCCGCCCGCCGCGCGACCGGGTGCTGCTCGCCTCGGTCACCAAGCGGGTGATCGAGGTGTCCCGCTGCCCCGTCCTGATCGTCCCGCCGTCGCCGGGCGAGTGAAGATCGCGATGTTCCGCAAGATCCTCGTCGGCTACCTCGAGGGCGACCACGGCGCCGACGCGCTCGCCCTCGGGCGGCGCCTATCGCTCGCCTGCAAGGCGCCGCTCGAGGTCGCGACCGCGCCGGGCCCGGAGGGCCGGAGCCTGGGCCAGATCGTCCGCGCCCACGGCGCCGACCTGCTCGTCCTCGGCTCCACCCACCGGGTCGGCCTCGGCCGGGTGGTGCCCGGCGCGACCGCCGAACAGGTCCTCGGCGAAGCGCCGTGCGCGGTTGCCGTCGCCCCCGACGGGTTCGGCCGGACGGACGGAGGCGAATCGCGCTGGCGCCCGCTCGACGGCGACGACGAGGACTCGGGGATGCGGGTGATCGGTGTCGGCTTCAACGGCTCCACCGCCTCCCGGCACGCGCTCGAGGTGGCGACCGAGCTGGCGCTGCGCAACGGCGCCTCGCTCCGGGTCTACACCGTCGTCCGCAAGTTCGCCAACCTGATGCCCTCCGAGCAGAGCGCGAAAACCCCGGTCGCGGGGAGCGAAGTCGAGGCGATGCGGACCCTGCTCAACGAGGCGGTGCGGGAGCTGCCGCCGGAGGTCCGGGCCCTGCCGGTCTTCCTGCGCGGCTTCGAGGCGGACGAGCTGGTCCGCGCCGCCAACCTCGGCGTCGACCTGCTGCTGCTCGGCTCGCGGCCCGGCGGACCGCTGCGCCGCCACCTCCACAAGAGCGTCTCGAGCGCCGTACTGACGGCGGCCCGGTGCCCGCTGCTGATCGTCCCGACCGGGGTCGCCGCGCCGCTGACGAGCGCCGAGAAATGACTTCGCTGCGCGAGAGAGCCGCGACCGCGCCGCCGCTCGACGAGGTCGGCCTCGACCGCCTGCTCTCCTACTGGGACGCCGCCAACTACCTGACGGTCGCCCAGATCTACCTGCAGGACAACCCGCTGCTGCGGGAGCCGCTGCGTCCCGAGCAGATCAAGCCGCGGCTGCTCGGCCACTGGGGCACCTCGCCCGGGCTCAACCTGGTCTACGCCCAGCTCAACTGGCTGATCCGCCACACCGAGCAGGAGACGCTGCTGGTGACCGGCCCCGGCCACGGCGGCCCGGCGATCGTCGCCAACGCCTACCTCGAGGGCACCTACTCCGAGGTCTACCCGGAGATCTCACGCGACGAGAAGGGGCTGCGGCGGCTGGTGCGCCAGTTCTCGACCCCGGGCGGGATCCCGAGCCACGTCGGCGCCGCCACCCCGGGCTCGATCCACGAGGGCGGCGAGCTCGGCTACTCGCTGGTCCACGCCTTCGGCGCCGCCTTCGACAACCCGGACCTGCTGGTCGCCTGCGTCGTCGGCGACGGCGAGGCCGAGACCGCCCCGCTGGAGGGCGGCTGGAAGGGGGTCCGCTTCCTCAACCCCGCCCGCGACGGAGCGGTGCTGCCGATCCTCCATCTCAACGGCGAGAAGATCTCCGGTCCGACGGTCCTCGGCCGCGCCGGCGAGCGCGAGGTGGTCGAGCTGATCCGCGGCTACGGCTACGAACCGCGCTTCGTCCGCGGCCACGAGCCGCGACAGGTGAACCGCGATTTCGCCGCCACGCTCGCCCGCTGCCAGGCCGAGATCGGCGCGATCCAGGCCGCGGCGCGCGCGGGCCAGCCGCCGGTCGAGTACCGCTGGCCGGCGATCGTCCTCCGCACCCCGAAGGGCTGGACCGGCCCGGCCGTGGTCGACGGAGTCCCGGTCGAGGGGACCTTCCGCAGCCACCAGGTGCCGCTGAAAGAGGTGCGCGAGAACCCGCGTCACCTGGCGCAGCTGGAAGCGTGGCTGCGCAGCTACCACCCCGAGCGCTGCTTCGACGAGGGCGGCCGCCTGATCCCCGAGCTGGCGATCCAGGCGCCGGCCGGGCAGCTGCGCCTGGGCGCGACCCCGCACGCCAACGGCGGCCGCCTGCTGCGCGCGCTTTCGCTTCCCGAGACCGCTGGGTACGCGGTGCGCGTCGAGCGGCCGGGAGCCGAGCGGGCCGAATCGACGCGGCGGCTCGGCGAGCTGCTGCGCGACGTCTACTCGGCCAACGCCGAGGCGGCGAACTTCCGGCTCTTCTGCCCCGACGAGACCGACTCCAACCGGCTCGGCGCCGTCTTCGAGGTCGAGGACCGCTGCCTGATCGACGCCCGCCCCGACGACGTCGACGTCTCCGCCGCGGGCCGGGTGATGGAGGTGCTCTCCGAGCACAGCTGCCAGGGCTGGCTCGAGGGCTACCTGCTGAGCGGCCGGCACGGGCTGTTCGCCACCTACGAGGCCTTCGCGATGGTCTCGGCCTCGATGGCGATCCAGCACGCCAAGTGGCTCGAGGAGGCGCGGCGCCAGCCCTGGCGAGCGCCGGTCGCCTCGCTCAACGTCCTCCTCACCTCGACCTGCTGGCGCAACGACCACAACGGCTTCAGCCACCAGGGGCCGGGGCTGATCGACACGATGCTCTCGCTGCGCGGCGAGGTGGTGCGAATCTACTTCCCGCCCGACGCCAACTCCCTGCTCGCCGTCGCCGACCACTGCCTGCGCAGCCGCGACTACGTCAACCTGATCGTGATCGACAAGCAGCCGCAGCTGCAGTACCTCGACCACGCCGACGCCCGCGCCCAGGCGGCGGCAGGCGCCTCGCGCTGGGCCTGGGCGAGCAACGACCGCGGCAAGCCGGACGTCGTCCTCGCCGGCGCCGGCGACATCCCGACCCAGGAGGCGCTCGCCGCCACCGACCTCCTGCGCCGCTTCGTCCCCGAGCTCGCGGTCCGCTTCGTCAACGTCGTCGACCTGCTGGCGCTGAGCCCGGCCGGGGAGCACCCCCACGCCCTCTCCGAGGGCCGCTTCGGAGAGCTCTTCGGGCGCGACGAGGAGGTCGTCTTCGCCTTCCACGGCTACGCCCAGGCGCTGCACCAGGTGCTGCACGGGCGCCCCCACCCGAGCCGCTTCCACGTCCGCGGCTACCGCGAGCAGGGGACGACGACCACCCCCTTCGACATGGTCGTCCTCAACGAGATGAGCCGCTACCACCTGGCGCTCGAGGCGCTGCGCCGCAGCCCGCGCCAGCCGCCCGGCTGCGAGGAGCTGCGGGGCCACTGCGAGGAGATGCTGACCCGCCACCACCGCTATGTCCGCGAGTGCTTCGAGGACATGCCCGAGGTGCGAGACTGGACCTGGACCTAGGCGGCGGCGATCCCGATCCTCACCGTCAACGCCGGCTCCTCGAGCCTCAAGCTCCGCCTCCTCGGCGAGGACGACGAGCTGCTCTTCTCGAGCAGTCTCGAAACCGCTGGCGACGGGGCGGCGCTGTCCTCCTGGCTGGCCTCGGTCCTCGGCCCGCTCGAGTTCGAGGCGGTCGGCCACCGGGTGGTCCACGGCGGGCCCGCGCACGAGGGCCCGGCGCTGCTCGATCCCCGCCTCGAGGCCGAGCTCGAGCGGCTGGCGGAGCTGGCGCCGCTCCACAACTCCCCGGCGCTCGCCGCGCTGCGGGCGATCGAGCGCCTGCGGCCGGGCCTCCCCCAGGTCGCCTGCTTCGACACCGCCTTCCACGCGACGATCCCCGCCGCCGCCGCGACCTACGCGGTGCCGGCGGCGTGGCGGCGCCGCTGGCCGCTGCGGCGCTTCGGGTTCCACGGGCTCTCGCACCGCTACGCCAGCCGCCGCGCCGCCGAACTGCTCGGCCGGCCGCTCTCGCGGCTGCGCCTGGTCACCGCCCACCTCGGCGCCGGCGCCTCGCTGGCGGCGATCGACGGCGGCCGCTCGGTCGACACGACGATGGGGTTCACGCCGCTGGAGGGGCTGGTGATGGCGACGCGGGCGGGATCGGTCGATCCCGGCCTGCTGCTGTGGGTGCAGCGCCACGGCGGTCTGACGGCGGAGGAGATGGAGCTGGCGCTGGAGCGCGAATCGGGGCTGCTGGCGCTCGCCGGGACCGCCGACATGCGGGCCGTCCTCGCCGGCGCCGAAGCCGGCGAGGAGCCCTGCCGGCTGGCCTTCGACGCCTACGTCCACCGCCTGGCGGCGGGGATCGCCGCGATGGCCGCCGCGCTCGGCGGCCTCGACGGCCTCGTCTTCACCGGCGGCGTCGGCGAGGGCTCCGCCGCGGTGCGCGAGGCGGCGGCGCGAGACACCGCCTTCCTCGGGGTGCGGCTCGACGCCGAGCGCAACGCGGGGGCGCGGGGCGACGCGGTCCTCGCCGCCGGCGAGCCGGGAGCCGCCGCCGTCCTGGTCGAGGCGCGCGAGGACCTCGAGATCGCCGCCGAGGTGCGAAGCCTGCTCGCCGCCGCCGGCGGCGTGCGGATTTCCCCGGATGCGGAGCGGCCCGGCCCGGTCCAGGCTTGACGCGTGTTGCGCCAGCGACGCCGCCGCGGGACCGAACCGGCAGTATCGGCGCTCCGCTCAGCGCCGCGGCGCCCCCAGCCCGGCTGGACCGAGCCGATGCTCGCGGTGCTGACCGACGAGCGCTTCTCCGACCCCGCTTGGATCTTCGAGCGCAAGCTCGACGGCATGCGCTGCCTGGCCTTCCGGCAGGGCTCCGAGGTGCGCCTGCGCTCGCGCACCCGGCATGCGCTCAACGCGACCTTCCCCGAGCTGGTCGAGGCGCTGCTCGCTCAGGCTCCGGAGCAGTTCGTCCTCGACGGCGAGATCGTCGCCTTCGAGGGGAACCAGACCAGCTTCGCGCGCCTGCAGCGAAGGCTCGGCATCCAGGATCCGGACCGGGCCCGGCGCACCGGGGTCGCGGTCTTCTACTACCTCTTCGACGTCCTTCACCTCGAGGGGCACGACGTCAGCGGCCTGCCGCTGCGCGAGCGCAAGGCGATCCTGCGCGAGGTCTTCTGCTTCGAGGACCCGCTGCGATTCACCCCCCACCGCGACGCCGAGGGTGAGAGCTTCTACGCCGAAGCCTGCCGCGACGGCTGGGAGGGATTGATCGCGAAGCGCGCCGATGCGCCCTACCGGCACAAACGCTCGCGCGACTGGCTGAAGTTCAAATGCGTCGCCGGACAGGAGTTCGTGGTCGGCGGCTACACCGACCCTGGCGGCAGGCGGATCGGCTTCGGGTCGCTCTTGGTCGGCTACTACGACGGTCGCGGCCGCCTGCGCTACGCGGGCAAAGTCGGCACCGGCTACACCGACGCCGTCCTCCGCGACCTCGGCGCCCGCCTGGCTCGGCTCGAGCAGGAGGAGTCGCCCTTCGCCGGCGACGAGCTGCCGACCAAAGCCCACTGGGTCGCCCCCGAGCTGGTCGCGCAGGTCGGCTACACGGAGCTGACCCGCGACCTGCGGCTCCGCCACCCGCGCTTCCTCGGTCTGCGCGACGACAAGCGGCCCCGCGAAGTCGTCCTCGAGCGTCCGCGATGACCACGATCGGCGGAGTCGAGGTCTCCCATCCCGACAAGCCCCTGTTTCCGCATGGCATGACCAAGGCCGACCTCGCCCGCTACTACGAGCGGGTTGCCCCGACGATGCTGCCGCTGGTGCGCGGACGGCCGGTCCACATGCAGCGCTTCCCGGACGGAATCGAGGGCGAGCAGATCCAGCAGAAGCAGGCACCCGCGCACTTCCCGGGCTTCGTCGCCCGTGCCCAGGTCGAGAGAAAGCGGGGCGGCAGCATCGAGCAGGTCGTGATCGACAACCGCGAGACCCTCGTCTACCTCGCCGATCAGGCCTGCGTCACGCCCCATGTCTGGCTCTCCCGAGTCGATCTGCCGGACCGGCCCGATCGCCTGATCTTCGACCTCGACCCCTCGCGGCCGGACCTGGCGGCGTTGCGAAGCGGCGCCCGGAGGCTTCGCGAGCTGCTCGATGAGCTCGGGCTCGACCCGCACCTGATGACCACCGGGTCGCGCGGCTACCACGTGGTTGCGCCGCTCGACCGCGAGGCCGGGTTCGAGGAAAGTCGCGCCTTCGCCCGCTCCGTCGCACGGATGCTCGCCGATCGCGAGCCGCTGCGCTTCACCGTCGAGCAGCGCAAGCGGAACCGCGGCGACCGGATCTACCTCGACGTCGGCCGCAACTCCTACGCCCAGACCGGCGTCGCGCCCTACGCGGTCCGCGGACTCCCCGGTGCGCCGGTGGCGACCCCGCTCGAGTGGGACGAGCTGTCCCGCGCCGAGCCGCGGCGCTTCACCGCCCACAACCTCTTCCGTCGCCTCGCCCGCAAGCAGGATCCGTGGGCCGAGATCGATCGGCGCGCGGGCTCGATCGCCGCGGCGAGCGCACGACTCCACGAGCTGCACGGGCGTCCTCCCGCAACCGAGAGGGGCGATCTTCCACCTATGCGGGCTGCTCGCTAGCCAGCCTCGACTGCGCCCAGCCATCCGGGGCGCCCCGCTGGTGGTGATGCGGAATATCCCCGATGGCGCCGCGCTTCGCCGCTCTTAGGTTGGGACTCGTGCCAGAGCCTTCCGTCACCGAGCTGCAGCAACGCGCGCCTGCGGCTGGTCGAATCGGGCGCTGGCTTCCCAGGGCAGTGCTGGCGTTCGCCGTCGGGCTCCTCGCCTTCGGCTCGACGACGGCCGCAGCGGCGCCGTCCAACTCGTTCTTTCACGCCGTCAGCCGTCTCGACAGCGCCCTGCGGACCGCGATCGAACGCCAGCCCGAAGGCCTGCTGAAGAGCCTCGCGGCGTCAGAGCGCATCTGCTCGCTGGGGGAAGGAGCGGAGGCGCGCGCAGAAGCCGCGGCCGCCGCGGCCGATTGGAGCACCCTGCAGCAGGCGGTGGAGCTGCTCGACCGCCCCGGCCTCGGCAGCGTCGAACGCGGCTTCGCTGAGGCGACCTCCACCCTGCGCGAACTCGAGGCGACCTTCAGCAGGTCGTGGCGAGGTCAAAGCGCCCGTCTCCGTCTGCTCCACGTCGCGGCAGCCCAGGTGCGACGCGGCATCCGCCTCGCACTCGCGTCCTTCGATCCATTGCGACAGGCCTTCTCCGCCTGGCTCGAACACCACTGTGAAGCGGCCCTCGCCGCGAGCGCCAGCTCGACGCAGCAGGCCCGAGTCGGCGTGGCCGTGATCGTCGGCGGCATGGAACGCCTCTGGGTCCTCCCCGCCGTCGCACGGCAGATGGCACACAGCCCTGCCTAGAGCCACCGGTCGAGATCTCGCTCGACCAGCGCAACGAGACCGGCGGGGTCGAGCTCGGTGCAGAGCTCGAGCAGCGAATTGCCTTCCCGCTGCCCTCGATCGAAGGGCTCCCACTCGGCAAGCTGGCGGTGGACGATCTCGGGCCCGGCGTCCGAGACACGGGCCGCCTCGCGCTGCCTCGAAGCGGCGCGGCGGAGCAGGGTCGACCGCGAGGCGACGCACTGGACCGTCAGCTGGGGGGCGGCGAGCCCTCCAAGACCCTCGGCGAAGGAGTCGCGCTCAGCGCGTCGGTGGAACGTCGCGTCCACTATCACTCCCCGCTCGTCCGCGAGGGCGGACCGCGCCTCCCGACCCAGCTCGCGGTAGGTCCGCGCGGTCGAGCCTGCGTCATAGATTCTCCGAGCGCCGCGAGCAGTGGGCGCGACCCCGGCGAGCCGCTTGCGGATCAGATCGGAGCAGAGATGGGGCCAGCCGCTGATCTCAGCCAGGCGCTCGGCGAGCGTCGTCTTGCCCGACGCCGCGACCCCGCAAACCACGAGAAGAAGCGGGCCCCGAGCATCCCAGGCGAGCCTGTGCCCGATCGCGAGGTACTCCTCCGCCGCGCGTTCCTGACGCCGCCGCTCGGCCTCTCCGAGGGGCAGCTCGCGGGCTCGCTCGCAGGCGACGGTCGCACGCACCCAGGCTCGGTAGGCGGCGAAGAAGTCGATCAACCGGTCATCGCCCGGATCGCCGCCGGCGCTCCGGTAATCGCGGACGAGGGCCTTCGCCAGCTCCTTCTCGCCGAGCCGAAGTAGATCCATGACGAGAAACGCGAGGTCGGCGGAGACGTCGATCTCCCGGAGCCGGGCGCTGAACTCGACGCAGTCGTAGACGTACGGAGGAGCTGCCGGGGGAAGGATCACGTGCTCGGCCCGCAGATCGCCGTGGCACTCACGCAGGCGCCCGGCGAGGAGTCGCCGCTCCAGCTCGGTCCAGCGAGCCGCGAGGGAGCTTGCGGTGAATCCTCCAGCGGCGCGAAGGCGATCCTCGCTGAGGATGCCCTCGCCCGCTCGGCTCATCGTCGCGAGGTTGTCGGTGATCGCAGCGATGAAGTGGTCGAGCCGGCGGGGATCCCTGCCCGCGACGGGCACCTCGGCGTGAAAACGTGCGAGGCGCCGGGCGACGGCCGTGATCTGGCTCTGCTCGAGCTCGCCGCCGCGAGCGAGCGCCTCGATGCTCCGCTCCTCCTCGACCGCCCGCATCTCGACGGCGTACTCGATTGCGCCGGGGCCCCCGACGGACCCGATCGCGAAGCGTCCCTCGCGTTCGAAGATGCCGACGACGCGCAGGTAGACCGACGAGGCCAGCGGCCGGTTGAGGCGAACCTCCGCTTCGCACATCCTCCGGCGCCGCTCGAGGGTTCCGTAGTCGAGGAACGGGAGGACGATCGGCTTCTTGACCTTGTAGGCCAACGTCCCCGCCCGGAAGACCCAGGAGATGTTGGTCTCGCGGAGCTCGACCGTTCGCGGCCGGTGCGGGTAGAAGTCCGGGTCGAGCATGGCATCGACCAGCGCCCGGCGTGAGGCGATCGCGACGCTCATCTCGGGGGCCTTGCCATGACTTCGAGATCGTCCCGGCCGGCGCGGGTGGCTGCATCGGGGGCGTGACCCTTCATTGCTGTGGCCTTCTGCGGATGGCAGCGCGCTCGGCCCTGCCTAGCGTCAGCGCCACCCGTTATCCCCAGCCTTGCAAGGAGAAACCGAAATGGCGACCGAGTTGACCGAGTGGCGCCCGATGACCGAGCTGCGGCACCGGATCGATCAGATTTTCCGCGACATCGGCGATGGCGACGGAATTGCCCGCGGCTGGACCCCGTCGGTAGACGTCGTCCGCAGCGACGAGTCGATCGTCCTGCGGGTCGACCTGCCGGGCATCAAGCCCGACGAGGTCAAGATCTCCGTCCAGGATGGCGTCCTCACCGTCTCCGGCGAGCACGAGGAGAAGAGCGAGGAGAAGAAGGAGCGCTTCGTGCGCCGCGAGCGCCGCTACGGCTCCTTCTCCCGCTCGATGGCGCTGCCGCGCGGCGTGAAGGCCGACGACATCGAGGCGACCACCGAGGACGGCGTCCTCGAGGTGACGATCCCCTTGCCGGCCGAGGAGAAGGAGCAGCAGGTCGAGATCAAGCCGACTCCCAAGGGGGATTGAGCGTGCTCGGTTCCACCGAGCCCTCCAGCGCGCTCGTCTCTTGCCAGGTGGCCGAGCGCGCTCCCTGCCCGTTGATGGCGGTGCCTCGACCGTGAGCCAGCCGGTGGTCACCGGCCCGTCCGATCCACCGATGCCCTCCGAACCACAGCGCTGCTCGCTGGCGATCTTCGCTCCGTCGCCGATCCTGACCGTGGCGATCGAGCCCGCGGGGGCGCTCGAGGAGGTCCACTTTCACGCCGGCGGGCAGGGAATCTGGGTTGCCCGGATGGCGGCCGGCCTCGGCGCCGACGTGTCGCTCTGCGTGCCGCTCGGCGGTGAGTCCGGCACGGTGCTGCGTGCTCTGCTCGACGGGCGCGGCGTGAGCGTGTTGGGGGTCGAGACCGCCGGCGCGAACGCCGCCTACGTCCACGACCGCCGCAGCGGCAAGCGCCGCGTCGTCGTCGAAAGCCCGAGCCCGACGCTCGGCCGCCACGAGATCGACGATCTCTACGGAGTCGCCGCGACCTCCGGCCTGACCAGCGACGTGACGCTGCTGACCGGCGAGCGCCAGGACGGCGTGCTGCCGGCCGACACCTACGGCCGGCTAGCCGCCGATCTGCGCGCCAACGGTCGCGCCGTCCTTGCCGACCTCGCGCGAGAACCGCTGGCCGCGGCGCTCCAGGGCGGCATCGACCTGCTGAAGATCAGCTCCGAGGAGCTCTGCGCGGAGGATCGCGCAGTCGCGGAGGATCTGGCTTCGCTGGCGCCCGCGATGCGGGCGCTCCAGCGGGAGGGCGCCGACAACGTCCTCGTCTCGCGCGCCGCCGAGCCGGCGTTGCTTCTGAGCGGCGAGCGGCTGCTCGAAGTTGCCGGACCGCGACTGCGGGCCGTCGAACCCCACGGCACGGGCGACGCGATGTTCGGCGCGCTGGGCGTCTGCATCGGACGGGGAATGCCGGTCGAGGCGGCCGTCCGCTTTGCGGTGGCGGCCGGTGCGGTCAACGTCATCCGGCACGGGCTGGGCAGCGGCAGCCCACGCGAGATCGAGCGGCTGATTCCAGAGGTGGAGATCCGCGACGTCTCGGCGATCGGCGCCGCCCAGCGCGCCCGGCCCCCTCTCCAGCCCGCTCCGAACGCCTCGAAGAATCCTCCGCTGCCCGACTCCGCAGGCGAGGCCGGTTGACAGAAGCCTCGCGGCGGCCTACTCGGATGGCAGTGGGCGCCGGACGCAGCGGCTCGCTCGCCGGTTCGGCCGCCCGCGAAGAAGGCGGCTACGCCCGGGGCGATGGCGCTACGGCGGCACGAGCACCCCACCGACGAGAAGGAGCCACTCAGATGACCCAGCTGCAGACCGAACAGGGGATCGTGCGGGTGCCGACCGGCACCTGGGCGGTGGATCCGATCCACTCCAGCGTCGGCTTCGAGGTCAAGCACATGATGATCTCGACCGTCCGCGGGCACTTCAAGCAGTACGAGGGGACGCTGGAGGCGGCCGAGGACTACCGGGACTCACGGGTCTGGGGCAGCGTCCAGGTCGCCTCGATCGACACCAACAACGCCGACCGCGACGAACACCTCCTCGGGCCGGACTTCTTCGACGCCGAGCACTGGCCGTTGATCACCTTCGAGTCGACCGCGATCGAGCACGTCGTGCTCGGCAGCTACCGGGTCACCGGCGATCTGACGATCAAGGACGTCACCCGCGAGATCCAGGTCGAGGCCAACGTCGAAGGCGCGGCCATCGACCCCTGGGGCAACGATCGGGTCGGCATCGCCATCCGCGGCTCGATCGACCGGACCGAGTTCGGTCTCACCTGGCAGCAGTCGCTGGTCGGCGGCGGGCTGCTGGTCGGCGACCAGGTCGCGCTGCGAATCGACATCTCCGCGGTGCGGGCCTAGATGCAATACCAATAACTTAGGCTGCCTCCGGGACGCGGACCCTGACCGCCTCCCGGGGCTTGCACCGCGGCTGCGGCCAGTCTCGGTGGTGGGCGCGCTTGACGCCGAAGCCCGACATCTTGCGCTTCA
>JBFWMZ010000008.1:0-105501 GCA_050251335.1 Solirubrobacterales bacterium
GAAGCGCAAGATGTCGGGCTTCGGCGTCAAGCGCGCCCACCACCGAGACTGGCCGCAGCCGCGGTGCAAGCCCCGGGAGGCGGTCAGGGTCCGCGTCCCGGAGGCAGCCTAAGTTATTGGTATTGGGGCTAGCAGGGGTTTCCTGCTCCTCCTCCGTCTCGTCTGAGCCAGGCGGACACAAAACGGACACATCGCGCCGCGCCTGGGCAATCTGATCCTCGGCAGACACGCGCTCGGCGATGTCGAACTCATCGAAGACGTGCGCGTAGACGTCGAGGGTCATCGTCGGCGATCTACCCTGTCCCGCCGGGAAGAAAGAAGAATTTGAACTAGTTTCACCGGCTCCCGTCTTGGTCACCATCAAAGGTGCCGACGGAAGAAAGATCGCGCGCGTGCCGGATGTCTGCCTGGAATCGTCCTTTAAGGCTTTTGAGACGCAACACTGGGCCATCTACCGCACGTTGGTGGGTGACAACGTCGGTATCCAAGTCTCCTCATTTGGTGTCAGAAAACCAGCCCTGATGCGCTTCGAGGTCCGCCAAGCGGGGCAGCTGACGGCTCAAGGGAGGTTTCGTATTTGGGACCGCAGTCGTCCCTCTCGACGCATCTATGAAGACTCAGACGCTTTCGTGAACTACTGCATTGACGAAACCAGAGAGATCCGCTCCTCGCACGGCCGGTTGTATTGCGTGTACCCGGGCTACTACCGGACGCTTGCCTCCGACCTTCGCTGGTCCTCGCGCTAGAGGTCGTTAGAAGCTTTACCTGCTCGCCATGCCCATAGCGCGAGCGAGTCCCTGGCCCAGTTGTTGAGAGCTACGATTTTTTCTTCGGACTTGGAAAGCGAGTAGTTACGGGGCGATCCGGATCGTTCCGGAGCCAAACCTCGCCACAGGTCGTGCAAATCAAATCACCCGTGTCCGAGCCCAGGTAGTACTCCTTGTCGAGGACAGGATGCTCACACTGCGGGTTTCCTTTATCAGCCCACTCTTTGCGGAGCTGCCCCCCTTTTTTCTCCTGCATGCGATCAAGCGTAGAGGGTTGGGCTATGAGTCTTGTCCCCGCAATCGTCGATGGGCGATGTCGTAGACCGTGGGGGCACTTGAGTCGGCGGGGTGATGACGAACGCCGAAAGCGAGGTAGTCGAGCCGTGGACCGTCGTCCGAAATGACGAACCGGAAGACTATTCCAAAGCGCCCGGCGGGCGGGGGAAGGTAGGCCTTGAGGCACTGGGGAAGCTTGGTCCCGTCGCGGTGTTCGGGGTCGCAGGGCCCCAGCTCGGAGCGGGGGACCCCGCCAGCCCCGAATCTACGGCGCGCGGCTTCGGCGGCCTCGCGGCCAGCCGGCGTCGTCCGCGCCATGTCCTCTCGGAAAGCCTCGGGATCGAAGCGAGCCGGGAAATGCGGCTCGCCGCTCAACGGCTATCCCTCGCCGTCGGGGGGGAGCATGTGCGGGCCATGCTCCGCCAAGAAGTCCTCCCACTCCTCCTTAGTCGCCTCGCGGGCGCCTGAGCGCTCCTTGATGGCTTTCCAGGAGGTGTCGGGCACCAAAGTGAGCGACCCATCCGGACGCTCCTCGGTGACGACGTACTCGCCGGCCCGATCGCCGCTGAGCTTGACGTGGGCGTACTCCATGCCTGCAATGTTCGCAGAGACCCGCCCAGCAGTCGAGGACTTGGCGTGTTCGGGGGCGTTTTTCCCATACCCCCTAATTTACGACCGAGGCCGACCCCCCCTGCTCACTCCTCTCGGCGAGCGTAATTTATGGCTGTTCCAAGGGCTACGGCGGAGTTGACGGCGCATCGACTACGAGGCGCTTCAACCGGCCGCTCGGCGCTCGCGCCGGGCTTCATGCATAGCTTTGACGCCAAGCTCGATTGCCTCGTCTTCAGAGAGCGTGCTGCGCTCCTGCACGCGCTGCAGCGTCTCCCGCCCAATCGTGACCAGCGCCACCGACTCAAGCAGCTCTCGGTCGCTTTTGCCGGGCCGACGCTCACGAAGTCGTCTGAGCAGCGCCGTATCGATCTCGACACCTGTTGTCTGCGACACGTCAAGAGCCTAGCGGGGCGGACACCAATCCGGACACATCAGCCGGGCCATCCGCGATCAAGGCCGCTCATCACCTTCGTTCTCGAACAAGCTCATTTGCGGGGAGTCCTTACCCTCGCATGATCCCGCGTGTCCGCCCGTGCCATGCTCGCCGCTCATGACGTCTGAAGCTGAGCACCCGGCATCATCGAACCCGGACGGCCCCGAGCCGATCGCGTCGGTCTCGTGGATCCTCGAGCTCCCCAGAGACCTCGGACTGCGCGAGGACACCTCCGCCGCGGTAATGCTGCCTTCGGGGGCGCCCTCCGGATGGGAGGAGGTCGTCGACGAACTGCCCGGCCGCGCTGAGTGGGAACTACACGGGATGCCCCTTCGCCGGATCCGCTTCAGACGCGCCAAGGTCGGCATCGGCATGCCGACCGAGGCAACCGATCGTGCCTTCGGTGACCTGCAGCAGCTGAGCGGCCTCGCAAAGCTCCGCTACGCACTAAGGCTGCGGCGCCTGAGCCGGCGCGGGGTCAAGGAGTGGAAGACGGTCTGCGAGATGACCAAGTGGTATGTCGGAGCGGAAATCCCCGATCCACCTGGCCCCGATTCGAGCCATTTCGAAGCAGAGCTGCGTGAGGGCTTCGACGAGCTCCTGGCCGACCTCGACCTCTGGCTTCGCGCCTACGGCATCAAAGCGGGCGAGTTCGAGGTCGGCTCAATCGCCCTGCATGACCTTCCGGCCGCGATTCCCTGGCTGGTCGAGATACGGCTTCCGGGGGAGCGCCTCGCCCTCGGCAGTGGATTGCTTCCCCTTCACGCTCGCACCCCGGACCTGCTCGGCGCCTTCGGCAACGCCGAGGCCGCTAGGGAGGCGTCGATAACGGTGGGCGCCCCGGACCACTTCCCAACATTTCCCGCGCTCAGCACTCTGTTTGGAGCTCAGCTCGAAGCCCGGGGCGGCCGAAGCCGCCAGGCGGTGATCGACGCCGGCACCGCTGTGGAGATGATGGTCTTCTGGCTCCTGGGCGAGGTGAAGAGACGACGCGGCGAGAGCGAGGCCGAAATCGAACAGATCGAGGAGCAGAAGTGGACGAAGGTCTTCAATCGGGAGCTGCCCGAAGCGCTCGGCGTCCCGATCGGCGCCACCGGGGCGGCACACGCGTCGTGGTGGCGAAATGCCTACCAGCTACGCGTACGAAGTGTCCATAAAGGCTACCGCCCCTCGCAAGCGCAGGCGCTTCGGTCCGTCGCCGAAACCTGGGACCTCTTCGAGTATTTCGGCGAGAGGCTCAAGGCGATCCCCGAGCTTGAGGGGCTCGCCGCGATGATCCCGGTCAAGCGCAAATGATCGCCGCTCTGGAGCGAATCGGAAACCGGATGTGGGCGATCCACTTCCGGCTGTCCAGATGGGTCTGGTGGCCCGCCGGGCTCCTCCTCTTGGCCCTCGCAGCGTTTTCCCCGAAGTTTGAAGTCTCGCTAGGCGCCACGATCCTGGCTCTTCTTGCCTTCGCCGGTGGCCTGCGCTGGTGGCGAGCGAGGCGACGCTGTCGCCATTCCCTTCTCGTGCCGCTCTTCTACGAGGGCCCCGAAGCCAAGGGGCGCGCCGAGGAGGCGCAGCGGATCGTCGTCGACACCCTTCGCTCACACCTGCCGGTGCCGCTGCGGGAGTTTGTCCAGCCCTTGGCGCTCGAGGTCGGCTCCGACCAAACCGATCTCGCCGAGCGAACCCGGAAGCGCCTTCGCGGGATATTCTTGCTGCACGGACGGATCGCCTCGCGCCCCGACGGAGGCTGGTCGATATTTCCCCGGATCCTCGAGCCGGCGTTCGACTCCACCACTCACCTCGACTGGTTCACGCGCGACCGCACCCCGGCCAACCCCCGTTTTGGCCCCTTCGTCACCAGCCTCACCCCGCAGATCGGTGTCCACGACGAGGAATTCCCCCTCGACTTCTGCCGCGATCTCGAGGCGCTACTGCGAGGCATCATTGGTCGCGCGGCGGTCGCCCTCGGCGCCCCCGCGGAGGCGCTTGCGCCTCTGAGGGAGGCGCTCCAGATTGCCGGCGACAGCCCCAATGCCCAGATCGACGCCCTGCGCCTAGCCCTGGCGCGAGCGATGGCGGCCCAAGACGAGCGCGACGAGGCGATCGACTACCTGCGACTCAGAGTCCGAGGCGAGAGCCCCTCGCCCGAGCTGCTGCGCGGCTTCTCCCACCTCTTACTCGAGCGCGCGAACCACATCGCCTCGACCGGAGGGGAACCGGACCCCGCCGATCGCGACGAGCAGATCGCGGCCCTGCGACTGGCCCGGGCGCAGGACTCCGATTCGCTCCGCGACCAGAGCACCTACAACCTCTTCGCCGCCCTCGACCTCGGGGAAGCGAGCGAGGAGGAGCGCCGTGAGGCCGATGAGCTCCTCGACGAGCTGCTGAGGTCGCGGTCGCGCTACGGGAAGCAATGGTACGTGCGGCGGGCAGCGGCGCTGCGGGCCTGGCGCAGCGTTGGACAGGCCTTCAACGAAGGGGATGAAGAGGGGGAACGGACGGCCGGGCGTGCCGCTGCCAAGTGGTACTCGCGGACGATCAGAGCACGCCCACGAATTCAGCTGCGACGAGCGGGCCGGCCCGTCTGGGCATGGCTGCACTTCATCCCTCGCTCACCGATCCTCTACGCCAACACCTACGACGCCCACAAGGTTGCCCGGCACCGGCTACGAGCGAGATGGTTCGAGTGGCGCTTCCAACGGATCCGAAAGCGCTTCTGGAAAAAGGCCTGGAGAGCGACGAAGAAGCAGAACTGGGCCCGGGCGATGGCTTTCTATGACTGGATCGCGATCGTCGGGCGCCGCGACGAGCGCGAGATGTTCGCCGCCACCTACGCCGCCATCACCCGCTGGCGATATGGCCAGCGACAGGAGGCCGAGCACGACTGGGCAATGGCCCTGGCGCAGTTCGGACCGATAGCGCTTCTCGCGCGAGCGAACCTCGTCTCATTTTTCGAGGATTGGGAAATCGACCCGGCGGTCCCGGGCGATGAGCCGACCGACGAGGATGAGGTCACCGCGATTGTTGAAGAGATGATCGACGCCAGCGCCGGCGTCGAATTGGGATCGGGACCCGGTGGAATCGCTTAGGCCCGGAAAGTTCGACCCCAAGTTGATTGATCCCGAGCCAGACGCCGAAGGGGTCCTCGCGCTCACCTTCCTACTCGAACTGCCGTTCTGCCTGCGCATCGCCGAGGCCCGGTTCCTCGTCAGCGGCGGGGGTGGCGGTTGGCCCGGCTGGAACGGTCACGCGATCGGGCACATCGCGGGCATGGCGCCGATCCCCGAGAACCTCGCTCCTCTCTATCGGGTCGATCTCAGCCAGGTGCGCGTCGAGCACAGAGCCGAGCTGCTCGCCGCCGAGCTGGCGTTTTCGGACTGGGACGGCTTCGATCGAGGCGCCCCACCGCACCCCTCCCTTCAGGGAGACGAGGCGGTCTTGCGGAGCTGCTCCCAGGTCACCGTTTACACGCGTGAATCAGACCTGCCGTTCCCTGATGATGTAGACCCCTCCGAACACGAATTCCTCGAATGGACCTCACGGTGCTTCGACGCCGCGCTCGGAATTCTCAATCAGTACCTGGTCGCTCTCGCCGCGCTGAACGATGAGTGGCACATCTCCTCCATTTCGCGCAGCGACCTGCCTCGCACCACTCCCTGGCGCCTGGAGGTCTATCCCGCCGACGGTGAGCGTGAGCCGCTCCATGGGACCATCGATGCCCACTCGTCGCTTCGCGACGACTTGCCCGACGAGCGCCCTGCCGAGGAAATCGAGGGGGCGATCGAGCTGGTCCATCGCTACCGCCGCGGTGAAATGCCGTTCTTCGACTTCATCGAGCACTATCAGGCCGCCGAGCACCATCTCGGATCCGGTCGAAACTCACAGTCCGTCATTTCTGCGACCACCTCGATCGAGGTCCTCGTCAACACGCTCTTCCGATCGCTCTGGCAACTTCTCGAGTTAGAGCCGGATGGCCTTGAGCGCGCGCTCAACGCTCCGTTCAGGAATCAACTCGTTGAGCACCTTCCTCGGTTCCTGGAAGTCGACGGCCTGGACCCGAACGATGCAGACTGCGCGCCTGGAAGATGGTTCCGAGACTGCTATGACCTCCGCAATCGGGTCGTCCACGGCGGGCACAAGCCCTCCTCACCCGAGGGAATGAACGCCAAGCTCGCGACGAGGGCATTTGCATCCTGGATGGGCGCGCAGCTCAAGTCAGATGAGCGCACCAATTGGATTGCGGAGATGCTCCAAGCGCCGCCCCGACGTTGAAAATCGGGCTGCGTCCGACAAGGTGAGCCGTTTTCAGCCGTCCCCCAACGCATCTGAGTGAGATTATTCGCACGCTCGTTCAACCCTTCGCTCGGCATGGAAAGCGCAACACATCGCGGCGATACTGCGCGGGCGATCTTCTCGTGACTACCGACGGCTGTGAAATCTGTGGGGACCCCACGCATCCGCAGGCCTATGCCTGTGATCGATGCCGAAAGATCCTCCGCCGTGTCGACATGCGCCGCGACTCACTGGGAAAACTCCGCAAGCCTGACCGTGAGGCGAGAAAAAAGGCTTTGAAAGAGGCCTGGGACTCCGATGCTCGCTGCTTTCGCTGCCACTACACCGACATCGCGCTCAACACTGATGACCATCGCGATCACCGCTATCTGAGCCTGGAGCACCAGACACCTGGCAACGAGACCGAGATCGTTGTCGTCTCGGCGCTGATTAATCGGATGAAGACGGACCTGTCTGACCGGGAGTTCCGGCGCATAGTTAGCGCCCTAGCGCGGAAGTTTGAGGGCGAGAACTTCGACGAAGCGGCATTCCCAGACCGCAACTTCCGGGCAAGTTAGGGACGCCTTCGCGCACCGGTTTAGCTCACCGAGATGCGTTCAAGGGGCGGCGTTCGCAGACAGATCGGGTGTGCCCTCCCGTTCACTCGCGGACACAATCCGGACACATCAGCCCGCCCACTCGCGATCACGACCGCTCATCGCCTTCGTCTTCGAACAACCTCATTTGCGGGGAATCCTTGCCCTCCGATGATCCGGCGTGCCCGCCCGTGCCATGCTCGGGACTCATGAAGGAGATCATCGGCAAGACGATGGGGCTGTAGCGGCGAGGCCGCGGCAGACGCGCCCCGGGGCGGCCATTCCGCGACCACCTAAACGGTGAGCCCTGCTAGTGCCGCGGCCCGAAGTTGCAGCCGTGGGACTTGCCGCGGCCGGGGAGGCCGTCGCAGTAGTCGCGGCCGCGGCCGCCGTAGAGCTGGTCGGAGGCGGGGCCGCCGTAGAGGCGGTCGTTGCCGGGTCCGCCGTGGCAGCCGTCGTGGCCGCGGCCCATGATGCAGATGTCGTTGCCGGGGCCGCCCCAGCAGCCGTCGGAGCCGTTGCCGTGTTTGCAGTAGTCGTTGCCGGCGCCGCCGACGCAGTCGCTGTTCTTCTGGCCGGTGATGCAGATGTCGCGGCCGGGACCGCCGACGCAGCGGTTGCGTTTCGCTCCCTGCGAGTAGCAGGTGTCGTTCTCGCCGTTGCCGATGAACTTGTCCGAGCCGCCGCCGAGGTAGACGGTGAGGGGGATCGGGAGAGCGTTCTTGACGCGGACGAAATCGCCGTGGTTGCCCATCTTCAATTCGATTCTTCCGGCGCGCGAGAGGTCGCAGACGGCGCGCAGGCGGCGCTTGGTGAAGTGGCAGCCCTTCGGCTTATGGTGCGCCTGCCAACCCTTGACGATCAGCTTGCCGTCGTGCTTGTGGAGCACGAGGTGGGAGCCGGAGCCGCCCCCGTAAATCGTGATCTGGCCAGCGGTGTTCGCCGCGGCGGGCACGATCAGGGCGATCAGTGCCACGAGCACCACGGCCAGCGAGCGTCGGCCGGGCCGGGAAAACATGTGAGCGGAAGCTAACAAATCTCTCAGACGGAAGCGTTGCGGGTTGGTGAAAATTGGAGCCATGCTCTACCTACTTCGACACGGGGACGCCGAGCATGAGACCGAGGACGACTTTGCAAGGCGGCTGACGCCCAAGGGCGAGCGCCAAGCGCGCGCGGCCGGCGCCGCGCTCGCCGCGCTCGGCGCCGAAATCGAGGCCTGCCTGACCAGCCCCAAGGTCCGCGCCGCCGAGACCGCGCGGCTCGCCTGCGAGTCGCTGCCGGGAATCGAACCCGAGATCGCGCCCCAGCTGGCGGCAGGGGGCTTCGACTCGCTCGCCCTCAGCGCCGGCCGCGGCGACGTCCTCCTGGTCGGCCACGAGCCCGATCTGTCCGCCGAGGTCGCCCGCCTCACCGGCGCCAAGGTGAAGCTGCGCAAGGGCGGCCTGGCGATCCTCGAGCCGTCGCTGCTCCAGGCCCTGCTCCGCCCCAGTGACCTGAAGCTGATCGCCGCCTCCTAAGAGCTCCCCGAGCCAGGAGCGGCTTGATGATCTAGCGGGCGATGAACTCGATCGCCCCGCGCACGACGAGCAGGAGGCCGAGGGCAATCGCGACGTGCGCCGCCGCCCGCCGGCCGTTGCGGGCGAGCCACTCGCGGAAGCTCGCGATCGCCCTTTTCGCCGGCTCCGGCCACAGCGCGTAGGCGACGATCGGCGCCTCAAGCAGCGCCTGCTGCAGGACGCAGACCCCGAGCACGATCAGCACCAGCCACGGGTCGGCAACCTCGAGCTTCGCGGTTTTCGTCAGCGCCGCCAGGTAGGAGGCCCCGGGGAAGCTGAGGAGGACGCCGACGAAGAAGGTGATCCGCGCGTCGCCCCGACCGAGCAGCCGTTCGGGCAGCGATTTCTTCGCCCCCGCGGCTTCCTTCTCGGCCTGCTTGCGCTCGCGCCGCGCCTCCATCCGCCGCCCTTTCAGCACCAGCCCGGCGATGATCAGCAGCGCCCCGATCGCCAGGTTCTCGATCGGGCTCAGCGTTCTCTTGGTGGTGCTGACCGCTGCCGAGCCGTGCAGCTCGAAGACGACGAGCAGCCCGATCGTGATGCTGGTCAGGTAGGCGCCGAGCAGGTAGCCGAGCATCAGCCGCTGCGGGTTCGGCAGCAGCAGCATGACCGTCACCGCCGCCAGCAGCGTCGGGTTCGCCGCCGACATCAGCGCGAAAACGAAGATCGACAGCGCGTCGCTCACGGCGCGATTCTCTCCCCTGCGGCCGGACGCGCAACCCGGCACCTGTCGGTGGCCCGGTCGAAAAACCGATTGGCCAGTCAGCCAGGAGCGTTTTCCCTGTAGCCTCCGCGCCGTCTTCACGAGCGGAAACGGAGGAGAGATGGGACTTCTGGACGGCAAAGCGGCGATCGTCACCGGCTCGGCGCGGGGGATCGGCCGGGCGACGGCCGAGCTCTTCGCGGGCGAGGGAGCGAAGGTGCTGATCAACGACCTCGACGCCGACGTCGCCGAGCAGACGGCGAGCGAGATCGACGCCGAGACCGCGGTCTACGGCGGCGACCTGACCAAGAGCGGCGCCGCCGACGAGCTCGTCGCCGCCGCGGTCGACGCCTTCGGCGGGGTCGACATCGTCGTCAACAACGCCGGCTACACCTGGGACGGCGTCGCCCACAAGATGACCGACGAGCAGTTCCAGGCGATGCTCGACATCCACACCGTCGTCCCCTTCCGGGTGGCGCGCGCGGTCGCTCCGCACTGGCGCGGCGCGGCGAAAGCAGAGCGCGAGGAAGGCAAGGAGGTCTTCCGCAAGCTGATCAACGTCTCCTCGACCTCGGGGATGATGGGCAACGCCGGCCAGGTCAACTACTCGGCGGCGAAGATGGGCGTGGTCGGAGTGACCAAAACGCTGGCCAAGGAGTGGGGCCAGTTCAAGATCAACGTCAACGCGGTCGCCTTCGGCTTCGTCGAAACCCGCCTCACCGCCGCCAAAGAGGCCGGCGAGGAGATGACCGCCCCAGGCGGCGAGAAGATCGAGCTCGGGATCCCCGAGCAGATGCGAGCGATGGCCTCGGCGATCATCCCGCTCGGCCGCCCCGCCACCCCGGAGGAGGCCTCGGGCCCGGTGCTGTTCCTCGCCTCGCCGCTGGCCAACTACGTGCACGGGCAGGTGCTCGACATCACCGGCGGCATGTTCGGGGGGATGTACACCTGAGCGCAGGAGCCGTCGGCCCCACGCCGCCGCGCTACCTCGACCTCGCCGACCGGGTCTGGCCGCTGCTGACCCGGGCCGCGGGCGCCCACGCCTTCCTCTACCGGAGGACGGGTGGGCGCCTCGGCCGGGTCGTCCCCTGCGTCCGCGGCCGGATGCTGCTGCTCGACCACGTCGGGGCGAAGTCGGGAACGCCGCGGACGACGCCGCTGCTCTACGTCGAGGACGGCCCGGACCTGGTCCTGGTCGCCTCCAAGGGAGGCTTCCCGAAGCACCCGGCCTGGTACCACAACCTGATGGCCAACCCCGACACGACCGTCCAGGTCGGGCCGGAGCGCCGCCCGGTCCACGCCCGGGTGGCCGAGGAGCCCGAGCGCGACCGCCTCTGGACGCTCGCCGACGCGGCGTATGGCGGCTACCGGGACTACCGGGCGCGGGCCGGGCGCGAGATTCCGCTGGTGGTGCTGGAGCCGAGGACGGCGTAGGGAGCGACGGGCGCGTCTGGGGATCAGGGGTTTGGCGACCCTCGCCAACGAATCCGTTGGAGTCCGACCCCCTTTTCCTGAAAGCTGACTAGGGACGGGGGCGTCCTGGTTGCACTTCTCCCCACGCGATGCCTTTGTCCCCGCATAGCGGGGACAACCGCAACCGGTGGGGACAAGCGCAACGAGGTCGGCTCGCCCCGCTCGCTCGCCGCCAACTCATCGGATCTAGCCGGCCAGACTCCGTCCCTCGCAAGCTCAAAGAGAGATGGGGCGGACTGTCCCTGGGACCTCGCGGATTCTCGCGGGCGAGCGTCGGCAGGACCCCCGAACGTTTTGCGGCTGAGGGTCGGCGCTCCCCCGAGGCGCCAGCCGAATCCGACCCACCCCGACAGGCCGAGAGAGGGGGTCCTGCCGACGCTCGCCCAGCGCCGCCAACCTTTGTCCCTAGCCCGTCCCTCGCCAGGAACTCCGCAATTTGCCCCAATTCCACGCCCCCCTCCGCACGATCCAGGGGAGAACCGTGCGCATTCCGTCCCTAGAAATGAAATGTTTCGGACAACATCGGCCAAGCGGTAGGGGAGAACCGAACGGTGGGTCAAACCCAGGGGGAGGAGCAGCCGGCTGTCGTACCCGCGGCGGCGCGCAAGCGCGCGGCGATCGAGACGTACGCGCGGCACGAGGCGGCGCTGCGACGCACCGCGCGGCGCTTCTCTCTGTGCGAGGACGACGCCGAGGACGCGCTGCAGCGGGCGCTCGAGATCCTGCTGCGCAAGGCGCCGAGCGAGGACCCGCGCGAACTGGTGCGCTGGACCCAGACGGTCGTCCGCCACGAGGCACTGGCGGTGCGGCGTGAGCGCGAGCGGATTCTCAGCGGCCCGGCCGCCGTCGCCGCCGAGCCGGGGCGCGAGGACTGGACGGCGCTGATTCCCTCCGAGCGGGCCGGCCCGGCCGAGCGGGCCGAGCGCTCGGAAGCCGTCGCCCGCAGCCGCGAGGCGCTGCAAGCGCTTAAGCCGCAGGAGCTGCGGGCGCTGAGCCTGCTCGCCGAGGGCTACTCGTATGCCGAGATCGGCGAGCTCACCGGCTACTCGCGGACGAAAATCAACCGCTGCCTGGCCGAGGGGCGCGAGCGCTTCCGCCGCTTCCTCGCCGGCAGCCAGGCGGGGCGGCGCTGTGCCGAGCTCGGCCCGCTGATCTCGGCCTTCTGCGACGGCGAGGCCGGCGCCGAGGAGGCGGCGGCGGTGCGCGAGCACCTGCGCGCCTGCGGCCACTGCCGGGCGACCCTGCGCGCCTACCGGGCGGCGCCGAAAGCCGCGGCGGCGCTCGCCCCGACCCTGCCCTTCGGCCGCTCGCTGCTCGACCGCGCCCACGACGCGGTGGCCGGGCTCACCGCCCGCTTCGCCCCCGGCGGCGACGCGACGCTCGGCGGCGTCGCGAGCGCCGGCGGCAGCCGCGGCGCCGGCGTCGCGGCGCTGGCGAAGATCGCCGCGCTCTGCGTCGGCACCGCGGGCGGGGCCGCCGCCTGCGTCGCGACCGGGGTGGTGCCGACGCCGCTCGAACCCGAGCGCGAGCAGGCGCGGGCGGTGCACATCGCTCGGCCGCTCGGTCGCGAGGCGAAGCGCGAATTCGCGATCGAAACCGGAGTCGACTACGAAGTGGAAGCGCCGGTCGAGGCCGCGCCAGCCCCGGAACCGACCGCGCCAGAAGCGCAGAGCGAGCACGAGCAGGAACCGCCCCCGCCCGCGAGCCACGAAGCGGAGCCCCCGCCGGAGCCCGAACCGGCGGTCAGCAGCGGCGCGGTCGAATACGAAGAAGCGCCGCCAGCGGAACCGGTGACGAGCAGCGAAAGCTCCTACTCGTCTTCGCCGTCCCCGTCTTCCTCCACCGCGGGCGGCGGTGATCCCGCTGGGGAGTTCGGCCCGTGAGGGGGTTCCTCGGGATGCTGCTGGCGGCGCTGCTCGTAGTCCTGCTGCCGGCGACGGCCCGCGGCGACCTCGGCGGGCTCCACCTCGACGGACCGCCGGGAGCATGGCGCGCGACGAACATCTTCCACGCCGAATGGTCCGAGTTCACTAACTCTCCGGTCGGCTACCGCTTCCTCAACGCCGCCTGGGACACCGGGATCCACTGGAAGAGCGTCAACACGCAGCTGGAGATCACCATCCCGGCGCCGCCGGGCGCGAGCGTGCCGCCGCCCGGTGAATACCTGGTCGAGATGTGGGTTTGGAGCAATGGCGTCAACAACCCACCGGGCCCGTCCTCCTACCTAGCGCTTCGCTTCGACGCCTCGGCTCCAGGAGCGCCGCAGCCCACCGTTCCGTCCGCCTGGATCGATTCTCGCTCGCAGGCAATGGTCGCGATAGGTGCGCCCGCCTATGTCCCGCCCTCCGGCATCCGTGGCTACGCGGTCTCGGTCAGCCCTAGCCGCGACGAACCGCCCTGCGCACTCGCGGTCTTCTGCACCGATCCCGAGCTCGACCTGCCTGGTGGTCCGGGCCAGCGCCAGCTGACCGTCGGCCCGCTTCTCGAGGGAACCAGCTACGTCAACGTCGTCGCCGTCTCGGGAACCGGAATCAGCTCGCCCGTCTCCTCGGTGCCGCTCCAGGTCGACGCCTCGCCGCCCGCAATCCGCCTCGCCGGCGTTCCGGCCGGCTGGATCGGTCACCCGGTCATCGTTACCGCGCTCGCCGAGGACCGAGCCTCGGGGACGGCGGCGGCCGGTCCCAACGGTCCCTTCACCGCGCTGGCGATCGACGGCGGCCCCCCCAACTTCGCCCTTGGCGGGGCCGTCGCCGCCACGGTCCAGGGCGAGGGAACCCACCTCCTCACCGCCTGGGCACGCGATCGACTGGGCAACGCGATCGGTCCCGAGGCGACCCCGCCGGCGACGATCCGGATCGACGAATCCCCGCCCCAGATCGCCTTTGCCGCGGCGCAGCAGCCCGACGACCCCGAGCTGATCGAGGTGGCGGTCGCCGACCCGCTCTCCGGACCGAGCGCCGACCGCGGCTCGATCGAGGTCCGGCCCGCCGGCACCAGCCAGGCCTTCGAGCCGCTGCCGACGAAGGCGACCGCGGCCGGCCTGCGGGCCCGCTGGAGCTCGGACGACTATCCGCCGGGCAGCTACGAGTTCCGGGCGATCGGCTTCGACGCGGTCGGCAATCGAGCGGTGAGCGAACGGCGCGAGAGCGGGGCGGCGATGGTCCTCCGCAATCCGGTCAAGGTCCCGACCGCGATCGACTCCGGCTTCGGCGGCGCTCGCCTCGTCTGGCAGCACTGCCGCCGGATCGACCGCGAGCGGCGTCGCTGCCGGCGCGAGACCGTGACCGACCTCGAGTCCCGCCCGGCCTCGCGAACCGTCGCCTACGGCCGGCCGCTGCGCTTCGGCGGCCTGCTCCGCAACGATGCTGGCGCGCCACTCGCCGGCCTGCCGGTCGAGATCGTCGAGACCTTCGCCGCCGGTGCCGACGTCGCCCAGCGACGGACGACGGTGACGAGCCGCGGCGACGGCCGCTTCGACGCCCGCCTCGCCCCCGGACCCTCCCGCCGGGTCGAAGCCTTCTTCGCCGGCAACAGGACCCTGACCCGCAGCGGCGGCCGCCAGGTGTCGATGGCGGTCCGCGCCGGGGTCCGCTTCGAGGCCTCGACCAGCGCCGCCCGGATCGGCGGCGAGCCGGTGATCTTCAGCGGCCGGCTGCGCGCCGGCGAGGCGACGATCCGCCGCACCGGCCGGCCGATCGAGCTCGAGTTCCGCATCCCGGGCGGCGCCTGGAGCGAATTCCGCACCATCCAGACCGACCGCCACGGCCGCTTCCGCTACCCCTACGCCTTCACCGACGACGACAGCCACGGCATCCGCTTCCAGTTTCGCGCCGTCTCCCCCGAGCAGGCCGACTTCCCGTACCACCCCGCGGCCTCGGCACCGGTGGCGGTCACCGGCTACTAGCGCTCGTTGGCGCCTTCGAACCTGTCTCGAAACCCGCGTGTGCGACTGGCGGATGCCGGACCGAGCGGGGGTAGGACGCAGGGAGGCCGAATGGCAGCGCCATTTGGCCGACCGAGGACGCCGCCCCGCGAAGTGTGTCCGGCGCCGTCCGGGCGTGTTCAGGGGTTTCGAGACAGGTTCTTAGTCCCCCACGTAGGGGACGAAGGCGCCAAACGACGAACGCCCCGGCGCGGACCGGGGCGTTCGATGCTGCTCGGTGGCGCGGCGCTCAGCGCAGCGCAGCGAGCTGCTCGCTGACGGTGCCGACCAGATCCTGGGCGCGGCTGGCCGGTGCGTCGATCGCGGCGCGGACGCGGCGCTCGGCGTTGCTGCGGCTGCTCTTCAGCGTCGACTCGACCGTGCGCTGGCGACGGCGGGCCTCACGCTCGACCCGGTTGCGGGTCCTGCGGGCCTCGGTGGTCGCCTTGCGGCGGGCGGTGGAACCGCGGCGCTCGGTCCGTTTCAGCGTTTTGCGCAGCGAGGTGCGGTAGCTCTTGAGCTGTTTCTCGGCGCTGCCGCGAGCGGTCCAGGGCTCGACCAGCTCGCCGACCCGGTCGCTGACCGAGAGGACGACGCCGACCGGGAAGTCGACAGCGGTCTCGGCGACGGTCTGGACCTGGCTCTTCTGCGCCGCGGCGGTCTTGGCGGCCGCGCGCTTGCCGGCGGCGGCGCTGGCCGAAGCCGATTTCTTCGCTTCGGTGGTGGCGCGTTTGGCCTGGGCTTTGTCGTTGCTGCTCTGCGTGGGCATTGAGTCGAATCTCCTCGATTTCTCGGTGGACGCCTCCTGGCGCCCGAGTGTAGCGAACATACGTTCCACGAACACACGTTCCTAACCACTTTTCGCGGCCCGGTTACACCCGGCCTCCGAAGCGGGTTTGGCAGGCTCAGCCGCGCTGGGCGGCGAGCATCGTCGCCAGCGACTCGGCGTCGCGGGCGACGGCGATCGGGTAGCGCGACTCGAGGTCGAGGGCGGCCTCGGAGAGGGCGAGGTCGCCGAAGGCGACCTCGCCGCCGGCCTCGCGGGCGAAGAGCTGGGCCGCCGCCGCGTCGACCGAACGGCAGGGACGGAGGCTGAGCATCGCGTCGAAGCGGCCGGTTCCGACGTAGGCGGCGGTGATCGCGATCGAGCCGACGACCCGCAGCCGGTAGGCCTTGTCGACCAGCGCTTCCAGCGGCTGCTGGGACCACTGCGGCTCCACCGACTCGAGGCCGACGACCTCGAGGCGGCCATTGCCCTCGGCGACGCGAGCGGCGACGGAGCCGACGCTGGCGCCCTCGCCGCGGCGGGCGACGAACTCCTCGTCGGCGCCGAAGTCGTGGACGAAGCCGAACTCGACGTCGGCCATCGAGGGTCCCGAGGAGACGGCCAGGCTGAGGCTGTGGGAGGGGATCGTGCGGCGGGCGTTGAGCGAGCCGTCGATCGGGTCGATCACGACCCGGACCTCTCCCCCCTCGCCGAACGAGACTTCGCCGCGCTCCTCGGAGATGGCGACGAAGGAGGCGCCCTCGGCGGCCAGGGCGTCGAGCTCGGCGAAGACGACGTCCTCGCAGCGGCGGTCGATCTCCAGAGTGCGGTCGCCGCCCTCGCCGACGCCCTCGTAGACGGTGCGCTCGGCGCTGGTCGTCACCGCTTCGAAGATCGCCCGCTGGTCCGCCACCACCCGGCGGCAGATCGCGGTCCAGTCTGCGGAGAGCGCATCCACGGGGCCGGATGCTACGGAGCGGCCGCCTTGGACGGCGCTGCGGCCCGCTAGCTTAGGTCGGAGATGCCACCTGAGCAGGAGATCCTGGTCGGCGACACGGGCGAGCGCGAGCGCGCGATCGGCCACCGGCACGGGCCGCTGCTGGTGCTCGGAGCCGCCGGCACCGGCAAGACCGAGCTGCTGGCGCGGCGGCTCGCCCACCTCGCCGCGACCGGCACCGAGCCGAGCCGGGTGCTGACCCTGGCCTCGAACCGGGCGACGGCGCGGCGGCTGCGCGAGCGCAGCGAGGCGCTGATCACCGGCGCCTTCGAGGAGCTCTGGATCGGCACCTGGGACGAGCTCGCCGAGCGGATCCTGCGCGAGCGCTCCGAGGCCGCCGGCCTCGACCCGTTCTTCGACGTCCTCGGCTCGGCCGAGCGGCTGGCGATCCTGCTCGACCGGCTCGACGAGCTGCCGTTGCGACGGCACGAGATCCGCGGCAACCCGGCCGGTCTCTTGGCCCGGCTGCTGGCCCGGATCGACGCGCTGAAGGCGGCCCGGGTGGGACCGACGACGCTGGCCGAGCGCGCTCGCGAGGAGGTCGCGGCCGCCGCCGACGAGGCGGCCCGCGAGGCGGCCGCGCGCGAGCTCGAGTTCGCCGAGCTCTACACCGCCCACGACCGCATCCTCGCCGCCGCCGGCAGCCTCGACCGCGGCGACGTCTTCCTCGCCCTCGACTGCCTGCTGGTCGAGCGGCCCGACGTGCGGCGCGAGCTGGCGAGCTGCTTCGAGTTCCTGATGGTCGACGAGCTCGAGGAGACCAGCCCGGCGCAGCGGGCGCTGCTCGCGGCGCTCGCCCCCGAGGGCGACGACCACCTCTACGCGCTCGAGTCCGAGGGCGAGCTGGCGGGCTGGTTCCGCGACCTGCATCCCGACGGCGACGTGCTGGTCCTCGGCCACCGCTTCCGCGAGCCGAGCGTCCGCTTCTGGCGCTGCGGCAACGAGCGCGCCCAGGCCCAGGCGCTGGCCCGCGAGGTCGAGCGGCTGCTCGCCGCCGGCGCCCCGCCGGAGGGGATTTGCGCGGTCGTCGCCGACGCCGGCGCCGACGGCGGCCCGATCGCGGCGGCGATGGAGGAGCGCGGCATCCCCTTCCACCTCTCCGGACCGGCGGCGCTCTTCCAGCGGCCCGAGGTGCGCGACGCGATCGCCTGGCTGCGGGTGCTCGCCGACCCCGACGACTCGCCGGCGGCGGCGCGCGCCCTGACCCGGCCGCCGGTCGAACTGCGCTCGGGCGACCTGGCGCGGCTGACGACGATCGCCCGCCGCCGCAAGCAGGACATGGTCGCGGCCTGCGAAGCGGCGCTCGACTCGCCCCAGTTCCAACCCGAGGCGCGGGAGCGAATCGGCGTCTTCCTCCGCATCTACAACGCCGCCGCGGCGGCGATGGAGGAGCGCCGCGCCGACGTCTTCGTCCGCCGCCTGATCGAGAACGTCGGCCTCCGCCGCCAGCGCCTTTTCGCCGCCCAGCCCGAGGTCGCCGAGCGGCTGCTGGCGCTCTCGCGGCTGGCCGAGCTGGCGAGCGCCTGGGCGCGGCGGGCGCCGCACGGCTCGACCCGCGACTTCGTCCGCTATCTCAGCGCCGTCGCCGAGGCGGGCGGCGAGCCGGCCGGGGTCGCCGAGGAGCCTCCCGCCCCGGGGGCGGTCCGCGGCGTCCCGCTCGACGAGGTCAAGGGGCTCGGATTCGACCACGTCTTCGTCCTCGGGCTCGAGCGCGAGGCCGAGTGGGAGCGGGTCGGCTGGCCGGCGCGCTCGACGCTGGTGCTCTCGCGGGTCGCCGGCGGAGGCGGCGAGGCCGAGTCCCGCGCCTCGGCGTATTACGCCGGCGCGCTGGCCGCCTCCGAGCAGCCCGAGGAGGAGCACGACGAGGAGCTCTTCGGCCCCGCCGAGGGCCTCCACGCCACCTACCGGACCCTGCGCGAGCAGGTGCTCGAGGCCTCCTGGCGGGCCGGCCGCGAGCTCTCGGAGCCGCGGCTCGACACGGCGATCGACGTCAACCGGGCGATCGCCCGCTACCTGGAGCTGCTGAAGCTGGCGGCGCTCGCCCAGCGGCCCGGGGACGAGGCGACGGGAGAGGCGATCGACGCGGTCAACGGGCTGCTGCGCCAGGTGGCGACCCCCGAGCAGCAGGCCGAGCTCGACGCCTCCTCGCTCGACGCCTACCTGCTCGGCTCCGAGCGCGAGCGCGACCGTCGCTTCGAGCTGATCGCCGCCCGCGAGGAGCCCTCGCTGGCCGCCTTCCTGCCGCGCCGCGGCGACGGCCGCCTCAGCCTCTCGGCCTCGGACCTGACCCTCTACCTCACCTGCCCGCTGAAGTACAAGTTCGCGCGCGTCTTCGGGATCCCCCAGGAGCCGACGATCAACCAGCGCTTCGGCATCCTCTTCCACAACGTCCTCGAACGCTTCCACAAAGAGCCGCCGGCGACCGAGGGCGACGGCCTGAAGACGCTCAACCGGCTGTTCGAGATCGGCTGGCGGCGGACCGGCTTCGGCTCCTCGGACGACGAGCTGCAGTACCGCGACCGCGGCCGCGAGGCGCTGCGGATGTACTGGGAGAACGAGCGGGTGGCCGAGTCCGAGCCGGTCTGGCTGGAGAAGAAGTTCGACTTCAAGGTCGGCGAGCACCACGTCCGCGGCCGCGTCGACCGGGTCGACCGCCATCCCGACGGCGAGTACGAGCTGATCGACTACAAGACCGGCGAACGCAAGAGCGCCGCGGAGCTGGAGTCCGACCTGCAGCTGGCGCTGTACCGGATGGCCGCCCGCGAGGCCTGGGAGATCGACGCCGCCACCGGCTCCTACTACTACGTGCTCGACGGCGACAAGGTCGCGGCGCCGACCAAGCCCGACGACGCCGAGCGGGTCGAGCGGACGGTGCTGCAGGTCGGCGAGGGAATCCTCGGCCAGGACTTCGAGCCGCGGCCCTCGCCGGCGGTCTGCAGCTGGTGCGACTACCGTCTGATCTGCCCGGCCGCCGAGTCCTGAGATCGCGTTGAGGTTGCCGAACGACCCGCTATGCGGGTCGAAAGGCAACCTCGATGGTTACTGGTCGCCCCGCTGGCGGAGGAAGCGCTGGAACTCCTGGGCGATCGAGTCGGCGGAGGGCAGCTCCTCGCCCTCGTCGATCATGTCGACCTGTTCGGCCTCGATCCGGGTTACGAGGTCCTCGATCTCGGGGTTGGCGGCGACGGCGCGGGCGATCTGGCGCTCGTAGTCGCTGGTTTCCTCCTCCAACTCGGAGGCCTCGACGGCGATCCCGGTCAGCCCTTCGAGCCGGCGCAGCAGCGCCAGCGCCGCCTTCGGGTTGGGCACCGCGGCGACGTAGTGCGGGACCGCCGCCCAGAGCGAGGCCGAGTCGATTCCGGCCTGGCCGCAGAGGTCGTGGACGACTCCGACGATCCCGGTCGGGCCCTCGTAGTTGGAGCGCTCGAGTTCGAGCTCGTCGACCAGGCGCTGACTCGAGGCGAGGCCGGTGATCGGCACCGGCAGGGTATGGGCGACCTCGGCGATCAGGGCCCCGAGGGTGACGACGAACTCGACCCCGAGCGCGTCGGCGGCGGTCGCCACCGCCTCGGAGAAGGTGCGCCAGCGCAGGTTCGGCTCGGTGCCGTCGAGCAGGATCAGGTCGCGGTCGGCGCTCGGCAGCCGGCAGAAGGAGAAGTCGTTGGCCGGCCACTCGATCCGCCGCGTTTCGCCGTCTTCGAGGACGACGTTGGGCCGGGTGCTCTGGAAGTCGAAGAACTCCTCCGGGTCGATCGCCGCGATCGGCTCGGCGTCGAGCGCGCTGCCGATCGTCGCCAGCGCGGTCGAAGCGGAGGCGGCGGCGTCGTTCCAGCCGCGGAAGGCGCAGACCAGCACCGGCGAGCGCAGGTGGGGCAGGTCGCCCTTCCAGGTGAGGGAATCCACGCTCTGAGCGTAGCGAGATGGGCTGCCGGGTCCGCCGCGAGCCGGAGGGGAAGCCGCTGCGACGGGAGCTCAGCGATACTAGGTAGGTGCCACCCGGAGCCGAGAGGGCGGGAGACGCCTGGGAGCAATTGCTGGGACCGTTGCGCGCCGAGCCGCGCCGAGCCGCCGTGCTGACCGACATCGACGGCACCCTGGCGCCGATCGTCGAGCGCTCCGAGGAGGCGGCGGTGCCGGCCGCGGCGCGCGAAGCGCTGGCGGCGCTGAGCGAGCGCTACGGACTGGTCGGCTGCGTCTCCGGGCGGCAGGCGCTCGAGGCGCGTGAGCTGGTCGGGCTCGACGGTCTCGTCTACGCCGGCAACCACGGCCTCGAGCTGCTGATGCCGGGAGCGGCGGCGCCCGAGGCCGATCCCTCGATCTCCGGTCGTGAGCGCGAGGCGGCCGAATTCCTCGCCGGCGATACGGCGGAAATCGACCTCTCCGGCCTGCGCCGCGAGGACAAGGGTCCGATTCAGGCGCTGCACTGGCGCGGCGCCGAGGACGAGACGGTCGCCGAAGCGCGCGCCCGCGAGCTCGCGGTGGCCGCCGGCCAGGCCGGCCTCGAACCCCGCTGGGGGCGCAAGGTGCTGGAGCTGCGGCCAAGCGGGGGCGGCGGCAAGGACGCCGCGGTCGGCTCGCTGATCGCCGCCGACGGCGTCGACCTCGCCACCTACGCCGGCGACGACCGCACCGACCTCGACGCCTTCCGCCGCCTGCGGGCGCTGCGCGAGGCCGGCGACCTCGAGGTCGCCGTCTGCGTCGGGGTGCTCTCCCCGGAGGCGCCGGCCGAGCTGGCCGAGGAGTCGGACCTGACGGTGAGCGGGCCGGAGGGCTGGATCGACCTGCTGCGCTGGCTGGCCGGGTAGCGGTCGGTGGTTGACTAACCACCGATGCCGTTCACCGATCTGCTGCGCACCACCGTCTTGATCACCGGCGCCGAGGCGACCGCGCTGGGCGCGATCACCGCCGTCGCGATCGGCCGCGACGGCGACTCGACCACCCTCTTCGTCGCCGTCGCCTGGTGGCTCGTCGCCTCGGCGATCGGCTTCTGGCTCGGGCGGCCGAGGCGCGCCGCCGAGGACATGCGCGACCTGCTCGCCCGTGCCAAGACGGCGACCTCGCTGCCCTCCCAGAGCGCGACCCGAATCGCGATCGGCCGCCTCTGGCCGATGGCGCTGTTCGCGATCGCCGCCGGCGCCCTCGGCGTCTTCTTCCCCGGCGTCGCGGCGATCGGCGCCGGCTACGCCTTCCTCGTCTCGCTCGCCTGGCACACCCGCGAGGCGGCGGTGCTGGCGGTCGAGCAGCGCGACGGCGTCAAGTTCTACGTCGTCCCGAGCAGCGCCCTGCGACCGCTCGAGCTGGTGCGCACCCCCGGCCTGCGCAGCGAGGCCCGGCGCGGCCGCGGCTCCTACGTCTGAACCTCGTTGCGGTTGTCCCCAGCGGCCGCGGTTGTCCCCGCATACCGGGGACAGACGCAACGGGTGGGGACAAGCGCAACGGGTTAGCGGCCCGGCTTGCGCAGCTTCCTGAACTGGGCCCAGGTCCGGGTGTTGGCGACTTCGGCCTTGGTCAGCCAGGCGCGGCGGGCGGTGGCGACGGCGTAGCGCATGTTGTCGAGCGTGTCGACGCCGTGGGCGTCGGTGTTGAGCACGATCGTCGCCCCGGCGTCGGCGGCGAGGCGGGCGTGGCGGTCGGAGAGGTCGCGGCGGTTGGGGTTGCCGTTGATCTCGAGCATCGTGCCGGTGCGGGCGGCGGCCTCGGCGACCGCCTCGACGTCGACGCCGTAGGGCTCGCGTCGGCCGATCAGGCGGCCGGTGAGGTGGCCGATGCAGTCGACGTCGGGGTTCTCGATCGCGCCGAGAACCCGGGCGGTCATCTCCCTCTCGGAGATGTTGAAGGAGGTGTGGACGCTGGCGACCACCCAGTCGAGGGCGGCGACCAGGTCGTCGGGGTAGTCGAGCGAGCCGTCCATGCCGATGTTGATCTCCGAGCCGACCAGCAGGCGGAAGGAGCGGCTCGCGTTCTCCTCGTTCCAGGCGCGCACCTCCTCGATCCGCTTCCAGAGGCGCTCGGCGGTGACGTGGTCGCCGAAGCCGTGGCTGGCCGAGTGGTCGGTGATCGCCAGGTAGGAGTAGCCGCGCTCGCGGCCGGCCGCGGCCATCTCGCCGAGCGTGTTGCGGCCGTCGGAGAGGGTGGTGTGGGTGTGGAGGTCGCCCTTCAGGTCGCCGAGCTCGACCAGCTTCGGCAGCTTCCCTTCGCGCGCCGCCTTCAGCTCGCCGCGGTTCTCGCGCAGCTCGGGGACGATGTACTCGTAGCCGAGCCGCTCGTAGACCTCGGTCTCGGTCGCGCAGTGGGTGACCGCGCCGCTCTCGGTCTCGGTGACCCCGTGCTCGGAGACCGACAGACCCCGGCCGACGGCCTCTTCCCGCAGCGCGACGTTGTGGGCCTTGGAGCCGGTGAAGTGCTGCAGCAGGTTGCCGAAGTCCTCGGGCGGGACGATCCGCAGGTCGACCGAGATCCCGTTGTGGGTCTGGGCCCTGGTGCCGTTGGCGCTCGGCTTGCCGGCGGCGGCGATCAGCGGGTGGGCGATCAGCGCCTCGGCCAGGGCCTCGGGCTCCTCGGCGGTGGCGATCAGGTCGATGTCCTTGCAGGTCTCGGCCCAGCGGCGGGCCGAGCCGGCGATCTCGACCTTGTGGGCGGAGGGATGCTCGCGCAGATCCTGTGCGAGTTCCTCCGCGATCGGCAGCACTTTCGAGAGGATCAGCCGCCCCGGCCCCTCCCCCGGCTCGCCCAGTCGCTCGAGCGCGGCGAGGACGTTTTCCTCGACCTTTGGACCCAGCCCCTTGACCTCGCGGACCTTTTCTTCCTCTGCTGCCTTCTTCAGGTCCTCCATCGATGAGATGCCGAGCTCCTCGAACAGCCGCCGCGCCGTTTTCGCCCCCATCCCGGGCACCCGGGTGACCTCGATCAGGGTCGGCGGGAACTTCGCCTTCAGCTTCGCCGCGGCGGGGATCTCGCCGGTCTCGATCAGCGCGTCGATCTTTTCCGCCAGCGTCTTGCCGACCCCGGGCACCTTGGTCGCTTCGCCCTTGGCCGCCAGCTCGGCGACCGAGACCGGGCTCTCGCGGATCGCCTTCGCCGCGGCGCCGTAGGCGAGCACCCGGTATTTGACCGCGCCGTCGAGCTCGTACAGCGTCCCCAGCTCATCCAGCGCGGCGGCAATCTCGGCGTTGGTCACGGCTTGAGAAACTAACGGGACTGCCAGGCGCTGGCGCTATACTTTTTGAAGTATTGGAATCAAGCGCAAAGACCTCGATTTAGGGAGATCGAACCAGTGACCGGAAAACTGACCGACGTAACCGACGCAACCTTCAAATCCGACGTCCTCGAGGCCGAGGGCCCGGTATTGGTCGACTTCTGGGCTCCCTGGTGCGGTCCCTGCCGCGTCGTCCACCCCGTGCTCGAGGAGATCGACGCCGAGCGCGAGGACCTGAAGATCGTCTCGATCAACGTCGACGAGAACCAGCAGACCGCCGCCCAGTACGAAGTCCTCTCGATCCCGACGATGATCCTCTTCAAGGACGGGGCGATCGCGAAGAAAGTGGTCGGGGCGATGCCGAAGCGCAGGCTCGAGGCGGAGCTGGAGCCGGCGCTGGCCTAGGTGCTGCCGCCGGCCGACCATCCGGTCCAGCGCTCCACATCGACAGCGAGGACCGGGCCGATCGGGCGTTGCTGCGGATACCGCTGCGCTAGGGCTGCGAGCGCGCGTTGGGCCTCCGGCTCGTCGGATTCGAGGGTGCGGGCCGTGCCGTCGGCGCGCACCCACCAGAGACGGGTCCAGTCCTCCTCGTAGTGGTCGGCCAGGAGCGCCGCCTTCGGGTTCGCGCGGACGTTCCGCAGGCGCTTCAGCTCGGCGGTCCGCTTCGGCTTCTCGTCGACGACGCTGTAGACGGTGTCGTCGAGGAGGGCGAAGACGATCGGGACCAGGTGGGGGGCGCCGTCGGCTGCGACCGTCGCCAGGCGGGCGACGCGGGCGGTGGCGAAGCGCCGGCGCGCTTCCTCCGGCCTCACGCCTCGCCGTAGAGCTCGGCGATCGCCTGCTCCCAGCGCTCGAGTGCCGGCTCCAGCGCCGAGCGCTGGCCGCTCGGCAGCCAGTGGGCGACGCGGCTGACGCCGAGCTCGGCCAGCTGCTCCAGCTTCGCCGGATCGGCCGGAGCGCTCATCACCTGAACCTCGATCGGGCGCTCGGCCCGGGCGCGCAGGTCCCGGACCTTGCCGATGAAGTCCTCGCGGTCGCCGTAATTGGGGAACCAGGCGTCGCCGAAGCGCAGCACCCGGTCGACCACGGTCGGGCCGTTGCCGCCGACCAGGATCGGCGGGTGCGGACGCTGCGCCGGCTTCGGCCATGACCAGATCCGCTCGAAGCTGACGAACTCGCCCTGGTAGCTGGCCTCCTCCTCGGTCCAGATCGCGACCATCGCCTCGACCCGCTCGGCCAGCAGCGCCATCCGCCGCCGCGGGTCAGTGCCGTGGTGCGCCATCTCCTCCCGGTTCCAGCCGGCACCGACGCCGAACTCGAAGCGGCCGCCAGAGAGGCGGTCGACCGAGGCGACCTCTTTCGCGGTGGTGATCGGGTCCCGCTCCACCACCAGGCAGATGCCGGTCCCGACCCGCAGCCGGGTGGTCGCGGCGGCGACCGCGGTGCAGGCGACGAAGGGGTCGTAGGTGCGGGCGTACTTCGGCGGCAGCTCGCCGCCCGCCGGGTAGGGCGAGCGCCGTGAGGCCGGGATGTGGGTGTGCTCGGCGAAGAACAGCGACTCGTGGCCGCGCTCCTCGAGGAGGCGGCCGAGCTCGCCCGGCGGCATCGCCTCGGCGGTCGGGAAGTAGCCCAGCCCGAACTTCATCGACTCAGGTTACGGCAGGCGCGCACTTCGCTACGAGAGTCCGGCTTCGGCCAGCCCGGATTCGATCCAGGGCGTCAGGGTGCGGGCGAAGGTCGCGGTCAGGTGGCTCTTGTCGCGGTAGACGAGCGCGTCGCCGATCACCGCGCGGCAGAGTTCGCTCGGGCAGATCTCGGCGGTCAGGTCGATCAGGTGGGCGCCGTCGGTCGCCTCGACGGCGCGCTGGTCGAATTCGCGGTCCCAGTCCTGTGGCTGCTCGAAGGCGCAGTTCTGCAGGTTCTGCAGGTCTTCGGAGACACAGCTCGGCACGTCGCTGGAGGACGCCGGGGTGTCGCGGATGACGACCGCGCTGGGACCGGCCGCCTGAATCCTCCGCAGCGTCTTTTCGTAGCCCTCCTGCAGCGCATCGGCGTTCTCTTCGCCACTCAGTTCTTCGCCGTCTTCGCCATAGGCGGTGTAGGCGGTGTCGCCGCTCATCACCACCGTCACCGCGTCGGCGGCGCCGCTTTCTTCGATCCGCTGCAGCGCCGATTCGCGCCAGACGTCGCACTGCGAGTACTCGCGTTCGGCGACCATGCTGCGAATCTGCACTTCGCCCGGGGTGCATTCGGCCTTGGTCAGGGCGATCAGCCGCCAGTGGTGCTCTTCGGCCAGCTCTTCGAGCGGCGAGAAGTACTGCATCGCGTGCGAGTCGCCGAAGAGGATCACGGTGCGCGGGCCCTCGGGGTCGCCGTAGAGGCAACGGTTGGAGTTGATGCCGTCGATCCCGACCAAGCAGCCGTCGTAGAACATCCGCGAGCGGTCGGCGCGGGCGCGCAGCGGGTTCGGTCGCACCGCCGAGGCCGACTGCTGCGGCCGGGGCTGTTCGGGCAGCGCCGCGGCGCCCATAACCTCGTCGGCGGCGGCGGTGTGGAAGCTCGGCTGCAGCTGCTTGACGAGAACGCCGCTGAAGACGGCGACGGCGGTGCAGGCGGCGCCGACCAGGATCGCCCGGTTCGGCAGCCGCGCCAGCGAGCGAGCGCGGCGGACCGGGTCCTCGATCAGCCAGTGGCTGGCGGCGGAGGGGATCCAGGCGAGGGCGACGATCGCCAGGCCGGCGGCGACCGAGAGCGGGCCGAACAGCGCCACGGCGAAGATCAGCATCGGCCAGTGCCAGAGGTACCAGGAGTAGGAGATGCGGCCGACGTGGCGGACCGGCGCCAGCGAGAGCAGCCAGGCCGGAGCGCCGGCCCGCTGGGCGTAGAGCGAGGAGCCGGCGAGGATCAGCGCCGCGGCGCCGAGGGTCGGGACCAGCGCAGCGACGCCCGGGAAGGGGGTCATCGCGTCGAAGGCGAACGAGGCGTAGACGATCGCGGCGACCCCGACCCAGCCGATCGCCGCGGCGACTCCGCGCCGCAGCTTGACGACGCCGAGCAGCGCCACCATCGCCCCCAGCGCCAGCTCCCAGGCGCGGCCGAAGGTCGAGAAGTAGGCGGCGGCCGGGCTCGACTCGGTGAGCAGGATGCCGGTGAGGAGCGAGGCGGCGAAGACGAGGGCGACGGTCAGCCCGAGGATCGGCCGGACCCGGCGGCCGCGCCTGCGAAACCACCAGGTGACGGCAAGCATCAGCCCCGGCCAGACGAGGTAGAACTGCTCCTCGATCGCCAGCGACCAGAGGTGCAGCACCGGGCTCGGTTCGAGGCCCTGGGCGAAGTAGTCGACCGACTGCGCGGCGAAGTGCCAGTTGGCGACGTAGAGCGCCGAGCTGACGATGTCACCCGAGGTTTCGACCGCCCGCAGCGGCGAGAAGATCGCGATCGAGAGGATGCCGACCGTCGCCAGCAGCAGCGCCGAGAGCGGCAGCAGCCGCTTCGCGCGGCGAGCGTAGAAGTCGCGCAGCGAGATCGTCCGTCGCTTCTCCATCTCCCCCAGCAGCAGGCGGGTGATGAGGAAGCCGGAGATGACGAAGAAGACGTCGACGCCGACGTAGCCGCCGGCGAGGAAGGGGACGCCGGCGTGGCAGAGGAGGACGGCGACGATCGCGATCGCCCGCATTCCCTCGACGTCCGGCCGGAAGCCGCTGCTGCCGGGCTCGTCGTGGAGCGGCGGCGATGGCGGCCGCGACCGCCCGGGCCGGCGGAAGATCTCCTTCAGGTGAACTCTGAGTTTTAGGCGCATTGTCGAGCTAGAGGGTCGACTTTAGGGTAGGGGCCTGGCTTCGCCGGGTGGCCCAGCTTCTCGAACGGCGATTTGCGAGAGCCACCGCATCGCCCCTTCGAGAATCCAGGGGCGAAGCCGCTCGGTGGTGTGCCCCCCTGGGACTAACCAGAGATGCACCCGCGCAAACTTCGCGGCGAACGCTTCGTTCATCGCCGGCGGCACGATCTCGTCGCGGCGGCCCTGGATCACCAGCAGCGGGCGCCGCTCGGGGCGGTTGAAGGGCGAGAGCCGCAGCCGCGCTTGCGGCGAGGCGAAGATGTTTTCGTAGTAGCTCGTGCCGTAGCGGCCGAGCGGCCATTCCCAGGTCGCGAGGTCGGAGATCGGGGCCTTGGCGACCGCGGCGGCGACGTCGCCCTCGCCGGCCAGGATCGCCGCCAGGGTGCCGCCGGCCGAGGCGCCGTAGGCGTAGACCCGGCCGACCCCGACCTGCTGGCGCAGCCGCCGCGCCTCGAGTCGCGCCGCCGTCACCGCCGCCGGCAGGTCGTTGAGCGGGTAGTCGATGTAGTGCGGCACGAAGCCGGCCTCCAGCGCCCAGGGGCGGGTCAGCGGCCGGAAGAACGGGTCGTCGAAGAGGAACGAGCCGCCGTGGATCAGGATCAGCTGCGGTTTCGGAGCCGGCCTGCTGGGGGCGAGGCCGGCATCCCGGCTGGCGGCCGGGGTGGCCGCCAGCGCGGCAGGCGCGAGCGCCGCGAGGGCGACCGCGGTGATGGCGAGTAGGCGGGCGATGCCCTTCAAACCCGCGAGACGGAGATCAGTAGCTCCCGCCCCTCGATTTTCGCGTCGCTGCCGCCCTCGCCGTCGCCGATCGAGACGGCGGTCGCCAGCACCTCGCCGGCAAGGTAGGCCTCGTGGTCGCGGGCCGCGGCGAGCAGCTCCGGGTCGCCGCCGAGCCCGAGCTCGATCCGGTCGGTGATCTCCAGCCCCGCCGCTTTGCGCGCGTTCTGGACCGCGTGGACGATCTCCCGCGCCAGCCCCTCGCGGCGCAGCTCCTCGTCGAGCTCGAGCTGCAGCGCCACCGCGTGACCGGCCTCCGCCTCGACCTCGTAGCCCTCGAGCGGCTGCAGCGCCAGGGTGATCTCCTCCGGGCCGAGCTGGTGGTCCTTGCCGTCGATCGCGATCCCGACCGAGCCGCCCGCCGCCATCACCGCGGCGACGTGGGCCGGGTCGAGCGCCGCCACCGCGGCCGCGACCTGCGGCATCTTCTTGCCGAAGCGCGGCCCCAGCGCCCGGTAGTTCGGCTTCGCCTCGTAGGTGACGAGGGCGCTCTCGTCGGAGACGAAGTCGAGCTCCTTGACGTTGAGCTCGGCGCTGACCAGGTCGGCGCGAGCCTCGATCGCCGCCCGCTCGGCCTCGTTGGCGACGATCACCGCGCGGCGCAGCGGCTGGCGCATCTTGGCCTTCGCCTGGGCGCGGGCGGCGCGGCCGAGCTCGACCGTCAGCCGCACCGCCGCCATCGCCTCCTCGAGCTCCGGGTCGCGCAGCTCCGGGACGGCGGACGGGAAGTCGCGCAGGTGGACCGAATCGGGCAGCTCGCCGAACTCGCCGGCCGACCCTCCCGCCAGGTTGCGGTAGATCTCCTCGGCGAGGAACGGGGTGAACGGGCCCAGCAGCTCGGTGACGGTCAGCAAGCATCTCCGCAAGGTTCTGAACGCCGCCGCGTCTCCCTCCCAGAAACGGCGGCGCGAAAGACGGACGTACCAGTTGGACAGCTCCTCGACGTAGGTCGCGATCTCGCGCCCCGCCTGGGTGCAGTCAAACCGCTCGAGCCGCTCGGTGACGGTTTGAACGGTGGCTTGCAGGCGCGATAGCGCCCAGCGGTCGAGGTCGCCGAGCGCGGCCGGGTCCTCCTCGCCCTCGAAGTCGGCCGGGGTGAGGCCCTCGGCGTTCGCGTAGAGGACCCAGAACGAGTAGGTGTTCCAGAGCGTGAGCAGGAACTGGCGGACCGATTCGCCGACCGTCTCGACCGAGAAGCGGTAGCCGGCCCAGGGCTCCTGGGCGGTCAGGTAGTACCAGCGGAAGGCGTCGGCGCCGTGGGCCTCGATCACCTCCCAGGGGTCGACGACGTTGCCGCGGCTCTTCGACATCTTCTGGCCCTCGGGATCGAGGATCAGGCCGAGGCAGACGCAGTTGCGGAAGTCGCTCTGGCCGAACAGCAGGGTCGACTCGGCGAGCTGCGAGTAGAACCAGCCGCGGGTCTGGTCCTGGGCCTCGCAGATGTAGTCGGCGGGGAAGCGCCGTTCGAACTCCGCCTCGTTCTCGAACGGGTAGTGGAACTGCGCGAACGGCATCGCGCCGCTGTCGTACCAGGTGTCGATCACCGAGTCGACGCGCTTCATCTGCCCGCCGCATTGCTCGCAGCGGAGGACGACCTCGTCGATGTAGGGGCGGTGGAGATCCTCGGGGACCTCTTCGCCGTCGCTGTGGAGCCTTTCGCGCAGATCGGCGATCGACCCGGCACAGAATCGGCCCTCGCATCCCTCGGCGGCGCACTCCCAGATCGGCAGCGGCGTCCCCCAGTAGCGGTCGCGCGAGAGCGCCCAGTCGACGTTGTTCTCGAGCCATTTGCCGAAGCGGCCGTGCTTGACGTGCTCGGGGTGCCAGCCGATCGTCTCGTTGTTGGCGAGCAGCTCGTCGCGGTGGCGCGAGGTGGCGATGTACCAGCTCGACTTGGCGTAGTAGAGGAGCGGCGTCGAGCAGCGCCAGCAGTGCGGGTAGGAGTGCTCGTAGATCTCCTCGCGGAAGAGGCGGCCGCGGCGCTCGAGCTCGGCGATCAGCCCCTCGGTGGTCGCGTGGTCCTTGACGAAGCGGCCCTCGAAGCCCTTGACCCGCTGGTCGAACTTGCCGTCGAGGCCGACCGGGTTGTAGAGGCTGCCGTGGTCGGTCGGCTCGAAGATCCCGTTGGCGGCGGCGACGTCGTAGTCGTCCTCGCCGAAGGCGGGGGCGATGTGGACCAGGCCGGTGCCGTCGTCGGTGGTGACGAAATCGCCGGCGAGGACCGGGAAGCCGCCGCGCTCGCGATCGGCCAGCTCGAACACCGGCCCCTCGTAGGAGCGGCCGACCAGCTCGGAGCCCTCGAATTCGTCGAGCACGGTCGCGGTCTCGCCGAGCAGCGGCTCGACCCGCGCCTTGGCGAGGATCACGACCTCCTCGCCGACCTTGGCGCGGACGTAGGTGACGTCGGGAGCGACGGCGACCGCCTCGTTGCCGGGCAGGGTCCAGGGGGTCGTCGTCCAGACCAGCAGCGATTCCTCGCCGTCGGCGCCGAGCAGCGGAAAGCGCACGAAGATCGAGCGGTCCTCGACGTCCTTGTAGCCGAGCGCCACCTCGTGCGAGGAGAGCGCGGTGCCGCAGCGCGGGCAGTAGGGGACGACCTTGTGGCCCTCGTATAGATCGCCGTTGTCGTAGATCTTGCGCAGCGACCACCAGACCGACTCGATGTAGTCGTTCTCGAGGGTGACGTAGGGGTGCTCCATGTCGATCCAGAAGCCGATCCGCTCGGTCAGCCGTTTCCACTCCTCGACGTAGGTGAAGACCGATTCGCGGCAGCGTTGGTTGAACTCGGCGATCCCGAACTCCTCGACCTCCTGCTTGGAGGCGATCCCCAGCTGCTGTTCGACCTCGAGCTCGACCGGCAGCCCGTGGCAGTCCCAGCCCGCCTTGCGGGGGACGAAGTTGCCGCGCATCGCCTGGAAGCGCGGGTAGACGTCCTTGAAGACGCGGGCGAGGACGTGGTGGGCGCCGGGCCGCCCGTTGGCGGTCGGCGGCCCCTCGTAGAAGCTCCAGACGGGGGCGTCCTCGCGCTGGGCGAGCTGGCGAGCGAAGACGTCGGTCTGCCGCCAGCGCTCGAGCACCCGCTCCTCGAGGGCGGGAAATGACTGCTTCGGGTCGACTGGCTCGAATCCGGGCACGAACACCGGATTCTAGGTGTGTGTCGTCCTCACCAGACGAGGACGAAGTCGCCGTGGTCGCCGGGGTTCACATTGACCGGCGGCTGACTCGGCCGCGCCGACGCCGGGAACCTCCGGCACCGGTACTCGGGAGTTCCGCCCTCCCCGTTTCGTTATAGGCTGGCTCCGTGCCCGCCTTCGACCCCAACGGCAAGGTCGCGCTGGTGACCGGCGCGGCGCGCGGGATCGGCTTCGAGACCGCCCGCCAGCTGCACCTGCGCGGCGCCTCGGTCGCCGTCCTCGACCTCGACCCCGAGCAGGCGGACGAGGCGGCGGAGCGGATCGGGCCGCGGGCGATCGGCCTCGCCGGCGACGTCACCGACGCAGGGGCGATGATGGCGACCGTCGCCGAGGTGGTCGAGCGGCTCGGCGGCCTCGACCTGGCGATCGCCAACGCCGGCATCGCGCAGCGGAATTTCGCCACGGTGCGCGCGATTTCGGGCGAGGAATGGGAACGCGTCTTCGAGGTCGACATGCTCGGCGTCTGGCGCACCGCCCGCGCCGCCCTGCCCGAGATCGTCTCCCGCCAGGGCCACCTCGTCGTCGTCTCCTCGGTCTACGCCTTCGCCAACGGTTTCGGCAACTCGCCCTACGCGGTGGCCAAGGCTGGGGTCGAGAGCCTCGGCCGCGCCCTCCGCGTCGAGCTCGCCCCCCACGGCGCCTCCGCCGGCGTCGCCTACTTCGGCTGGGTCGACACCAAACTCGTCCAGGACGCCTTCGCCCAGCCCGACGCCGACCGCGTCCGCGACCTCAGCCCCGACTTCCTGCTCAAGCGGATCACCCCTGCCGAGGCCGCCGCCGGCCTCCTGCGCGGGATCGAAGAGCGCGCCCCGCGCGTCTTCGTCCCGAAGTGGTGGCGCTACGTCTCCGCCCTGCGCGGCCTGGTCAACCCGCTGCTCGACAAGCGCATGGAGCGGGACGAGAAGACCCGCGCGCTGATCCGTGACCTCGACGCGAAGAGCGTCGACGCGGGCAGCGTCGAGGCGAATAGCTAGAGACGCAGGCCGCGCCGCACCGCCGCCAGCACCTCCTCCGGTTCGCGCTCGAGTTGCAGGTCGGTTACCCGTTCGAGCTCGACGCCGAGGCGCCGCAGCTCGCGCTGGCGCTTGCGGTCCGCCTCGAAGGAGCGGCGCGAGCCGTGGGTGCCGAAGGTGTCGAGTTCGACGCAGAAGCAGTGCTCGGGCCAGTAGCAGTCGAGCTCGTAGGGGCCGACGAGGTAGTTGTGGCTGGGTGGGGGCAGGGACGAGGCGCGGATCAGCTCGCGGAAGTCGCGCTCGAGGTTCGATCGCAGGACGGCGGGCTCCGGCCGGTAAGCGCGCAGGGCCTGCCGCAGGGGTGCGTGGCCGGGGTGGCCGGCGGTGCGGGCGAGGAGGGAGTCGAAGCGGCGCAGGTCGAACAGGCGCAGTTCTTCGGAACGCTCGAGGAACCTGTCTAGCCGCTCCGGCGCGGCGGCGGCGAGGTCGAGGTGGGTTCGCTCCAGTGAGGTGACCGGGATGATCGGATGCTCCCTGACCGCCCTGATGTCCTCGCCGGTCAGGGCGGCGGAGTGAACGACGAATTCGCCGCGGCGGTGCCGGGTGTTGGCGGCGGTGAGGTGAAAGGCGGAGTCGGGTTTCGACCGCAGGAGGCCCCAGAGCCAGGCTGCCGTCCAGTGACTCGCGACGCATGGCTGGCAGGCCAGAACCGCCGCCATGCACCGTCCCTCCCAGGCAAGAGCCTCATGCCCGACGGCGTAGACCCCCCGGTGCAGGCGCCGCCAGCGATCGGCGGCTGCTTCCGAGGCGATCGACTTCCTCGAGAAGCCGCGGGCCTGAAGCTGCCGTGAGGAGACGACGCCGTACTGGGCGGTCGCCAACGCCGCGATCTCGGAGTGCGCTCGTCTTTTGTTCCCCACCAGGGGTACAAACGACGAGGGGTTGGCGGTTCTCCCCCGGGGTTCGGGCGATGGGGCGCTAGTTGGGGCGGGTTAGGCGCTCGAGGAGGATGAGGATCGACTCGTAGCGCTCGCCGGTGGCGCGCTCGAGGCCGATCTCGCAGGTGCGGTTGCTGCTCAGGTGGGCGTCGAAGGGGCGGCCGCGGGCGGCGGCGGCCGCTGCGAGCTCGGTCGCGGCCGGGGCGGTGGCGGCGGCGGTCAGCTCGGGGTGGGAGATGCCGCGGTCGCCGGCGAAGCCGCAGCAGGTCGAGGAGGGCGGGACGTAGACGTCCTCGGCGAGAGCCGCGGCGAGGGCGGTGAGCTTCGACGCGAGGCCGAGGCGGCGACTGGCGCAGGTCGGGTGGACGGTGGCGCTGCCGAGGCGCTCGGCGACGGTCAGCGCGGGCAGCAGCCGGTCGTGAGCCCAGGCGACCGAGTCGAGCAGCTCGAGCTGGGCGAGGCGCTCGGCGTTGGCGTCGCTCAGGACCCCCTCCCCCGGCTCGGCGATCGCGGCGGTGCAGGAGGCGGCGTCGACGACGACCGGCAGCGACCCCTCGCCGCTCCAGCGCCAGAGCAGCGCGACCATCTCGTTGGCCTTCTCGCGCTGAGCCGTGACGAAGCCCTTCGAGCCGAAGGGCAGGCCGCAGCAGCTGCCGCCAACGTCGCCGGGGATCCAGACCGGCAGGCCGGCGCGGGCCGAGACCGCGACCAGCGCCGCGGCCGGCGAGCCGGCGAAGATCCGGTTGGTGCAGGAGGGGAGGTAGACGGCGGCGGCGCCCTCGCGCGGCGTCGCCGGCAGCTTCGGCGTGCCCGCTCCGGGCAGCGCCGCGCCGCGCCGGGTCCGCCGCGCCAGCGGCCCGCCGATCCGCAGCCCCGCCCGCGATGCCGCCTGCACCCCGCCCCAGTGCCGCGCCGCCGCCGCGGCGCCGCGTTCCGCCGCCGGCGAGTGCTCCTCGGCCCGCAGTTCCTTGACCAGCTTGCCGGTGTCGATCCCGAGCGGACAGACCAGCTGGCAGGAGCCGTCGACGGCGCAGGTCTCGAGCACGTCGTAGGAGGCTTCGGCTTCCAGCGCGAGGCGCAGCGGCGAGCCGTCGGGCTGGCGGGCGATCTCGCGCCGCAGCAGGATCCGCTGCCGCGGCGTCGTCGTCAGGTCGCGGCTCGGGCAGACCGGCTCGCAGAAGCCGCACTCGACGCAGGTGTTCGCCGCAGGCTCGATCTCCGGCGTCGTCTTCAGGTTGCGCAGGTGGGCGCCGGGGTCGCGGTTGAGGACGACGCCCGGTCCGAGCACGCAGTCGGGGTCGACGAGCTGCTTCACCCGCCACATCAGCGCCGTCGCCTTCTCGCCCCACTCGCGCTCGACGTAGGGGGCCATGTTGACTCCGGTCCCGTGCTCGGCCTTGAGCGAGCCGTCGTAGCGCTCGACGATCAGCTCGACCAGCCCGTCCATGAAGGCCTCGTAGCGCTGCAGGTCCCCCGGCTTGGCGAAGTCCGGGTCCAGCATGAAGTGCAGGTTGCCGGCCGAGGCGTGGCCGGCGAAGCCGGGCGGGAAGCCGTGCTCGGTGAGCAGCGCCTGCAGGTCGGGCCCCGCCTCGGCGATTCGGTCTGGCGGCACGCAGACGTCCTCGACGATCAGCGCCGTGCCCGGCGGCCGCAGCCGCCCGAACAGTCCGTGCAGCCCCTCGCGCACGCGCCAGGCGAGCTCGATCTCCTCCGGGTCGCGGCTGAACTCGACCGGCCGGATCGTCTCCTGGGCGCCGAGCAGCTGGAGCGCCGCGGCGACCCGCTGGTCGAGCCCGGCGTCGTCCTCGGCGCCGAACTCGACCAGCAGCGCTGCCGAGGAGGGCGGCAGCTCCTTCCACGCCTGTGGCGCCCCGCGCATGTTCCGGGCGGCGGTGATCAACCCCGGCGCGATCATCAGCTCGACCGCGCTCGCCCCCAGCCCGACCAGGTCCTGGACCGGCGCGACCGCGGCGTCGAGGGTCGGGAAGTGGACCCAGGCGGTGGTCGTCCGCGCCGCCAGCGGCACCGTCTCGAAGACGACCTCGGAGACGAAGGCGAGCGTCCCCTCCGAGCCGATCAAGAGGCGGCGGAAGATCTCCAGCGGCTCGTCGGCGTCGAGGAAGGCGCAGAGCCGGTAGCCGGTCGTGTTCTTGATCGCGAACTTGCGGCGGATCCGGGCGCTGAGCTCCTCGTCGGCGCGGATCTCGTCGCGGATCGCGGCGAGGCCGGCGGCGAGCCCGGGCTCGAGCGCGGCGAAGCGCTCGGCTGCGCCCGGCTCGGCGCTGTCGATCCGCGTCCCCGAGGGCAGCGCGAAGGTCAGCGAGCGCACGGTCGAGTAGGAGTCCTGGGTGACGCCGCAGCGCATCCCGCCCGAGTTGTTGGCGACGACGCCGCCGACGGTGGCGATCTCGGTGCTCGCCGGGTCGGGACCGAGCCGCCGGCCGTGGGGCGCGAGGACGCGGTTGGCGTGGCCGAGGATGGTGCCGGAGCGAACCCGCGCCAGCGTCCCACCGGCCTCGACCGCGACGCCGCGGAAGTGGCGGCGGACGTCGAGCAGGATGCCGTCGGTCTGGGCCTGGCCGCTGAGGCTGGTGCCGCCGCCGCGGAAGACGACCGGGATCCCGCGCTCGCGGCCGTAGGCGAGGACGCGGACGACGTCGGTCGCGTCGTGCGCCATCACCACCGCCCGCGGCAGCAGCCGGTAGGGGCTGGCGTCGGAGGCATAGCGGACGATGTCGCTGGGCCGCGGCAGGACGCGGTCGGGGCCGAGCAGCGCCTCGAGCTCGCCCCGCAGCGGCTCGGCGACCCCGGCGGCCAGGGCGTCGGGGGCGGCGTCGGGCGCCGGCGTCCTCGCCGTCTCCATCAGCCGGCACCGATCGGCGAAGGCACGCTCAGAACAGTGACATGCCGGGCGCGACCGGGACTTCGACCAGCTCCGGAGCCGAGGAGGCGAGCGCCGACTGCAGGGCGGCGCTGACCCCGTCGCGGTCGGTGGCGCGGTGGGCGTAGACGCCGTAGCCCTCGGCGACCGCGGCGACGTCGAGCTTCGGCAGATCGAGCCCGGGCGCCCCCTCGACCCCCCCGACCTCGGCGAACCACTTGAGGATCGCGTACTCCTCGTTCTGCAGGACCAGGAAGGTGACCGGCGCCCGGTGGGCGACGGCGCTCCAGAAGGCGGTGATCCCGTACTGGGCCGAGCCCTCGCCGAGCACGCAGACGACCGGCCGGTCGGGCTGGGCGAGCTGGACCCCGACCGAGGCGGGAAGGCCGAATCCGAGCCCGCCGCCGGCGCTGAAGTAGTAGGAGCCGGGGCGCGAGAGGCGCAGCTGGTTGCGCAGTGCGAGGGTGCTCGACGGCGACTCGAGGACGACGATCGCGTCCTCGGGCAGGACCTCGGCGAGGGCGGTGTGGACGGTCGAGGCGTTGATCGGGTCGGTCTGCGGCAGCTCGGTCGGACCGGGGTTCGGCTCCGGCGCCGGCCGGCTCGACTCGGGCACCGCCGCCAGCAGCGCGGCGAGGGTGAGGCCGACGTCGGCGACGATCGCCTCGCCCATCGGCGCCCGCGCCGCCTCGTCCGGGTCGCTGGTGATCGCCACCAGCTCGGCGCCCTGCGGCAGCAGCGGCCCGGGGATGTGCGGGTAGTAGGGGAAGACCGAGCTGCCGGCGACGAGGATCAGGTCGTGGCCCTCGAGCGTCTGCGCCAGCGGGCCGATCGCCGGCGGCAGGACGCCGCGGAAGTTGGGGTGGTCCTCGGGGAAGCCGAGGCGAGCGCCGCCGGTCGCCGGCGAGGCCCAGACCGGGAGGCGCTGGCGCTCGGCGAGGGCGACGGCGGCCTCCCAACCGCCCGAGGCGTCGATCTCGGGGCCGGCGACGAGGACTGGGCTGGCGGCGGCGTCGAGGCGGGCGGCCAGGGTCGCGACGACCTCCGGGTCGGCGACGGCGCGGCCGCTGACCCGGCGGACGATCGCGGCGCGGGCGTCGGCCTCGTCGACCTCGACGTCCCAGTCGTCCATCGGCAGCGAGACGAAGACCGGCCCGCGCGGCGCCAGACCGGCGAGGTGGGTGCCGTGGGCGAGGGCCAGGGGCACGTCCTCGGCCCGCGGCGGCTCGTAGGACCACTTGACCAGCGGGTGCGGCATTCGGGTCGCGTCGCGGTTGGTGAGGTTGGCCTGCAGGGTGATCTGGGCGCGGGCCTGCTGGCCGGCGGTGACGAGCAGCGGCGAGTGGTTGGCCTGGGCGTTGAAGATCGCCCCCATCGCGTTGCCGACCCCCGGCGCGGTGTGGAGATTGACGACCGTGGTCCGGCCCGAGGCCTGGGCGAAGCCGTCGGCCATCCCGACCACGACCGCCTCCTGCAGGCCGAGGACGTAACGGAAGTCCGTCGGAAAGTCACGCAACATCGGCAGCTCGGTCGAGCCGGGGTTGCCGAACACGGTCGTCATCCCCCGCTCGCGGAACAGCTCGAAAGTCGCCTCCCTGACCGTCGGCATGCGCGCAACCCTATCCGCGGGCCAGGAAATCGTTTGAGCGGGTTGCGCGGCGACGCTGGGCGCGGTTTTGCAGCGCGTCCAAGCCGCTCAAGGGCAAGCGCGATGTGATCGATGGCTGGGGGATGGGAAAACGGATCTCGGTCGCCGCTCTCGGGCTCGCCTCGTGCGCGCTGCTCTTGCCCTGCCTCGGCGTGGCCAAGGCCGCCGCGGCGGCGCCGGCCAGCCTGGCGCCGCCGAGCGCGCCACCGCCGGTGACCCGGATCGTCAACGCGCCGGGGCAGCTGGTGCCGATCCCGGCCTCGATCCCGCACGAAGCTGGCGACATGGTCGACAGCCGCATCGTCCCCGACCTGCGCTGGATCGCCCAGCGCTATTCGATCTACGTCACCGACGGCTACTCGGGGCCGCTGCCGAACGGCGAACACGTCGGCTGCGACGAATGCCACGCCCGTGGCTCTGACCACTACAACGGGCTCGCCGTCGACCTCGTCCCGGCCGAACCGAGCCCGAGCTGCGACTCGCACTGGGCGCCGATCACCGCGCTCGCCCTCTGGGCCGAGCCGCTGCAGAACGAGCCGGTGCCGCCGTTCCGCTGGGTCGGCTACGAAGGCGACGCCGGCCACGGCTGCGGCAACCATCTGCACCTCTCCTGGAACCACGCCCCGGCGCCGCGCTTCGCGCTGGCCGAATGGGTCGAAGTCTTCCCGGTCGGCCCGCTGCTGGAAACCGCGCGCGGCAAGCGGCGGGCGCCGAAGAAGCCCCTCGGTCCGGCCGGGGGCGTTGCCCAGGAGAGGACCGGCGGCCTCTCCTCGCACGGCTCCGGCCCGAGCCGCGGCGGCGGCTTCTACGACTGACCCGCCGCCGCCGCCGTGGTTGTCTTTTCTCCGCCATAGGTGGAGAAAAGACAACCACGCCTAGGATGGCTGCAGATGCGACTTGCGTCTCGGATCCTCGGGCCGGCACTCCTGGCGGCGCTCGCCGCGGTCGCGGTGCTCGCCGGCTGCGGTGGTGGTGGCGACGAGACGACGCCGGACGCCTGCTTCGAAGGCGCGGGCGCCTACGAGCAGGCGCTCGCAGCCGCCCCCGGCGAGGTCGAGCTCGGCGGCGAGACGCGGATCAGCGAATGCCTGACCCGCAACCAGGAGGGCGGCGAGCTGGCCCAGGTCGGCGAAGCGCTGGTCACCGCGGCGACCCGACTCGACGCCGAAGCGCGCGAGGACCCCGGCGGCCAGGCCAACGTCGCGCTCGGCTACCTGCTCGGCGCCGCCCAGCGCGGCAGCGAGGAGACCGAGGGCATCCACTCCGACCTGATGCGGCGACTCGAGGTCGCCGCCCAGTTCGCCCCCGGCAAGCAGCCGCTGCCGCCCGAGTTCCGGGCCGCCTACCGGCGCGGCTTCGACGCCGGCCGCGAGAACGGCTAGGGCTAGGCGATCGCGCGCTCGGCCCCGCGGCTGACCGGATCGTGGGGCTTCGTCCCGGGCGCCCGAGCGGTTTCTCAGGGCACCTAACCTCGGGCCGAAAAGTCGCCGGAGGGCCGCGAGGAATACGCTCCGTGTCCCCGCGTCGGCGGCTCCGCGAGCCCCGAAACACCACCGAGACTTCCCGACCAATGGAGGCAGCAACCGCATGGAGGCCACGAGCGTGACCGAGCAGCTCTGGGGTGGCGAGACCACCAAAGCCGTCGACAACTTCCCCGTATCCGGCGAGCGCGTGCCGGTCTCGGTCGTGCGCTGGCTCGGCCGGATCAAGGGCGCCGCGGCGGAGGTCAACGGCGAGCTCGGCAACCTCGACAAGGAGCCGGCGGAGCGGATCGCCGCCGCCGGCAAGGCGGTCGGCGCCGGCGAGCACGACGGGCAGTTCCCGGTCGACGTCTTCCAGACCGGCTCCGGCACCTCCTCGAATATGAACGCCAACGAGGTGATCGCCAACCTCGCCGGCGACGGGGCCCATCCCAACGACCACGTCAACATGGGCCAGTCCTCCAACGACGTCTTCCCCAGCGCCGTCCACCTGGCGGCGCTCGACGAGGTCACCCACGACCTGCTGCCGGCTATGGGCGCGCTCGAGGGGGCGCTGGAAGAGAAGGCGAAACGCTTCGCCGACGTGGTCAAGGCCGGCAGGACCCACCTGATGGACGCGGTCCCGGTCACCCTCGGCCAGGAGTTCGGCGGCTACGCGGCACAGGTGCGGCTCGGCGTCCAGCGGGTCGAGGGGACGCTGCGGCGGGTCGGCCAAATCCCGCTCGGCGGCACCGCCACCGGCACCGGGCTCAACACCCACCCCGAGTTCGCCGCCCGGGTGCGCGAGAAGCTCGGCGCCGAGACCGGGCTGGCGATCTCCGCCCCACTCGACGCCTTCGAGGCGCAGGGCAACCGCGACGCGCTGGTCGAGCTGTCTGGCGCGCTCAAGGTCTACGCGGTCTCGCTCAACAAGATCGCCAACGACCTGGCGCTGATGGGCTCCGGGCCGCGCGCCGGCCTCGCCGAGCTGCGGCTGCCGGAGCTGCAGAAGGGCTCCTCGATCATGCCGGGCAAGGTCAACCCGGTGATCCCCGAGGTGGTGATCCAGGTCGCTGCCCAGGTGATCGGCAACGACGCCGCGATCACCGTCGGCGGCATGCAGGGCCAGTTCGAGCTCAACGTGCGGATCCCGCTGATCGCCCGCAACCTGCTCGGCTCGATCAAGCTGCTGGCCTCGGCCTCGCGCCTGCTCGACGAGAAATGCGTCCGCGGCCTCGAGGCGAACGAAGAGATGACCGAGCGCCACGCCGAGGCCACCCTCGCCACCGCCACCGCGCTCAACCCCCACATCGGCTACGACCGCGCCGCCGACATCGTCAAGGAGGCGGCGACCTCCGGCCGCTCGCTGCGCGAGGTCGCGCTCGAGCAGGGCGTCTCGGTCGAGACCCTCGACGAGGCCCTCGACCACCGCCGGATGGCCCGCCCCCACGAGTAACGGGCCGCTTCGCCCAACGCCGGGCTGTTCCTTCTCCACACTATTCCGGGATAAGGAACAGCTCGGCAGAGAACGGCTCAGCGGGGGTTAGGCGACGGCGACGTCGAGGAACCAGACGCCGTCGCGGAGGATTGGCTCGCCGGGCACGGTCTCGAGCCGGCGCTCGAACAGCGGGCCGTCGACGACGAGGCTGTGGTACTCGCCGTTCTCGCCGGCGGCGTCGGCGCCGAACCGCTCGATCTGCGCGACCAACTCGGCGTCGATCGTCCGCCCCAGCAGCTCGGCGGGCAGAACCCCGTCGCGGACGGCGACGATCACCGCCTCCATGCCGGCGTCGAGCAGTTCGTCGATCAGCGCCCGGCGGTGGCGCTGCCAGAGCGGCAGGCAGGCGGCGACGCCGGCCTCGGCGCAGACGCGCTCGACCCAGTCGCGGTGGTCCTCCACGTCGATGTCGCCGAAGACGCCGACCGCGGTCCCGGCGCTCCCCGCCTCGGCCTCGAGCAGCCGCCGAAACTCGGCCTCGTAGCCGGCCCAGGTCGCGGCGCCGAAGCGGATCGGCAGGCCGAGCGCGGCGGCCTGCGCCGCCAGCACCTCCCGCCTCAGCCCGTGCGAGCGCGAGCGCTCGCCCGCCTCGGTCATCATCGAGACCAGCAGCGTGGGCACGGCGCCGGCGCGTGCCGCCTCGCCCAGCGCGAAGGCCGAGTCCTTGCCGCCGCTCCAAGAGCAGAAGACCGGCGCCCCGGCCAGCGCCGCCGGCTCCACCCGGGCGGCCGGCGCCGCCGACTCCACCCGCCTCAGCCCTGCAGGGTGAGGAAGCGCTCCTCGGTCAGCTCATAGACGGCGAAGGCCGGCCCCTCGCGGGTGTTGCCGGAGTCCTTGATGCCGCCGTAGGGCTGCTGGTCGGCGCGGAAGGTCGGCACCTCGTTGACCAGCACGCCGCCGAACTCGAGCGTCCTGCCGGCCAGCAGGCCCTTGCCGAGGTCGCGGGTGAAGACCCCCGCCTGCAGTCCGAACTTCGAGTCGTTGGCCATCTCGAGCGCCTGCTCGAAGTCCGAGAAGACGTCGACCGTCGCCACCGGCCCGAAGACCTCCTCGCACCAGACCTTGGCCTCTTTCGGCGGCGCCGCCAGCAGGGTCGGGGCCAGGCAGCGGCCCTCGTCGACCAGCTCGCCGCCGGTCAGGAGCTCGGCGCCGGCGGCGACCGCCTCGTCGATCCACTCCTTCACCCGGTCGCGGTCCTCGGCGGAGATCAGCGGACCGACGTCGGTCTCCTCGCTGAGCGGATCACCGACCCTCAGCGCCTCGGTGTTGGCGACGATGCGCTCCTTGAACTGCTCGGCGACGTCCTCGTGGACGAGGATCCGCTGGATCGAGATGCAGCTCTGGCCGGCGTGGCTGAAGGCGTGCAGCTTGGCTTTGTCGGCCGCCGTCTCCCAATCGCCCGAGGCGTCGACGATCAGCGGCGCGTTGGAGCCGAGCTCGAGGTTGACCTTCTTGTGCGGGACCTTGGAGCGGATGCCCCAGCCGACCGGGGCCGAGCCGGTGAAGGTGATCGCCCGGGTCAGCGGGTGCTCGACGATCGCCTTGCCGACCGTGGATCCGCCACCCGGGATCACCGAGAGCCAGCGGTCGGGCAGCCCCGCCTGCTGCAGGATCGCCGCCAGCTTCAGCGCCGAGATCGGCGTCTGGCCGGCGGGCTTGAGGACGACCGCGTTACCGGCGGCGATCGCCGGCCCGAGCTTGTGGGCGACCAGGTTGAGCGGGAAGTTGAAGGGGCTGATCGCACCGACCACCCCGTAGGGCACCCGCAGCATCACCCCGAGCTTGCCGGCCCCGGCCGCCGAGGCGTCCATCGGCACCGTGCCGCCGGTCAGCTTGCGCGCCTCGACCGAGCTGAAGGTCAGCGTCTCGGCACAGCGTTCGGCCTCGACCCGCGCCGTCTTCAGCGGCTTGCCGGCCTCGGCGGCGATCGTCAGCGCCAGGTCCTCCCGGCGCTCCTTGACGATCGCGGCGGCGCGGTCGAGCACCGCCGCCCGCTCGTGCTGGGGGAAGCCGCCCTCGGAAAAAGCCTCGTGCGCGGCCGCGACCGCCCGCTCGACCAGCGCCGCGTCCCCCTGCGCGACCCGGCCGACCACGGTCTGGTCGTAGGGGCTCCTGACCTCGGCCCACTCGCCGGTATCTCGCCACTCACCGGCGAACAGCAACTCGTGGTCGCTTGCCTGGACGGTTTGGGTGGCCATGGTTCCTCCTGCTGACGATCGAGTCGGGGGTGTACAGCAGAGTAGACAGCCGCACATGCAGGCCGCTACTCCATGCCGTTGAATCTGTTGCCGCAGTGATGCCCTTGCGAAGAGCGACGATCCGAGCGCTGACGGCGGCCGCCCTGGCGAGCGCCGCGCTTGCCTGGGCGGCGGCCGACGCCGGCGCCGCGGTCAGGTGGGTCGTCCACGGGCGCGGCTTCGGCCACGGGGTCGGGATGAGCGCCTACGGCGCCTACGGCTACGCGCTGCAGGGCGCCGGCTACAAGGCGATCCTCGGCCACTACTACCCCGGCACCACCCTGGGGACGCTCGAAGGGCCGCGGGTCGTCCGCGTCCTGCTCGGCAGCGCGCCCGGCGACGTCGGCTTCAGCGGCGCAACCAGCGCCTGCCGGACCAAGCTTGACCCGGCCCGCTCCTACCAGGCGCACCGGGCCGCGGCCACGGTGCGACTGCGAACCTCGGGCGGCAAGCCGCTCGCCAACTGTGGCAGGACCCTGCGCGCCGCCGGCCCCGGCAGGGTGACGATCGCCGGCTACGGCACCTACCGCGGCGCCTTCGAGGCGGTGCCGGAAGGCGCCCGCTCGCTCAACGTCGTCAACGCGCTCGCCGTCGACCAATACGTCAAAGGGGTGATCCCCAACGAGTCGCCGCCCTCCTGGCCGGCGGCCGAGCTGAAGGCGCAGGCCGTCGCCTCGCGCTCCTTCGCGCTCAGCTCGGGCCGCGACGGCAACGGCTTCGACCTCTACTCCGACACCCGCAGCCAGGTCTACGAGGGCCTCGAAAGCGAGTACGCGAGCAGCAACGAAGCCGCCGACGCGACCCGCGGCCAGGTGCTGATGTACGAAGGGGAGGTCGCCCAGACCCTGTTCTCGGCCTGCTCGGGCGGTAGGACCGAGAGCATCAAGAACGTCTTCGGCACCGCGATCCCCTACCTGGTCGGGGTCCCCGATCCCTACGACTCCTCCTGCCCCCTGCACACCTGGAAGCTCGAATTCAGCGGCCCGGAGATCAGCTCCCGGCTCGCAAGCCTGCTCGACGGCAAGCTGAAACGGGTGGTGATCACCAAGACCGGCTACTCGCCGCGGATCATCGCCGCGAAGCTGGTCGGGACCGGCGGCGTCACCAGCGTCAGCGGCGAACAGCTCGAGGTCGCGCTAGGCGGCTACTCGACCTGGATGACCTTCCAGAAGGTCCTCGTCGGCAAACGCTGAGCTCGGCGGTGGCGACGAGGGGCCGCCGCGCCCGAGCGCCTTCGGCACCAGCAGCCCGGCGCCGAAGCAGAGCGCGAGGAAGGCCGTCGCCATCCAGTAGGACTCGGTGAAGCCGGTCACCGTCGGCAGGCCGTCGGCGGCGAGGTTGGAGGCGATGAAGGTCGCCGAGAGCTGGCCGCCGAGCGCGCCGCCGAGAGTCCGCATAACCGTGTTGACGCCGCTGGCGACGCCGGTCTGCTCGGGGCTGACCGCCTGCACGATCAGGTTGCCGAGCGCGGCGAAGGCGAGCCCCATCCCGACCCCGAGCAGCGCCGCCGCGACCAGCATCTCCCAGGGATGGTCGTGGGCGAGCGCCAGCAACAGGAAGGAGGCGAAGGTGAAGGCGGTGCCGGCGAGCAGCGCCCGGCGGGACCCGAAGCGGGCCGAGATCCGCCCCGCGCCGAGGCCGAGGATCGTCATCCCGATCGTCGCCGGCAGCAGGTAGAGGCCGGAGACGATCACCGAGGCGCCGAAGCCGAACCCGGTCGACTTCGGCAGCTGCGCGAACTGGGGGAAGATGATGAAGGAGGCGTACATCCCGCCGCCGAGCAGGAAGGCGGCGGCGTTGGTGGTCCAGACGCCGCGGATCCGCATCATCGTCATGTCGATCAGGGGGTTGGAGCTGCGCACCTCGACCGCGATCCAGATCGCGATCACGAGGAAGCCGAAGGCCGCGAGCAGCAGCGTCTTCGGTCCACCCCAGCCCCACTCCGTGGTCTCGCTGACGGCGAGCAGCACCGCCGAGAGGCCGATCGTCATCAGGGCGGCGGCCAGCCAGTTGATCCTCCCCGGGACCCGCACCGGCGACTCCGGCACCACTCTCCAGGTGAGGATCGCCGCCGTCACGCTCATCGTCAACGGGACCCAGAACAGCCAGTGGTAGTCGAGGTTCTCGATGATCACCCCCGAGAGCAGGATGCCGACGCCGCCGCCGACCCCGAGGATCGCCGAGAGCAGGCCGATGCCGCCGGCCACCTTCTCGCGCGGGAACTCGTCGCGAACGATGCCGAAGGCGAGCGGGAAGATGCCGCCGGCGACGCCCTGGATGAAGCGCGCGGCGATCTGCAGCGTCAGGGTCGAGCTGAGTGCCGAGATCAGGGTGCCAAAGCTGAGGATGACCAGCGTCCACAGCAGCAGCTTCTCCTTGCCGTACATGTCGCCGAGGCGGCCGATGATCGCGGTGCCGACCGAGGCGGCGAGCAGGTAGCCGGTGAGCAGCCAGGTGATCCCGGTCTCGTTGGTGCCGAGCTCGCGCATCATCGTCGGCAGCGCCGGCACCACCGTCGAGCTGAGGATCGCATAGGAGAGTCCGCCCAGCGCGAGGACGGCGAGGGTGACGCTGGGGTGGGTGCGCTGGCGGTCCTCGGGAGGCATCGGGATCCTGACGAGAGGTTTGGACGGGAGCGGCGGCTAGAGTAGCGGAATGGCCATTCCGCCCGAGACTCGGTCTCGACCCAGCCCCGCCTGGGGGGCTCTCGACGCCGACGGCAAACGCGCCCGGCTGCTGGCGGTGAGCCATGGGGTCTTCGCCCGCGACGGCCTCGACGCGCCGATGCCGGCGGTGGCCGCGGCGGCCGGGGTCGGGGTCGGCAGCCTCTACCGCCAGTTCCCCTCCAAGCACCAGCTGCTGACCGCGCTGGTGATCGAGCGCCTCGAGGAGGTGATCGCCGACGCCGAGGTGGCGCTGGCCAGCGACGCCGGACCCTGGGCGGCGCTGACCGCCTTCCTCTGGGACCACTCCGAGCGGGCGGTGGGCGACGACGTCCTCGCCGAGGCGATCGCGGCGCTGCGGGTCGACCCCGCGGTGAAGCGGGTCCGCGCCCGCTCGACCGCGGCGCTACAGGCGCTGCTCGACGCGGCGAAGGAGGAGGGTCAGGTGCGGGAGGACGCCACCGCCCTCGATCTACGGCTGCTGTTCGCCGCCGCCCGCGCCGCCGAGCAGGTCCGGGCCGGCGCCTGGCGCCGCGCCCTCGAGCTTGGGATCGACTCCCTCGCCCGCCGCTGAGCCGCTACTCGGGTTCCGAGCGACCTGGCTAGCCGTCGGGGAAGGGCTGGATCGGGATGCCGTGGTCGGTCTCGCGCATTCCCAGCTCATAGGCGCCGCCGCCGGGGAGGGTCAGCTGGCGGGGCGGCAGGCCGGGGCGTTCGACGGTCAGCTCGAGGTCGGCGACCGAGCAGTTGACGGTGTGGTGCTCGGGGCCCTTCGGGTCGGCGTAGACCCAGCCGACGAAGTCCTTCTCCGGCGCCGCGATGCGGCCGTGGACGGCGATGTCCTTGCCCGGCAGCAGGAACGAGCAGACCGAGGAGGACTCCTCGATCCGGGCCGAGCCGATCGCGCCGATGCCGCCGAGCCGGTGCTGGACGCCGTCGAGGACCAGCATCCCCGACGGCACCCACGGGCTGACCCGCGAGCCGAGCTTGATCCGGGCGGCGCCGGCGTCGAAGTAGGTGCCGGGGGCGTCGGCGAAGCCGGTGCCCTCGAGCCAGACCCAGCGCTCGGCGTGCTCGCTGCCCCAGTTGTGGCCGATCATCCCCGGCCAGCCGGCCAGCTCGATCGATTCGTCGTCGACTTCGAGGCGGCCCTCGAAGCGGGCATCGGGCAGCGGCGCGACGAACTTCGTCCGCGGCAGCGGCGCCTCATACAGCCAGTCGGCCGGCAGGTACTTGCAGGCCTCGCGGTTGCCGTCGAAGGTCAGCGACCAGCCGGCGGCGAGCGCCTCGGTGTCGACCGATCCCTCGGCCTCCTCGGGGCCGATCTCGGCGTCGTCGATGCGGATCCAGGAGCCGGGCGGGGTCGAGAGCTCGCTCGCGGCGACCGTCACCTTGGTCGCCCGCGGCCCGCCGGCGCTGCGGTCGAAGAGGGTGAACCAGATCGAGCCGGTCGGCTCGGCGCCGGGCCGCTTGTGGACCGTGTGCCGGATCCAGATGCCGAGGCCGCCGTCGGGCCGGCAGGCCTTGATGTAGAAGCTCTCGTAGTGGCCCGCCCTGTCGGCGACCTGCGGGTAGCGTGCCCTTTCCTCCATGGCTGAAAGCCTAATGGCGCGAAAGTCGCCGGTGACGCTACTTTTGCGCCATGCGAGCCTTCCTGGCCGGGGCGAGCGGGGCGATCGGACGCCAGCTGGTGCCACTGCTGGTCGCCGAGGGGCAGATCGTCGCCGGCACCACCCGCAGCGAGTCGAAGGCGGCGATGCTGCGCGATCTCGGCGCCGAGCCGGTGGTGATCGACGTCTACGACGCGGCGGCGCTGCGCGAGGCGGTCGTCGCCTTCGCTCCCGACCTGGTGATGCACCAGCTCACCGACCTGCCCGACGACCCGGCCGAGATCGCGAGCTACGGCGCCGCCAACGCGCGAATTCGGGACGAGGGCACCGCCAACCTGATCGCGGCCGCGCGGGCCGCCGGCGCCGACCGCTTCCTCGCCCAGAGCATCGCCTTCATTCCCGGCGGCGGTCCCGAGTCGCGCGAACGGCACGAGCGCCAGGTGCTCGACCACGGCGGCGTCGTCCTCCGCTACGGGATGTTCTACGGCCCCGGCACCTACCACGAGACCGACAAGCCGGAGGACGGCTCACCGCGGATCGAGGTCGGCGAGGCCGCCCGCCGCCCCCACGACTACCTCGTGGCGCCGGGCGGCGTGGTGGTGATGGTCGTGGTTTTGAGCGTTGGCGATTTTGACCCCCCCGCTGGGGACAAAAGCGCCAACACCGCCCCGAGATGCGCCGGCCTCCGCGCCCCTCAGACCTTGATCGTGATCACGTCGCCGTCCTGGACGACGTAGTCCCGCCCCTCGATCCGCAGCACGCCCTTCTCCCGGGCGGCGACGTAGCCGCCGGCCTCGACCAGCTGCTGCCAGCCGATCACTTCGGCTTTGACGAACGCTTCCATGATCTCGGTGTGGATCGTCCCCGCCGCTTCCAGCGCGCTGGCGCCGCGGCGCAACGGCCGGGCGACCGCTTCCTTGTCCTCGCCGGCGGTGAAGAAGGTGATCAGTTCCAGCAGGTCGTAGGCGGCGCGGACCAGGCGGGCGAGGCCGGACCCCTGCACCCCGTAGGACTCGCGCATCTCCTCCGCTTCGGCGGGCTCGAGCTCGGCCAGCTCGCCCTCGATCCGGGCGCTGACCGCGACCACCCCGGCACCGATCGCGGCGGCGTGCGAGCGCACCGCTTCCGGCGCCTCGGCGTCGCCCTCGTCGACGTTGGCGACGTAGAGGATCGGCTTGCTGGTCAGCGCCTGCAGATTGCGGGCCGCGTCGGGGGCGGCGTCGGGGACCGGGATCGAGCGCGCCGGGCGGCCGGCGGCGAGCGCCTCGTGGACCGCCTGCAGCCAGCCGTGCTCGGCGATCGCCTCGGGGTCGCCCGACTTCGCCCCCTTGCCCACCCGGTTCAGCCGCCGCTCGACCTGCTCGAAGTCGGCCAGCACCAGCTCGGTCTCGATCGTCTCGATGTCGGCCAGCGGGTCGACGCGGCCGTCGGGATGCGGCACGCCCGAGTCGAGGCTGTGGCAGCGGACGACGTGGCAGATCGCGTCGGTCTCCCGGATCGAGGCGAGGAACTGGTTGCCGAGCCCCTCCCCTTCCGAGGCGCCCTTGACCAGGCCGGCGATGTCGTGGAAGTCGATCGTCGCCGGCACCAGCTCGGAGCTGCGGACGGTTTTCGCGACCGCCTCGAGCCGCTCGTCGGGGACCTGCGCGACGGCGACGTTGGGCTCGATCGTGGTGAACGGGTAGTCCCCGGTCTGGGCGCCGCCTTTGGTCAGCGCGTTGAAGAGGGTGGACTTGCCGGCGTTCGGCAGCCCGACGATCCCGACCTTCATGAAGCGCCCCCCCGGCGCCTCACAGCGAGAGCGGCACGATCAGGCCGGCGACGACGCCGAGCAGGGCGCCGGCGAGGACGTCGGACGGGTAGTGCATGCCGAGGTAGGGGCGGCCGAGCGAGATCGCCGCGGCGACGGCGAAGGCGCCGGCGGTCGCCGGGTCGACCCGGAACATCGCCGTCGCCACCGCGAACGAGGAGAAGGCGTGGGCCGAGGGGAAGCTGAGCGAGCTCGGAGCGCCGCCGAGCGGCGGCAGGCCCTCGAGCACCGGCCGCGGTCGCCGCACCGCCAGCTTGATCAGGTAGTTGAGTCCGATGCACAGTGGCCCGAGGATCGCGCAGATCAGCCACGAGGTGTGCCGGTCCCAGTCGAGGATCGCGAGGACGACGTTGAGGATCACCCAGACGAGGGCGTTGTTGCCGGCCTTGCCGAGCGCCACAGCCGCCGACTCGAGGCCGGGAGAGTGGCCGCGGGTTCGCATCGCGCGCAGCAGTCTCAGGTCGAAGTTGGCGCTTGCCATCGGCGCCGCAGGATACGGATCGACCGCTCCGGGTAGCCGCTGGGCATGGCTACGCAGAAACAGAAAGCCGCCGCCCGCCGCAACGTGAAGAGGGCGCAGGCGGGGGCGAAGAAGAAGAAAACGCTGAAACACCTCTCGGGCCGCACCCGCACCGCGCTCGGCAAGGAGGCGGCGGCGGTGCGCCGCGGCGACGCGCCGACTCGCAAGGAGTTGGAGAGCGAGGCGCGCCGGCTCGAGATCAGCGGCCGCTCGAAGATGGGCAAGGCCGAACTGAAGCGCGCCGTCGCCCGCGCCAAGGGCTGACCGCGGCTGACCTCGAGGCCCCCATTGGGGCCCCGAGGTCCAATGCGCATCGGAGGCCTGAGGTCGAGCGCGTCAGTCGACGGAGCCCGGGCCGTGGTCTTCCTCGCGGCGGCGCGCCGCGTCGATCGTCTCCTGCGCCTCGGCCCGGTGGCGCCAACCGTCGGTCTCGACCGGCTTGTGTTCGAGTTCCTTGTAGACGTTGAAGAAGTGCTCGACTTCGATCAGCAGCTGCGGCGGCAGGTCGTCGAGGTCCTCGACCGCCGACCAGCCGGGGTCGCGAAGCGGCACGCAGACGACCTTGTCGTCGGGCCCCGCCTCGTCGTGCATCTTCAGCAGGCCGACCGGCTTGACCGGGACGATGCAGCCGGGGAAGGTCGGCTCGGAGACGCAGACGAGGCAGTCGAGCGGGTCGCCGTCCTCGCCGAGGTGCCCGGTCAGGAAGCCGTAGTCGACCGGGTAAACGGTCGAGGAGGAGAGGAAGCGGTCGAGGACCACGTGTTCGGAGACGGGGTCCCACTCGTACTTGTTGCGGCTCCCCTTGGGGATCTCGATCAGGGCGAGCAGATGCTCGTCGGCGGTTGAGTGGCGATCCATCGGCGGCGGATCATTTCAGGCCGGCCCGGCGGGGGCCGAGCAGCGCGCCGCTGGCTGGGGCGGCCGGGCTCTTACTCGAGCGCCGGGGCGGGCTGAGCGTGGCCGACGTGCGCCGGAGCCGGGTCGTGGCGCGCCCTGAGCGCCATCCAGAGCGCCGGGACGAAGGCCAGGGCGAGCAGGACCACGGCCCAGACGAAGGTCTGCGCGAAGGCTTCGGAGAGCGGTTCGGCGACCGCCGCGTGCTGGGCCGGGGTGAGGCTGTGGATCTTGTCGATGCCGCCGCCGCCCGAGGGAGCCGCCCCGCCGCTCGCCAGCTTGTCGACGATCGCGCTGGAGAGCAGGACGGAGAGGATCGCGGTGCCGATCGAGGCGCCCGCCTGGCGGATGATGTTCATCGCGGTCGAGGTGCGGGCGATCGCCGTCGGCGGCACCGCCTGCATCGCCGCAGTCATCGTCGGCATCATCGAGAAGCCCATCCCCAGACCGAGGACGAAGGAGAAGGAGAGCAGCAGGGCGTAGGGGGTGTGGGCGGTGACGAAGGCGAAGGGGGCGATCCCGATGACCAGCAGCGGGATGCCGACCACCGGCCAGCGGCTGGGGCCGTAGCGGTCGGTCAGTTTGCCGGCCAGCGGCATCGTGATCATCGCCCCCAGGCCCTGCGGGACCAGCAGCAGGCCGGCTTCCAGCGCCGAGGCGCCGCGCACGGTCTGGAAGTAGAGCGGCATCAGCAGCATCGCGCCGAAGAAGGCGATCGCGAACAGCATGAAGGTGATCGCCGCGGCGCCGGCGCGGGTGTGGGTGAAGGTGCGGATGTCGATCAGCGGCGACTCGGTCCGCCAGCTGTGCCAGAAGAAGGCGACGATGCCGGCGGCGCCGACGACGATCGGCAGCCACGACTTGACCGCGCCGAAGCCGTCGCTGGAGGACTCGGCGAGTCCGAAGATCAGCGCCGTCAGGCCGGGCGAGAGCAGCGCCATCCCGAGCCAGTCGAGCCTGTGGCCGGCCTGCGACTCGTCGCGCTCGAGGACCCTGATCGCCAGGGCGACGGCGACGATCCCGATCGGCACGTTGATGAAGAAGATCCAGCGCCAGGAGACGCTGTCGACCAGCCAGCCGCCGAGGATCGGGCCGGCGATCGGCGCCACCAGCATCGGCACGCCGAGCACGCCCATCACCCGCCCCATCCGGGCCGGGCCGGCCTTCTTGGTCATGATCGTCATCACCGCCGGCATGATCATTCCGCCGCCGATCCCCTGCAGGACGCGGAAGCCGATCAGCGACTCGGCCGACCAGGCGAGGCCGGAGAGGATCGAGCCGAGCATGAAGAGCAGCAGCGACCAGATGTAGATCCGCTTGGTGCCGAAGCGATCGGCCGCCCAGCCGCTCATCGGGATCACCGCGGCGAGCGCCAGCGTGTAGCCGGTGACCACCCACTGGATCGTCGTCAGCGAGGTCTTGAAGTCGACCGCGAGGCGGTCGATCGCGACGTTGATCACGGTGGTGTCGAGGATCGACATCACGGCGCCGAGGAGGACGACGCCGGCGACGATCCAGGTCGAGCGGTCGAGGCCCTGGTCGGCGGCCGCTGAGGCGGGGGGATTGGCTGCGGACGACATGGCCGTACACCGTATCAATTTTGCGATACAGCGTACGGCCGCTAGGCTTTTCCCGATGGGGAGCCAACTCGAGACGCCCTGGAACCGCACCGCCGACCCGCGTCCCGCCGGTCTCAGCCGCGAGGCGATCGTCGCCGCCGCGGTCGCGATCGCCGACGAGGAGGGGATCGAGGCGGTCTCGATCCGGCGCCTCGCGACGCAGCTCGAAGCCCGCCCGATGAGCCTCTACTCGCACATCGAGCACAAGGACGAGCTGCTCGACCTGATGATCGACGAGGTGATCGGCGAGACGCTCCTGCCCGGCGAGGTGCCCGAGGACTGGCGCGAGGCGCTGCGCCAGATCGCCCACCGGACCCGCGCCGCCTCGCGCGCCCACCCGTGGGCGATCGCCACCGCCTTCCGCCGGCCGCTGCTGGGCCCCAAGGCGCTGCGGCACATCGACCAGTCGATGGCCGCGGTGGCCGGCCTGCCGCTTCCCTTCGAGCGCAAGCGCGCGGTGCAGCTGACGATCGACACCTACACGCTGGGCTACGTCCGCTGGGAAATCCTCGCCCCCAACAGCGAGGCGAACCGCTGCCGGCACCGCGGCGAGGACCTGCCCAGCCAGGAGCAGGTCGACGCCTACCTGGCCGAACAGGCCGCGAGCGGCGAGTACCCGCACCTGGCGGCGATCGATCCCGCCGACCTCACCCTCGGGGTCAAGGCCGAGAGCTTCGAGGCGGGGCTCGAGTGGCTGCTGGCGGGGATCGCCGCCGAGGTCGAGAGCCAGGCGTGAGCGAGCGGCCGGCGCGCTATCTCGTCGCCCCCGACTCCTTCAAGGGCACCTTCGACGCCGGTGAGGTGGCGGCGGCGATCGGCGCCGGGCTCGAGCAGGCGGGCGCCGCGGCCGACCTCTGCCCGATCGCCGATGGCGGCGAGGGGACGATCGCGGCGCTGCTGGCGAAGCTCGGAGGGCGCCGGGTCGAGGCCGAGGTGCATGACCCGCTGCGGCGGCCGATCGTCGCCGAGTTCGCGCTGCTGGCCGGCGAGCGGACCGCGGTGGTCGAGGTCGCGGCGGCCACCGGGCTACCGCTATTGGCACCGGAGGAGCGTGACGCCGAGGGCGCCGACAGCTTCGGGACCGGCGAGCTGATCGCGGCGGCGATCGCCGCCGGCGCCCGCAAGGTCCTGGTCGCGGCCGGCGGATCGGCCTCGACCGACGGCGGCCGCGGCGCGATCGAAGCGATCGGCGGCCGCCGCGGCCTCGGCGACACCGAGCTCGAAGTCCTCTGCGACACCGAGACCCCCTACGAGGACGCGGCGCGGGTCTTCGCGCCGCAGAAGGGCGCCGACGAGGAGGCGGTGGCGCGGCTAACGGAGCGGCTGCGCGAGTTCGCCGAGACCCTCCCCCGCGACCCGCGCGGGCTGCCGATGAGCGGCTGCGCCGGCGGCCTCTCGGGCGGGCTCTACGGGGCGCTGGGGGCACGGCTGCGCCCGGGGGCGCTGTTCGTCCTGCGGCGAGCGGACTTCTCGCGGCGGCTGCGCGACGCCGACGCGGTGATCACCGGCGAGGGCAAAATCGACGAGCAGAGCCTCGACGGCAAGGCGGTCGGCACCGTCGCCGAGCTCTGCGCCGCCGCCGGCAAGCCGCTGCACGTGATCGCCGCCGTCGACGCCCTCGATCCTGAGGCGGCGGCGAACGCCGGGATCGCCTCGGTGCGCAGCGCCACCAGCCTCGCAGCGATCACCGCGATGGCGCGCGCGATCGCGGCGGACGGCGCCCGCACCGCCGCCGGCTGAGCCGGCTACCGGAACTGGAAGGAAGTCAGGTCCTGGCTGAAGGTCGGGCTGAAGACGACGCTTTCGAGGTCGACCGCGGCGGAGACGAAGGTCGGCGCGGTGGCGTTGCCGTAGGGGATCAGCGGCGCCGCTTCCATCACTTCCCGGTCGACCGCGGCGTATTCGGCTTCCTGCTCGGAGCCGAGCGGTTCGGTGGCGAGCTTTTCGATCTTCGCGCTGATCTCCGGGTCGGCGAAGCGGGCGAGGTTGGTCGCGTTGGTCGGCGCCAGGCTGGCTTCGGTCAGCATCGGCTGGAAGAAGGCGTTCGGGTTCGGGTATTCGGCGAACCAGTTGGCGAAGCCGGCGTCGAGGTCGGGGGTCGAGTCGTTGCCGATCACGGTGAAGTAGTTGTCGGCGTTGATGATCTTCAGCGTCACCTCGAAGCCGATTTCTTCCAGCACCCCGCCGAGGTATTCGACCGCTTCGTTGTTGGGGCTTTCGGTGTTGCCCCAGACGGTGATCTTGCGGTCGCTTGGCCTGGCGGCGGCGACCAGTTCCTTCGCCTCGGCGACGTCGTGCGGGTAGAGATCGAGCTTTTCGTAGCCGGGCATCCCCGGCGGCAGCACCTGCTGGGTGCCGATCAGCTGGCCGGCGTAGATCCGTTCCAGCGCCCGCGCGTCGACCGCGTGGGCGACGGCCCGGCGGACCTCGACGTCGTCGAACGGGGCCTGGGTCGTGTTGAGCCAGAAGAAGTAGGTGCCCGGGGCGGCGTTGACCTCGAACTGGCTGCCCTCGAACTTTTCCTTGACTTCGGCGTAGCGGTCGGCCGGTGGCGCGTTGAACATCCAGTCGTAGCGGCCCGATTCGATGTCGTTGACCTGGGTCGAGGGGTTGCGGAGAACGTCGAACTCGATTCGGTCGACGTGACCGGCGGGGACGGTCGGCACCAGCTTCGCGTTGCTCTTCGCCCACTGCGGGTTGCGGGCCAGCTCCCAGCTGCGGCCCGGCTGCGATTTGACGATCTCGTAGGGGCCGGTGGCGGGCGGTGGGTTCGGCGTCAGGTCCTGGGCCGGGGTGTCCGCCGGCAGCGGCGCCGCGGTCGGCAGCGCCAGCTCGTTCTCGAAGGTGCCGCGCGGCTCTTCCAGGTGGATCGTGATGTCGCCGCTCGCATCGTTCGCTTCGATTCCGGAGATGCCGCCCTGCTTGGTCTTCGCGAACTCGGCGGCGCCGACGATGGTTTCGTAGAACGGCGAGCCGGGCGAGTTGAGTCGGAAGACGCGTTCGATCGTCGCCTTGAAGTCGGAGGCCTTCACCGCTTCGCCGTTCGAGTAGCGCAGGCCCTTGCGCAGGGTCAGCTCGTAGGTGCGGCCGCCGTCGCTGACCCGCGGCATCGCCTGCGCCAGGCCGGGCACGAGCCTGCCCCCCGCCGCGCCGCTCGCATGCGCGTAGGTGAGCAGCGGGACGTAGGTGCCGTAGAAGGAGTTCATGCTTTCGACCGAGAGGCCGAGGCTCGGGTCGAGGTAGTCGGGGAAGGAGCCGACCGTCGCCTTCAGCGTGCCCCCCTCGCCACCCCCGGAGTCACCGGTGCTGTCGGAGCTCGAGCCGCAGGCCGAGAGCAACATGGCAAGGGCCAGCGCGGTGGCCAGGCCAGCGAGAGCGAGCGATCTCGGGCGTCGGTAGAACATGCGTCCGGCCCCATCGGCAGGTCCGGCGGCGGACTTGAATCCTGCTCCGAGCTGTTCCTTATGCCCGACTGCCGGACATAAGGAACAGCTCGACGGGGTTACTCGTCGAGGGAGGCGGCGATCGCGAGGGTCAGGGCGGCGGAGCCGCCGGCGACCGCCGCGGTCAGGGCGGCGCTGTGGTCGGGGATGCCGTCGCGGGCGAGGGCGGTGGCGGCGACGTCGACCAGGTCGCCGGCGGCGCTGGCGAAGAGCAGCGAGCGCAGCGGCTGGCCCCAGAGGACGCGCAGCAGGGCCAGCCCGTGCAGCGCCACCTCGCGGCCGCCGACGCCGCGCAGGCCGACCGTCGCGGCCGGCTGGCGAGCGCCGGCGCCGAGCCAGCGGTTGCCCGCGACCTTGCCGGGCGCGACCAGCAACGCGGCGCCGTAAGCGACGCGGAAGGCGAGCATGTTGACGGCCGCGACGCGGGCCACGGCATTGCGTTCCACGTCGCCCGGCTACCCGGCGGCTGCGCGCCTCAACCGCGGCGACCGCGGGGCCGCCGACGGGCCGATTTCGTCAGCGATATTGGCGATATCGGCCCATCGACCCGGCTAGCCGCCGATCGCGTCGGCGGCGCGGGCCAGCGGCGGCTCCAGCTCGCGCAGCAGCTCAAGGTGGCGGTGGGCCCAGGCGATCGCCAGGCCGGGCGGGACCCCGTCGTCGCCGGGGGCGCGTTCGAGCACCACCTCGCCGGCGATCGCCGCCCGCGGCGGCCGCTCCTCGGGGCGTGGCGCCGGCTCGGCGTCGGCGATCGCGTCCGCCAGCGAGCGGAACCAGGCGCCGCGCGCGTGCAGCTCGTCCTCGAAGGCGTCGCGGGCCGCCGCGACGCGCGGCAGCCCGGCGCCGACCGGGCGCAGCCGCACCAGCACCTGCGCGTGGGCGAGCAGGCGGGCGATCCGTCGCAGCCGGGTGGCGCCGGCGGCCAGCAGGCCGAGCTCGCCGACGCCCTCGCGCCCGGCGCTCTGCTCGGAGAGGTAGGCGCGCAGGGTGGCGTCGAGCTGCTGGGCCGACTCGTAGGCGCGGACGGCGACGAGCCGGTCCCGCTCGGCGCCGCCGAGCAGCGAGCGGATCGTCTCCTCGAGATAGGCGGCGGCGTCCTCGTAGGCGCTCGCCAGGGTGCCGCGCATCACCGCGGTCGCCCCGCGCGGCCAAATCAGCAGCCCGGTCAGGAGGCTGATCCCGGCGCCGATCGCGACGTCCTGGACGCGGATCAGCCCGACCTCCCAGCCGACCGGGTTGATCAGGTTGAAGAGGACGAGGACGACGAAGGAGAAGGCCGCCTGGCCGGCGGCGAAGGAGACGGCGCGCATCGCGTAGCCGGCGAGGAAGACGGCGATCGGGAGGAGCGGCCAGAGCACCGCCGGCTCGGTCCCGACCGCGGCGATCAGGAGGCCGCCGAAGACGATCCCGGTCAGCGTGCCGAGCAGCCCGAGGACGATCGTGGTGCCGGTCGCGAGGGCGCTCGAGCGCAGCACGGAGAGGGTGCCGAGCACCACCCAGAAGCCGTTCTGCAGATCGCTCACCTGGGCGACGAGGACGGCGACCGCGAGGCCGACCGCGCCGCGCAGGCTGTTGTGGAACCAGACCGAGCGCATCGTCGCGTGGGCCCGGGTCAGCTGCCTGGTTTCGGCGACCCGGGCGCGGGCCCGCCGACGGCCCTGGCCGGGGGTCGGGTCGCCGCAGGCGCGGACCACGTCGTCGGCGAGCTGCAGGGTGCCGAAGGAGAGCTGGCGCAGCCGGTAGCCCTCGTCGAGGTCGCGGCTCAGCGCCGCCTCGTCGGCGTCCGCGGGGAGCCGCTCGAAGCGCTCGACGATCGTCTCCCCCAGCCGCCGGTGGGCGGCGCGCAGCGCGGCGGTCTCGGGGCCCGCCGAGGGCGGGGCGCCGTGCAGCCGGGCGGCGATCTGGCGCAGCACCTCGGGCACGCCGCGGTCGATCCGCTCGCGCTCGGCGGCGATCCCGAGCACCTCGTCGGCGCCCGGCGGCCGGGAGGCGAGCGGGCGCAGCCAGCTCATGTGCTCGATCGTCCGCGACAGCGCCGCGATCCGGCCGCCGCTGCCGCTCGGGCGGTTGGGCAGCGAGACGAAGCGGCGGCGCGCCTCGCGGATCGCCTCGCCGGCCTGCGCGGTGGCCGCGGCGAGCGCCGCGCGGTCGCCGCCGGCGCTCGCCTCGGCGAGCTCGGCCAACCGCAGCGCGGCGTCGCCGGCCGCCTCGCGCACCGCGCTCTGCGGCCGCCGCGGCCAGAGCAGCAGCAGCGCCGAGACCGAGAGCAGCGCCGCCAGTCCCCAGCCGGCGACCCGCGGGCCGATCGCCGCGGGGTCGGCCGGCACCATCACCGCCAGGACGAAGACGAGGATCGCGCCGCGCTGGGCGGCGGCGACGTAGGGGTCGAAGACGCCGGCGAAGATGATCGCGAAGCCGAGCACCAGCATCAGCGCGGTTGCCAGCCAGGGGGTGCGCGAGCAGAGCGTCCCGAGCGCGATCAGGGCGGCGCCGCCGAGCGCCAGGACCGCGTAGGCGAGCAGCCGCGTCCGCCGCCGGCCGCCGAACTGGACGAAGACCATCAGCGCCATCGGCCCGAAGGCGGCGAACAGCGCCATCCCGTTGGAGTCGAAGACGTGCAGGGCGAGCGCGAAGGAGACCGGCATCACCAGCGCCACCCGCAACGCGTCCTTGACCGCGTAGAAGCGGGGCTCGCCGGCCATCGGGAGCGAGATTAGGGCCTCGGGCGGCAGGCTCGCGGTGGCGGCTTCCGGGCGGTCGCCTACAGTGGCCTGGTGCGTCGCGTCCTGCTCGCCCTGGCACTGGCAACCGCCCTGCTCTGGACGGCGGTGGCCGCCTCGGCGGGCCCGTCCGCCGGCCTCGATTTCGTCGAATGCCTGACCGGCAAGCGGCCGGTGACGAGCGAACCGCGGACGCCGCGCGAAGGCGGCTGCTTCGTCACCCAGACGGTGGCGCTCGACGGCGAAGGCTCGGGCATCAACGATGTCCAGTCGCTGGTCGCGAGCCCCGACGGCCGCTCGCTCTACGGGGTCGCGCCGAGCGACAACGCGGTCTCGGTCCTCAGCACCAGGCCGCTGCGGCTGCAGGAATGCTTCAGCACCACCGACGACCTCCGCCGCCGCGGCCCTCAGCCCTGCCACCTGCTCCCCCACCACGGAACCGAAGACGCGGTCAGCGGCTTCAACGACGTCCACTTCGTCACCGTCAGCCCCGACGGGCGCAGCGTGTACACCGTCTCCCGCGACGAATCGATCGGGATCTTCGCCCGCGCGCCCTCGGGCAAGCTCGCCTACAAGGGCTGCATCACCGGCAACGACGGCAGGTTCGGCAGCACCCGCAACGGCTCCTGCAGGGCGATCCCCAGCGCCACCGACGGCGGCTACTTCTCCGGCCTCGCCGGCCCGCGGGCGCTGACCGTCAGCCCCGACGGTCGCTTCGCCTACGTCGTCCTCGGCGGCGAAGGCGGGATCGCGACGCTGGCCCGGGCGGCGAACGGCTCGCTCTCCTTCGTCAGCTGCGTGATCGGGCGCGCGCCCCGCATCGTCAGCGGCAGCGGCCTGACCTCTCCCTGCGCGCTGGCCTCGACCTCGCTGACGAACCCGAACGGCTCCGGCCTCGCCGCCCCGAAGCGGATCGCGATCAGCGCCGACGGCCTCTCGCTCTACGCGAGCTCGGCCCGCGGGGCGATCGCCGAATTCCGCCGCGACCCGGCGACCGGCGCGCTCGCCTTCAGCGGCTGCCTCGCCGCCGCCACCCGCGGCAGCGGCCCCGGCGACCCCTGCCGCTACGTCCCCCAGGCGAGCGAGCTCGCCTGGGAAACCGGGATGTGGCAGCTCACCGAAATCGCCGTCAACAGCGCCGGGACCGCGCTTTACGGCGTCTCCAAGGACGACGACTCGGTCGTCAGCTTCAGCCGCGACCCGGCCACCGGCGCCCTCGCCTTCGCCGAGCGGGCCGAAATGCCGAAGCCGCGCGGCCTGGCGCTGAGCAAGGACGGCGCCAGCCTGTTCGTCGCCTCGCCGCCGATCGCCGCGGTCAACCGCTTCCGGCTCGGTCCCGGCGGGCGGATGCGATTCCTCGGCTGCCTCACCTGGAGCCGCAAGGCAATCGGTCCCTGCGCCCGCGCCCGCGCCAGGAACGGCAGGAGGCAGATCCTCGGCTACACCGGGTTCAACTCACTGGCGCTCGCCGGCTCCTCGCTCTACGCGGCCGCCGGCCGCGACTCAGCGCTCAGCCGCTTGCGGGTTCGCTGACCCGGCAGCTGCGCCGCACCGTCAGCTCCACCGCGCGGTCGGCGAAGCCGAGCCGGGTCCGCGCGAAGGGGAAGGCCGCGAAGCGGGCTCCGCGCGGCGCCGGGCAGGTGGCCGAGAGGTAGGAGTGGCGACGGCCGCGGTAGGCGTAGCTGGCGCCGAGCGCAAGCGAGATGCCGGTGACGCGTCCGGCGCTGGGCGTGGTGCCGACGAGCGAGGTGCGGAGCACGAGCCCGAACTCGCCGCCGCCGCGCCCGATCGTCAGCGGCAGCGTGTAGGAGGCGGGGATCGGGTCGGTCCCGTAGACGTGCAGGAGGATCGCCGGGCGGCCGCGGTAACGGCCGCTGAAGGCGTCGATCCGCCCGCGCGAGGGATAGGGCGCCTGTTCGGGGATCTGGACCGAGGCGGAGAAGCGCCCGCCGCCGACCAGCGAGCCGCCGCAGGCGGCGCGAGCGTCCGCGGTGCTCGCCGGTTGAACCTGGTCGAGGTGGCAGACCGGCAGCCCGGAGGCGTCGATGCGGACGGCCCGGGTGAGCGCGATCTCGAGCTGGCGGAGCCGCGGAAGCGAGGCGCCGCCGACGCCGCCGATCCCGGCGCGGAGGCTGATCCGCGCCGGCGCGGGCCGCGAGCGCGGCAGCTGCGGCGGCGAGATCGCGCCGCGGAAGGCGAGCCGAACGCCGTCCTGCTGGACCGTCTCGGCGGCGCCGGTGGCGGCGGCGAGCAGGGCGAGGAGGACGGCGAGGACCGGCGGCGCGATCAGCGGCCGTCGGCTCACCACCAGGCCTCGAGGACGCGGCGCCAGTTGCGCCAGGCGAGGTCGGCGAGCTCCTCCTCGTCGAAGCCGGCGGCGGCGAGCGCGGCGAGCAGCTTCGGCAGGCCGGCGACGTCGCCGAGCTCGGCCGGGATCGTGGCGCCGTCGAAGTCGGAGCCGAGCGCGACGTGGCGCGGGCCGATCCGGTCGGCGACGTAGCGGGCATGCTCGGCGATCAGGGCGAGCGGCGTCTGCGGGTCGTCGGCGAAGTCGGGCCGCAGGAACGGGGTGGCGAAGACGATCCCGACCAGGCCGTCGCTGGCGGCGATCGCGTCGAGCTGGGCGTCGGTGAGATTGCGCGAGGCGGCGCAGAGCGCGTGGGCGCCGGAATGGCTGGCGACCAGCGGCCCCGCCTCGAGCTCGGCGACGTCCCAGAAGCCGGCTTCGTTCAGGTGGCTGAGGTCGACCAGGATGCCGAGCTCGGCGCAGACGCGGACCAGCTCCCGGCCGGCGTCGGTCAGTCCCGGGCCGATGTCAGGCGAGGAGGGAAAGGCGAACTGGACGCCGGTGGCGAAGGCGTTGGCGCGGCTCCAGACCGGCCCCAGGGCGCGCAGCCCGGCGGCGTGCCAGTGGGCCAGCGCCTCGAGGCCGGAGTCGATTGCCTCGGCGCCCTCGAGCGAGAGGACCGCCGCCGGTGGTGCCGCCGCGTCGGCGAAGGCGGCGTCGAGGTCCTCGATCCCGCGGGCGACGCTCAGCAGCCCTTCGCGCTCGAGGCGGGCCAGCCGCCCCGCCGCCGCCGTCGCCTCGGCGGCGGCGACCGGGTGCGACAGCTCGCCCGCGAGCGGCTTGCGCAGGACGCCGTCGGCGTCGGGCGCGGGGTTGAGGTCGACCAGGCCCTCTTCGCCCGGGGTCGGCGTGAAGACGGCGAAGATCCCGCCCCGCATCCCTCCCTCGGCCATCCGCGGCAGGTCGAGATGGCCGCCCCCGCGGCCGTCGCCCAGCCCGGCGTGGTCCTCCCTGGTGAGCGCGTCGTTGTGGCCGTCGAAGACCGGGATCACCGCCCCGGAGCCTAGAGAGAACGGGACTGGCTCAGAAACCGGCCGGGTGGCGGGCGACGTAGCCGTCGGGCGGGACCATCGAGCGGTGCCAGCGCGGCCCGGTGCCGCGGGCGTCGCCAGCGGTGTCCCAGCGCAGGCCGTCGATCACCGCAAAGGCGTGGCCGGCGTTGGCGTAGACCGTGATCCAGCGGCCCGGTCCCGGTTCGCCCCAGCCGGTCATTTCGCCGGAGTCCATCGGCACGTCGAGCAGGCCGGCGCCGTGCAGCGCGTAGCTCACCGCGCCCGAGCAGTCATAGCCCTCGTCCCACCAGCGGCCGTGGCCGCCGCCCCAGACATAGGGCTTGGTGCGGATCCGGTTGGCGGCGGCGATCGCCGCCTTGACCGCGGCCGGCGCCGATTCGGGTGGCGCGGCGACTCCGAGCACCAGGGTCGCCGCGGCGACCGGAGCGCAGCTCGGTTCGGCGGCGCCGATGCCCGCCGGCGCGCATTCGGTCGATGCGGGGGTCGGAGTGGCGGGAGTCGCCGGGGCGCCCTCGTCGCTGGCCGCGCTGGAGGAGACGCCGCCGCCCGCGCCGAGCGCGGTCGCCGGCGCGGTCAGCGCGAGCACCAGTGCCAGCGCCGCCCCGTCCCTGAACCTCGTTCCGAACCTCCGCAACCGCAATCGCGTCTCCTTCTCAGGCCTGCGGGGTTAGCTGTCGGGCTGGCGCTGAAGAAGCCGCGCTCCCGTCTCTCGACGGATTCGCCCCAAAGAAACGGTTCCCCCGCTCCGGGATTTCGGCTCCCGGATTCGGCTACCGGTTCTGGATCGCGCGGTAGTCTAGCGCGAGCCGCCGACGATGATGGCCGCGGACGCCGCCTGAAATGCAGCCGGGCTCCGTGGCCGCCGTGCAACCCGTCGATTGGCGGCCCCTGGAGAACCCGGTCGCTTTGGGCCGCTTCCAGCGAACCGCGCCCAGGTGGGCGGTTCTCGCGAGCGGCCCATGTCCAGTCTCTTCCCGCCTCAGCCGGATCGAACCAGCGCCGCGAAAAGTTCGTACCCCGTTCAGACCCGCCGCCCGAATTCCCCGCTAATAGCGGTAATTTCGGCTCGCGGACTATTGTGCGTTTAGCCACAATTCCTTACTTTCACGGAGCTACCGGTCAGAGGAGGAGATCCCCCGTGTACACCTGCGAACGCTGCGGTACGAGTTTCGGCCGCAGAACCCCCGTGGTCGAGAGCTGCCCGCGCTGCCTAGCCCGCGAGGGCGTCCGGGTCGCCCTCACCTTCAAGCTGTTCAAGGACGTTCCCGGCGAGGAGCCCGGCGTCCCGATCCCCCTGCATCCCCGCACCGCCCGCAGCGACTCGGGCCTGGAAGCCGCCGTCCGCCGCGAGCTCGCCTCCGGCAACCGCGTCGCCTAGCAGCACTTCGGGCCAGGCGGCGGCGCCCGCGGTCTCGCTCGTCTGCTGAACCGCGCTAGCGCAGCTTGACGGGCAGCGTCTTCAGCTGGTTGGCGAAGGGCGATTCGACGTAACGGGGGCGCTCGGCGATCTCGATCGCCGGGTAGCGCGCGAGCGTCTCCTCGATCAGGATCCGCAGCTCGAGGCGCGCCAGCGCGGCGCCGAGGCAGAAGTGGCGCCCGCCGGCGCCGAACGCCTGGTGCTCGGTCTTACGCCGCAGCTCGAACGAATCAGGGTCCTCGTAGACCGCCTCGTCGCGGTTCGAGGACGGGTACCACATGACGACCTTGTCGCCCTCCTTGATCGGTTGGCCGTGCAGCTCGGTGTCGCGGGTCGCGGTGCGGCCGAAGTGGGCGAAGGCGGGGAACATCCGCAGCGACTCCTCAACCGCGTCGGGGACCAGCGCCGGGTCCTCGAGCAGCAGGCGGCGCTGCTCCTCGTCTTCCATCAGCGCCCGCATGCCGCTGCAGTAGGTCGCCTTGGTCGAGTCGTTGCCGGCGGCCATCAACAGGAAGAAGCCCATCACGATCTCGTGCTCCTCGAGCTGCTCGCCATCGACCTCGGCGTGGACCAGGACGCTGGTCAGGTCGTCGCTCGGGTTCTCGCGGCGCTCGGCGATCAGCTGCTGGCAGCTCTCGAACACCTTCGGGATCAGCTCGGCGGCGACGGCGTCGACCCCGCCGGGGTTCATGTCGGGGTCGGCGGGGGAGAGCGTCGAGTTCATCAGCTCTGCCCACATCTGGTCGTCCTCGGGTGGGATTCCCATGAAGCTGCCGATCACCCGGGCGACGACCGGCTGCGCGACGTCGGTCACCAGGTCGCAGCGGTCGCGTCCCTCGAGCCGGTCCAGCACCTCGCGGGTGATCGCCCGGATCCGCTCCTCGTGCTCGGCGATCCGCTTCGGCGTGAAACCGCGCTGGAACAGCGCCTTCAGCCGGTCGTGCTTGGGCGGGTCCATGCCGATGAACATCGCCTGCTGCAGCTCGAGCGGCAGGATCGCGCCCTTCAGCGCGGTGATGCCGCCGCGTTCGGAGGAGTAGGTCTGCCAGTCGCGGCTGACCTCGTGGACGTCCGCAGCCCTGGTCACCGACCAGAAGCCGTCTTCCTCGGGGAATTCGGTGAAGCCCGAGGTCCAGTGGACCGGGCACTCGCGCCGCATGCGAGCGAAGAGCTCGTGCGGCGGACCGTCCTGCCAGTGGTCGACGTCGGCGACGAGCACCTGGTCGAGCGAGCTCTCCTCCGCAGCCATCTTCCGACCTTACTCGACGGTCCGTCCATTAACAAGGCGATAATGCGCGCGTGGCGACGACGACTTCGAGGCGAGGGCAGCGGGAAGCGAAGCCGCGCCAGGGCGACCGTCGCGAACGCGCGATCCTCGACGCGACCCGGACGCTGCTGGCCGACAAGCCGCTGTCGGAGCTGACGGTCGAGCAGATCGCGACGGCGGCGGGGGTCTCGCGCTCCTCCTTCTATTTCTACTTCGCCGACAAGGCCCAGATCCTCCAGGTCCTCTACAGCGAGGTCCTGGCCGAGATGTCGGCCGAGCTCGAGCGCTGGTTCGCCGACCCCGAGAGGCACTCGGAGCCCTGGTCCCGCGCCAGCATCAAGGCCGCGGTGACGATCGCCCGCCGCAACGCGAACGTGGTCCGCTCAGCGCTCGACAACCGCGGCCACGATCCCGAGATCGACGAGGTCCTGAGCCTCTACTTCGATCGCGCCGTCGGCCGCTCGGCCCTGCTGATCGAGCGCGAGCGGGCCGCCGGGCTGGCGCCCCCCGGCGGGCCGCCCGCCCCGGCGATCGCCCGCGCCCTTATGCACATGACCCTGCACAGCATCCACGAGCTGCTGCGGACCGACGCGAGCGCCAAGGACGTCGAGGCCCTGGTCGACACCCTGACCGTACTCTGGGCGCGCGGGGTCGGAACCGACCCCGCCTGAGCGAGGCGGGTCGAAGCCGCCCGCGGCCCCTGAGCTCAGTCCCGTTCCCGCACCGCGAACTGGACCTGCGCACCGCTGATATCCGCATCGAGCAGCTTGTCGTCGAGCACCGCGGCCGCCTCCTGGTCGAGGAAGACCGGCGCCTCCTCCAGAACCTCGTCGCCGGAGCGCGGCGCCTCGACCAGCTCGAGGCGAATCTCCCGCTGCCCCTCGCCGTCGGCACCAGCGGCGTGCATGCTGAGCCGCAGCCCCGCTTCCTCCGGCAACTCGCGTCCGCTGACGATCCCGTCGATCGCCGTCGCTGCCTCATTCGTGATGGCCAACATCGTGGCCTCCTTCCAACTGTGGAAATCAGGTCGTCCAGGTCTGCTCCCCAGCCGGGGGGGATCTAAACCTGCGGCCTTCTGAGGTCTGGGACGCGGCGCCGCTGCGGCGAGTCGCGCAACGGGAGCGACGGGACTCGAACCCGCGACCTCCGGCGTGACAGGCCGGCGCTCTAACCAGCTGAGCTACGCCCCCGAGCGTTTCGGGACGGGCCGAGGCCCGGGGAAGCAACGCTAGCGGATCGCAGGGGGCGGGAGCTAGCTGAAGGCGGGCAGGATCTCCTGCTCGTAGAAGCGGAAGAAGCCCTCCTGGTCCTCGCCGACCTGGTGGACGTAGACGTGGTCGTAGCCGGCGTCGACGTACTCCTGGATCGCGGCGCGGTGGCGGGACGGGTCGGGGCCGCAGATGACCGATTCGGCGACCTGGTCGGGGTCGAGCATCTCGGCCGCCTCTTCGTAGTGGGCGGGCATCGTCAGCTCGAGGGAGTAGCCGCCGGAGATCGCGGCGTTGGGCCACTGGTGGAGGGCGAGCTGCTTGGCCGACTCCTCGTCCTCGTCCCAGCAGACGTGGAGCTGGCCGTAGGTCGGCTTGCCCTCGCCCGCTTCTTCGCGGAACTGGTCGACCGATTCGGCGATCGGGCTGGTGCCGACGATGCCGTCGCCGTGGCGCGCTGCGAGCTCGACCGAGCTTTCGCCGGCGACGGCGACGAGGAGGGGCGGCGGCTCGTCGGGCAGAGAGTAGATCCGTGCGTTCTCGACCGTGAAGTGCTCGCCGCGGTGGCTGGTCAGCTTGCCGGTCCAGAGCTTCCGGATCACTTCGATCGCCTCCTCCAGCCGGTCCTGGCGCTCGACGGTCGGCGGCCAGCGCTCGCCGACGATGTGCTCGTTGAGGTTCTCCCCCGTCCCCACCCCGAGGGAGAAGCGGCCGGGCAGGAGGCTCGCGGCGGTCGCCGCGGCCTGGGCGACGAGCGCCGGGTGGATCCGCTGGGCGGGACAGGTGACGCCGGTCAGCAGCGCCAGGCGCTCGGCGATCGCTCCGAGCACGCCCCAGACGAACGGGCTCTCGCCCTGCGCGTCGACCCAGGGATGGAAGTGGTCGGAGATCCCGGCGAAGGCGAAGCCCGCCCGCTCGGCCCGCTCGGCCTGGGCCACCAGGGTGGGGGCGTCGAACTCCTCGCAGGAGAGGGTGTATCCGAGCTGGGCCACAGCTCCCGAGTGCCCATCGTGCTGCGAAGCGAAACGTGCGCTGTCGCCGGCGAGCGGTTGGCGGAGCGCGGCGGCCGAATAGGCTGCCGCGCATGCGGTTGGTCACCTATGACGCCGGGGACGGTCCCCGGGCCGGCGTCCTCGAGGACGGTCGCGTCCTCGACGCCTGGGCGCTGCTCGGCGAGCCGCACCGGGCGGGGCTGCGCGAGCTGCTCGAGCACGACCGCGTCGACAACCTGCCGGCGCGGCTCGGCGACACCGGCGCCCCCTCCCACCCGCTCTCGGCGGTGCGGCTGCTGCCGCCGATCCCCGACCCGGAGAAGATCGTCTGCATCGGCCTGAACTACGCCAAGCACGCCGCCGAGGGCCGCCAGGAGGTGCCCGAGTCGCCGACCATCTTCGGCAAGTTCCGCAACGCGCTGGCGGCGCCGGGCGCGACCGTGACCCTGCCGGCGGCGAGCGCCAAGGTCGACTACGAGGCCGAGATCGCCTTCGTCGTCGGGCGGCCGGCGAAGGAGGTCGAGGAGGCGGAGGCGCTCGACCACCTCGCCGGCTACATGCTCTTCAACGACCTCTCGGCCCGCGACCTGCAGTTTGCGACGCCGCAGTGGATGGCCGGCAAGGTCTTCGACGGCTCGGCGCCGAGCGGCCCCTGGCTGGTCACCCCGGAGCAGGCCGGCCCGCCGGACGCGCTCGAGCTGACGCTGACCCTGAACGGCGAGCGGATGCAGAGCGCCCGCAGCGACGAGCTGATCTTCTCGATCCCCACCCTCCTCGCCCACCTCTCGCGGCTGATGACGCTGCGCCCCGGCGACATCGTCGCCACCGGGACGCCGGAGGGCGTCGGCGGCGCCCGCCAGCCGCGGGTCTGGCTGCAGAATGGCGACGAGCTCGTGGTCGAGTCGCCGACCCTGGGCCGGCTGGAGACGCGGATCGCGCGCTAGCGCCAGCACCGCGCCGGCACCGACGCCAGCGCCAGCGCCAGCGCCAGCGCCGAGCTGTTCCTTATCCCGGATTGATAGGGATAAGGAACAGCTCCGCGGCTCGGCTCCGCTCAGGGGCGGGGCGAAATCTCGTCGCGCAGCGCGGGCAGCGAGGCCGAGAGCGGCTTGCGGGGCGCGCCGGCGCGGGCGCCGAGCGCGCCCGTCCCCGGCCGCGCCGCCGACCAGGCGACCCGCTCCGGCGCGTAGGCGAGCAGCGCCTCCCAGGTGTCGGTGCCGATCACTCCGCTCGCGGTCAGGCCGTGGTCTTCCTGGAAGGTGCGCACCGCGGCGCGGGTCCGGGCGCCGAAGATCCCCGTGACCGGCAGCGCGGCCCCGGCGGCGAGCAGCCGCTCCTGCGCCCAAACGACCATGTCGCCCTTCGATTTGATCTTCAGCAGCGGGTGGACGACGTTGACGCGGTAGGCGGTCAGCGGCCGGTTGGCGGCGACGACGCCGAGCGCGCTCCACTCGGCCGGGCTCCTCTCCTGCCAGTCCCACCAGCTCGGCGCGTAGTTGCCGAAGCTGGCGGCGAAGCGGCGGAAGAGCCGCAGCTCGCCGTTGCTCGGGCCTTCGTAGGTCTGGCCGATCGGGTAGATCGGGTGGCCCCAGATGCGGTTGTACTGGTAGGTGTGCTCGTAGACGCCCCGGACCGAGGTGCCGATCGACTTCCAGTACATCTGCGGCTGGTTGAAGGTGGCGCCGCCGGGGCCGAGGAAGACCGAGTAGGGAAAGGCCGGGTGGTAGTCGACGTAGGGAAAGCCGGCCAGCGAGAGCGGATAGTCGGCGCCGATCTGCGCCCGCAGGCGCTGGACGTAGAGGTCGGCGGCGGCGTACTTGCCTTCGTAGTCGGCCTCGGCGTCGATCACCAGGCAGTCGGCGCCGCGGCGGACCGCGAGCGCGCCAACCCGAGCCTCGGCGACCGGCGCGTCGCCATAGACGAACTGCCAGGCGCAGGCGTCGATGCCGGCGGCGTGGAGGCGGTTGACCAGCGCTTTGTTGAACTGGTTCCAGACCTCAGCACCGTCGCCGGCCTTGACGTAGACGGTGCCGATCCCGGCGGCCCTGGCGCGGGCGACGATCGCCGGCAGCGAGCCGCCCTCGGAGTGCGAGACGTACCAGATCCACATCCCGTGCCGGTCGAACGGCGTGTTCGAGGTGCCGGGGCTTTCTTCCAGGCCGCCGGCGCCGGCGCCGGCTTCGGCGGCGGGGGCGGGGGCGGGACGCGTGGCGTGGGCGACGAGCGCCAGCGCCGCGAGGGCGACGATGGCGGCAAGCAGGGCCAGGGCGCGGCGCGCGCGGGCAGGCGCAGAGACGTGGGCGTTCGCGGAGGGGTTCACGTTTGCGCGGAATACGGTCGAAGCCGGGGTGTCGCGGGGCGGTGGTTGTCCTTTCTCAACCCATGGAGGAGAAAAGACAACCACGGTCGACGGTGGTTGAGAAAAGACAACCACAGCGGGTGTGGGCCTAGGATGGCGAGACTTCCGCATTGGCGTCACCTCGATCGGCCATCGACTCGCTTCGCAAGATCCTTTTCGCCGCCGCGGCGCTGCTCGCGGGCGCGGCGCTGCTCGCGCCGGCAACGGCCGGGGCCGCCGGCGCACGCTCCGCGCCCCCGGCGCTCGCCGGGGGCAAGCAGCGGCGGCCGCGGCTGGTCCACGCCGAGCTGACGCAGGCGGGGCGCGAGCTGGTCTTCTCGGTCCGCACCTCCGCCCCGGTCTCGCTGGCGAAGCTGGAAGCGCGGCCCGACACCCGCCGCGCCGCCGCTCGCTACCTCTGCCTGGCGCTCGGCGCGCTGGGCGGCGGTGGCGGCGAGCGCCGGCTCTGCCTCGGCGGCGGGAGCAGGGCGAAGCGGCGCGCCGGCCTGGTCGTCGTCGACGCCGCCGGCAAGCCGCTGCGCCGGGACTCGGTGCCAGCGCGCGTGAAGCGGCCCGAAGCGCAGAAGCTGGTGCTCTCCTTCGATCCCCGCGAGGCCGGGCTGGCGCCGCAGCGCTACGGCTGGCGGGCGCTGCTCAGCCGCGGCTGCGGGCTGCGGCGCCGCTGCGCCCAGCAGCTTCCCGCCGAACCCGCCAAGCCGCGGACCTACCGGCTGCGGCCGGTCCGCGCGGTCGGCTGCAGCGGCGGCTCGGCCGGGATGGTCAGCAGCGGCCCGAGCGACCGCCCCCTCGTCGCCCTCAGCTTCGACGACGGCCCCAGCGAGTACACCGACGAGTTCCTCGACGTCCTGCGCGCCAAGGAAGTGCCGGCTACCTTCTTCGAGATCGGCCAGGAGATGCCCGGCCGCGAAGACGTGATGCGCCGCATCCTCGCCGAAGGCGACGAGATCGGCGACCACACGATGAACCACGTCGAGCTGCCCGGCTACGACCAGATCGCCGGCGCCGCCACGCTGATCCGCCGCTACACCCACTTCCAGCCATGCCTCTTCCGCCCGCCCGGCGGCGCCGTCAACGCCGGCGTGATCGCGACCGCCGGCGCGCTCGGGATGCGGACCGTCACCTGGGATGTCGACCCGCGCGACTGGGCGCTGCCCGGCAGCGGCGCGATCCACTCGAACGTCGTCGCCAACGCCCGCGACGGCTCGATCATCCTCATGCACGACGGTGGCGGCCCCCGCGAGGAGACCCTGGCGGCGCTGCCCGGCGTGATCGACGCGCTGCGCGCCCGCGGCTTCGGCTTCGCGACTGTTTCCGAGCTGCTCGGGTACCGGCTGATCTATCGCCCCTACGGCTAGATCCCATCACTTAAGAGATCCGATTCGGTCGTCCCCACGTAGGGACGGATGATGAAGATCGCGATCGTCGGCACGGGCATCTCCGGGCTCGTGGCCGCCCACCGGCTGCACCGAAAGCACGAGCTCGTCGTCTACGAGGCGGGGCCGCGGCTCGGCGGCCACACCCACACCGTGCGGGTCGAGGACCCTCGCGGCGAGCGCTGGATCGACACCGGCTTCATCGTCTTCAACGACCGCAACTACCCCAACTTCGAAGCGCTGCTGGCCGAGCTCGGCGTCGCCACGCAGCCCTCACACATGAGCTTCTCGGTCTCCGACGGCCGCGGCGGCTTCGAGTACTCGGGCACGCCCTGGGGCCTCTTCGCCCGCCCCGCCCACCTCCTCAGCCCGCGCTTCATCGGCATGCTGCGCGAGTGGCGCCGTTTCAACCGCGAGGCGCAGGCGCTGATCGGGATGAACGGGACCGCCCCCTCGCTCGGCCACTGGCTCGAGCGCAACGGCTTCTCCGAGCGGTTCGTCCGCCGGCTGATCGTCCCCCAGGCCTCGGCGGTCTGGTCGGCCGACCCCGAGCAGATGTGGGAGTTCCCCGCCAGCTTCCTGGCCGAGTTCTTCGACAACCACGGCATGTACAGCATTCGCGGCCGGCCCAAGTGGCGGACGGTTCGCGGCGGCTCGCATCGCTATGTCGAGGCGATCGCCGCTCCGTGGCGCGACCGGGCCAGGCTCGGCGCCGCGGTGCGGCGGATCGAGCGGCTGCCGGACCGTGTGCGGATCGAGGCCGACGGCTGCGAGAGTGAGGAGTTCGACCAGGTGGTGGTCGCCGCCCACTCCGACCAGGCGCTGGCGCTGCTCGCCGACCCGAGCGCCGCAGAGCGCGAGGTGCTCGGCGCGATCCCCTACCAGCGCAACCAGGCCACCCTGCACAGCGACCGCTCGCTGATGCCGCGCCGCCGCGCCGCCTGGTCGAGCTGGAACTTCCACCTCTGTACGCCGCAGCCGCCGGCGACTACCGTCACCTACTGGATGAACCACCTGCAGCGCCTGCCCCGCGGTCGCGACTACTTCCTCACCCTCAACCGCGACGAGACAATCGACCCCGCGACTGTGCTGCGCCGCTTCGAGTACGACCATCCCGTCTACACCAAGGCGGGCGTCGCCGCCCAGGCGCGCCACGCCGAGATCTCGAACCTCGCCCGCCGCACCCACTTCGCCGGCGCCTACTGGGGCTGGGGCTTCCACGAGGACGGGGTGGTGAGCGGGCTGCGGGTCGCCGCGGCGATCGAAGGGGGCGCGGTCGCGCCGGCCTCGACCCCGGCGGCTGCTGAGGAGGAGGCGCTCGACGAGGAGGCGCTCGCCGCTTGACGTTCTCCGCCGTCTACGAGGGTTCGGTCCGGCACCGGCGCTTCCAGCCGGTCGCCCACGAGTTCCGCTACCCGCTCTTCCTCATGTACCTCGACCTGGCCGAGCTGCCGGCGGTCCTCGACCCCTACCCGCTGTGGTCGGCCCGTCGCCGCGCCCCCGCCCGCTTCCGCCGCGCCGACTTCCTCGGCGACCCAGAGCGGCCGCTCGACGCCTGCGTCCGCGACGCGGTCGAGGCGGAGAGCGGTGAGCGTCCCGCCGGCCCGGTCCGGCTGCTCTCCGGCCTCCGCTATCTCGGCCACAGCTTCAACCCGGTCAGCTTCTACTACTGCTTCGACCCCGACGAACGGGTGCAAGCGGTGCTCGCCGAGGTGCAAAACATTCCCTGGAAGGAAAGACATGCATATGTTTTGCAGCGAGGAGAGAAAGTGGGTCCCGTCCTGAGCCAGTCGATCGACAAGTCCTTCCACGTCTCACCGCTGATGGGGATGGACCAGACGTACCGGTTCAGCGCCGGCGAACCCGGCGAGACCCTCTCGGTCCACATCGAGTCGCGCCCGCGCAGCGGGCAGGGCCGGACCTTCGACGCCAGCCTCGACCTGCGCCGCCGCGAGCTCAGCCGGCCGCTGATGGCGAGGCTGCTCGCCCGCTATCCGGCCCACTCGCTGCAGGTCGTCGCCCGCATCTACGGGCAGGCGCTGCGGCTCAGGCTGAAGGGGGCGCGCTACTTCCCCCACCCTCAGGGCGCCGCCCCGAAAGGCCTCGTCTGATCATGCGGGACGCGCTCGCCCGGGCCGGGATCGGCCAGGTGCTGAGCCGCGTTCGCAGCGGCGAGATCGAGGTGATCGAGGGCGGCCGCAGCCGCAGCTTCGGCGAGCCCGGCGCCGGCCTTCGGGCGACGGTGCGGATCAACGACCCGGCGGCCTGGCGCGGCCCCTACAGCGGCTCGGTCGGGCTCGGCGAGGGCTACGTCGACGGCCTCTGGGAGACCGACGACCTGGTCGCCCTGATCCGGATCGCCGCCCGCGAGCTGCGCGGGCTCGACGGCCTGCGCGGGCTCGACGGCCTGCGCGGCCTCGTCGCCCGCCCCCGCGGCCTCTGGCACAGGCTGCGCTGCCTCGTCCCCGAGAACACCCGGGCCGGCGCCCGCTCCAACATCAGCGCCCACTACGACCTCGGCAACGACCTCTTCGAGAGCTTCCTCGACGAGCGGATGATGTACTCCTGCGCCTACTACCCGGCACCGGAAGCGAGCCTCGAGGACGCCCAGCTGGCCAAGCTCGACCGGATCTGCGACCGCCTCCAGCTCGGTCCCGAGAACCACCTGCTGGAGATCGGCAGCGGCTGGGGCGGGATGGCGATCCACGCCGCGCGGCGCAGCGGCTGCCGGGTGACGACGACGACGATCTCCAGGCAGCAGTACGAGCTGGCGAGCCGGCGTGTGCGCGAGGCCGGGCTCGAGGACCAGGTGACGATCCTGCTCGAGGACTACCGCGACCTCGACGGCCGCTTCGACCGGCTGGTCTCGGTCGAGATGATCGAGGCGGTCGGCTGGCAGTACTTCGACGCCTACTTCCGCCGCTGCGACGAGCTGCTGACGGGCGACGGCCTGATGCTGCTGCAGGCGATCACCATCGACGACGGCATCTACGAGGTCGAGAAGGCGGCGAGGAGCTTCGCCAACACCCACGTCTTCCCCGGCGGCTGCCTGCCCTCGCGGGGGCTGATCGCGAGTTGCCTGGAGCGGGTGACCAGCATGCGCGAGGTCTGGATCGACGACATCACCGAGCACTACCCGCCGACCCTGGCGACCTGGCGCGAGCGCTTCTTCGGCGCCTGGGAGCAGCTGCGCGGGCTCGGCTACGACGAGCGCTTCCGCCGCCTCTGGGACTTCTACCTGAGCTCCTCGGAGGCGGGCTTCCGCGAGCGGCGGATCGGCGACGTCCAGCTGCTGTTCGCCAAACCGGGCGCGCGGTGAGCGGCGAGGCGGCCGCGGCGCGTGAGCCGCTGCTGCTGATCCACGGGCTCGGCGGCTCGCGGACGATCTGGGAGCCGGTGATCCCGCTGCTCGAGGGCGAGCGCGAGGTGATCGCGATCGACATGCCCGGCTTCGGCTCCGAACCGCCGCTGCCGGACGGGGTCGAGGCGAGCGCGGCGAACCTGGCGCGGGCGCTGCGCGAGCGGCACCTCGGCGAGCCGGGGCTGGCGCGTCCCCACGTCGCCGGCAACTCGCTCGGCGGCTGGGTGGGGCTGGAGATGGGGCGGCTCGGCTGGGCCGCCTCGGTGACCGCGCTCTCGCCGGCCGGGCTCTGGCGCGGGCCGATCGGCGAGCGGCCGCTGATCGGGCGAGAATGGGCGCAGCGGCTGCGGCCGCTGGTCTCGCTCGGGCTCCGGGCGGAGCCGCTGCGGCGGCGGGCGGTGGCGACCTTCGCCGGCCGGCCCGAGCGGGTGCCGGCCAGCGCCGGTCGCGAGCTCGTCCTCGGCTGGATCGACGCCGAGGGCTACGAGGCGGCGAACCGGGCGATGCGGCGGTCCGTCTTCGACCCGGCCGGCTACCCGGCGGAGGTGCCGGTGACGGTCGCCTGGGGCGAGCGCGACCGGCTGGTGGCGCCGCCGCGGCCCGAGCGCCGCCCCGCCGGCGCCCGCTTCCTGGTCATGCCGGGGGTCGGCCACACCCCGACCTGGGACGATCCCGAGCTCGTCGCCGAGGTGCTGCTGTCGGGCAGCGCCGGGGGCGCACCGGCCGCCGCCGGCTCGGGGCAACCGGTAGAACCAGGGCAACCAACTTCGAGGAGGAGCGCGTGATCGTCGAGCGGACCGAGAACCCGATGTGGCTGTCGAACTCCTACCTGGTCGCCGACCCCGAGTCGAAGACCGGTGTGCTGATCGACGGCAATGAAGAGCTGCGACCGCTGATCGAGCGGGCCAACCGGGACGGGATCGAGGTGACGCACGTCCTCGTCACCCACCCCCACGCCGACCACGTCGCCGGCCTGGCCGAGGCCCGCGAGGCGCTCGGCGACCCGCCGCTCGTCGCCCACCCCGACTGCGCCGCCGAGCTCGACGAGGAGGTCGCGGTGCTGCTCGGCGACGGCGAGGAGCTCGACGCCGGCGGCCTCCACGTCAAGGCGCTCTACACCCCGGGCCACGCCAAGGGCCACCTCGCCTTCCTGATCGACGGCACCGACGTCTTCACCGCCGACGTGCTCTTCAAGGGGACGGTCGGCGGCACGATGGCCCCCGGCGCGTCGGGCTTCGCCGACCTCAAGGCCTCGGTGATGCGGCTGCTCGAGCTGCCGCCGGAGACGACCGTCCATCCCGGCCACAAGGAGCCGACGACGATCGGCGAGGAGTGGGCCGAGAACCCGTTCGTGCGGATCTGGCGCGGCCTCGACGCGACCGGCGAGGAGCAGGTGACGGTCTGGGACCGGCCGGCGACGCTGAAGCTGTGGGCGCCCGACTACGACGGCGGCAACAAGGCCTGGGTCCTGTTCGGCGATTCCGGCGAGGACGCGATCGTCGGCGGCTCCCAGGTCGAGCGGAGCTGAGCTAGCCGGCAGGCACGCGGGTTCGACGCCTGCGCGGAGAGGTCAGAAGCCAAGCTGGGGGCCCCACCCCCGGGGCCCGGGGCCGTGGGTTGGGGTTGGGCTGGGTTTTGGTCGGTATGCGAGAGAAACCCAGCCCAGCGGCCTGAGACATCCCGTCTGGCGCCCTGGGATACCGATCTTTCGCCCCCTAGAGGGCGGGAAATATCGGTACCCCGATATTTCCCGCCCGCCTTTTGGGTTAGGCGAGGAAGGGTTCGACGGCCTTCAGGACCTTGGCCTTCGGCAGCGGCTTGTCGAACGCTTCGGGCGCCGGTTCGGCTTCGTTCTGGAGCCGAATCGCGGCGGCGTGCCGGGCCTCGACCTGAACGATCGAGCCGGCGGCGGCCAGCACTTCTTTGGACTCGATCGCCGGCCCGGCGCCGTTGTAGGCGCTGACCCCGGTGTCCTCGAAGGTCTGCGCCAGTTTCAGGAAACCCGCCGTGTCGTCGTATTCGAAATTGAATTTCGGCTCCGCGACCGGCTTGCCGCCCAGTTCCGTGATCGTTCCGGCCAGCGCTTCGACGTGCTGCTGCTCGTCTTTGGCCAGCATCGAGATCAGCTTCTTCAGCTCGCCCTTCGCCCCGGCTCGCTTTTCGGCTTCTTTGTAGAAGGTCGACTCGAGGTGCTCGAGGGTGAGGGCGAAGTTGAGGATCCCAACGTCGCCGCCTTCGGAGGCGGCCAGCGCGCGGCGCACCCAGGGGCCGACGCTGAGGGCCCCGTAGACGGCGCCGACCGCCAGCGCTCCTTTCAGGACCACCTGGCTGCGCGACAGGTCTTCGCTGTCGTCAATGACCTCATAGTTCATCTCGTTCTCTCCTTTCGCTCGCTCGCCGCGCTCAGCCGACGATGAAGGGTTCGACCGCCTTGAGGACGGTTCCGACGTCGGCCGGCACCGCGAAGGCGCCGTCCGGGGTGATCGATTTGCCCAGCAGCGTGTTCAGCGCCGCCGCGTGCCGACCCTCGACGCTGTGGATCGAGAGCGCCGCTTCCAGCACTGCGGGGCTTTCGATCTTCGCCGCCTGGCCGAGGTAGGCCGCGGCGCCGAGGTTCTCCACCGTCCCCGCCAGTTCCAGCACGCTCTTCGCGTCTTCCAGGGGGAATTCCGCTTTCGGCTTCGCCGCCGGCTTGCCGCCGAGTTCCTTCACCGCGCCGCTCAGCGCGACGACGTGCTGGGCCTCCTCGGCGCCGAGCTTTTCGATCGTCGCCAGATCGGCGCCATCGAAGAGCCCGCTCCTGGCGACTTCTTCGTAGAACGCCGTCTCCAGGTACTCGAGGGTGAGCGCGTAGTTGAGGATGCCGACGTCGCCCTTCCCGAACTGTTCGGTTTCGCTGCCGCCGCTCGCCCCGCCTTCCGGGCTCGACGGTTCTTCGCTGCCGGTACCGGTCGCCGTGGTGCCGGTCGAGTCATCGCCGCCCCCGCAGGCGGCGAGGAACGCCGCCGCGGCGCCACCGCCGCCGAGCGCCACGAAGCGCCGCCGCGAGACCGGGTCCTTGATCACCCGCCCCACCGCGTTCGGCTTCCTGCGCAACGTCTCCTCAGGCATGTCGCCTCCTTGGTTCGCTTGCTCGTTGCCGCCCCTTGCAGGGGGCTACGGGCGGCGAGCGGCGAGCGGATCAAGCGGCGGCCGAATTGATCCATGAGCCCACCGTGCCCGTTACTCGAGGCGATCCCAACAGCTAGGAGAACCCCCATGCCCAACATCGGACCGCTCGAGATCGGGATCGTCCTGGTCATCGCGCTGATCGTCTTCGGACCGAAAAAGCTTCCCGACCTCGGCCGCTCGCTCGGCAAAGGAATCCGCGAGTTCAAAGGCTCGATCAGCGGCGACGAGGATGAGGCCCCCAAGGCCGTCACCCAGCAGGCGACCAACCCGGCTCCCCCGACGCCCATCCCCGCGCCGGCCCCGCCCACGCGCCAGCACCAGAACGCCTAGGGCGAGAAACGACCAGCGGAGCCAAGGCGATGCGCCGGATCAAGTCGATCTCCCACGAGGACCGGGTGCCGCTCACCGGGCACCTGGAAGAGCTGCGCTCGCGCATCGCCGTCTGCCTCGCGGTCTTCGGCGTCGCGCTCGGTCTCTGCTTCTGGCAGAACGAGCTCCTGCTGGAAGCCGCGGGGGCGGCGCTGCCGGCCGGGCACGAGCGGCTGATCACCTTCGGCGTCACCGAGCCGTTCGTGACGACGATGACCGTCGCCGCCTACGGGGCGATCATCCTGGCGCTGCCGATCCTGCTCTACCAGGCCTACGCCTTCCTGCTGCCCGCCTTCGGCCGCCAGCAACAGCGGACGATCGTGCCGCTGCTGCTGCTGGTCCCGGTGCTGTTCCTCGCCGGCGTCGCCTTCGGCTACTTCGTCGTCCTGCCGGCGGCGCTGAGCTTCCTGCTCAACTTCAACGACACCCAGTTCAACGTCCAGCTGCAGGCAAAGGAGTACTACGGCTTCTTCGCCCAGACGCTGCTCGCCTGCGGCGTCGTCTTCCAGGTCCCGGTTGGCATCCTCGCCGTCACCCGCCTGGGGATCGTCTCGGTCGAACAGCTGACCAGGAACCGGCGCTACGCCTACCTCGGCTGCGCCGTGATCGCCGCCGCGCTGCCGGGCGTCGACCCGATCTCGATGCTGCTCGAGATGGGACCGCTATTGGCGCTCTACGAGCTCAGCATCGTCCTCGCCCGGGCCCTCGGCCAGCCGCGCGAGAGCGCTACGGCCGAGCCCCTCGCCGGCTGAAGCCCGGCCCCGGCCCCGGCCCCGGCTGGACTACTGGGGTACCGATCTTTTGGGCGCTATAGGGACCAAAAGATCGGTACCCCGATATTTTGGTCCCGGCTACTTGACCTCGTTGCGGCGGATGCGCCAGAGGCCGATCGCGAGAGGGACGGCGATCCAGAGCAGGGCGGCGGTGAGGACCTGGGCCCAGTCGCGGCCGCCGAGGATTTCTTCGGTAAGCGGGGCGAAGGCGCCGGTTTCGATCCAGTCGACCGTCGCCGAGATCGCGCTGATCGAGCCAAGGGCCCCAATCGCGATCGGCAGGGCGAAGTAGAAGACGATCGCCGGCGCCGAGCTGAGGAAGGCGGCCCCGAAGGCGAGGCCGATCATCATCGAGAGCGCCGCGTAGAGGGCGTCCTGGCCGAGCAGCGAGAGCGACAGCGTCCAGGCGTCCTCGGCGCCCGAGGGGGCGATCGCGACGGCGATCGCCGCGAGGAGCAGGCCGACGAGCAGGGCGACGAGCGCCAAGCTGAGGCCGGCGAGCACCTTGGCGAGCATCACCCGCATCCGGTTCGGCACCAGCGAGAAGGTGACGAGCGCCGTGCGCTGCCCCCACTCGGCGGTGACCAGGAGGATTCCGACGACGGGCGTCAGCACCGCCCCGGTCTGGACGGTCGCCGAGAGGATTTCGCCGAAAATCCGGTCGTGCTCGTCGCCGGCGATCTGCACGACGACGACGACCAGCAGCATCAGCGCCGCGACCGTCAGCAGCAGCCAGAAGCCGCTGCGGGTGTCGACCATCTTGCGCAGCTCGACCCGGGTCAGCCGGAGGAGGCCGGGACGGGCGTCGCGGCCGGATCGTGCGTCTGCGCTCACCGCGGCGCTCACCGCTCCCCCTTCTCCTCGCCGGTCAGGTCGAAGAAGAGCTGCTCGAGGCCGGCGTCCTGCGCCGCCGCCAGGTGGGTGAGGACGACGCCGCCGGCCAGCGCCGCGGCGCCGACCGCCTGCGGCTCGGCGTCGACGACGAAGCCGCCGTCGCCGTCGGCCCGCGGCTGCAGCGCCGCGCCGGCGAGGGCGCGCTCGAGCGCCCCGACATCGGTCGCCCGCACCACCGTGCCGGCCCTCGCCATCAGCTCTTCGCGGCTGCCCTGGGCGACGATCCTGCCGCCGCCGATGATCACCAGCTGGTCGGCGACCGCTTCGACCTCGCGCAGGAGGTGCGAGGAGAGCAGCACGGTGCCGCCACGGTCGGCGAACTCGCGCAGCAGGCCGCGCATCCAGCGCATCCCCTCGGGGTCGAGCCCGTTCGCCGGCTCGTCGAGGATCAGCACCTCGGGGTCGCCGAGCAGCGCGTTGGCGATGCCGAGCCGCTGCCGCATCCCCAGCGAGTAGGCGCCGACCCGGCGCCTGGCGGCGGCGCGGTCGAGGTCGACCAGCTCGAGCATCTGGCCGACCCGCTCCGCCTCCGCGCCCATCGTCTCGGCCGAGATCCGCAGCGCCTCGCGGCCGCGCCGGCCGGCGTGCTGGGCCGACGCGTCGAGCAGAACGCCGACCCGGCGGCCCGGGTTGGGCAGCTCGCGGTAGGCGCCGCCGAGCACCGTCGCCGTCCCGGCGTCGGGTTCGGAGAAGCCGCAGATCATCCGCAGGGTCGTCGTCTTGCCGGCCCCGTTGGGGCCGAGGAATCCGGTCACGGTCCCCGGCTGGCAGCGGAAGGAGACGCCGTCGACGACCGTCCGCCCGCCGAAGCGCTTGCTCAGGCCGAGGGATTCGATCATGGCCGCAGGCTGGCCGAATCCGGGCGCGCCTTCTCCCCCCGCCGTTCCTTCTGCCGCTGCTGCTCCTCGATCCGCTTCCTCAGGCCGAAGAAGTAGTCGGCGCCGGAGAGGACGGTGACGACGAGGGCGAGGTAGACGAGCGCCTCGACCCACAGCGGCGAGGGATTGGTCGCGATCAGGGCGATCACAGCGCCGATCTGCAGCACCGTCTTCGCCTTGCCGAGCCAGCTGGCGGCGATCACGATGCCGCGCTCGGCGGCGATCGTGCGGAGGATCGTCACCGCCACCTCGCGGGCGATGATCACCATCGCGATCCACGCTTCCAGCCGGTTCAGCGAGACCAGCGAGAGCAGCGCCCCGACGATCAGCAGCTTGTCGGCGAGCGGGTCCATCAGCTTGCCGAAGGTGGTGACCGAGTCGCGCGAGCGGGCGATGTAGCCGTCGAGGCCGTCGGTGGCGGCGGCGAGGGCGAAGACGACCGCGGCGATCACGTCCCCGTTCGGGGTCTCGCTCAGCAGGGCGACGACGACAGCCGGCACCGCCACGATGCGCAGCAGGGTCAGCGCATTCGGCAGGTTGAGCGGGAACATCGCGGCACTAGTCTGACGCAGGCGCGGCCGCGGCGGCGGGTTTGGCGGCGGCAGCTTCCGCGTCGCGGCGGGCGAAGTACTCCTCGCCCTCGATGCTGAACTTCGGCACGACCTTCTCCATCCAGCCCGGCAGCCACCAGGCTCTCTTGCCGAGCAGCACCATCACCGCCGGCACCAGCAGGCAGCGGACCAGGGTCGAGTCGATCGCGATCGCCACCGCCAACCCGATCCCGAACTCCTTCACCACCGGGTCGCTGACGAGGACGAAGCTGGTGAAGACGCAGACCATGATCGCCGCCGCCGAGGTGATCACCCGGCCGGTGTTGGCGACGCCCTGGACGACGGCGGCGCGCTCGTCGCCGCTTTCCTTGAAGTGTTCCTTCATCTGCGTCAGCAGGAACACCTCGTAGTCCATCGAGAGCCCGAAGAGGATCGCGAACATCAGCAGCGGCACGAAGCTGACGATCGGGATCGCGTGGTCGAGCCCGATCAGCTCGACCCCCCAGCCGAGCTGGAAGACGGCGGTGACGACGCCGTAGGCGGCGGCGACCGAGATCAGGTTCATCGCCGCAGCCTTGATCGGCACCAGCAGCGAGCGGAAGGCGATCAGCAGGACGATGAAGCTGAGCGCGACGACGATCGCGATCATCAGCGGCAGCTTGTCGGCGATCTTCGTCGCCAGGTCGATGTAGCCGGCGGTCTGGCCGCCGACGTAGGACTGCGCCTTGGTCCCCTCGAGCGCGCCGGGGATCACCGTGCCACGGAGGTTTTCGACCAGGTCGACGGTCTCGTCCTTCCACGGCTCCGATTTCGAGATCAGGGTGTAGACGCAGACGGTCCCGGCCTTGTCGCAGTCCGGTTCGGTGACGGCGGCGACGTCGCCGGCTTCCCCGGTCGCTTTCTGCAGCTTCGGCAGCACCTGCTGGGCTTCCGCGGGGGAGTCGAATTCGGAGGCGATCAGCAGCGGCCCGTAGACCCCTGGCCCGAAGCCCTCGCGCAGCCCTTCGAACGCTTCCCGCGAGGTCGAGTCCTTGGGCAGGGCGCTGATGTCGTTCTGCCCGAGCTGCAGCTGGAAGATCGGCAGCGCCAGGATCGCGAGGACGACCATCGCGGCGATCGCCGAGCGCCAGGGCCGGTCGGCGACTCCGTCTGCCCAGCGCAGCCAGCCGTGCGGCTTCCTGTCGTCCGGGTGGGTCTTGCCGAGGTGGACGCGGAGGCTGTTGATGCGCGGCCCGAGCGCCCCCAGCATCGCCGGCAGCAGCGTCGCCGCGGCGCAGACCGCGACGACCACGGCGATCGCCGCGGTGAAGCCGAGCGTCGAGACCAGCGGGATGCCGGCGAAGGCGAGCGAGCAGAGGGCGATCATCACCGTGAAGCCGGCGAAGACGACGGCGCCGCCGGCGGTCGCGGTGGCGCGGGCGATCGACTCCCACATCTCCATCCCGTCGCGCAGCTGCAGTTTGTGGCGGGTGACTATGAAGAGCGCGTAGTCGATCCCGACCCCGAGGCCGATCATCGTCGCCAGGGTGGCGGCGACCCCCGGCACCTGGAAGGCGTGCTCGAGCAGTTTGATGATCGAGAGCGCGCAGGCGAGGCCGAGCAGCGCCGAGACGATCGGCAGCAGCATCGCCGTCGCCGTGCCGAAGGCGAAGAGGAGGATGATCACCGCCGCGACCAGGCCGACGACCTCGGCGAACTCGGTCGCCGGTTTCGAGAGCTGCTGCCCCACGTAGCCGCCGATCGAGGCGCTGAGGCCCGCCCTCTCGGCCGGCGCGGCCGTGGCGAGGATTTCCTCCGCCTGCTTTTCTTCGATTTCGCCGGGCCCGTCGGCGAGGACGACCGGGATGTAGGCGAAGCGCTGGTCCTCGGAGATCGTTTTCGAGCCCTGCTGCAGCGGGCTTTCGGCCGAGTTGACGTTCGGCAGCTTTTCCAGCCGCGCCGCGGTTTCTTCGATCGCGGCGGCGTACTTCGGTTCGCTCAGCTTCTTGCCGGCCGGGGCTTCGAAGACCAGCGGGTTCGAGCCGTAGGCCTGCTGGGGGAGGTTCTCTTCCAGCAGTTCGGTCGCGATCGTCGAGCCGGTGCCGGGGAGCGTCAGGTTTTCGCTCGTCTTCGAGCCGGCGGCGCTGCTGATCGCGACGAGGGCGATCGCCACCGCCACCCAGGCCCCGATCACCGGCCAGTGGTGGCGCGAGCAGAACCGGCCGATCGCGTAGAGGGGGCCGGTCATTGCGGCAGTATCTCCTACGGGACGGGCGTCTCGCCAGTCTCGAACGCCTGCGGCACGGTTTTCACCGGCCGCGCCCCGAGCAGGCGCCGCAGGATCGCGAGGTGCTGGGCCTGGTTGCCGATCGTCGCCGCCAGCAGCGTCCGCGCGCTCGGCGATTCGAGCCGGCCGATCGCGCTCAGCTCGGCGTCGATCGTCGCGCTTTCCATCGCGTAGGCAAAGCGGAGCCGGTCGCCGCGGGTCCGCAGGCGCCCGGCCTCGATCGCTTCCGGCTCGGCTTCGGCCTCCTGGTTCAGGCCGCGCAGCGCCTTGACGATCGCGTCGGCGTGTTCGCCTTCCTGGGCGCGGAACTTGCGCAGCAGAGCGAGGGTGCGGACGTCGAGCACGCTCATCGCCAGCGGGTAGGCGGCGACCACGCCGAGCTGGCGCGAGAGGATTTCGTTGAGTACCTCGGCGTCGGCCTCCCTCGCCTCGGGGGCGGTGGCGGCGTTGGTGTCGCGCTCGCCGCGACCGCAGGCGGCCAGCCCCGCCGCGAGGGCGAGCAGCGCGAGGGCCAACGCGAGCCCGCGACGCACGGCGGCGCCGGGCGTGATTCGGTTCGAGGCCATGAGCGCGGCGAAGCCTAGAGGCCCGGTGGGGGTTGGACGCGTGCGCGGCGACGTCGCAGGGGCCCTCGCCGAGCTGGCGCGGGAGGTGCACGGCTGCCGCCGCTGCCCGCGGCTGGTCGCCTGGCGCGAGGCGGTCGCCGCCGAGCCGCCGAAGCGCCACCGAGGCGAGACCTACTGGGCCCGCCCGGTGTCGGGCTTCGGCGACCCGGCGGCGCGGCTCCTGCTCGTCGGCCTGGCGCCGGCCGCCAACGGCGCCAACCGCACCGGTCGGATGTTCACCGGCGACCGCTCCGGCGACTGGCTCTACGCCGCCCTGCACCGCGCCGGCTACGCCAACCAGCCGCAGGCGCTCTCGCGCGAGGACGGTCTCGAGCTGCGCGACGCCTACGTCACCGCGACGGTCCGCTGCGCGCCGCCGGCCAACAGGCCGACTCCCGAGGAGCGCGACAACTGCCTCCCCTACCTGGAGCGCGAGCTCGAGCTGCTCGAGCGCGGGCGCGTGGTCGTCGCCCTCGGCTCCTTCGGCTGGGACGGCTTCCTGCGGGCGCTGCGGGCGCTCGGGGTCGAGGTACCGCGGCCGCGGCCGCGCTTCGGACACGGCGCCGAGGCGACGGTCGGACGCTGGCGGCTGCTCGGCTGCTACCACCCGAGCCAGCAGAACACCTTCACCGGCAAGCTGACCGAGCCGATGATCGACGCCGTCTTCGCCCGCGCCAGGGCGATGATCGCGGCCGAGAAGTAACTTCCTTCACCGCTCGGGAGGTCTCCACTGATGGCCGCGTCGCGGCCACAGCCAGGGTTTCCAGTCGATCACAGGGGGCGAACTTGCAGCGACCGCGGATCAAGCGAACGACCGAGCCGATCGGAGCGCCCGACGGCGACCTCTACCTGCACCGGCCGAGTGCCAAATCGGACATCCGGATCGAGCAGCCGGGCGAGGAGGACCGCCGCCTGCTCGACGCGCTCGACGGCAGCCGCACGCTCGAGCAACTGCACGCCGAGTTCGGCGCCGAGGCGGTCGACGACGCGGTCTCCCAGCTGCAGGAGCTGGAAGTGATCGAGGACGCCGCCGACGACGAGAGGATCGAGCCGGCCGAACGCGAGCGCTTCGAAAGCCAGCTGCGCTACTTCTCAGACGTCGGCGGCGGCCCGACGCCGTCGGAATGCCAGCAGCGGCTGCGCGACGCCAAGGTTGCGGTGCTCGGCGTCGGCGGCCTCGGCGGCTGGGCCGCCTGGTCGCTGGCCTGCTGCGGCATCGGCGAGATGTGGCTGATCGACGGCGACCGGGTCGAGCCGAGCAACCTCAACCGCCAGATCCTCTACACCGAGGCCGACTTCGGCCTGCTCAAGGTCGAGGCCGCGGCGGCGCGGCTGCGCGCCTTCAACTCCGGGGTCAAGGTGACGGCGACGGCGCGACGGCTCGAGAGCCAGGTCGAGATCGCCGACTTCATCGCCGGCGCCGACATCGTCGTCGACGCCGCCGACTGGCCGCCGCACGACATCGAGCGCTGGTGCAACGCCGCCTGCTTCGAGGCCGAGATCCCCTACATCACGATGAGCAACATCCTCCCCTTCGCCCGGGTCGGGCCGCTCTACGTCCCGGGCGAAACCGGCTGCTTCGCCTGCCAGGAGACCGCCTACCGGCGCGAGTACCCGATCTTCGACGTCGCCGTCGAGGCGCGGCGGGGCAAACCGGCGACGGTCGCGACGCTGGGGCCGGCCTGCGGGATCATCGGCGGCCAGGTCGGGATGGAGGTGCTCCATTACCTGACCGGGATCGCCGTCCCCTCGACCCTCGGCTGCGGCCACATCTACGACCTGCGGACGATGGAGGTCGAGCGCGAAGCGGTCGTGCCCGAGCCCGACTGCCCGGTCTGCGGCCACCTGCAGCCGTCGCGCCGGATGCGAGAGGCGGCGGGCGGGTAGTTTGCTGGGCGACCGATGCGGCTCGCCCTCCTCCTGACGATCGCGGCGCTCCTCGCCGGCCTGCCGGCGGGGTGCGGCGGCTCCTCGTCGACCAGCTCGAGCTCGGGCGGCGGCGAGGGCGCGACCGCGCCGGCCCCGTCGCCGAGCGCGCCGCCCGGTTCCGCCAGCCACGCCTGCGGCGACCGCAGGCTGCGGGTCGGCGCGGTGCCCTGCGAGGAGGCGAAGGCGGTGCTGGCGGCCTGGCGCTCGGCGCCGGCCTGCCGGATCCAGGGCGGCGCCTCGCACGCCTCCTGCAAGGTCCGCGGCTACCTCTGCATCGCCGCCCGCCAGGGCAAGAGGGCGGCGGTCAGCTGCGCCCGCCCCGGCCACTCGATCCTCTTCGCCCCGCCGAAGCCCAAGTAGGGCTCAGCCGAACGGCTTCGGGCCCTCCCCGCCGTCGCCGTCCTCGCCGACCAGCCGCTTGGTCGGATCGAAGAAGAGGATCAGCCAGAACAGCGGCGCGATGTGGGGGTCGACCAGCGCGATCGGGATCGAGAGCAGGAAGACCGAGGCGATGAAGGCGGCGCGGATCACCCCTTCCCGCTGGGTCCGCTCGTCGATCCTCGTCAGCCCCGCCCGCAGGGCGTCGAAGAACATCACGTAGCCGATCACCACCACCGCCGCCAGGTTGACCGCGTAGACGACGATCGCCGGCGCCTCGCCGCCGTACTCGCCGAGCAGCTGGCTGCTGAACGGGATCAGCACGATGAAGCCGAGGTAGAGCATGTTGAGCCCGATCAGCCGCCCGTCGAAGGCGGTCACTTCGCCGAAGAAGCGGTGGTGGTTGAGCCAGAAGCGGGCGATCACCGCGAAGCTGATCGCGTAGGAGACGAGGTGTTCCCACTGTTCCCCCAGCGCGTGCCACAGTTCGTCGGCCGGGACCGGCGGGTCGATCGCCAGGTTGAGGACCAGCAGCGTGATCGCGATCGAGAAGACGCCGTCGCTGAAGGCGACGATGCGAGCGAACTCGATCTCGTTCTCCTCCCTCCGTTTGGCCGCCTCGCTGCGCGTCACGCCGCGCATCATCGAGGTCGGCCGCGACGGAACCCGGCGCCCCGATCCCTCCTACAATTGCCCGGCGCCGGCGTAGCTCAGTTGGTAGAGCACTTCATTCGTAATGAAGGGGTCATCGGTTCAAGTCCGATCGTCGGCTCTGGGACCGTCATCCGGGAGCCCGTGTCGCCATGGCCGCTGCCGAAGCGGCCGCCGCAGGGCGTCTAATCGGAGAAGAGGCCGATCAGGCCGACCAGCAGTTCGGGGAAGAACTCGAGCCTGGACCTGAACGGCTCGCCGGTCAGCGGGTAGTGCTGAGCGCCGGGGAAGGAGACGAAGAGGTAGCCGGACCAGGTTTTCGAGCCGTCGGGGGCAGCGCGGTAGCTGGCCGAGCGGTGGAAGGGCCAGGGCGGGGTGAGCTTGGCGCGGGTCAGCGCGTCGTTGGCCCTGACCGCCTTGGGCTTCGCTTCGGCTCGGGCGCTGCGGAAGACGGCGACGCCGCCGCGGGTTTCCTGGGTGGCGGCGTAGAAGACGCTGCCCTCCTTCGCCGAGCCGCCGATGAATTCGGCCGCCGCGACGCCTTGGCGCCAGTGCGCCAGCAGGACCGGCGCTTCGGGCCCGAGTTCGGGTTCCTGGGTGGGCGCGACCCGTTCCCGGTCGGAGAGGCCGGGGTGGCTGCCGCGGTGGCGCCTGCCGGCGCGGTGCTTGCGGGGACGGTGCTCGTCGCCGTGCTTGCCAGAGCGGCGCTTGCCCGAGCCGCGCTTGCCGCCGTGGCGCTTGCCCGAGTGGCGCTTGCTGCCCTGCCGCCGGCACTGCGGCGCGATCGTTTCGACCGTGCCGCGGACCCGGTGCAGGTCGAGGCCCAGGTAGTCGTCCTCGCCGCGGAAGCGCAGCCTGCCCTGCCAGGTGCCGCGGCGGACGAGGAACTGGCCGAGCCCGCGGCAGTCGCGGTTCGGCTTCACCCAGGTTCGGTTGCGCGAGGGGTGGAACCGCATCGAGATCTCGCCGAGCTTGCCGAAGTCGGCCTCGAGGCGGCTCTCGGTCGCGGTCCCGTGGACGACATAGCTGGTCGCGGCGACCCGCCGCTGCGAGCTCATCGCCCCGGTTTCGACCGAGAGGAAGACGGTTTGACCGAGGTTGCCGACGCTGACGTCGTAGCGGCCGCGCTCGAGGTGGATGCCGATGCTGGTCGCCGGGGACGCGGCCGCCGCCGAGCCTGGCGAGAGGGCGGCCGCGAGCGCCAGCAGCGCCCCGGTCACGACCAGGCTCGACCCCCTCGCGCGCCTCACCGGAACCTCGCCACCCGCCTGTAGAGGCGCTTCACTTCGGAGCCGAAGTAGGCGCCGAAGGCGGTCTGCCGGTCCTCGGGGTAGCCGTAGTCGGTGACCGAGTTGAGGACGTCGCCGCGGATCGTCCAGCCGCCGCCCGAGGCGCCGCCCGTCAACTGGCACGGCACCCCGAGGGTGAGCGGGCCGGGGAAGAGGAACGAGAGCGGGTCGTGACCGAGGAAGGCGGCGCCGCTGCAGAGGCGCTGGGTTTCACCGTTGAAGGGCCGCTCGACGGGGTAGCCGTGGACGTCGAAGAGCTGCTGCGGCGAGAGGTTGAAGGCGATCCCGGTGCCGCCGACCGCGGCGCCCAGCCGCTGGCCCCTTTCGTTGCGGCCGACCACCGCGGCGGCGACGTCGAAGTTCTCGTTGCCTTCCTTCACCCAGCGCCGGGTCGCGTCGAGCCACCTGGCGGGGAAGACGCCGAACGGGCGCTGGCCGAAGCGGTAGGCGGGGACGAAGGTCCAGCGACCGCGGTACCAGGGGCTGCGGGCGCCGCCGGCTTCGTGCACGCAGTGGCCGGCGGTGAAGACGACGCTCAGGTTCGGCGCGTCGACCGAGGTCCCCGAGCAGCGCCCGAGCTCGCCCTTGAATTCGAAGAAGATCGCGCCGTTGGTGCGCGAGACCTCGTCGGTCGGGTCGAGCACTTCGGCGAAGTCGGAGTGCGGCGCGACGAGGTGGGGCTCGGTGGTGCTGGAGGGCGGCGCCGCGCTGGCGCCCGCCGCTGCCGACCCCAGCGGCGCGGCCGCGACGCCCGGCCCGTCGACCGAGACCGGCACCGCTCGGCGCATCCGCGCCGGGGTCCAGAAGCTGCTCGCCCGCGCCGCGCTCCAGCCCTCGACCGCGACGCCGCTGTGCGTCGCGGCAGCGGCGCTCGCCGGCGCCGCGACTGCGAGCGCCAGAGCTGCGCAAGCACAGGCACAGAGGAAAACGCCGACGATCGCCCGGCGAAGCCTGCCCCACCGCATATTCATCGGCCGCAACACTAGCCACGCCTACGGGCGTATTCGGCGCCCGTATCAATCGGAAGCCGCGGCCAGCCGCCGCTCGATCGCCTCGGCATAGGCGCCGTGCAGGGTCGCCCTGCCCGCCGGCGGCGCGACGCCGTAGCCCTCGCGCATCGCCCGCGCCAGGGTCGCCTTGAAGGTGCGTCCATGCCAGGCGTGGGATTCGGCGGCCCTGCCGACGTGGAGGTGGACCAGCTCGTGCAGCAGGGTCTCGAGCGCGTCACCGGCGCGGATCCCGGGGTAGGCGGTGACCGAGAGCCGGAACTCGGCGGGGACGGCGAAGCCGACCCGGTTGGGCCGGCGGCGGGCGCGGCGAACCTTGAGGCCGGGCCGGGTCGCGGCGAGCGGGCCGTCGGCGAAGACCGGCAGGGCGCGGAGGCGGTCGAGCTCGCGGTCGAGGGCGACGCCGGCGACCGCGTAGTAGGCGGGGGGTCGCGGGCGCGGCGGTCGCGGCGATGCCGCCGGTCGCGGCGAGCGCGCCGGGGCCGCCGGTCGGGGAACGGCGCGGCGCCGGCGGCGGGGCCGCCTCAGACCTGGCACCGCGGGCACCAGTAGGTGGTCCGGTTGTCGTCGCCCTGACCGCGCGAGGAGATCCGGCCGCGGCAGCGCGGGCAGGCGCCCTGGCGGCGGCGGTAGATGCGGAACGGCATGCGCCCGGTCGCGACCGCTCCCTGCATCAGCTCGCGGGCGTCGCAGAGGACCTCGCGCAGCTCGGCTTCCTCGAGGTCGCCGACCCGGCGCCAGGGATCGACCCTGGCGGCGAAGCAGGCCTCGCTCTTGAAGATGTTGCCGATCCCGGCGACCAGGCGCTGGTCGAGCAGGGCGTCGCCGAGCTCGCGGCTCGGGTCGGCGCGCAGGGCCGCGAGCGCCGCGTCGAGCTCGAAGTCCTCGGCGAGGACGTCGGGGCCGAGGCCGGCGATCTGTGGATGGCGGCGCAGCTTCGCGGTCGCCATCACCTCGAGGGTCGAGCCGCCGAACTGGACCGCGTCCCAGCCGCCGCCCGAGAGCACCGCCCAGGCGGAGCGCCGCGGCCGCCGCCACTGCGACCCCTGGCGGTAGAGGTGCCAGCCGCCGCTCATCCCCAGGTGGCTGTGCAGCGAGAGCTCGCCGAAGCAGAGCAGCAGGTGCTTGCCGCGCGCGTCGGCTCGCTCCAGCGTCATCCCGTCGAGCCGCTGGACTCCGGCGGCGCGGCCGCGCGGGTTGGGTGCGCTCGCCGCCACCGCCTCGCCGACGATCGTCGCCTCGAGGCGGCGGACGAGCCGCCGGATCGTGTCGCCCTCTGCCACTCCCCCATGATGCCCAGCCCGCGATAGATTCAGTCGATGGTCTTCCGCCGCCCGCCGCAGATCGACCCGCTGGCGCGCCGGGCGGTGCTCGGCATGGCGGGCTGCCGGGTGGCGATCGGCGCCGCCGCCTTCCTCGCCACCGGCCCGGCGCTGCGGGGCGCCGGCCTCGGCGAGGCGAACGCCACGGCGCGGGCGATCGGCAAGGTCGCCGGCGGCCGCGACCTGGCGCTCGGCCTGCTCACCTTCGCCGCCCGCGACGACCGCCGGACGCTGGCCACCGTCGCCCTCGCCGCCGCCCTCTGCGACGCCGCCGACGCCGCCGCCTTCAGCTTCGCCGCCGCCGAACCGGAGACCCGCACCGGCGGCGCGCTCGGCGTCCTCGCCGGCGGCGGCGCCGCCCTGCTCGGCTTCTGGGCCTTCCGCCGCCTGGCCTAGGGGCCAAAATCCCGGTACCCCGAGAAATTGGCCCCTCCAGGGGCTAAAAGTCGGTACCCCGACTTTTTTGCCGCCGCCGTCAGCCGCCGCCGTCAGCCGCCGCCGTTTTGGCGGAAGCCGACCGGGGTGCTCTGCACCTCGTGCGATTCGATCACGCGGTCGATCAGCCCGTACTCGACCGCGGCATCCGGCTGGAAGAATTTGTCGCGTTCCATGTCGAGGTGGATCTGGTCGGCGCTCTGGCCGGTGTGCTTGACGTAGATCTGGTCGAGCCGCTCGCGCAGCTCGAGGATCTCTCTGGCGTGGATCTCGATGTCGCTCGACTGGCCTTCGAAGCCGCCGCTCGGCTGGTGGATCAGGATGCGGCTGTTGGGCAGCGCCATCCGCTTGCCCTTGGCGCCGCCGGTGAGGATCAGCGAGCCCGCCGACATCGCGATCCCGTAACAGATCGTCTGCACGTCGGGCTTGATGAACTGCATCGTGTCGTAGATCGCCAGGCCCGCGTAGGCGGAGCCGCCGGGCGAGTTGATGTAGAGGCTGACGTCCTTGTCGGGGTCCTCGGACTCGAGGTGGAGGAGCTGGGCGATGATCAGGTTCGCGAGGTCCTCCGTCACCGGCTCGCCGAGGAAGACGATCCGCTGCGAGAGCAGGCGGCTGTAGATGTCGAAGGAGCGCTCGCCGCGAGCGGTCTGCTCGACGACCATCGGTACCAGTGGCATTGGGCCTCCGTTCGGGCTGTTCCTTATGTCCGCCATCCGGACATAAGGAACAGCGAGGTTGAAGTCGCTGTGCTCTTGTGCAACTATTCGGTTGCGTGTCAAACCTAGCACACACCGTCAAGCGGACCGTCCTGCTCGCGGCCGAGCCCGCCGAGGTCTGGGAGGCGCTGACCGACGAGGCGCTGCTCAGCGAGTGGCTCGCCCCCGAGGTCGAGCTCGACCCGCGCCAGGGCGGCGAGCTGGTCTGCCGCTTCGACGACGGCGAGGAGCGCCGCGGCGAGGTCGCGGTGGTCGAGGAGGCCGAACGCCTCGCCTTCACCTGGCAGCGCGAAGAAGGCGGCGAGAGCTGGGTCGAGTGGATCGTCGACGCCGTCGCCGACGGCACCCGCCTGACCGTGATCGAGAGCGGCCCATGGGCCGATTTCGGGAACATGTCTCCCGAAATCGGCCCATCGGCGGTCGTGGCTGGCTGGGCGCCGCGGCTCGGGGCGCTCCGCCTGCTGCTCGGCCGGCTCGTCCTCGCCTAGCGGTGGCGGCGCAGCCCTCCCTCCCCGACCCGGAGGACGAGCGCGTCGACCTCGTCTTCGGCGCCCTCGCCGACCCCACCCGCCGCCACCTGATCGAGCTGCTCGCGGCCGAGCCGGGGGCGACCGCGACCGGCCTCGCCTCGACCCTGCCGATCAGCCGCCAGGCGGTCGCCAAGCACCTCAAGCTGCTGCACGAGGCGGGCCTGGTCTCCAGCCGCCGCCGCGGCCGCGAGTCGCTCTTCGAGCTCGACCCCGAGCCGCTCGCCGAGGCGGTCGCCTGGATCGGCTCGGTCGGGGCAGAGTGGGATCGGCGCTTGGACGGCCTGCGCCGCCTGCTGGCTCGGTGATTGGCGCATTTGTTCGCCATAGGCGAACAAATGCGCCAGAGCCGCTAGCCGCCCTCGGCGCTGAACTTGTAGCCGACGCCGCGCACGGTGAGGACCAGCTCCGGCCGCTGCGGGTCGCGCTCGACCTTCTGGCGCAGGTTCGAGATGTGGACGTCGCAGGCGCGCTCGTCGCCTTCGAACTCGGTCTGCCAGAGCTCCTCCATGATCTGGGAGCGGGCGAAGACCTCGCCCGGGCGGCCGGCGAGCAGCCGCAGCAGCTGGAACTCGGAGCGGGTCAGGTTGACCGGGGCGCCGCGCACGGTGGCGACGTGGCGGACGAGGTCGATCGAGACCGGCCCCGATTCGATCTTCACCGCCTGGGCGAGCGGCGAGCGGTCGAGCTCGCGGCGGCGCAGCTGGGCGCGCACCCGGCCGAGCAGCTCGCGCACCGAGAAGGGCTTGGTGACGTAGTCGTCGGCGCCCACCTCGAGCCCGACCACCTTGTCGACCTCGGCGTCCTTGGCGGTGAGGACGATGATCGGCACGGCGCTGCGCGAGCGCACGTCGCGGCAGATGTCGAGGCCGCTGGGGCCGGGCATCATGATGTCGAGGATCAGCAGGTCGAAGGGGATGCCGTTGCCGAGCAGCGCCGCCGCCTCGTCGCCGTCGGCGGCCGCGGTCACCTCGAAGCCCTCCTGGGTCAGCGCGTAGCCGACCGAGTCGCGCACCGAGGGCTCGTCGTCGGCGATCAGGATGCGTCCGCTGCTCATCGGAGGGGTTCCATCGTCAGGCCATTGGGGTTGGGCTGGGTTGGGCGACGGGCAGCCGGATCCAGAAGGTGCTGCCCTTGCCGAGCACGGAATCGGCGCCGATCTGGCCGCCCATCACGTCGACCATGCGGCGGGCGATCGCCAGTCCGAGGCCGAAGCCTTCCTGCTTGCGGGACTCGCTGCGGCGGTAGAAGCGCTCGAAGACGCGCTCGATCTCCGCCGCCGGAATTCCGGTGCCGGTGTCGACAACCTCGAGAATTACCTCTGCCTCGCCGTCATGCCTGCCGCGAACCGTAACGGTGCCGGGCGGCGGCGTGTTCTTGAAGGCGTTGGTCAGCAACCCGATCATCACCTGTCGCAGCAGAGTCGGGTCGCCGGTCGCGGCGAGATCGCGCTCGACCTCGACCTCCAGCGCGACGTGGGGCGGCGGCTCGACCGCGGCGACGACGTCGCGGATCGCCAGCGGCACGTCGACCACCTCGCGTTCGGCGGCGCCGCTCGACTCGACCCGGGCCAGGGTCAGCAACGACTGGGTCAACCGGTTCATCCGCTCGGCGTCCTCGGCCAGCCGGTTGAGGAAGTGGTCGCGGTCCTGCGGGGTGTTCTTGGCGCCGCTCTGCAGAACCTCGATCGCGCCCGAGATCCCGGCCAATGGGTTGCGCAGCTCGTGCGCCGCGTTGGAGACGAAGTCGGCTTCGGCGAGCTCGCGGCGGAGCTCGTCGGTGCGGTCGCGGAGCACCGCGAGGACGGCGCGCTCGTCGGGCAGGGCGCGGACCGTGAGCGCGTAGGCGCGGTCGCCGATCCGCAGCGCCGGGTGGGCCGAGAAGCCGACTTCGGAGGCCCGCTGCAGCTGCGGCATGATCACCTGCGGCGGTTTCGGCCCCGGCTCGAGCAGCCGCGAGGCGGCGCTGTTGGAGAACCGCACCGGCCCTTCGTAGTCGACCACGATCACCGAGTCGGTGAGGCCGTCGAAGATCGCCGCCAGCTTGTTGCGGTCGGCGGTGAGGACGCCGAAGCTCTCCTTCAGCGAGGCGCGCATCGAGTCCAGGGCGCGGGCCAGGTCGCCGATCTCGTCCGGCCCGGAGACGGCGAGCGGCGCGTCGAAGGAGCCGCCCGCCATCTCGCCGGCGGCGCGGGCGAGGCGGACGACGCGGTGGGAGATCGCGACCGCGATCAGGAAGCCGGCGAGGACGCCGATCATCACCGCGGCGACCAGCGCCTGCGGGTTGTCGCCGAACAGGTAGACGGCGACGGCGGTGATCAGGCTGACGAGCCCGAAGGCGCCGGTCAGCCAGAAGCGCATCCCGATTCTGGGCGTCGACGACCGCGGCTTGGCTGGTATCTCGCCCACGCTCGTCGTCATGAAGGTTTACTAACACAATCTGAATCGCTTCGCCACGGCTGCAAGCGAGGCGGCGGCGCCCGGCGGACCGCTGCCGCCCGTGGGAGAATCGGGGCGATGACAGCCGCCTCGCTGCTGCCGCTGGCGGCGACCGACAGCAACCAGGTTCACCTCACCGCCCAGACGCGGATCGTCGCCGCGGTGATCGCGCTCGCCTTCATGCTGATGATCCTCGAGCTGATCCGGCGCGACAGGCTGCAGGAGCGCTACGCGGTGATCTGGCTGCTGGCCGGCCTGGGGATGCTCGCCGGCGCCGCCTTCCCGGGGCTGCTCGAACTGGTCGCCGACGTGATGGGCGTCCGCGACACCAACGTCGCCCTGTTCTCGATCGTGCTGCTGCTGCTGCTCGGGCTGGCGCTCAACTTCAGCGTCCTGATGTCGCGTCAGGCCGACCAGATCACCCGCCTGGCACAGGAACTGGCGTTGGAGAAAGCGCGGGCTCAGCGGCTCAACGGGTCGGAGCCGGGCGGCTCCGGCTCAGCCGCGGGCGAGGAGTCCCGCGAGGCGAAAGAAAAGGGCCTCTAGCGCCAGCTCCTCTGAGACGTTGAGGTCGAGGCTGCGGCGCGTCTCCTGGGCCGCGGCGGCGGCGCGGCGGGCGGCGCCGGGGTCGAGCCCGGCGGCCTCGGCGCCCAGCGCCTCGAGCCGGTCGCGGGCGAAGACGACCTCCTCGGCCCCGGCGGCGAGCGCCGCCAGGTCGCGGAGGTGGGCGGCGCAGAGCTCGAGGCCGAGGTCGAGGACGTCGGTGCGGCGGCGGCGGCCGGCCCGTTTCGCCTCGTCGGCGAGGTCGCGGGCGGAGCGCTTGATCCCCGCCTGCGCCTCCTCCTCGAGCGCCTCGCGGGTGCTCGCTTCGGCCTCCTCGCCGGCGGCGGTGGCGCGCTCGAGCAGCGCCTTCCAGGGAGCCGCGGCGAGCTCGCCGGCGCGGGCCGCGGCGACGCAGGCATCGGCCTCGGCCCGCAGCTGGCGGCCCAGCGGCGAGAGCAGCAGGCGGGCTCGCTCGCGGTCGCCGGCGGCGAGCCGCGCCGCGGCGGCGATCTCCTCGGCGCCGACGCCGGCGGCCTCGAGCCCGGCAGCGAGCTCGGCTTCGAGCACCTCGGCGGGATAGGGCGCGAACTCGATCGGGGCGCAGCGGGAGGCGATCGTCTCCAGCAGGACCTCCGGTTCGGAGGCGAGCAGGATCAGGTGCGCATAGGGCGGAGGCTCCTCGAGCGTCTTCAGCAGCGCGTTCTGGCTCTCGTCGCGGAGCGCCTCCGCCGCCTCGACGACGAAGACCCGCTTGCCGCCTTCGAAGGGCCGGTAGGCGGCGGCGCGGATCACCCGCTCGCGCACGTCCTCGACCATGTGCTGGGCACCGCGCGGGGCGATCCAGACGAGGTCCGGGTGCGGCGAGGGGTCGAGCAGCGCGCGCCGCCGGGCGTCCTCGGGGTCGGCGGCGCCGGTGGCGAGGATCTCGGCGGCGAGCGCCCGCGCCGCGGCCCGCTTGCCGGAGCCGCGCGGGCCGCGGAAGAGGTAGGCGTGCGAGGGCCCGGCCGCGAGCGCCGCCCGCAGCGCCACCCGCGCCCGTCCCTGGTGCTCGGTGGCGGCCTCCAGCGTCGCGCTCACGTCCCGCACCCCACCGCGTTCGTCGTTGGTCCGAAATATGCGTCCTTTCGACGAACGCGGCTCATGCCGGCTCCGTTCGCGCGGCCTCGACCGCGGCCAGGACCCGGGCGTGGACCTCCTCGATGCTGCCGCTTGCGTCGACGATCGCGAAGCGGTCGGTGACCTTGGCGATTTCGTCGTAGGCCTGGGCCACCGCCTGCTGCAGCAGCAGCCCCTCGGCCTCGAAGCGATCCTCGCCCTCGGCGCGGCCGATCGAGTCCTCGGGGTCGATCTTCAGCAGCACGGTGACGTCCGGCCAGAGCCCGTCGGTGGCGTGGTCGCAGAGCGAGATCACCTCGCCGACTCCGAGCCCGCGGGCCGCCCCCTGGTAGGCGACGCTCGAGTCCGAGAAGCGGTCGGCGACGACGTCGCGCCCCGCCTCGAGCGCCGGCCGAATCACCCGCTCGGTGAGGTCGGCGCGGGCGGCGAGGAAGAGCAGCAACTCGGCCAGCGGCGCGAGCGGCAGCTCGGGATCGGCGAGCAGGCCGCGGATCCGCTCGGCCGCCTCGGTCCCGCCCGGCTCGCGGATCGCCACCGCCTCCGGTCCCAGAGCCTCGGCAAGCAGCCGTGCCTGGGTGCTCTTGCCCGACCCGTCCACTCCCTCGAGCGAGATGAACACGCCCCGCGCTCCCTAGGCGGCCGGCGGGCCGGCCACGTCAGCCTTTGGCGCCGGCCCTGGCGCGTTTGCGTTTGACGCCGCGCGTCGCGGTGTCGGCCTTCGAGGCTTTGGCTTTGGCTTTGGAGCGTTTGCCCTTGGCCGGCGCCGCGTCCTCGTCGCCCTTCGGCTGCGGCTTCTTCTCCATCTCCTCTTTCGCGGCGCGGGCGGCTTCGCGCTCGGCGCGGCGTTTCTTCATCTCCTGCATCGACTCGCAGTCGTCGTTGAGGCAGAGGTTCCAGGGCCGGCCGCGGAAGGGCTGGACTTTGAGCCGCGGGGTGCGGTCGCAGATCGAGCAGCGCTCCTCGAGCCGGAAGACGTCGCCGCGCTGCGGCAGCGGGAAGGTCTGGTCGCAGGAGTTCGGGTCGCCGGGGTCGGCGTCGGCTTTCCAGCCCGAGCAGCCGACGAACCGTTTGCCCGATTTTTTCGCCCGGATGATCCGCAGCATGTGCGGCGAGCCGTCCTCCTTGGTCCGCCCCGCTTCTTCGCAGACCTTGCAGGGACCGAGGATGCGGTCCTCGTCCATCCCTTTCCAGACGACCTTCGCGAGGTCTTCACGGCTGCCGTCGATCTCGGTCCAGGTCTTGTGCAGCAGTTCGCGGCTGTCGCCGACGACCTCGCCCTTGGTCATCTCGCCCTGGGCGATCCGGTCCATCTCCGCCTCGAGCTGGGCGGTCATCTCCGGCGTCGCCATCGCCGGGACGTAGTTCTTGAACGCCTCGTAGAGGGCGACCCCGGTCTCGGTCGGGACCGGCGGGTTGCCGTAGACGTAGCCGCGGTCGAAGAGCTTCTGGATGATGTCGGCGCGAGTCGCTTTGGTGCCGAGGCCGCGCTCCTCCATCATCTCGATCAGTTTCGCCTGCGAGATCCGCGACGGGGGCTGGGTCTCCTTGCCGATCTGCCACGGGTTCGCCCCGCCCTCCTCCTCGCTGTCGGTCGGGGCGGCGAGCGCCAGGCTCTGCCCCTCCTGCAGGGCGGGGATCTCCTCGTCGGAGGAGCGGGCGTAGGTGTAGATCGCGGCATAGCCGGGGTCGACGACGACCGAGCCGCGGACGAAGTAGGTCTGGTCGCCGGCCTCGATGTCGGCGCGGGTCGACTCGGTGATCATCGGCGGGCTGAAGGTCGCCAGGAAGCGCCGCACGACCAGTTCGTAGACCCGCTTCTTGGAGCCCTCGAGGGCTCCCGGGTGGATTGCCTGGGTCGGGTAGATCGGCGGGTGGTCGGTCGTCTCTTTTTTGCCCCGGGTCGGTTTCAGCTCGGCCTGGTCGGCCAGGGCGGAGGCGGCCGAGAACTCCTTGATCCGGGTCAGCGAGCCGATCAGCTCGCGCACCGGCAGCGAGGCGGGATAGACCGTGTTGTCGGTCCGCGGGTAGGAGATGAAGCCGTCCATGTAGAGGTCCTCGGCGATCCGCATCGCGCTGGCGGGGGTGATCCCGAGGCGGCTGGAGGCGTCGGTGCTGAAGGCGGTGGTGTTGTAGGGAGTCGGCGGCCGGCGGGTGTTCTTCCGCGCCGTCACGGATTTCACCGTGCCGGGCGAGGAGGTGCCGGCGAGCGCCGCGTCGGCCTCGGCTTTCTCCCAGAATTTGTCGACCGAGTGGTGCGCCTCGAAGCTGCCGTCGGGGTGCTCGAAGCGGGCGAAGACTTCCCAGAACGGTTTCGGGACGTGGGCGCGGCGTTCCATCTCGCGCTCGACGATCAGCCCCAGAGTCGGGCTCTGGACGCGCCCGACCGAGAGGAAGTTGGAGCCGAAGCGGCGGGTCGCGAGCGAGACGGCGCGGGTCAGCGTCGCCCCCCAGAGCAGGTCGATGTCCTGGCGCGCGGCGCCGGCGTTGGCCAGCGGATAGGAGAGGTAGTCGAGTTCGTTGAAGGCGCGCTCGAGTTCCTCTTTGGTCGTCGCCGAGTAGCGGGCGCGGAGGATTTTCAGCGTCCCCGCCGCGGTTTCGTCGCGGCTGCCGAGCGCCGGGTTGGCGTCGAGCATCTCCTCCAGCGCCTCGAGGCCGATCAGCTCGCCCTCGCGGTCGAAGTCGGTCGCGATCACCAGCTCGTCGGCCTGTTTTGCCATTTTCCTGATCGCTTTGACGACGTTTTTGTCGGTCGGCTCCTTGATCAGCTTGGCGTCGATCAGGTCGTGCAGGTCGGTCTTCTGCCAGTTCGAGTAGCCCTCGGGGAAGGCTGGGCCGAGCACGTGGCCCTTCAGCCCGATCGCCATCTGCTCGCCGCCGTCGGGGTCGGTCCAGGTGTAGAAGGGGACTTTGTAGGTTTTGTCCGCCTTCGGGCCGCCACTGGGCGCGCCGAGGACCTCGGCGATCTTTTTCGCGCTGCTGTTCTTCTCGGTGACGATCAGACGCATCGGGCGGCGAGGGTAGCAGGGGCGTTCGGCGAGGATTCTCAGCGAATGTTCGGGACCCCCTCCGCCGGGACGCAGGCCGCGCGACTAGGATCGGCGCCCCAAGTGGCTCTCCGGAAACCCCCACACACGCCTGGCGGCGCCGCACACGCTTCGCGGGGCGTCGTCCTCGGCTGGCCAAATGGCGATGCCATTCGGCCTCTCTGCGTCCCACCCTCGCTCGGTGCGGCGCTCGCCAGTCGCGCCCGCCGAATCCTGGATCGCCAGCGATGAGGACCCTGGTAACCGGCGGAGCGGGATTCATCGGCTCGAATCTGGTCGACGCGCTGCTCGAGCGCGGCGACGAGGTGACGGTCGTCGACAACCTCGTGACCGGGCGCCGGGCCAACCTCGAGGGGGCGCTGGCGGCCGGCGCCGAGCTGCTCGAGCTCGACATCCGCGACGGTGGCGGGCTGAGCGAGGTCGCCGCCGAGCGCAAGCCCGAGGCGATCTTCCACCTCGCCGCCCAGATCGACGTCCGCAAATCGCTCGCGGACCCGGCCTTCGACGCCGCGGTCAACGTCGGCGGCACCGCCAACGTGCTCGAGGCGGCGAGCGGGGCGGGCAGCGGGCGGGTCGTCTTCATCTCCACCGGCGGCGCGATCTACGGCGAGGGCGCCGGCAAGCGGCTGCCGCTCGACGAGTCGGCCGAGATCGAACCGATGTCCGCCTATGGCCAGAGCAAGTACGCGGCCGAGGGCTACCTGGCGCTCTACCAGCGGCTCTACGGGGTGTCGGGGATGTCGCTGCGGCTCGGCAACGTCTACGGACCGCGCCAGGACCCGCTCGGCGAGGCCGGAGTGGTGGCGATCTTCTGCGGCAAGCTTCGCGACGGCGGCCGTCCGACCGTCTTCGGCGACGGGACCCAGACCCGCGACTACATATATGTCGGCGACATCGTCGACGCCGCCCTCGCCGCCGCCGCCAGCGACCACGTCGGCGCGGTCAACATCGGCACCGGGGTCGAGGCCAGCGTGCTCGACCTGATCGAGGTGCTGCGCGAGCTCGGCGACAACGACTCCTTCGCGGCCGACTTCGCCGCGCCGCGGCCGGGCGAGGTGCAGCGAATCGCCCTCGACGCGAGCCTGGCGCGCGAGGTGCTCGGCTGGACCGCGAAGACCGATCTGCGCGAGGGCATGCGGCTGACCCTCGAGTCGATCCGGTAGCGCCCGCCCGGCGAGCGCCGATCATTAACCTGTTTGGCATGCCCGCCCAGGCCTACGCCGGCAAGGAGTGCGTCTGCCAGTTCCGCAAGGGGATCTGCGACCAGTCGTGCGTGCGCGACATGCTCGCGACTCCGTTCTACATCGCCTGCCTGAAGCTGACCGGGCGCAGGTGCCTGGTCGTCGGCGGCGGCGACGTCGGCCTGGAGAAGGTCGAGGGGCTGCTCGCCTGCGACGGCGACGTCACCCTGCTCGCGCCGGACGCCCACCCGGAGCTCGAGTCGCTGGCGGCCGAGGGCTCGATCGCCTGGGAGCGCCGCGCCTACACCGGTCCGGAGGACCTCGAGGGCGTCTTCATGGTGATCGCCGCGACCAACGACTCCGAGGTCAACATCGAGGTCTTCGACCACGCCGAGAAGCGGGCGATGCTGGTCAACGTGGTCGACGTGCCGCCGCTCTGCAACTTCATCCTGCCGGCGATCGTCCGCAGCGGCCCGCTGGCGATCGCGATCTCGACCGCAGGCGCCTCGCCGGCGCTGGCGAAGCGGATGAAGCGCGAGGTCTCAGAGCTGTTCGGCGAGGAGTACGCGCGCCTGGCGGTGATCCTCAACGACGCCCGCGGCTGGGCGAAGGGGACGCTGCCGACCTACCAGGACCGCAAGGAGTTCTTCGAGGGGATCGTCAACGGCGACCCCGACCCGGTCGAGCTGGTGCGCGAAGGTCGCGAGACCGAGGTGCTCGAGATCATCGACGCGGCGAAGGTCCGCGCCGAGGGCGCGCTCGCGGCCTAGCCGCGGTCCGGCGGGCGCTCAGCCGTTGCAGGCGACGCCGCGGACGCGGTCCAGCGTCTCCGTCAGCTGTCCAGCCTCGCCGTCGCTGATGTTGGCGCCGAAGGCGACCTGCAGCTCGGCGGAGACGACTGGCAGCATTTCGCTCAGCAGCTCGGAGCCGGCGGGAAGCAGGGTCGCGTAGGAGACGCGGCGGTCGGTCTCGCAGAAGGTGCGCTCGAGCAGGCCGGCCTTGACCAGGCGGTCGACCAGCTTGGTGAGGCCGCCGCGGGTGATCACCAGCGACTCGGCCAGCTCCCCCATCTTCATCGCCCCGCCCGCCTCGGCAAGCGTCGCCAGCACGTCGAACCAGGCGACCGGCGGCAGCCCGGCGTCGGTCAGACCTTCCTGGATCCGGCCGCTGACGGCGGCGTGGGTGCGGGCGAGCGAGCGCCAGGCGACCTGGTGAGGCGCGTGGCAGGCCTCGAGCTCGGTGGTCGGGGCAGGACTGGGCGCGGACTCGGCCATGTGCCGATTATCGCACAGATGGTTGCGAAGCTAATAGTTGTAGAGGCAAGAGTTTCTGTTATGATTATTTCTACGTCAAGTAGCAGACTGAGTCTCACAACTTCAACGAAAGGCAGCAGATGAGCACCGAGACGATCAACCGGCGGGTTCCGGCAGGTACCTGGACCGTCGACCCCGTCCACTCGGCGATCCACTTCGCGATCACCCATAACGGCATCGCGACCTACCGCAGCGGCTTCGAGCGCTACGAGGTGACGCTGACCGGCGGCGAGCAGCCGAAGCTCGAGGGCAGCGTCGAGGTCGAGAGCATCGAGATCGACGAGCCGCAGCTGAAGGGCCACCTGATGAGCCCCGACTTCTTCGACGTCCAGAAGCACCCGCAGGTCAGGTTCGCCTCGACCGAGTTCACCGTCGAGGAGGACGGCAGCGTCCGCCTCGCCGGCGACTTCGAGCTCCACGGCGAGACCCGCGGGGTCGAGGCGACCGGCAAGTTCGGCGAGCTCGGCGCCGACCTCGGCGGCAACGAGCGCCTCGGCCTCTCGCTGGCGACCGCCGTCGACCGCCGCGAGTGGGGTCTCGACTGGAACGCCGAGCTGCCGAAGGGCGGCAACGTGCTCGAGTACGAGGTCGCGATCAACGTCGAGCTCGAGCTGGTCGCCCAGGAGTCTTAGGCATGCGGGTCCTCGGCATCAGCGGCAGCCTGCGGCAGGGGTCCTACAACCACGCCCTGCTGCGGGCCGCCGCCGCGCGGCTGCCCGCCGGGGTCGAGCTGGTGGAGTTCGACCGGCTGGGCGAGATCCCGCCCTACGACGCCGACCTCGAGGAGGGCGGGGCGCCGGCGCCCGACGCGGTCGCGGCGCTGCGCGAGGCGATGCGCGAGGCCGACGCGGTGCTGGTCGCGACGCCGGAGTACAACCACTCGATCCCCGGCGTCCTGAAGAACGCGCTCGACTGGGCCTCGCGGCCGGCCGGCGAGAGCGCCCTGATGGGGACGCCGGCGGCGGTGATCGGCGCCTCGACCGGGATGTTCGGCGCCGTCTGGGCCCAGGCCGAGACGCGCAAAGTGCTCGGCTCGCTCGGCGGCCGCGTGGTCGAGACCGAGCTGCCGGTCCCGCACGCGGCGCAGATCTACGACGACGGCGAGCTCGAGCTCAGCCCCGAGCAGACCGAGGCCCTCGACGGCCTGCTCGCCGAGCTGGTGAGCGAAGTCGAGGAGCTGCGCGAAGGCCTGGCGGAGCGCGTCGCGGCCTGACCCCCGTCGAGGTTGCCTTTTGACCCGCTATCCGGGTCGAAAGGCAACCCCTCCCGCCCCAACGGGGCGACTAATAGCCGCTGAAGACCCAGGCGACGTGGCGCGCGTCGGATTCGTGCGCGCGGTGCAGGGCCTTGCGGAACGCGGCGTGCTTGCTGCGGCCGAAGCCGGCGAAGTAGAGGCCGTTCTTGCGCTTCTGGACCAGCGCCGCGTAACCGTTGGCGACCCAGACGGCGACCTTGCAGTGCTTGCTCCCGCACTCGTTGCGGGCCCGGTGCTGGGCGCCCTTGGCGGAGTCGTAGTGGTAGGAGACGCCGTACTTGCCGCTGATCGGGTCGACCGCGATCGCTCCCCAGTGAGCCTGCGCGGCGGCGGGGGCGGCCAGCAGGAGAGCCAGGGCGAGGAGAGCGACGACGAGACGGACGGGGGACTTGAGACGCGGTTTCAGGTAGGGCATTGCGGCGTTCTACCAAGAATTGGGTGCGCCGCGCCCCGCGGGCTCGAGACAGCCCCTACGCGTGGGGGAGCGCGAAGAAGGCGATCGCCGAGAAATGGGCGAGCGCGGCGGCGATCACGAAGAGGTGGAACACCTCGTGGTAGCCGAAGATCGCCGGGTTGGGGTTGGGGCGCTGGGTGGCGTAGACGATCGCGCCCGCGGTGTAGAGGACGCCGCCGGCGATCAGCAGCATCGCCCCGGCGACCCCGAGCGAGGACCAGAGCGCCGGGAAGCAGACGACCGCGACCCAGCTGAGCGCCATGTAGATCAGCACCGAGGCCCATTTCGGGTGATCGATCCAGATCATCTCGACGATCGCGCCGGCAATCGCGCCGGCCCAGACGACGACCAGGATCGCGGTCGCCAGGGTGCCATTGAGGGCGAGCAGGGCGAACGGCGTGTAGGTGCCGGCGATGAGGAAGAAGATCATCGAGTGGTCGAGCCGCCGCATCCAGAGCCGCACGTTCGGCCGTTTCCAGTTGACCCGGTGGTAGAGGGCGCTGGTCCCGAACAGGGCCGAGAGGCTGAGGGCGTAGATCGCCACCGCCAGCGTCGCCTTCGGGGTCGAGGCGAGAACGATCAGGACGGCGCCGAAGAGGAGCGAGGCGAAGAAGGCCCACTCGTGGGAGACGCCGCGCAGCTTCGGCTTGACCAGGGCGAACGCCTCGGCGGTCACCTCCCTGGCTGCCGTCGCCCGCTCGCCGACCGCCTCCTTGGCGGCGGCGGTGCGGTCGCCGACGACCTCGCGGGCGGCGGCGGCGCGGTCGTTCATCGCCTCGCGCGCGGCGCTGGCGCGATCGCCCATCGACTCGCGGGCGGCGTTCGCCCGCTCGCCCATCCTCTCGGCGCGGTTCCGCAGGTCTTCGACCATGCTCTGCAGGCTACCCACCGAAACCGCCGAGGATGCGGAGTTGACACAATATGTAGGGCGAAGGGCAGCCATCTCGGCCCCGCTTATTGCGGATTTGCGGCCTGTTTCCGTCCGGAGCGCTCGCCATCCTCCTCAACCCCTTCAAAGACGCCGCGAGAGGAGCAGTTCGATGTCCAAGACCGCCACCAGTAGCCCTAAAAACGGTCTACAGGGCCTCTCGATCGAACGCAGGTTCACGACTGCGGGCGTGCATCCTTTCGACCAGATCGAGTGGGAGATCCGCGACGCGGTGATCGGCGATCCGGCCAGCCCGGCGTTCGAGCAGCGCGGCGTCGAGTTCCCCAAGAGCTGGTCGCAGAACGCGACCAACATCGTCGCCCAGAAGTACTTCCGCGGCCGGATGGGCAGCCCCGAGCGGGAGAGCTCGGTCAAACAGATGATCGGCCGGGTCGCCGGCACGATCGCCAACTGGGGGCGCGAGCGCGGCTACTTCGCCTCGGGCGAGGACGCCGACGCCTTCGAGGACGAGCTGACCGCGATTCTGCTCAACCAGAAAGCGGCCTTCAACTCGCCGGTCTGGTTCAACGTCGGCTTCGAGGAGAAGCCGCAGTGCTCGGCCTGCTTCATCCTCAGCGTCGACGACACGATGGAGTCGATCCTCGACTGGAACACCAAGGAGGGGATGATCTTCCGCGGCGGCTCGGGCTCGGGGATCAACCTCTCCAACATCCGCGGCTCGGTCGAGCAGCTCTCCAAGGGCGGCCTCGCTTCGGGCCCGGTCAGCTTCATGCGCGGTGCCGACGCCTGGGCGGGGACGATCAAGTCGGGCGGCAAGACGCGACGGGCGGCGAAGATGGTCGTCCTCGACGTCGACCACCCGGACGTCGAGGACTTCATCTGGTGCAAGGCCAAAGAGGAGGAGAAGGCGGGGGCGCTGCGCGACGCCGGCTTCGACATGTCGATCGACGGCGACGGCTTCACCTCGATCCAGTACCAGAACGCCAACAACTCGGTGCGGGTCACCGACGAGTTCATGGAGGCGGTCGAGGCCGGCACCGACTGGGAGCTGAAGGCGCGGATCGACGGCTCGACGACGAAAACGCTCGACGCTCGCGAGCTGATGAACCAGATCGCCGACGCCGCCTGGCGCTGCGCCGATCCGGGCGTCCAGTACGACACCACGATCAACCGCTGGCACACCTGCCCGGAGTCCGGCCGGATCAACGCCTCCAACCCCTGCAGCGAGTACATGCACGTCGACAACTCGGCCTGCAACCTCGCCTCGCTCAACCTGATGCGGTTCCGCCGCGCGGACGGCAGCTTCGACACGGCCGACTTCGAGCACGCCGTCGACATCGTCTTCCTCGCCCAGGAGATCGTCGTCAGCCCGTCGAGCTACCCGACCGAGGAGATCGGCGAGAACGCGCGCCGCTTCCGTCAGCTCGGGCTCGGCTACGCCAACCTCGGCGCGCTGCTGATGTCCGATGGGCTCCCCTACGACTCCGACGAGGGCCGCAACGTCGCCGCCGCGATCACCGCGCTGATGACCGGCCGCGCCTACCGCCAGTCGGCGCTGATCGCCGCTGGCGCCACCGGCCCCTACGACGAGTACGAGCGCAACCGCGAGCCTCATAACGGGGTGATGCGGATGCACCGCGACGCCGCCTACGAGATCGACGGCACCGGGATCAAGGGCGAGCTGCTGGAGGCCGCGCAGCGCTCCTGGGACGAGGCGGTCGAGCTCGGCGAGGAGCACGGCTACCGCAACGCGCAGGCGACGGTGCTGGCGCCGACCGGGACGATCAGCTTCCTGATGGACTGCGACACGACCGGGATCGAGCCCGACTTCTCGCTGGTCAAGTACAAGGAGCTGGTCGGCGGCGGGCAGATGACGATCGTCAACCGCTCGGTGCCGCTGGC
>JBFWMZ010000009.1:0-105333 GCA_050251335.1 Solirubrobacterales bacterium
GCGAGGCAGGGATGGCCCGCGACCGGACACTCGCTGGCGCGGCAGCCGGCGCACGGGACCTCGCGGTGCAGCAGCTCGTGGGGGACGCCCCAGGGGCGCCAGCGAACCGCCGGCACGGTCGGCGCGAAGAGCGAGGCGACCGGGGTCCCGACCGCGGCGGCGAGGTGGGCGGGGCCGGTGTTGGCGACCGCGACGGCGGCGGCGCGGGCGAGGACCGCGGCCAGTTCGGCGAGCTCGAGGGCGCCGCCGAGGTCGAGGGCCCCGGGGGCGCCGGCGGCGACGAAGCGGGTCAGCGCCAGCTCCTCGAGGGAGCCGGTGACGACGACCCGGTGGCCGCGCCTGGAGAGCGACGTCGCCAGCTCGGCCCAGCGCTCCGGCTCCCAGGAGCGGGCCGGCACCGAGGCCCCCGGGTGGAGGACGAAGAACGGTTCGTCCGGCAGCGGCGGCGGGGCGCTGTCGAGCCGCACCGCGAGCCGTCCCTCGTCGCCGGGCGCCAGGGTGTGGCCGGCCGCCTCGGCGAGCGATAGCGCCCGGTCGACCTCGTGGATTTCGTCGGGGACGCGGTGGCGGACGTCGAGCAGTGAGCCGGGGTAGTCGACCCCGATTGCGGCGATCCGCGGCACCCCGGCCAGCCGCAGCAGCAGCGCGGTCGGCAGCGGGGTCTGGTGGAAGGAGGTGAAGATCACCGCTTCGCGCGGGGCGCGGCGCTCGATCGCCTCGATCAGTTCGGCGCACTCGGCGCGGTTGACCGCCGTCGGTTCGGGATCGATCCAAGGCGCGGTCCAGACGATGCCGTCGTCGACGCCGGGCAGGAGCGGCGCCGCCGCGGCGCCGCGCTCGCCGCAGAGCAGGGTCAGCGGACCATCGGCCCGCGCTAGCGCCCGGATCGCCGGCCCGCAGAGGAGCACGTCCCCGAGGCTGTCCTGCCGCACCGCCAGCACCCCGCCCGTCACGCCCCCACCCCGGGCGCGGCCAAAATATCGGGGTACCGATGTTTTGGGGCCTCTGGACCCTGAAAGATCGGGGTACCGATGTTTTGGTCCCCCAGCAGGAGGTCAACGGCGGAGTCGAGGTCGGGGGCGAGGAGGGGGGCGCGCCGGACGTCCTCGGCCTCGGTGCGTTCGGTCGGGACCAGAACCGCCAGGGCGCCAGCCGCCTGCGCGGCCTGGACGTCGGCGGCGATGTCGCCGATCAGCGCGCAGCGCTCCGGGCGCACGCCGAGCGCCGCCGCGGCCTCGATCACCAGCCCCGGCTCCGGCTTGCGGCACTCGCAGCCCTCACCGGGCCCGTGCGGGCAGAAGAGCCAGGCGTCGATCGGCCCCAGCAGCTCCTCGGCGCGGGAGTTGACCGCGCGCACCTGGGTCGGCGCGAGCAGCCCGCGGGCGACCCCGCTCTGATTGGAGACCACCGCCAGGGGCAGGCCGGCCTCGCGCAGCCGCGCCAGCGCCCGTTTCGCCCCCGGCACCGGCACCACCTTGGCGGGGTCGCCGTTGTAGGGGACGTCGATCACGATCGTTCCGTCGCGGTCGAGCAGCACCGCTTCGAGCCGCTCCCGGTGGCGCGGCGCGGATCGGGTCGCGCCGTCCGCAGCGCCGGGATCCTCGGCGGCGGGCGGGCGCGGGCCGCCGCGGAGCAGCCGCACCGGCAGGCGGACCGCTCCGGCCGCCCACCAGGCACTCGCCGCGAGCGGCAGCACCGTGCTCGTCGCCGCCATCCGCGCCAGCTCGTCCCGGTCGCGCGGACCGGGGAGGAGGCGCGCCGCCGCCAGCTCGACGCTCGCCGCAAGCCAGCCGGCGGCGCAGGCGGCGGTGGTTCGCCGCCGGCCGGCGAGGGCCGCCGCGGCCGCTCCTGCGAGCAGGGAAGTCGTCAGCAGGTGGCGCCGCAGCCGCCCGCGCGGGGCACCGCCCCAGAGTCGCCAGTGAGGCCCGTGCAGCGCTCGCATCAGGACGTCGTCGGCGTTGCCGCGCTGGCGCCCGACGCTGACCCAGAAGCCGGCCTCGCCGACCGGGTGCTCACTGCCCCGCCCGCCGCGGGCGATCCGCCAGCCGGCTCCGAGCAGCCGTAGCGCCAAGTCGGTGTCCTCGCGGTAGGCGGCGGCGAAGCGCTCGTCGAAGCCGCCGACGGCGGCGAAGGCCTGCCGCCGCACCGCCATGTCGGCGGTGATCCAGCGCGCCCGCTCGAGCCCGGCGACGTTGCGCTCCCAGTCGGTCGGCCGCCGCCCGGCCGGCAGCGGCACCCGCAGCCGCCCCTGCGAGGCGCCGACCGCGGCGGGAATCGACGCCAGGTCGGCGACTAGGCGCTCGGCCCAGTCGCGGTCGGGGACGACGTCGTCGTCGAGGAAGGAGATCCACTCGGCGTGGCCGGCGCGGGCGCCGAGGTTGCGGGCCGCCGCCGGCCCGCGGCGGCCGGCGCGGACGACCGTCGCGCTCTGCGGCAGCGCCAGCGGCGGTGAGGGGTCGCGGCGGTCGTCGGCGACGATCAGGCGGCCGCCGCCGAGTTGGGGCAGCTGCGGCGCCAGTGCCGCCAGCAGGCGCTGCAGCGAGTCGCGGCCCAGGGTCGGGACGACCACGTCGACCGCTGGCGGGGACGCGCTCACGCCACCGCCGCCAGCGCTCGCTCGCCTCCCGCCGCGGCAAAGAAGCGGCCCCGCTCGACCAGGAACGGCCCGATCGCAAGCAGATCGACCGGCGCCGAGCCGAAGCACTCGAGCGCGTCGCGGGGATCGTCGACCATCGGCCTTCCGGCGGTGTTGAGGCTGGTATTGATCACGACCGGGACCCCGGTGCGGCGCTGGAAGCCGGCGAGCATGCGGGCCACCAGCGGCTCCTCGCGGGGGTCGACGGTCTGGATTCGGGCGGTGCCGTCGACGTGGACCGCGGCCGGGATCCGCTCGCACCAGGCCGGTGCGACCCGGTGGGTGAAGAGCATGTAGGGGCTCGGCAGGGGCCCCTCGAAGAGGTCGGCGGCGCGCTGCTCGAGCACCATCGGCGCCACCGGCCGGAACTGCTCGCGCCCCTTGATCTCGTTCAGCCGCTCGAGGTTCTCGGCCCGGCGCGGGTCGGCGAGCAGGCTGCGATGGCCGAGCGCCCGCGGGCCCCACTCGCTGCGCCCCTGGTACCAGGCGACGACCCGGTCCTCAGCGAGCGCCGCGGCGACCGCCTCGGCGACGTCCTCGCTGCGCTCGAAGGGGACGGCGGCCTGCCGCAGCCAGGCCTCGATCTCCGCGTCGCTCCAGCCTCGGCCGAGCGCCGCGCTCCGCATCGCCACCGGCGCCTCGCCGAGCTGCTCCGCCAGGTAGGTGGCGGCGCCGAGCGCCGTCCCCGAGTCGCCCGCCGCCGGCTGCACCCAGATCTCCTCGAACGGGCCCTCGCGGTGCAGGCGCGAGTTGGCGACGCAGTTGAGGGCGACGCCGCCGGCCAGCGCCAGCCGCGCCTCGCCGGTCCGCTCATGCAGCCAGGCGCAGAGCTCGAGCAGCACCTCCTCGAGCCGCGTCTGGACGCTCGCCGCGAGGTCGGCGTGACGGGGCGTCCAGTCCTCACCGCCGGTCCCCAGGCGCGGCGCCAGCTCCTCCCAGGCGACCGGCTCGGTGCGAAAGCCGCCCTCGCCGTCGGCGTAGACGAGCTCGCGCAGCGCGTCGAGCATCGCCGGCTTCCCGTAGGAGGCCATCGCCATCACCTTGTACTCGTCGGAGGAACGGCGAAAGCCGAGGTGCTCGGTCAGCTCCTCGTAGAGGAGGCCGAGCGAGTGCGGCAGGCGCTGCGCCGCCAGCTGCTCGAAGCCGCCGGCGCGGCGGTGGCCGGCGAGGTGCGAGGTGGCCTCGCCGCGGCCGTCGAGGACGAGCGCCGCGCAGGACTCGAAGCCGGCGGCGTGGTAGGCGGAGGCGGCGTGGGCGAGGTGGTGGGGGACGAAGCGCACCCGCTCGGGGTCGAGGCCGGGCAGCGCGGTGGCGAGGAAGCGCGACGCGCGCGTCGCGTACTCGGTCCGCAGGTGCTCCCAGGGGTCGCGCGTCTCCAGCTCGGAGCCGACCAGGCCGGGGTCGTAGGAGTAGGCGACGGCATCGAGCTCCCCGGCTTCGATGCCCGCCTCGCGCAGGCACCACCTGGCGGCGAGCTCGGGCAGCTCCCAGGTCGAGAAGGCGACCGCGGGCTTGCTGTGCTTGCGGCGGCTCAGCCGCTCCTCTTCGGTCGCGGCGACGACCTCGCCTTCGACGACGAGGGCCGCGGCGCTGTCGTGGAAGACGGCGTTGATGCCGAGGACCGCGCTCATCGCCGCGTTTTCGCCGTCGTTTGATTTTCTCGACCCATCTCTCCTCCGAACGAATAGGTGTGCCTCGCCGAGGCACGGCGCTTGCTGTGCGGTAACCGAACACGGGGCGCCTTCTGGGCGTCGTGAGCGGCGTTTTGAAGTGAAGCGGGATGGTCGCGGCGCGCCCGTCTCGCTCTGAAGCGCTTTTACCCAAGCGAAGCGCTTCAAAACTTCAGGACTCCCATGGTCGGGCGCGAGCCGAGCGCGAACTTGGTCCCCGCGTGACGGTTCAACCGAGTGCCCGAAGGCGGACGTTCAACACGGTTTGGGTTAGGCCTGCGACGGTCTCGGGCAGTAGGTGCAAGAAGCATGCCGAACTTTCCCGACATCCCCGGAACTGGCCTGGTCACCGGCACCGGCCGCCGCGCCGGCAAGATCGCGGTCGGCGCCGGGCTGGCGGCAATCGCGATCGGCGGCTACCTCGTCCGCCGCCTGGTGCGGGGCGGGGGAGACGAGGCGTCGCCCAGCGCCGACCCGATATCCGAACCGCCGACCCCGCAGGCGGTCGCCGAGCAGAAGCGCGAGGAGGCTCCCGACGCTCCGGCCGCGCCCGCCGAGGAGGCACCGCTCGCGCCCGAGCCGCCGCCCGCCCACGAGGAGCCGCCGGCCAGCGACCGGCCGCCCGCCACCACCGGCACCGACGCGCCGCCGAAGCCGGCGGCCGAACCGGGCGACCGCTCCAAGGACGAGGACCCGCACCACGCGCTCAACAACCCCGTCGGCGACCCTGACCCGACCGAGTGGCCGGACCCCTACGAGAAGCGCGCCGATCCACGCGACCCCGCTGACCCCGACCAGCAGCCGTTCGGCGAGGAGCCCCACGCGCCGACCAACGCCGAGAGCACCAGCGAACCGCACCCGAGCGAGGACCCGGAGGCCGGCGACCGCGCCGCGCCGCCGCGCCGCGACAAGCTCGACGACTAGCTTTCTCCGCCGTGCTCGGGCGCGCCGCTACCGCGGGCGCAGGTGGAGTGGCTCGAGCCCGAACTCGCGCTCGAGCCGGGCGGCGATCAGCGAGCGATGGCAGGCCTCGGGATTGGGCTCGACGCACATCAGCGCCGGCAGCTCCGCGGCGGCCAGTGCCGCCAGCGGCTCGAGGTCGGCGTGGGCGAGGGTCTCCTCGCTGTAGAGGCGTTCGTACTCAGGCGAGAGGCGGGTGCGGCTGCGTTTGCCCTCGCCCTTCGCCGCGTCGGCGCGGTACTGCGCCTGGCGCATCGCGGTGGTCGGCGCCAGCTCGTTGCGGTGCTGGTAGGCGATCCCGGCCGTGGCAAGCGCCGCCTGCAGCCGCTGCGCGTTGGCCCAGGCGTACTCGCGACCGCGGACTCCGCGCCGCTGGCGGACGTCGACGAGAACCTCGACCCCGGCGCCGCGCAGGGCGCCGAGGAACCCGTCGGCGTCGAAGCCGTACACCCCGATCGTCGCGATCCGCGCCGCCACCTGCCGGTCCTCTCAGCTCGAGCCCGGTCTCATCAGGCGGTCTTCGGCGGGTCCGGCTGGGCGCGCGGCTCGAGCTGGATCTCGCGCTCGGCACGCGGCCGGCCTTCTTCGATCTGGACGTTGCGCTCCAGCTCGGCGTTGAGCTGGTGGCCGAAGAGGATCACCAGGTTGCTGATCCAGAACCAGACGAGCAGGGCGACGAGGCCGCCGAGGGTGCCGTAGGTCTTGTCGTAGGAGCCGAAGTTGGCGACGTAGAAGCCGAAGCCGGCCGAGGCGAGAATCCAGACGACGATCGCCACCAGGCTGCCCGGCGTCACCCAACGGAAGCCGCGCAGCTTCGCGTTCGGCGAGGCGTAGAAGAGGATCGCCAGCATCAGCAGGAAGACCAGCGCCATCACCGGCCACTTGGCGATGTTCCAGACCTCGACAGCGGTCGAGCCGATCCCCAGCGGTTCGGCGACCGCCTCGACGATCGGCCCGGTGAGGACGAGCGAGACGGCGAGCAGAGTGACGAGGATGATCATCGCCAGCGTCACCGCCACCTGCAGCGGCCGCAGCTTCCAGAACGGCCGCCCCTCGCGGGTCTCGTAGATCACGTTTGACGCGCGCATGAAGGCGCCGGTGTAACCGGAGGCCGACCAGAGTGCGACGAGCAACCCGAAGACGAAGGTGACCCCCGCCGTACCGCGACTTTCGGTCACCGATTCGATCGGCCCCTTGAACGTTTCCGCCGCCGATTCGGGGCCGATTTCGGTGATGATCTCGGTCAGGCTCGAGGTCGTCGCCTTGGGATCGCCGAACAGCCCGATCAGCGAGACCATCGCGATCAGCGCCGGGAACAGCGAGAGCAGCCCGTAGTAGGTCAGCGCCGCCGCCCAGTCGGTGAGGTTGTCTTCCTGGAACTCGCTGACCGTCCGCTTCAGCGTCGCCCACCAGCCCGAGGTCGCTACCCCGGTCGACTGCTCGGCGCCGTCCGCTGCCTGATCGTTGACCGCCATCGCCTCCCCGGTTCCCGGAGAGAGCGGAAGTCAATCCGCGGCGGGCGGTGTGGGGAGCGGCGGCGACTCGAAGTGCAGTTGGCCCCAGGTCGTCCGGATCGGCCGCTCGCCGGAGGCATCGAGCCGCTCCCTGGACTCGCGGTGGATCTCGGTGACGCCTTCGAGGACACCGTTGAGGAGGTCGGTCATTTCCGACCAGCCCTGCTCGTCGACCTCCATCGCCAGCCAGGACAGGTGGCGGTCCATGCGCGACTCGAAGGTCTTAAGTCGCACCGAGCTCTCCGCGCGAGCCAGAAACGCCTGGAGGACGATCTGCGAGATCGCCAGCCGCTGGTGTGTCGGCAGCTGCGCCCATTCCTGATCATTGAAGTGAACCAGCGCGGTGGCCCGACACACGAGCTCCGTGCTGCCCCGGCGAGGATTCTGTTCGACGATCTCGATTGCCCCGACCTCTCTCAGGGCGCGGAAGTGGTACGCGAGGGCAGAGATCGCTCGGTCGCGGGGGCGGTCGGCCAGATCCTCGATCAGGTCCTCGTCAACAAACTGACTGACGCTCATGTTTCTCTCGTTCAGCACTTCGAGGATCCGAGTCCGCCATGGATGACGGAGCGTCTCGAACCCCCCGCTCGCCACACCGGAATGCTGCTTCGTCCCCGCCTGAACCGGCGCCGCGCCATCCCCGTCCCGCATCGGTCATTCCCCCATAAAGCGATCTAGTAATGCCGAGTGCTAGAGCATATCCAACCCGATCCCGGCCTTTGCGGACATTAAGTCGCAGTTGAGGAGATGCAGACGTTGCGTTTTATTGGTGAAGCAGATTCCATCGCTCTGCGTCAACGGAGAGCGATGGAAGGGGGTGACGCGTGTGCTGATCGCATCCTGCGGCCAGTTGCTGCCAGGTGTAGCAACGACCAAGGCGAACTAGCTCTATTCGCGCGGCCCGTCCGCGAGCCAAGCCTGCGGGCCGCGCGTCGCCTTCCGAAAACGGTGCCCCCGATTGAAGCAGGTGCTTCGATGTCTTGAGGTGTTTATCCCGGAGATCCCCGCTCTGCGAGCGCAATCTGGCGTCAGCGGGTGCGCGCCGCGAGGTGGGACAGCAGCCCGTCGATGCCGCGTTCGCCCTGGACCCGGCGCTGCTCGTCGGCGCCGTTGCCCTCGCGGAGGATCCGCTCGAGCTCGGTGAACGTCGCCTCGGCGTCGAGCTCGCGGGCGTAGGGCCGGGTCGCGTCGAGCACCTCGCGGGCGACCTCGCGCGCGGGCCGCGGCGAGCGCTCGTCGAGCAGGATCTTCGCCTCGAGGCCGTGGCTGGCGGCCTGGAAGTAGGACTCCTCGAGCGCCTCGCGCTCCAGTGCCAGCGGGCTGGGGCGGTCGAGCTCCTTGGCGGCGATCGCCTGGATCAGCGCCGCCAGGGCAACCGAGGTGGCGGCGTCGGCCTGGACGTCGACCGCGCGGACCTCGACCGTGCCGAGCTTCGGGTGCGGCCGCACGTCCCACCAGATGTAGGTGTAGTCGTCGACCCCGGCGGCGGCGATCAGCTGGTTGGCGACCCGGCAGAACTCCTCGTAGTCGCGGAAGCGGCGCGGCACCTGGAAGCGCGGATAGGCGCGCACGACCTGGGTCCGGGCGCTGGCGTGCCCGGTGTCGGCGCCGGCCCGGAAGGGCGAGTTGGCGGCCAGCGCGCTGAGCACCGGCAGGTACAGGGTGTAGGCGTTGGCGAGCCGCACCGCGGTCTCGGGGTCGGAGATCCCGACGTGCACGTGGAGGCCGCAGGGCGGCGTGTTGAGCAGGTCGCCGAGGTCTTCGCGGACCACTTCGTAGCGCGGCTTGGCGACCAGCTTGGCCTCGCCTTCCTCGGCCGGGTGCAGCCCCGAGCCGAGCAGGCGAACGCCGCTGCGGGCGACGCCCGCGCGCGCCTCGCGCAGCTCCGTCAGGGCTTCGTCGGCCTTCAGGCACACTCCCGTCTTCAACTCGATCTGTTCGGTGAAGATCTCCGAGGAGACGCGCTCGGCGAGCGGCCCCGAGAGGCCGTCGAGGACCAGCTCGGCGCTCGGGACCAGCCCCAGCGTCTCGGGATCGACCAGCAGCAGCTCCTCCTCGACGCCGAGCGAGAGCGGCGGCGAGCTGCCGAAGCGGTGCGCGTAGGGGTCGGTCACTGGCTGTGGCATCGCAGGACGAAACTGGCGGGGAGGAACTCTTTACCCGCGCCCGAGCAGCCTACGCACCCCGGCCAGACGCTCGCGCCGCAGCGCCGCGGTCGCGGCGTTGCCGCCGGCGCCGCCGTGCAGCCCGCCGCCCGGGTGGGCCGAGGCGGAGGCCAGGTAGAGGCCCGGCACCGGCGTCGCCGGCCGCCCCGTGCCGGGGTAGGGCCTGAAGATCGCCTGCTGGTGGAGCTGCGCGGTGCCGCCGTTGATCGCGCCGCCGACGAGGTTGCGGTTGTTCGCCTCGAGGTCGAGCGGCGTCTGCAGGTGGCGGCGGCGGATCAGCGCCCGGAAGCCGGGCGCGAGCCGCTCGACCTCCGCCTCGATGCGGTCGGCGAAGGCCTCGGCCTCCTCGCCGCGAGACCACTCGCCGCTCAGCTCGCCGGCGGCGTCGCGGGCCGGGTCCTGGGGGACGTGGGTGTAGGCCCAGGCGGTCTCGGTCCCCGGCGGCGAGCGGGTCGGGTCGGCCATCGAGTACTGGCCGAGGACGAGGAACGGGCGGTCGGGGATCTCGCGTTCGGCCAGCTGCACCGAGGCGCGGGTGAGTCCGCCCAGGCCTTCGGCGACGTGGACCGTCGAGGCCTCGCGGGCCGCCGGCGCGGTCCACGGGATCGGCCCGTCGAGCGACCAGTTGAGCTTGAAGGTCGAGTTGTCGTACTGGTAGTTGCCGAGGTGCTCGCGAACCCGGTCGGGGACCGCCTCGGGCGGGACCATCTCGCGCAGCAGCGCCGGCGCGCCGCAGTCGGCGAGGATCGCCCGCCGCGCCGCGAAGCGGCGCCCGTCGGCGGCGAGCGCCGCCCGCGCCCGGCCGCCCGCGACCTCGATCCGCTCAATCTGCGTCGCGGCGTGGAGGCGGCCGCCGCGCTCGCCCAGTCGCCGCACCAGGGCCGCGGTGATCTCCCCGGCGCCGCCCTCGGCGACCGGGTAGCCGTGCTGCTGGCCGAGCCCGCAGAGCAGCCAGCCGAAGAGGCCGCCGCCGGCCGAGTCGGGGGTGAGGTCGGCGTGCAGCGCGTTGCCGGCGACGAGCCAGGCGCCGCCCTCGCCGCGGAAGCGCTCCTCGGTCATCCGCCGCGCCGGCAGCAGCGCGAAGCGGGCGAAATCGACAAGGCCGCGAGGGCCTAGCGCCCGCGCCAGGCTGAGCCCCGGCCGCAGCGGCGGCATCGGCGTCAGGATTGCCGCGAAGAGCGCGGGCCCGGCGCGCCGCCAGAGCTCGAAGAGGTCGGCCCAAGCCGCGCCGTCGCCGGCCGCGAACTCCTCCAGCGAGGCGCAGGTCCGCTCCAGCTCGGTCGAGAGCAGGGCGCAGCGGCCGTCGGGGTGGGGATGGGCGAGGACCCCCTCGGCCCGCCGCCAGCGCAGCCCGTAGCGGTCGAGCTCGAGCGACTCGAAGTACTTCGAGGCCGGGGTTAGCGGATAGAAGGCGCTGTAGAGATCGTGGACGAAGCCCGGCTCGGTCACCTCGCCGCTGCGCACCGCTCCGCCCGGCTCGGGCTGCTCCTCGCAGACGACGACGTCCCAGCCGCGGTCGGCGAGCAGGTTGGCGGCGACCAGGCCGTTGGGGCCGGCGCCGACGACGACGGCGTCGGCGGTCTCGGTCGCGCTCACGGGACGCCGGCCCGCCGCAGCACCCCGTCCCAGCCGCTCAGCGCTCGCACCAGCAGGCTGTCGCGGCCGCCGTGGCCGCCCTCGACCACGCCCTCGCCGCGCCCCTCACGCAGCGCCCCCAGCTCGCCGCGGCGATCGGCGCCGGCCTGGTTCAGCCGCGAGAGGACGGTCAGCGCCAGGCTGGTCGGTTTGCGCAGCTGCGAGAACAGCGCCACCTGCAGCGCCGCCGAGCCGCCGACGGTCGTTTCCTCCCGCGGCCGGCGGATCGCTCCGAGGACCGCCGCGGCGATCGTCGCCGGCGAGTAGCTGTCGGCGGGGACCGGCGGCAGCAGGCCGGTCTCGCTCTCGAGGTGGTTCCAGAACGGGGTGTCGACGGCGCCGGGGTTGACCAGCGAGACGGTGACAGGGGAGCCGGCGTCGCGCAGCTCCAGCCGCAGCGTGTCGAGCAGGCCGACGAGGCCGTGCTTGGCGCTGGCGTAGGCGGCGAGGCCGGGAAGCGGTATGTGGGCGGCGGTCGAGCCGATCGCGACGATCGCCCCGGCCGCTGCCTCGAGCTCGGGGAGGGCGGCGCGGATCGCGTTGGCCGAGCCGCCGAGCACGGTTGCGACGGTGGCTTCGAAGTCCTCGGCGTCGGTCTCGGCGAAGCTGCCGAAGGATGCCGCCGCGGCGGCGGTGACGAGGACGTCGAGGCCGCCGAGCCGCTGCGCCGCCTCCGCGACCGCGGCGGCGAGCGCCTCGCGGTCGCGGACGTCGGCGACGAGCGTGACCACGCCGATGGGCCGATTTCGGGAAGCATGCTCCCGAAATCGGCCCGTCGGCCGCTGGGTGGTCGGGGCGATTCGGTGCTGGGCGTTCTGCAGGCCTGTTGGGTTGCGGGCCAGGAGCGCCACGTGCGCGCCCTCGGCCGCGAGCTGCTCGGCGACGGCGAGGCCGATGCCGCTGCTGCCCCCGGTTATCAGGACTCGCTGGCCCGCCAGCTCGCGTCGCCGCCGGGGCGGGCCGAGCGGGCGCCCCTCGACGCTGCGCTTGAGGCGCGAGAGCGCCTCGGCGTTGCGCAGCCGCAGTGCGAGGTCGGCGACCCGGTTGCCGGCGAGCAGGGCGCTCAGCCGGTCGCCCGGCTCCTCGACCATCAGCACCTCGGTGCCGCCCGCCCGCGCGGTCAGCTCGAGGGTGATGTCGGCGGTGCCGAGCGGCCGCGCCTTGGCCTTCAGCGCGAGCCGGCGCGGCGGCTCAACGGCGACCGCTTCGGTGTAGTCGGCGAGGGCGAGCGGGCGCATCCCGACCCGGTGGTGGAAGCGCGTCCCCGGGGCCGGGAAATCGGGGTCCTGGCGCTCGATCGCCGCCGAGCCGACAACCCAGTCGGGGTAGCGCTGGGGATCGGAGAGGGCCGCGAAGACGCGCTCGGGGGGAGCCGCGATGTGGATGCGGTTGCGAGCCACAACCCCCGCTACCCCGCTTCCTCAGCGATGCAAACGGCATGCGCGCTCGGCCCGCGCCGCCCGCAGCGCCTCCCATCCCTCGCCCGAGAGCGCCGCGTAGCGGCGGCCCTCGGGGGTGCGGCGGAGGAGGATCAGGCCGCGGTTGGCGGCGCGCGCGAGGCCGCTCTCGAGGTCGCGCCGCGAGACCCGCGGCAGCCGCGGGTGCAGCTCGGCGGCGGTAGCGAAGCCGTCGTCGGCGACCGCGGCGATCGCCTCGAGCAGCTGCTCGATCTCGAGTCGCCTTCGCATCATCGGACGGGTCACGGGTATCGGCTCCTCATTCCCCGGCGGCGCTCAAAACCAGACATGGCTGAACTCGAGGTCGGCCGCGCCGACCTCGAGCAGTCCCATCGAGGCGCGCGGCGCGCGGCGCCGCTCGGTCGGGCTGCCGGGGTTGAAGATCTGGAAGCCGGCCAGCTCGCCCTCGCCGGCCTCGAGCAGCGGCATGTGGCTGTGGCCGAAGACGACCGCGTCGGCCGCGGGGAAGCGGCGGCGCAGCCGCGCCAGCCGGCCCTTGGCGGGGCCGGCGTCGTGGACCACGGCGAGACTGCGCCCGCCGGGCAGGTCGACCGTCGCCGTCGCCGCCAGCAGCGCCCTCAGCGCCGGCTCGTCGACGTTGCCCCGGACCGCGTGCAGGCGCGGGTTGAGGGCCTTGACCTCCTCGAAGGCCGAGAGCGCGAAGAAGTCGCCGGCGTGGACGACCGCCTCGGCCTCGCGGACGAGCTGCCGGCAGAGCTCGGGCAGGCGGCGGGAGCCCCGCGGCATGTGCGTGTCGGCGATGATCGCGATCACGGGGAGCGATTCTGATGGCGAGGAAGGCGAAACCGGGGAAACCAAGCGGCGCGGGCGAGGCCGGCCTCACCGAGTACGAGCGCAAGCGCGATTTCGCGAAGACGAAGGAGCCGGCGCCGAAGAAACGAGCCAAAGCCTCGCGGAAACGCGCGAAAGGCAAACCGAAGGCGCCCCGCTTCGTCGTCCAGGAACACTCGGCCCGCCGCCTGCACTGGGACCTGCGGCTCGAGCACGAGGGCGCCGCCGCCTCCTGGGCGATCCCCAACGGGATCCCGATGACCCCCGAGGAGAACCGCAAGGCGGTCCACACCGAGGACCATCCGCTCGAGTACCTGAGCTGGGAGGGCGAGATCCCGAAGGGCGAGTACGGGGCGGGCACGATGCGGGTCTGGGACAGCGGCACCTACGAGCTCGAGAAGTGGACCGAGGCGAAAGTGATGGTCGAGTTCCACGGCGAGCGGCTGCGCGGCCGCTACGCGCTGTTCCGCGCCGGCAAGGCCGAGCAGGACTGGATGATTCACCGGATCGACCCGCCCGAGGAGGTCGCCGACCCCTTCCCCGAGCAGATCGTGCCGATGCTGGCGAAGCTGGCGCCGCTGCCCGCCGACGACTCCGGCTGGGCGGTCGAGGTGAAGTGGGACGGGGTGAGGGCGATCGCCTACTGCCGTCCCGGCCGGCTCGAGCTGCAGACCCGCAACCTCAACGTCGTCACCGACTCCTACCCCGAGGTGCGCCGCCTCTCGCGCCAGCTCGGCGCCCGCGACGCGGTCCTCGACGGCGAGCTGGTCGCCTTCGACGAGCAGGGGCGGCCGAGCTTCGAGCGCCTGCAGCAGCGGATCCACCAGACCTCCGACGCGGTGGTGCGGCGGCGGATGAAATCCCACCCGGTCACCTACGTGATCTTCGACCTCCTCTACCTCGAGGGCCGCGACCTGATGGACGAGCCCTACACGGTCCGCCGCGAGCTGCTCGAGGGGCTGGGGCTCGAGGGCGAGAGCTGGCAGACGCCGAGCTACTCGGTCGGCCGCGCCAAGGAGCTGCTGGCGGCCGCCGCCGAGCGCGAGCTGGAGGGGATCGTCCTCAAGCGTCTCGACAGCCGCTACGTGCCCGGCAAGCGCACGGGTTCCTGGCTGAAGGTCAAGAACCTGGGGCGACAGGAGTTCGTGATCGGCGGCTGGCTGCCCGGCGAGGGGCGGCGCAAGAACACGCTCGGCGCTCTGCTGCTCGGCTACCACGACCCCGACGGGGAGGGCGACGGCGAGCTGCGCTACGCCGGCAAAGTCGGCACCGGGTTCTCGCAGCGCGATCTCGACGAGCTGCTCGCCCGCCTGAAGCCGCTCGAGCGCAGGTCGAACCCCTTCGGCCGCAGGGGACCGAAAAACGCCCACTACGTCGAGCCGGTCCTGGTCGCCGAGGTCGAGTACCGCGAGCTGACCGGCGAGGGGATGATCCGCCACGGCTCGTTCAAGGGGCTGCGGGAGGACAAGCCGGCGGCCGAGGTCGAGCTCGAGCGGGTCCTCGAGCAGGCCGGCGCCCCGGGCTCGGTCGGGGGCAGCGACGCTCGCAGGTCGTCGAAGAAAACGCTGATCGAGGTCGAGGGCCGCGAGCTGGCGCTCTCCAACCTCGACAAGGTGCTCTACCCCGGCGCCGGCTTCCGCAAGGGCCAGGTGATCGACTACTACGCGCGGGTAGCCGAGGCGCTGCTGCCGCACCTGCGCGGCCGGCCGCTGACGATGAAGCGCTACCCGAACGGGGTCGAAGGCAAGTTCTTCTACGAGAAGCGCTGCCCCGAGCACCGGCCCGAGTGGGTTCGGACCGCCAGCATCTGGAGCGGGCGCAACGAGGGGGAGATCGACTACTGCCTGGTCGAAGACCTGCCGACCCTGATCTGGGCCGCCAACCTCGCCAGCCTCGAGCTCCACACCTCGCTCTCGCTCGCCGCCGCGATCGAGACCCCGACGGCGATGGTCTTCGACCTCGACCCCGGCGCCCCGGCCGACGTCCTCGACTGCGCCCAGGTCGCGGTCTGGATCCGCGGCCTCTTCGAGCGGCTCGACCTGCGCTGCTACCCGAAGACCTCGGGATCGAAGGGCATCCAGCTCTACGTGCCGCTCAACACCGAGGTCACCTACGAGCGGACCAAGCCCTTCGCCAGGGCCGTCGCCGAGACGCTCGAGGCCAAATTCGGCGACCGGGTCGTCTCGCAGATGACGAAGGCGAAGCGGAAGGGCAAGGTGCTGATCGACTGGAGCCAGAACGACCAGCACAAGACGACCGTCAGCGTCTACTCGCTGCGGGCGAAAGCGCGGCCGACGGTCTCGACGCCGCTCGAGTGGGACGAGCTGGAGGCGGCGCTCGCCGCCGGCGACGCCTCGCGGCTCGTCTTCGACGCCGACCAGGCGCTGCGCCGCCTCAGCGAGAGGGGCGATCTCTTCGCGCCGCTGCTCAGCGAGCGGCAGCGTCTGCCGCAGTCGAGCTAGCGCCGGCCGCTCCGGCTCCGGGCGCGTCGAGCGAGATTCCGAGGCCGTCGGCAAGGGTGAAGAAGGCGGTGGCGAAGGGGCTCGCCGCGGTCTCCTCGCGCAGCCGCCGCCAGTCGAGCTTCTCGCGCAGCGCCCGGGCGATCGCCAGGTGGCCCTCGTAGTCGCAGGCGTGCTCGTCGATCGACATCAGCTTGGTGACGAAGATCTCGTCGAGGTCCATCACCCGCGCGTCCATGCCGCCGATCCCGACCGTGCTGCCGCGGGCCAGCACCGCGTCGGTGATCTCGAGGCCCGAGGGTTCGAAGATCAGGTCGATCAGCACCTCCCCGCCGTCCGCCTGCTCTCGCTCCTCCCAGGCCTTGAAGAGCCACTGCTCGGGCGGGCGCTCGCCGCGGAAGCCGGCCGCTTCCAGCGCCGCCAGCGCCGGCTCGGCGTCCTCGCGGCGCAGCATCAGGTCGACGTCGTTGCTCGACGGCGGCCCGCCGAGCGCCCAGCAGCCGAGGCCGCCGCCGAGCAGGTAGGGGATCCCCTCCGCTTCCAGCGCGGCGATCGCCCGCTTCGCGGTCTCGACCAGGGCGTCGATGTCGTGTGAGATCTCGGTTGCCATTTCGTTGCGAACCCCCGCTACCCGGGTATGGATCGGGCGATGCCCGGCCCCGACGCGCAGCCTGAGACGCGGCCGATCCGCGTCGCCGCCGCTGGCGACGTCCACTGCCGCGAGGGCAACCGCGAAGAGGTGGTTGCCGCTTTCGCGGCGCTCGAGAGCGACACCGACCTCGTCCTCCTCGCCGGCGACCTGACCAGCCACGGCACCGTCGCCGAGGCGGAGATCGTGGTCGCCGCCGCGGCCGAGACCGAGGCGCCGGTCTTCGCCGTGCTCGGCAACCACGACTGGCACGCCGGCCTCGGCGCCGACATCGCCGAGGTCCTGCGCGGCGGCGGGATCACCGTCCTCGCCGGCGAGGAGGCGGTCCGCGAGTGCGCCGGGGTCGAGGTCGGGATCGTCGGCGCCAAGGGCTTCGTCGGCGGCTTCGCGCCGCACCAGATGCCCGACTTCGGCGAGCCCTCGCTGCGCGCCCTCTACGCCGAGGCGGGGGCGGAAATCGAGGCGCTCGCCGGCGGCCTCGCCGCGATCGCGACCTGCGCTCTGCGGCTGGTCGTCCTCCACTACTCGCCGAGCACCGAGACGCTGGCCGGCGAGCCGCCGGAGATCTGGGCCTTCATGGGCTCCGACCGGCTCGCGGCGCCGATCCTCGAGCACGGTCCCGACCTGGTCGTCCACGGTCACGCCCACGCCGGCTCGCCCGAGGGGCGGATCGGCGAGACGCCCGTCTACAACGTCTCGGTCCCGGTCCTCGGCGCCGACTTCCGCCGCTTCGAGCTGCAGCCGAGCGCGGTCGGCGGGCCGATCCCCTGACCGTCGGTCGCGCCCCCGTCGCGGCGCCGGCGCCCATCTAGGCTTCGGTCATGGCCCTGCCGCCGGCAGATCCCGCCCGCCACCGGCGCCAGCAGCGGCGCCGGGCGCTGATCGGCTGGATCGGCGCCGCCCTGATCGTCGCCGGGGTGGTCGTCGCCGCGATCGCCGGCGGCGGCGAGAGGGGCGAGGAGACGAGCTCGGTCCCGGCCCACGTCGGCGGCCTCTTCGACATCACCTCGGGGCAGTTCGACGATCTCCACACCGGCGAAACCGAGGACGCGGTGCTCGACCAGCTGGGGAAGAGCGGCTCGCCCGAGGGCCAGACCCCGATCGGGATCATCGCCCTCTTCCCGACCCACGACGACTCGGTCGAGTGCTCCTACTGGCTGATCTCCGACGCCGAGGAAACCGCCGCCCGGCTCTGCTTCTCGCGCCCGGGCGCCATCCTGCGGCAGAAGCTCGAGCGCGACCTCTCGGAAGTGATCGAAGGCGAAGGCGAATCGAGCATCCGCGCCTGACCCCGTTGCGGTTGTCCCCGCATAGCGGGGACGGGAGCGTTCGAGCAGGGTGGGAGCGGGGTAGGGAGACGGCATGGGCTGCGCCTATGAGATCGTCGCCGCCGACCGGGTCGCGGACGCCTACGCCGGGACCGACGTCCCCGGCGAGTTCCGCCGCCTGACCGAGGCGCTGGGCTGCTCGCAGGTCGCGCTGACCCTGATCCGGGTGCCGCCGCACTCCGATTTCGAGCAGGGCACCGGGCACCGCCACGAGCAGACCGAGGAGGTCTACCTCGTCACCCGCGGCACCCTGACGATGCGCCTCGGCGAGGACGTCCACGAGGTCGGCGCCGGCACCGCGGTCCGGGTCGCGCCGGAGACGGTTCGCTCGCACCGCAACTGCGGCGAGGAGCCGGTCGAGGTGTGGGCGATCTCGCGCCGGCAGGACGGCGGCGACTCGACCAAGGTCGAAGATTTCTGGGAGGCCTCCCCCGAGGCGGCCCAAACGCGCTAGACCTGCGGCATGGCACGCGAGATAGAGCGCAAGTTCGTGCTCCGCGCCCTGCCCGCCGAGGCCGCCGCCGCCACGCCGGTTGCGATCGAGCAGGGCTATCTGGCTGTCGACGAGCAGATCGAGGTGCGGCTCCGCCGCGCCGGCGGCGAGCGGCTGCTGAGCGCCAAGCGCGGCCGCGGCGAGAGCCGCGAGGAGGTCGAGGTGCGGCTCTACGCCGAGCAGTTCGAGGCGCTTTGGCCGCTGACCGAGGGCCGGCGGCTGCGCAAGAGCCGCCGCCGGGTGCCGCTCGGCGAGGACCTGGTGGCCGAGGTCGACCGCTACGAGGGCGAGCTCGAGGGGCTGGTGGTGACCGAGGTCGAGTTCGCCTCGGCGCAGGCCTGCCGCGACTTCCGGCCGCCGCCCTGGCTCGGCCGCGAGGTGACCGGCGACGCCGCCTACGCCAACCAGGCGCTGGCGCTGAGCGGGGCGAAGCTGGACCCGGCGGGGCAGAGGCGCGAAACTGGGCAGGCGATGTACCAGGAGGGCGACCAGCGGCAGCGCCGCGAGGGCAACGACGCCTACCGGCTCGAGCGTGAGGAGCCGGCGCCGGCGGGGCTGCAGCGGATCGTCGCCGGCCGCGCCCGCCAGGCGCGCAAGCAGCTCGGCGAAGTCGGGAGCGAGGGCGCGGCGGCGATCCATGGCGCCCGCAAAGACCTGAAGAAGCTGCGCGCGGCGCTGCGCCTGGTCCGCCAGCGGCTCGGCGAGAAGGCCTACCGGGCCCAGAACCACCGCTTCCGCGACGCTGGGCGCCTGCTCTCCGAGAGCCGCGACGCCGAGGTCAAGGTCGCCACGCTGGACGACCTCGAGGAGCGCTTCGGCGAGGAGTTCCCGAGCGCCGGCGCCGAGCACTGGCGGCGCGAGCTCGAGCGCGAGCGCTACGCCGCCGGCGCCGGCGCCGGCGGCGAGCTCGCCGCGCGGGTCGAGCGGGCGACGGCGATGATCGACGCCGGCCGCGACGAGCTCGCCGCCTGGGAGCTCGGCAAGGACTCCTGGAAGCTGGTCGAGCCGGGGCTGCTGAGGGCCTACGCCGGCGGCCGCGAAGCGCTCGCCGAGGTCCGCGACGAGCCGAGCGACGAGGGCGTCCACGAGTGGCGCAAACGGGCCAAGGACCTCTGGTACCAGCTGCGGATCCTGCGCGAGCTCTGGCCCGAGGTGCTCGGCGAGACCGCCGAGCAGGCGCACGAGCTCGCCGACCTGCTCGGCGACCACCACGACCTCGCCGTCCTCGCCGTCGACCTCGAGGCCCGCGACGCGATCGAGCCGGAGGCGATCCAGACGCTGATCGGGCAGCGCCAGGAGGAGCTCCTGGCCGGCGCGATCGCGATCGGCGCGCGACTCTACGCGGAGCAGCCGAAGGCCTTCGGCAGGCGGATCAAGGCCTACTGGAAGGTCACCCGACCTTGATGCACTTCTCCCCAGCGACCGTGTTTGTCCCCGCATAGCGGGGACAAACGCAACCGGTGGGGAGAAGTGCACACAGGTCAGGCTGAGCGGTCGCGCAGATGCTCGGCGACGAGGCGCAGGTCGGCGACGAACTCCGCCCGCGCCCGCTCGCGCTCCTCGTGGTCGCGCTGGCGAAGGATCGCCGACGGATGGATCGTCACCGCGGCGACCGGCGCCAGGTCCGACTCGAGCAGGCGGCCGCGGTCCTTCGTCACTTTCACCTTGCTCCCGAAGAGCGATCGCGCCGCGGTCGCGCCCAGCGCCAGGACAGCCCGCGGCCGCACCGCCTCGAGCTCGGCCCCGAGCCACGGCCTGCAGGCCTCGATCTCGCCGGCCCGCGGCGTCTGGTGCAGGCGGCGCTTGCCGCGCGGCCGCCATTTGAAGTGCTTGACCGCGTTGGTCAGGTAGGCGTCGTCGGGGCCGATCCCCGCCAGCTCGAGCGCCGCCCGCAGCTCGCGCCCCGCCGGCCCGACGAACGGCTCCCCCTCGAGGTCCTCCCTGTCGCCGGGCTGCTCGCCGACCAGCATCAGCTCCGCCCGGCGCGGACCGCTGCCGAAGACCGCCTGGGTCGCGTCCCTGTAGAGGTCGCAGCCGCGGCAGTCCTGGACCGCGCCGGCCAGCGTCCGCAGCGAGCGGCTCCCGGGAACGAACGGCGCCGCCGAGGGGGCCTCCGCGTCGCCGCCGTTCATCCCGCTCCCACCAGCTCGCGCGCGTTGGCCGGCGCGAAGCCCTCCCAGTCGTTGTTGAAGTAGGCGAAGACCGGGCGGCGCGAGCGCCAGGCCGCCAGCCGCCGCCGCCAGGTCGCGAGCTCGGCGACCGAGTAGTTGCCGCGGCGGCCGCGGGCGCCGTAGTGGAAGCGGACGTAGACCAGCGGCCCGGTCGGCTTCGCCACCGGCAGCGGCCGCCGCCGGTCGTCGGCGATCACCAGCGAGGCGCCGCGCTCGCGCAGCAGCCGCAGCACCGGCGGCGCGAACCAGCTCGGGTGGCGGAACTCGAAGCAGTGCTGGCCCCCGTCGTCGGCGATCCGATCGAGCGTCGCCTCGAGGCGATCGTCGTCGCGGTGGAAGCTCTCCGGCAGCTGCCAGAGGACCGGCCCCAGCTTGCCGGCCTCGCGCAGCGGCGCGAGCGGCTCCCAGAAGCGCCGCAGCGGCTCGGCCAGGCTCTGCAGGCGGCGGATGTGGGTCATGTAGCGGCTCGCCTTGACCGCGAAGAGGAAGCCGGGCGGCGTCGCCTCGACCCAGCGCTCGACCGCCGGCCGCTTCTGCAGCCGGTAGAAGGTCGCGTTGACCTCGACCGTGTCGAAGCTCTCGGCATAGGCCTCGAGCCAGCGCCCGGGGGAGAGCTTCTGCGGATAGAAGCGACCGCGCCAGCTCTCGTAGCTCCAGCCCGAGCAGCCGACCCGCAGCGGCTTCATCGCAGCCGCACCACCAGCTTGTGGTGGGGGCTCGTGGCCTGCTCCTCCCAGACCGCGGCGACCTGGTCCAGCGGCCGCTCCTCGACCGGGACGGTGAGCTCGCCGGCGGCGGCGTGGCGCGCCATCGCCGCGTAGGCCTCGCGTTTGACCTCGCGCGGGGCCTGGAAGTTGGTGTGGCCGATGATCCTCCCGAGCCGGTTGCGGAAGTCGCGGCCGGGGAGGTCGAGGGTCTCGCCGGCCGAGTTGCCGATCGCGATCAGCCGCCCGTCGCGGTTCAGCGCCGCCAGCGCGGCCAGCGCCGGCTCCGCCCAGAGCGGATCGATGACGACGTCGTAGCCGCCGCCGACCGCCTCGCGCAGGCGCTCGGCGAGGTCGCCCTCGCCGCCGAGCTGGACCACCGCGTCGGCGCCGAGCTCGTGCCGGGCGCGCTCCAGGCTGGCCTCGTCGCGGGCCGCCGCGACCACCTCGCCGGCGCCGAGGAGGCGGGCCCCCTGCACCGCGAGCTGGCCGACGACGCCGCTGGCGCCGAGCACCAGCACGTCCTCGCCTGGCTGCAGGTCGGCGCGCCAGGTCAGCGCCAGCCAGGCGGCGAAGCCGGCCACCCCGAGGGAGACGGCCAGCCCCGGATCGAGATCGTCCGGGACCTCGATCAGCGACTCGCGCTCGACCGGCGCGCGCTCGGCGATCGAGCCGAACGGGGCGATGGGGGTGTCGAAGTAGTAACGGCGGCCGTCGAGCTCGCCGACGCCCTCGATGCCGGCGACCGAGGGGTGGGCGCGCTCGCGGGCCGGGACCTTGCCGGCGGCGATCGCCAGGTCGATCGGGTTGACCGCGGCGACCAGCACCTCGAGCACGGGGTCCTCGCCGTCGGGCTGCGGGTCCTCGAATTCGGCCGGTGCCGGCGGCTCGCCGCGCGCCGTCAGGACCGCGGCCCTCATCGAGCGGCGCCCGCCTCGGCGGCGCTGAGCTGCGGCAGCACCTCGCGGCCGTAGACCTCGATCGCGGCCAGCGGGTCGGCGCCCGAGTTGTTCATCAGCGCGACAGTGGTCGCGCCGAGCTCCTCGACCTCGCGGATCCGCTCGACGTGGGTGGCGGGGTCGGCGGCGATGATCATCGCTTCCTTCAGCTCCTCGTCGGAGACCTGCTGCTCGGCGTGCTCGTACATCGCGGCGGGATCATGCCAGTCGTCGCGGTAGAACTCTTTCGGCTGCGCCGCCTTCCAGACCCGGGCGCCCTCCAGCGCCGCGTCGTCGTCGGGCGCCCAGGAGAAGGCGGCCTGGAGGACGATCTCGCCCGGCTCGCGGCGGGCGTCCTCGGCCGCGCCGCGGTAGGCGTCGACGATCTCCGGCACCGCTTCGGGGTCGGCCAGCGTCCAGAGCCCGTCGCCGAGCTCGCCGGCGACCCGGGCCGCCTCGGGCCCGAAGGCCGACACGTAGATCGGCGGCTTCCGCGCAGGAAGCGTGTGGATGTGGGCGCGATCGGCGCAGAAGTACCGGCCCTCGCGGGTCAGCCGCTCGCCGTCCCAGAGCGCGCGGATGATCTCGATCGCCTCCGCCATCCGCTCGATCTGCTCCCCGACCGCGGGCCAGCCCTGGCCGAGCGGCGCCTCGTTCAGCGCCTCGCCGGAGCCGATCCCGAGGTAGGGGCGGCCGGGGAACATCGTCTCCAGCGTCGCCCAGGCCTGGGCGATCAGGACCGGGTGGTAGCGCGGGCCCGGAGGCGTCACGCCGGTGCCGAGCGGCAGCCCGGTCGCCTGGCCGGCGGCGCCGAGCCAGACCCATGCCTGGCCCGACTCGCCCGGTTCCCACCATGGCTGCAGGTGATCGCTGCAGCCGATTCCGTCGAAGCCGGCGGCCTCGGCGGCACTCGCCTGGCGCAGAAGCTGGTCCGGTGGAAACTGCTCGTGGGCGCAGAAGTGGAAGTAGCGCATGGCGGCCGGATACCCGCGGCGCGGGCGGGCGAATCCGCTGGCGCGCCCCGCGGCTCGCGCACCCCGCGGGGCCGGCGGCACGCGGAGTACTCTGCGCCGATGAGCGATCCGGCCGCGCCCTTCACCGGCGGCTGCAACTGCGGCGCCCTCCGCTTCGAGGTGAGCGAGCCGCTCGTCGGCGCCCTCGCCTGCTGGTGCCGGCGCTGCCAGCGGCGCAGCGGCACCCGGCGGCGGTCCCAACGCCCGCACCGCTCGCGGCTCCTTCCGGCTGCTCGGCGAGGAGGCCGCGGTCGGGACCTGGGATCCCGGCGACGGCGGCTGGGAGAAGATCTTCTGCAACCGCTGCGGCAGCCAGGTCTGCTCCCGCGACCCCGGCGACCACGCCAGCGTCAGCGTCCGCTTCGGGGTCTTCGACGAGGATCCCGGCATCGCGGTCGGCGCCCACCAGTTCACCGCCTACGCCGCGCCCTGGGGCCAGCCGCCCGACGACGGTCTGCCGCGCTATCCCGAGCGCGCCCCGACCTAAGAGGATCGGTCCCACGGCCAGGCCCACCTGGATCACGCGCCCGGCACCCCGCGGCGCGCCCTTCGTTTCGGCGCCGGGAGCCGGCTAACGTAAGGGCCCCCGATGACCTGCCCGAAATGCGGAGCCCCGATGCGCACCCATCGCCGCAACGGCGTGACGATCGAGCAGTGCACGAAATGCCATGGGATGTTTCTCGACGCAGGGGAGTTCGAGCAGTTGCTGGGGGCCGAGCGGTCGTTCCTTGGCGGGCAGGGGCCGGCGGATTCGAGGGACGCCTCGGGGGGGATTCGAGGCCGACCCTAGGGGTCACCCTCCCCGGGCCGGGCCGGGCCGGGCCGGAGGCGCGGGGCGATCGCGAAGGCCCGTTTCGATGAGGTTGCCTTTTGCGTCGCTATTCGACGCAAAAGGCAACCTCGATGGCTGGCGCAGCTCTGTCCGGCTTGGGGCTCGGAACCTGGGAAGCGGGAGCCCGGACCTCGGCTCGTTGGCGGGGATAGGGGTCGCTCTCCCCCGGAGCGGCGTCCTCTTGCTCGCACCGGCGCTCGCTCTCGGACGGCCCAAGTTCGACTCAGGCGAGCAACCCAGCACCCGGCGGGAGACCCCCCGGCGCTCCCTGCGCGGCCCTCAAGGGCCAGCCGCCGCGCACATCGGGCAGCCATCGGTAGCCGCCGCGCCACAGCACCGCCCCCGCAACCTCAGCCCGTCGGCCCCGCCTCAGCTCCCAGCAAACGGCTCGACCCTGAACGCCGACCGGGTCGGGTTCGACGACTTGTAGAAGGTCGCCGTCTGCGCCTTGACCTTCCAGGGGAAGGCCAGCTGCCCGCCCTGGGCGAGGAAGCGGGTGAAGAGCACCGCGGCGCGGTTGCAGCTGATCCCGGTTCCGGCCGGCTGGTAGAGCAGGTACTTGCCCTTGGCGAAGTAGAGCGGCCCGACCCGGGCGCCGGCGTTGACCGTGAAGGCGGTCGGGCAGAGCCTGCCGAGCAAGGGGTTGGAGCCGCCTTCTTCGCCTTCCGCGCCGAGGCGGGCGACAGAGAAGCCGCCCTGGATGGCGCGGGTGAAGGCGGCCTTGCCGCTGCCCTGCGGGGCGATCCTCCACGGCGCCGGCAGGTTGCCGTCATAGTCCTCGAGGAAGCGGGCGAAGAGCTTCGACGCCGCCTGGCAGCTGAGGCCGGCGTCATCGGTCGTCACCGCGTAGCTGCCGGCCGGCAGGTTGGCGGCGCCGATCCGGTCGTTGTGCAGGACCTCGAAGGTCGGGCAGCTCGCCGCCGCCGCTCGGCCCGCGCCGCCGACCGCCAGCGCCAGCAGCGCCGCCGCGAGGACGGCGAGGAGGAGCGACGGGCGGCCGAGGCGGGCGATCACGGCCGGCAACCTACCAGCGCGCGGCGACGCCTCGACCGTTCGTCCTCGTTCCCCAACCGTTCGCCCTTTGTTTGCCAGACGACAACAAAGGGCGAACGGTGGGCTCAGCCACGCGGCGTCGGGGCGATGCGGTCGAGCTCGGCCAGGTCGGCGGCGCTCGGGGTCCAGCGCAGCGCCCCGACGTTGGCCTCGATCTGCTCGGGCCTGGTCGCGCCGGCGATCACCGAGGCGACGGCGGGCTGGGCGAGGAGGCCGGCGATCGCGACGTCGATCGGCTCGATCCCGCGCTCGGCGGCGAAGCGTTCGATCGCCTCGACGACGTCGAACTGCGCCTCGGTGCCGGGGGTCCTGTCGGCCAGCCGGGTTCCCTCCGGCCCGCTCTCGCCGCGTCTGTACTTACCGGTCAGCAGGCCGCTTTCGAGCGGGAAGAAGGGGAGGATCGAGACGCCGAGCCGCTCGCAGGCCGGCGTCACCTCCGCCTCGATCCCCCGTTCCAGCAGGTTGTAGTGGTTCTGCAGGGTGACGAAGCGAGGCAGGCCGCTCTCGCGCGCCACGCGGTCGGCCTGCTCGAGTTCGGCGGCGCTGAAGTTGGAGCAGCCGATCGCCCCGACGACGCCTTCGTCGACCAGCTCGCCGAGCGCCGCCAGGGTCTCCTCGATCGGCGTCACCCCGTCGGGCTCGTGGTACTGGTAGAGGTCGATCCGGTCGCTGCGCAGCCGCCGCAGCGAACCCTCGACCGCCCAGCGCAGGTACTCGCGCGAGCCGCGCGGCGAGCGCGGCGCGCTCTCGGCCTCGGCGCCGTTCATCTCCATCCCGAACTTGGTGGCAAGGACGAACTCCCCGCGGCGCCCCGCCAGCGCCTCGCCCATCAGGCTCTCGCTGCCGCCCCCGCCGCCGTAGATGTCGGCGGTGTCGAAGAAGGTGATGCCGGCGGCCAGCGCTGCCTCGAGCACCGCGGCGGTCTGCTCGGCGTCGAGCCGGCGGCCGAAGTTGTTGCAGCCGAGGCCGACCTCGGAGACCTCCAGCTCGGAGTCGCCGAGGCGGCGGGTGGGCAGGCTGGTGGGGGGTGATTGCAACGACATTCTTTCCTCCAATTGGGGCGCAGATCGCGGGTTGAGGGGCCGGCGGGCGGCGAATATTCCTGTACCCGGCCTGCGTAGGATTGGGCCGAGCGATGCCCGAACCAGTCAAGCGCAACCAGCGCTACATGCCCGGGCTCGACGGCCTGCGCGCGATCGCAGTCCTTGCGGTAATCGCCTTCCACCTCGGCTTCGACTGGGCGCCCGGGGGCCTGCTCGGGGTTGGGATCTTCTTCACCCTCTCGGGCTACCTGATCACCGACATCCTGCTCAACCAGCTCTCGCGGCGGGGCCGGATCAAGCTCGGCAGCTTCTGGCTCGGCCGCGCCCGCCGCCTGCTGCCGGCGCTGTTCGTGATGCTGGCGATCGTCGTCTTCTGGGCGACCGTCTTCGGGCCCGCCCAGCCGGACCAGTTCCGCAAGGCGGTCGTCTCGGCCCTCTTCTACGTCAACAACTGGGAGCAGATCTTCGCGAACGTGTCCTATTTCGCGCGCTTCGCGCCGGAAGGTCCGCTGAACCATCTCTGGTCGCTCTCGGTCGAGGAGCAGTTCTACATCTTCTGGCCCTTCCTGCTGCTGCTCGGGGTCAAGCTCGTCCACGAGCGACCGCTGGCCTCGGGGGTGCGGCCGCGACTGGCGCTGGCGACGACCGTCCTGGCGCTGATCTCGACGATCGAGATGGCGATCCTCTACCACCCGAGCCTCGACCCCTCGCGGATCTACTACGGGACCGACACCCGTGCCGGCGGCCTGCTGTTCGGGGCGGCGCTGGCGATGGTCTGGCCGAGCCGCCGGCTGAGCCACAGGATCACCCCGCAGGCGCGCGACATGCTCGACGGGATCGGGCTCCTCGGCCTGCTGATCATCGCGATCATGATCTGGCGGGTCGGCGAGTTCTCCGCCTTCCTCTACCAGGGAGGCTTCGTCGTCCTCTCGCTGGCGACGGTGATGGTGCTGATGCCGCTTGCCCACCCGGCCTGCCGGCTCGGCCGCCTGCTCGGGGTGCGGCCGTTGCGCTGGATCGGCGTCCGCTCCTACGGGATCTACCTCTGGCAGACGCCGGTGATCGTCCTCACCGCGACCAACGCGGCGAATCCCCAGGACGAGGGACTGCTGCGCAAAGCCGTCCAGCTCGCGGCGATCCTGGCGATCGCGGCGCTCTCCTGGCGCTTCGTCGAGGAGCCGATCCGCCACGGCGCGATCGGCCGCTTCTTCGCCCGCCGCCGCGCGGTCGGCTGGGGCTGGTACACGTTCGTGCCGGGGATGCGGGTGGCGATCGTCGTCGCCGGGGTGCTGCTGGTGGTAGGGATCGCCGGCATGGCCGGGCTCAACGCGGCCAGCGCCGAAGGCGAACAGGCGCGGGTCGAGCAGGCGCGCGCCGCCGGCACCGACAAGCCGGTGCCGCTGACCAAAGCTCAGGCCGAAGATTCGACCCGCACCTCCTGCAAGGACGTCGTCCACATCGGCGACTCGACCTCCGAGGGGCTCGACTCGGCTGAATACCTGCCGGACGCGAAAGAGCGAATCCCGTACCGCTACAACCAGGTCGGCGTCAAAGAAGTGCACATGGAGGTGCAGGGGGCGACCTCGATCGAAGAGCGCTTCGAAGAAATGCCAAACGCCCAGGAAGTCGCCGAAGCGTGGAAGGCCGAAGGCTTCAAGGGCTGCTGGGTGTTGGCGCTGGGGACCAACGAGGCCGCCGACGTCGCCGCCGGCTCGAGGGTCGACGAGCGCGAACGGATCGAGAAGATGATGGCGATCATCGGCACCGAACCGGTGCTCTGGGTCAACGTCAAATCGCTTCCCAACGCGCCGGAAGCCTACGCCCCGGAAAACATGCAGAGGTGGAACGACGAGGTCGAAGCGGCATGCCTGACCTACCCGAACATGCGCGTCTACGACTGGGCCGGTGACGTCAAAGAAGCGTGGTTCATCGAAGACGGCATCCATTTCACCTCACCCGGATACGCCGCCCGCGCCCAGCTGATCGCCCAGGCCCTGGCACACGCCTTCCCGCAGAAGGGCAACTCCCCCGGCGGGGCCAAATGCGTGGTGAGTTAGAAACTCACATGTAGGTTGGATTGATGGTATGACTCATCCCGCGTGGGGGCGAACGGTAGGTTTCTGAGTGCTGTCTTGGTGTGTCTTGCCGCGATCGGGCTGGCGGCCGTCGCCGTGCCCGCGGCGCAGGCGCAGCGCGCCGGCTCCGCGCGGGGCAAGCTGCTGCTGCGGGTCGGCGGCGTCCCCAGCGGCCAGCGGGTCGCGATCTCCGTCTCCGGGCCGCCGCAGGCGCCCCACCGCGGTCGCCTGCACCGCCGGCTGCGGCTGCGCTCGCCGCGGCAGACGCTCTCGCTCGCGCCGGGCCGCTACCGGCTGACCGTCGGCAAGCTGCGGATCGAGCGCTCGCAGGGAGCGGTGAAGCGCGGCGCCACCGCCTTCCCGGCGCGCCGGCACCTGCGGGTCACCGTGAGGGCGGGGCGGACGCGGACGCTCGAGGTGCTCTACGACTCGATCGTCAATCCCGGCGTCCGCGACGTCGGTGGCTCGGTCGCGCGGGTGCTGGGCGACCCGCAGCGCCCGAGCGCGGTGCTGCTGCGGCCGGGAGTGCGGGTTCGCCACGGGCAGATCCTCTCGGCGGCGCCGAGCGCGGAGCTGCCGAAGGGACTGCTGGCGCGCGCCGTCAGCGTCAGCGGCGGCCGCCGCCAGCAGGTGGTGCTGCGGGCCGCGAGCATCTACGAGGTCGCGCCGAACTTCTCCTTCGACGTGCCGGTCACCGTCACCGAAGGCGCCTCGGCCAGCCAGGTGATCAAGTGCGAGAGCAACGCCGGGGTCGACCCCTTTGTCCACCTCGACAGCTTCCGCGTCTCCGGCGGCTGGACCACCAGCCGCATCGGATTCATCGAGATCAAGACCGGCGCCACCGCCGAACTCCACTTCCACGCCGCCGCCGGGCTCAACATCACCACCCCCGGCGGCGTCTCCTGCGCGCTCAAGCTGCCGGCGCTCGGGTTCCAGGGGATGGCCGGGCCGATCCCGGTGTACGGGGCCGTCCGCCCCGGCGCCAGCATCGACGTCGGCGCCGCGGCGACGCTGCGGCCGGAAATCTCGACCGACGTGGCGATCGGCGCCAGGGCGAGCGCGGTGCCGCCGCGGGCGACGCCGATCCTCGACTTCAGCTCGCCGAACGCGAAGCTCTCGGCGAGCGTCGTCGCTGGGGTGAAAGCGGGGCTCAGCCTCAGCGCCGAGCTCGGGGTCGGCGCGATCAACGCCGCCAACCTCCATGTCGACCTGACCAACTCGCTGGGCTTCAGCGCCAGCCCGGGCCAGTGCAGCTGGGACCTCGACCTCGGCGCCTTCTCGGCGACGGGCGAGGTCGGGCCGCTCTCGATCTCCACCCCAAGCAGCCCCGCGATCCACAAGAACCTCTGGCAGGGCGCCTGCGGCTCGCCGCCGGCACCGCCACCGGCGCCGGCGCCGGCCCCGTCCCCGTCCCCGACGCCGTCCCCGACCCCAGCACCGGCGCCGGTCGCGCCCGGGCCCCTGGTGCGGGCGGCGATGTACTGGGAGACCGACGCCGACGTCGACCTCTACGCCTGGGACGAGTTCGGCAACCTCCTCTACTTCGGCGAACGCGACGGGATCCCCGCTGCCGAACTGGTCGAAGACGTGATCCCGTTCGAAGGCGAAGTCGTCCACCCGCCCGAGGTCTTCCAGGAGACGGCGCTCTTCAACCGCGCCTACACCTTCGGCATCTGCGACTTTCGCCGCTTCGGCGGTGAAGTCGCCCTCGTCGTCACCGACCCTGGCGGCTCGACGCGCGTCTTTCGTGAAACGCTGCTGGAAGCGGGAGAAGGCGTGGTGATCACGACTAGCCCCGTCGGCGCCGGGTTTCAACCCGAACCGGGCTGGTGCCGCTTCGTCGAAGACGAATAGCGTTATTCCGGCGATGCCGGCGTTAGCCTCGCCGCGAACGACTTGATCTCACCACAACTGATTACCGGAGGACACCCGATGCCCGATCCGAACGAGCGCGACGCCAAGCTGGTCCAGTACCTGCAGGAGGCCTACGGCAACGAGCAGGAGCTCGAAATGGCGCTGCAGGCGGACCTGCTCATGACGCCCAAAAGCAGCTACCAGAAACGCCTCAAACAGCACCTGAAAGAGACGAAAGCCCACGCGAAAGCGCTGCAGCGACGGATCAAACAGCTCGGCGGTGGCGGCACCGCGGTGCAGAGCCTCGTCGGCAAAGCGACCGCGGTGGCGAAAGCGCCGCTGCACATGGTCCGCGGCTCCGGCGAGCAGGAGAAACTGCTGAAGAACGCCAAGACCCAGTACACCGCCGAGCAGGAAGAGATCTCGACCTACCTGGCGCTGGAGGCCTTCGCGACCCGGGTCAACGACGCCGAAACCGCCAAACTCGCCCGCGACATCCGCCGCGACGAGGAGCGGATGGCGAAATTCCTCGCCGGCCAGCTGCGCCAGCTCGCCAGCGCCGTCGCCACCGCCGAGGTTCCCGCCTCCCAGCGCCGCGCCCCGAAAAAACGCCGCAGCGCAAAACCCGCCTCGGCAAAACGATCGAGCGCCAAAGCCGCCGCGAAAAAATCAAGCGCGAAGAAATCGTCGGCCCGCAAATCAAGCGCGAAGAAATCGTCGGCCCGCAAATCGAGCGCGAAAAAATCGCCCGCGCGCAAATCGACGGCGAAAAAATCCAGCGCTCGCAGCGCCTCCACCGGCAAATCGAGCAAAGCGAAATCGCGCAGCAAATAGCGCCCAGCTCATCGAGGTTGCCTTTTCCCCCGCTATGCGCCGGAAAAGGCAACCTCGACGATGAGCTTCAGTCGAGCCCGTCGATCTCGACCGGCTCGATCTCGCCGGCCGGCTCGAACCCGAGGATCCGCCCGTAGAAGTAGAGCTCGGCCTCCATGCACCGCACGTTCGTCTCGGCCCTGCGGAACCCGTGCTGCTCGCCCTCGAAGGCGAGGTAGGCGTGGGGCACCCCGTTGGCCTTCATCGCCGCGACCATCGTCTCCGCCTGGTTCGGCGGCACGATCTCGTCCTCGAGGCCCTGGAAGAGGATCACCGGCGAGCGCAGCCGCTCGACGAAGTGGATCGGCGAGCGCTCGCGGTAGAGGTCGGCGCGCTCGGGATAGGGGCCGATCAGTCCGTCCAGGTAGCGCGACTCGAACTTGTGGGTGTCGGTCGCCAGCGCCTCGGCGTCGGCGACGCCGAAGTAGCTGGCGCCGGCGGCGAAATCGTCGTGGAAGACCAGCGCGCAGAGCGTCGCGTAGCCGCCGGCCGAGCCGCCGCGGATCGTCAGCCGCTTGCCGTCCGCCTCGCCGCTCGCCGCCAGGTGCAGCGCCGCCCGCACGCAGTCCTCGCTGTCGATGACCCCCCAGGTGCCCCTCAGCTTCTCGCGGTAGGCGCGTCCGAAGCCGGTCGAGCCGCGGTAGTTGACGTCGACGATCGCGAAGCCGCGGCTCGTCCAGTAGACGAATTCGCGGTTCAGGTGGGGCACCACGTGCGAGGTCGGCCCGCCGTGGCTCTCGACGATCAGCGGCGGCGCTTCGCCGGCCGGGGCCTCGAACCCGGGATTGGTCGGCGGGTAGTAGAAGCCGTGGGCGACCTCGCCCTCGCCGGTCTCGAAGCTGACCGCTCGCGGCACCGGGACGTAGGCGGGGTCGACGGGTTCCGCGCCAGCACCCCGCACCTCCTCGCGCTCGCCGCCGGCGAGGTCGTAGACGACCACCGCCGGCTCGTCCTCGGGCGTCCCGGCGACGAAGGCGAGCCGGCTCCCCCGGCTGCTGATCGCGGGGAAGCCGAAGTTGGTGTAGGGCAGGCCGAGGTCACGCAGCGGCCCGCCCTGCGGATCGCGGACGAAGAGCTGTTCGGTCGCGCCCTCGGTGCGGACGAAGGCGATCGCGCCGCCCGCCGAGAAGGCGTAGGTCGAGCCGCCGAAGAGCCACTGCGGGTGGGCGAGGTCGGCCTCCTCGGCGGTCAGCTGCTCCTCCTCGCCGCTCGCGAGGTCGACCGCGTAGAGGTTCCACCAGCCGCTGCGGTCGGAGACGAAGTGCAGGCGCCCGTCCGGTCCCCACTCGGGCTGGAAGATCGACTCGGCCGCTCCGCCGGCCACCCGCGCGGGGCCAGCGGCGCCGTCGAGGGGCAGCGTCCACAGCTCGGTCCCGTCCCAGGGCATGTTCGGGTGCTCCCAGCAGGTGTAGGCGAGCGTCGCGCCGTCGGCCGAGAGGCGCGGGAACGAGTAGAAGTCGCGCCCCGCGGCCAGGACCCGCGCCTCGCCCTCGCCGCTCAGCGGCAGCGCCACGATCTGGTTCTCCGGTTCGCCGCCGTCCTCCGGGTGGACCTCGCGGACGCAGACGACCGTCGCGCCGTCGGGCGTCAGCTGCAGATCGGCGTAGCGCAACCCGCCCGCGACCGCCGGCTCCGGGGTGATCGCCACCGCCTCCTCGCCGAGCCGCCGCCGGTAGAGCCGTTGGTCGGCGAAATCGACGTAGACGACGACGTCCGGCGCCGCCAGGGTCCAGGCGCCGCCGCCGTACTCGTGGACGCGGGTGCGGACGTTGGCGCCGGCCGGGGTCGCCTCCTCCGCCACCTGGCTGCCCTCGGGCCGGCGCATCAGCGCCGTGCGGCCGCCCTCCTCGGGCCGCATCTCGGCCCACCAGAGCGCGCCGTCGGCGGCCAGCAGCGCGCCGCTGCGCCGGCCGCCGCCGCTGGCGACCTGGTGGGCGTTGATCGGCGACCGCCAGGAACCGTAGGGCGCGACCGCCGCCACGCTACCCCTCGTCCGCGACCACGACCTCGCGCAGGCGATGGTCGTCGACGTCGTAGACGAAGCCGCGAATCCGTTCGCGGTGGGGAACGAACGGGGAGCGGCGCACCCGCAGGATCGACTGCCGCACGTCGGCGTCGACGTCGGTGAACGACTCGATCGCGAAGGCGGGGGCGACTCCGGCGCTCTCCCTCAGCTCGGTGCGGAAGCCGTCGTCGGTGATCTTCTGCATGCCGCAGTCGGTGTGGTGGACCAGCATCACCTCGCGGGTGCCGAGCTTGCGCTGCGAGATCGCCAGCGAGCGGATCACGTCGTCGCTGACCACGCCGCCGGCGTTGCGCAGCACGTGCGCCTCGCCCGGCTCCAGCCCGAGCGCCGCGAAGACGTCGAGCCGCGAGTCCATGCAGGCGACGATCGCCAGCCGCAGCCGCGGTTCGATCGCGTCGTGGCTCGTCGGCCGCGAGCCGGCGAAGCGCTGGTTGTTCTCGAGCAGCTGGTCGACGACGTCCATCGCCGCCGAAGCCTAATGAGCCGCGGCAGTGGGTAGAGGAAGGGCATGGCTACCACCGATTACGAGACCCACAGCAAGGGCATCTTCAGCAGCGACAACAAGGAGGCGCGGGACCGCGTCGTCGAGCTCCTGACCAAGGCGTACTGGATGGAGATCGAGACGGTGATGAGCTACATCGCCGCCGCCACCAACCTCGACGGCATCCGCGCCCAGGAGATCCGCGAGTCGCTGGCCGAAGACGTCGAAGAGGAGCTCGGCCACGCCCGCCAGTTCGCCGACCGGATCAAGGAGCTCTACGGCGTCGTCCCCGGCTCGCTCGAGTTCAGCGCCGAGCAGGCCTACCTGCAGCCGCCGGAGGAGCAGACCGACGTCGTCCACGTGATCCGCGGCGTGATCAAGGCCGAGACCGGGGCGATCGAGCACTACACCCGGATCATCGAGGAGACCGAGGGCGTCGACCCGGTGACCCAGGACATGGTGATCGCGATCCTTCGCGACGAGCAGGGCCACCGGCGCCTGTTCGAGGGTTTCCTGCGCGAGTGCGAGGCCGGCGGCATCGCCTGACGGGCGGCGAGGGCCGACGGCTATCGTCGGCGGGCGCGATGCAGCTCGTCGAGGGAATCGAGATCAGGCCGGCCACCGAAGCGGACGTCGAGACCGTCCTCGCGCTGATCGTCGAGCTCGCGGTCTACGAGAAAGCGCCCGAGCAGGTGGTCGGCGACGCCGAGACGCTGCGCCGCACCCTGTTCGAGCAGCGCGCCGCCGAGGCGCTGCTGATCGAGGACGCCGGCTCCGGTGAGGCGATCGGCTACGCGATCTTCTACGTCACCTTCTCCAGCTGGGAGTGCCGCTCGGGCATCTGGCTGGAGGACGTCTACGTCAAGCCGGAGCGCCGCCGCGGCGGGATCGGCCGCGCCGTGATGGAGCACCTGGCGGCGCTGGCGCTCGAGCGCGGCCACGTCCGCTTCGAGTGGGTCGCGCTCGACTGGAACGAACCGGCGCTGAGCTTCTACGACGGGCTCGGCGCCAGGCGGCTCGACGACTGGACCCTGCTGCGGCTCGATCGCGACGGCATCGAGCGCCTCGCCGCCGGTCGCGCCGGCGGCGCCCGGGACGCGGCCGCCTCCGGCGGCGCCGGCGAGCGCTCAGCCGCCGGCCCGGCGCAGCAGTAGCTCGCGCTCGGCCTCGTTGCCGGCGAGCTCGGCGGCGCGGCGGAACTCGGCCCGCGCCTCCTCCTCGCGGCCGGCCCGCTCGAGCAGGTCGCCGCGGACGCTGGGCAGCAGGTGGTAGCCGGCCAGCGCCGGCTCGGCGGCGACCGCGTCGACCACCCGCAGTCCCAGCTCCGGCCCGAAGGCCATCCCGATCGCGACGGCGCGGTTGAGCTCGACCACGGGGGAGGGGGCGACGCTGGCGAGCGCCCCGTAGAGCGCCGCGATCCGCACCCAGTCGGTCTCCGCGGCGGTGAGCGCGGCGCCATGGCAGGCGGCGATCGCCGCCTGCAGCCCGTAGGGGCCGAGCGGCCGCGGCAGCGCTTCGGCTCGCTGCAGGGCGCGGCGGCCGCGAACTATCAGCAACGGGTCCCAGCGCGAGCGGTCCTGGTCGAGCAGCAGGATCGGCTCGCCGTTCGGACCGAGCCGCGCCGCCAGCCGCGAGGCCTGGATCTCGAGCAGGGCGACCAGCCCGTGCACCTCGGGCTCCTCCGGCGCCAGCTCGGCGAGCATGCGCCCGAGCCGCAGCGCTTCCTCGCAGAGCGCGGGGCGGACCCAGTCCTCGCCGCCGCTCGCGGCGTAGCCCTCGTTGAAGACCAGGTAGATCACTTCGAGCACCGAGGGCAGGCGCTCGTCGAGCTCGGCGCCGCGCGGCACCTCGAAGCCGGCACCGGCTTCGCGCAGCGTCCGCTTCGCTCGCACCAGCCGCTGCGCGACCGTCGACTCCTTGGCGAGGAAGGCGCTGGCGATCTCCGCCGCGGTGAGGCCGCCGAGCAGCCGCAGGGTGAGCGCCACCCGCGCCTCGCGGGGGAGGACGGGATGGCAGCAGGTGAAGATCAGCGCCAGCAGGTCGTCGCCGAGCTCGCGCTCGCCGCCGAGGTCGAGCTCGAGCGGCTGGCGCTCGATCCGCAGGCCCGCCTCGCGGACCAGCTCCTCCTGCTTGCGCTCGAGCGCGCGGTCGCGGCGGATGAGGTCGATCGCCCGATTCTTGGCGGTCGCCATCAGCCAGGCGCCGGGGTTGTCGGGGACGCCGTCGCGCGGCCAGCGCTCGAGCGCGGCGAGCAGCGCGTCCTGGGCGAGGTCCTCGGCGCGGCCGAGGTCGCCGCCGGTCATCCGCGCCAGGCCGGCGACGAGGCGGGCCTGCTCGATCCGCCAGACCGCCTCGATCGCCTGCTCCGCGGCGCTGCGGCCGGCGTCCGTCCGGGTCGCGGCCGCGCTCATCCCCTCACTCGCCGCCGGCTTCGGCCGCGGCCCGGATCTCCGGCGAGAACTCCTCCATCTCCTGGACCCGGCGCAGTTCGATCCGGCAGTCCTGGCAGGGGCAGCGTTTCGCCCACTCGACCGCCTCCTGCTTGGAGCGCGCCTCGATCACCCAGTAGCCGCCGACCACCTCCTTGGCCTCGGCGAAGGGGCCGTCGGTGACCGTCGCGGCGCCGTCGGCGTCGAAGGCGACGGTGGCGCCGTCGCTGCCGGGCGGATGCAGGCCGTCGAGCGCCAGCAGCATCCCGGCCCGCCGCAGTTCCTCGTTGTAGCGACTCATCGCCGCGACCAGCTCGGCCGAGACGGCGCTGTCCGACTCGCCTTCCAGCCACTCGCTTTCCTCGACTTCGGGGTACATGAACATCATGAAGCGCATCGCGTCGCCCTCCTCTGGGTTGGCCGGGACGAAAATATCGGGGTACCGATCTTTTGGGCCCTATAGGGCCGGAAAGATCGGTATGCAAGTTGGGGCGGTGGTGTTGGCGCGGCGAGTGGCACCGCTCGCCGGGTGAGGCCGGCTACCGGTCGCGAGGGACGATGCGGAAGACCGAGACGACCTCGGCCTGGTGCGCCTCGGGGTGGACGACGTAGGCGCTGGGACCGCCGCCGAACCAGCCGGCCGCTTCGTTCATGCCGACGAAGACGCCCGGATGGCGATTCCCGTCGGCGTCCTCGACCCAGACCTTGTCCCCCTCCTTGAAGCCGCTGTCCGCGTCCCTGCTCATCGCCGCGCGAGTCTATCCGCAGGCTGTGGTTGTCCCTTCCGCGGTCAGGCTAGAGTCGGCGCGTGAGGCCCGCCGACCAGTCCCGCTTCGCGGTCACCGGCCGGCTGCCGGCGCCGGCGCTGGCGCTGCTGCGGGAGGCCGGCGAGGTAGCCGTCGCCGAGACCGGCGCGCCGTTGCCGCGGCAGGAGCTGCTCGCCCACGTCGCCGGCGCGAGCGCGATCGTCTGCTTCCTCTACGACCGCGCCGACGCTGAGCTGTTCGACGCCGCCGGCCCCGGCCTGCGGGTCCTCGCCAACGTCGCGGTCGGCTACGACAACGTCGACCTCGCTGCCGCCGCCGAGCGCGGGGTGACGGTGACCAACACCCCCGGGGTGCTCGACGACGCCACCGCCGACCTCGCCATCGCCCTGCTGCTGGCGGCTGCGCGGCGGCTGGGGGAGGGGGAGCGGCTGATCCGCGCCGGCCGCTCCTGGGCCTGGGGCATGGACTTCATGCTCGGCCGCGAGCTGCGCGGCAAGCGGCTCGGGATCGTCGGCCTCGGCGCGATCGGCGGCCGCGTCGCTCGCCGCGCTCGCGCCTTCGGCGTCGAGATCGCCTACGCCAACCGATCCGCCGCCGACCCGGCGCTGGTCGCTGAGCTCGGCGCCGAGCGCCTCGGGCTGGAGGAGCTCCTGGCGAGCAGCGACTTCGTCAGCCTCCACACGCCGCTCACCGCCGAGACCCGCGGCTTGATCGCGGCCGAGCGGCTGGCGTTGATGAAGCCCGAGGCGATCCTCGTCAACACCGCCCGCGGCCCGGTGGTCGACGAAGCGGCGCTGGCCGCGGCGCTGCGCGAGGGACGGATCGCCGCCGCCGGGCTCGACGTCTACGAGCACGAGCCGCGCGTCCACCCGGACCTGCTCGGGCTCGAGAACGTCGTCCTCGCCCCGCATCTCGGCTCGGCCACGGTCGAGACCCGGGAGGCGATGGCGACCCTCGCCGCCCGCAACGCCGTCGCCGTGCTCGCCGGCGAGCCGCCGCCGACCCCGGTCCCCGCCTGAGCGGTTGGTTGTCCTTTGTCCGGCCATCCCGGACAAGGACAACCAACCGGGCTCAGCAGGGGCCGAGGGCCCGCAGCCGCTTGCGGTAGACCCGCATCGAGCCGTGGCGCCAGTCGCCGTGGGTCTGGCCGCGCAGGCTCGGGACCCGCTCGCGGTGGTAGGGCGAGGAGAGGCTCTCGTTGTGGCCGATCACGTCCTTCACCGCGATCCCGAACCTGCAGCGTATGTACTGGGTGAGCCGCAGCGAGGCGCGCATCTCGGCCCGGTTGCCGAGCGCGTCGGCGTCGGCGTAGCCGACGTGCTCGATCCCGATCGCGGTCCAGTTCAGCCCCACCGTGTGGCGGCAGCGGGTCCGCAGGTTGACCAGCGAGAAGATCCGGCCCGAGGCGGCGACGACGAAGTGCGAGCAGACGTTTGGCAGCTCGCCGAGCTCGGGGTCGGGACGGTCGGGAGCGAAGGCGTTGCGGACCGCGGCGGCGGACCCGGTCACCGCCATGTGCTCGACGATCACCCGCGGGTGGACCAGCCGCCAGGTCCGTTCGCCGTAGTGCCGCTCCGAGTAGGCGGCCATCTCGCGCTTGCGCTTGGGCCCGAACGGGATCAGCCAGCGGGTGATCGGCGGCCGCGCCGCGCTGGCGGTCGCGCCGGGCCCTGCCGCCGCGCCAGCAACGGCCGGCCCGGCCGCCGCGCCGATGCCGGCCGCCGCCGTCGCGAGCAGCGCGGTGAGGCAGCAGACGGCGACGCAGATTCCAGTCCGCACCGCCGCAATCCTATCCCGCCGCGCCGCCCTGCCCGCGAGCGCATGCTCCGAGCGCCAGGGCCGATGGGCCGATTTCGGGAACATAGTTCCCGAAATCGGCCCATCGGCGGAACCGTCCGGGCGGCGGCTCAGGTCTGGCCGGATAGGCGCTTCGTCAGCAGCTCCTTGCCCTGCTCGGCGCCCTTGCGGCTGGTCTCCTGGGCGCGGCGGAAGAACTCGGCCAACTCGGCGTCGCCCTCGCGGTCGGCGTCTTCGGTGTAGGTCTCGAGCCGCAGCACGTTGCTCAGGCACTGCTCGGTGAACCAGATGATGTTGTAGTCCTTGTCCTTGGTGCCGGTGGTCTGACCGCTCTCTGCGCTGCCCATCTTCGTCCTCCTTTTTTCGACTTCCCTGTTCTTTCCCACGGGTACCCGGGTTCTTTCCCACGGGTACCCGGGTAGCGAGGGGCCATGCGAGTGGCAGTGGTCGGAGCGAGCGGCAACGTCGGCACCAGCGTCGTCGGCGCGCTTTCGGCCGCTGCCGAGGTCGATCAGATCGTCGGCCTGGCGCGGCGCCTGCCGGAGCTCGAGCTGCCGAAGCTGCGCTGGGCTCAGGCCGACGTCGTCAGCGACGACCTCGAGCCGCACTTCCGTGGCGCCGACGCGGTCGTCCATCTCGCCTGGGCGATCCAGCCCCAGCACGACGAAGAGCTGCTGCAGCGGACCAACGTCGCGGGCAGCGGCCGCGTCTTCGAGGCCGCCGCAGCCGCCGGCGTCTCCAGCCTCGTCTACGCCTCCTCGGTCGGCGCCTACGCACCCGGCCCGAAGGACCGCTTCGTCGACGAGTCGTGGTCGACCGACGGCATCGAGAGCTCGATCTACTCGCGCCAGAAGGCGGCGGTCGAGCGGCTGCTCGACCGCTTCGAGGCGGCCCATCCCGAGATGCGGGTGGTGCGGCTGCGGCCGGGTCTGATCTTCAAGGCCGAGGCGGCGAGCGAGATCCGCCGCCTCTTCCTCGGCCCCCTCTTCCCGCGCTTCCTTGCCGATCCGCGCCTGATCCCCGCGGTGCCGCGGACGCCGCGGCTGCGCTTCCAGGCGGTCCATTCCCACGACGTCGGCGAGGCCTACCGCCTGGCCGTCCTGGGCGCGGCCCACGGGGCCTTCAACATCGCCGCCGAGCCGGCGATCGGCCCGCCCGAGCTGGCGCGGCTGCTCGGCGCCCGCGAGGTGCCGGTGCCGGCCCGCGTGCTGCGCGCCGCGGCGAACCTGAGCTGGCGTGCCCACCTGCAGCCGGCCGGACCCGGCTGGGTCGACATGGCGCTCGGGGTGCCGCTGATGGACACCGCCCGCGCCCGCGAGGAACTCGGCTGGGAGCCGCGCTCGAGCTCGCTGCAGGCGCTCGCCGACCTGCTGCGCGGCCTGCGCGAGGGTCGCGGCGCCGCGACCCCGCCGCTCGACCCGCGGACCGCCGGCCCGGCGCGGCTTGGCGAGCTGGCGACCGGCATCGGCCAGCGCCAATAGCCTCGCAGCCGGTGGCCGGGAAACGACAGTCGGAGGGGACGGCGCTGGTCGTCCTCGACATGCTCAACTCCTACGAGCACGAGGAGAGCGAGCCGCTGGCGGGCAACGTCGCCGCCGCCCTCGACGGGATCCGCGCCGCCCTCGACCGCGCCCACGAGGCCGAGGTGCCGGTCGTCTACGTCAACGACAACAACGGCGACTGGAACTCCAGCTCGGAGGAGCTGGCCGAGAAGGCGATGGCCGGCCGTCACCCAGAGCTGGTCGAGCCGATCCTCCCGGCCGCGGGCGACTCGTTCGTGATCAAGGCCCGCCACAACGCCTTCTACGAAACGCCGCTCGAGTACCTGCTCGGGCAGATGCGGGTCGACCGCATCGTCTTCGTCGGCCAAGTCACCGAGCAGTGCATCTTCTACAGCGCCCTCGACGCCTACGTCCGTCACTTCCGGCCGGCGATCGCCACCGACGCCGTCGCCGCGATCTACGACGACCTCGCGGCCGCGGCGCTGCGGATGATGGAGCGCAACATGGAAGCCGAGCTGGGCAGAGCGGCCGAGATTGAACTCGCCTGAGAGCGGTTGTCCGGGCTCAACCGATGGTCGAGGAAAGGCGACCGCGCGCGGCGAGGGGGAGATCGGGGTCGCCGGCGGGGTCGGGCCGCAGGGCGAGGATCACGAGATCGTCGCGCAGGGCGCCGCCGCCGCGCCGGATCGCGTCGGCGCGCAGCCGGGCGGTTAGCTCCGGCAGCTCGAGTCGCGCCAGCGAGCTGGCCAACCTCGCCAGCTCCTCCGGCTCGGCGTGGGTGCCGACCGGGCCGGCCTCGAGCCAGCCGTCGGTGCAGAGGACGATCGCCTCCTCGCCGCCCAGCTCGACTTCGTGGCTGTGCACGAAGGCGTCCTCCCAGGCGCCGAGCACGGTGCCGCCGCCGAGCAGGCGCGTCCCCGCGGCGCCGAGGTGGACCGCCGGCGGGTGGCCGGCCGAGGCGACCGTGGCACGCCAGGCGCCGGTCTCCTCGCGCCACAGCCGCAGCAGCATCGCGGTCGCGAAGTCGTTCAGGCTGGAGCCGGCGAGCAGCAGCTCGTTTACCCGCGCCAGCACCTCCTCGGGCTCCTTGATCTCGCGGGTCAGGCCGCGCACCGAGTGGCGCAGGGCGACCGAGACGGCGGCGGCGTCGGTCCCCTTGCCGGCGACGTCGCCGATCAGCACCCAGCAGCCGTCCTCGGTCGGCAGCACGTCGTAGAGGTCGCCGCCGACCTCGATCCCCTCGCCGGCCGCCTCGAAGACGACCTCGATCGCCAGGCCGGGGACCGGCGCCGGCCGCGGCGGTCGCAGCCCGCGCTGCAGGCTCTCGGAGATCCGCGTCCGCTCGCTGTAGAGGCGGGCGTTGTCGAGCGCCATCGCGGCCCGGTCGCCGAGCTCGCCGAGGAAGATCAGGTCGTCCTCGTCGTAACGCAGGTCGCGGCTGGCGTGCAGGAAGGAGACGGCGCCGAGCTTGCGTCCGCGGGCGATCAGCGGCACCACCGCCGCCGAGTTGTAGCCGGCGTCGTCGATCAGCTGGCGGTGATCGTCGTTCTGGGCGACCTGCTCGATCACCTCCGGCGCCTTCAGGTTGCGCCAGATCATCGGCCGGTCGGCGCGCATCACCCGCGCCACCGGGTGCTCGCTGCCGGGGTCGAGCGGCGAGCTGCGGCGGATCTCTTCCAGCCGCGCGGCTGCCGCCGGGTCGGCGCCGGCGACGACGCTATCGCCGTAGCTGCCGTCCTCGCGGAGGAAGTCGATGACGCAGATCTCGGCCAGCTCGGGGACCGCGGTGGCGACGATCGTCCGCGCCGTCTGCTCGACGTCGAGCGAGGTGTCGAGCAGGCGGCTGGCGGCGACCAGGAACTCCTGGGCGCGGCGGCGCCGCTTCTCGGCGGTGATGTCGCGGGCGATCACCGAGGCGCCCACCGGCCCGGCGCTGGGCGTGATGATCGGCGAGACGGTCAGCGAGACGTCGATCCGGGACCCGTCGGCGCGGATCCGCTCGGTCTCGTACGTTTCCAGCCGCTCGCCGCGTCGGATCCGCTCGAGGATCTCCATCTCCTCGTTTTTGTGGTCCTCGGGGACGATGAACGAGATGTGGCGGCCGACCGCCTCCTCGGCGCTGTGGCCGTACATCCGCTCCGCCGCCGGGTTCCAGGTGGTGACGATCCCGAACAGGTCCTTGGAGATCACCGCGTCGCCGCTGCTGCGGACGACCTCGGCGAGATGCTGGCGCGCCTGCTCGCCGACCGCCACCTGGGCCAGGGTGCGGCGGTGCTCGATGAAGGCCGCGAGCTGATCGGCGAAGCCGGTGAGGACGATCATCGCCTCCTCCGGCTGGGTGCTGAAGAAGCCGGTGTAGAACTCGGCCACGGCCCGGACGCCGTCCGGGTCGCCGACCGGGATCGGGATCGCCAGCGCCGCATCGAGGCCGAGCTCCGCCGCCTGCTCGCTGCGCGGGTAGCCCGACTTGCCGAAATCGGGGACGAGGGCGATCTCGCCGTCGCCCCAGGCGCGGCCGGCGAGCCCCTCGCCGCGGTGGAAGCGCAGTTCGCGACTGTGGTGCCAGAGCGACCGGGCGTCGAGCCCCTCGCGCGACCAGCCGGCGACGAAGCGCAGGCACTCGGCTTCCTGCGGCACTTCCCACAGCGCCCCCGCCTCCCAGCGCAGCAGCCCGGCGACCGCTTCGAGGAAGTCCTGGGCGACGTCCTCGAGCGAGCTGCCTTCGATCAGCCGCGCAGCGACCCTACGCTGGGCCCGCAGATAGCGCCAAAGCTCGAGCTCCTGCTCCCGGGGGTTCGCCATCGACCGAAAGATAGAGAGCCTCGAACCCGGCGACTGCGCGGACCACGGCGCAGTGCCCGCACTCGCAGACCAGCAGCTCGACCTCCTCGAGCTCGTCGAGCAGGATTTCCGCCTCCCACTCGCATTCGGGATCCGAGCAGACGATGTCGACCGACCACATGGGGGGAATGTTGGGGATCGGGCCGGACGGAGCGGTGCCGGGGTGGGGATCGGGGGACCCTCCTCTCTCGGGCTGTCGGCGTGGATCGAATTCTGCCTTCGCCCGCAGGAGCGCCGGGCCTCACCCGCAAAACGTTCGGAGGGTCCCCCGATCCCCACCTCCCAATCGGGTTCAGCCAGACAGCCCGTCCCTAGAAGGGACTAGCGAAACTCACGTCAGCGGCTGGCGAGCGCCGGACCAAGCGGGGCAAGGACGCAGCGCGCAGTGTCCGCCCTTGCTCCAGCGCCAGCGACAGAAGGGCGCAACGCGCCATTCCGACGGCGCTCCGACCCAAGGGGCGTGGGCGCCAGGCGTCGGCGCGGGAGTTTCGCTAGTCCCTCCTAGTCAGCTAACAAACAAAGGGGCTGTCTTGTTTCAGAGCTGATTAGGGACGGAGCGTGGCGTGTCCCTCCGAACGTTTGCGGCTGAGACCCGCCGCTCGCCCGGGGCGTAAAGCCCGAATTCGACCCAGTCGACAGGCCGAGCGAGGAGGGACACGGCACGCTCCGTCCCCAACGTCAAGCTCTGCCTAGCTAAGGCTTGAGCACCACCTTGATCGCGCCGTCTTCCTTCTTCTGGAACATCGAGTAGGCCTCCGGCGCCTGCGCCAGCGGCAGCTGGTGGGTGGTCAGGTCGTCGACCCCGAGCGGGTCGCCGTCGCCTTCGAGCAACGGCAGGATCTCGGGGATCCAGCGCTTGACGTGGGCCTGGCCCATCCGCACCTGGATCCCCTTGTCGAACATCTGCATCATCGGCAGCGGGTCCTGGGCGCCGCCGTAGACGCCGGAGATCGAGAGGGTGCCGCCGCGGCGGACCGCGTCGATCGCCGCCAGCAGCGCCGCCAGCCGGTCGACGCCGGCTTTTTCGATCGCCTTTTCGGCCAGCGAGTCGGGCAGGAAACCGGTCAGCTTCTGCATCAGCTCGGCGCCCGGGGCGCCGTGCGCCTCCATCCCGACCGCGTCGATGACGCCGTCGGGGCCGCGGCCGCCGGTCAGCTCGCGCAGCGCCGCCGAGACGTCGTCGACCTGGTCGTGGTCGATCGTGACGATGTCGTGCCGGCGCGCCATCTCCAGCCGCTCGGGGACGTTGTCGATCGCGATCACCGTCTCGGCGCCGAGGTGACGGCCGATCCGCGCCGACATCTGGCCGATCGGGCCGAGCCCGAAGACGGCGAGCGAGCCGCCCTCCGGGACGTCGGCGAACTGGACCGCCTGCCAGGCGGTGGGGAGGACGTCGGACATGAAGAGGAAGCGCTCGTCGGGCGGGCCCTCGGGCACCGGGATCGGGCCGAAGTGCGCCTGCGGCACCCGCAGGTATTCCGCCTGGCCGCCGGGGACCTCGCCGTAGAGCTTGGTGTAGCCGAACAGCGAGGCCCCTTTTTCGTACTCGCGGACCTGGGTCGTCTCGCATTGGGCCATCAGGCCGCGGTCGCACATCCAGCAGTGCCCGCAGGAGATGTTGAAGGGGATCACGACCCGGTCGCCCGGCTTGACCTGGGTGATCTCGGAGCCGACCTCCTCGACGATTCCCATCGGCTCGTGGCCGAGGACGTCGCCCGGTTCGATGAACGGCCCGAGCACCTCGTAGAGGTGCAGGTCCGAGCCGCAGATCGCGGTCGAGGTGACCCGGATCACGGCGTCGGTCGGCGCCTCGACCCGCGGGTCGGGCACCTCCTCGACGCGGACGTCGCGTTTGCCGTGGAAGGTCAGCGCTTTCATCTCTCGGTCCCGCCTCTCTGGGTGGCTCGCTCTCGGGTCCTTCCGGCTACCCGCTGCTCGGCGAGGCCCAAACGGGAAGGCTGCGGTGGGGGACGAGGACGGTGCCGCGCTGGACCATCCGCTCGCTGCGCGGCCACAGCGGTCGCAGCCGTACCGCCTCGAGCACCGCCGGGATCACCGCGGCGGCCTCGGCGCCGGCCAGCCGCTCGCCGAGGCAGCGACGCCCGCCACCGCCGAAGGGCATGTAGAGCAGCGGCGGCTCGGCGAGCGGCAGCCAGCGCGCGGGGCGAAAGACCTCGGGATCGGGGAAGGCCCGCGGATCGCGGTGGACGAGGGGCAGCGCGACCATCGCGTTCGTCCCCGCCGGCAGCTCGTGCTCGCCCGCCCGCAACGGCGCCCGGAGCCGCCGCAGCGCTCCCAGCGAGGGGCCGCGCAGTCGTAGCGCCTCGCGCCAGACCGCCTCGCGCAGCGGCGCCTCGGCGCCCGCCGCGAGGTAGTCGGCGCCGAGCCCGGGATGGCGGGCGAGCCGGTCGAGGGTCCAGGCGAGGGCGATCGCGGGCGGCTCCTGGCCCGCCATCATCAGGGTTACGAGCTCCTCGACGATCTCGGCCGCGGCGGGCTGCGGGTCGGCGGCGAGCAGCGCGGCGATAGCGTCGCGATCGCCGCCGCCCCGCTCGCCGCGGCCGCGGCGAGCAGCGATCTCGGCTTCCAGCGGCGCCGCGAGCCGCCGCCGGCGGCGCTCAAACAGCCGCTGGCCGAGCGCGCCGGGGAGGCCCTGATCGGGGCCCGGCGGCGGCAGCGGCGGGTTACCCGGGGTGCGCAGCATCGCGCCGAGCGCCCTGATCGTCGCCCGCGCCCGGTCCTCGTCGCGAATCCCGAGCACGACCCGCACGAAGACGTCGTCGACCAGGGTCCGCATCCGCGAGAGCAGCTGGACCGGGCGGTCGCGGGGCCAGGCGGCGGCGTGGCGGCGGGCGAGGGCGGCGATCGCCTCGCGGCGGCGCTCCATCGGCTCCGGCGTGAAGGTCGCGGCGAGCGCCGCGCGGTGCGCCCGGTGGACGGAGTCGTCGCCGCCGAGCACCGAGCGGGTCGAGGCCTGGGGCAGAATCGCTCGCCGCGCTTCGCCGGCCCGCGCGGCGGCCGGGTCGGCGCCGAGCAGATCGACGACCGCCGCCGGCTCGGCGACAGCGACAATCGGGCCGGCGAACGTCGTCTGCAGCGTGAAGACCGGCCCGAACTCCTCGCGCGCCCGCAGCAGGACGGCGAGCGGGTCGCGCTGGAAGCGAACGGTCGCCGCCAGGGTCGGCCCGGCCGGCCCCGGCGGCAGCTCGGCCGAATTCGGCGGCTCAGCCGTCGTCGTCGCCTTCGCCACTGCCCGGCTCGGCCATTTTGCGGTGCATCTCGGCCTTCATCGAGTCGGGCAGGACTTTGCTTGCCGCCGCCTGGACTTTGTTCTTCAGCGAGCCCGCGACCACCCGCTCACGGCCTGCCATCAGCGCCTCGTAGCCCTGGCGCGCGACTTCGGCCGGGTCGTCCTTCGCTTCGGTCCCGACCGCGGTGTTCTTTCCGTCCTCTTCCATCTCGGCGACCTCGAAGAACTCGGTGTCGGTCGGCCCCGGCATCAGCGCGGTGACGGTCACGCCGGTGCCCTTCAGCTCGTTGCGGAGCGCCAGCGCGAAGGACTGGACGAACGACTTCGAGGCGTTGTAGACGGCCTGGAAGGAGCCCGGCATCGTCGCCGCGATCGAGGAGGTGAAGAGCACCCGGCCCTCGTCGCGGGCGATCATCTCGGGCAGCGCCAGCTTCGCCAGGTGGACGGTCGAGCGGCAGTTGAGGTCGACGATCTCGAGCTCGTCCTCGAGCTTCGTTTCGGTCGCGAAGGCGCCGCCGGCACCGCGTCCGGCGTTCAGCGCCAGCGCCGTCACCGGCCGCCCGCGCTGCTCGACGTGGCGGTAGAGCTCGACGACCCCGGCTTCGCTCGCGAGGTCGACCTGCACCGCCTCGACTTCGGCGCCGGTCGCCCGCAGCCGCTCCGCCGCCGGGCCCAGCTCGGCGTCCTCGGCGGCGACGATCAGGTCGAACCCCTCCTCGCCGAACACCTTCGCCAGCTCGTAGCCGATCCCGCTCGAGGCGCCGGTCACTACCGCCAGCCCCTTGTCTCCGTTCGCCATCTCCATGCCTCCTGACGACGTCGCTCTAGGACGTCTCGTTCGGGTCCTCGTCCGCCGCCATCTGCAGCGAGGACTCCTTGACCTGTGAAAAATGCCGTTCCTGGATCGGCAGCGCCCACTGGACCAGCTCCTCGACCTCCGCCTCGCCGGCCTTCTCGTTGAGCTTCCCGAGGATCGCCCAGTGGCCGACCTCGCCGGCCTCGGCCATCGTCATGAACTCCAGCCCGTCGAGCCCGTCGGCGTCCTCGCCGAGGTAGGTCGAGGCCATCTCCGCGGCCTCTTTTTTCGTTTCCTGGGCCTTTTCGAGGATCGCGGTCTTGCGGCCCTCGCGCTGTTCGATGATCGCCGTGCAGCGCTGGTCGGTCTCCTCGGCCTCCTCGCTCATCTGCCGCAGCCTGGCGGCGATCTCCTCGTCCCCCTCGGCGACCATCCCGGCGACTTCCTCGCTCAGGTCCCTGGCCGCCCGGGCCAGGCCGGTGACCTCCGCCAGCTTCTCCTCCAGGGTGGTGATCTCGGCCATCGCTCGCTCCTCTCGGTTGGGTTCCGCGTACTGCCGACAGCCCCGATATCCCCTCGTCGGCCGGCGGCGAAACCCGGTTTCCCGCTGGCTCGCCCGCGGGTAGGTGGCCCTGCCGTGCCCGCGTCCGCCCGCCGCCCATGAGCTCCGTCGCGACTGTTTCCCGGACCTCCGGCGGACGCCTGCGGCGGGCCGACTGCTCGGCGGCGGGGATCCACCGCGTGCGCCGCGGCCGCGGCTTCTCCTACGAGGACCCGCGGGGCCGCAGGGTCGACGACGAGGAGACGCTGGCCCGGATCCGCGAGCTGGCGATCCCGCCCGCCTGGCGCGACGTCTGGATCTGCACCGACCCGCTCGGCCACATCCAGGCGACCGGCTTCGACGCCGCCGGGCGCAAGCAGTACCGCTACCACGACCGCTGGGAACAGCGCCGCGCCGCCCGCAAGTACGAGGCGATGCGCGACTTCGCCCGCGCCCTGCCGGCCCTGCGCCGACACGTCAAGCGCGACATCGGCGCCGAGGGGATGCCGCGCGAGCGCGCTCTCGCCACCGCCGTGCGCCTCCTCGACCTCGGCTTCTTCCGGATCGGGGGCGAGGAATATGCCGAGGAGAACGAAAGCTTCGGGGTGGCGACGGTGCGCCGCGAGCACGTCAGCCGCCACGGCGAGGAGCTGGTCTTCGACTTCCCGGCGAAGAGCGGCCAGCGCCGCGTCCAGTCGATCCGCGACCGAGCGGCGATCGCCGCGATCGAGGCGATGCGCCGTCGCCGCGGCGGCCCCGAGGATCTGCTCGCCTTCAAGGACGAGCGCGGGCGCTGGCGCGACGTCCGCTCCGACGACGTCAACGCCTACATCCAGGAGTACGCCGGGCCCGATTTCTCCGCCAAGGACTTCCGCACCTGGCACGGCACCGTGCTGGCGGCGCTGGCGCTCGCCGGCGAGCCGCCGCCGCCCTCGCGGGCGGCCGCCAAGCGGACCGTCAACCGCGCCGTCAAGGAGGTCTCCGAGGCGCTCGGCAACACGCCGGCGGTCTGCCGCCGCTCCTACGTCGACCCGCGGGTCTTCGACCGCTACCGCAACGGCGAGACCCTTGACGTCGGGCTCGGTCGCGGCCGGGTCGGGGAGCGGCGTCGGGCGCGGATCGAGGCCGCGGTGCTCGAGTTGATCGGGTGAGCGCGCCGCTCGCCGGCCGCGTCCCCGGGTCTGCTGGCGACGCCCGCGGTTTGACCCGGCCGGGGCTCGGGTAGCGCCCTCTGCATAGCCCGTCGGTTCGAAGCCCAGCGGCTTTCACCGGTGCATAGACCGGTTCCCGCTCGGGCTCCACGACCAACCGTAATCCCCCACGGCGAGGCGTTCGGACCGGCGGGCTGACCGACAACTGCAGGCAGGTTGAACTTCACCAGCACCGACCGAAGAGGAGGATCGCGATGGCCGACGAGCTGCAGGGAAAGAAGATCGCCTTCCTGATGGCCAACGAGGGCGTCGAGGAAGTCGAGTTGACGAAACCGCTGGAAGCGGTGCGCGAGGCCGGCGCCGAAGCCGAGCTGCTGGCCCCCGAAGCGGGCGAGATCCAGGCTTTCAACCACCTCGACAAGGGCGATACCTTCGACGTCGACCGCACCGTCGGCGACGCCGACCCCTCCGAGTTCGACGGCCTGGTCCTGCCCGGCGGGGTCGCCAATCCCGACAACCTGCGGACCCACGACGACGCGGTCGGATTCGTCCGCGAGTTCTTCGCGACCGGCAAGCCGGTCGGGGTGATCTGCCACGGCCCCTGGACGCTGATCGAGGCCGACGTGGTCAGGGGCCGCACCGTGACCTCGTGGCCGAGCCTGCAGACCGACCTACGCAACGCCGGCGCCGAGTGGGTCGACGAGGAGGTCGTCACCGACAACGGTCTCGTGTCGAGCCGCAAACCGGACGATCTGCCGGCCTTCGACGCCAAGATCGTCGAGGAGTTCTCCGAGGGAATTCACGCGGGGCAGGCCGCTTAGGCCCGCCCCGCTTGCAACGAGGGAGATACGACCATGCCACCAAAAGGCGTCAAAAAAGGCAGCAAACGCGACCGCCAGTACAAAAAAATCGTCAAAAGCGAGAAAAAAGAGGGCCGCTCGACCAAACGCGCCAAAGAAATCGCGGCCCGCACCGTGAACAAGGAAAAAGCGCGCTCGGGCGAATCGAAATCGAAATCGAAAAGCTCGACCCGTGGCCGCTCGGCGAGCAGTCGCGGCGGCAAACAGTCGGGCAAAGGGCCGAGCGACAAAACCAAGGAACAGCTCTACAACGACGCCAAGCGGCTGAACATCGAAGGCCGCTCGAAGATGACGAAGAAAGAGCTTCAGCGCGCGGTGTCGCGGAAGAGCTGAGGCCGGCGCCGCAGATCCTCGATCGACTCGACCACCTCGACGGCGCCGGCCTCGCGCAGCTCTTCGGCGCTGAAGCCGCCGGTCAGCACGGCGAGCGTCGGGATCCCCGCGGCCTCGGCCGACTTCACGTCCCAGGTCGAGTCGCCGACCATCAGCGCCGGGCCGTCACGCCCGGCCTTCCCCAGCGCCGTCTCGATCAGGTCGGGATCGGGCTTGGTCCGCTCGACGTCGGCCGAGCTGGTCCAGCCGTCGACCAGCTGGCGGGCATCGAGCAGCTCGAGGTAGTGCTCGACCTCCTCCTGCTTCGCCGAGCTGGCGAGGATCGCGGTGGCGTCTTCCTCGCGCAGCTGGCGCAGTAGCTCGGTGGCGCCGTTCATCGCCTGCACTTCGCCGATCAGCTCGCCGTAGGCCTCGCCCTCGGCGGCGCGGATCGCCTCGCCGTGCTTGCGCTCGCCGTCCTCGCCGACCAGCGATTCGACGATCTGGTCGCCGCCCATCCCGATGTGGCGGTGGATGCGCCAGAGCTGGACGGCGTAGCCGCAGGAGCGCAGCGCCCGGTGCCAGGCGATCGCATGCTGGTAGTTGGTGTCGACGAGGGTGCCGTCGACGTCGAGGATCACGGTGGTGGCCATCCCGCCGCCCTACCCGCGATTGGCGCCAGCCGAACCGGGGTACCGGCTCTCCATGGCACTAAAGACCACCCTGGCCCGCAAGGCCGCCAAGACGACCGCGAAGCACACCGCCAAGGGCACCGCCTCGAAGCTGAAGCGCGACCCGCTGCGGACCACCACCCTGCTCGGGCTCGGCGCTGCGATCGGCGCCGCCGCAGTCTGGCTGCTCGGCCGCCTCGGCTCCGAGGACTCCGCCGCCACGCCGGCCCCTTAACCGGGGGCCGGCAGCGGCTTCTCCTGCAGCGCCCGCGCGACCGCCAGCAGGTTGGCGGCGGCGGTTCGGCCGGTCTGTTCGGACCACTCGTGACCGGCTTCCTCTTCGAGGTACTCCTTGCCCGGCCCCGGACCGCGGTTCCAGTAGGTCCAGGCCTGGGCCGGGATCGTGTAGCCGATGTCGTTGAGCGCCCCCGAGACCTCGGAGATCACGTGGTGGGCGCCGTCCTCGTTGCCGGTGACGACGACGCCGGCGACGCGGTCGTAGGCGACCGGCCGTTCCTCCTCGTCGCTCTCGCTGATCATCGCGTCCATCCGCTCGAGCACCCGCTGGGCGAGGCTCGAGGGACGGGCCAGCCAGGTCGGGGTGGCGATCACGAGGATCTCGGCCGCGAGCAGCTTCTCGTGCACCGCCGGCCACTCGTCGCCGTCCCCTTCGTCGCTGTTGACGCCGGGCTTGAAGTCGTGGTCGGCGGCTCGCACCCACTCGACCTCGACGCCTTCGTTGGAGAGGGCATCGGCGACGACGGTGGCCAGCGCCTCGGTGTTCGAGGTCTCGGGGCTGCGCTTCAGAGTGCAGTTGATGAAGAGAGCTTTCATGCTCACGCCCTACCCGCTGGGCGCCTCGTTTGACCGCCGTGGCGCGGGGGTAGCTGCCGGGCATGATCTTCTTGCCATTGGTCGCCATCATCGTCCTCGGCCTGCTCGCGGTCGCCTGGAACCCGATCTTCGCCCTGGCCTTGTTAGCGATCTTCTTCGTCGGCTACCTGATTTGGGTGGGAATGAGCCGCCGCACTGAGCAGGCCGAGGCGCAGACCGGCAGCGGCGCCAAGCCGGCGCGCAAAAGCTCACAAGGAAGGATCCCCGGATGAGCCGACCAGAGGAGGAGCGCGACGAGGCGTTCGTCGAGGAGGAGGAGGAAGAGGCGGCGCTGGAAGCCTCGCGAATCGGCGGCGACGCGCCGCGCGACGTCACCGACCCCGCCGACGTGCCCCGGGTCGAGGGCGGCGAGGGCGAGGCCGAGGGCTTCGAGCTCGCCGAGGAGGACCTGGTCGACATCGCCAGCCACGGCGACCAGCACCGCTTTCCCGCCAGCGCAGCCGGCGAGCCCGAGGAGCCGCAGCAGGCCGAGTACGGCGAGCCGGACGAAGAGATCCCGCCCGACGAGTAGAGAGCGAAGGAGGGTTCGATGTCACGCCAGGTGGTCGCCGTGGTGACCGACACGCTGCAGGGCGACGAGCCGGTGCGCGAGCTGACCCGCTCGGCCGACGGCGAGGGCGTCGAGGTGCGCCTGGTCGTGCCGGCGGTGGAGGCCAACGTCCTGCGCCACACGATGGGGGACATCGACGAGCCGCGCCAGCGGGCCGAGAAGCGGCTCGCGGCCTCGCTGCGCTACCTGCAGCAGCACGGGGTGCAGGCCCAGGGGGAGGTCGGCGACCCCGACCCCGTCCAGGCCGCCCAGGACGCGCTGCTGAAAGCGCCGGCCGACGAGGTGGTCTTCTTCGAGTACGAGAAGGGGGAGGAGCGCTGGTTCGAAGGGGGCATGTTCGAGCACGCCAAGGAGTCGCTCGAGCCGCCGCTGCGGATGGTCGTCCTCGACCGCGACGCCGACGACGAGGTGGTCGACGTCGAGAAAGCCGGCGCGGGGACGATCAGCGGCGTCGAGCACGAAGTCGGCTCGGCCTACCTGCCAGGCCTCTCTCGCGCCGACCTCGCCGGGATGGTCGCCGGCATCGTCGGCACGATCCTCGCCGCGATCCTCGCCGCGATCGCCGCCGGCGGCTCCGGCACCGACAGCGGCTGGGTCGGCGCCGCGATCGGCATCGCGATCTTCACCGCCCTGATCAACATGGCCCACGTCGTCGGCCTCACCCTGATGGAGGCGGTCCGCTACCGCGGCGGCTTCGCCAAGTTCTTCCGCACGCTCTCGATCGTCGGCACCCCGATCGCGGTGCTGATAAATCTCGCGATCGCGATCACCGCCTGAGCGGCTCGCCGTGCGGTGGCGCCGGCGGCTGACGATCCGGCGGGCCGCGTCGCCGAGCGCTATTCGGCGTGGCCGTTGTCGGCGCCGAGGGCGGTGCCCTGGCGCAGGCCGTCGAGGATCTCCTCGGCCAGCTGGGAGCCGTGCTCGGGGCGCAGGGGAGTGGCCTGGACCCGGAGGGTGACGCCGTCCGGGTCGATTTCCTCGAGCGAGACGCTGGGCCGGTAGCGGGTCGGGACGGAGATCGAGCGCAGCAGCCGTTGCTCGACCTGCTGGGGGCTGGCCTCGGTCGGGAGCCGGACCCGGACGTCGACCTTGTCGGGCTCGCGCAGCGGCACGACGACGAGGCTGAGGAGGACGCTGTTGGGAACTTTGAGGCGGTCCGCTCCCTGGCTCAGCGTCGTGTAGAAGAGGCCGAGCGAGGAGACCGTCCCCTCCAGCGAGCCGGCGAGCAGGCCGCCGACCAGGCGCACGCGTTCGCCGACGCGGAAGGGGCGGGTGCTCTGCAGCACCATGCCCGCGAAGACGCCGCCCAGCGCCTGCTGGGCGGCGAGGCCGAAGACGACGGCGGTGAAGGCGCCGCCGACCGCCAGCGTGCTACCGCGCACCCCGGCGATTCGCAGCGCCAGGATCACCACCGCGGCGGTCGCCAGGAGGCGGATGACGAAGCCGACGGTCCCTGCCGTCGCCGGGTCGAGCCGGCGGTAGAGCCGCGGCGAGAAGGCGCGGCCGAGCCAGTGGATCGCGGCCGAGCCGACCAGGACGAGGACGACCACGGTGCCGATCCGGATCCACTCGCCGTAGCCGGGCGCGATCTCGCGGCGGTTGTAGTAGACGACCAGCGTGGCGGCCAGCGCCAGGAGCGCGAGCAGCAGGCCGCCCATCGCCTTGCGCGAGACCTTCGGCGCCAGCTCGTCGCCTAGGCCGATCGAGGTCCAGGCGTGGCTGCGGGTCTCGAACAGCTCGCGGGGCAATCTCCGGCGTGGCGCAGGCATCGCCTATAGATACCCAGCGCCGCGCCCGGGTATCGCCGCTCTGGCCTGCTATGTGATCGGTGTCACTTCTCAGGCGCCGCGAAGCGCCGCCAGGGCCGCGTCGCGGCTCTCGTGCACCGGAATCGAGACGTCAAGGCCGGTGATCTCGAGCACCCGGCGGACCTGCTCGTTGGTGCTGCAGATGACGACTCGATCGCCGCCGCCGCCACTGCCATCGTCGCCGTTGATGAGCTGCTGCCAGGCGCGGACGATCATCGCGATCCCGGTCGAGTCGATGAACTCGCACTCGCTGAGGTCGACCAGCAGGGGCTCGCGCGCGTCGATCGCTTCCTCGAGCGGACCCTCTAGCGCCGGCGCGGTTCCGAGGTCGAGCTCGCCGCGGACGGCGACCACCCGGAACCCGCCCTCAAGCGCGGCGGTCGACGCTTCGAAAGGCGCTTGACTCACACGGCGATCCTACCGCAGGTTTCTCATTTCAAAGGTCGTCGTTTCGCCCGAAACGGGCCGGGTAAGAACCGAATGCGGTCCGAAAGCTATGCTCGCCGCCGGCGAGAGGACGAAAGGTCCGACGCGGTGTGCTCCAAGAAGGAGCATCAGGCGCTCTTTTTCCAAAACGTGAACGCGACCAAAGAGGATCGATCGGGGCTGCAAATGTCCCTGCCTGCCAACGCAGAGAACGTAGCGGTGGTTCGTCACGCCCTCGCCGGACTGGCCGAGTCGATCGGGATGGACGAACCTGGGATCGCCGACCTGAAGACGGTGGTCACCGAGGCCTGCATGAACGTCGTCGTCCACGCCTACCCGCAGGACCGGCCGGGCCCGCTCGAGGTCGACGCCCTGCTCGAGCACGACGGCCTCACGGTCGCCGTCCGCGATCACGGGATGGGGATCCGGCCGCGCGCCGACGACGACGGCTCGCGTCCCAGCCTGCGGCTCGGACTGACCCTGATCGCGGCGCTGTCGAAGAGCTTCGAGATCAAGGGCGGGGTCGACCGCGGAACCGAGATCCGGATGCACGTGCCGCTGCAGGCGCGCCAGCGCGATGAGGAGATCGAGAGCGCCGAGCTCCCGGGCGGCCCCGCGACGACCGATCTGCGCGTCGGCCCGCCGCAGCTGCTGGCGCCGATCCTCAGCCGTGCCCTGACCTCGCTGGCGGCCCGCCACGACGTCACCGTCGACCGCATCTCCGACGCGATGCTGCTCAGCGACGCGATCTCTGCCAGCGCCCCGCAGGGCTTCCCGGACGGTCACATCACGCTCTCGATCCTCGACGGCCCGCAGGGCGTCGAGCTGCGCGTCGGGCCGATGGAAGCCGGCGGCGGCGAGAACCTGAAGAAGAGCCTCGACCTGCCCTCGGTGGGCGGCTCGCTGGCGGCGCTGGCCGACGAGCTGCGGGTCGAGAGCGACGACGAGGGCGAGTACCTAGTCGTCGGGATCGCCGCGCTCGCCGGCTGAGCGGTCGGCGACCTCCTCGCGGATCCGGTCGAGCGTCCGCCGCAGGATCCGCGAGACGTGCATCTGCGAGTGGCCGATCTGCTCGGCGATCTGCGACTGCGTCATGTCGTCGACGAAGCGCAGTTTTAGGATCAGCCGCTCGCGCTCGTCGAGCTGCGGCAGCACCCCCTCGAGGGTGAGTTTGTCTTCGACCAGCTCGAAGCCCTCGTCCACGTCGCCGATCCACTCCGAGGCCGGCGACTCTTCCTCGTCGCCGAGCGGCCGGTCGAGCGAGAGCGGCCGCCGGTTGTGGTTGGCCTCGAGGACCTCGAGCACGTCGGCCGGGTCGATCTCCAGCCGCTCGGCGATCTCGCCGACCGAGGGCGAGCGCTGCAGCGCCACGGTCAGCTCCGAGGTGGCTTTGTCGACTTCGGCCATCCGGTCGTGCAGCCCGCGCGGCACCCGCACGGTCCAGACGCGGTCGCGGAAGTGGCGCTTCAGTTCGCCGAGGATGGTCGGCGAGGCGAAGGCGGCGAACGGCGTGCCGCGCGCCGGTTCGAAGCGGTCGATCGCGTTGACGAGGCCGAGGTTGGCGACCTGCAGCAGGTCGTCGAAGGACTCGCTGGCGCCGCGATAGCGCAGCGCCAGGTTCTTGGCGAAGGGCAGGTAGCGGCGGACCAGCTCCTCGCGACTGGCGGGATCGCGGTGGGCGGCGAAGCGGCGCCAGAGCTCGCGCTCGCTGGCGAGGCCGTCGCCGGGGGTCGGCGCCGGCGCCGGATCGGTGATCGGAATGTGCTCGTCTTTTGCTGCCATCTGGGTTATCTCGCGGCGGGCGCCCAACTCGACACCGCCCAGAGGACACCGGATCCGGTGCCGTGCAGCGCCAGACGGCGGGTGGCGCCGTCTTCCGACACCATAGCGGCGCCGGCCGCTCTTCCTATCCGACCTCCCGTCGAGATCCGACCGCGGCGAACCGCCTGCGCGGCAGCGGCTTGAAGCGACCGGCGGCGAGCGCCGCTCAATTTCGCTTTGTGTGAGGAGTCTGACCTCGCCGCGAGTGCTCGGCAGCCTGGCGGGTAGTCTCGCGCTGACACCGCGATCAGCGCTTCGCGCTCAGCGCTTGCCCAGCCAAGGAGGTCAGATGGGTTTCGACCAGTACCACGAGCCACCGGAGGAGCTGCCGGCGGAGACGCGCACCTTCGCCCGTCTCTGCGCTTCGCTCGAAGAGGAGTCGCAGGCGATCGGCTGGTACCAGCAGCGCCTCGCGGTCGAGCCCGACGCCGAGGCGCGGGCGATCATGGAAGACGCCCAGGGGGAGGAGTTCAAGCACTTCGCGATGGACCTCGAGGCGCTGCTGCGGCGGACGCCGCGCTGGCGCGCGACCGCCGAAGGCATCCTCTTCCGGCCCGGCGACATCGTCGCGAACGGCGATGCGGCGGAGGCCGCGAGCGAGGACATCGGCAACGGCGAGGAGGCGCCGCCGGAGGGCAGCGGCGCGGCCAACGCGGCGGTTCCCAGGACGGGCGACGGATCGCTCGGCATAGGCAGCCTCAAGGGGGAAGGACGATGAACCACCTGCTGCGCGAGATCGCGCCGCTTTCCGACGGCAACTGGCAGCTGCTCGATGAGGAGGCGCGCGAGCGCCTGCACGGCCCGCTCGGCGCTCGCCGCCTGGTCGACTTCGCCGGCCCGCTCGGCTGGGAGCACTCGGCGACCAACCTCGGCCGCACCGAGAGGCTGGCGCCGCCCGACGGCGATGGCGTAGCGGGCCTGCGGCGCCGGGTCCTGCCGCTGGTCGAGCTGCGCGCCGACTTCGCGATCGCCCGCGCCGAGCTGGCCGACGACGACCGCGGCGCGGTCGACGCCGACCTGGCGCCGCTCGACGAGGCGGCGGAGCGGATCGCCACCTGCGAGAACGTCGCCGTATTCCACGGCTGGGCCGACGCCGGCATCGTCGGGATCGCCGCGGCTTCGCCGTTTGCGCCGGAGCCGCTCGGCGCCAGCGCCGAGCAGGATTACCCGCGCTCGGTCGCCCGCGCCGTCGAGTCGGTGCGCGGCGCCGGGGTCGGCGGGCCCTACGGACTGGCGCTCGGCCCCGACGAGTACACCCGGGTGATCGAGACCGCCGAGCACGGCGGTTACCCGCTGTTCGACCACCTGGCGAAGATCCTGCTCGGCGGCCCGATCGTCTGGGCGCCGGGAGTCGAGGGAGCGGTGGTCGTCAGCCTGCGGGGCGGCGACTTCCTCTTCGAGTCAGGGCAGGACCTGGCGATCGGCTACGACCATCACGACGGCGAGACGGTCTCGCTCTACCTGCAGGAGAGCTTCTCGTTCGTCGTCGCCACGCCGGAGGCGGCGGCGCCGCTCAGTCGTTGAGCTGAGCGGCGCCGGCCCCTGGCCCGGGGGTGCCGGGGGAGCTGGGTCAGCTGCCGTTGGCCGCGGCCTCGGCGGCCTTCTTCGCCTCGGCTTCGCCCTCGGCCGAGTCGGGCGACTTGAAGTGCAGGAGCTCGACCTTGGAGAGGAATCCGTCGCCGCCGCCCTTGGTCAGCCTTTCCGAGGCCTGCGCCTGAATCTCGAGCAGCCGGTCGAGGGTCTGATCGAGCAGCTTGGTCACGTCCTCGAACCCCTGCTCGTCGACGATCATCGGCGTGCGGCTGACGTGGAAGTCGTCGGCCGTGTTCATCGTGCCGGACTTCACCGCCTCCTCGATGTCGCCGAAGATCGACTGCAGCACCGCGCCTGAGACCGCCGGGCGCAGCACGTCCGGCATCCGCGCCCATTCGTCGCTGCTGAGGAACTGGCGGCGCGTGGCACGGTAGAAGTGCTCGGTCGCGCCGCGCCGTTGCTTCGTGTCGACCAGCTCGATGCAGTCGTATTTCTCGAGCACCCGCACGTGGTAGGCGACGAGATTCAAACTTTGGTCCAGCTCCTGGGCCAGCAGGTTGGGGCTGGCCACTCGCTCGTTCAAAATGATCAAGATCTGAACGCGCAAGGGATGAGCGAATGCCTTGGCGACGATCTGTTCGACGTCGTTCTTGTCTTTCGTCTTGGGCATGGGGGGCTTCCTTCAGTTTGTTAACACGGTTTGCAGCCGATTCGGACACTTTAAAGCCCGAAGCTCAAGAAAATCTATACCGGTAATCAACTATCCGTTTAGTCGCGTACCCCTGGTGCATTGACTTTGATTGATGAGACTGCTTAAAGTGGTGGCCAGCTCGCGCTCTGTCTGGCGCGGCGCGGGGGATCAGTCAAAGGCAACGGGGGAGGAAGAATGCGGATCATCAAAGTGCGGGTTCAGGCGTCGCCGCGAGCGACTCTGAAGGGCTCCTGAACCGCTGATCGGCGGCGCGGACGGCGGTCGCGCCTGGCAAGCTTGAGAGGTGGCACCTTGGAAGTTGCCGCTTCTCGTCGCCGCGATCGCCGTCCCGATCGCTGCCGGCTTCCTCGTCGGGGGGCCGGCGATCGGCGTGGCCCTCGGCGCCCTCGTCGCTGTCCTCGTCGTCTTCGTCGCCGTGCGGGCACGACCGCGCGGCGCGATCGGCGCTGGCGCCCCGCCCGGGCGCCGGCTGCTCGTCGTCGTCTCGCGCCCGGTCGAGGACGCCGCGACGATCGACGCGATCGCCGCCCTGGCCGAGCCCGCCCCGGACCACCCGGCCGCCGAAGCGGTGCTCGTCCTGGCGCCGGCGCGGCTCAGCTTCCTCGACCGCTGGGCGTCCGACCTCGAGGCCGCCCGCCGCGCCGCCCAGGAGAACCTCGTCGTCACCGTGGCCTCTCTGGCGAAGGCCGGAGTGGAGGCGGAGGCCCGGGTTGGCGACGAGGACCTGGTGCAGGCGGTCGAAGACCAGATCGGCAGCTACCCGGCGACCGAGGTGGTGCTGGTGACGGCTGGCGTCGAGGAGGATCCGGCGGGAGAGGAGGCGGCGCGGGAGCTGGGTGAGCGGTTGCGGGTGCCGTTGGATCGGTTTGTGGTGGGGTGAGGGACGGGCGGGGCGAGGGACGGGCGGGGCGAGGGACGGCTAGGGATCAGGGTTGGCGGCGGCGATCGCCGGCAGGACCCCCTCACTCGGCCTGTCGGGGTGGGTCGGATTCGGCTGGCGCCTCGGGAGTGCTCCGACCCTCAGCCGCAAAACGTTCGGGGGTCCTGCCGGCGCTCGCCAACGAATCCGTTTGAGTCCGACCCCCTTTTTTTGAAAGCTGACAAGGGACGGGGGCGTCCCGACGGGACGTCCCGACGGGACCGACCTCGTTGCACTTCTCCCCACGCGACGCCTTTGTCCCCGCATAGCGGGGACAACCGCAACCGGTGGGGACAAGCGCAACGAGGTCGGCTCGCCCGCTCGCTTTCGCTCCGGCTCGCTCGCCCTCGCTCCTCCCGCTCGCCGCCGACTCATCGGATCTAGCCGGCCAGACTCCGTCCCTCGCGAGCTCAAAGAGAGATGGGGCGGACCGTCCCTGGGACCTCGCGGATTCTCGCGGGCGAGCGTCGGCAGGACCCCCGAACGTTTTGCGGCTGAGGGTCGGCGCTCCCCGAGGCGCCAGCCGAATCCAACCCACCCCGACAGGCCGAGAGAGGGGGTCCTGCCGACGCTCGCCCAGCGCCGCAAACCCCGGTCCCTAGCCCGTCCCCCGCCCCGCCGTCCCCCGCCCCGCCGTCCCCCGCACCGCCGTCCCCCGCCCCGCCGTCCCCCGCACCGCCGTCCCCCGCCCCGCCGTCCCGCGCCCCTCCGAAGCCGCTACCGATCGAGCAAATCGCTGTACCGCAACGCCGCCCGCGTCGGCGTGACGAAATCGTCGACCAGATGCACCAGCCCCACCCCCGACAGATCCCGGGCCGCCCGTTCGATCGCGTCTCGCGTCCCGAAGTCGACCTCCTCGCCCGCCAGTTCGCGGATCAGTTCGGAAACGGTGAGGCGGGCGGGGTGGACGTCGAGGACGCGCTGCAGGACCGCTGACTCCATCGCCAGGTCGTCGTCCCGGGTGGTCCAGTTCTCGCCGCTCGCGTCCATCTCTCGCCTAGGCCTGGAGGTCGTCGGGTTTCTCCCCCTGGCCCTCGTCCTCGGCCTCGCTGATTCCGAGAACTTGGCGCGCCCAGGGGGCGTCGATCGCGCTGCAGTAGAAGTGCTGCATCGAGCCCCGGACCGGCTGCGTGTCGACCAGCGTCACCGCGGCGCAGTCGACCAGAACGCGGACGTGGTAGCTGACATTGCTGAGCGGCTCCTGCAGCTGCTGCGAGAGCTCGCGCGGGCTGATTGCCTCGTCGCTGTCCATGCGACGGAGGATCCGGCGGCGCAGCGGATGCCGCAGCGCGGTCAGAAGGTCGTTGTCGTCGGAGCGGTCGAGACTCGTCATGGCGTGAGGCAAATATAGAGCAAGCGAAACGTATTGTCTGTAAACTCGCCGTCTGCAGCGGAAACTCCGGCGTTTTCCGAAAAACGCGTCGTTGGGAGCGCCGCGAAAGCGCTCATCTACGCTGGGAGCGATGACCCTGCCGCTCGCCCACCTGACCGGTGTCTTCGCCTTCGTCGAGCTGGCGCCGATGGTGATCGCGGCGGTGCTCTACGCGAAGCGCGCCGCGACCCTCGCCGCCCGCGGCAAACCGGTTCCGCTCTGGCGCCAGGTCTGCTTCGCGATCGGGCTGCTGCTGATCGCCGCCGTCCTGGTCACGCCGATCTCCGACGTCGCCGACGAACTGGTGATCGCCCACATGATCGAGCACCTGGCGATCGGCGACGTCGCCTCGCTGTTCATCGTCCTCGGGCTGACCGGGCCGCTGCTGCAGCCGATCCTGGCGACGCCTCCCTTCGACAAGCTGCGGGTCCTCGCCCACCCGCTGGTCGCGCTTCCCCTGTGGGCGGTCAACTTCTACCTCTGGCACGTGCCGGGGTTCTACGACGCCGCCTATGGCGGCGCCCCCGTCCACGCCCTCGAGCACGCCACCTTCATCGTCTTCGGCTGCCTGATGTGGATGCCGATCTTCGGGCCGCTGCCGAAGCCGACCTGGTTCACCGCCGGCTGGAAGGTCGTCTACGTGATCGTCGTCCGCTTCTCCGGGGTGATCCTCGGCAACGTCCTGATGTGGTCGAACACGGTCCTCTACGACGTCTATGCGAAGGGCGAGGCGGCCTGGCACATCGACCCGCTCGCCGACCAGAGCGTCGCCGGCGTGGTGATGATGGTCGAGGGGACGGTCGGCGGCCTGGCGTTGATCGCCTGGTTCTTCTTCCAGGCGGCGAGGGAGGGGATCGAGAAGCAGCGGCTGCTCGACCTCGCCTGGGAACGCGGCGTCGAGCTCGACCCGGCGCGCGCCCAGCGCGCCGTCGCCGCCGGCCAGAGCGAACGGCTCGAACGGCAGCTGATCGGGAGCGGGGGAGAGCCCGGTGCAAGCGGCACCGCCGGCGGCTGAGGTCGGGCGCCCCGAACGGGCGCTGCTCGGCGTTCTCGTCTTCGTCGTCGGCGCCGCCAGCCTCGGCGTCGAGATCGCCGTGGCGCGGCTGCTCGCTCCCTACTTCGGCGCCTCGACGATCGTCTGGGCGAACACGATCGCGGTCGTCCTCGTCGCTCTCTCGGCCGGCTACTGGTTCGGCGGCCGCGCCGCCGACCGCCACCCGCACCTGCGCGGCCTGTCTCTGCTGGTGCTCGGCGCGGCGCTGCTGATCGCCGCCGTCCCCTTCGCCGCCCGTCCCTTCCTCGGCTTCTCGGTCGACGCCTTCGACGAGGTCTCGGTCGGCGGCTTCGCCGGCTCGCTGTTCGGGGTGCTGGTCCTCGTCGCGGTGCCGGTGACGCTGCTCGGCGCGGCGGCGCCGTGGGCGGTGCGCCTCGCGGTCGCCGACGTGCGCGGCGCCGGCCAGGTGGTCGGCCGCCTCTACGCGATCTCGACCGCCGGCTCGCTGGTCGGGACGATGCTCTCGGCGCTCCTCTTCATCCCGCTGCTCGGCACCCAGCGCACCTTCCTCGCCTTCGCCGCGGCGCTGGCGCTGGTCGCCTCGCTGGGGGCGGGTCGGCGGCTGGCGGTCGCGGTGCCGGTGGCGCTGGCGCTATCGGCGCTGCTGATCCCGGCGGGGACGATCAAGGGGGCGGGGGCGGGCCGCGTCCTCTACGAGGCCGAGACCACCCACCAGTACGCGCGGGTGGTCGAACGCGACGACGGCAGCCGGGCGCTGGAGCTGAACGAGGGCCACGCGGTGCACTCGCTCTACCGCCCCGGCAGCTACCTGACCGGCGACTACTGGGACGGCCACCTGGTCCTGCCGGCGTCCTCCGGGCGGCCGGCGCCGCGGCGGATCGCGATCCTCGGCAACGCCGGCGGCACCGTCGCCCGCGCCTTCGGCCACTACTTTCCGCGGACCGCGGTCGACGCGGTCGAGATCGACGCCGAGCTGACCGAGCTCGGCCGCCGCTACCTCGACCTCCGCAACCCGCGGATGGAGGTCCACGCCGAGGACGCCAGGCCCTGGCTCGAGCGCTCGGGCGGCGGCTTCGACGCGATCATGGTCGACGCCTACCGCCAGCCCTACATCCCCTTCTACCTCACCACCCGGGAGTTCTTCGAGCTGGCCCGGGACCGGCTCGCGCCCGGCGGCCTGGTGATCGTCAACGTCGGCCACCCGGAGGGCAGCGACGAGCTGGAGAAGGTGCTGGGACGGACGCTGGCGGCCGCCTTCCCGCGCGTGCTGCGCGACCCGATCGAGGACACCAACACCCTGCTCGTCGCCGGCGAGGGCGCCTTCTCGGCGGCGCGGCTGCGGGCCGCGACCGGCTCGCTGCCGGCCGAGCTGCGGCCGTTGGCGCGCGAGGCGGCGGCGCGGCTGGAGCCGCGGCTGCGCGGCGGCGAGGTCTTCACCGACGACCACGCCCCGGTCGAGTGGCTGGTCGACAGCTCGCTGCTGGAATACGCCAGTGACTGACCGCGCCCTCTCCTGGCTGGCGACCGGGCCGCTCGGGCGCGGCCTCGCCTTTGCGATCGACTTCGGTGCCGCGCTGCGGACGCTGCTCGCGCGCCGCTTCCTCTAGTGTCGGGGCCGATGCAGACCACTCTCACCGAGCTGCCCGACTCGCGCGCCCGGGTCGAGGTCGAGGTCCCCGCCGAGGACGTCGCCCGCGCCACCTCGCGCGCCGCCCGCGCGCTGGCCCGCGAGATGCGGCTGCCCGGCTTTCGCAAGGGCAAGGCGCCGCCCTCGCTGGTGATCCAGCGGGTCGGCTTCCCGGTCGTGCTCGAAGAGGCAATCCGCGAGGCGCTGCCGGAGTGGTACGAACAGGCGCTGCTCGACTCCGGGATCGCCCCGATCGGCGACCCCTCGATTGAGATGACCTCGACCCCGAGCGACGAGGGCGAGCCGCTCGAGTTCAAATTCGAGATCGGGGTGCGGCCACCGGCCGAGCTCGGCGAGTACAAGGGCCTCGAGGTCGGCAGGAAAGAGACCGAGGTCGACGAGGAGATCGTCGACACCGAGCTCGACCGGCTGCGCCAGGGCTTCGCCCGGCTGGAGCCGGTGGAGCGGGCGGCGCAGGAGGGCGACGCGCTGCTGATCGACTTCGAGGGCTCGGTCGACGGTCAGCCCTTCCAGGGCGGCAAGGCCGAGGACTACCTGCTCGAGCTCGGCTCCGGCAACCTGATCCCGGGCTTCGAGGAGCAGCTGGCCGGCGCCGAGCCGGGCGGCGAGGTGAAGGTCGAGGTGACCTTCCCCGAGGACTACCCGAACGAGGACCTGGCCGGCGAAGACGCGGTCTTCGCGGTCAGGGTCAAGGAGGTGCGGGAGAAAATCCTCCCCGAGCTCGACGACGAGTTCGCCTCCGACGCCTCCGAGTTCGAGACGCTCGAGGAGCTGCGCGGCGACATCCGCGAGAAAGTCGGCAGCGCGCTCGGCTCGCGGGCCGAGGAAGACTTCCGGGTCGCGGCGGTCGACGCCGCGGTCGAGGCGGCGAGCGTCGAGGTCCCCGAGGACCTGGCCACCGCGCGGGCGACCGAACGCTGGGAGCGGATGGAGCGCCAGCTCGCCCAGCGCGGCATGGACCCCAACCAGTTCCTGCAGATGCAGGGCAAAACCCGCGAGGAGCTGATCGAGGAATCGAAGCCTGACGCGGAGCGCGAGTTGAAGCGCGAGGCGGTCGTCACCGCGGTCGCCGAGGCGGAGGCGATCGAGGTCACCGACGAGGAGATGGTCGAGGCCCTCGAGCACTCCGCGGAACACGAACGGGTCACCCCGGAGAAGCTGCTCGAGCGGCTGCGCGAGAACGGCCGCGCGGCGATGATCGAAGAGGACATCAGGGCGCGCAAAGCGATCGAGCTGATCGCCGCCGAGGCGAAGCCGATTCCGCTCGAGGAGGCGGAAGAGCGGCAGGAGAAAGCCGAGGCGGCTGAGAAAATCTGGACGCCGGAGAAAGAGCGCGAGGCGGCCGGGAGTCTCTGGACGCCTGACTCTGAGTCTTAGGCTCTCTACCGAATCGCGGGAGGGAAGGGGGTTGGCGTTAGAGGGTCGACGCCCCTCCACCAACACGCGTTCCTCCACCGCCCGAGGTCCGGAAGCTTCAGCGAAAGGACCCGGGGACGAGACCCCCGGGCTCGGGGAAGCTTGCGGTACACGGGGCCGGGGTCGCAGCTCGGGGTCGGGCTGTGGGGCGGTTCGCGCCGGTCGCCTCTGACGCAATCCTCCCCGTCCATGGACGTCCCGCTTCAACCCCGCGCCCCTCGCGCCAGCCCGCCGACATCGATCTATAGAGTGCGCCCCATGAGCCCACTCGTCCCCATGGTCGTCGAGCAAACTTCTCGCGGAGAGCGCGCCTTCGACATTTACTCGCGCCTGCTCGGCGAGCGCATCGTCTTCCTCGGCACGCCGGTCACCGACGACATCGCCAACCTGATCGTCGCCCAGCTGCTGCACCTCGAGTCCGAGGACCCGGACAAGGACGTCAGCCTCTACATCAACTCGCCGGGCGGCTCGGTGTACGCGGGGCTGGCGATCTACGACACGATGCAGTTCATCAAACCCAAGGTGCAGACGATCTGCGTCGGGGTGGCGATGAGCATGGGAGCATTGCTGCTCTGCGGCGGCGCCGAGGGCAAACGGATGGCGCTGCCGAACTCGAAGATCCTGATCCACCAGGTCTCCGCCGGGTTCCAGGGTCAGGCGACCGACATCGAGATCCACGCCAAAGAGATCATCGACGTGCGCCGCCGGCTCGACGAGATCATCGCCAAACACACCGGTCAGCCGTTCGAGAAGGTCACCAAGGACACCGAGCGCGACTACTTCATGAGCGCGGAGGAGGCGAGGGAGTACCACATCGTCGACCGCGTGATCGAGCACCACTGACGCGTCGATGACCTGCGGAGGAGTGCCGCTCTGAAGCGCGCCGCCCTCCTCGCCCTCCTTCTCTCCCTGGCGCTCGCCGCTGTCACGGCCGTGGCCATCGCCAAGCTGCGCGATCCGCTGCGCGCCCCCGACGGCGGGATCCCCTTCTTCGCCCACGTCTTCCCGGTGCCGGCGCCGCACGGCGAACGCGGCGCGGTCGGCGAGTTCGGCGCCGGCCGCAACGACGGCCGCGTCCACGAGGGCTTCGACATCCTCGCCCGCTGCGGGGTCCCGGCGGTGTCGACGGTGACCGGCAGGGTGAGGCGGACCGGCTATGACCCGGTCCTCTACGGCAACTACCTCGAAATCCACGGTCAGGGCGAGCACCGCAGCTACTTCTATGCGCACCTCGAGCGAGCGCCGTTCGTGCACCGCGGCCAGCGGGTCTGGGCCGGGAAGCGGGTGGGGGTGGTGGGGAGGACCGGCAACGCCTGGTCGGTCGGCTGCATGCTGCACTTCGAGATCCACGTCGACGGGCGGCCGATCGACCCGAAGCCGGCGCTCGATCGCTGGGATGCCTGGAGCTGAGCGGGAGCGGGTCGCGGGGCGCCTGCGCTGGCAGGCGGAGGCGTGCCGGCGGCTGGGGTCGCCGCTCTACGCCGAGCTGTTGGCGCCGGCCGCGGATGACGTCGAGGCCGGCGGGGCCACCTGGGAGGTGCTGCGCGGGCAGCGGCAGGAGCCGACGTTCTCCTCACTTCCCCTGCGGTTGACGGGGGCGGTGAACCGGCTCGTCCTGGCTGGGGAGGAGGCGGAGGCGTTCGCAGGATGGGAGGCCTTCCGGGAGGTGCTGGCGCGGCGGCGCGACGAGCTGCGCGAGCTGGTCGACCTGCCCGTGCAGACGAACGAGGTCGGTCGCTCGTGCGCGCTCCTGTTCGGCTTTCAGGCGGTCGCGGGGCGGTGGGAGTTGCCGCTGCGGACCCTGGAGCTCGGCGCCAGCGCCGGCCTCAACTCCAACTGGGACCGCTATCGCTACGAGGCCGCGGACTTCGCCTGCGGCCCTGCCGATTCACCGCTCCGCCTCAGTGATTGGCGCCTTTGTTTCCCTATGGGCAACTTTTGCGCCAACGACGCCGAGGCGGTGGAGGTCGCCTCGCGCGAAGCGTGCGACGCGGCGCCGGTGGACGCGAGCACCGAGGAGGGACGGCGGACCCTGCTCGCATACGTGTGGGCCGACCAGCGGCGCCGGGTCGAGCGGCTTACAGCCGCGCTCGAGGTCGCGGCGGCCCATCCCGTGCGGGTCGACGAAGCGCCGGCGGCGGCCTGGGCCGCCGAGCGGCTCGCCGAGCCCGCCGAGGGCGTCGCGACGGTCGTCTTCCACTCCGTCCTCCTCTGGTACCTGCCAGAGGACGAACGCGCCGCACTGCTGGCGACGATCGCCACCGCCGGCGAGCGGGCGAGCGCCGTGGCGCCGCTCGCCTGGCTGCGGCTCGAGGGTCCCGGCGAGCTCGCCGAGCTGCGGCTCACCACCTGGCCCGGCGGCGAGGAGCGGCTGCTGGGCCGCGCCGGCTACCACGGCGATCCGGTCGAGCTGCTGGAATCTCCGGCGTGAAGAGGGAGACCGCGTGACCCGCCAGGCCGCCGACCGGCTGCTGCGGATGCTGATGCTCTCGACGCTGGTCGGCGTCCTCGTGATCGCCATCCTCGCGTTCGTCATCCCCGACCAGCGCGGCCTGCTGCTGCTGATCGGCGCCGTCTACCTCGTCACCTCGCTCGTCGCCCAGCTCACCCTGCGTCGCAGCTTGAACCGCGAAATCGCCAGGCGCGAACGGCGGTAGCCACTCCGCTGACGACTTGACGGGCCCATGGCCCCGCGAACTCGTCAGCGAAGCGGCCGTTCGAACCAGAGATTCGCTTTCGGGTTGCGGTTGTAGTCGGCGACCTCGCGGTAGCCGGCGGCGCGGTAGAGGCCGATCGCGACGGTCAGGTAGTCGGAGGTGTCGAGGCGCACCGCGCGGCAGCCCGATTCGGTCGCGATCCGGTGCAGCTCGTCGAGGATTCGGCGGCCGAGCCCGAGCCCGCGGTGGGCGGGGGAGACGTACATGCTCTTCACCTCGGCGACCTCGGTGTCGAGGTGGCGGACGCCGCCGATCGCCGCCGGCTCGCCGTCGACCCGGGCCAGCAGCATCGCCCCGGCCGGCGGCACCAGGTCGGCCGGCGGTCCCTGCGCCGCCTCGGCGCCGAGGTCGATTTCGTCGGCGAGCGGCCCGTCGGCCTCGAGGACGAACGGTTCGTACAGCGCCATCACCTCCGGGTCGTCGCGCTCGACCGTCTGCAGCAGGACCTCGGGCCTGGCGGTGCGCGGCCTCATGCCGGCAGCTCGTAGGAGATCCAGGTCGAGCGAGCGGCGCCGGTCGCGTCGTAGAGGCGCTGGGCGGTGTGGTTGTCGGGCGCGGTCTGCCACTCGAGCTGGGCGGCGCCGCGCTCGCGGGCGACCTCGAGGCTGGCCTCGATCAGCGCCCGGCCGACACCCGCGCCGCGCGCCTCCGGCGCGACGAAGAGGTCGTTCATCAGCACCGTCTCGCGCGCCTTGGTCGAAGAGAAGTGCCAGTAGAGGCAGGCGTAGCCGACCAGGCGGCCGGCGCGGCGGGCGCCGAGCAGGAGACCGGCATCGCTGGGGGCGAGGAAGCGGCGGAAGAAGCGGTGGTTGCGCTGCTCGTCGATCTCCTCGACCTCGTAGAAGCGCTGGTAGGCGGCGATCAGCGGCAGCAGTTGGCCGTACTCGGAGGCGGCGATCGGGGCGATCTCGAGATCGGCGGCCATCGACCGAAACCTACCGCGGCCGCAAGCTCGCACCCAGCGGCAGGGAGGGCCGGACGATTGACGTATTGCACCGGCACAGGCCGGCGGCCGGGCCCGACTAAGCTTTTGGGGCGCCGCCGGAGAAACCGATCGTCCCGCCCTAGGAGGGGATTCCGCTGGCACGTCCGACCGACTCCAACGAGCAGCTTCTCTGCAGCTTCTGCGGGAAGTCGCAGCGGCAGGTGAAAAAGCTGATCGCCGGACCGGGCGTCTACATCTGCGACGAGTGCATCGACCTCTGCAACGAGATCATCGACGAGGAGCTCACCGCGCCACCCGCCTTCGAGCTCGAGAACCTGCCGAAACCGCGCGAGATCTACGACGTCCTGCAGGAGTACGTGGTCGGCCAGGAGGCCGCCAAGCGGTCCCTCTCGGTCGCCGTCTACAACCACTACAAGCGGGTCCAGATCGCCCAGTCCGAAGAGACCGAGGTCGAGCTGCAGAAGTCGAACATCATGATGCTGGGACCGACCGGCTGCGGCAAGACGCTGCTCGCCCAGACCCTGGCCCGGATCCTCAACGTCCCCTTCGCGATCGCCGACGCCACCGCGCTGACCGAGGCCGGCTACGTCGGCGAGGACGTCGAGAACATCCTCCTGAAGCTGATCCAGGCCGCCGACTTCGACGTCAAGAAGGCGGAAACCGGGATCATCTACATCGACGAGATCGACAAGATCGCGCGCAAAGCCGACAACCCGTCGATCACCCGTGACGTCTCCGGCGAAGGCGTCCAGCAGGCGCTCTTGAAGATCCTCGAGGGAACCCAGGCCTCGGTGCCGCCGCAGGGCGGGCGCAAGCACCCCCACCAGGAGTTCCTGACGATCGACACGACCAACATCCTCTTCGTCTGCGGCGGCTCCTTCGCCGAGCTCGACAAGGTGATCGAGCGGCGGGTCGGCGACCGCGGGATCGGCTTCGGCGCCGAAATCTCCTCGCGCGAGAAGAAGGACGCGGGCGAATGGTTCGAGCAGGTGCTGCCCGAGGACCTGATCGAGTACGGGTTGATCCCCGAGTTCATCGGCCGACTGCCGGTGATCACCGCGATCCACCAGCTCAGCCGCGAGGACCTGACCACGATCCTGACCGAGCCCAAGCACGCCCTGACCCGCCAGTTCCAGCGCTTCTTCGAGTTCGACGACATCGAGCTGGTCTTCTCCGAGGACAGCCTCGAGGCGATCGCCAACAAGGCCCTGGAGCGCGAGACCGGCGCCCGCGGCCTGCGCTCGATCCTCGAGGAGACGCTGCTCGACGTCCAGTTCGAGCTGCCGTCGAGGCGCGACGTGACCAAGTGCGTGGTGACCAGGGAGACGATCACCTCGGGCCGCCGCCCGACCCTCGTCACCGAGGCCGCGCACCAGGACATCGGCGGCGCCCCCGAGCGGGAGCTCGGCGAGGAAACGGCTTAGCGGGGGCGGTCCGTTGGTGGGTGCCGGCTCGGCTGGCGTGCGGCAGCGCCGGCCCGAGTAGCGAGCGTCGCTCCACCGCGGCGGGGTCGCGGCGACCCTCCTCTCGTTGAGGTTGCCGTTCGACCCGGATAGCGGGGCAGAAGGCAACCGCTCGCATCGGTGGCGGAACCGCGTCTTTAGACTCGCCTCCTCGTGGACGCCGAGCGCCGCAAGAACCTGGAAGCGACGACCCGCTGGGACCCCGGCGAGGTCGAGGCGCGCGTCTTCGCCGAATGGATGCAGGGCGGCTATTTCCACCCGCCCGCCGAGGGCAGCCCGGAGGAGAACTTCTCGGTCGCGATCCCGCCGCCGAACGTCACCGGCGCCCTGCACATGGGCCATGCCCTGAATGGCTCGATGCAGGACGCGCTGGTCCGCCTCAACCGGATGCGCGGCCGCAACACGCTCTGGATCCTCGGCACCGACCACGCCGGGATCGCCACCCAGGCGGTGGTCGAGAAAGAGCTGCGCAAGGAGGGCACCTCGCGCCAGGAGCTCGGTCGCGAGGCCTTCGTCGAGCGCGTCTGGGCCTGGAAAGAGGAGTACGGCTCGCGGATCGTCGAGCAGTACAAGCGGCTCGGCGCCTCCTGCGACTACGAGCGCCAGCGCTTCACCCTCGACGAGGGCTACGTCCGCGCCGTCTACCGCGTCTTCAGGGTCCTCTACGACAAGGGCTACATCTACCGCGACAACTACATGGTCAACTGGGACCCGGGGACGCGCTCGGCGATCTCCGACCTCGAGGTCGAGAACCGCGAGGTCGAGGACACGCTGTACGCGATCGACTACCCGCTCGAGGACTCCGACCGGGTGTTGACCGTGGCCACGGTGCGCCCGGAGACGATGCTCGCCGACACCGCCGTCGCGGTCAATCCCGAGGACGAGCGCTACGCCGACCTGGTCGGTCGCTTCGCGCTGTTGCCGCTGGTCGGCCGGCGGCTGCCGATCATCGCCGACGACCACGTCGACCCCGCCTTCGGCACCGGCGCCCTGAAGATCACCCCCGGCCACGACGTCAACGACTTCGAGATCGGCCGCCGCCACGGGCTCGAGGAGATCACCGTGATCGGCGAGGACGGGCGGATGAGCGAGGCCGCTGGCGAGTACGCGGGGCTGAGCGTGAAAGAGGCGCAGGAGGCGATCGTCGCCGCCCTGCGCGAGGAGGGCCGGCTGCGCGGCGAGGAGCCCTACGCCCACTCGGTGCCGTTCTCGCACCGCTCGGGGGAGCGGATCGAGCCGCTGATCAGCCTGCAGTGGTTCTGCCGGATGGACGAGCTGGCGCGGCCGGCGATCGAGGTCGTGCAGCGCGACGAGGTCCGCATCACCCCCGAGCAGTGGAAACGCGTCTACCTCGACTGGATGGGGGAGATCCGCCCCTGGTGCGTCTCGCGGCAGCTCTGGTGGGGGCACCGGATCCCGGTCTGGTACTGCGCCGAGTGCGAGGAGGAGATCGTCGCCGAGGTGGCTCCGGAGCGCTGCCCGAGCTGCGACGGCACCACCCTGCGCCAGGAGGAGGACGTGCTCGACACCTGGTTCAGCTCGGCCCTGTGGCCGTTCGCGACCCTCGGCTGGCCCGAGGAGACCCCCGAGCTGCGCGCCTTCTACCCGACCAGCTTCCTCACCACGGCGCGCGAGATCCTCTTCCTCTGGGTGGCGCGGATGGTGGTGATGGGACTCGAGTTCCCCGGCGCGGTGCCGTTCCGCGACGTCTACGTCCACTCGGTGATCCAGGCCCGCGACGGACGGCGGATGTCGAAGAGCCTCGGCACCGGGATCGACCCGCTGGAGGAGATCGACGTCCACGGCGCCGACGCGCTGCGCTTCGGCCTGCTGGCGATGTCCTCGACCCAGGACGTGCGCTACTCCGACGCCAAGGTCGAGCAGGGCCGCAACCTGGCGAACAAGCTGTGGAACGCCAGCCGGCTGATCCTGCTGAACGCGGCCGAGGTCGAGCCGGCGCCGCGGCCGCTCCACGTCGAGGAGCGCTGGATCCTCTCCCGCCTGGAGGCGACGATCGCCTCGGTGACCGAGAAGCTCGAGCGCTACGACTTCGCCCACGCCGCCCAGGAGGCCTACGCCTTCGTCTTCCGCGACCTCTGCGACTGGTACCTGGAGATCGTCAAGCCGCGACTCTACGAGCGGGAGGAGGAGGCCTCGGCGACGCTGCTCCACGCGCTGGCGCGGGTGCTCGGCCTGCTGCACCCGCTGATGCCGTTCGTCACCGAGGAGATCTGGTCCTACCACCCGGCCCGCGAGGGCCACCTCGCCGTCCACGCCTTCCCGAGCGCCGAGGAGGGCCTCCGCGACCTGGCGGCGGAGGAGGACGTCGAGACCGGGATCCGGCTGACCCAGCGGCTGCGCGCCTGGCGCGACCTCGCCGGGGTGCCGGTGGCGGCGACCCTGCCGGCGCTGATCGACGGGGTCGAGCCGCCGGAGTTCGTCGGCCGCCTCTCGCGCTTCGCCTTCGACGGCGTCGGCGCCGAGCCGGTCGCCGCGATTGGACCGGTGCGGGTTCTCGCCTCGGAGGCGCTCGACGCCGAGGCGGTCGCGGCGAGGCTGCGCAAGCGGCGCCAGGAGCTCGAGGCCGAGGTGCAACGGGCGAGCCGCAAACTGGAGAACCAGGGCTTCGTCGCCAAGGCGCCGGCCGAGGTGGTCGAGGAGGAGCGCGGCAAGCTCGAGCGCTACCGCCACGAACTCGCCGAGCTCGGTTGACCTTCGACCCCGCCGAGTATCTGGACTCGCTCGAACCCGTCGGCTGGCGGCTCGGCCTCGAGCGGATGCACAAGCTGACCACGGCGCTGGGGCTGCCGCAGCGCCGCTTCGCCTCGATCCACGTGGTCGGCACCAACGGCAAGTCCTCGGTGACGCGGATGGCCGCGGCGCTGCTGGAAGCGCACGGGGTCCCCTCCGGCGCCTGCCTCTCGCCGCACGCCGCGCGCTGGACCGAGCGGACCCTGATCCGCGGCGAGGAGATCTCCGCCGCGGCCTGGGCCGAGGCGGTCGAGCAGGTGGCGCGGGCAGCCGAGGGGGTCAATCGGACGCTGGCGGAGGGCGACGTCGTCACCGAGTTCGAGGCGGCCACCGCCGCCACTTTCGTCGCCCTGGCGCGGGCGCGGGTCAAGGCGGCGGCGATCGAGGCCGGGCTCGGCGGCCGCCTCGACGCGACCAACACGATCCCCTCGCGGGTCACGGTGTTGACCTCGATCGGCCGCGACCACACCGAGTGGCTGGGGGAGACCGAGGTCGAGATCGCGGCCGAGAAGCTGGCGGTGCTGCGCGACCAGACGACGCTGGTCCTCGGGCGGGTCTCGCCGCCGGTGCGCGAGCTGGCCGAGCGGACCGCCGCCGAGCGGGGTGCGCGGCTCCTCGTCGCGCCCGAGGACCCCGGCCCCGGGGTGAAGCTGCGGGCCGCCGGCGGTTTCCAGCGCCGCAACTTCGCCCTCGCCGCGGCGGCGGTCGGGGCCTTCCTCGGCGAGCTCGACCCCGAGACAGTCGCCGCGGTCGCGGCCAGCGTCGCGGTCCCGGGTCGCCTCGAGCGGGTCGCCGAGCGGCCGCCGACCTTCCTCGACGCGGCCCACAACCCGGACGGCGCCGCCGCCCTCGCCGAGGCGCTGCCGGCGGTGGTCGACGGCCGCCGCGTCGTCGCCTGCCTCGCCGTCCTCGCCGACAAGGACGCGGCGGCGCTGGTCGCGGCGCTGGCGCCGGTCCTCGACGCCGCGGTCTGCACCGAGGTCCCGGTCGCGGCGCTGCGCTCCCACGGCCGCCCCGGCGCCCGCTCCCGTCCCGCCGCCGAGCTGGCGGCGCTGCTCGAGGCGGCCGGCGTGCGGGCCGAGGCCGAGCCCGACTTCGAGGCCGCCGTCCGCCGCGCCCGCGAGCTGGCGCTGCAAGCGCCGCAGGCCGCGCTGCTCGTCACCGGCTCCCACTACGCCCTCGCCCCCGCCCGCGCCGCCCTCGCTCCCTAACCCCCCAGAGCGCCCCGCCGGCCCGCCCCCGCCGATGGGCCGATTTCGGGAGACATATTCCCGAAATCGGCCCATCGGCCCATCGGGCAGGGCGGCTTGTGCGAGGATTTGCGCATGCAGCGCAGCGCCGGTTCGGAACTGCTCTCGATGATGGGGCTCGTCGCCGCCGTCGTCGCGATCGTGATCCTCGTCTTCTTCGGAGTCGGCTACCTGTTCGGGCGGCTGTTCCTCTGAGAGGCGCGGAGCCGCATCGCGCCGCCCCCGGACGGGCCGGGGGCTATCGTCCAGTTGTCCCGACGAGGGATCACGCAATCCTCGGCGAAGTAAACTGCCCGACCCCTCACCCTGGATGCTCGATCCCACGACCAGGCACACCTGGATGACACTTCCGGCACACTTCGCATCTCTGCGTCCTCGGACTGGCCTTTGCCAACCGGCAAAGGCGGCGTCCTGCGTCCTTGATCTGCTCGGCCGCAAGCGCCCCCAGTCGCACCTGGCCGTGAAATCGAGCATCTAGCAGGGTCCTATAGCCATGGCACTAGCGATCTTCGGAATAACGAACAGCGGTCTCAACCTGGCCGCCTCCCTGTTCCTGCTGATGCTCATCGTCCTCTGGCTGGCACTGATCGTCTACACCTTCCTCGACGCCCGGCGCCGCATCTCCGACCCGTTCCTGGTCGCCTGCGCGACGATCGCCTCCTTCTTCCCCTACATCGGCACCGCGGTCTACGCGATCGTGCGGCCGCCCGAGTACCTCGAGGACGCCCACGAGCGCGAGCTCGAGATCCGCGCCGCCGAGCTGCGGGTCCGGCAGCTGAAAGACGAGAGCTGCCCGAACTGCGAATACCCGGTCGAGAAGAACTTCCTCCGCTGCCCCAACTGCGAGCGGCGCCTGAAGGACCCCTGCCCGACCTGCGGCAAGCCGGTCGACCCGCGCTGGGCGCTCTGCCCATATTGCGAATCGACCCTCGGCGGCGAACGCCGCCGCCGTCCGCAGCGCCGCCCCGAAGGCGACGCCGAGCGGCGCCCGGAGGGCGAGGAGCGTCGCCCGCGGCGCGTCGAGCGCGACCGCGAGGAGGGGACCACCGAACAGAAACGCCCGCGGCGCAAAAAAGCCACCGCCAGCGGACCCACCTCGAGACCCGCCTCGAACCAAGGCAAGCAGAGCCCTTCAGCACCCGCGAGCACGACCAAACGGGACCCCGCTCGCGGCGCCAACGAGGCGCCAAGCAACCGAACCGAGCAAAGGAGCCCCAGTCGTGAGCCGGACCCTGATCCTCGTCAAGCCTGATGCCTTCGAGCGCGCCCTCACCGGGGAGCTGATCGCCCGCTTTGAGCGCAAGGGCCTGCGGATCGTCGCCCTCAAGTCGCTGACCGCCAGCGAGCAGATCGCCAACGAGCACTACGCCGAGCACGCCGACAAGCCGTTCTTCGGCGAGCTGGTCTCGTTCATCACCGGCGGGCCGCTGGTCGCGATCCTCTTCGAGGGCGTCGAAGCGGTGAAGGCGGCGCGCCAGGTGATCGGCGCGACCAACCCGGTCGAGGCGGCCCCCGGCTCGATCCGCGGCGACTTCGCGCTCGAGGTGACCTTCAACATGGTCCACGGCTCCGACTCCGACGAGTCGGCCGAGCGCGAGATCCAGATCTGGTTCCCGGAGCTCGCCTAGATCATCTAGCGCCTTGAGGGTGCTGCTGGCGTCGGGCTCTCCCCAGCGGCGGGAGATCCTCGCCAAGCTGGGGATCGAGTTCGAGGTAGTCGTCCCCGGGGTCGAGGAGCTGGAGGCGGGGGACGCCGCCGAGCTGGTGGTCGAGAACGCGCGCCGCAAGGCTCGCGCTGTCGCGGCCGCCGCGGCGGACGCTCGCGAGCGGCTGATCATCGCCTGCGACACCGACGTCGTCCTCGACGGCGAGGTGCTCGGCAAGCCCGCCGACCCCGAGGGCGCGCGCGCCTACCTCGGCCGCATGTCGGGCCGCCCTCACCAGGTGATGAGCGGGCTGGTCATCCTCGGCGAGGGCGAGGAGCGGTCGGGGCTCGAAACCACGACCGTCGTCTTCAAGCCGCTCTCCGAGGCGGAGAAGGAGCGTTATGTGAACTTCGGCGAGTGGCGCGGGCGCTCCGGCGGCTACGCGATCCAGACCCTCGGCTCGACCCTGGTCGAGCGGCTCGAGGGCAGCGTCTCCAACGTCGTCGGGCTGCCGGTGGGGCTGCTCGCGGAGCTGGCGCCGGAGCTCTTCGTTCGTTAGCGGCTGCTCAGCGAACGCTTATCTGAAGCCAAATTTCGAGCTAACCCTCAGCCCCTGCTTCAGAGTTTGGCATCATCGCTTCTCTGACTCGCAGCGGGGACAACTATTGAGCTACCTGGGCCGCCTCCTACATCTCGGCGGACGCGACATGGCGGTCGACCTGGGGACCGCGAACACGCTCGTCTACGTGCGCGGGCGCGGGATCGTCCTCTCCGAGCCCTCGGTGGTCGCGATCGACTCGGTCAGCGGCCAGATCCACGCGGTCGGCGCCGAGGCGAAGCAGATGCTGGGCCGCACCCCAGGCACGATCACCGCGATCCGGCCGCTCAAGGACGGCGTCATCGCCGACTTCGAGGTCACCGAGCAGATGCTCCGCCACTTCATCAAGTCGGTCCACGCGAGCCGCTTCGCGCACCCGCGAGTCGTCGTCTGCGTCCCCTCCGGCGTCACCAAGGTCGAGAAGCGGGCGGTCGAGGACGCCTGCCTCTCGGCCGGCGCCCGCGAGGCCTACCTGATCGAAGAGCCGATGGCGGCGGCGATCGGCGCCGGCCTGCCGGTCGCCGACCCGGTCGGCTCGATGGTCGTCGACATCGGCGGCGGCACCACCGAGGTGGCGGTGATCTCGCTCGGCGGCATCGTCGTCTCGGAGTCGATCCGGATCGGCGGCGACGAGATGGACGAAGCGATCATCAGCCACTGCAAACGCGCCCACAAAATCGCGATCGGCGCCCAGACCGCAGAGGAAATCAAGCTCGAAGCCGGCTCCGCCGCGCCGCTGCCCGAAGAACTGCGGATGGAGATCCGCGGCCGCGACCTCGTCTCCGGGCTGCCGAAGACGGTCGAGCTGGGCTCCGAAGAGGTGCGCGAGGCGCTCGCCGAACCGGTCGGCCAGATCGTCGAAGCGGTCAAGGAGACGCTCGACCGGACGCCGCCGGAGCTCGCGGGTGACATCATGGATCGCGGCATCACCCTGGCCGGCGGGGGCGCGCTCCTGCAAGGCTGGGAGCAGCGACTGCATGACGAGTGCCAGATGCCCTGCCAGCTGGCAGAGTCGCCGCTGACCTGCGTCGCGGTCGGATCGGGGATCTCGCTCGAGGAGTTCGAGACGATCCACCGCAGCAGGAAGAACTCCGATTTCCGGCGTCGCCGTTGATGGCGGAGCCGCACCCGCAAACCCCCGAACAGGTTCCCGATTCGTGTACCGAAAGCAAGTACGCCGGCGTCGCGCGATTCTCGCCCTGCTGATCCTCGGCAGCTTCGCGCTGCTGACGATCACCTACGGACAGGGCTCGAACGGGCTGCAGCGCGGCGTCTCGACGATCTTCAGCCCGGTTCAGTCGGTCGCCGACCGGGCGCTGAAGCCGGCCCGCGACCTGGTCAACTGGTTCGACAAGACCTTCGACGCGCGGGGGGAAAACGCGAAGCTGAAGAGCGAAGTCGAAACGCTGCGCAAGGAGGCGGTCGGGGCGAAGGCGGCGCTGGCCGAAAACCAGCAGCTGCACAAGGTCCTCAAGCTCGACGAGAGCGCGATCCCCTCCGGCTACGAGGAGGTGACGGGGCGGGTGATCGCCCGCTCGCCGAGCGTCTGGTACGCCGACGTGACGATCGACGTCGGCAGCGGCGACGGGGTCGAGGTCGGCGATCCGGTGATCAACGGCGAAGGCCTGGTCGGCACCGTCTCCGCGGTGACCGGCCCGTCGGCCCAGGTGGAACTGATCGCCGCCGGCTCGAGCGCGGTCTCGGCGAAGGTCGTCCCGACCGGGATCCAGGGCCTGATCCGGCCCGAAGTCGGCGAACCGGGGGCGCTGATCCTCGACTTCATCGACTCCGCCAAGCACGTCCACAAGGGCCAGGACGTGGTCACCGCCGGCTGGCGGGCGCAGAAGATCTCCTCGGGCTACCCGCCGAACATCCCGATCGGCGAAGTGACCAGGGCCTCGATCCTCGAGCAGGAGGCCCAGCAGCAGGTGCGGGTGCGGCCCTTCGCCGACCTCCGCAATGTCGACCTCGTCCAGGTCCTGACCGGGGGCAGCCGAGGGTGATCCGTCCGGCAAATCCGAGCACCGCCTGGACGGCTGCAAACCGTCGCCGGGCTTTGTCCTCAGTCGCCCCAATAGCAACCGCTATTGGGGCTCCCTGCGTCCGCGCCCGGCTAGGTTTTCGCTCGTCCAGCCAGCACTCGACTTACCGGACGGACCACCGGTGATCCTCACCGGCAAGATCCTCGCCCGCCTCGTCGTCGTCGTGATCCTCGGCGTCGTCCTGCAGCTCTCCTTCTTCTCGCAGGTGGCGCTGTTCCACGTCAGCCCCGACATCCTGCCGGCGCTGGTCGCCAGCTTCGGCCTGCTCGGCGGGACGATGAGCGGCGCCGTCGCCGGCTTCTCGGTCGGGCTGCTGCTCGACTGCCTGCTGATCGCGCCGCTCGGCGGCGGCTCGCTGGTGCTGCTCGCCACCGGCTACCTGGCCGGCGCCTACCGCGAGCGCTTCGGCTTCCCGCGCCGCTTCGCGGCGCCTCTGCTCTGCGCCGCGCTGACCTTCTTCGCCGAGCTCGGCTTCGGCGCCGTGCAGGCGATGCTCGGCGAACTCGACTCCTCGGTCAGCGCCTTCGTGATCGAGGACATGGTCGTCAAGAGCGTCTTCGCCTTCTTCCTCGGCGGGCCGATCTACGCCGGCCTGCGCCGCCTGCTGCGGCCGGCGCTGGTCGAGGAGCCGCATCCGCGCCGCCGCCCGACCGCCGTGGGAATCTAGGAAGGCCCGTGTTCCTGCGCAACGAAGACCTCCCCCGCGGCAGCCGCCTCTCGCTGCGGATCGCCGTGCTCGGCGGCTTCGCCGTGGCGCTCTTCGCCGTCCTCTTCTTCCGGCTCTGGAACCTGCAGGTGATCGACGGCTCGCACTACCTGGCCGAGGCGCAGAACAACCGCACCCGCGAGTTCCGGGTGCTGGCGCCACGCGGCGAAATCCTCGCCCGCAACGGCGAGCCGATCGTCCAGAACCGGACCAGCCTGGCGCTGCTGCTCAACACCTCGAAGCTGCCCGCGGCCAAAGCCAAGGCGGATGCCGAGCTGGCCAGGCTCGGGAGCCTCGCGCACATGTCGCTGAAACGGGTGCGCGAGGTGATCGCCGAAGAGGAAAAAGTCGCCGCCGGGGCGCCGGTGACGCTGCGCCGCGACGTCGGCCACGACCTCGTCTACTACCTGGAAGAGAACAAGCGCAGCTTTCCCGGCGTCTCGGTCGAGCGGGTCTTCGTTCGCGCCTACCCGAACGAATCGGAGGCCGCCCACGTGGTTGGCACGGTCGGCGAGGTGACCGAAGAACAGCTGGCGAAAAAGCGCTACTCGCGGCTGGAGCCGGGCGAAGAGGTCGGCCAGAGCGGCGCCGAGTACGCCTACGACAGGTTCCTGCGGGGCGTCCCCGGCAGGACCCGCGTCCAGGTCAACGCGATGGGCGAACCGACCCCCGGCGGGCAGCTGGTGCAGGTGGCGCCGACCCCCGGCAAGGACCTCGTCCTGACGATCAACCAGGCGGTCCAGCGGGCCGGCGAAGCGGCGCTCGCCGAACGCGGGCTGCCCGGCGCCTTCATCTCGATGAACGTCCACAGCGGCGAAATCCTGGCGCTGGGCTCGTTCCCGAGCTATGACCCGAAGGTCTTCACCGAACCGATGACCCAGTCGCAGGTGAACGAACTGTTCCGCGACCCGATCCTGGCGCCGCTCACCGACCGGGCGACCGAATCGGCCTACCCGACCGGCTCGACCTACAAGGTTCTCACCGCTCTGGCGGCGCTCGAAAACGGGGTGATCACGCCGGCGACGACGATCGTCGACAACGGCTACATCGAACGCGCCACGCAGAAATTCGAAAACGCCGGCGGCACCGCCTACGGGGCGCTCTCGCTGGTCCGCGCGCTGGAAGTCTCCTCCGACGTCTTCATGTACGAACTCGGCGGCCGGATGTGGGACAAGCCCTACCTGCAGGAATGGTCCCACCGGATGGGGATCGGCGACCCAAGCGGCCTCGACATCCCCGGCGAATCGGAAGGGCTGGTGCCGAGCCGCAACTGGCGCGACCAGCTGTTCAAGGAAGGCAACACCGATCGGCCCTGGTCCGAAGGCGACAACATCCAGCTGGCGACCGGCCAGGGCGACCTGCAGACGACGCCGCTGCAGATGGCGATCGCCTACGCCGCGCTCGGCAACGGCGGCACGATCGTCACCCCGCACGTCGGCAAGGAAGTTCGCGACGCGGCGGGCCGGGTGCTGAAGGAATTCGATCCCGGGCCGCGCCGCCACGTCAAGCTCGACCCCGACTCGCGGCAGGCGATCCTCGAAGGCCTGCATGGCGCCGCGCAGGGCCCGGAAGGCACTGCGGCGGGGATCTTCGGCGGCTTTCCGATCCCGATCGCCGGCAAGACCGGGACGGCGGAACGTCCGGGCCACGCCGACCAATCGTGGTTCATCGCCCTGGCCCCGTACCCTAACCCCAATATCGTCACCGCAGTGACTATCGAGGAAGGCGGCTTCGGGGCCGAATCCGCGGCGCCCGCCGTCCTGCAGATGCTGGAAGCGTATTTCGGCAAGCAGGCCTCCGAAATCACCACCAGCGGCGGCACCGAATGAGCTACGTAGCCCCCCAGCGACCCGTAACCGAACCCTTCGCGCCCGAGCACGAGACGCTGGCCGAACGGCTGGGCCTCGCCCATCTCGACTGGCCGCTCGCCCTGGCGGCGCTCGCCCTGGTCGCCTTCAGCATCTTCACCCTCGGCCAGGCGACCTCCGAAGACGTCCCCGGCAGCCCCCACTACTTCCTCGACCGGCAGGCGCTGTACGCGGTTCTCGGCGTCGTCGGCATGGTCCTGATGTCGCGGATCGACTACTCGCGCTTCCGCGAGCTGCGGGTCGGGATCTACACCTTCCTCTGCGCCAGCGTCGCCCTCGTCTTCGTCTTCGGCTTCGCCGCCCGCGGCTCGCGGCGCTCCTTCGAACTTCCCTTCTTCTCCTTCCAGCCGTCTGAGCTCGGCAAGCTCCTGCTCGTGCTTGCGCTCGCCGGGTTCGTCATCGACGGCGCCAGGCGAGGCTCGCCGAGGCAGCGCACCCTGCGCTACCTCTGCCTGGGCCTCGCGCCGGCTGCGCTCGTCTTCCTGCAGCCCGACCTCGGCACCTCCCTGGTGTTCGTGGTCGCCACCCTCGCCGTGATGTACTTCGGAGGCGTCCCCTGGACGCACTTCGCGGTGATCGGCGGGGCCCTCGCCGCCCTCGTAGCGGTGGTCCTCGTGGTCGCCCCAGCACTCGGGCACCCGATCCTCCACGGCTACCAGAAGGAACGGCTGACGTCGTTTGCGTCGCCGAGCTCCGACCCGGGCGGTGCGGGTTACCAGCAGAACCAATCCAAGGTTGCGATCGGGGCCGGTCAGCTGACCGGCCGCGGCGACCGAGCCACCCAGACGCGGCTCAACTTCGTCCCCGAGCGGCACACCGACTTCATCTTCGCGGTGATCGGTGAGCGCTACGGGTTCGCGGGCGCCGCGTTCGTCCTATCCCTTTACGCCCTGCTCTTCTGGCGGGCGCTGCGGATAACGACGCTCTCGAAGAACTCCTACGGGACCCTGGTCGCCGGCGGCATCGCCGTCGCGCTGCTGTTCCAGGTTTTCGTCAACGTCGGGATGAACCTCGGCATCATGCCGATCACGGGGATTCCCCTGCCGCTGATGAGCTACGGAGGGTCCTCCGTGCTCGCTACCTTCCTGGCGGTTGGAGTTCTTCAGAGCATCAATATCCAAGCGCGACTCAGCCAGAGGGACAGGTTCGCCTGGTGAGGGCGTAACCCAACCGAACTGAGCTGAATCACAAATGAAAAAAACGATTTTGGTGTCCGCCGAGCGCGGCGAGACCCGCGTTGCCGTACTCGAGTCGAAGCAGAAAGGCGGCAAAGGAAACGTCGCCGAGCTCTACATCGAGCGGCGCGGGCGTCGCTCGATCGTCGGCAACATCTACAAGGGGAAGGTCGACAACGTCCTTCCCGGCATGGAGGCCGCCTTCGTCGACATCGGCCTCGAGCGCAACGGCTTCCTCCACGTCGACGAGATCGTCATGCCCGACGGGCAGCAGGCGCCGAAGCGCGGCCGGGGCTCCGGCCGCCGCATCAACGAGCTGATCAAACCGGGCCAGGAGATCCTCGTCCAGGTCGTCAAGGACCCGCTGAAGACGAAGGGCGCGCGGCTCTCGATGAACGTCTCGATCGCCGGCCGCTATCTGGTCTTCTCGCCCACCGGCTCCGGGGTCGGGGTCAGCCGCCGGCTCGGCGACAAAGAGCGCGACCGGCTGCGCAAGATGGTCGACCGCACCTACAAAGGGCCCGGCGGGCTGATCGTCCGCACCGCCGCCCACGGGGCGAAAAAACCCGACTTCGTCCGCGAGATCGCCTACCTGCAGAAGCTCAACGAAGTGCTCGAGCGGCGGGCCGATTCGACCAAGGCGCCGGCGCTCGTCTTCCAGGAGGCAGACCTCTCGGTGCGGGTCCTGCGCGACGTCTTCCTCAGCGAGTTCGAGAAGGCGATCATCGACTCCGAGAAGCAGTTCGAACGGGTGACCAGCTTCTTCCAGCGGACCGCGCCGGAGCTGGTCGACGGGGTCGAGCTCTACAAGGGCAACAAGCCGCTGTTCGAGAAATGGCACATCGACGAGGAGATCGAGTCGACGCTGAATCGCCGCGTCGACCTGCCCTCGGGCGGCTACCTGATCATCGACTACGCCGAGGCGCTGACGGTGATCGACGTCAACTCGGGCAGCTTCACCGGCCGCGGCAAAGGCGGCCTCGAGGAGACGATCACCAAAGTCAACACCGAGGCGGCCGAGGAGGCGGTGCGGCAGCTGCGGCTGCGCGACATCGGCGGCATCATCGTCATCGATTTCATCGACATGGCGCGCGCCTCGAACCGCGACAAGGTCCTGAAGACGATGCGCAAAGCGCTCGACGCCGACAAGTCGAAGAGCTACGTGGTCGAGGTCTCGCCGCTCGGGCTGGTCGAGATGACGCGCCAGAACGTCACCGACGGGGTGCGGGAGATCCTCACCGAACTGTGCCCGACCTGCCACGGCGAGGGGGTCGTCCTCTCGGCCGAGACGGTTGCGCTCGACGGCCTGCGCAAGCTGCGCGAAATCGTCGCCGACAACGCCGAGATCGAGGCCTTCCTGCTGCGGGTCAACCCGAAAGTCGCGCGAGCGCTGACCGACGAGGACTCGGGCCTGGCCGAGATCGAGCAGGAGACCGGCAAGCGCTTCCACTTCGAGGGCGGCGACGCGCTGGCGATCGACACCTTCGAGCTGGTCGACCGCGGCACTCGCGACCAGATCGAGGAGCGGGCGCTGCCGTTCAAGGTCGGCGAGGAGGTGCTGGTCAAGATCGACGAGCCGCACATGTACAACGCCGACGACGCGGTGGCGCGGATCGACTCCTACATCGTCAGCGTCACCGGCGGCGGCCCGTTCGTCGGCGAGCGCAAACTGGTGCGGATCGACGACGTCCGCCGCTCCGAGGCGGTCGCCTCGCTGCTCGGCGGGGCCGATTCGACCAACGGCAACGGCTCGGGCGCCGAGGAGAACGGCTCCCAGCTAGAATCCGACGCCCCTTCGCGCAAACGCAGCCGCGGCCGCCGAGGCGGCCGGGGGCGTTCGCGCGCCAAACAAGCCAGCACCGACGAGTAAGTCAGGACGAGTGAACGAGACATGTACGCGGTGATCGAAAGCGGCGGCAAGCAGTACCGGGTCGAGGAGGGCAGCTCGCTGCTGGTCGACCGGATCGACGCCGAGCAGGGCGACAAGGTGACGCTGCGGCCGGTGATGTTCCGCGACGGCGAGGTGCTGGTCGGCGAGAAAGCGCTGGCCGGGGTCAAAGTCGAGGCGAAGGTCGCCGAGCACCTGCGCGGCCCGAAGATCAAAGTCTTCAAATACAAGGCGAAGAAGGGCTACCGACGGCGCGCCGGCCACCGCTCCGAGCTGACCAAGCTCGAGGTGACGAGCCTGAAAGCGGGCAAAAAAGCGGCGAAAGCGGCGAAATCGTCTGACGAGCCGAAAGCCGCCAGCGGCGCGAAAGAAAAGCCCGCCGCCAAAAAAGCCGAGAAAGAGGAGTAGCCGATGGCTCACAAGAAAGGCCTCGGTTCGTCGCGAAACGGTCGCGAATCGAACCCGAACATGCTCGGGGTCAAGGTCTTCGCCGGCCAGCAGGTGCACGGCGGCGAGATCATCGTCCGCCAGCGCGGGACCAGGTTCTGGCCCGGTGACGGCACCGGCATCGGCCGCGACCACACGATCTTCGCCACCAAGCCCGGCAAGGTCGACTTCTACACCGCCCGCAAGGGCCGCACGATCCGCGTCCTCGCCGAGGACTAGGCGCTCCCCGAGGACTAGGCGCTCCCGCGGCGGCGCGCATCGGGCGCTGCACCCGCCACGGCGGGCACGGGCGCTTGATGGCGCGAAAGTCGCCGTATAGGCGACTTTCGCGCCACTAACCTCTGCCTGTGGACGATCGCGCCAAGATCTGGGTCGAGGGCGGGGCCGGGGGCAGCGGCTGCGTCTCGTTCCGGCGCGAGGCCCACGTGCCGCGCGGGGGCCCTGACGGCGGGGACGGGGGGCACGGCGGCGACGTGGTGCTCGTCTGCGATCCCTCGAAGCGCGATCTCGGGGCGCTGCGCGGCAGCAAGCACTTCCGGGCGCCGAGGGGGCGGAACGGCGAAGGCTCGAATCGCCACGGTGCCCGCGGCGAGGACCTCGAGATCCCGGTGCCGCCCGGGACCCAGGCCGAGGCGGTCGACGGCAGCCGCATCGACCTGACCGTGCCCGGCCAGCGCGCCGTCGTCGCTCGCGGCGGCCGCGGCGGCCACGGCAACAAGCGCTTCGCCACCTCGACCCGGCAGGCGCCGCGTTTCGCCGAGAAGGGAACCGGCGCCGAGGCCGACTGGATCGAGCTGCGGCTGAAGCTGCTCGCCGACGTCGGCCTGGTGGGGCTGCCGAACGCCGGCAAGTCCTCGCTGCTCGGGCGGCTGACCCGGGCTACGCCGAAGGTCGGGGACTACCCGTTCACGACGCTCTCGCCGGTGCTGGGGACGATCGAGGGCGAGGACCGCCAGGCGGTGCTCGCCGACATCCCCGGGCTGATCGAAGGCGCCGCCGCGGGCGCCGGCCTCGGCCACGAGTTCCTTGCCCACGTCGAGCGCTGCTCGATGCTCGTCCACCTGGTCGAGCTGGCGCCGGCCGACGGCGAACCGGCCTCGAACTACGAGGTCGTGCGGGCCGAGCTCGGTGCCCACGGCGCCGGCCTCGAGCGCTTGCCGGAGCTGGTCGTCCTCTCGAAGCGGGACCTGCTGCCGGCCGAGGAGGTCGAGGCTGCCGTCGCCGAGTGGGAGGGACGGCTCGGAGCCTCGGCGCTCGGCGTTCTGGCGGTCTCGGCGGCGACCGGCGAGGGGCTCGAGGAGCTGCGGCGCCGGATCCTCGCCGAGCTGCCGGAGGCGGTGCCCGCCGCTGCTGGTGTCGCCGCCACGGGGGCGCCGGAGGCCGAGTTCGAGGCCGAGCACCGCGTCTACCGGCCGGCGGGCGAGGGCGGCTACTGGGTCGAGCGCGAGGACGACGGCGGCTTCCGGGTCCTCGGCCGCGGCGTCGAGCTGCTGTTCGAGCGCCATGACGCCGGCAACGAGGAAGCGCTCGCCTACCTCGAGCAGCGCCTGACCGAGATCGGCGTGATCGCGGCGCTGACCAAGGCCGGCTTCGAGCCCGGCGACGACGTGCGGATCGGCGACCAGGAGTTCGAGCTGCACGTCTGACGGCCTGGCCCGCCGATCAGAGCACGTAGGGTGCCAGCCCGTCCCGGACCCAGTCGGGAATCGCCGTCTTCTCCCAGCTCTCGGCGTCGACGAAGACGTAGCGCAGCCGCGCCTCGACCAGCAGCTCCTCGTCGCGGCTGAAATCGAGACGCAGGACGGCGCTGGTGCGGCCCAGCGGCTCGAAGCCGCCGGTGATCGCCAGCAGGTCGTCGAAGCGCGCCGAGGCGCGGAAAAGCAGGTTCGATTCGTGCACGACGGTGTCGACGCCGCGCGCGACCATCGCCCCGTAGGAGCCGAAGGCATCGCGCCAGAGCTCGGTCAGGGCGACGTCGACGTAGGCGAGGTAGTTGGCGTTGAAGACGATGCCCTGTGCGTCGCACTCGCCGTAGCGGACGCGGAGCCGGTGGCTGAAGAGGGGGGCCGCGCTCCTAGACTTGCCGGTCATGACGCTGGTAGTAAAGCTGGGCTCGTCGATCGTCGCTGCCGACGACGGTGAGCTGCGCGCCGAGGTGCTCGACTCGATCTGCGCCCAGGTGGCCGAGCTGAAGCGCTCGGGCGAGGACGTGGTGATGGTCACCTCGGGCGCGATCGCGCGCGGCATCCGGCTGCTCGAGCTCGGCGCCCGGCCGACCGACATGGACGCGCTGCAGGCCGCCTCGGCGGTCGGCCAGGGCGACCTCTTCCGCGCCTACGAGGAGCGGCTCGACCGCGAGGACGTGCGCGCCGCCCAGGTGCTGCTGACGCTCGCCGACGTCTCCGAGCGCGCCCACTACCTGAACGCCCGCCAGACGCTGCTGCGCCTGCTGCGCTGGAGCGTGGTCCCGATCATCAACGAGAACGACACCACCGCGACCGACGAGATCACCTTCGGCGACAACGACTTCCTCGCGGCGCTGGTGGCGGGCCTCCTGAAGGCGCGACTCCTGGTGCTGCTGACGAACACCGACGGCGTCTTCACCGCCGACCCGCGGGTCGATCCCGAGGCGGAGATGCTGACCGACGTGACCGCCACCGAGGACCTCGACGTCGTCCGCGTCGGCGAGACGTCGCAGTTCGGTCGCGGCGGCATGGGGCGCAAGATCACCGCAGCGCGGATCGCCGCCGAGTCGGGCGTCGGCGTCTCGATCTGCAACGGGACGGTCCCCGGGACCCTGCGCGCCGCCGTCGCCGGCGAGCGGGTCGGCACCAGCTTCCGCGCTCAGGCTGCCCGCTCCGGCTCTCCCTACAAGCTCTGGCTGAAATACGCGAAGCGACACGACGGGACGCTGTTCGTCGACTCGGGCGCGGCGCGGCGGCTGCGCGAGAGCGGCTCGAGCCTGCTGGCGGTCGGGATCGTCGGCACCAAGGGGAGCTTCGGCGCCGGCGACGCGGTCAACGTGCTCGAGCAGGGCAGCGAGGAGCTGATCGGCAAGGGGATCACCGAGTTCGGGACCTTCGAACTGGCGCAGATCATGGGCCGCAAGAGCACCGAGGTGCGCGAGCGCTTCCCCGACGCCGCCGACGAGGTGATCCACCGCGACCGCTTCGTCTTGCTCTGAGCGGCCAGCTACCCTTCTCGGATGGCCGTCACGACTGAGACCGTCGCCACCCACTGCGTCGCCGCCAAGCGCGCGGCGCGGACGCTGGCGAGCGCGCCGACGGCGGCGAAGGACGCCGCCCTGGAGGCGACCGCGCGGCTGCTCGAAGAGCGCGTCGGGGAGATCCTCGCCGCCAACGAGGGCGATCTCGCCGACGAGCGCGCCGCCGGCCTGAGCGAGGCGCTGCGCGACCGGCTGATGCTGACCCCGGCGCGGGTAGCGGCGATGGCGGAGGGCGTGCGGGCGGTCGCCGTGCTGGCCGATCCGGTCGGCGAGGAGCTGGACCGGAGGACGTTGCAGAGCGGTCTCGATCTGCGCAAGGTTCGCGTCCCGCTCGGGGTGATCGCCGTCGTCTACGAGGCGAGGCCGAACGTGACGATCGACTGCGCGGCGCTGACGATCAAGAGCGGCAACGCGATCGTGTTGCGCGGCTCGAGCTACGCGGAGCGCTCGAACGCGGCGCTGGCCGCGGTGGTGCGCGAGGCGCTCGGCGAGGCGGGGCTGCCCGAGGACTCGGTGACCCTGCTGCCGGCAGGCGACCACGACGACCTGGCCGAGCTGGCGACCCAGGAGGGGCTGGTCGACCTGCTGATCCCGCGCGGGGGAGAGGGCTTGAAGGAGGCGATCAAGGCGGTGGCGACGGTGCCGGTGATGTACGCGGCGGCGGGCAACTGCCACGTCTACGTCCACGCCGAGGCCGACCTGGGGATGGCGCGGCGGATCCTCTTCAACGCGAAGACGCAGCGCCCGGGCGTCTGCAACGCGGCCGAGACGCTGCTGATCGATGCCGCGGTGGCGGACGAGTTCACGCCGGCGGCGCTGGCCGAGCTGGCGGCCGCCGGAGTCGAGTTGGTGGGCGACGAGCGGGCGCGGGCGGCTGCCGGCGAGGTGGCGGTGGCGCCCGCCAGCGACGCGGACTGGGACACCGAGTACCTGGCGCTGAAGCTGGCGGTCGCGGTCGTCGACTCGCTCGACGAGGCGATCGAGCACGTCAACGCCCACGGCACCGGCCACTCGGAGGCGATCGTCACCGCCTCCGGCGACGCCGCCGATGCCTTCACCGCCGGGGTCGACGCCGCCGCGGTCTACGTCAACGCCTCGACCCGCTTCACCGACGGCTTCGAGTACGGCATGGGGGCCGAGATCGGCAACTCGACCCAGAAGCTCCACGCCCGCGGCCCGATCGGGATGCGCGAGCTGACCACGTTCAAGTACGTCGTCCGCGGCGACGGCCAGGTGCGTGAGTAGCGTCGCCGGCTCGGAGAGCCGCTCCGGCATCGGCGTGCTCGGGTCGGCGTTCAACCCGCCGCACCTCGGCCACCTGGCGCTGGCCCAGGAGGCGCTCTGGCAGCTCGGCCTGGCCGAGGTGGTGCTGGTCCCGACCGGCCAGGCTCCGCATAAGCGGATCGCCGAGGACCCCGGCAAGGAGCTGCGGCTGGCGATGACCCGGCTCGCCGCGGCCGACGACTCGCGCTTCTCGGTCTCCCCGCTGGAGGTCGAGCGCGAGGGACCGTCCTACACGTATGAGACCTTGGAGCTGCTTGCCAGAGAACGCGGGGACAGCGAGTTGGTGTTCGTGATGGGGGCGGACGCTGCCGTCGGCCTCGAGAGCTGGCGCGAGCCCGAGCGGGTGGTCGAGCTGGCGCGGGTCGCGGTGGCGCGGCGAGCCGGCGTCTCCGACTCGGAGGTGGCGGCGGTGATGCGCAGCCTCGGCGCGGCCGAGCGGGCGACGATGCTGGAGATGCCGCAGTTCGGCGTCTCCTCCTCGGCGGTGCGCGAGCGGGCGGCGGCGGGGCGGCCGCTGCGCTACCTGGTGCCCGAGCCGGTCGCCCGTTTCATCGAGGAGAAGGGGATCTACCGGTGAGCCAGATCTCCTCCGAGACGCTGGCGCGGCGCCTGGTCGCGCTCGCCGACGCGAAAAAAGCCGAGGACCCGGTGGTGCTCGACATGCGCAAGCTGGTCGCCTACACCGACTTCCTGGTGATCGTCACGGCGCGCAACGAGCGCCAGGCGAGGGCGATCGTCGACGAGGTGCGGGTGGTGATCAAGCGCGAGTCGGGCCTGCTGCCGGGCGGGGTCGACGGCGGCGGCGACGCCGGCTGGACGATCCTCGACTACCTCGACGTCGTCCTCCACGTCTTCACCCCGGAAGCGCGCGACCGCTACCGGCTGGAGGAGCTCTGGCGCGACGCGACGCGGCTCGAGCTGGCGCTCGAGGAGTCCGAGGCGCCCTCGGCCGCGACCGGCTGAGGGGCGCAACTTGCGGGATTCGGCGAGCCGGCCCCTTCCCCCGCGGGCGTTCGGTCCATCTGTGACGAATTGCCGTCCGAACGCCAACGTACTTTCTCGCCCATGGTCCCCTTCAAGCGCGCCCTCTTCGGCTACCGCCGCGCCGAGGTCGATGCCGCGATCGCCTCCCGCGACGGCCGGATCGGCGCCCTCGAGGCCGACCTCGACCAGGGCCGCGCGGCCCTCGCCGGCCTCGAGGCCGAGACCACGGCGCTGTCGGGGATGGTGATCGAGCGCGAGCGCGAACTGCACGTCCTCGACGCTCGCCTGCGCGAGGCACAGGATTGCCACGAACGCTCGATCGCCCGCCTCGACGCGGTCACCGCCCGGCTCGAGGAGATGGACGCTCAGGCCCGCGGCCAGGCGACCCGGATCCGGATGAAAGCCCTGCGCGAGGCGGTCGCGGTGAGCCGCCGCGTGCAGGCGCTGACCGACGCCCACGAGGACCGCGGCGCCAACGGGGCAGCCGCCAACGGCACCCCGGCGCCGAACGCGGCGGAGCCACTCGACTTCGACGGCCTCTACGAGGGCCGGATCAAGCTCGAGATCGGCCCGCTCGGCGACTTCTCGCAGCTGGTCGGCGTCGAGGACGCGATCGGCGATCTCGGCGCCTCCGAGATCTCGGTCGAACGCTTCTCCGAGGGCCGCGCGACGCTCTCGATGCACCTCGAGGAGCCGGTCGACCTGCTGCGCGAGCTCGAAGACCACTCCGCCCTCGACTTCAAGGTCCGCCACACCGCCCCCGACAACCTCGTCCTCGACATCGACGACGAGGCCGACCCCGAGCAGCACGCCGCGTAGGCTATCCCGCGCCTCGCGATAAACTGCGAGGTCCGTCCCGGGGCTGTAGCTCAGCTGGAAGAGCGCTTCGCTGGCAGCGAAGAGGTCAGGGGTTCGAGCCCCCTCAGCTCCACTCGAAGGTCCGTTCGGTGACGACTTGTAGGTGCTGGAGGCCCGCGAACTCGTCAGCGCTGTGGAGATTCGCGGTGCCCTTGCCGATGTAAGGGTCGATGCGCACCGCGGACGAGCACGTCTTCTCGCACGGCCTCCAGGACACGCGGGAGACGATCGACGCCTGGAGCGGGCGGCCCTGGCCGGTGCTGCGAGGCTGGCTGGCGCTGAGCCTGGCGATCGCCCTGACCCTGCTCGCCGCCGTCTGGTTCGTCTCCGGCCTGCTGACCCCGGACCTGACGCCGCTTCACCTGCCGGGCCTGACCTCGCCCTCGGAGCCCGCCGACCTGCTGCCGATCCTCTACCGCAACTCGCTCGTCCTGGCGCTGCACGCGACCGCCTGCGTCGCCGGCTTCATCGCCGGCGCCTCGATGCCGCTCGCCGCCGCCCAGCGCACCGGCGTCTCGCGCTGGATCCACGTCAAGGCGGGGGAGCTGGCGATCCTCTTCGTCGCCGCGGTGACGATCTTCTCGCTCGGCACCCAGGCGCTCTACCTCGGCTTCCAGGGCTCGACCCTCGCCTACCAGCTCGAGATCTCGCGGCTGGAGCTGATCCTCAGCGTGCTGCCGCACGCGATCCCCGAGCTGACCGCGCTCTTCCTGCCGCTCGCCGCCTGGCTGATCGCCAGCCGCCGCGGCGAGTGGAACCAGCTGCTCGCCGCGACCGTCGTCACCGTCGCGATCGCGATCCCGGTGCTGGTCGTCGCGGCGCTGGTCGAGGTCTACCTCTGGCCGCACATCCTCCGCGCCCTCTCCGACTCGCATTACACGCTGCAGAGCTGGGCGCCCCCCGGTTGGCGCTGAGCGCCGCGCCGCGCCGTCGCTGCCGCGGACGCCCCGGCCCCCGCCTCCATAAGATCGGCGCTGGACGATGAGCTCCTACGAACCGCAAGCGATCGAGGCGAAGTGGCAGGCCGTCTGGGCCGAGGAGCGCACCTGGGAGGTCGCCAACCCCGGCCAGCCCGGCTATGAGGCCGAGAAGCCGAAGGCCTACGTGCTCGAGATGCTGCCCTACCCCTCGGGCGAGCCCCACGTCGGCCACCTCAAGTGCTACGCGGTCGGCGACGCGATCGCCCACTTCCGCCGCCGAGGTGGCTTCGAGGTGATCCACCCGATGGGGTACGACTCCTTTGGCCTGCCGGCCGAGAACAACGCGATCAAAACCGGCGAGCCGCCGCGCCTCGCCACCGAGCGCTCGATCGACTCCTTCCGGCGCCAGTTCCGCTCCTGGGGCATCTCGATCGACTGGTCGCGCGAACTCGCGACCCACACCCCCGAGTACTACCGCTGGACCCAGTGGATCTTTCTGCAGCTGTTCGAAAACGGTCTCGCTTACCGGACCGAGGCGCCGGTCCAGTGGTGCCCCAAGGACCAGACGGTGCTGGCCAACGAGCAGGTGATCGACGGTCGCTGCGAGCGCTGCGGCACGCCGGTAGTGCAGCGCAACCTCGAGCAGTGGTTCTTCCGCATCACCGACTACGCCGACCGCCTGCTCGAGGATTTCGAGGCGCTCGAGTCCTGGCCCGAGCACGTGGTGACGATGCAGCGCAACTGGATCGGCCGCTCCGAGGGCGCCGAGGTCGTCTTCCACTGCGACGAAGCCGATCTCGACTTTCCCGTCTTCACCACCCGCCCCGACACCCTCTTCGGCGCCACCTTCTTCGTCCTCGCCCCCGAGCACCCCGAGCTCGAGCGCCTGGTCGCCGGCACCGAGGCCGAGGCGGCGGTGCGCGAGTACGTCGATCGGGTCGGCCGCGAGTCGGCTGAGGAACGCGGCGCCGAGGACCGCGAGAAGACCGGTGTGCCGCTCGGCCGCAGCGTCGTCAACCCCGTCAACGGCGAGCGCATCCCGATGTACGTCGCCGACTACGTCCTGATGGAGTACGGCACCGGCGCGATCATGGCGGTGCCCGCGCACGACTCGCGCGACTACGAATTCGCCCGCGCCTTCGGCCTGCCCACTCGCCGCGTGATCGAGGGCGTCGACCCCGAGGCGGCGCGCGACGAGGAGGGCCTGCCCTACCCCGGCGACGGCCCGATGATCAACTCCGGCCGCTTCGACGGCAAGCACAACCGCGAGGCCTACGACGAGATCGTCGCCTGGCTCGCCGAGGAAGGGCGCGGCAAGCCGTCGGTCAACTTCCGCCTGCGCGACTGGCTGGTCTCGCGCCAGCGCTACTGGGGAGCCCCGATCCCGGTCGTCTACTGCGAGGGCTGCGGCGCCGAGGGCGAGCCGGCGATCGTCCCGGTTCCGGCCGAGCGGCTGCCGGTCGAGCTGCCCGAGGTGGAGGACTTCGCGCCGCAGGGCCGCAGCCCGCTGGCCGCCGCCGAGCAGTGGGTGGCGACCGAGTGCCCGCGCTGCGGCGGCCCGGCCCGCCGCGAGACCGACACGATGGACACCTTCGTCGACTCCTCCTGGTACTTCCTCCGCTACCTGGACCCGCGCAACGAAGCCGCGCCCTGGGACCGCGCCGCGGCCGACCACTGGTTCCCCGTCGACCAGTACATCGGCGGGGTGGAGCACGCGATCCTGCACCTGATGTATGCCCGCTTCTTCACCAAGGCGCTCGCCGACCTCGGCCACGTCGGCGCCAGCGAGCCGTTCGTCAACCTCTTCACCCAAGGCATGATCACCCGCGACGGCGCCAAGATGTCGAAGTCGCGCGGCAACGTGGTCAGCCCCGGCGAGCTCGTCGAGCGCTACGGCGCCGACACCGCCCGCACCTACATCTGCTTCATGGGGCCGCCGGAGCGCGGCGGCGACTGGAGCGACGAGGGGGTCGAGGGCGTCAACCGCTTCCTCGCCCGGCTCTGGCGACTCTGCGAGGAGGTCGAGGAGCGGACCGGGGCGGGGGAGTGGGAGGCCGACGCCACCGGCGAGGCGTCGCGCCAGCTGATGGCGAAGGCGCACTGGGCGATCGACAAGGCGACCCGCGACTTCTCCCGCGGCTTTCAGTTCAACACCGCGATCGCCGCGGTGATGGAGCTCGTCAACGACTGCTACCGGCTCAAGGACGGCCTCTTCGAGAGCGCCGACGGCGCCGCCGCGCTGCGCTTCGCCACCGCCACCGCCGCTTCGCTGATCTTCCCCTTCGCCCCGCACCTCGGCAGCGAGGTGTTCGAGCGGCTGCGCGGCGAGCGGGTCTGGGAGCAACCCTGGCCCGAAGCCGACCCGGTGCTGCTCGCCGCCGATACGGTCACCCTGGTCGTCCAGGTGAACGGCAAGCTGCGCGACCGGATCGAGGCCGCGGCCGAGGCCGACCGCGAGGAGCTGCTGCAACTGGCGCGCGGCAGCGAGAAGGTCGGCCGTCACCTCGACGGCAAAGAGGTCGTCAAGGAGGTCGTCGTGCCCGGCAAGCTGGTCAACTTCGTCGTCAAGTAGGACCCGGCGCGGAGCGCCTGTGCCGCCCGCATCTGGTACAAAGCCGCCGATGCTCGTCAGGCGTCTCGAAGAAGCACCAGTCGAGGAATGGCACAAGCTCCGCGCCCATCTGCTGATGGACGCGGGCGAACTCGGTGCCCGCAACCTGACGGTCAGCTGGCTCAGCGTCCCGGGCGGCACCGAGCAGACGCTGCGCTCGCACGAAGAGGCCGAGCAGGCCTACGTCGTCGTCCGCGGCCGCGGCGCGATGTCGGTGGCGGGCGACACCCAGCAGGTGGGGGAGGGCGACCTGATCCTCGTCCCGCCGGCGACCGAGCACTCGATCTCCAACGACGGCGAGGCCGAGCTCGCCTGCGTCTCGATCCAGTCGCCGCAGGTCGCCGCCTCGGAGCTCTACAGCGACCAGTTGGCCGAGGTAGCGGGATACGACTACGACGACGACGATCTCTAGACGGAGACGCGACGAAGTCGTTTGATTGAGCGCACCACGCGTGCGCCCGTTCCGGCCACGATCGGCCGGTGCCAGAGCTCAGCCGCACCCAGGTGGTCGTCTACGGCGCGATCGCCGTGGCGCTGCTGCTGGTCGGCGCGCAGGCGATCCGGGGGGAGGGCGGGTCCGATGCGGGTGCAACCAGCTTCGGCGAGCACGACTCGAGCCGCGGATCGGCGTTCGGCGAGGGATCTGGCGCGGAAGGCGAAGCGGCTGGCGAATTCGAGCTGAGCGGCGAGGCCGGCGACGTCGTCGTCGACGTCACCGGCGCGGTGCTGCGGCCCGGCGTCTACCGGCTGCCGGCCGGGAGCCGGGTCACCGACGCCGTGCAGCGGGCCGGCGGCGCCGCGCCGAAGGCGCAGCTGGAAGCGGTCAACCTCGCCGCCCACCTCGCCGACGGCCAGCAGGTGGTGGTCCCCGAACGCGGTCCGGGCGGCGGCCCTGCGAGCGCGACGCCCGACGCAGCCGAAGCTGGTCCGATCAGCCTCGGCACCGCGACCGTCGAGCAGCTCGACACGATCGAAGGAGTCGGCCCGGTCACCGCCGAAGACATCGTCCGCTTCCGCGACGAACACGGCGGCCTCGCCTCGGTCGAGCAGCTCGACCAGATCTCCGGCATCGGGCCGGCGACGATGGAGGCGCTGCGGGCGCGGCTGCAGCCCTGATGCGGACCGCGCGCATCTCGCTGCCGGTGCTGGTCGCGATCGCCGCCCTGCTCGCCGTCGCCCTCGTCCGCACGGACGAGATCCGCGCCCGCGCGGGGGCGGGCCTCGGCGTGGGGATGCCGGCGCGCGAGGCGGCGCTCGCCCGCGGCTTCGTGCTCGGCCAGGACGAGGGCGTCGACCCGCAAACGAAGGAGGACTTCATCCGCGCCGGCCTCAGCCACCTGCTCGCGGTCAGCGGCTCCAACGTCACCCTGCTGGGGCTGCTGGCGAGCGCGCTGCTCGGGGCCTTCGGGGTGCCGCTGCGCGAGCGCCTGCTCTGGGTCCTGGCGCTGATCGCGCTCTACGTCCCCCTCGCCGGCTCCGGTCCCTCGATCCAGCGGGCTGGGGTGATGGGCGCCGTCGGGCTCCTCGCGACCCTCGCCGGACGCCGCGCCTCGACCCTCTACGCGCTCGCCCTGGCGCTGCTCGTCACCCTCGCTCTCGACCCGAGCGTCGCCGCCGACGTCGGCTGGCAGCTCAGCTTCGCCGCCGTGCTCGGCATCCACCTGCTGGCCGGCCCGGTTCGCGACGCGCTGCTCCGGCGTGGTGGTGGTCGCGTGGCGGCGGGCGGCTGGCGCCGAGCCCTGGCCGAGGGCGCCGGTGTCACCGTCGCCGCGACCCTGGCGACGGCACCGCTGATCGCCTTCTACTTCGAAGAAGCCTCGCTGACCACGCTTCTCGCCAACCTGCTGGCGATGCCGGCGGTGGCGCCGGCGATGTGGCTGGGGATGGTCAGCGCCGCCGCCGCCCAGGTGCCGGGCCTGCCGCTGGCGCCGCTAAACGGCCTCGACGCCCTGCTGCTCGCCTACATCGCCCAGGTCGCCGCCTGGTGTGGGCGCCCCAGCTGGGCCGTCGTCCACGTCCACCTCGGTCCCGGGGGCCTGGCGGCGACCTACGCCGGGATGGCGCTCGCGATCGCCGCCGCGTTCCGCCTCGCCCGCCGCCACCGCCTCACCCGCGCCCGCGCCCGGAGCGCGTCGCGGAGCGCGTTCGTCTTTTGTCCCGGTGGGCGGGAAAAGCGACGAACGCTCCCGCGGCGGCTGCTTCTGACCGCCACGGGGTTCGCCGCCGTAGCGGCCCTTGTCGCGATCGTCGTCCTCAGCCGCGGCACCGCGGCCGCCGATGCCCAGCCCTACGGACTGCGGGTCGAGGTCCTCGACGTCGGCCAGGGCGACGCGATCCTCCTGCAGCCGGCGGCCGCGCCCGCCGTCCTCGTCGACGGCGGGCCGTCCGGCGACGGGCTGCGCTCGCAGCTCGCCGCGGCGGGCGTCGCGCGGCTCGGCGCCGCCGTCGTCACCCACGACCAGGCCGACCACGCCGGCGGCGTCGAGGAGCTGCTCGGCGAGATGCCGGTCGCGCGCCTCCTCTACGGCGCCGCCGCGCCCCGGCTCGCCGCCGAGGCGCGCGCTGCCGGCGCCCGTCCGCTGCGCGTCTTCCGCGGCGACGTCCTGCGCTTCGGCGCTCTGCGCCTCGAAGTGCTGTGGCCGCCGCCCGAGCTGGCCGTTGCCGCGGCGGGCACCGACCCGAACCAGCTGGCGCTCGTCCTGCTCGCCCGCTGGCGCCGCTTCTCGATCCTGCTCACCGCCGACGCCGAGGCCGAGGCGGTGCCGCTCGATCCCGGTCCGGTCGACGTGCTGAAGGTCGCCCACCACGGCTCCGAAGACGCCGGGCTGGGCGAGCTGCTCGAGCGGACGCGGCCGCGGCTGGCGGTGATCTCGGTCGGCGCCGGCAACCCCTTCGGCCACCCGACCCCCGGCACGATCGCGACCCTTGCGCGCCGCCGGATCCCCACGCTGCGCACGGATCTTGTCGGCACGGTCGAAATCTATGTGCGCCCCGGCTCAGCAGTTGTACGATCGCGGTGAGGCGGGGAACGCGGGTGGGAACCGTGAATTCTGGACGTATGTCCACCCCAATAGTTGGAGATTTCTATCTATACGTTCGCGGGAGCGGTCGCAGGACCGATGATTGACACGTGAGTTCCAAGCGCGAAGAGCTCGGGTCGAGGTGGCCGAAGCTGCCGACCTTCGCCGGCGACGGCCTGATCGAACGCTTGCGGACGACCAGCTTCGCGATCCTCGGCGTCACCGCGATCGGGGGGATGGCCACCGTTGGGCTGCTCGCCAGCGCCGGCTATCCCAACCTCCCGCCCGGACCGCCGCCGACCGGCCCGCAGCAGGCGATCGGCTCGGCGCGGTCGCTGGGCGGTCCTGAGAGCACCCTGACCGCCGAGGGCGGCGGCTCCGGCTCCGAAGGCACCGCGGGCACCGCGCAGTCCGGCGCCTCGGCCTCGCCCGCGCTGATCGTCGCCGCGACGCTTCCGGGGGCGACCCCTGACGCCCCCGGCTCCGCTGCGGCTCCAGGCTTCGGCGGGGGCACCGAGGGCTTCGACCTGGGCGGCGCGACGCTGCCGCAGGGCGCCGGGTCGAACTCGCACGGCTCGAACGAGCCTTCTCCCGTCGCCGGTCCGACGCCGACGACGACCACGCCGGCAGCCCAGCCGCCGGCCTCGGTTCCGGCTCCGCTCGCTACCGCACCGAGCGCGCCGAGCGAGGGCGCGACCGAAGGCGAACCGGGATCCGGCGGCGAAGGCGGCGGCAGCGGCGAAACGCCGGCCGGCGGCGGCGAAACGCCAGGGCGCGGCACCGCCGGCTCAGGCGTCCCCGAACCCGAAGAAGGGGCCGAAGCGCCGGGCGATGGGAGCGAAGGAGAAGCGCCGGAAGGCGAAGGTCCCGAAGTCGAAAAGCCCGAAGTCGAAGGGCCTGAAGTCGAAGGGCCGGGAGGCGAAGGCAAAGATCCGCATGCGCCGGGCGAACCACCGGCGGAAGAAGCGCCTGAAGAACCCGAACCCGAACCTGAACCTGAACTGCCGGCGACCGAACCGGAAACGGAGCCCGAAGGCGCGACGGAGCCGGAAGCCGAACCGGCGCCCGAAGCCGAACCTGAACCCGCGCCTGAACCGGAACCCGCGCCCGGAGCCGAACCCGCGCCCGGAGCCGAACCCGCGCCCGAAGCGGACGGTCCGCCGCCCGCCGAAGCCGGCTAGGCGACTCCGAGACCGCGCCCGGACGGCTCGCCGGGGACGGGCTCTAGACTCGCGCTGTGCCCGACGAGATGCGAGCCCTCTACCTGATCTCCGGCACCGACGGGGCGAAGATCGACGCAACCAGGGCACGACTGCGGGCCCGCGCCGAGCGCGAGGCGGGCGTCGACGCGCTCACGGTCTTCGAGCCGGGGGAGGGGCGGGCGATGCCCGACCACGAGGCGCTGCTCGCTGCGCTGCCCGCTCTCTCGCTGACCCAAGTCCGGCGCTACCTGCTCGCCGACGGGGTCGAGAAATGGCGCGACAAGCAGCTCGAAGCCGTCTGCGAGGCGATCGGCTCGCTGCCGCCCGACCTCACGCTGGTGCTGATCGCCCGCGCCAAAGCGCCGCCGAAGCTGCTGAAAGCGGTGAAGGCGGTCGACGGCGAGGTCCACCATTTCGAGGCGCCGAAAGCGCGCGACCTGCCGCGGCTCCTGGTCGCCGACGCCCAGTCGCTCGGCTTCCGCCTCGACCCGCGCGCCGCGCGGATGCTGGTCGCGCGGATGGGCGCCAACCCGGTGCGGCTGCGCAACGAGCTCGAGCGGCTGGCGCTATGGGCGGGCGCCGGCGGCGAGGTCGGCGCCGATGACCTCGAAGAGATGGTCGCCGACACCTCCGAGGCGGCCGTCTGGTCGCTCTCCGACGCGCTGCTCGAAGGCGACGAGGCCGCCGCCCAACGCCTCGCCGAGCAGCTGATCTCCCAGGGCGAGAACGTCACGGGCCTGATCTACGGCCTCGCCTCGCGCCTCCGCAACGCCTGCGCCGCCGCCGCCCAACTCGAGGAGGGGCTGCCACCGAAGCAGGTCGAATCGTCACTGAAGATGCACCCCTACGCCGCCAAGCAGCTGGTCGGCCGCCTCCGCGACGCCGATCTCGACGCTCTGCGCCGCTCAACCGAGGCGCTGGCCGAATTGGAGCTGTGGTGCCGCGGCGGCCGCGACTACGGCGACCCGCTCGCGTTCACGCTCGCCATCCGCTCCATGGCGCGCTCCTAACGAGCGAAAGCCAAGCAGTTCAAGGAGGAGCGAGGGAGCGTGCTCCCGCACGTGACCGAGCGACGACGCCGAAATGCGACGGTTTGCAGCCGTTAGGAGCGCGCCAGGCGGGCGGCTTTGGCCTTCTTGCGAGCGCCCGTGTTCCGGTGCAGGGCGCCCTTCTGCACGGCCTTGTCGATCTTCGAGACCAGCGAGCGGTGCTCGGCGGCGATCGCCTCGGCGTCGCCACCGTCGACCGCGCTCTCGAGGCGGCGGAAGTGCGTCTTCACCGTGCTGGTCAACAGCCGGTTCTCGGCGCGCTCACGCTCGCTGCGTAGGATCCGCTTCTTCTGTGAGGCTATGTTGGCCATGGTCGAGTGCCCTCGCAGGCGCCGTGCCGGCTCCGGGCGGCCGCCGACTATAGCGACTGAGGAGCTTCTGGGGCCCCTTGCGACTGAGGACTTCCGGGCGCGCTCCCGAAACCCACCCTGATGCCACGCCCACCGGTAACCGAGCCCCGTGAATTCGGCGATCGGCCGATCAACGCCGAGATGGAGATCTGGGCCGACGTCGCGCTGCGCCGTGCCGAGGCGTTCGACCCGGGCGAGGAACCGACGGTCGAGGCCTCGCCGCGGCGGCAGGCGGGCCGGATCGGCCGCTCGACCGCCTTTTTCTCGGCCGCCACCGCCGCCAGCCGCGTCGCCGGCCTGGCTCGCGAAGTCGTCGCCGCCGGTTACTACGGGATCAGCGGGCCGATGTCGGCCTTCACGATCGCCTTCCAGGTCCCCAACCTGATCCGGGCGCTGTTCGCCGACGCCGCCCTGCAGCCCGCCTTCGTCCCGGTCTTCACCGAACTGATCGGCCGCAAGCAGTACCGCGAGGCCTTCCGACTCGCCTCGACCCTGCTGCTGCTGGTGACGATGGTGCTGGGCGTCATCACGGCGCTCTTCGTGCTCCTCGCCCCGGTCGTGATGCCGGTCTTCGCCCCCGGCTTCGAGGGCGAGATCCTCGACCTCACGGTCTCGCTCTCGCGCGTCCTCTTCCCGATCCTGATCATGCTCGGGGTCAGCGGCGTCGTCGTCGGCATCCTCAACAGCTACGACCGCTTCGGCGCCTTCGCGATCTCGCCGCTGTTCTGGAACCTGACGATCATCCTCGTCCTCGTCGTCGTCGAGCCGCTGTTCCACGGCCAGGACCGGATCTACGCCTACGCGATCGGGATCCTCGTCGGCACCGCGGTGCAACTGGCGATCCCCGCGTGGGACTTGCGTCACACCCCGTTCCGCTTCAGTCTCAGTTTCGACTGGCGCCACCCGGGCGTGCGCCGGGTGCTGCTGCTGATGCTGCCGGTGACGATCAGCCTCGGGCTGATCAACTTCAACCTGCTGATCAACAGCTTCTTCGGCAGCCTCGTCTCCGACCAGGCGCCGGCGGCGATCGACAAAGCCTTCCGGATCTACCAGCTGCCGCAGGGCATCTTCTCGGTGGCGATCGCGACCGTCCTCTTCCCGACGCTGGCCCGTTTCGCCAACGCGGGAGAGATCGACAACCTGCGGGCGACGATGGCGAACGGGATGCGCCAGATCCTCTTCGTCCTGCTGCCCGCCGCCGCCGCGATCCTCGCCCTCTCGGACCCGATGATCCGGCTCGTGTACCAGCGCGGCGCCTTCGACCCGGCGGAGACCGCGATCGTCGCCACGGCGCTCTTCTGGTTCGCCTTCTCGCTGCCGACCAACGGCCTCTACCTGCTGCAGACGCGGACCTTCTTCAGCCTGCAGCGACCCTGGCAGGCGACGGCGCTGGCGGCGATCGACCTCGTCGTCTCGGCCGTCGCTGCGCTGGCCCTGTACAAGCCGTTCGGGGTCGGCGGGATCGTCGCCGGGACCGGGATCGGCACCTCGACCGCCGTCTTCGCCCAGGCGATCATCCTGCGGCGCGAGTTCAACGGGCTCGAGCTGGGGCGGCTGTTCTCGGCGTCGGCTCGGATCGCGGTCGCCTCGGCGGCGCTGGCCGGGGCCAGCTGGCTGGTCTGGAAGGCGCTCGACGAGCTGCTCGGCCGGGGCCTCGCCGCCCAGATCGTCTCGCTCGGCGGCGGCCTGGCGATCGGCGCCGCCGTCTACTTCCTGATCGCGAAGCTGCTGCGAGTCGGCGAGCTCGAGCAGATCATGCGGCTGCTGCGGCGCGGACGCTAGGGCGGGAGGGAACGAGGGATGCTCGGACCCGGCCGGTACCTGCTCGGCGTCGCCGAGGTGTTGCTCTGGCTCGGGCTCGCCGGGGTGGCGGCGTGGCGGTTGCGGGCGTGGCTGCTGCCGCGGCTGCGCGGGACGGCTGGCGCGCTGGCGACGGCCCTGATCGCGGTCGCGATCTTGATCTGGTGCGCTGAGGCGCTCGGGAGCTTCGGGGTCTGGGAGCCGGTGCCGTACCTGTTGCTGCTGGCGTTGGTGGCTGGTGGGGTCTGGATCTGGGCGCCGCGTCCGCCGGAGGGAGGTCGCTCGCACCCGCACTCGCAGGTAGGGGTGCGAGCGACCTCCCTCCGGGGGGAGAGGGGTGGTTGGCGGACGGTTGTGACCTGGGTGGCGCTGCTGGTGGCCTTGGTTGCCACGGTGCATTTCGCCGGCGGCGTGCGGGACAAGCTGGGGACGGGGATGACCGGGTTCGACTCGACCTGGTACCACGGGCCGTTCGCGGCGGGGTTCTTCCAGAGCGGCGACACGTGGGGACTGCACTTCATCGCGCCCCAGTTCCTCGCCTGGTTCTACCCAGCGAACAGCGAAGTGCTGCACGCGGCAGGGATGCTGGCCTTCGGGCGGGACCTGCTCTCGCCGCTGCTGAACCTCGGCTGGTTCGTCGGGTGCCTGGTGGCGTGCTGGGCGATCGGGCGGCCGTTCCGGGTGGCGCCGTGGTCGCTGGCGCTGGGGGCGGTCGCGCTGAGCGTCCCGGCCCTGGCCGATCAGGCGGGGGAGGCCCGCAACGACATCGTCGGGCTCTTCTTCCTGCTGGCGGCGGTCGCGGTGGCGCTGAACGCCGCGGCGGGACCGGCTCGCGATGAAGCGGGGGAGGGGAACCGCGATTTCGGCGCCCTCGTCGTCGTCGGCCTCGGCGCGGGGCTCGCGGCCGGCACCAAGCTCAACTTCCTGCTGCCGGCGGCGGTCCTGGTCCTCGGCCTCGTCGCCCTGGCGCCGCGTGGCAGCCGCTGGCGCGCCCTGGCGGCGGCCGGCCTGCCGGCGCTCGCCGGGGGCGGCTACTGGTACCTGCGCAACCTCGTCCACGCCGGCAACCCGCTGCCCTGGATCCACCACCTCGGCCCGATCGACCTGCCGGCACCGTCCCAGGCCCTCGGCGGCCGCGAGGCCCACAGCGTCCTCGGCTACCTCACCGACGGCGCCGTCTGGTCGGACTGGTTCCTCCCCGGCCTCCACCACGGCCTCTGGCTGATCTGGCCCCTCCTCGCCCTCGCCGCCCTGGCCGGCCTCCTCCTGCCGCTCCGCCGATGGGCCGATTTCGTGAAATATAGGGACGAAATCGGCCCATCGGCGGAGGTTGGCGGGGCACTGGCGGGGCTCGTCGGGCTGGCGACGGCGCTCGCCTGGCTCCTCGCCCCGACCTCGGCCTCCGGCCCCGACGGCATGCCCCGCGGCTTCGAGTCCGGCCTCCGCTACCTCGCCCCGGCCCTGGTCCTCGGCCTCGCCCTGCTCCCGACCGCTCCGGCCGTCCGAGACCGCCTCGCGTCCCTCGCCACCGCCACCGCCCCCGCCCCCGCCCCGTGGTTGTCCTTTCTCAACCCCTGGTTGAGAAAGGACAACCACCTCGTGGCCGGGTTGGGAAAAGACAACCACGGTGGGGGACGGCGGCGCTCGTGGGGAGTGGCGGCGCTCGCTTCGCTGCTCGTCGTCGCGGTGGTGGTGGGGTATCCGATCGAGCGGCGCTACCTGGCGGACCGCTACCGGGATCCGTCCTTCGCGGCGCCGGGGCTGAACGCGGCGTTCGCCTGGGCTCGGGACGTGTCCGGGGCGAGGATCGCGACCACGAGCACGCGCCAGTACCCGCTGTTCGGCACCGATCTCTCCAACCGGGTCCAGTTCGTCGGCGAGGAGACCGCCCACGGCGGCTTCGAGGCGCCGGCGAGCTGCCGCGAGTTCATCCGCCTCCTCAACGCAGGCGAGTACGACTACGTCGTCGCCTCGCGCGACCGGGTCGAAGCCGGCAAGCCGCCCTTCCCGCCGCAGGCGCGCTGGGTCGAAGCGGCCGGCGGCAAGGCGCTGCTGCGCGAGCCGCCCACGGTCGTCCTCCGTCTCGCCGGGCCGCTCGACCCGACGGCCTGTCCTTGAGCGGCGCCGCCCGCGGACGCCCGCGCCCGCCCCTCGCCATACTCATCGCTCGCCCATGGATCAGATCCGCAACTTCTCGATCATCGCCCACATCGACCACGGCAAGTCGACGCTGGCCGACCGCATTCTCGAGCTGACCGGCGCCGTCGACCCGAAAAAAATGCAGGCCCAGCTGCTCGACTCGATGGACCTCGAGCGCGAGCGCGGGATCACGATCAAGGCGCAGGCGGTGCGGGTCGACTACCGCGCCGACGACGGCCAGACCTACCACCTGCACCTGATCGACACGCCGGGCCACGTCGACTTCTCCTACGAGGTCTCGCGCAGCCTCGCCGCCTGCGAGGGCGCGCTGCTGGTCGTCGACGCCGCCCAGGGGGTCGAGGCGCAGACCGTCGCCAACACCTACCTGGCGGTCGAGAACGGGCTGGAGCTGATCCCGGTGATCAACAAGGTCGACCTGCCCGGCGCCGAGCCCGAGCGCGTCGCCCAGGAGATCGCCGACCTGCTCGGAACCGACCCCGGCGACGCGCTGCCGATCTCGGCCAAGACCGGCGAGGGCGTGCACGAGGTGCTGGAGGCGATCGTCGCCCGCATCCCGCCGCCCTCGGGCCAGCCGGAGGCGCCGCCGCGGGCGCTGATCTTCGACTCCGAGTTCGACCAGTACCGCGGCGTGATCGCCTACGTGCGGATGGTCGACGGCTCCTTCCGCAAGAACGAGGGCATCCTCGCGATGCAGAACGGCACCCGGGCCGAGATCGACGACATCGGCTTCTTCCGGCCGGCGATGACCGGGGTGCAGGGGATGGAAGCCGGCGACGTCGGCTACCTGATCACCGGCATCAAGGACGTGACGAAGCTGCGCGTGGGCGACACCCTGACGTCACAGGCCAACCCCGCCGCCGAGGCGCTCGAGGGCTACCGCGAGGTGCGGCCGATGGTCTTCTGCGGCCTCTTCCCGATCGAGACCGACCGCTTCGAAGACCTCCGCGACGCGCTCGACAAGCTGTCCCTGAACGACGCCGCGCTGTCCTGGGAGCCGGAGACCTCGGAGGCGCTCGGCTTCGGCTTCCGCTGCGGCTTCCTCGGCCTCCTCCACATGGAGATCGTGCGCGAGCGGCTGGAGCGGGAGTACGACCTCGACCTGCTGGCGACGACGCCCAACGTGCGCTACACCGTCCACCTCACCAACGGCGAAGTGCGGGAAGTCCGCAGCCCGACCGAGCTGCCCGACCCCGGCACGATCGAGACGATCGAAGAGCCCTACATCCGCGCCACGATCATCTGCCCGAAAGAGCAGGTCGGGGCGGTGATGGAGCTCTGCCAGCAGCGGCGCGGCACCCACGTCGACATGCATTTCCTCAGCCCGCAGCGGGTCCAGATCCGCTACGACATGCCGCTCGGCGAGATCGTCCTCGACTTCTTCGACCTGCTGAAGAGCTCGACCCGCGGCTACGCCTCGCTCGACTACGAGCCGATCGGCTACCGCCCCGCCGACCTGGTCAAGGTCGACATCCTGCTGGCCGGCGACAAGGTCGACGCGCTTTCGATCATCGTCCACCGCGACTTCGCCTACGACCAGGGCAAGCGCCTCGTCGGCCGGCTGCGGAAGACGATCCCGCGCCAGCTCTTCGACGTTCCGGTGCAGGCGGCGATCGGCTCCAACATCCTCGCCCGCGAGACCGTCAAGGCGCTGCGCAAGGACGTCACCGCGAAGCTCTACGGCGGCGACGTGACCCGCAAGAACAAGCTGCTGAAGAAGCAGAAAGCGGGGAAGAAACGGATGAAGGCGGTGGGCCGGGTCGAAGTCCCGCAGGAGGCCTTCCTGGCGGTGCTCGAGATCGACGAGTAGCCGGCCCGGCTGTTCCTTATCCACACCATTCCGGGATAAGGAACAGCTCGGCGGGCTGCGGGCCTGGCTGTGCAGCCAGTAGAGTGCCGCGGCGATGGCGCTGAGGACCGACGCGGTCGGCAAGGAGTGGGGGGCGACGACCTACCAGGTCGGCCGCGAGAAGATCAAGGAGTACGCGACCGCGCTGGGGATCGAGAATCCGGTCCACTTCGACGCCGGCGCCGCCCGCGAGGCCGGCTTCCGCGACGTCGTCGCGCCGCCGATGTTCTGCGTCGTCTACGCGCTGCCGGCGATGGCACCGGCGATCCTCGACCCCGAGGTCGGGATGAACTTCGCGGCCATGGTCCACGGCGGCCAGGAGTTCGAGTGGGGCGAGGTCGTCTGCTCCGGCGACGAGATCACGACCACGCCCAGATGCCTCTCGATCGAGGAGAAAATGGGCAACGGCTTCTACGTCTTCGAATCGACCTCGGTCAACCAGGACGGCGAGCAGGTGCTGCGCGGCGTCTGGACCAACATCGTCAGGGGGGCGTGAGATGGCGGACGTCAAGGTCGGCGACGAGGTGCAGGAGCTGCGGGTCACCCCCGACAAGTACCTGCCGCACCGCTACGCCGGCGCCTCCGGCGACTTCAACCCGATCCACATCGACGACGAGTTCGCGAAAGCGGTCGGGCTGCCGCGCAACATCCTCCACGGCCTCTACTCGATGGGCC
>JBFWMZ010000010.1:0-99494 GCA_050251335.1 Solirubrobacterales bacterium
GTTACTGGGGGTGGGCGTTGGGTGGGGCGTGGGGCGACCCAACCCGGGGACCACCTGCGATGCCGCCGGGGGTGGGGTCGCCCGGCGCCTCGACCTCAGCTGCCTAGACCGTGTGCGACTCGCCCGGCTCGAGGATCACGACCTGCGAGGAGGTCCGCGACTCGACGTCGGACTTGAAGGCCTCGGCGTCGGTCTCGATCGGCGGGAAGGTGTTGTAGTGCATCGGGATCACCGTCGCGGCGCCGACGAACTCGCAGGCGCGGACCGCGTCGCGGCGGTCCATCGTGTAGTGACCGCCGATCGGCACCAGGAAGACGTCGATGTCGCTGCGCTCGGCGATCAGCTTCATGTCGCCGAACAGGCAGGTGTCGCCGGCGTGGTAGACGGTCGTCTCGCCGATCTTGATCACCAGGCCCGCCGGCATCCCGATCGCCGTCCCGTCGGGGAGCGTGTTGGTGTGCCAGGCGGGGACCAGCGAGACGTAGCCCCAGTCGTACTCGACGGTGCCGCCGAAGTTCGGGTCCTGGACCGACTCGACCCCCTGTTCGCCGAGCCAGTTCACCAGCTCGACGATCGCGATCGCCTCGGCGCCGGTCCGCTTCAGCACCGCGACCGCGTCGGCGACGTGGTCGGCGTGGCCGTGGCTGATCGCGACGTGGGTCGCGTTCACCTCCTCGGCGGTGGCGACCGCGACGGGGTTGTTCGGCTTCAGGAACGGGTCGGTGAGAACGGTCGTCCCGCCGTCCGACAGTTCGAAGCAGGACTGGCCGTGGAACTTGATCTCCATATCTCAGCTCTCTCCATCTCTCTCGGTGTCTGCGCTGCCTCGCCGGCGCCCCGCGTCGAGCCCGGCCATCTCTTCCTTCAGTGCCCAGCCGACGGCAACGCCAACCATCATCCCCATCCGCGCCTCCTCGGCGAGCAGGGCGCGGACCGCGGCGAGCCGCTCGTCGGCGTCTGGCGTCGTCGCCGCCTTCAGCGCCTCGGCTTCGTGCGGCTCGGAGAACCAGCCGCCCTCGGCGAGGGCGGCGGCGAGGACCTTCTGCAGCTGCGGCGCCGCCTGGGCGACGACCCGCTCGGCCTCGGCGAAGCGCTCGGGGTCGAGCAGGCGCTCGATCGCGGTGTCGAAGTCAGCCTCGGAGGGCACGGACGAGACGCTAGATGATCGCCGCCGCGGGGTGCGCCGTCCGCCTACTGCGAGTGCGAGTGGAAGGCCGAGGCGGCGAGCCCGGCGAGACCGCCGACGGCGCCGCCGACGAGGCCGGCGACGAGGTCCGCGGTCGGCGCGAAGATCGGCAGCAGGATCAGCACCACGGCGGCGACCGCGACCCCGATCAGGTCGTACTCCTGGTCGATCGCCCCCGCCGTCTCGCTGCGGCGCAGCGCCACCCAGGCGGCGAGCGCGCCGAGCGCCATGCCGTTGCCGCCGGCGACGACGATGAAGTCGCCCTGGGCGTTGGCCACCGCGGTCGCCGCGATCATCCCCAGCGCCCCGCAGGCGAGCAGCAGCAGGGCGGTCGGCGGGGTGCCGAGCCGCCGCTCGACCCCGGTCGAGAAGATCGCCAGGCCGACCGCGACGACGAACAGGTAGCCGACGTCGACGTAGGCGAAGGGGGCGGTCAGGTAGCGCCACCACTCGCCTTCGAGCGGCACGATCAGCCCGCCGTAGGTCGCGAGCGAGTTGCCGCCCGCCTTCTGGACCAGCAGCAGGATCGCCGAGGCGAAGATCACCGTCATCGTCGCGTAGGGCTTGTGGCCGGCGGTCCAGGCGACCGAGGGGCGGCGCGGCAGCAGCCGCCGGCGCCGCTTCGGGCGCTGCGCCTCGAAGCCCTCGCCTTTGCGCTCGAGCTTCGGCGCCCGCTTGCGCAGCCGCGCTCCGCAGTAGGGGCACTCGGTGACGTACGGACTGACCTCGGAGCCGCAGTTCTTGCAGATGACGCTGAGCTCAGTCTCGCTCATGTTCCGAGAATAAACCCCCAAGCGAGCCGCGCCTCGACGATCCGATGCCATACTCCCCGGACACCCCATCTCGAGGAGGATTCTGACCGTGGAGTTGAAGAGCCTGAGCGAGCAGAAATCGCTGCTCGCGACCCTTCCGCCAGGCAAACGTGCCCGGCTTCATCGCCTGCTGTTCGAGTTCGGACCGGGCAACGGAACGCTGATGCTGCTGCCGATCGACCAGGGGATCGAGCACGGTCCGCGCGACTTCTTCCCCAACCCCGCCTCGAAGGACCCCGACTACCAGTTCCGGCTCGCCGCCGAGGCCGGCTACTCGGCCCTCGCCTGCCAGATCGGGATGGCCGAGAAGTACTACCCCGACTACGCCGGCCGGGTGCCGCTGATCCTCAAGGTCAACGGCAAGACCGACATTCCCTCCGGCGCGAAGGCGTTCTCCTCCTGCAACGCCAGCGTCGAGGACGGGGTGCGGCTCGGCGCCGACGCGATCGGCTACACCCTCTACGTCGGCTCGCCGCGCCAGGACGAGGACCTCGCCCAGCTGCGCCAGGTCCGCGAGGACTGCGACCGCTTCGGGATGCCGCTGGTCATCTGGTCCTACCCGCGCGGCGAAGCGATCGAGGCGAAGGGCGGCCAGAACAGCTTCTACGCGATCGACTACGCGGCGCGGATGGCGATGGAGATGGGCGCCGACATCGTCAAGCTCAACATGCCGAAGATCGACCCGGACAAGGACAAGGACTCGCCGGCTCCCTACAACGAAATGGAAGTCGACCAGGTCGAGGCGATCCGCCAGTGCGTCGAGTCGGCCGGCCGCGCGCTGGTCGTCCTCTCCGGCGGCTCGAAGGTAGACGACGAGACCGTCCTCAACCACACCCGCGAGATCATGCAGGCGGGCGGCTCGGGCGTGATCTTCGGTCGCAACGTCTGGCAGCGCGAGTGGGGCGAGGCGAACGCGATCATCGAGCAGATCAAGGAGACGCTGCTCGCCAACGTGCGGCGCACCCCCTAGTCGTCCAGATGATCTAGGTGGGTGCGCGCGGCGGTCGCTGGGGCAGCGCTCTGCTGCTCGTTGCGGCCGCCGTGGTGCTGCTGCGGCCCTGGGAGATCGACCGGGGCGAATCCGCGGACGCGCGGCCCTCGGCGGTCGACCGGGGCACGGTGGTGCGCGCGGTCGACGGCGACACGCTCGAAATCCGGCTCGACGGCGGGCGGGCCGAGGACGTCCGCCTGATCGGCGTCGACACCCCGGAGACGGTCAAGCCCGACACGCCGGTGCAGTGCTTCGGGCCGCGGGCCTCGGCCTTCCAGCACCGGGTTTCCGAGGGGCGGCGGGTGCGCCTGGTGGTCGGGGTCGAGCCGCGCGACGTCTACGGGCGCCTGCTCGCCTACGTCTACCTGCTTCCCGGCGGTCGGGTCTCCGATAACTCGAAACGGCCTTCCCAACGTGAGCGTTTCCTCAACGCCGAGCTGCTCCGCCGGGGGCTGGCGCGGACCCTGGCGATTGCGCCCAACATCCGCTTCGCAGAGCGCTTTGACGCGCTTCAGCGAGGCGCCGCGCGGGCCGGTCGCGGCCTCTGGGGCAGCTGTCCGGGGTGAGCGAAACGTGAGCTTTGCAAGATCTTTTGCTACGGTGCCCGCGGCCCTTCCCCAGGGCCCCCGACCATGCGAATGCGACAAAGCATCTCCCAGTTCGAGGTTGCCTTCGAGCAGGAGACCTCACTCGAGCGACGTCGTCGCGAGCAGCTGCGACGCCGGGCAGCCAACCGCTCCCGCAACCGCCGCATGCAGCGCGACGAGCAGCACGGCAAGGTGCGCTTCAGCGTTCTCGCGGTCTGCCTCACCGTCACCGTCGTCGTCGTAGTGATCGCGATGTTCGAGGCACTCGCCTTCCTGATGTCCTAGATGGTCCCCGCGGTTGACTTGCGCGCACCAGGCGCGCCGCGAACCGATCTCCCTGGGATCCCACAGTTCAATAGACTCGCCCGCCGATGCCCCGACGCTCCCTGAAGCCACAGCTAAACCAGATCCGCGCCTGGGTCCACCAGGGCCGCACCGACGCCTGGATCGCCCACCAGCTGGAAATCACCGCCAGCGAGCTGCGCGAGTTCCGCAAGCAGTACGACCTCTCGCCCGACGACGAGAACGCCGGCTCGAGCGAAATCGACCTCCGCGACGAGATCGAAGCCGAGATCGAAGCGGCGACCGCGGCCGAGGAAGAGGCCGAAGAAGCGGAAGCCGCCGAGCAGCCCGACGAGGACGAGGGCGAGGAGGAGTCTGAGGGCGAGGACGAGGACGGCGAGGGCGAGGGCGGCGAGGGCAAACCGCGCCGCCGACGCCGACGCGGGCGCCGCGGCGGCCGCGGGCGGCGGCGCGAGTACGAGGCGAGCTTCGACCACGGCGAGACCGACGGCTACGGGCTCTGGCTCGACGCCGCCGTCAAGGACAACCCCGTCTACGCCGAGCACTGGGCCGGCAAGCGGGACGTCACCGTCCGCATCGAGGCCGACCAGATCGTGATCCGCCGCGCCGGCGCCGACGCCGGCGACAACGACGGCGACGACTCAGACGATTAGCTGGCGACCGCCGGCGAAGTCGGTGGCGCCACGGAGGTAGACCCAGAAGGCGGCGTCGGCGAGCGCCTGCGCCCGTCCTTCGACCGCTGGCGCGACGTCGCCGGCGATCCTCAGCGCCCAGTCGGTCCCCTGCCCGTAGAGGTCGGCCAGTTCGGCGGCGCCGAAGGTGGGCCCGATCCGGCGCCGCAACTCCTCGCGGATCGCCTCGACGACGCGGTCGGCGAGGCGCCGTTCGCGCGGCTCGTCGATCGCCTCCAGCTCGCGGGCGCCCTCTTCCCACTGGTACATCGCGTTGGCCAGCGGATAGCTCACCGGCCGAGGGTAGCTCAGCGCTCGCGCCGGCATTTCGCTGCCGGGATCGCCGCAGGCGTCGAATCGGCGCGATGCGGGATCCCGGCGAGCCTGGCCTCAAGTCCCGGGTGCTTCTTCCCTTGGCCGCGATGCAGCCGTTCCCCGACCATCCGAGACGCCGTTGCTTTGAGAACGCGCGTGTCGGCAACCGGAAACCTATACAGGGGCGTACTCGAAAGTCAATGAACCGTTCGGCCAGCTTTGTCAGATTCAGCTGCCGATGGATACATAGCGGTATCTGAGCCTGCCGATCGTGCCGCTCCGGATCGATCCACCCGGCGCCGTCTATCGTCCCCGCATGCAGCCGACGCCGTGGGGAGACGCGGAGACCCTGCGCCGCCGGCGAGCGCCGCCTGGACGCGGCGGCGACCGCGCAAGTGCCCGCCGCGAGCAGCGCGAACGACTCCTCGCCGCGATCGTCGTCAGCTGCGCCGAGCGCGGCTTCGAGGCGACCTCGGTCGAGGACCTGCTGCGGATCTCTGGGGTCTCACGGGCGACCTACTACGAGCTGTTCGACGACAAGCTCGGCTGCTTCCGCGCCGCCGAGGCGGAGATCATCGCCGCGACGATCACGATCGCGTCTGCCCGATTCGACCGCGATGGCGAGCCGATGGCGCGGGCGCGGGCGGCCTTCGAGGCGTTCATGCGGCTGATCGCCGCGCAGCCGCTGGCGGCGCGGATGTGCCTGGTGGAGGCCTACGCCACCGGCGACGCGGGGATGGAGCCGCTGCGGGAGGCGGCGGAGCGGATCATCGAGCTCGGCCGCGCGACGCTCGACGAGGTCCCGGGCCGGGGTCCGATGCCGCTCGCGCTGGTGCGGGGAATCGTCGGCGGCTTCTACCAGGTGGTCTACACGCGCCTGCTCGCCCGCCGCGAGGCCGAGCTGCCGGAGCTGGCGGCGCCGCTCTGGGACTGGGCGATGAGCCTTCCGCCGCCGCCCCGCCTCCTGCGGCGGGCGGGGCGCCTGCACGTCGTCACCCCGGTCGCGGCGTCGCCCCCGTTCGCCGCCTACAGCGTCGAACAGCGGATCCTCCGCGGCCTCGCCGCCGCGGTGGCGGCGAAGGGCTACCCGGCGACGACGATCGCCGACATCGCCGCCGCCGCCTCGGTCTCGCAGACCACCTTCTACGACTACTTCGACGGCAAGGCCGAGGCGCTGGCGGCGGCGCTCGCCTCGAGCGGCGCCCAGCTGCAGGCGGCGGCGCTGCCGGCGGTGCGGCGGCTGGGCGAGTCGCCGCAGGCGGTCCGGGTCGGCTTCGAGGAGATCTGCGGCTTCTTCGCCGCCGAGCCGGCCTTCGCCCGCCTGCGGATGGTCGAGGTCTACTCGGCCGGCCCGGAGGCGATCGCGCTGCGCGACGCCACCGGGGTCGAGATCGTCCGCACCCTGCTCACCCCCGCGATCACCGGCGCCGCGGCGGTCCCCGAGCTGGTCGTCGAGGCGACGGTCGGGGCGATCCTCGGCATCCTCTTCGAGACGATCCGCAGCGGCCAGCCCGCGGAGCTGCCGAAGCTGGCGCCGGTCCTGACCTACCTGGCGCTGTCGCCGGTCGTCGGCGCCGAGGAGGCGAGCGAGGTCGCCAACGGCCGCGGGCGAAAGCCCTAGCCGCGGCGGAGACCCGGGCTTCAGCTCGCGGGCGTCGCGGGGATCTCGCGCAGCGGTGCGTTGGCCGCTCCGCAGGCGGCCGGGTCGAGCCGGCCGCGAACCTTCCAGACCGTCAGCGGGCCGCTGCGCAGAAGCGGTGCCACCGCGTCCTCGCCGCGCAGCCAGCGCGCCTCCGGCGAGGGGATCGGGTCGTTCGGGTGGAGGAAGTTGAGGAACGGCGCGGTGAGGAGGTAGTCGAGCTCGGCGTCGTTGACGGCGGTGCGGAAGGCGGCGCAGGTCGGCAGCGCGTTGAAGGCGCCGTGCGGGCCGGTTTCGCCGAGGAAGAGGACGCGGTTGGAGAGGTCGGTGCCGTAGAAGCCGTAGCCGGCGAAGCCGGCGGTGGTGCCGGCGAGACCGATCCGCGCGTCCTCGACCCCCCGCGCCCAACGGTAGGCCGAGTCGAGGTCCATGCCGGGGATCTGGGTGTCGGGGGCGCCGTCGTTGGCGAAGCGGCCCTCGAGGTAGTGGCGCTGGGCCGGGTAGCCGAGGACGACCAGCAGCAGGGCGAGCGCCGCGGCGGCGCCGAGGACGAGGCCGCGGGCGGCGCCGCGGGCGCGGAGCAGGAGCAGGCCGGCGGGAACGGCGACCAGGAGGACGACGGCCAGGAGGGCGAAGAGCCGGGCGGGGTCGTGGAGGGCGTCGTCGGGGCGGTCGGTGACGAGGAAGACGACGACCAGCAGCGCCATCAGGCAGTAGCGGCGCGGCCGGGGGTCGAGGAAGCGGGGCAGCGGCAGGAGGACCAGCGAGAGCAGCAGCGCCGGGATGACGAAGCGGACGTTGATCGCGAAGCCGACCGGTTCGCCCTCGGCGCCGGCGGCGCCGAGCGGCGTGAAGAGGTAGGCGGCGAGCCCGAAGAGGGCGACGCCGCCGAGCCAACGGACCAGCCGGTCGCGGCCGGCGAAGAGCGCCAGCAGGGTCGCCGCCAGGGCTGCGAGCAGGACCAACGGCCAAAGCGCGCCGAAGGCGTCGTGCAGCCCGGGCCCGAAGTAGTGGCGCCAGACGCCGGTGTCGGTCGCGTAGTGGACGATGTTGAAGTCGGGGCGACCTTCCTGCAGCCGCTCGGGATGCGGCAGGGAGATCGGCCCGAGCTTCTCGACCTCGGGGATCGGGTTGCCGGCGACGAGGAGGTTGCGCAGGTACCAGTAGCCGCCGCCGAGCAGCGCCGGCACGAACCACCACAACGCCGCCGCGCCGCGGCGGCCGGTCGGGGCGAGGACGAGCACCGCGACGCTCAGCGCCGCCGCCGGCGCCAGGGCCGTCACCTTGGTCCCCGCCGCCAGCCCGATCGCGAGCCCGGCGATCGCCAACGACCACCCGACCGGCAACCGTGGTTGTCCTTACTTCGGGCCGCCCGGTCGTGGTTGTCCTTTCTACGGCATAGCCGAAGAAAGGACAACCACGCCCTCGCGGGGGCGGCGGTGGCGGACGTTCCAGGCTTGGACGAGGAGTGCGACGCCGGCGAGCAGGAGGGCGGCCGCGACGACGTCGTTCTTCGCCGCCCCGGGCTCGCGGACCACGAGGGTGTGGCAGGCGAAGAGGATCGCCGCGGCGACGACGGCGAGGGCGCCGCGGTTGTAGGGCCGGCCGATCGTCCAGGCGGCGAGGAAGCCGACCGCGAGCCAGCCGAGGTTGATGAACAGCGAGAGCGTGTCGCGGCCGACGACGAGGATCCCGACCGCGTGCAGCAGCTCCGAGTTCTGCGGGTAGAACCAGTTGGTGAAGACCGTCTCGACGTGGTGCATCCCGGTCGTCGAGTGGCTCTGCGCGACGTCCGCCGCGAACGGCATGTGGTACCAGAGCGAGTCGAAGTTGAAGATCCCGCGGTCGAGCGCGTGCTTCGTCGTCACCGCCCAGGTGAAGACGACGATCGCGACGACCGCGGTCATCGCCAGCAGCAGCCAGCCGTCTTCGCGGGGCAGCTGCGCGCCGGCGGAGCGCTCGGCGGGCGCCGGCAGCCACCGCCAGAGGGCCGCCGCGAGGATCACCGCTGCGGCGAGCACGGTGCCGGCGTAGAGCGCGCCGAAGGTTCCCAGCGCCTCGCAGATCCAGGTCAGCAGCGCGACCCCGACCAGCACCTCGACCAGCCGCGCCGCGCCTCCCTCCCAGCCCGGCAGCAGCCGCCGCCGCAGCCGCGTGGCGCTGAAGCCCAGCGCCGCGACCAGGAGGACGAGCTGGATCGCGGCGAGGGCGTAGGAGCCGGCGCTAACCATGAGCCCGCCGGGCCCCGCCCGTCATCGGCGCCTCAGCGCAGGCCGCTGAGGCGGATCGGCCGCTCGCCTTCGGCGACCAACCCCTGCTCGCGCGCCCCCTGTTCGATCACCGCCGGGTCCGAGGAGGACTGGATCCGCTTGTGCAGCTGCTTGTTTTCGTTCAGCAGTTCGTGGAACTGGGCTTTGGCGGCGGTCGTCCCGGTGTAGGTCTTGACGAAGTCGATCGCCGGGTTCAGATAGGAGTAGAGGACGGCGGCGAGGACCAGCGTCAGGGCGACGCGGCCGACCCGGTCCCACTTGATCCGGCTGCCGCCCTTGCGCGCCGCGGGACGCGCCCGGCGCGCGGCGGGACGGCGTTTGGCGGGCGCGGCGCGGCGCCTGCCGCCGCTGCGCTCCGAGGACCGCTGAGATGCCATGCCCGCAGCTACGCTGCCGGCCGGCACTTTCCTTCATTAGGAGCCGCGTTGGAGGAACGCTTTCAGGCCCGGGAATGAGGCGGCGGAGCCGAGCTCCTCCTCGATCCGCAGCAGCCGGTTGTACTTGGCGACCCGGTCCGAGCGGGACGGGGCGCCGGTCTTGATCTGGCCGGCGCCGGTGGCGACGGCGAGGTCGGCGATCGTCGTGTCCTCGGTCTCGCCCGAGCGGTGCGAGATCACCGCGGTGTAGCCGGCGTCGCGGGCGATGCGGATCGCCTCCAGCGTCTCGGTCAAGGTGCCGATCTGGTTGACCTTGACGAGGATCGAGTTGCCGACTCCGAGCTCGATGCCGCGCCGCAGCCGCTCGGGGTTGGTGACGAAGAGGTCGTCGCCGACGAGCTGCACCTTCTCCCCCAGGCGCTCGGTGAGGAGCTTCCAGCCGTCCCAGTCCTCCTCGTCCATGCCGTCCTCGATCGAGACGATCGGGTAGCGCGAGCAGGCGTCGCTCCAGTAGTCGGCCATCTCGGCCGGGCTCAGCGTGCGCCCCTCGTGCTCGAGCACGTAGGAGCCGTCGGAGAAGACCTCGCTGGTCGCCGGATCGAGGGCGATGAAAACGTCCCTGCCGGGCTCGTAGCCCGCCGCCTCGACCCCCGCCAGCACCGCCTGCAGAGCGGCCTCGTTCGACTCGAGGTCGGGTGCGAAACCGCCCTCGTCGCCGCCCGCGGTCGAGTGGCCCTGCGAGTGCAGCGTCTTCTTCAGGGCGTGGAAGACCTCGGCGCCGACCCGCAGGCACTCGGAGAAGCTCGCCGCCCCGGCGGGGACGATCATGAACTCCTGGAAGTCGACCGAGTTGTCGGCGTGGGCGCCGCCGTTCAGCACGTTCATCATCGGCACCGGCAGCACGCTTGGCTCGCCGCCGCCATAGAGCTCGGCGAGGTAGCGGTAGAGCGGCTGCTCGGAATCGGCCGCCGCCGCCTTCGCCGCCGCCAGCGAGACGCCGAGCAACGCGTTGGCGCCGAGCCGGCCCTTGTTGGCGGTGCCGTCGAGCTCGATCATCGTCTCGTCGAGCGCGCCCTGCTCGGCGGCGCGGGCCCCGACCAGCGCCTTGGCGATCTCGCCGTTGACGTGCTCGACCGCCCGGGTCACGCCCTTGCCGCCCCAGGCCTCGCCGCCGTCGCGCAGCTCGACCGCCTCGAACTCCCCGGTCGAGGCGCCGGACGGGACCGCGGCCAGGCCGCGGGCGCCGGACTCGAGCACCACCTCGACCTCGACCGTGGGATTGCCCCGGGAGTCGAGGATCTGGCGGGCGTGGATGGAGCTGATCGCGCTCACAACGGGACGCGCATCCTATTCGGACCCCTCGGACCGTTGCGGCCAGCCGCGTCGAGGTTGCCGTTTCCGGCGTATAGCGAGGGAAATGGCAACCTCATCGAAAGCGACCGCGGCGCGGACTATGCGCCGGCGTGGGGCTATTCGCCGGTGGCCCCTTGCGGCGCAACCCCTTCGGGCAATTCGAGTTCTGCGGCTTTGCCTTCCGCCAGCCCTTCGGGCCGCGGCCGCTGCACCAGGCGTTCGCCTCGCGGTTCGTCCTCGCTGACCGAGCCGGGGATCGCGGGGGTGGTCATCGTCACCGGCGCCGGGCATTCTTTCGCCGGTTTTTTCGGGTTGGCTTCGTAGCAGGCCGGCGAGGCGCTGCTGGGATGGCCGGAGCCCTTGAAGTTGGAGCAGCGTTCGTTTTCGGCGAAGTCCGAGGCGCAGTAGGTGCGCGAGGTCCACTTCGACTGGTATTCGGTGACGAAGTTGGAGAAGAATTCTTCCTGCTTCTGCTGAGTCAGCGTCTGGCTGATCTGCGAGCGGACTTCAGCCAGTTTTTTCACTTTCTCGGCGTTCACCTTCACCGGTTCGACCAGGAAGAAGTTTTTTTCGAACTCGATCGGTCCCGCCAGTTCGCCGGTGGCGCTGTCGAAGATCGCCTTCTTCAGCTCGCCTTTGACGAATTCTTCGGTGATCGCTTTCTGCAGCCCGCCGGTGGCTTTGGTGGTCGGGTCGCTGGAGTATTTGGCCGCGACCTTGAGCCAGTTTTTCGCCGACTGGTCGCCTTCCAGCGCTTTCTTCGCCGCTTCGACCTTCGACTTGTCTTTGTTGACGATGACGCGCACGTCGCGGCTGGCCGGCGTCGTGAACTGGGCCGCCTTTTCTTTCTCGAAGTAGTCCTTGATTTCTTCGGCGCTCGCCGGCTGGGATTGCGCCTGAACCCGCTGCTGGATTTCGTTGCTGAGGATCTGCAGTTCGACCCGGGCGTCGACGTCATCCTGGGTGAAATGCGCTTTCTGCAGGAATTCTTCGTAGGCTTTTTCGGTCGGGAAGTTGGTTTTCTTGATCGTTTTCAGTTCGGTGGCGATCTGTTTCGGGGTGACCGAGATCCCCAGTTCTTCCGCCTGGCCCTTGATCCAGATCTGGTCGAGGAGTTCGCCGAACGCCGCTTCCCGCAGTTCTTCGAATTTTTTCGAGCCCGGTTTCGGCGCTTTCGATTTGCCTTCGCCGGTCGAGGCGGCGATCTGCTGGGCGGTGGCGCGTTTGACTTCGGCTTCGCCGACCGAGTTCGAGTCGCTCGGCACGCTCTTGACGATCGCTGCGTCGCCGGAGGGAACGCTCGGCGCGCCGATCCCCTGCGCCACGGCGAAGATCACGAAGAGCGCCACGAAGACGGCCGCAAACACGACCAGCCAGAGCCGCCTACGGCCCTCACCCTGCCGCCGTGGCGGCCCTTTCCTCTGCCCAGCTTTCGCTGCCACGAGGTCGGCAGCTTAGTCGAACTCGCTTAATCGGGCCTAAGCGGCCTGCTGCTCGACCGCGCGGCGCGCCTCGCGCAGGCCGGCGGCCATCGCCAGCACCGCCGCCAGCCGCTCCTTCGGCTCGCCCGCGACCCGCACCGCCGCCGTCTGCTCACGCCATTCGTAGACCGCGCCCTCGACCTGCTCGGCCAGCACCCCGGCGCCCTCCGAGTCGAGCTCGACCCCGGTGACGCTGAGCCGGCCGCCGCGGAACTCGACGCTGCGGGCGCCGGCGAGGCCGAGCTCGATCCGCCCTCGCTGCAGCGCCAACAGGTTCTCGGCCTCCTCCGGCAGCGGCCCGAAGCGGTCGTCGAGCTCGTCGCGGATCGCCCGCAGCTGGCCCGGCTCGCGGGCCGAGACGACGCGGCGGTGGATGTCGATCTTGGCCGCCTCGAAGGGGACGTAGCTGGCCGGCAGGTAGGCGTCGACCGGGACGTCGAGCCGCACCGGCTCCGGCGCGTCGCTGCGCTCGCCGTCCTCCCCCGCGGCCTCGGCCACCGCCTCGTCGATCATCTGGCAGTAGAGCTCGAAGCCGACCGCGGCGACGTGGCCCGACTGCTCGTCGCCGAGCAGGTTGCCGGCGCCGCGGATGTCGAGGTCGCGCATCGCGATCCGGAAGCCGGAGCCGAGCTCGGTGTGGTCGGCGAGGGTCGAGAGCCGCGCCGCCGCCTCCTCGGTCAGCGCCTCGGCGCTCGGGTACAGCAGGTAGGCGAAGGCGCGCTCGCGGCTGCGGCCGACCCGGCCGCGGATCTGGTAGGCCTGGCTCAGCCCGAGCTGGTCGGCGCGCTCGACGATCAGCGTGTTGGCGGTCGGGATGTCGAGCCCGGACTCGATGATCGTCGTCGTCACCAGGCAGTCGGCGTCGCCGCGCAGGAAGGAGAGCATCGTGTCCTCGAGCGTCCTCTCCTCCATCTGCCCGTGCGCTTCGGTGAAGCGGGCGCCGGGAACCAGGCCGCGCAGCCGCTCGGTCGTTTCGGGCAGCGAGTCGATCCGGTTGTGGAGGACGAAGGCCTGGCCTGAGCGCTCGATCTCGCGCTCGATCGCCTTGCGGACGAGGTCCTCGTCGTAAGGACCGACGTAGGTGCGGACCGGCCGCCGCCCCTCCGGCGGCGTCTCGATCACCGAGATGTCGCGCAGGCCGGCGAGGCTCATCTGCAGGGTGCGCGGGATCGGCGTCGCCGAGAGCGCCAAGACGTCGACCTTCAGCTTCAGCTGGCGCAGCAGCTCCTTCTGCTTGACGCCGAAGCGCTGCTCCTCGTCGACCACCACGAGGCCGAGGTCCTTCGCCCGCACGTCGCGGCTGAGCAGGCGGTGGGTGCCGATCAGGATGTCGACCTGGCCGGCCTCGAAGTCCTTGAGCACGGCTTTCGTCTCCGCCGCCGGCCGCAGCCGGGAGACGCCCTCGACCCGGAAGGGCAGGTCGGCGAGCCGCTCGCGGAAGGTGCCGAGGTGCTGCTGGGCGAGGATCGTCGTCGGCACCAGGACCAGCACCTGCTTGCCGTCGGAGGCCGCCTTGACCGCCGCCCGCAGCGCCACCTCGGTCTTGCCGAAGCCGACGTCGCCGCAGACCAGGCGGTCCATCGGCCGCTCCGATTCCATGTCGCCCTTGACCGCCTCGATCGCCTCCAGCTGGTCGGCCGTCGCCCGGTAGGGGAAGGCGGCCTCCATCTCGATCTGCCACTCGCCGTCGGGCGGGAAAGCGTGGCCCTTGCGGGCGCGGCGCTCGGCGTAGAGGTTGAGCAGTTCTCCGGCCAGCGCGCCCGCCGCTTTGCGGGCCCGCGCCTTCATGTTCTGCCAGCGTTTGCCGCCCAGCGCCGAGAGGGTCGGCGAGCCGCCGGCGCCGACGTAGCGGCTCAGCTTCGCCAGCTGTTCGGTCGGGACGTAGACGCGGTCCTCGCCCTTGTATTCGAGGTAGAGGTAGTCGCGGGTTACGCCGCCGATCTCGCGCGTCTCGAAGCCGGCGAAGCGGGCGACGCCGTGGTCCTCGTGGACGACGTAGTCGCCGACCCGCAGGTCGCTGAAGGCGAGTTTGCCGCGGCCGCCGCCAGGCGCCGGCTCCTCGGCGCGGCGGCGGTGGACGAGGCGCCGGTAGGGATAGACGGCGAGTTTCAGCTCGGGGCTGACGAAGCCCTCGCGCAGCCGCGCCTCGGCGAAGGCGAGGCCGGGCTCGGGGGAGACGCGACCGCCGTCGAGCAGGCGGGCGTCGAGCCGGTCGAGGCCGTAGCGGGCGCGCTCGGCCTCGCCGCGGCTCTCGAAGGCGACCACGGTGCGGTAGCCGGAGCGGACCAGTTTCTCCAGCTCGGCCTCGGCCTCCTTGACGCTGCGGGCGGGTGACTCGGCGCGCGCGGCGCGGAAGGCGGCCTCGTCGTCCTCCCCCACCCCGGTGAGCGCGAGGGCGGCGCGGGCGGCGAGCGGCTCGGCGACGTCGACGTAGAGGTGGCGGGCGTCCTCGTCGTGCATCGCCGTGGTGACGTCCTCCCAGTTGTCGCGCAGCGCCGGCTCGATCTCCTCGGCGGCGGCGAGGACGACCGCGGCCGCCTCGGGGACGAGGTCGAGCGGGGCGCGGAAGTGCTCGAGCGGCAGCAGCTCGGCGAGGTCGGCGAGGCGGCCGTCCTCAGAGCCGGCGCCGTTGCCGCCCGCCGCCTCGGCCGCCTCGGCCGCGGCCAGCTCGGCGAGCTCGCGGTGCTCGGCGTCGAGCTCGGCGGCCGGCGCCAGCTCGACCCGCTCGGCCTCGCCGAGGCTGCGCTGGGTGAAGGTCGAGAACCAGCGCATCGACTCGACCTCGTCGCCGAACAGCTCGATCCGCACGGCGCGCTCCTCGGTCGCCGGGAAGACGTCGAGGATGCCGCCGCGGACCGCGAACTGGCCGCGCTCCTCGACCTGCTCGACCCGTTCGTAGCCAGCGCCGACGAGGTCCTCGGTCACAGCGCCGAGGTCGACCTCCTCGCCCCTGGCGAGGGCGAATCCCGCCGGGCGCAGCGAGGCGTCCGGGACCGCCTCGGCGAGGGCGGTGGCGCTGGCGACGACGATCGCGTCGGGGTCGGCGACGAGCGCGTCGAGGGCGTCGATCCGCAACCCGACCAGGTGCGGCGGCGGCGAGATCGAGCTCGCGTAGCCGGTGCCGCGGGAGGGGTAGAAGCGGACCCGGCGCGGCGCCAGGTAGGCGCGCAGGTCGGCGGCCAGGTCGCGGGCCGAACGGTCGTCGGCGCTGACCAGCAGCGCCGGGCGGCCGCCGAGGCCGCGGTCGTCCTCGAGCAGGGCGGCGAGAAGCAGCGGCCGCAGCGTCGCCGAGGCGCGGACGCTCTGCTGCTCGCCGCTGCCGTCGGCGGCGGCGCGCGCCTCGCCGGCAAGCGCATGGACGCGCTCGCTCTCGAGGGCGAGATCTAGCAGGGGTCTGAGGCTCATGCGCAGCGAAAACGCCCAGATCACGCGATCCGGCCGCTCAACTCGATTCTAGGGAGCAGCCCCCTCGGCCAGCTGTTCCTTATCCAGACTATTCCGGGATAAGGAACAGCCCGGTGGGGGTCAGCCGAACGGGAGGTCGACGCCGGCGCGGACGTGCTCGACCTGGCCGCGGCCCTCGGCGGCGGAGCGGCCGACGACGTCGTCCCACTCGTGCAGCATGTTCTTCAGCCGGGCGACTGCGGCGGGGTCGTGGGCGGCGACCGTGTCCGCCAGTTCGAGCGCCCTTTCCTCGGTCGCCGCAGCGGGAGCGAGCTGGTTGACGAGCCCGAGCCGCAGCGCCTCGTCGGCGCCGATCGTCTTCGAGGTCAGGAGCAGGTACTTGGCGGTGGCGAGTCCGCAGAGGGTGACCAGCCGCGCCGGGCCGACCGGCATCCCCAGCGCCGCGCCGGGGAAGCGGAGGCGCAGGTTGGCGCCGCCGACCCGCAGGTCGCAGGCGACGGCGATCTCGGCGCCGCCGCCGACCACGTCGCCGTGGCAGGCGGCGACGGTCGGCTTCGGGAAGCCGACGACGGTGTCGTAGAGATCGGAGAACATCTCCATCCGGCGGACGTGGCCGTCGTGGTCGAGCTGCTCGCGAACGTCGGCGCCAGCGCAGAAGCCGAGCGGATCGGCGGAGCTGAAGACGACGACGCGGACCGCCTCGTCCTCGCGGGCGACGGCGAGGTGCTCGAGCAGCTCGGCGAGCATCTGGGTGTTGAGCGCGTTGCGGGCGTCCGGGCGTTCGAGCCGGATCAGCGCGACCCCGGTGTCCTCGCGCAGGTAGCTGGTCAGTGGCTCGCTCATTCGTCCTCCGGCTCGGAAACTAACCGCTCGACGAGCCGCTCGGTTTCCGTCGCCGCCTCGGCGACCAGCGCCTCGACCTCCTCGCGCGGCTCGCGGAAGCGGCCGAGCACCCAGGCCGAGACGATCTCGGGGTCGGTCGAGTCCGGTCTGTCGACGCCGACCCGGACCCGCCAGAAGTCGGCGCTGCCGAAGCCCCTTTTCAGGCTCTTGAGCCCGTTGTGGCCGGCCAGGCCGCCGCCCTGGCGGACCCGGACCTGGCCGAACGGGATGTCGATCTCGTCGTGGATCGCGACGACCCGGTCGAGCGGCACCTTGAGCGAGCCGCGGGCCGGGCCGGCCGAGTCGCCGACCGCGTTCATATAGGTCATCGGCAGGAGGATCGCGACCCGGGCGCCACCCGGACCGGTCCGCCCTTCCCACAGCTCCCCCCTGAACTTCGAGCGCGGCTTGCCGAGGTCCCAGCGACGCGCCAGCTCGCGCGCCACGTCGAAGCCGACGTTGTGCCGGTCGCGCGCGTGCTCGGGCCCGGGGTTGCCGAGCCCGACGATCAGGATCCGACCGCCGTCCTCCTGACGACGGCCGAAGAAGGGCACGATCGGCGAGGGCTACTCGCCCTCGGAGCCGCCGCCCGAGTCGCCCCCGTCGCCGCCGCCCTCGCCCTCCTCGGCGGCCTCGCCCTCCTCGCCGACCAGTTCGGCCTCCTCCTCGAGTTCGGGCTCGACCTCTTCGACCCGGGGCGGCGAGAGGGTGACGATCGTGACCTCCTCGGGCTCGTCGGCCATGAAGGTGACGCCCTCGGGTGCGGTGACCGCCGAGAGCTGCAGGGTGTCGTTGATCTCCATCGCCGAGACGTCGACGACGATCCGGTCGGGGATCGCGGTCGGCAGCGCTTCGACGGTGATCTCGCGGGTGACGTGCTCGAGCACGCCGGAAGCTTTGACGCCGGGGGCGTCCTCGATGCCCTCGAGCTCGATCGCGACCTCAGCCTGGATCGCCTCGTCGAGTTTGACCTCCTGCAGGTCGATGTGCTGAAGGGTGCCGCGGGTCGGGTGCCGCTGCTGTTCCTTGATCACCACCGGCACCTCTTTGCTGCCCTCGATCTGCAGGTCGAAGAGCGCCGCGCCGGTGGCGAGGACGACGCGGACGTCGCGTTCGGCGACCTGGAAGGGGCGCGCCTCCGAGCCGCCGCCGTAGACGACTCCGGGCACGAGCCCGTCGCGCCGCAGGCGGCGCGAGGTGCGCGAGCCGAAATCGGTGCGGGAAGCGACTTTGAGGGTGGAACGTCCAGCGGCCATCGGACGGGAGAGGATAGAGGAACCGGCTCTCAGGGGCCTGCCAAAGGCGTGTGACAGGCTTTCCCTCGATGGCAGAGGACAACAAGATCCCCAAGGGGCGGATCAGGCGCTCGGCCAAGCTCGGCTCGGTGATCGGCGTCCAGGGGGCCCGCTACGCGGGGACGAAGGCGACCAACGTCGGCCGCTCCGAGGAGAACAGCCGCGAGCGCCTCGAGCAGCGCCACCTGGAGACGGCGATGAAGATGGTCGGCGCGCTCGGGCAGATGAAGGGCGCGGCGATGAAGCTCGGCCAGTTCGCCTCCTTCATCGACACCGAGTTCATCCCCGAGGAGTACCGCGAGATCTACCAGGAGCAGCTGGCGAAGCTGCGGACCGAGGCGCCGGCGATGCCGTGGGAGAGCGTCGAGAAGGTGCTGAGCGAGGAGTACGACGGCGAACCGCTGACGGAGATGTTCGCCGAGTTCGAGCCCGAGGCCTTCGCCGCCGCCTCGATCGGCCAGGTGCACCGGGCCGAGCTGCTCGACGGCCGCGCCGTGGCGGTGAAGATCCAGTACCCCGGGATCGCCGAGGCGCTGGAGGCCGACCTGCGCAACGCCGGCACCCTGGTGCGGCTGGCGCGGGCGATCGCGCCGGGGCTCGACGCCAAGGCGATCGCCGAGGAGCTGCGCGAGCGGGTGATGGAGGAGCTCGACTACGAGTACGAGGCGCAGAACCAGCGCACCTTCGCCCGCGCCTACCGCGAACACCCGTTCATCTACGTGCCGGAAGTGGTGACCCGGCTCTCGCGGCGGCGGGTGCTGGTCACCGAGCTGGTCGACGGCAGGGGCTTCGACGAGATCAAGGAGCTGCCGCACTCCGAGCGCAGCCGCTTCGGCGAGATCGTCTTCCGCGGCAGCTTCGGCTCGATCTACCACCTGCAGCACTTCAACGCCGACCCCCACCCCGGCAACTACCTGCTGATGCCCGACGACCGCGTCGCCTTCCTCGATTTCGGCATGACCAAGAAGCTCGACCGCGAGCAGATCCTGCTCGAGCAGCGGGCCTTCGACGCCGCCTCGCGCAACAAGCCCGAGGAGGTTCGCGCGGCACTGCACGAGCTCGGCTTCGTCAAGAACCCCTCGAAGCTCGACGCCGAGCGGCTGCTGGAGCACATGCGCGCGGTCGGCGGCTGGTACCTCGAAGATCGCGAGGTCGAGATCTCGCCGCAGCGGGTGATGAAGATCATCGAGTCGACCAACGACCCGCGCTCGGAGTACTTCGACCTGATGCGGCGCGAGTCGATCCCCGCCGACGAGCTGATGGGACGGCGGATGGAGATCGGCGTCGTCGCCGTGCTCGGGCAGCTGCGGGCGAAGCGCAACTGGCACCGGATCGCCCGCGAGTGGGTCTACGCCGACCCGCCGGCGACCGAGCTCGGCCAGCTCGAGTGGGAGTACTTCGAGGAGCGGGGTGTAAAGCGCACGCCCGGTCTTGCCGAAACGTCATGAGATGAGACGAATCCGGCGCGGCTGGGCGCTGACCAAGAAGAGCTGGACGCTCCTCAACGAGCACCGCGAACTGATCCGCTTCCCGCTCTACGGCGGGGTCGCGACGGTGCTGCTCGGAATCCTGCTGCTCGGCCCCGGCGCCTTCTTCCTCGACAAGCACAGCTACGGCGCGGCGATCCCCTTCATCGTCATCGGGATCTACGTCCTCAGCGTGGTCGGGACCTACTTCAGCGTCGGCCTCGCGGCGGCGGCCGACCGCATCTTCCGCGGCCAGACCGATGTGACGGTCGCCGACGGTCTCGCCGTGGCGCGCTCGCACTTCGCCGCGATCTGCGGCTGGGCGGCGCTCTCGACCGCGGTCGGGCTGATCGTCGGTGCGCTCGAGCAGCAGGGCGGCGCCTTCGGCGAGATCGCCGGCCGCCTCGCCGGGATGGCCTGGTCGCTGGTCACCTTCCTCGCCGTGCCGGTGATCGCGATCGAGGGCACCGGCCCAATCGCGACCCTGAAGCGCTCGGCCTCGCTCTTCCGTCAGCGCTGGGGCCAGCAGATCACCGGCAACCTGGTGATCGGCGGCGTCGTCTTCCTGCTCGGCTTCCTGCCGGCGGTGGCGCTGATCGCGATCGGCGTCGTGATCTGGCCCTCGGTCGGGTTCGCCGGCGCGGTCCTGGTCGTGATCGGGGCGCTGCTGATCTGCGTCGCGCTGCTGGTCTCGAAGGCGCTCGGCGGCATCTTCGGCGTCGCCCTGTACCGCTACGCCCTCGACGGCGAGGTGGTTGGTGGCTTCACCGCGGAGGACCTCGAGTCCGCCGTGCGGGTCAAACGCGGCCGCGGCAGCACCACCCCCGGCGCCACGCCGGGGACGGTCTGAGGCAGCTATCGGGAACGCGAGTCGGCGGCCAGGCGGCCCAGGACTTCGGGGGAGCTGGAGCAGATTCCGCTCGCACCCGACGCGAGCAGCTCGCGCATCCGCGCTTCGTCGTTGACCTTCCAGGCGATCAACTCGACTCCGGCCAGGCTGCAGATTCGCCCCAGCCGAGGGCTGACGAGCGGGTGGTAGACCCACATCGCCTCGACCCCCAGTCGTGGCAGCCGCTGCGCGGCGAGCCCCGGCAAGCGAAAGCGCATCGACCGCAGCGCCGCGAGCATCGGCAGCCGTGCCCAGCGGATCGAAGGCCAGTCTCGGGAGGCCTTCGGGTAGCTCCAGCCGCGCCTCAGCTCTGGCTCGAGCTCCCTGACGCGAGCGAGCGAATACGTCTCGAGCGTCGAGATCATCGCCCTGCCGATCAGGTCGCGCTCCCGCAGTGCCGCCACCAGCTCCTCCTCGCGGCCCGGGAGTTTGATGTCGAGGTCGACTTCGATCCGGTCGAGCGGTGGCTCGAGCAGCGCGTCCAGCGCCTCGGTGAGGAGCAGGGTCCGGCGCCGCTGGGCTTCCTCCCAATCGTGCGCGACCACCAGGGGATGGCGCTGCTCGGCCGGGAGATGCGCGTCGGGGAGCCAGATCACGTCCAGCTCCACCGTGTTCGCGCCGGCCTCGACCGCCGCGTGGAGACCCTCGAGCGTGTTGCCGTAGCCTCCGCCAGGGCCAGCGACGAGCCGCAGCGGAAGCTCGGCGCCGGTCGCCACCTGCGAGCGCGACGACTCACTCTTTCCCGAGGTCATCGCCGCAAAGCTACCCGCTCTCCTCGACCGGAGCAGGCGACCGCTCATCGGTCTGGGGCCCGGCCTCGCCAGCCAGTTCACCGGCGCTTTGCACGGCGCGCATGAACCAGTTCTCGAACAGCGCTCGCGTCGTCTCCGCCTCCGGGCTGATGTCGTGTGCCGGCACGAAGTCATAGGGAAATCGGTGCTTGCCGAGGCGCCGGTCGCGCCAGCGCAGGATCGAGAGGAAGACGTCCCCGTTGCCGAGGCGGAAACCGTGGACCACCGGCATGAAGCCGTATTCGAATATCTCGATCGTGTGGCCCTGGTCGGCGCCCTGAGCCGAGCGGAAGCCCTCGATCTGAGTGACGATGTTGGCCGCCTCATTGGGCCAGCTCTCCGGGACCCACGGCCGCGGGGCCGGCGCAGCTGCCGAAAGCGTCGCCAGCCTCACCTTCCAGTTGTGGATCGTCGGCCGCTCGAGGAAGAATTCGAGCTCGGGCCAGGCGCTGAACAGGGTCAGGCCGAGGACGTCGATCCGCCGCTGCTCGGGGTCGTTGATCTCCGCCGCCCTCTCGATCAGGGCGTTGTACATCTCCTTCGGATCGTCGTAATGGTGGCGATCGCTGATCGCGGGCGTCACCCGCAGTTTCAGCTGCCGCAACTCCAGCAAGATGCTGATCAAGATGATCACCCCGATCGCGGTGCGGAGCCGGATGTCGTTCTCCAGGCCGATCTTCGTCAGCACGTCTTCGACGCCTGGGATCTGCAGCAGGACGAGCAGCGCCCCGGCCGCCACGGCCACCCAGACCTGACTGCTCTCGACGAACCGCTCGAGGGCATCGGCGGCTCGAGCCGCCTTGCCGCTTGGCTTCGTCACATCCCCCTGCACGATCGGGCCCCCTCCTGCCGACGGCCATCGATGCGGCTTCCTTAACCGCTCAATCAGTGTCTCATGGATTGCGCCGTGGGGGGCGGAGTCGACCCCGCCCGACGCCTAGAAGAGCTGGTTCTCGCCGGCGAAGATCTCGGAGACGGAGTCGTCGGTGAAGATCCGCCGGATCGAGTCGGCGAAGGTGCTGGCGGTCGAGAGGACGGTGATGTTGTCCGGAGCGCCGGGCCGCAGCGGCAGGGTGTCGGTGACGACGATCCGCTCGATCGCCGAGTTGGCGAGCCGTTCGTAGGCGGGGCCGGAGAAGACGCCGTGGGTGGCGCAGGCGATCACCCGCGCGGCCCCCTCGTCGAGCACCGTCTGGGCGGCGGCGGTGAGCGTGCCGGCGGTGTCGATCATGTCGTCGACCAGGACCGCGGTCTTGCCCTTGACGTCGCCGACGACGTAGCCGATCTCGGCGACCTGCTGGGCGGGGCGCTCCTTCTCCATCACCGCCCACTGGGTGCCGATCCGGCGGGCGAAGTTGCGCGCCGTCTTCACCCGGCCGGCGTCCGGGGAGACGATCACCAGCTCCTCTGTCAGTTCCTGGTCGATGAACCACTGGGTCAGCATCGGCATCGCCGTCATGTGGTCGACCGGGACGTGAAAGAAGCCCTGCACCTGGCCGGCGTGGAGGTCCATCGTCAGGACCCGGTCGACGCCGACCGCCTCCAGCGTTTTGGCGACGATCCGGGCGGTGATCGGCTCGCGCGGCGCCGACTTCTTGTCCTGGCGGGCGTAGCCGTACCACGGCATCACGGCGATGATCCGGTGGGCCGAGGCGCCCTGGGCGGCGTCGATCATCGTCAGCAGCTCGACCAGCGAGTCGTTCGGGGTCATCCGCTCCTGCTGGTTGGCGCCGGTCGACTGGACGATGAAGACGTCGGCGCCGCGGATCGACTCCTCGTAGCGGCAGTAGACCTCGCCGTCGGCGAAGGTCTTGAGGGTGACCTGGCCGAGGTCGAGTTCGAGCTTGCCGGCGACCTTGGCGGCGAGCTCGGTCGAGCTGCGGCCGCCGAAGACCATCATCCGCTTCGAGTAGTCGTGCGGCAGCGCGGTCACTGACTGAGGCGTCTGCTCGATCGTGCTCACGAACCTTCCTCTCGCATCTTCGCCGCCTTGGCGGCGGCATATCCGTCGATGTTCCGTTGCGCGTTCTCGCTCACGGCCAGCGACCCCTCGGGGACGTCGTCCTTGACCACCGCGCCAGCGCCAGTGTAGGCGGAGTCGCCGACTTCTACCGGCGCGATCAGCATCGTGTCAACGCCGATCCGGACGTCGCGGCCGATCACCGTGCGGTGCTTGCGGAAACCGTCGTAGTTGGCGGTGATCGTGCCGGCGCCGAGGTTGGCGCCGGGGCCGACGTCGGCGTCGCCGACGTACGCCAGGTGCGGGACTTTCGCCCCCTTGCCGAGGTGCGAGTTCTTGATCTCGACGAAGGTCCCAGCCTTGGCGGCGGCGTCGAGGACGGTGTCCGGGCGCAGGTAGGCGAACGGCCCGACCGAGCAGCCGTCGCCGACCCGGCAGCTGGTCAGGTAGGAGTGGGCAACGGTCGACTCGACTCCGACCTCGGTGTCGATCAGGGTGCTGTGAGGTCCGATCACTGCGTGGGCGCCGACCCTGGTCGCGCCGCGCAGGCTGGTGCCGGGCTCGATCCGGGCGTCGGCGCCGATCTCGACGCCGGCGTCGATCCAGGTCGAGGCGGGGTCGACGACGGTGACCCCGGCCAGCATCTGGGCCTCGAGCAGGCGGCGGCGCGCCTCGGCCTCGACCGCGGCGAGGTCGACGCGGTTGTTGACCCCCATCGTCACCGCGAGGTCGTCGGCGACGTGGGCGGCGACCGCGTGGCCGGCGGCGCGCAGGGCCGGGAAGACATCGGGAAGGTAGTACTCGCCCTGGGCGTTGTCGTTCGAGAGCCCGTCGAGGGCGGGCAGCAGACGCTCGGCGTCGAAGACATAGGTGCCGGCGTTGATCTCGCGGATCGCCAGCTGCTCGGCTTCGGCGTCGCCGGCGGCTTTCGCCTCGACCACGGCCTCGACGCCACCGTCGGCGGCGCGGACGACGCGGCCGTAGGAGCCGGGGTCGTCGAGCTCGATCGTCAGCATCGTCGCCGCCGCCCCGGAATCCTGGTGGGCGGCGAGCAGGTCGGCGATCGTCGCGGCGCTGATCAGCGGCACGTCGCCGGAGAGGACCAGCACGGTCTCGCTCGCGGCGATCAGATCGCAGGCGGCGCGAATCGCGCCGCCGGTGCCGTCGGCCTGAGGCTGCTCGACCGTCTCGACTTCCTCGGGCAACCCGGCGGAGAGGTCGCGCCCGGGCGAGACGATCACCGCCACCCGGCCGGCGCCGGCCTCGCGCGCGGCGAGGATCGGCCAGGCGACCATCGCCCTCCCGCAGACGGGATGCAGCATCTTCGGCATGGAGGAGCGCATTCGGGTGCCCTCGCCCGCCGCCATGACCAGAACCAAGGGGGAGCTCACTGCCGGAATCGTATGTAACCGGCAGCCGACAGCGCGTCCGCGCGGACCGCTGGGCCGCAGCCTTCAGCTCAGGCGCGTCTTGGCGTGCTGCTGCTGCGTACTACGTCCCGCCCGACCAACGCGATCGAGGTCAGCGTCCAGCCGGCGAAGATCAGGTCGATGCCGACCAGCAGGCCGATCGCCCAGTCGGCCGAGCTCGGGAACTTGGCGAGGACGAGGATGCCGATGACCAGGCCGCAGACGCCGCTGAGGCCGACCAGGCCGGCGTTCGGCTGGCCGCGGCCGAGGAAGGCGACGGTGACCCGGGTCAGCCCCATCAGCAGGAAGTAGATGCCGAGCACCAGGGTCAGGGTCAGGGTCCCGTTGTGCGGTTCGACGATCAGCCAGATGCCGACGATCACGGTCAGCAGCGCCCACAGCAGCCGCACCGCGACCGAGCCCATCGAGTGGGCCGAGAAGGCCGCGGCGGTGAGGAAGGCGGCGAGGATCACCAGCAGCCAGCCGATGAAGATCGCCGTCCCCACCGAGGCCACCGCCGGAACCAGAATCGCCACGCAGCCGATGAAGATCAGGATCACCCCGATCGCCATCACCGCCTTCCAGCTGTGCCCCAGCGCCTCGCGCACTTCCGGGTCGAGCGACGCTCCTCCGTACTCCATGGACGCAACCCTAGCCGCTCGAGCGGCGACAGAAAAGGAGCACGACGCCGCCGATCACCGGCACCAGCCTCCTCGCGGGAACGGGGCGCTCGTCGGAGTCGTCCAGGCGCCCGGGCCAAGCCCGCGCCGGCGCCGCCGCTACCTCCTGTCGGAGGTTCGCTCGCACTCACGCTCGTAGAACCTGACCCACTTGCGGACCGCGTTGTCCGAGACCCCGTACTTGCGCCCGACCGCGACGTAGCTCGTCGCCTCGAGCTCGGCCAGGAGTTGCTCGTAGGGTGGCCGCTCGACCTTGCGCACCTCGGGTTTCGGGATGCCGCGCGAGGCGGTGCGATCCCAGCGCGTGCCGCAGGCCCGCGAGCAGTAGCGCTGGCCGTTCGAATTGGGAACGAACTCACGCTCGCAGCGCTTGCATCTACGAGGCGCGCGGCAGACCCGGTTCTTGCGACCGCAATGCGTGTCGAGCGTCGCCGCGCAATTGGGACAGACGATCTGCAGATTCTCGAGCCGGTGGTCGTCGCGCCGACCGTTGATGTGGTCGAGGATCAGCGACATCGGCTTTCCGCGCCAGATCTCACCCTGCCCGCAAAGCTCGCAGCGCCTTTCCTTCAACCCGTCTTCGAACAGTCGTCGCTTGACGTCCTTGCGCGGATAGTCGGAGTCCTCGACCAGCACCTCCGCGAGAGGGCGCGCTACGTAGCGCGCGCCCATCTGTCGCCGTGCCTTGCCGGCGTCGAAGTGCACGGTGGAGATCCCCCATAGCTCGGCGTATTTCTTCAGCACCCGCCAACTGCCGCCGGTCGAGCACATCCCCAGCTTCCGCAAGCTAGAGGCCCACGAGTAGGAGGACGCGATCGCCTCGCGCGCCTCCTCCTCGGTGTATCTGGGTCCGCCCCTGCCCATTCATCGAGAATGGCAGATGATGCAGACAGAACATTTCACTGGGGAGCCCGGGCTTGAACCGGGGATTCGACATCCAAAGTGTCGCGTGTTGCCGACTACACCACTCCCCAACGCCCCGCGAATCTTAAGCCCTAATCCTCGCTGCTCCGCGACACCTTGCCGCCCTTCGACCCCGGCTCCAGCGCCGGGCCGCGGGGCGAGGCGATGCCGAGGACGCGCATCGCTTTCAGGCCGAGGCCGAGCTTCTCGCGGCCTTCGGTCGAGGAGACGTCGTGGCCGCAGAGCTCGCGGACGCGCTCGAGCCGGTAACGGATCGTGTGGCGGTGCGTGAAGAGCTGTTTGGCGGTGGCGGCGACGTTGCCGTCGTTGTCGAGATAGGCCTCGACGGTGGTGACCAGCTCGGTCTCGTACTGCTCGTCGTATTCGGCGAGCGGCTGGATCGTCTCGGCATAGAAGCTTTCGAGCTCGGCCGGGTCGTCGCTCATCGCCGGCAGCAGCAGGCGGTAGGCGCCGGTGTCCTCGAAGGCGAGGACGGCGCGGCCTTCGGCCTCGCCGACGTTGACCGCGAGGCGGGCCTCGGAGCCGGCCCGGTAGAGGTCGACCGGATCGGCGCAGCGGCGGCTGCGGCCGGTGGTCAGGTGGAAGCCGGCGAGGCTGTCGTCGAGCTCCCGGGCGAGGCCGGCGGCGGCGCGGGCGAGCCGCTCGTCGTCCTCGGCGGGGACGATCGCCGCGACCTCGGCGACCGACTCGCCCTCCTCGCTCGCCGCCAGCGAGCCGGAGGCGAGGGAGCGCAGCGCGCGCATCACCAGGGTGAGGACCCGGTCTCGCCACTCGCCGGTCTGGGCCGCGCGCGGCGCCGCCCGCACGACCAGGACGCCGGCGCCGTGGTCGAGGTCGGCGCCGAGCTCGGCGGCGCGGGCGACGATGTCGCCGCGATCGGTCACCTGGCGCTGGAGCACCGCCCGCACGAAGGCGCTCGCCACCTCCTCGCTCTCCCACTCGGGCGAGCGCGAGCGCTCCAGCTCGAGCGCAAGCAGCGTCGTCACCATCCGCGTCAGGGTCGGGTCCGGCGCGCTGCGGGCGCGGTAGCGCAGCTCGCCGACCGCGGCGTCGGCGACCCGCAGCTCGACCGACGTCACCCCCTCGCCGCGGTCGAGCAGCCTGCGCTCCTGATCGGGCGAGGCGCCGGCGACCGCGAGGACGGCGCTCGAGCGGTCGATCAGGGCGACGCTGGCGTCGAGCAGCCGCGCCGCGGCGCGCGCCACCGCCGGCAGCCCGGCCCCCGACTCGACCGCTTCCGAAAGCGCGTCGAGCAGGCCCGGATCAGCTGGATTTGCGGCCGTTTCGGTCACCTTGACGGTCTCCGCCACGGGCGCCTACAGGCCTTCGAAGAATTCCAGGATTTCGGGGTAGTAGCGGACGATCAGCAGGCCGATCACGACCCCGATCACGATCAACGCCGCCAGCACGAAGCAGGCCATGAAGCTGGCCGCCGCCTTCTCCCACACCCGCCCGTAGGAGCTCAGCGCCGGGCTCAGGATCAGGGTCACGAAGACGACGAAGCAGATCGCCGCGGCGATCGCGTAGAGGACGTACTGGTGACCGATGCCCGTGATCGCGTAGACGGTCATTGCGGTGCAGTTTTGCGCATCTGGGTGACGATCAGGGCAATCAGGGCGCAAATCGAGAAGGCCGCCGCCCCCAGCGCCCAGCCGGCGCTGACGTCGCTGAGATAGTGGACGTTGAGGTACACGCGCGAGAGGCCGACCAGCGCGGTGAGCGCTATCCCGGCGACGACGACGAGGGCGCCCCGCGCCATCCCCGGCCGCAACCGCAGCACGATCGTCACCACCGCCCAGACGTAGAGCACCGAGTGGGCGGCGTGGCCGCTGGGGAAGCTCGAGCCACTCGTCGCGACCTGATGCTGCCCGGGAGGCCGCGGCCGGTCGGTCGCGTCCTTGATCTCGTGGAAGCCGAGCGTGATGATCGCCATCCCGGCCACCAGCACGCAGAGCTCGGCCCAGCGCCGGTGCCAGCCGAGCAGCGCCGCGCAGACCGCGGTCAGCGCCCAGGTGAAGGCGCCCGAGCCGAGGAAGGTGATCGCCTTCGAGACGGCGAGCAGGAAGCCGCCGTGCAGGTGCCCGACGACTTCGATCGCGGTCTGGTCGCCCGGCGTCGGGCCGGGGTCGTTGCCGATCACCACGCTGTAGGCGACGAGGACGAAGGCGGCGACGGCGAGGACCGCCAGCAGCGAGGTGAATTCGAGCCCGAAGTCACGGCCGGGCGTCGCCCGCGCGGCGATGAAGCGGAGCTGCCGCTGGTAGCGGCGGCCGAAGGCGACGATCCAGCGGGTGGCGGCATGCGCCTCCATCCAGGCGACCGCCTTGCGACGGTTGTCCTCCTCCCGCAGGTGGCGGCTCAGCCAGACCGCCCCGACGACGACGACGATCAGCGCGCCCAGCACCAGCGCCCCTTTGCCGGCGTACTTGAGCGCCGAGTCGATCGAGCGCGAGAAGAGGTAGCCGACGACCACCGCCGAGCTGACCCAGAGGCCGCAGCCGAGGACGCTGTAGGGGATGAACTGGCGGAAGCGCATCCCCGAGCTGCCGGCGATGAACGGGGCGAAGGCGCGGACGAAGCCGACGAAGCGGCCGAGGAAGATCGTCTTGCCGCCGTGGCGGGAGAAGAAGTCCTCGACCTGGTGGAGGCGATCGTGGTCGAGCCCGAAGCGCGGTCCGTGGCGGAGGAGGAATTCGCGGCCGAGGTGGCGGCCGATGAAGAAGCTGGTCGTGTCGCCGGCGACCGCGGCGACCCAGGCGAGGGCGATCGTCAGGTAGAGGTCGGTGGCGCCCTGGCCGGCGACGGCGCCGCCGAGGATCATCACCGTCTCGCCGGGGACGAGGAGGCCGACGAAGGCGCCGGTCTCGGCGAAGGCGAAGACGCCGACCAGGGCGTAGGTCCAGCTGCCGAGCGCGTGCGAGACGTCCTCGAGGATCTGCTCGAGGTCTACGTACTGGGTGAAGACCACGTAGGCGGCGGCCGCGGCGGCCGCGATCACCGCCCATTTCGCGTATTTGCGCTGCTCCTCGGTGCCCGGCAGCTTCATCAGGCGATCTCCTGCGGGAAGGTGCGCGGAGGGACGACGCCGGCCTCGCAGACGATCGCTTCGGCCCCGTCGAGGCGATCGGCGGCGGCCCGTGCGGCGGCGAGATCGGCGAACAGGCCGACCGCGGTCGGCCCCGAGCCGCTGAGGATCGCGACCTCGGCGCCGGCGCCGCGCAGGCGGTCGAGCGCGGCACCGATCTCGGGCCGCAGCTCGCGGGCTGCCGGTTCGAGGTCGTTGACCAGCAGCTCAGGGTAGGCGAGCGGCGAGGCGCCGGCGCCGGCGGCGGAACGCAGCCGCGCCGCCAGCTCCTCGAGCTCCGCGGGATCGCGGCCGAGCCGGAGCCGGTCGGCGGCGGCGAAGACCTCGGCGGTGGAGAGGCCGCCGCCGCCCGGCAGCAGCAGCGCCGCGTGCGGCGCCGGCCGCGGCAGCGGCTCGACCCGCTCGCCGGCTCCCTGGACGAGCGCCAGCGAGGGACGCAGCTGGGAGGGGACGTCGGCGCCGAGCGCGGCGGCGATCGCCGGCAGCTCGGCCACCTCGCCGGCGGCGAGGCGGAGGACGGCGGCGGCGTCGGCCGAGCCGCCGCCGAGCCCGGCGGCGACCGGGATCCGCTTCTCGACCTCGATCCGCAGCGGCTCCCGCTCCCAGCCGGCGGCCCGCAGCGCGGCGAGCGCCCGTGCCGCCAGGTTCGCCGCCGGGTCGCCCTCGACGCCCGGACAGAGGACCTCCTCGCGCGCCGCCGGCGCGACCGTCACCAGGTCGGCCAGCGCCAGCGGCTCGAACAGCGAGCAGAGCTCGTGCAGGCCGTCCTCGCGGCGGCGACCGAGGTAGAGGCAGAGGTTGAGCTTGGCTGGGGCGTGGAGGAGCACGGCTGGACGAGACGGATCAGGGCTCGTCCGAAAGCTTCGCGGAGAGGGCGGCGAACTGCTCCGGCGCCAGCGCCTCTGCACGAACGTCCCCGGGCAGCCCGAGCTCGGCCAGCGCCCGCCGGGCCGGCTCCAGCATCCCCCCGCGGCTCAGCTCGAGCGAGCGGGCAAGCGTTTTGCGTCGGTGGGAGAAGGCGGCGCGGACGACGGTCCTGGTCCATGGGTCGGCCGCCGGGCCGGTGCGGCGCAGCCGCAGGATCGCCGAATCGACCCGCGGCCGCGGCCGGAACACCGCCGGGTCGACGGTCCGCGCCAGCTCGACCTCGCAGGCCAACTGGACCAGGACGCTCGGGCCGCCGTAGGTGCGGCTTCCCGGCGCCGCCCGCAGGCGGTCGGCGATCTCGCGCTGGACCATCACCGTCCAGCCCCGCAGCGAGGGCAGCTCGGCGATCGTCCGCAGCAGCACCGGCGTCGCCACCGAGTAGGGCAGGTTGGCGACCATCGCGGTCGGCGGCGGCTCGAAGCCGGCGAGCTCGATCTTCATCGCGTCGCCCCAGTGCAGGTCGACGTTGGGCAGCGCCGCCAGCGACGCCAGCGGCGCCTCCAGCCCGCGGTCGAGCTCGACCGCGTGCAGGCGCGCGGCAACCGCGGCCAGCCGCTCGCTCAGCACCCCCTCCCCCGCCCCGACCTCGAGCACGACGTCGTCCGGCCGCAGGTCGGCGTCGCGGACGATCGCGTCGAGCAGGTTGGGGTCGGCGAGGAAGTTCTGGCCGAGCCTGACCATCGCGCCCCGAGCCCTACCAGCCGAACAGCGAGGCGGCGTTGGCGGTGACCGTCGCCTCGAGCTCCCCGTAGGAGGCTCCCCGCACCTCTGCCACCAGCTTCGCCGTCTCGACCACGTAGGCGGGCTGGTTGCGCTTACCGCGCAGCGGCTGCGGCGAGAGGAACGGCGCGTCGGTCTCGACCAGGATGCGGTCCTCCGGCACCTGCGCCGCCGCCTCGCGCAGCTGCTCGGAGCGCGGGTAGGTGACGTTGCCGGCGAACGAGCAGTACCAGCCGCGCTCGGCCGCGTCGGCGACCCGCCGCGGCGCCGAGAAGCAGTGGAGGACGACCGGGGCCGCGCCGGCGCGGGCGTCGAGGGTGGCGAAGATCTCGTCGACCGCGGCGCTCTCGCCCTCGGCGTCGCGGGCGTGGACCACGATCGGCAGCCCGGCGTCGACCGCGATCTCGATCTGCGCCGCGAAGGCGCGCCGCTGGGCCTCGGGCGAGGCGGTGTCGCGGTAGAAGTCGAGCCCGGTCTCGCCGATCGCCCGCACCTTCTCGTGTCCGGCCAGCCGCGCGATCGCCGCCGCCGCCTCGTCGTCGAAGCCCCCGGCGTCGTTGGGATGGCGGCCGACGCTGGCGAACAGCGCCGGGTGCCGCTCCGCCGCCGCGACCACGCCCGCGTTCGTCTCCTCGTCGAGGCCGATGTTGAGCAGCCGCTCGACCCCGGCCTCGGCCGCCGCCGCCAGCAGCTCCTCCTCGCTCCCCTCGCAGAGGAACAGATGCGTGTGCGAATCGATCATCGGCCCAGGTTATTGAGGGGCGCGTTCGTCGTTGGTACGCATATGGCGTACCAACGACGAACGCGGGGCGCTCAGGCGGCGTCGATCTTCGGGAAGAGCGGCGGCACCCGCTCGATCGCCTGGCCGCCGGGGCGCGAGCCGAGCTCGGCCAGCTCGCGGCCCTCTTCGCCCAGCGCGGCGAGCAGGCGGTCGCTCGTCTCCGGCAGGTAGGGCACCAGCATCAGGGTCACCACCCGCAGGCCCTCGACCAGGTTGTAGAGGACTTCGTCGAGCCGCTCGGGGTCGGCCTCGTCCCTGGCCAGGACCCACGGCTGGGTCTCCTCGACGAAGCGGTTGAGGCGACGGACCAGCACCCAGATCACCTCCAGGGCCTGGGTCAGCTCGGCCCGGTCGAGCAGCTCGCGCAGGCGGTCCAGGGTGCCTTCGAAGTCCTCGGCGAGGGTCGCGTCGACCGCCGCCGGGGGGACGGTGCCGTCGCGGTAGCGGTCGACCATCGCCAGCACCCGGCTGGCGAGGTTGCCGTAGTCGTTGGCGAGCTCGGTCTCGTAGCGCCCCTCGAAGCCGGCGGTCGAGATCGAGCCGTCCTGGCCGAAGCTGACCTCGCGGAAGAGGTAGAAGCGCAGCGCGTCGGCGCCGAAGCGCTCGATCACCGCAAACGGGTCGAGCACGTTGCCGAGGCTCTTCGACATCTTTTTCTCGCCCATCAGCAGGAAGCCGTGGATCACCATCCGCCGCGGCGGCTCGAGCTCCGCCGCCATGCACAGCGCCGGCCAGATCACGGCGTGGAACTTGAGGATGTCCTTCGCCATCACGTGCAGGTCGGCGGGCCAGTAGCGAGCGGTCAGGTCCTCGCCGGGGCGGGCGAAGGAGAGCGCGGTGACGTAGTTGAGGAGCGCGTCGAACCAGACGTACATCCGCTGCTCGGGGTCCCAGGGCAGCGGCAGCCCCCACTTCAGGCTCGGACGCGAGAGCGAGACGTCCTCGAGGCCGCCGGTGATGAACGAGAGCGCCTCGTTGCGGCGAAAGTCGGGCACGACGAAGTCCGGCCGCTCCTCGTAGAGCGCTTCCAGCCGCTGCTGGAACCTCGAGAGCCCGAAGAACCAATTCTCCTCCTCGACCCAGTCGAGCGGGATCTCGTGGATCGGGCAGGTGTTGCCCTCGGCCACCTCGCGCTCGGTTTTGAAGTCGGCGCAGCGCGGGCAGTACCAGCCCTCGTAGGTCCCCTTGCTGACCCAGCCGTTGTCGTAGACCCGCTGCATGATCTCCGCCACCTTCGCTTCGTGGCGCGGATCGGAGGTGCGGATGAAGAAGTCGTTGGCGACGCCGATCGTCGGCATCAGCGCTTCGAACTTCGCCGCGTTGCGGTCGGCCAGCTCCTGCGGCGAGATCCCCTCGCGCTCGGCCGCCACCTCGATTGGCTCGCCGTGCTCGTCGGTGCCGGTGAGGAAGAAGACGTCGTCGCCCCGCTGTCGCCGGTGGCGGGCGAGGATGTCGGCGGCGAAGGTCGAGTACGCGTGGCCGAGGTGGGGCTCGGCGTTGACGTAGTAGATGGGGGTGGTGAGGTAGTACTTATCCGTGCTCATGCGGACGTTCCACGCTATTCGATAAGTCATGCTGGCTCGCGACACCCACGGCCGCTGGCCGCTCCTCGCCGCGGCGCTGGTCGTCCCGAGCTGGGCGGCGGCGCTGACGAGGGGCGAGGAGTCGGGTGCCGAGGACGGTTGGGTCGCGGCGCTCGCCCTGCCGATCCTCGTCTCCCACCAGACCGAGGAGTGGGTCCGCCCCGGCGGCTTCCTGCCGTTCTGCAACGAACGCCTGCTCGGCAGCGAGCGACCGACCTGGCCGCTGACCGAGCGCGACGGCTTCCACGTCAACGTCACGCTCGGCTGGGGCAGCGCCCTCGCCGCCGCCGCGCTGTGGCGGCGGAGCGCGGCGCCGGCCGCCTTCGTGCTCTGGATCGAGGCCGGCAACGCGCTGATGCACGGCGCCATGGCGGCGCGCGAGCGGCGCTACAACCCCGGCCTCGCGACCGCGACGCTGCTGATGGCTACTCACGCGCTCGCCGGCAGCCGCGCGCTGCGTCGCTCCCACCGCCTCTCCCGCGGCGCCACGGTGGCCGCCGCGGCGGCGGGGATCGCCTTCAGCGCCGGACTGCCGCTGACGATGAAGCTGCGGATGCGCCGGGCGGGCGGCGAGAGCCGGCATCCAGATGGAAGCCCCGAGCCGGCTGTCTAGCTCGGGGGAGCCGAACCGCGCGCATCCGTCACCCGGCGGCTCACCCGGATGCCGCACCCGACCAGAGCGCAGTTGTCCCCACCGGTTGCGCTTGTCCCCGGTATGCGGGGACAACCGCGACGCGTGGGGACAACTGCAACGGCGTCGTCCGTCCAGCGGCGGCCGGGCACATCCCGCGGTCGAACCCGGCTAGCGCCGCGCCTCGCGGCCGGTAAGCGCTTTGTAGAGGTCGTTGGCGCGGGTGCCGGTCAGCGCCGCGACGACGCTGGCGGCGGCGCGTGGCCGGGCGCCCGACTGGACCAGGTGGCGCAGCGCGTCGACCGCGAAGCTGACGTCCTTGTCGTGCGAGGCGGCCGCCGCGGGCCCGATCACGAGCACGATCTCGCCCTTGACGTCACCGCGGAAACGGCGGGCGAGCTCGCCGAGCGAGCCGCGAGCGACCTCCTCGTGGACCTTGGTCAGCTCGCGGCAGACCGCGGCCTCGCGGTCGGGCGCGACCGAGGCGAGCGCCGCCAGGCTCTCCCCCACCCGGCGCGGGCTCTCGAAGGCGACCACGGTCTCGGTCGAGCGCAGGACCCGCTCGAGCTCGCCGGCGCGGCGCGGCAGGAAGCCCTCGAAGCGCCAGCGGTCGGTCGGCAGGCCCGAGGCGACGAGCGCCACCGGCACCACCGAGGGCCCGGGCAGGACGACCACCTCGAGGTCGCGGTCGATGCAGCGACGGATCAGCTTGAAGCCCGGGTCGGAGACCCCCGGCATGCCCGCGTCGGAGACCAGGGTGACGCAGTCGCCGCGCTCGATCCGGGCGCTCAGCTCGACCGCGCGGCTCGCTTCGTTGCCCTCGTGGTTGGAGACGAGGCGGGGATGGGGGCGGATGCGCAAGCGGTCGAGCAGGGCGCCGGTCTTGCGGGTGTCCTCGCAGGCGATGAAGTCGGCGCCGACCAGCGCCTCCCGCATCCGCGGCGACACGTCATCGAGGTTGCCGATCGGGGTCGGGCAGACGACGAGCCGGCCAGCCACCTAGCTCTCTCTCCGCGCCGCCGACGCGCGCCGCCGCTCCAGCTCGACCGCGGCCAGCGCCGCGGCACCGATCATGCCGGCGTCGTTGCCGAGCGTGGCGGCGAGCACCGGCGTCCCGTTTATCGGCTTCAGCGCCCGCTCGCGGACCTCGTGCCGCGCCGGGTCGAGCAGCAGGTCGCCGGCCCGGATGACGCCGCCGCCGACGACGATCGCGTTGGGCTGGAAGATGTTGGCCAGGCTGGCGCAGGCGACGCCGAGCCGCGAGCCGATCAGCTCGAAGACCGAGAGCGCCAGCTCGTCGCCGGCCAGCGCCGCGTCGGTGACCGCGTTGCCGTCAACCGTCCCGCCTTCGGCCAGGAGCTTGCCGAGCGCCGAGTCGGGCGAGCTTTCGGCCGCCGCCTTGCCCTCGCGGCCGAGCGCGGTGCCCGAGGCCAGCGACTCGACGCAGCCGTGGTTCGGACAGTTGCCCTGGCAGGGCGGCCCGTCGGCCTGGATCACCACGTGGCCGAGCTCGGCGCCGGCCCCGGTCGAACCGCGGTAGACCTCGCCGTTGAGGATCAGGCCACCGCCGATCCCGGTGCCGACCGTCAGCATCACCGTATGCGGCATGCCGACGGCGGCGCCGAACATGAACTCGGCGAGGGCGGCGACGTTGCCGTCGTTGTCGACGAAGACCGGCAGCTCGACCTCGGCCTCGATCCGGTCGCGGATCGGCAGGTCGGCGAGCGGCAGGTTGACCGCCGAGACGGCGATCCCGCGCTCGTGGTCGATCGTCGCCGGGATCCCGAGCCCGACCGCGGCGACTTCGGGATGCGCCTCACGGGCGAGCTTGATCTCGCGGATCAGCAGCTCGACCAGCTCGTCCTCGCTCTGGCCGGTCGAGGCCTCCCGCCGGCGCCAGGCCACGTCGGTGCCTTCGAGCACCCCGACCAGCATCTTGGTGCCGCCGAGGTCGACGCCAATCGTCTCGATGCCCTTCTCGCTCACGTTGCGGCAGGCTAGCCGTTCGCCGCCCGCGGGCAGGATCGGCGGGACGGACTGCGAACGGTCACCCACGGGATGCGCTCCAATCGCCCTCCACTAGGTTTCTAGCGCTCTGATGCCGGACGATGGCCAGCAACGGCCGCCGGAGCCGCCCGAGCGGCCGCCGGAGCCGCCCGAATACAACGTCTACCGCTCGCGGCGGGGGCTGCTCTCGCGCCTGCGCGGGGCCGAGATCCCGAGCTTCAAGAAGGAGCTCCCCTGGCGGCGCAAGGGCGACGGAGAGCGCCCGGGCGAGCCGAAGCCCCAGCGTCAGCGGCGGCCGATCAACGGCAGGCGAGTGGCGAAATGGCTGGCGATCGCCGTCTTCGGCTGGATCCTGATCAGCTTCCTGGCCTTCGCCGTCTCCGCCCAGCTGCAGGCTTTCAAGCTCTCCGGCGAAGCGAAGGACGCCCTGCACGGCAACCCCTTCCTGCTGTTCAGCCCGCAAACGATCCTCGTCCTCGGCACCGACGCCCGGCCGCCCGACACCAAGGAGCCCGGCGCGGCGCCCTCGCAGGAGTGCTTCGAACAGCAGGCAAAGGGCGAGGCGCCGCACGATCCCTGCGAACAGGGGCAGTTCCGCGCCGACACCCTGATGCTGATCCGGGCCGGCGGCGGCAGCTTCAACAAACTCTCGATCCCGCGCGACAGCTTCGCCGAAATCCCCGGTGAGGCGCCGCAGAAGATCAACGCCGCCTTCGCCTTCGGCGGCGCCGCCCTGCAGATCAAGACGGTCGAAAAGTTCCTCGGCATCAAGATCGACCACGTCGCGATCGTCGACTTCACCGGCTTCGAAGACCTGATCGACGCGGTCGGCGGGGTCGAAGTCGACGTCCCGCACAAGCTCTGCGCCGACATCTCCGGCGGCGCCGGCGGCGGCCAGGGCGGCATCACCCTGCACCTGCACAAGGGCGAGAACACCCTGGACGGCGAAAAGGCGCTCGCCTACTCGCGGATCCGCGAGCCGAGCGAATGCCCGGGACCGGGCAAGAGCGCCTTCAGCCTCGGCTACAGCGACTTCGATCGCGAGAAGGCGCAGCAGGCGGTGATCAACGGCATCAAGGACCGCCTCACCGACCCGCTCCGCATCCCCTACAACTTCATCAAGGGCCCGATCATCGGCTGGGACGCGCCGAAGGCGTTCGTCAGCGACATGGGCTTCCTGACGATGCCGCAGCTGGTGCTGGCGGCGGGGATCGGCGGCAGCGCCCCGACCGACGTCCTCTGCGGCTCACCGAAGCAGGGCTGCGGCGAAGGTCCTGCCGGCTCGGTCGAAGTGCCCGAGCGGGTGCGCCGCGCCGCAGTCAAGCGTTTGCTGGGCTGAGCGCCGGAGCGCTGCAGCGATTCCACCCCCCATAGGGGGTAAGAAGCTTGCAGCGTCAGTCGGCAGCGGCCGAGGATTTCGTCTCGGACTTCGAGGAGTCCGACTTCGACTCGCCAGAGCCGCTCTCGCCTCCGCCGGAGCCGCCCTCGGCGCCGGCGCCGCCGCCACCGCCCTCGGAGCCGGCCCCGTTGCCGCCGCCTTTGCGTTTGCCGTAGTCGGTGTTGTAGAAGCCGGAGCCCTTGAAGTGGACCGCGGGGGCGGTGAGGACGCGGGCGCAGGGGGCGCCGCACTCGACGCAGCTGGTCAGCGGCTCGTCCGCCATCTTCTGCATCACGTCGAAGACGTGACCGTTCTCGCATTTGTACTCGTAGATCGGCACGGAGCCCGGCATTATCGCAATCGCTACGGTTCGGGCCATGGCGACGACCGAGCCAGCCGATCCGCCCGTCGAGGTGACGATGGAGGAGATCGTCGCGCTGTGCAAACGGCGCGGCTTCGTCTTCCCCTCCTCGGAGATCTACGGCGGCCTCGGCTCGACCTACGACTACGGTCACTACGGCGTCCTGCTGAAGACCAACGTCAAGAACGAGTGGTGGCGGGCGATGCTGCAGGAACGCGACGACATGGTCGCGCTCGACTCGGCGATCTTGCAGAGCCCGAAGGTCTGGGAGGCCTCGGGTCACCTGGCCGGCTTCACCGACCCCCTGGTCCAGTGCCTCGGCGAGTGCAAGAAGCGCTGGCGGGAGGACCACCTGCGCGAGGCGGTCGAAGCCGAGGGCGGCGACCCGAGCGCCGAGCTGCGCTGCCCGGAGTGCGGCGGCGAGCTCTCGGAGCCGCGCAACTTCAACCTGATGTTCGAGACCCACGTCGGCCCGGTCGCCGAGCAGGGCTCGGTCGTCTACCTGCGGCCCGAGACGGCGCAGGGGATCTTCATCAACTTCAAGAACGTGCTCGGCTTCGCCCGCAAGAAGCCGCCGTTCGGGATCGCCCAGGTCGGCAAGTCGTTCCGCAACGAGATCACGCCCGGCAACTTCATCTTCCGCACCCGCGAGTTCGAGCAGATGGAGATGGAGTTCTTCGTGCCGCCGCCCGAGGCCGAGCGCTGGTACCGCGAGTGGATCGAGCTGCGCCACCGCTGGTACGTCGACCTCGGCATCCGGCCCGAGTACCTGCGGGTGCGGCCGCACGAGGCCGACGAGCTCTCGCACTACTCGAGCGGCACCAGCGACGTCGAGTACCTGTTCCCGATCGGCTGGTCGGAGCTCGAGGGGATCGCCAACCGCGGCGACTTCGACCTCACCCAGCACGCCAAGTTCAGCGGCGAGAAGCTCGAGTACTTCGACCAGCAGACCAAAGAGCGCTACGTGCCGCACGTGATCGAGCCGGCGGCCGGCGCCGATCGGGCGATGCTCGCCTTCCTCGTCGACTCCTACGAGGTCGAGGAGGTCGAGGGCCGCCAGCGCACCGTGCTGCGCCTCCATCCCCGCCTCGCCCCGGTCAAGGCCGCGGTGCTGCCGCTGGTCTCCAAGGACGGCCTGCCCGAGAAGGCGCGCGAGCTCCACCGCGAGCTGCGGCCGCGGCTGATGGCCGAGTACGACGAGGGCGGCTCGATCGGCAAGCGCTACCGCCGCCAGGACGAGATCGGCACCCCCTGGGGGATCACCATCGACCACCAGACCCTCGAGGACGACACCGTCACCCTCCGCGACCGCGACTCGCTCGAGCAGGTCAGGGTTCCGATCGAGGGCCTCGGCGACGAGCTCGTCTCGCGGCTCGAGCGCCCCTGGCGGAGCCCGAAGCTCGGCTAGCCGCCGGCAGGCGAATCTTCGGATTCGTTGAAAAAGGCACTAGCCGCTCAAGCGCGGCCGTTCTAGAGTCGATACGCGGCCGACAGGCGTGTCTGGCGCTCGCACCCGACTCGCAATCCTCAGGAACGGAGAACGAATGGCCTACGAGATGAAGATCCGTGGCACTCAGGATGAGGTGAAGGTCCGCAGCCCGTGGGCCGTCGCCCTGCTGCCGATCATCACCCTCGGCATCTACCACCTGGTCTGGTGGTACAAGATCAACAAGGAGTTGAAAGCGTACGGTGAGGCGAAGGGGTTCGATCTCGGCCAGAACCCGACCAACTCGGTGCTGGCGCTGTTCCCCGGCGGGTTGATCGTCGTACCGGCGCTGATCACCTACTGGCGCGGCACCCAGCGCGTCCAGGGCGCGGCCAAGGTTGCCGGGCGCGAGCCGGTCAACGGTTGGATCGTGCTGGTCCTCTATCTCGTGCTCTCGCTCGGGATGTGGGCCTACCTGCAGTCCTCGCTGAACCACATCTGGGAGCAGGAGGCCGAACCGATCGAGGGGCAGGAGGCACCGCCGGTGCGCGACGAGATGCCGCCGCCGCTGCCGAGCGACAACTAGTCGGCATTCGCCGTTTCCCCTCCGCACAAGGTAGAGACGGCGAGCGCAGCGGCTCAGCGTTCGAGGTAGGCGAGCACCGGCTGCGCGTCTGCCTCGAGCGCCGCGGTCGCCTTCTCGGGCGACCTGGCCGAGCGAAAAATCAGCGACCGCAGCTCACGGAATCGCCCCTGACTTCGGCTCGCAGGTCCCGGCTGTCCCGATCCACCCGCTCGAAACCTTGATCCATGCGCCGCGACAGGTCGTCCAGGCGCTCGTCGATCCACGTCTCGGCTTCAGCGCCCGGAAAGTCGCTGCCAGAGGCTGCCGCTCTGGTTGGCGGTCGGCTTCGGCAGCTCGGCCGCCTCGGCGGCGTCGATCTTGAGGATCACGCCGCGTTCGTAGATCTCGCCTACCTCGGGCGCGTCGACGAACTTGTGGCCGCCGGGGCCGGCGGTGGTGTCGAAGACGATGCCGTCGAAGATGTCGGCCTTCGCCTCGCGCAGGACGCGGACCACCCGCCCCAGCCGCTCGCCGTCGCTGGAGTAGACCGGCACGCCCCGTTTCAGGGCGAGGTAGGAAATGCGCTCGCCGAGGTCGTCCACGGGCGCGAGCCTAGCGAGTGCGCAGCCCGCGCCGCGCCAGATCGAAAAAAACTGGCTGGGCAGCCAGGAGCACGATACCCTGCGGGTACACGACTGCGACACCAAAAGGAGTAGAGATGAGCGTCGCCTCCCAGAGCCTGATGGACAACGTCACCTACGAGGATCTGTACCGGCGCTGGGAGCAGGGCAATTGGTCGGCCTACGACCTCGATTTCTCCGCCGACCGCGCCGGCTGGGAGTCGCTCAGCGACATCCAGCGCCGCTCGGCAATGTGGATCTACTCGATGTTCTTCTACGGCGAGGACCGGGTCGCCGACACCCTCGCCCCGTACATCACCGCGGCGCCGAGCGAGGAGCAGGCCTACTTCCTCGCCACCCAGCAGGTCGACGAGGTCCGCCACTCGATCTTCTTCCATCGCTTCTTCAAGGAGGTGATCGGGGTCGGCGGCGACTCGATCCACGACACGCTGGCCACCACCCTGCCGCAGCTCAACTGGGGCTACCGCGGCATCTTCGACCGGCTCGACTGGATGGCCGAGGAGCTGCGCAAGGACCGCTCGCTGCCCAAGTACGCGCAGGCGATCACCCTCTACCACCTGATCGTCGAGGGCAGCCTGGCACAGCCCGGCCAGCACTTCATCGAGGACTTCTTCGCCTCCGAATCGACGATGCCCGGCTTCAGCGCCGGCATGGCCAACGTCTCCAAGGACGAGCAGCGCCACATCGGCTTCGGCGTCAAGGTGCTCTCCGAGCTGCTGGCGCCGTCGCACCCGGCGTCCGGGGAGTGCCGGGCCGCCGTCGTCGAGCTGCTGCGCGAAACCCTCCCCTACGGCCCCGCCGTCTTCTACCCGCCCAACTTCGACCGCTCCTACACCGAGTGCTACGGCTTCAGCCTCGAGGACATCTTCTCCTTCGGCCTGAAGCTGATCCGCCAGCGCTGGCGGACGATCGGCTTCCCCACCGAGGAGATGCCGCCGGGGGTCTTCCCCTTCGACCCCGACGCCGACGAGCGAACCGTCGCCGAGCGCCAGGTGAAGATGATGGAAGCCGGCGTCCTCGGCCCGCCCGACGCGCCCGGGCCCGACCCCTCGCCGGAGGTCCAGCGGCTCTACTTCGACATGGTCAAGCGCAGCGCCAACACCGCCGCCGCCAACGGCGCGCCGCTGGTCTACCAGTGGCGCTTCTCCGACGCCCAGCCCTGGCACCTGGTGATCGACAACGGCTCGACCCGGGCCGAGCCGGGCGAAGCGCCCAACCCCACCGTCACCTTCGAGAGCAGCTGGCGCGACTGGGTCGCTGCCGGCAAACCGGACGCCAACCAGCTGAGCTTCGTCCTGCGGCGCAGGATCCGCCCCCGCGGCAAGCTGACCGAGCTGGCGCGGGTGCGCAAGGTCTTCGCCTGAGCCCCTCCTAGCTAGGAGATCGGCGGGCGTCGGTCGGCCCAGGGGCGCTCGGCCTCGATCTGGCCGGCGAGCGAAAGCAGCGTCGCCTCGTCGCCGGGGCGGCCGACGATCTGCACCGCGAGCGGCATCCCGTCGGCGCCGAAGCCGAACGGCACCGCCATCGCCGGGTTGCCGAGGTGGTTCCAGGGGACGCAGAAGGGATAGAAGCGGCCCATCCCGAGCACCGTCGCCAGGGCGCCGCGGCCCTGCCAGCGGCGGACCGGCAGCGCCGTCCCGCCCATCACCGGCGTCAGCAGCACGTCGCAGTCGTCGAACAGCGCGTTGACGCGGGCGATCTCGGCCGGGCGGCGGGCGATCGCCTTTTCGTAGAGCGCCTCGGGCAGCAGGCGGCCGAGGCGGCCGAAGCCGCGGGTGCGGCGTTCGAGCCGCTCCGGGTGCGGGACTTCGTCGACCGTCTCCCCCACCCCTTTGAGGAAGCGGGCGCTGAGGGTGTCGCCGATCGATCCCCAGTCCGGGTCGCGGGGGGTGACGTCGTGGCCGAGCGAGCCGAGCAGGTCGGCCATCGCGACCACCGCCCGCTCGACCTCCGAGTCGACCGTCGGCGGCAGCATCGCCCGCGGCGGCGTGTTCGACCAGGCGACGCGTAGCCGGCCGGGCGGCGTCTGCGCCGACTCGACGAAGGGTCGCTCGGGCGGCGGCGGCAGCTCCTCCTCGTCGGCGCCGCCGGAGACGATGTCGAGCCAGAGGGCGGTGTCGATCACCGAGCGGCTGAGGCAGCCTTCGACCACCATCCCGCGCCAGCCTTCCTTGCGGGGGGCCTGCGAGACGCGGCCGCGCGAGGGCTTCAGCCCGAAGAGGCCGCAGCAGGCGGCGGGGATGCGGATCGAGCCGGCGCCGTCGCCGGCCGAGGCGATCGGCACCAGGCCGGCGGCCACCGCCGCCGCCGAGCCGCCGCTCGAGCCGCCCGGCGTGCGCTGCGGGTTCCAGGGGTTGCGGGTGACGCCGTAGGTGGCCGACTCGGTGAAGCCGCAGATCGCCAGCTCGGGCAGCAGGGTGAGGCCGACGACGATCGCCCCCGCCTCGCGCAGCCGCCGCACGATCTCGGCGTCGGCGCTCGCCGGCTCGTCGTAGGCGTCGGTGCCGTGCGAGGTGACGGCGCCGACCACGGCGACTTCGTCCTTGATCGCGATCGGCACCCCGAGCAGCGGCCGCTCCTCGCCTGCGCGGAGCCGCGCTTCGGCCTGCTCGGCCTCGAGCAGCGCCCGCTCTTCGAACAGCAGGCGGAACGAGTTGAGCTGCGGGTCGAGGCGGTGGATGCGCTCGAAGCAGAGGCGGACCAGCTCGGTCGGGGTGACCTCCCCGTCCCGGACCATCTGCGCCTGCCGCGCCGCGCCCGCGAACGCCAGGTCCGCGGCGACTGAAGTCCCCTCCTCCACGGCCCGATCCTATCGGGCGGCTCTAAGCTTGCACCGATGGCGGCCACGGGTAGCGGCGACGAGGCGGCGGCCGAGGAGCTGGCGCAGCTCCTGGCGCTCGCGGCGACCCTTTCCGAGCAGCCGCTGGAGGGCGTCGAGCCAGTCTCCTGCCCGCAGGACTGGGAGTGAGCGAGCTCGCCCCGGCGGCGGCGGTAGAGGCCGCGCTGGCGCGGGTCGAGCAGCTCAACCCGCGGCTGGGCGCCTACCTGCACGTCGACCCCGAGGGCGCCCGGGCGGCGGCGCGCGAAGCGGGGATGCCGAGCGCCGAGCGACCGCTGGCAGGGATGCCGATCTGCGTCAAGGACGTCTTCGACGTCGCCGCGATGCCGACCACCGCCGGCGCCACGGGCTGGCGCCGCGACCCGGCAGCCGACGCCGTCGCCGTCGCCCGCCTGCGGGCGGCCGGAGCGATCGTGATCGGCAAGGGCAACAGCAACGAATTCGCCTACGGAATCGACGGCAGGAACCCGAGTCGCGGCGACTGCCGCAACCCGTATGACCCCGATCGGATCAGCGGCGGCTCCAGCTCCGGGCCGGCGGTCGCGACCGCGACGGGGATGGCGCGGGCCGGGCTCGGCACCGACACCACCGGCTCGATCCGGGCCCCCGCCTCGCTCTGCGGCCTGGTCGGCGTCCGCACCACCCGCGGCCTGATCCCCACTGCCGGCGTCGTGCCGCTCGCCTGGAGCTACGACACGGTCGGGCCGCTCGCCCGCACGGTCGCCGACGCGGCGCTGCTGCTCGACGTCCTCCTCGGGCGACCCCCGGGCGTCGCACCGCAGCCGCGGGCCGCCGGTCTGCGGCTCGGGCTGGCGAGCGAGCTGCTGGCGCTCGCCGACGAGCCGGTGGCGGCGCGGATCCGCGCGAGCGCCGGCGCCCTCGCCGCGGCGGGCGCGACAGTCGAGGAGCGCGGCGTCCCCGACCCGGCGCGGGCGACCGCGATCCACCGCATCGTCCAGGCCGCCGAAGCCGCGACCGTCCACGCGCCGTGGTTCGAGCGCCAGCGCGAGCACTACGCCCCCGACGTCCGCGCCCGGCTCGAAGCCGGTCGCCAGCTGAGCGCCGAGGTCTACCTGCGCGCCCAGCGCCACCGCCGCCTCTTCAGCCGCGACTTCGCCGCCGCGATGCATGGCCTCGACGCGATCCTGGCTCCGAGCACGCCGGTCACGGCGCCGCCGCTGAACGCGACCGCGGTGACGATCAACGGCGCGCCGCAGGCGGTGCGGCCGGCGCTGCTCTCCTGCCTGTTGCCGATCAGCCAGCTCGACTGCCCGGCGGTGTCGGTGCCGGTCGGGATGCTGGACGGGCTGCCGGTGGGCATGCAGCTGATCGGGAGGCCGGGGAGCGAGGATCTGCTGCTGCGGCTCGCAGCCGCGGTGGAGGCTCAGGCCGACCCCACTCCCGAGCCGCCGTTGGCGCGAAAGTAGCCCTATAGGCAACAAACGCGCCAATCGCTCAGGCGCGCGCGCCCTCGGGCTCGGGCCGCTCCTCCTCCCCACCCTCAAAGCTCAGATTCGGCAACGCCCGATCCAGCCACCCCGGCATCCACCAGTTCCAGTCGCCCATCAGCTTCATCGCCGCCGGCACCAGGATCAGCCGCACCAGCGTCGCGTCGAGGGCGATCGCGATCGCCGAGCCGAGTCCGATCTCCTTGATCGACGGCACCCCGGTGAGCACGAACACGCCGAACACGGCGGTCATGATCAGCGCCGCCGAGGAGATCGTGCGGGCGCTCGAGGCGAGGCCCTCGGCGACGGCGCGTTCGTTGTCGCCGTGGCGCAGGTAGCGCTCGCGGATACGCGACATCAGGAACACCTCGTAGTCCATCGAGAGGCCGAAGACGACGGCGAAGATCAGCGGCACGTTGATCGTGTCGAGGGCGCCCTGGCTTTCGAAGCCGAGGAAGCCGTCGAGCCAGCCCCACTGGAAGATCGCGACGAGGATGCCGAAGGCGGCGCCGATCGAGAGCAGGTTCATCAGCACCGCCTTGAGCGGCAGCAGCAGCGAGCGCAGCATCACCATCAGCACCACGAAGCTGAGGGCGAGGACGAAGAGGACGATCTTCCACATCCCGCCGGAGATCTGCTCGCGGACGTCGTGGCTGCGGGCGGTTTCGCCGCCGACGTCGACCGTCGCCCGCTGCGCGAGGGCGCTGGCCGGCACCACGGTTTCGCGCAGGCGCTCGACCAGCGCCGTCGCCGCGTCGGACTCGCTCGGCGCGCTCGGCGTCGCCTGGATCAGGGCGCTATCGGCGGCGTAGACCGGCGGCTCCGTGGCGCTGACCCCTGGGACGGCCCCCACTTCGCGCTCGAAGGCCCGCACCTCGGCCCGCTCGGCGGCGCCCGGCGGCGCCCCGAACGAGGCGACGATCTGGATCGGGTCGGTGCCGCCGCCGAGCTCCGCGGAGGCGAGCTCGGAGCCGACCCGGACGTCGCTGTCCTTGGGGAACTGGGCAAGCGCTTCGGTCCCCGTCCGCATCGAGAGCACCGGGCTGGCGAGCACCAGGAGGACCGCGGCGACGCCGCCGACGGCGAGCCACGGCCGCGCCATCACCCGTTGCGTCCAGTGGCTCCAGAAGCGGCTGGCGCCGACGATCGCCGCCTCGGCGCCGGCCGGCTCGGGCCTGCGGCGGCGGTAGAAGCGGCGCCGGGCCCAGCGCGTCACCCTGGCGACGATCCCGCCGGGCAGGACGCGGTCGCCGAGCGTCGCGATCAGCACCGGCAGGAGCGTCGTCGCGGTCAGGATCGAGACGGCGACGACCGTCATCGCCCCCAGCGCCATCGAGCGCAGCGCCTGGTTGTCGACCATCCAGAGGCCGGCCAGCGAGATGATCACCGCCAGGCCGGAGAAGCTGACCGCGAGCCCCGAGGTGGCGAGCGCCTGCGCCCGCGCCGCAGCGGGATCGCGCCCCGCTTCGCGCTCCTCGCGGTAGCGGGCGAGGATGAAGAGCGAGTAGTCGATCGCCACCCCGATGCCGATCATCGAGGCCATGTTGGTGACGAAGACCGAGGTCGTCATCTCGAGCGAGATGAAGTAGATCAGCGCGCCGGTGACCAGCACGCTGACGAAGCCGAGCGCCAGCGGCAGCACCGCCGCGGCAAGCGAGCCGAAGACGACGAGGAGGATGATCGCGACGATCGGGAAGCCGGTCGCCTCGGCCTCGGAGAGGTCGCGCTTGGAGATTTCCTGCATCCCCGCCCAGATCGTCGGCTGCCCGACCAGGTAGGGCGTCACCGCGCCGACCGCGGTGCCGGGGTCGAGGTCCTCGCGCAGCGTCGCCGCCGAGTCGATCAGCTCGTCGGCTGAGCGGTTGCTGCGCAGCGGCAGCAGGGCGGTCCCGGCGGCGGCGAGCCCCCGCCGCGCCGCCCGCGCGCTCGCGGCTGGCAGCGTCACCCCCTCGAGCTGCGCGACCTCGCGCCGCAGCCGCCCGATCGCCGCCCGCCGCTGCGCCGCGCTCGCCCCCGGCTCGGCCTCGAGCAGCACCGCGATCCCGTCGGCCCGCTGGCCGAACTCGCCCTGCAGGGCGTCGCCGACCGCCTTCGACTGGCTGCCGGGCACGTCGAAGCCGCCTCCGGTCAGGTGGTCGGTCTGCTTCGCCGCGAACGGCAGCGCCGCGACGACGATCGCCAGCCAGGCGGCGAGAACCCAGCGCCGCCGTCGGCCCAGGACCCCGGCCAGCTTGTTCATCAGGCCCCGCATCGCTGCACCGAGCCTCCTCCTCTCCCCGCCGAGGGGACTGTGATCCGCGTCACAACGTGAGCGGCGTCACCAAGGCCGTTATCCTCTCGGTATCTGGGGAGATGCGACTGAGTCCCACCACTGAGTAGGCCGGTGCCCGATCGTCCGGCAATCCTCGGCGGTACCTCCGTGCGGGCGGGGAAATCCTGGCCGTGCTGGCCGCAGTGGGACGAGAGCGAGCGCCGGCGGCTTCAGGCCGTGCTCGAGTCCGACGCCTGGTGCAGCGCCTACGGTGGCGAGGTCGAGGCCTTCGTGGCCGAGTTCACTGCCTTCCAGGACGCCGGCCACGGGGTCGCCGTCACCAACGGCACCCAGGCGCTGGAGGCGGCGCTGAGCGCCTGCGGGGTCGGTCCCGGCGACGAGGTGATCGTCCCGGCCTCGACCTTCGTCGCCACCGCCACGGCGGCGATCACGAGGGGAGCGACGCCGGTGCTCGTCGACGTCGAGCTGCCGAGCTGCTGCATCGACCCGGAGGCGGTCGCGGCGGCGACCAGCGACCGCACCCGGGCGGTGATCGCGGTCCACCTCGGCGGCAGGGCCTGCGACATGGACGCGCTGAGCGGCATCTGCGGCGACCGCGACATCGCCCTGGTCGAGGACTGCGCCCACTCGGTCGGCACCCGCTGGCGCGGGCGCGGCACCGGCACGATCGGCGCCGCCGGAGCCTTCTCCTTCCAGCAGAGCAAGCTGATGACCGCCGGCGAGGGCGGGATCGTCACCACCGAGGACCCCGAGCTGTTCGAGCGCGCCTGGAGCCACGCCAATCTCGGGCGGATCCGCGAGCGCGAGTGGTACCACCACGCCGTCCACGGCACCAACCTGCGGATGACCGAGTGGCAGGGAGCGGTGCTGCGCGCCCAGCTCGAGCGACTGCCGCAGCAGCACCGGACCCGCGAGGAGCGCGGCGAGCTGCTCGACGCCGAGCTGGGCAGGCTGCCGGGCGTCCGCGTCCAGTCCGGCGACCCGCGGATGGACAGCCGCGCCCGCTGGGCCTACGGGATCCACTTCGACGAGGAGGCCTTCTCCGGGCTCTCGCGCGAGGGCTTCGAGGCGGCGCTGATCCAGGAGGGGATCCCGCTCGGCTTCCGCTATCCCAGCCTCAACGAACTCGAGCTCTTCCGCCAGGGCAACTTCACGCCGGCGGGCAACGGCACGCCGCCGAGCTACCCGGCTGGCAGCCTGCCGCAGGCCGAGGAGGCGGCGGCGAACATGGTCTGGCTCGACCAGCGGATCCTGCTCGGCACGCCGGAGGACACGCTCGACGTGGCCCGCGCGATCGCGCGGATCCAGGCCAGCGCCGGCGCCGTCCGCCTGCGGACCGGAAAAGCGGCCAAAATCGCCGGCCGGCTGGCGCGCTCAGCCCTCGGCCGCCGCACCGCGCAGCTGCTGAATAGCTAGTCCTTGACCAGCAGGAAGCGGGCGCTGGCGGTGCCGGCCGCGACCGCCGCCCTGTCGTCGAGCTCGCGGTCGGAGAGCGCCTGCAGGGCGAAGCCGTCGCCGAGGGCGAGGAGGAACGAGACCACGGCGTCGGCGTCGAAGCGCAGGCTGAGGACGCCCTCCCGCTCCTTGGCGCGGAGGACGTCGGCGACGTGGGAGCGGGTGTGGGCGAAGAGCCGGCCGACCTCCTCCTGGATGTCGGGGTTGCGGCGGCCGGCGCTGAACAGCTCGTAGATCAGCAGGAAGACGTCGGGTTCGTTCTCGATCAGGTCGGTCAGCGAGGAGACCAACGCGTCGAGAACGTCCTCGACGCTCTTCGCCTCGGCCAGCAGTTCGTCGAGGCGGGCGATCCGCAGCTCGGTGTCGCGGCGGACGACCTCGACCAGCAGCCGCTCCTTGGTGCCGAAGTAGTAATGCAGGAGACCGCGGCTGACGCCCGCTTCGCGGGCCACGTGCTCGAAGGTCGAGCCGGCGGCGCCGCGGCGCGCGACGCTGTCGCGCATCGCCTCGACGATCCGCTTCGCCTTATCGCCGCTGAGCTCGCGCTCTTTGGTCGCGGCCTCCACGTCGTCGCCGCTCCCCGGAGCCGTGACTGCCCTAGGAGCCGTTGATGCTGGTGGTCGAGGTGTACTCGAACTCCTCTTCGGCGCCGAAGAGCGCGTCGAGCACCGCCTTGCGAGCGCCCTCGCTGACCACCAGGGCGACGATGCCGCCGACGATCGCGAGCAGGAGCAGCCGTCCGAGCTTGCTCTTCTTCTTCGGCTTCTGCAGCCGCTCGTTGGCGTCCCTGAGCTTTTCGGCGGCCTTGCGCAGCTCCTTCTGGGTCTTCTTGTCGGAGGTGACGGCGTTGACCGGACCCTTGCCGTTGCCGGTCGCACGGCTGTAGGCCTTCTTCGCGGATTGCAGTGCGTCGCGAAGATTGTCGCGCAGCTCTTCGTCCTCGATCAGGCGCTGCACGTACTGGTTTTCCCTGGCCGTCTCGTACAGGTCGCTGGCGCGGTCAGCCTTCGTCTTGCTCATACCTTCTCCTCGCTGGATCTAGTGGCCTTCTTGCAGGATATTCCACTACCCCAGCTGGATGTGGACAAGCAGGCCGAGGACGCCGGGGCGCGCAGTCGAGATTCAGCTGGGACCGACGCCGTCCATCAGCACGCCGGTGGTGCGGAACCTGAGGTCCGGGCCCCGCAGCTTGCGCAGCCGCACCCGCGCCAGGCTCGGCCCGGGCAGGCTGTAGCGGCGGACGAACAGACGACCGGCCGAGTAGGCGCCGCGTTCGCGGAAGCGCGGTCCGAGCACCTCCGGCCCCGGCGGCGGCACCTCGCCGTCGGAGATGAAGTCGACTTCGTGGACGTGCCAGGGATAGCCTTCCGAGGCTCGCACCTGGAAGGAGCCGGTCGAGAGGTAGTGGCGCAGCGAGGCCTCGCCGAGCGTCCAGGTGACCATCGCCCGCGGCCCGCTCGGTTCCCCGAGCTTGGCGGCGACCGCGTCCCAGTCGGGCCGCTGCAGGCTCGGCAGGGCGCTGGCCGCGAGGCAGAAGCCGAGCGAGTAGACGAGCAGGGCGCCGCCGAGCGCGGCGCCGGTCCGCCGCGCCGCCGGCAGGCTGAAGGCGATCGCGGCGACGACCAGCAGCGGCACCAGGGCCGGGATCAGGTTGCGGGCGAGGACGTAGTCCTTGCTGGTCGAGACGAGCGCGACGGCGACCGGAACCGCGATCGCGGCGGTGCCGACCGCGAAGGGCAGGAAGGCGGCCCGCCGTTCGTCGCGACCGCCGCGCCAGAGCAGCAGCGCGAAGGCGGCGACGAAGAGCGCCAGCGGCACCAGTGAGAGCTCGGGCCGCTCGGCTTCGCCGATGATGTCTGCGGTCTCGCCGGTGACGAAGGTCCCGGCCGATTCGGCCAGCCGGTGGCCGAGGCCGTACTGGCCGATCCACTCGGCGTGGCCGATCGACATCTGGTGGAAGGCGAGCGGCGCCAGCGCCAGGGCGAAGGCGGCGAGCACGCCGATCCCGACCAGCGCCCCGCGCCCGCGCCGGCGCAGCAGCAGGAGCAGCTCGGCGACGAGCGGGAAGACGGCGAAGTAGTGGGTCGCCAGCGCCAGGCCGGAGAAGACGCCCCACCAGACGAGGTCGCGGCGGCGGCCCGAGCGGGCGGACCGGATGCACCAGAGCAGCGAGAGGGCGCCGAAGAGGACCAGCAGCGAGTAGGCGCGGGCCTCCTGCGAGTACCAGAGCAGCATCGGGTTGACGGCGACCAGCGCCGCCGCCCAGAGGCCGGCGCGGCGCCCGCGCAGCTCGGCGCCGAGCAGGTATGCGACCGGCACGGTGAGGACGCCGGCCAGCGCCGAGAGCGAGCGCAGCCCCCACTCCCCGGTGCCGGTCATCTGCGTCCAGAACCAGGCGAGCGCGTAGTAGAGCGGCGGCGTCGACTCGCTGAAGCCGACGGCGTCCATCGCGTGGGCGAAGCTGCCGCGCAGCAGGCGGCTGGCGGTGACGATCTCGTCGTGGTGGTAGCTCTGCACCCCGAGCGTCGCAAAGCGCAGCGCCGCGGCGCCGACGGTCAGCCCGGCGACGATCCAGAAGACCCGCGAGCGCGTCCGCGCCGCCTCGGCGACCGCCTGCAGCGGCCCGGCGACGCCGCGCGGGAGGCTTGCCGCCTCCATCAGGCCCCCGGGCCCGTCAAGACAGCGCTACGTCGAGTGCCTCGGAGACCTCGTCGACGAAGACGAACTCCAAGTTGCCGAGCTCCTGCTCGGGGATCTCCTCGACGTCTCCCGCGTTTCGATCCGGAACTATCACCTGCTTGATCCCTGCCCGCTGCGCCGCCAGCGACTTCTCCTTGAGGCCGCCGATCGGCAGCACCTGCCCCGTCAGGGTCACCTCGCCGGTCATCGCGACATCGTTGCGAACCGGTCGGCCGCTGATCAGCGAGGCCAGCGCGACGGTCATCGCCACCCCCGCCGAGGGCCCGTCCTTGGGCACCGCCCCGGCCGGCACGTGGATGTGGACGTCGTGCTCGGCGAACCAGGCTTCGCCGAGCTCGGGGGCGATTTTCACCCAGTGCCCCCGCACCCAGGAGAGCGCCGCCTGGGCCGACTCCCTCATCACCTCGCCGAGCTGGCCGGTGATCGTCAGCTTGCCGCCGCCTGGCATCGCGGTCGCCTCGATGAAGAGGACGTCGCCGCCGGTCGGGGTCCAGGCGAGACCGGTGGCGACGCCGGGGACCTTGGTCCGCCGCCGCGTCTCGGCGAAGACCCGCCGCCGCCCCAGCAGCTCGCGGGCTTTTTTGCCCGAGACGCGGACCTTGCCCTTGCGCTTGCCTTCGGCGATTTGGCGGGCGACTTTGCGGCAGATGGTGCCGATCAGGCGCTCGAGGTTGCGGACGCCGGCCTCGCGCGTGTACTCCTCGATGATCGCGGTCAGCGCTGCGTCGGTGAACTCGATCTGCGAGGGCTTGAGGCCGTTGGCCGCGATCTGCCGGCCGACCAGATAGCGGCGGGCGATCTGCCGCTTCTCCTCCAGCGTGTAGCCGGCGAGCTCGATCAGCTCCATCCGGTCGAGGAGGGGCGCCGGAATCGTGTCGACGACGTTCGCCGTGGCGATGAAGGCGACGTCGGAGAGGTCGAACGAGAGGTCGAGATAGTGGTCCCGGAAGGAGTCGTTCTGGGCCGGGTCGAGCACCTCGAGCATCGCCGAGGCGGGGTCGCCGCGGAAGTCGGAGCCCATCTTGTCGATCTCGTCGATCATGAACACCGGATTGCGGGTGCCGGCGTCGCGCAGGGCGCGGATGATCGTCCCCGGCAAGGCGCCGATGTAGGTGCGGCGGTGGCCGCGGATCTCGGCCTCGTCGCGGACCCCACCGACCGAGATCCGCTCGAACTTGCGCCCCAGCGCCCGGGCGACCGATTTGCCGAGGCTGGTCTTGCCGACCCCGGGCGGGCCGACGAAGCAGAGGATCGGGCCGGGCGAGTCGGGGTTGAGCTTGCGGACCGCCAGGTACTCGAGGATCCGGTCCTTGATCTTCTCGAGGTCGTAGTGGTCCTCGTCGAGCACCTCGCGGGCGTGGCCGATGTCGAGGTTGTCCTCGGTCTCGACCGCCCAGGGCAGCTCCGTCAGCCACTCGAGGTAGGTGCGGATGACACCGTGCTCGGCCGCCGCCGGCGGCAGTTTGGCGAGCCGGCCGAGCTCCCGGTCGGCAGCTTTGCGAGCGTGCTCGGGCAGCTTCGCGGCCTCGATTTTCTCCCGCAGTTCGTTCAGTTCGGCGGTCTGCTCGTCGCCCTCGCCGAGCTCTTCCTGGATCGCTTTCAGCTGCTGGCGGAGGAGGAACTCGCGCTGGCCTTTGTCGACTTCCGACTGGACCTGCGACTGGATCTGGGTGCCGAGCTGGACCACCTCGAGCTCGCGGGCGAGGATCTGCGAGAGGTGCCGGAGCCGGGCGCTGACGTCGACCTCTTCTAGCAGCTGCTGCTTCTCCTCGAGCGGGATCCGCAGCGAGCCGGCGATCAGGTGGGCGAGCGCCGAGGGGTCTTCGATGTTGGTGACGGCGAGCTGCAGCTCCTCCGGCAGGTAGGGGATCTGCTCGACGATCTCCGAGAAGGTGCGCTGGACGTTGCGGGCCAGGGCCTCGAGCTCGTTGCCGGCCTCGAGCAGGTCGGGCAGCGGCTCGATCCGCGCCACCAGGTAGGGCTCTTCGGCGATGAAGTCGCCCAACCGCACCCGCTGCATCCCCTGGACCAGGACCCGCAACGAGCCGTCGGGGATTTTGATCATCCGCGCGACGAAGCCGGCGACGCCGACGCGGTAGAGGTCGGCGGGGCCGGGGCGCTCGAGCTCGGGATCGCGGGAGGCGACCATGACCAGCATCCGGTTGCCGCCGAGGACGTCGTTGACGAGCTGGATCGAGCGCTCCTGACCGACCGCCAGCGGGGTCAGCGTTTCGGGATAGGTGACGGTTTCGCGCAGCGGCAGGATCGGCAGCGCCTCCGGCAGCGGCCGGTCGGCGCGGACCGCCTCCTCGATGTCGAGGGGCGAGTCGACGACCTCGAGGACGGGCGAGCCCTCCATCAGCTCCACCCCTTCGCCGGCCACGTCAGCCACGCCCGATCGGGACCCGCCGCGTCGTCTCCCCGGGGTCGCGCAGTGGCAGCTCGACCCGCAGCACCCCGTCCTCGTAGGTCGCGCTCGCCCTCTCGGCGTCGACCTCGACCTGCAGCTCGACCACCCGCCGGAAGGGACCGGTGGGGATCTCCAACTGCTGGTAGACGCGACCCTCGGTCTCCTGGACCGGACGCTGGCCGACGATCGCCAGGTGGCGGCCGGAGACCTCGATCCCGATCTCGCTCAGCGAGACGCCGGAGAGGTCGACCTCGACCACCGCCCGCTGCGGGTCGCCGCAGTAGTAGACGTCGACGTTCGGGGAGAAGCCGCTGCTGCGGCGGCTGACGTAGCGGGTGCGGCCCCAGGCGTCGCCGAGCATCGAGTCCATCTCGCGCCGCATCCGGGCGAAGTCGGCGAACAGATCGCGCTGGGGCATTGAGAGAAAAGTACCGGGGAGAACCGCTCTTGCGGACTCTAGGCGGTTGCCCGGGTCTGGGCGGCCCAGCGGGGAGCGCGCATCAGCAGCACCGGCTGGCGCGGCGGCACCAGGCCCTCGGGGCGGTCCGGGCGAAAGGTCGCGCACGGCTCGCCGAGCTCGAGGGCGCAGAGAAGGTTGCGGTGGAAGTAGCACTCCTCGCAGCTGGGGGGCTTCGTCTTTCGGGCCATCGGCGCGGCGCATCTAAGCACCGACGCCCGGGCCCCGCTGGCCCCTATTCCGCAAATCGCTACCTATTCGCCACGACTTTGAAACAGCTTCGTCACGACTTCCCCGGGTTTTGCGAACGCAGCAGTCCTCGGCCCGTTTTCGAGGCTAGAAGAAGCGTCCACCCGGAGTGCGTTCGTCCTTCGAGCGCATATGCCGGACCAACGGCGAACGCGTTCTGATTAGGGCGCCCGAAGACCGCTTGACTATCCCCTAGAATCTGCCGCGATGGAGGCACACAACGAGGCTCAGGACCGCAGCAGCAAGCTGGCGGCATCGCCGCCGCTCTTCAAGAGCGAATTCCTCAACTTCTTCTCCCGCGTCCATCCCTCGATCCCGGCGATCATCTTCGTGCCGGTGATCGTGGCGATGGAGTGGATCGGGGTCGAGCGGGGCTACTCGCTCCTCGAGCTGATCGCCTTCTTCGCGATCGGCCTCTTCATCTGGACCCTGACCGAGTACTGGCTGCACCGGCTGGTCTTCCACTGGGAGCCCGACAACGCCTTCGGGCGGCGGATGCACTTCATCATCCACGGCATCCACCACGACCATCCCAACGACAAGATGCGACTGGTGATGCCGCCCTCGGTCTCGGTCCCCCTCGCCGCCCTCTTCCTGCTCGCCTACTGGCTGGTCTTCGGCGACGCCGGCTTCCCGATCTTCGCCGGCTTCATGACCGGCTACCTCCTCTACGACTACACCCATTACTACGTCCACCACTTCGTCCCCAAGTCGCAGCTCGGCAAGAAGCTGCGCGAGCAACACATGCGCCACCACTTCCAGGACCACCGGTTCGGGTACGGCGTGAGTTCGCCGATCTGGGACGTGGCGTTCCGGACGCTGCCCAAGAAGCGCAATCGCTAGGGCGGGGCGTGGTTGGCGCCTTAGTCCCCTACGCGGGGGAGAAATGCGCCAAGCAACCCGGCACCGACCGGCCACCCCGCGGCGCCTAAGCCCCCGCCCGCAGCGCCAGCTCCAGCTCGAACCGCGCATCGGCATCGTCGAGCTGCTCGCCCAACAGCTCGCGCAACCGCACGATCCGGTAGCGCGCCGTCTGCGCGTGGACGTGGAGCTCCGCCGCCATCGCCACCGCGTTGCCGCCGTGGCGCACGTACGCCAGCGCCGTCTCGCGCATCCGGTCGCGCGCGCCTTCGGTCAGCCCGTCGAACGCGGCCAGCCGGCGCTCGGCAATTCGCGCGGTCACGGAGGAGCCGGCGAGCAGCAGGAGCTCGGCGAGGTGGTCGTCGGCGGGAACCAGGCCGCGGGCTTCGATTCGCTCCTCGGCCACGGCGTCGAGCAGGCGGCGCGCCAGCGACCACGACTCGCCAGCCGATCCCGGCGCGACCGGCGGTCCCAGGGCCATCACCGCCCGCCCTCGCCAGCGCCGCAGAGGCTCCAGCCGCCCCGGCCCCTCCGGGTCCGCCAGCAGCAGGCATCCCGCTCCGTCGACGACCGCCGCCAGCGATTCAGGGGGGAGACGGCGGGCGACCGCGTCGAGGTCGCGCTCGGCGCAGGCGATCGCCGCGAGGCGCGGGGGCAGCGTCCAGCGAGCCGCCCGGGCGGCCGCGCTGAGCTCGGCCGAGGCCGGCGGCTCGGCGGCGACCAGGAGGCGGGTCAGCTCGCGCCGGCGGCGCCGGCCCTGGTCCTCGAGCTCGGCCTGCGCCTCGGCGTAGCCGTCGACCGAGTCGGCCGAGATCTCGTCGATGTAGGCGAAGATCGACTCGGCCAGGAGGCTGAGCGAGTCGGCCGGCAGGCGGGCCCGGAGCCCGGCCGCGGCGAAGCGCCGCCAGGCGACGCGGGCGCCGACCCGGTAGGCGGCCTGCAGGGAGTCGAGGGTGCGGCCCTGGCGCAGCTCGCCGCGCCCGAGCTGCAGGTACACCTCGCGGCCGGTGCCGCGGCCGGCGTCGGGGTCGCGGATCACGGCGACGAACTGGGTCAGCGCCTGCGCCACACCCCTCCGCACGCCGCTGCCGAAGCTGCCCTCCAGGGGCCGCGCGTACTCGGGCACCTCGCGGCCGATCGAGTCGAGGATCTCGGCGGTGGTGGCGGGGATCTCCGCCTCGATCAGGTCGGCGACCCGGGCGGAGAGGCCCCGCCACGGCTCGGGATCCAGGGTCCGCGTTCCCCTCTCGCCAGAACTTGTCATCTATATGCCAAGAATCATCCTACAGAACGTTGCTGATACGCCAATATATGGCATTCAACTCCAGATATCTTCATCGCATGGATGAGATGAGCCGTGCAGAGAAGATCGCCAACCTCGGTGCCGTCGTCGTTCCCTTCGTGGCGACGATCGCCGCCGTCGTCCTCCTCTGGAACAGCCTGGTGACTCCGGCCGACCTGATCATCGCCGCGGCGATGTACCTGCTGACCGCCGTCGGGATCACCGTCGGCTTTCACCGCCTGCTCACCCACCGTTCCTTCCAGACCTCGAAGCCGCTCGAATACACCTTCGCCGTGCTCGGCTCGATGGCGGTGCAGGGGCCGGTGATCGCCTGGGTCGCCGACCACCGCAAGCACCACGCCCACACCGACGAAGAGGGTGACCCGCACAGTCCCCACGTCGCCGAGGACGGACACCACCAGGGTGTGCTCAAGGGTCTCTGGCACGCCCACACCGGCTGGCTGATGTCGAACCAGGGACGTGCCGACTGGAAGAAATACGCCCGAGACCTCTACGAGGACCAGGGCATGCGGAGGATCAACCGCCGCTTCCCGCTGCTGGTGCTCGCCACCCTGGCGCTCCCGGCGCTCGCCGGCTTCCTCGTCACCGGCACCGCTCTCGGCGCCCTCACCGGTCTGCTCTGGGGTGGACTGGTGCGGATCTTCTTCGTCCACCACATCACCTGGAGCGTCAACTCGGTGTGTCACTTCCTCGGCACGCGCCGGTTCGACACCGACGATCACTCCACCAACGTCTTCTGGCTGTCGCTGCCCTCGCTCGGCGAGTCATGGCACCACAACCACCACGCCTTTCCGCGCTCCGCGGAACACGGCCTCAAGCGGTGGGAGCCCGACCCCTCCGGGATGATCATCACCGGCATGGAGAAGCTCGGGCTGGCGCGGAACGTGATTCGCATCTCGCCCGAGCGACAGGCCGAAAAAGCCGGGGCGAGCAGTCCCGTCAGCGACGCCGCCGAGTCGGTCTGAGACCATCGCTTTAGCGGTTGCAAGATTCCTTACGGTGTGCTGCTGATTTAGCGATTTAAAGCATTCGCGCTTGTTTCAGTCACTGTGTGTCTGACACACTGCGCGTTGCAGGGCCCACACCTCATGCGACTGAAAGGACTGCGATGGCCCCCACCAATAGCGTTGTCGACGATGCCCGCGAGCTGGTCGAGAAGCGACTTGCCGAGCTGAACGAGGAGCGCGAGCGTCTCGAGCGCGCCCTCGCCGAGCTCGGCGGCAAGATCGCCCGCCGCGCGCCGGGTCGGCCGCGCGGCCGCAAAGCAGCAGCAGCAGCAGCCGGCGGCGGCGCCACCTCGGGGACCGGTCGCAAACGGCGCCGACGCCGCGGCGGCACCCGCGCCGACCAGGCGGTGAGCCTGATCGAGAAACAGCCCGGGATCAGCGCCTCCGACGTCGCGAAAACGATGAAAATCAAGCCGAACTACCTGTACCGCGTGCTCGGCGACCTGGAGAAAGAGGGCCGCGTCAAAAAGGACGGCCGCAACTACTACCCGGCTGGGGGTTAACCCTGGCCGCGGCCCGAGAAGCTTTAAGACAGCCGGGTCCGCAGCGGGGGTCCCGCGCAAGCTTTCCGTAGGCAGGACGTTCGGGCCCTCGGAGCTCTGTAGCAAGGGGCCGGGGTGGTCCCACCAAAACACACAAGCGAGCGAGGCGGATCCCAGCGAGCGTTTTGGAGGGACCACCCCGGCCCCACTTACAGCGGTCGTCTAAATCAGCCCGAGCTGACTGACCGCGTCGCGCTCCTCCTGCAGCTCCATGACCGAAGCGTCGATCCGCTCGCGCGAGAAGTCCGGCACGTCCAACCCCTGGACGATCGACCACTCGCCGTTCCTGCATTCGCAGGGAAAGCCGCAGACGATCCCCTCGCCGATCCCGTAGGAGCCGTCGGCCGGGACCGCCATCGAGACCCAGTCGCCGTCGGGGGTGCCCAGCACCCAGTCGTGGATGTGGTCGATCGCCGCGTTGGCGGCGGAGGCGGCGCTGGATGCACCGCGCGCCTCGATGATCTCGGCGCCACGCTTCGCCACCCGCGGGATGTACTCGTCGCGGATCCAGGCTTCGTCGTCGACCTGGTCCCAGGCGCTCCGCCCGTCGACTTTGGCGTTGACCAGGTCGGGGTACTGGGTCGCCGAGTGGTTGCCCCAGGAGGTCATGTTGGTGACCGCCGAGACCGGCTTGCCGAGCTTGTTGGCGAGCTGGCTGATCGCCCGGTTGTGGTCGAGGCGCATCATCGCAGTGAAGCGCTCGCGCGGCACGTCGGGCGCGTTCGACATCGCGATCAGGCAGTTGGTATTGGCCGGGTTGCCGACGACCAGCACCCTGACGTCGTCGGCGGCGCCGGCGTTGATCGCCTCGCCCTGCGGCTTGAAGATGCCGCCGTTGGCCTCGAGCAGGTCGGAGCGTTCCATCCCCGGGCCGCGCGGACGGGCGCCGACCAGCAGCCCGATGTTGACGCCGTCGAAGGCCTGCTTGGGGTCGTCTGAGATGTCGATCCGGTGCAGCAGCGGGAAGGCGCAATCGTCGAGCTCCATCGCGGTGCCCTCGGCGGCCTTGATCGCGTCGGGGATCTCGAGCAGGCTGAGCTCGACCGGGGTGTCGGGGCCGAGCATCTGACCGCTGGCGATCCGGAACAGCAGCGCATAGCCGATCTGGCCGGCGGCGCCCGTCACGGTGACCTTCACAGGGGTGTTGCTGGGACTCACGAAATCGTCTCCTCTGTTGTGAACTTCGCTGGCCGTCAGAGTTGTCTAGGCCATCGCCGACTGCAGGTTCTCGTCGATCGCGGCGAGGAACTCCTGGGTCGTCAGGTAACCCTGGTCGCCGCCGACGAGCAGCGCGAGGTCTTTGGTCATCTTCCCTTCCTCGACCGTCTCGACGCAGACCCGCTCGAGGGTCTCGGCGAAGCGCGACACCTCGGGGGTCTCGTCCATCCGCCCCCGCGCCTGCAGGCCGCGGGTCCAGGCGAAGATCGAGGCGATCGGGTTGGTGGAAGTCGGCTCGCCCTGCTGGTGCTGGCGGTAGTGGCGGGTGACGGTGCCGTGCGCGGCCTCCGCCTCCACCGTCTTGCCGTCGGCCGTCATCAGCACGCTGGTCATCAGGCCGAGCGAGCCGAAGCCCTGGGCGACGGTGTCGGACTGGACGTCGCCGTCGTAGTTTTTGCAGGCCCAGACGTAGCCGCCTTCCCACTTCAGCGCGGCGGCGACCATGTCATCGATCAAGCGGTGTTCGTAGCTGATCCCGGCGGCCTCGAAATCGGACCTGAACTCGGCCTCGTAGACCTCGGCGAAGATGTCCTTGAAGCGGCCGTCGTAGCGCTTGAGGATCGTGTTCTTGGTCGACATGTAGACCGGGAAGCCGCGGTCGAGGCCGTAGCGCATCGAGGCGCGGGCGAAGTCGCGGATCGAGTCGTCGAGGTTGTACATCGACATCGCGATGCCGCCGCCCGGGAACTCGTAGACGTCGAGCTCGATCGGCTCGGAGCCGTCCTTCGGGGTGTAGGTGAGAGTCAGCGAGCCCTCGCCCGGCACCACCAGGTCGGTCGCCCGGTACTGGTCGCCGAAGGCGTGACGGCCGATCACGATCGGCTTCGTCCAGCCCGGCACCAGCCGCGGCACGTTGGAGATCACGATCGGCTCGCGGAAGATGACGCCGCCGAGGATGTTGCGGATCGTCCCGTTCGGCGAGCGGTACATCTCCTTCAGGCCGAACTCGTCGACCCGCGCCTCGTCGGGGGTGATCGTCGCGCACTTGACCCCGACCCCGTGCCGCTTGATCGCTTCCGCGGCTTCGACCGTGATCCGGTCTTCGCTCGCGTCGCGGCTCTCGATCCCGAGGTCGAAGTAGACCAGCTCGACGTCCAGGTAGGGAAGGATCAGCTGCTCTTTGATGAACGACCAGATGATGCGGGTCATCTCGTCGCCGTCGAGCTCGACCACCGGGTTCTTGACCTGGATCTTGGCCACCGGGCGGCGATGCTATCTGGACGGCCGCTTCGCCCGCGCGCTCGCCCGCGGCCGAGGGCCGACTGGCGCGTCAGCCAGTTCAACTGGCACAATGAGTACCCGATGGCAACCAGACGAGTGACTCCCAATCCGCGTATGACTGGGGGCGAGCCCGGCCGAGCAGATCAAGGACGCAGGGCGCAGCCTTTGCCGGTTGGCAAAGGCAAGCCCGAGGACGCAGAGATGCGAAGTGTGCCGGGCGCGTCATCCAGGCGTGCGGAGATTGGGAGTCACTCGTCGCGGGAGCGCACCGTCTTCGGCAACCACGAGGTCGCCAACCAGCCGCCGCTGCTGGTCGACTACAACGTCTTCGAGGCCGACGCGGTGCTCGGCGAGGCGGTGCGGCGCGAGGGCGCCGAGTGGGCGCGCGAGCGGATCGCCGCGGTCGGCGAGTTCGCCGGCTCGGCGCGGGCGCAGGAGCTTGGCGCGCAGGCCAACGAGAACCCGCCGCAGCTGCGCACCCACGACCGTTACGGCAATCGCGTCGACGAGGTCGCCTTCCATCCCGCCTGGCACGAGCTGCTCGGCGCCGCGGTCGGCTTCGAGCTGCACAGCGGGCCCTGGCGCGACCCGCGTCCCGGCGCCCACGTCGCCCGCGGCGCCGCCTTCATCTGCATGTCGCAGGCCGAGGCCGGGATCGGCTGCCCGATCTCGATGACCTACTCGGTGGTGCCGGCGCTGCGCACCCAGCCCGAGCTCGGCGCCGAGTGGGAGCCGCGCTTCCTCTCCGACCGCTACGACCCCGAGAACGCCCCGGCGGAGGAGAAGTCCGGGGCGCTGGCGGGGATGGGGATGACCGAGAAGCAGGGCGGCACCGACGTCCGCGCCAACACCACGCTCGCCCGCCCGGTGAACGGCGGCGGCCCCGGCGCCGAGTACGAGCTTAGTGGCCACAAGTGGTTCATGTCGGCGCCGATGTGCGACGCCTTCCTCGTCCTTGCCCAGGCCGACGGCGGCCTCTCCTGCTTCCTCTTCCCCCGCTGGACTCCGGACGGCGAGCGCAACCGCTTCCGCCTGCAGCGACTGAAGGACAAGCTCGGCAACCGCTCCAACGCCTCCTCGGAGATCGAGTTCGACAACGCCTCGGCCTGGCTGGTCGGCGAGGAGGGCGCCGGCGTGCGGACGATCATCGAGATGGTCAACCACACCCGGCTCGACTGCGTGCTCGGCGGCGCCAGCGGGATGCGGATCGGGGTCGCCCAGGCGATCAACCACACCTCCCACCGCTCGGTCTTCGGCACCATGCTGAGCGAGCAGCCGCTGATGCAGAACGTCCTCGCCGACCTGGCGATCGAGTCCGAGGCGGCGACCGTCTCGGCGCTGCGGCTGGCCCGCGCTTACGACGAAGCGATCGGCGGCGACCCGAAGGCGCAGAAGCTGAAGCGGGTCGCCAACGCGGTGCTCAAGTACTGGATCACCAAGCGAGCGCCGATGCACGCCGGCGAGTGCCTCGAGTGCCTCGGCGGCAACGGCTACGTCGAGGAGTCGGGGATGCCGCGCCTCTTCCGCGAGAGCCCGCTGAACTCGATCTGGGAGGGCTCGGGCAACGTCCAGTGCCTCGACGTGCTGCGGGCGATGATCAAGGAGCCGGCCGCGCTCGAGGCCTTCTTCGCCGAGGTCGCCGAGGGCGCGGCCCAGGAGCCTCGCCTCGCCGCCTTCGCCGCCGAGGTCCGGGCCGAAGTCCCCGGCGAGGTGGCGACGATCGAGCCCCGCGCCCGCCGCGCCGTCGAGCGGATGGCGCTCGCCCTGCAGGGCTCGCTGCTGGTCCGCTACGGCGACCCGGCCGTCGCCGACGCCTTCGTCGCCTCCCGCCTCTCCGGCGACTGGGGCCAGGCCTTCGGCACCCTCCCCCCCGGCCTCGACTTCGAGCGCATCATCGACCGCCACCGCGCGCTCGCCTGACTCAGCGCGCCTGACCAAGCAGTTCAAGGACACAGGGAGCGCCGTGTGCTCTGCACACAAGCGACCGAGGACGCCGAAATGCGCCGGTCAGGCGCGCTGAGTCGAGTCCTGCATCGAGGCCCTCAGAGGGCACAAATGCAGGACTCGATGCCGGCGAGGGGATCTCTATCGCGTCTGGGCACTCTCGGACTCGGGCCCAAATAACGCCATGAGCTCTGGGCCTCGCCCAGAAGTGGGCGGCGCACTCAGCGCGTGGCCGTCGCGTCTCTCAACGCGCGGCCGACCTGCTCGACCGTGATCACGCCGCTCAGCCGGCCTTCGGCGTCGACCGCCATCAGCGCTCCGAAGCGGCGCAGGTTCTGGTTCGAGAGCAGGGCGTCGAGGGGGGTGTCGTCGCGGACGAAGAGGCCGCGGTCATGGTCGACGATCTCGGACACCGAGGAGCTCGCCCGCGAGATCTCCGGCACCTCGTCGGCGCGGTCGCGCTGCAGCAGGCCGAGGAACCTGTACGCGGTGTCGACCACCGGGAACCAGGGCCAGCGGTAGCGGAGGAAGTACTCGTCGAGTGCCTGCTCGACGCTGAGGTCGCCGGGGATCGCGACCGGCTCGCGGTCCATCACGTCGGCGACGACGACCTCGCCGATCCGGCTCGAGAGGGCGGTCTGCATCGCCGCGCCGCGGGCGGCGCCGTTGACGACGGTGCCGATCAGCGCCAGCCAGATACCGCTGAAGAAGGCGCCGGTGGCGATCAGCACCAGCCCACCGCCGATGAACAGGTAGCCGAAGCCGCGGCCCATGGTCGCCGCGATTCGCGTCGCCTTGTTGCGATCGCCGCTGCGCCACCAGATCAGCGCCCGGGCGATCCGGCCGCCGTCCATCGGGAAGGCGGGCAGCAGGTTGAAGACGAGGACGAGGCCGTTGATCGTCGCCAGCCAGGCGAGCATCGAGATGAAGGCGTTGACGCCGGCGTCGGTCTTGAATTCGACCGCGAGCCGGAAGATGTGGCCGAATTCGCCGAAGCCGGCGGCGATACCGCCGGCGACGTAGAGGATGGCGACGAGCGCGAGCGTCACCAGCGGCCCGGCGACCGCCACCTCGAACTCGGCCTCCGGGCTGTCGGTTTCGCGGTCCATGCGGGCGACGCCGCCGAGCATCCAGAGCTGGATGCTGGAGATGCCGACGCCGCGGCGGATCGCCGCGAAGGCATGGCCCAGCTCATGCAGGAGGATCGAGCCGAAGAAACCGATCGCACTGAGGATCGCCAGCCCGAAGGCCTTCGAGCCGGTGCCCGATTCGTCGAGGATGTCGCCGTAGACGCTCGACATCGAGACGATCAGCAGGAAGAGGATCACGAACCACGACCAGTCGACCGTGATCCGGATCCCGCGGACGTGGAAGAGCGTGAAGGAGCTGCCGCCCAGCATCGGTCAATGGTAGGGCCCGCTCTCCGCGTCGCAGCTAAACGGCTACCGTCCACCGCGATGGGCGGCGGGCGCGAACAGATGCGGGCGGAGCTGGTGGAACTGGAGCAGATCGAGCGGCCGTCGGCCTCCGAGGGCGAACGCCAGGCCGCCGAGTGGCTGGTCGAGCGCTTCGCCGCGGCCGGCGCCGAGGCGCGGATCGAGGCCCTGCCCGCCCACGGGACGTACTGGTGGCCGCTCGGCATCGGCGCCGCGCTGGGGGCCGCCGGGGCGCTGGCGGCGCTGCGCGGTCGCCGCGTCCTCGGCGCCGCGCTCGGCGCCCTCGGCGCCGCCGGGATCGCCGACGAGTTCCCGCCCAGGCGCCGCCGCCTGCGCCGCTCGCTGCTCCCCACCCGCACCGCCTACAACGTCGTCTGCGAGCTCGGCGATCCGGCGGCCGAGCGCACCGTCGTCATCACCGCCCACCACGACGCCGCCCACTCGGGCATCGTCTTCCACCCGCGGTTGCCGGAGATCGCCGACCGCCTCGGGATGATCGAGCGGATCGACACCAGCCCGGCGCTGATGGCGCCGGTCGTCGGCGGGCCGCTGCTCGCAGCCCTCGGCGCCGCGAGCGGAGTCCGCGCCCTCGCCAAGCTCGGGCTGCTGCTCAGCGCCAGCACGGTCGCGGCGATGGCCGAGATCGGCCTGCGCGGCGTCGTCCCCGGCGCCAACGACAACGGCACCGCGGTCATCGCCCTGCTCGAGCTCGCCCGCCGCTTCGCGGCCGAGCCGCCGCGCGGCGTTCGCGTCCTGCTCGTCTCGATGGGCGCCGAGGAGTCGTTCAGCGAGGGGATCAAGGGGTTCGGCGAGCGCCACTTCGAGGAGCTGCCGACCGACAGCACCTTCTTCCTCTGTCTCGAGTCGATCGGCTCGCCCCACCTGCTGGTCCTGCGCGGCGAGGGCTTCCTGAAGATGCACGACTACCCGCCGCGGGCAGTCGACCTCTTCGACTCGTTGGCCGCCGAGCTCGGCATCTGGCTCTACCCCAACCTGCGCCTGCACAACGGCACCGATGGCCTCGAGCCGCTCGCCGCCGGCTACCAGACAGTCGCGCTCTGCTCCTGCACCGACCTCAAGCAGGCCGCCAACTACCACTGGCCCAACGACCTCGCCGAGAACGTCGACTTCGACACCGTGGCCGACGGGGTGCGTCTCAGCGAGACCGCCGTCCGCCGCCTCGGCGAGCGCTGGCTGTAGACGCTCAGCCGATGGGCCGATTTCGTGACCTATGTTCTCGAAATCGGCCCATCGGCCCGCCGTCGACGCTGTGTGACGAATCCCGACTACGCGCTCGGAGTTGCGCTGTATAGCATCCGCGCCCGTGCCCACCCATGACGTTCTCGTAATCGGCGCCGGGCTGGCCGGCCAGCGCGCCGCCCTTGCAGCCGCCGAGGAGGGTGTCTCGGTCGGAATCATCAGCAAGGTGCATCCGGTCCGGTCCCACTCCAACGCCGCCCAGGGCGGCATCAACGCGGCCCTGAATCCCGACGACAGCTGGGAGTCGCACGCCTTCGACACCGTCAAGGGCTCCGACTACCTCGGCGACCAGGACGCGATCGAAATCATGGCCCGCGAGGCGCCGGAAGAAATCCTCGAGATGGAGCATCTCGGCGTCACCTTCCACCGCAACGAGGAAGGCCGGCTCGGGACCCGCGCATTTGGCGGCGCCTCCGCCGCTCGCACCTACTACGTCGCCGACATCACCGGCCAGGCGATCATGCACGTGCTCTACGAGCAGTTGATGAAATACAGCGAGCAGGTCGCCCGCTACGAGGAGTGGTTCTGCACCTCGCTCGCCCTCGACGAGGCCGGCGAGTGCTGCGGCGTCGTCACCCGCAACATCGCCAACGGCGAGATGGAGCTGTTCCAGGCGAAGGCGGTGATCCTCGCCTGCGGCGGCAACGGCCAGGTCTGGAAGCCGACCACCAACGCCCTGATCTGCACCGGCGACGGGATCGCGATGGCCTACCGCGCCGGCGCCAAGCTGATGGACATGGAGATGATCCAGTACCACCCGACGACGCTGGCGGGCAAGGGCTTCCTGATCACCGAGGGCGCCCGCGGCGAGGGCGCGCACCTGCTGAACAAGAACGGCGAACGCTTCATGGAGAAGTACGCGCCGAACAAAATGGAGCTCGCCTCGCGCGACGTCGTCTCCCGCGCCGAGCAGACCGAGATCAACGAGGGCCGCGGCTTCCCCGACGGGACCGTCGCGCTCGACATCACCGTGGTGCCGAAAAAGCGCGTCCACGAGGCGCTGCGCGAGATCGTCCTCGTCGGCCGGGACTTCGCCGGCGTCGACATCACCCGCGAACCGATCCACATCAAGCCCGGCAACCACTACACGATGGGCGGGGTCAAGACCGACGTCGAGGGCCGCACCGACGTCCCGGGCCTCTACGCCGCCGGCGAGACCGCCTGCGTCTCGGTCCACGGCGGCAACCGGCTGGGCGCCAACTCGCTGCTCGACACGCTGATCTTCGGCCGCCACTCCGGCGTCGACGCCGCCCGCCGCGCCAAGCGCATCGACGGCTCGAAACCGTCGAAGCAGGTGCTCGAGGACGAGGAGGCGATGATCGCCGACATCAACTCGCGCGCCAAGGGCTCCGGCCGCCGCGTCTCGGAGATCAAGCTCGAGCTCGGCGAGACGATGGACAGATACGTCGCCGTCTTCCGCGAGGAGGCCGGAATCCAGCAGGCGCTGGAGACGGTGCGCCGCCTCAAGGAGGAGGCCAAGACCGCCTACATCGATGACCACGGCGCGATCTTCAACCAGGACCTGATCGCGGCGATCGAGTTGGGGTACATGCTCGACAACGCCGAGTGCACCTGCATCGCCGCGCTCGAGCGCAAGGAGAGCCGCGGCGCCCAGTACCGCACCGACTACCCGGAGCGAAACGACGAGGAGTGGCTCAAACACATCGATCTCGAGCGCACCGACGACGGGCCCGAGCTCTCCTACTCCGAGGTCACGATCACCCAGTGGCAACCTGAAGCGAGGACCTACTAATGGCCGAGTACACGATCAAAGTCCGCAGGTTCCAGCCGGAGAGCGGCGAGGGGCCCTACTGGGAGGAATTCGGGGTCGACCTCGAGCCCTCGCTCTCGGTCCTCGACGCGCTGCTGCAGGCGAAGGACCGCGAGGACGGCTCGCTTGCGGTGCGCTGCTCCTGCCGCGCCGCGATCTGCGGCTCCTGCGGGATGAAGATCAACGGCCAGTCGACGCTTGGCTGCAAGACCCAGATCGGCGAGGCCCAGGAGCAGGCGGACAAGATGATCGCCGCCACCGGCGTCAGCGCCGCGGTCGCCGAGAGCCCGATCCGCGGCGTCGGCGGCGGCATCATGGGGACCGAGAGCGGGCCCGACGTAGAGGCCGCCCCGGGCGAGGACGACGGCGCCGCCGCGATCGTGATCGAGCCGATGGGCAACATGCCGGTGGTCAAGGACCTGGTCACCGACATGGAGTCGACGCACTGGAAGAAGATCCGCCGCGTCACCCCCTGGCTGCTGCCGCACGGCGAGCCGCCGGAGCGCGAGTACGTCGTCGAGCCGGAGTCGATGATCGACATCACCCAGTCAATGGCCTGCATCCAGTGCGGCGCCTGCGTCTCCTCCTGTCTCTCGATGGAAGCCGATCCGGAGTTCATCGGCCCGGCGGCACTGGCCAAGGCCTACCGCTTCGTCGGCGACCCGCGCGACGCCGAGACCCACGAGCGCCTCCACGACCTCGCCCTCGATCCGCACGGGATCTACGACTGCACCCACTGCTTCAGCTGCGTCGACGCCTGCCCGAAGGGCGTGGCGCCGATGGACCAGATCATGCGCCTGCGCCGCAGGGCCGGCGAGGAGGGAATCGCTGACCCCAACAGCGGCCACGACCACGAGATGGCCTTCGTCAACATCATCAAGAAGAAGGGCACCCTGGACGAGTCGCTGCTCCTGCAGGAGTCCTTCGCCCCCGGTCTGATCGGCAAGCTGAAACCGAGCAAACGGGCGATCCGCGAAATGCTCGGCTCGCTGCCGACCGCGATCCGCGGGATCAAGACCGGCAAGATGCGCTCGCTGCCGAAGCTGATCCCGGGCGTCCACCACAAGCTGCCGGGCGGCGCCCAGGACGAGGTCAAGGCGATCTACGAGCACGCCGAGGCCCACAGCGAGGAATTCAACCTGTACATCAAGGGCGAGGAGGGCGATCTGGTCGACGAGCCGGACGTCGAGAAGGGCGCCGAGCGCTCAACCTCTCCCGAGAACCCGGAGGCGAAATAGTGGCGGACCCGATCAAAGTCGCCTACTGGCCCGGCTGCGTCTCGCGCGGCTTCACCCCCGAGCTGCACGGCTCGATGGCGCTGGTGGCGCAGAAGCTGGGTATCGAGCTGGTCACCCTCGACCGCGCAAACTGCTGCGGCGCCGGAGTGATCGCCGAGCACAACCAGGAGCTCGCCGACACCCTCAACGCCCGCACCTTCGCGCTCGCCCAGCAGACCGGCCTCTCGATGATGAACATCTGCTCGACCTGCCAGGGCGCCCAGTCCGAGTGCCAGCAGCGGCTCGACGCCGACTCCGCCTACCGCGCCCACATCAACGAGACCCTCTCCGGCCAGGGCCTGGCCTACGAGCGCTCCGAGGACGGCGCCTGGAACAACAAAAACTTCCTCTGGCTGCTGGTCGAGGACTACGGCCTCGACCGCCTCGCCTCGCTGGTCACCCGGCCGCTCTCCGGCCTCCGCGTCGGCCCCTTCTACGGCTGCTACATCGTGCGGCCCAAGGAACGGCTCGGCTACGCCGAGTTCCCCGACCGCGACATCTACCTCGAGCAGGTGATCAAGGTGCTGGGCGGCGAGGTCGTCGAGTACGACGGTGCCCGCAAGTGCTGCGGCTTCCCGGTGATCACGATGAACCGCGAGACCTCGCTGCGCCAGGCCGGCACCCACGTCGGCGACGCGATCGACGCCGGCGCCGACTGCCTCGTCACCCCCTGCCCGCTCTGCCACCTGAACCTCGACATGCAGCAGCCGGAGGCGGCCAAGGTCGTAAACCGCGACCTCGGCCTCGCCGTCCTGCACCTGCCGCAGCTGGTCGGCCTCGCGCTCGGCGCCAGCCCGAAGGAGCTGGGGATGCCGAAGCACATCGCCTCGACCAACTGGGTCGAGGAGCGGCTGACCGCGGTTCCGGCCTAGCGGTTCAGAACTGCGCCGCGGCCACGGTCGCGACGAGCGAAGCAAGCGTCACGATCATCGCCAGCTGTAGGCGGTCGAATCGACCTTCGAGCCGATCGAATCGACCTTCGAGCCGATCGAATCGACCTTCGAGCCGGTCGAAGCGCTCATCGACTGCGTCGAAGCGGTGGTCGATGTGAGCGAACTGGGCATCCAGCCGCTCGTCGTTCCATTTCGATCGCACCTCCATCGCCCGGCGAGCGTAGCAGACAAAATGTTCCATAACGCGCGCGTCTGTGTGACTTTTCAGGCGGGGTTCGGAGGGCCGACGGCAGCCCGGCGCCCGGTTCGATAGCCTCGACCGTGGTGAGCCGGGAAGCCTGGTCGGCACTCGAGTAGTCGACCCCAGAAAGGATCCGGGGCTCCATGGCAATCGCCGTCGCCACTTTCCTGATCGCGCTCGCGGTCATCGCCGCCGAGAAGCTGCACCGCACCAACGTCGCCCTGCTGGGGGCGGCGATCGTCGTCCTCTTCGTCGGCGACTTCTCGCAGGAGCAGGCGATCGAGTCGGTCGACTTCAACACGATCGGGCTGCTGGTGGGGATGATGATCCTCGTCTACCTGACCCAGCAGACCGGCGTCTACGACTTCCTCGCGATCCGCGCCGGGCAGCTCTCCGGCGGGCGCTCCTTCGCGCTGACCATGAGCCTCGCCGGGATCACCGCGCTGCTCTCGGCCTTCCTCGACAACCTGACGACGATCCTGCTGATCGCCCCGATCACCTTCCTGCTCGCCGACGCGCTCGACATCGAGGCGGTGCCGCTGCTGATCATCGAGGTGATCGCCTCGAACATCGGCGGCACCGCGACCCTGATCGGCGACCCGCCGAACATCATCATCGCCGGCGCCACCGGGCTGAGCTTCAACTCCTTCATCGTCAACCTGGCGCCGATCGTGATCGTCACGCTCACGGTGGTCGTGCCGCTTCTCTACCTCGTCTTCCGCTCGCGGTTGCAGATCGAGGAGAAGGACCGACGCTCGGTGATGGAGCTCGACGCGGTCGCCTCGATCCGAGACCGGGCGGAGCTGCGTCGCACCGGACCTGTCCTGCTGCTCACGATCCTCGCCTTCTTCGCCCACCAAGCGCTCCACATCGAGCCCGCCACCGTCGCCCTGACCGGCGCGGCGGTCGGTCTCCTGGTCACCAGACTGAAGCTCGAGGACACCTTGGCGCACATCGAGTGGACGACGCTGTTCTTCTTCATCGGCCTCTTCGTCATGGTCGGGGCGCTGGAGGCGACCGGGGCGATCGGCCACGTCGCCGACGCCGTCAAGGACGTGACCGGCGGCGAGCGCACCGCGGAGCTGCTCGGAATCGTCTGGGTGGCGGCGCTCGGCTCCGCCGTGGTCGACAACATCCCCTTCACGACGGCGATGATCCCCGTCGTCAAGGAGCTGCAGGCGGCTGCCCATACGCAGGGCGACGACGCCTACTGGTGGTCGCTGGCGCTCGGCGCCTGCTTCGGCGGCAACGCGACGATGATCGCCGCCGCCGCCAACGTCGCCGCCGCCGGCCTCGCCGAGCGGGCGGGGACGCCGATCGGATTCATGACCTTCCTGCGCATCGGCCTGCCGGTTACGGCGATCTCGATCGCCCTGGCCTCCGGCTACGTCGCCATCCGCTACATCGCACTCTGAGGAGGACCAATGCCCGACGCGATCGTCAAAGAGATCCTGCAGGAGATCGAGCCGCTGAAAGCGAACGACCTGATCGGCCCGGCGGCGCGGCGGGTGATCGACGCCGGGCTCCCGGCTCTCCCCGCCGTCGAGGAGGACGGCAGCTTCGCCGGCATCTTCGGCGAGCGCGAGTTCATGACCGCGCTCTTCCCCGGCTATGTCGGCGAGCTCGCCTCGGCGGCGATGGTGTCCCGCTCGGTCGACGAGACGATCGAGCGGCGCAGCGACTGCGCCTTCGAGCCGATCCGTCGCTACCTGACCACCGATCACGTCCTCGTCGAGGACAACTACTCCGACACCCAGCTGGTCGAGATCTTCCTCCACCACCGGGTCCTGATCGTTCCGATCGCGACCAGGGGGAAGGTCCACGCGATCGTCCCGCGCCACGCCTTCTTCTGCCTGCTCGCCGAGCGCTTCGGCGAAATCGCCGAGAGCGGCGACGACCAGCCGACCGGGTAGCGACTCCGACCGCTAGGCCGGAACGCCGACGAGGCCGCGCTCGTGCAGCAGCTCGGCCAGCTGCACGGTGTTGGTCGCGGCGCCCTTGCGCAGGTTGTCGGCGACGATCCAGAGGTCGAGGGCGCGCTCGTTGCCGGGGTCGCGACGGATCCGGCCGACCAGCACCTCGTCCTGGCCGGCGGCCTCGATCGCCATCGGGAAGCGGGCCGCGGCGGGGTCGTCGACGACCTTGACGCCGGGCGCCGCCTCGAGCAGCTCGCGGGCCCGCTCGGGGGCGAGCGGCTCGCGGGTCTCGACGTTGACCGCCTCCGAGTGGCCGGTGACGACGGGGACGCGGATGCAGGTGGCGGAGACGCGGATCGAGTCGTCGCCGAGGATCTTGCGGGTCTCGTTGATCAGCTTGCGCTCCTCGTCGGTGTGGTCGTCGCCGGACGCGAAGCTGCCCGCCTGGGCGAGCACGTTGAAGGCGATCTGGTGCGGGTAGATCGCCGGGCTGGGCGGCCGGCGGCCGTCGAGCACCGCGCGGGTCTGCTCGGTCAGCTCGTCGACCGCCGCCTTGCCGGTCCCGGAGACCGCCTGGTAGGTGGAGACGACGAGGCGCTCGATCCCGGCCTCGTCGAACAGCGGCTTCAGGGCGACGACCATCTGCATCGTCGAGCAGTTGGGGTTGGCGATGATCCCGCGGTGGGCGTCGAGCGCCTCCGGGTTGACCTCGGAGACGACCAGCGGCACCTCGTCGCGCATCCGCCAGTAGCTGGTGTTGTCGACCACCGTGGCGCCGGCCTCGACCAGCTTCGGCGTCCACTCGGCGCTGACCTTGCCACCGGCCGAGGAGAGGACGATGTCGAGGCCCTGGATCGAGTCCTCGCCGAGCTCCCGCACGGTCAGCGAGTCGCCCCCCCACTCGAGCTGCCTGCCGGCCGAGCGGGCCGAGGCAAGCGGCCGCAGCTCGGCGATCGGGAAGTCGCGTTCGGCGAGGATCTCGAGGATCCGCGTCCCGACCAGCCCGGTCGCGCCGAGCACTCCGACTCTGTAGCCGTCGCCGCTCATCGTCGCCTGAGTATGACGAAACCGAGGCCGGGGTCAGCCGGCGACGGTCGGCCGGTGGCCGGGGCCGGTCGCGTCTTCGGGGCGGACCGCGTCGGCGCCGAGCTCGAACGCGCTGTGGAGGAACTTGACCGCGTCGGCGACGCGGTCGGCGGCGATGACGCAGCTGATCTTGATCGGCGAGGTGGAGATCATCTCGATGTTGATCTGGTGCTCGCCGAGGACGCGGAAGACGGTGGCGGCGACGCCCGGGTGCGAGCGCATCCCGGCGCCGACGATCGAGACCTTGCCGATCTGCTCGTCGGTCCGCACCTCGAGCGAGACGCCGCCGAGCCTTTCGATCACCTCGGTGGCGATCGGCAGGTCGGCGCGGTCGACGGTGAAGGAGAGGTCGGCGAGCTGGTCGTCGCCGACGGGCTCGTTCTGGATAATCACGTCGACGTTGACGTTGGCGTCGGCGAGGGCGCCGAAGATGCGGCCGGCGACCCCGGGCTCGTCGCGGACCCCGTGCAGGGTGACGCGAGCCTCCGAGTTGGAGTGGGTGACGGCGGTGACGAAAGGTTGCTCCATGGTCTCTTCCTCTGAGACGACGAGGGTACCGGGGCCGTCCTCGAAGCTGCTGCGGCAGTGGATCCGGACCCCGTGGTTGCGGGCGTACTCGACCGAGCGCAGCTGCAGCACCCCGGCGCCGGAGGCCGACATCTCGAGCATCTCCTCGAAGGAGACGACCGGCAGCTTGCGCGCCTCGGGGACGATCCGCGGGTCGGCGCTGTAGACGCCGGCGACGTCGGTGTAGATCTCGCAGACGCTGGCGGCGAGCGCCGCGGCGAGCGCCACCGCGGTGGTGTCGGAGCCACCGCGGCCGAGCGTGGTGACGTCGCGGCTCTCGGTCGAGACGCCCTGGAAGCCGGCGACGAGGACGATCCGGTCCTCCTCGAGGGCGGCGCGGATGCGGTCGGCGCGGACGTCGATGATCCGCGCCTTGGTGTGGGTCGAGTCGGTGACGATGCCGGCCTGCGAGCCGGTCAGCGAGATCGCCTCGTGGCCCATGTCGTGGATCGCCATCGCGCACAGCGCGCAGGAGATCCGCTCGCCGGTCGAGAGCAGCATGTCCATCTCGCGCGCGACCGGGCGCTCGGAGATCTCGTGCGCCTGCTCGACCAGCTGGTCGGTCGTCTTGCCGCGGGCCGAGAGCACCGCGACGACACGGTTGCCGGCCTCCCGCGCGGCGACGATCCGCCCCGCAGCGCGCTTGATCTGCTCGGCGCCGGCGACCGAGGTGCCGCCGAACTTCATCACCACGATGTCGGATTCGGCTCCGCTCACGGCCACCGAGGATAGAGAGAGACCCGTCGGGCTGTTCCTTATCCCGGAATGGCCTGGATAAGGAACAGCCAGCTAGCTCTGGCCGCCGCCGCCGAGGTTGCCGAGCATCGCCTGTTCGGCCATCCGGATCAGGCCCAGGCCGCTGTGCGGGCGCATGTCGCTGGAGCGCACGCGGACGTGGGAGCCGTGCGGCCCGACCACCTCGACGATCGTGCAGACGTCGCCGATTTCGCAGTCGTCGCCGTAGTCGCCTTCGATCGCCTCCATCTGCTCGGCGACCACCCTTCCCACCTTGCTCTGATCGAGCGCCATGCTCCCCACCCTTCGTCGAAGTCACGCAGCCAAGGAATCAACTGACTGTATGGGATCGCGACTTGGCGCAAGATATATCTGTCTGATATATTCTCCCGAGATATGGAGTCCCTGAGCCCCACCGCTTACGTGATCCTCGGCATGGTCCTGCGCGAGCCGCTCTCCGGCTACGAGATCAAGGCCAAGGTCGACAACTCGACCCGTTTCTTCTGGGCAGCCAGCTACGGCCAGATCTATCCGGAGCTGAAGCGCCTTTCCGAAGCCGGGCTGATCGTCGGCGTCGACTCGCCCACCGGTGGCCGCAAACGGACCGTCTACGAGATCACCGCCGACGGCGAGGAGGAGCTGGTGGCCTGGCTGCGGCAGCCGCCGGAGGTGTTCGAGATGCGCGACGAAGGACTGCTGAAGCTGTTCTTCGCCGCAGCGCTGCCGCCCGCCGAGGCGGTAGAGATCGTGCGCGCGATGCGCCGCCACCGCGAAGCCGTGAACAAGCGGCTGCGCGAGCTCGAGCCCGAAAAAGACGAGGACAGGGCGCGCTACCCGCTCGTCGTCCTGCGCTGCGGGATCGAGTTCACCGACTGGTTCGTCGACTGGTGCCGGCGGGTCGAGGAGCAGATCCTCGCCGCCGCCGACGGCGAGCAAGGGAGGAGCTGATGTTCGACGCCCTGGCCCGCTTCGCCGACCGCCGCGCCCGCCGCCTGGTGATCGGCGCGGTCGCCTTCTTCGTCCTCGCCGGAATGCTCGGCGGCTCGGTCGCCAGCCGCCTCGACCCCTACGGCGCCGCCGACCCGGCGACCGAGGCGGTGAAGGCCAAGGACCAGCTCGAGGCGGCCGGCTACCGCTCGCCCGCGGTCCTCGTCGTGGTCGAAGACGCGCCGGTCGGCAGGCCGGCGAGCCGGGCGCGGGTGACCGGGCTCGAACGCCAGGTCCGCGAGCGTCCCGACGTCCAGTCCGTCACCGGCTACTACGGCACCCGCTCCCCCGCCTTCCTCTCCGAGGACCGCGACTCCACATACTTCGTCGTCACCCTGGTGCCGACCGGCGATAAGGCGATGCAGGACCTCGCCGCTGAAATCGACGACGAACTCGCGGGCGAGCCAGGGGTCCTCGTCGGCGGGCCGGCGGTCGCCCAGGAACAGGTCAACCACCAGGTCGAGGAAGACCTGAAAAAGGCCGAGCTACTCGCCTTCCCGCTGCTCTTCCTGCTCACCCTGCTCTTCTTCCGCAGCCTGGTCGCGGCGCTGCTGCCGCTGCTGATCGGCGGCCTGGCGATCGTCGGCACCTTCCTGATCCTCCGCCTCGCCAGCGAATTCGGCTCGATCTCGGTCTTCGCGCTGAACCTGACGACCGCGCTCGGGCTCGGCCTGGCGATCGACTACAGCCTCTTCATCGTCTCCCGCTACCGCGAGGAGATCGCCCGTTCGGGGCCGGGGCTGGCGGCGATGCGGCGGGTCCTGGCGACCTCGGGCCGCACCGTCTTCTTCTCCTCGCTGACCGTTGCCGCGGCGCTCGCCTCGCTGCTCGTCTTCCCGCAGCGCTTCCTCTACTCGATGGGGCTCGGTGGCGCCCTGGTGGCGCTGTTCGCGGCGCTGATCTCGCTGACCGTGCTGCCGGCGATCCTCACCCTGCTCGGCGACCGGGTCAACGCCCTCTCCCCCAGCTTCCTGCGGCGGCGGGCGGAGGCGGAGGCGCGACCGGCCTCCTCGGGCTTCTGGTACCGGCTCTCGCGCTTCGTGATGCGGCGGCCGATCCCGGTGGCGACGCTCTCCGCCGCCTTCCTGATCCTGCTCGGCCTGCCCTTCCTGGGGATCAGGTTCAACACCGTCGACGCGACCGTGCTGCCGAAGGACGCGAGCGCGCGGGAGGCGTACGAAATCGTCAGCGAGCAGTTCCCGCCCTACCGCGAATCGCCGATCGTCGTCTCCTTCAGCGGCGGCGGGCCGGGCGAGGCGCGCCAGTTCGCGCAGGAGGTCGGCGCGGTGCCGGGGGTGAGCGAAGTGCTGCCGCCGCGGCCGCTCGAGGGCGGCGTCACCGCGATCGAAGCGATCTCGACCAGCCCCTTCGCCGCCGAAGCCAGCCAGCGAACGGTCGAACGGATCCGCGAGCTGCCGACGCCGGCGGGGACGACCGCCCTGGTCGGCGGTGGATCCGCCGACTTCGTCGACTTCCAGGCCAGTCTCGAGAGCCACCTGCCGATCGCCCTGGCGATCATCGTCGTCGCCACGCTGGTGATCCTCTTCCTGATGACCGGCTCGGTGGTGCTGCCGATCAAGTCGCTGCTGATGAACGTCCTCAACCTCAGCGCCGTCTTCGGCCTACTGGTGCTGATCTTCCAGGACGGCCGGCTGGAAGGGCTGCTCGGCTACTCGAGCCCGGGGGCAATCGAGCAGACGATGCCGATCCTGATGTTCGCCGTCGCCTTCGGGCTCTCCACCGACTACGCGGTGTTCCTGCTCTCGCGGATCAAGGAGGCGCGCGACGGTGGCGCCTCGGACTCCGAGTCGGTCGCGATCGGGCTCGAGCGGACGGGGCGGATCGTCACCGCCGCGGCGCTGCTGTTCGCGGTCGCGATGCTCGCCTTCGCCACCTCGGAGATCATCTTCATCAAGGAGAACGGCGTCGGCACCGCCCTCGCCGTGCTGATCGACGCCAGCATCATCCGCGCCCTGCTGGTGCCGGCGCTGATGGAGCTGCTCGGCAGGTGGAACTGGTGGGCGCCGGCGCCGCTGCGACGGCTGCACGAGCGTTGGGGGATCGGCGAGACGGAGGCTGAGGCCGCCTAGCTAGAGGCGCTCGTCGAGTCGTCAGCGCGCTGCAAGGGTTTTACCCGCCATAGGGGGTGCAAGTGCTGCAGGACGAAAAGGCTGTGGGCGCTTCGCGGCTTGCGGCATCGTCGCTTCTTCTTCGCTGACCGAGGTCGATTCTTCTTCGGCGCCGGCGTTGAAGACGCTCGGTTCGAGCGGCACCATGGCCGGTTCGGCTGCGTAGCCGAGCCTTTCCAGTTCGAACAGTTCCTCGATCGTCGCCAGCAGGGTGAAGTGGTTGGCGTAGGTGGTTGCGTCGACGGTGCCCGGCTCGACGAAGCTGGAGAGCAGCAGGAGGCCGACCCTGCCGCCGCCGCCCGATTGCTTCACGCCGCCTTCGCCCGGCACTTCTTCGGGGGGCGGCGGCAGGTTCGGGTAGGCGGGCGTGGCGCAGCAGGAGCTCGCGTCGGGGGTGGTGCCGGTCTGCGGCGCCTGGGCCGAGGTGATCATCAGCAGCCCGCCGTCGGCGTAGGCCTTCGAGTTGACGATCTTCGGCACCGCTTCGCGGAGGAAGGGTTCGGCTGCCAGCGGTCCGCTCGGCTGGCCTTCTTCGCAGGGTTCGACGGCGCCGGCGTGGCAGCGGTTGGGGACGACGTAGGCGAAGGTCGGCGCCTTCGTCGGGTCCCGCAGATCGGTTGCGAGCTGCGGCAGACCAACGACGTTTTCAGGGCATTTGGGATCGTCGAGCAGCGAGTGGAAGAGGCCGAACGGCCGGGCGCAGCTCGGTGGTTCGGGGGTACCGGGCACCGCTTCCTCGACGTAGGCCCTCCACTTCAGTTCCTTCTCCGCGAGCTGGCCGACCACGGTTTCGACCGTCGCGGGGAAGAGGCATGCTTCGGGCTCCACCGGGCATTCGGCGGCCAGCTCTTCGGTCGGCCCCTGGCCGCTCAGCAGCGCCGCCTGGTTGGCCAGCTGGCCCCTGGTGACGCCGTAGTAGTTCGTCAGCAGCTCCCCCTGTTCCGGCAGGGTCTTCTGTAGGTAGGGCGCCGGGGAGGTTTCGCCGAATGCTTCGTCGAAGCCGTTTTCGCCGAGCACGATCAGGAACAGGTGTTTGACTTCGGGCAGCGTTTCTTCGACTTCTTCTTCGGGGTCGAACGGAACCAGTTCTTCTTCGGGCGGTTCTTCCGGCAACGGTTCGGCCGGCGCTTCTTCGGGCAGCGCTTCGGGCAACGGCGCTGCGACCGGCGCTTCGGCCACCGGCGCCGCGGCCACTTCTTCTTCCGGCGGCGCTGGCGCGACTTCGACCGGTTCTTCCTCTGGCGGCGGCGCCTTCTCTTCTTCCGCCATCTCGAGGACGATCGTTTCGACCCCGGCGCTGTGGGCGATCTGGCTGCTCGCCGAGCCGACCACGACGCCGAGCCCGAGCATGCAGATCACCGCCGCGGCGGCGGCGCGCGGCGAGGGTATCCAGGCGGCGAGGCCCTTGGAGGCGGAGTCCGCGCCCGTCGCGCCCAGGGCGGCGGCCTCCGCGGGGTGGGCGGAAGCCGCCGCGTCCGCGCCGGCGGCGGACACGACCGCGGCCGCGGCTTCCTTGCCGCGGTCGCGATCACTGAACGTGGCGATTGCGGTGGCCACCGCCGGCGGCAACGACGCTTCGCGGCGCGCGCCGCAGTCCAGGCAATAGCGCTGGTCACCCTTGAACGGCGCTCCGCACTCGCCGCAGCTCGCCCCCCGGGAGCCGCGTCTGTCGTCTCTGCCGTTCGCCACGCTCTGTCGCCAGTATCGGCGCGGCGCGGGGTGCGGATGTGAAGATCCTGAGTCCGGGCGGAGAACCGGCGGCCGCGAGCCGACGGTGGCCTTCACAACTCTTAAACACGGTTGCCGGGGCACCGCCCGGAAGATGCAAACGTGACCGCCGGATCCAATCCGAGCGGGGAGCCGCAGACCGCGCCCCTGCCCGTCGCACCATCCTCCGATCAGCATCACCAGCCCGGGGCGACGCCCGCGGACCAGTCGCTGGCGCCGCCGTCACTCGCGTCGAGCGCCGGCGACGCCTGCCCCTCCTGCGGCGCCCGGATGGCGCTCGACCAGCGCTACTGCCTCAACTGCGGCAACCGGCGCGGCGACCCGCGGCTGCCGTTCATGGACGCGGTCGTCTTCATGGAGGCGGCCAAGCACCCGCGTGACGACCCCGCGGCGGCAGCGGCAGCCGCCCCTCCCCCGCCACCGCAGAAATCCGGACTCTCGCCCGGCACGACGCTGATCGCGGGGATCGCGACCCTGATCCTGGCGGTCGGCGTCGGCGTCCTGATCGGCCGCTCCGGCGACAGCTCGGGGACGCCGGTGGCAAGCCCGAAGCCGACCGTGATCCAGGTCGGTGGCGGCAGCGGCAGCGGCGAAGTCGAAACCGCGGGCGAAAGCGGGACCGCCGAGAAGGCAGCGGGCAAGAAGGCTTCGAAGTCGGAAGCGGCCGGCGGCGGCAAGAAGACGAAGAAGGCGCCGCCCGAGAAGGAAGTCGACTCGAGCGGCACCAGCAAGGCGGCGGCGGAAGTCCTGAAGCCGTCCGGTGACGTCAAGCTGCCGCCGCCGACCGCCCAGGTCGGCGGCGATTGCGAAAAGGGCACCTCGGGCTGCAGCGACAGCGGCGAATTCAACGGCGAATTCTTCGGCGAATGAACCTCGGGCTCCCCAAAGGCAGGGACCGCAAGCAGGCCAAAAAGGCGAAGCAGCCCCCGGCGCCGGCAAACGGGGCCGGCGCGACGAAAGCGGCGGGCACGCTGACCAGCGCCTACGGAGAGGAGTTCGTCGTCGACCTGATGCGCCGCCGCGACCAGCTCGTCGCCCGCGTCGCCGAGCTGCAGTGGGACCTCGGCGGGCTCGCCTACGAGATGGCGATCCGCAACAGCATGGACGTCGAGCTGCTGGTCAAGCGGGCCGTCGCCCTGCAGGACGCCGACGCCGAGCTGAGCGAGGTCGAACGGATCGTCCGCACCGAGGAGACCGGCGCTTCGGGTAGCTGCAAGTACTGCGGCGCCCCACACTCCAGCGGCGCCACCTTCTGCTGGCAGTGCGGCAAACCGCTGCTCGAGCAGGTCTCGGGCGACGCGATCCTGCGCCGCTGAGCGGACCTGCTACCGAGGCTTTCGGGCTCGGACTATCGCCGACGCGGCCTTGTCGTGGACGCGGTGGGTCTCCTTGATCTCGATCTCCTCGAGACCCGCGGCGGCCAGTGCCCGCTCGAATTCGCGACGGGTGAGAGCCCCCGCGATGCAGCCGGTGAACTTCTCCATGTCGGCGCGAGTCGCCTCGTCCATGTCCTCGTCGGCGATCACGTCAGAGACGGCGAAGCGGCCGCCCGGCCTCAGCACTCGCGCCGCCTCGGCCAGCACCCTGGGCTTGTCGCCCGAGAGGTTGATCACGCAGTTGGAGATGACGACGTCAACCGTCTCTGCCGGAAGCGGGATCTCCTCGATCTCACCGCGCAGCCACTCGACGTTCTCGATCCCGGCCTTGCGCTGGTTCTCGCGCGCCAGGGCGAGCATCTCGTCGGTCATGTCGAGGCCGTAGACCTTGCCCGCCGGGCCGACTCGGCGCGCGGAGAGGAGGACGTCGATGCCGCCGCCCGAGCCCAGGTCGAGGACGGTCTCGCCCTCGCTCAACGCCGCCACCGCGGTCGGGTTGCCGCAGCCGAGGGAGGCCATCGTCGCGGTGTCGGGAAGCTCGGCACGCTCGTCGCCGTAGAGGCCCGCGCCGAACGCCTGCGCTTCCTCCTCGGTCAGGGCGGCTTCCGGCGAGCAGCAGGACGCGCCGGCCTCGCCGACCGAGCCGACGCTGGTCGCCGCGGCGGCGTAGCGAATGCGAACCGCCTCGCGAACGTCGTCGGCGTCAGCGGTGCTCGGCCCGGCGGCGCAACCCTTCTCGGCGCTGCTGCGGCGGCTCAGCTCAGCCATCCTGAGAACTCCTCCAGAGCGTCGGGGATCACGTAGTAGTAGGCCCAGAGCCCCGGCCGCTCGGAGCCGACGATGCCGGCGTCCTTCAGCTTTTTCAGGTGATGGGAGACGGTCGGCTGGGAGAGGTCGAAGAGCGGCACCAGCTCGCAGACGCAGACCTTTCCGGCGTGCTTGCGCAGGACGTCGACGAGCTGCAGGCGAACCGGGTCGCCGAGCGCCTTGGCGATCTTCGCCATCCGTTCGGCCTGCTCGCGCTCGACATCGGGATAGACGACCGGCTCGCAGCAGGGGGCGCCTGCCGCGCGCTTGGTCTTCGGCTCCAGCTCCAGATCGACGTTCATCTATCTACATATATCTATTGAACTTGGCATTGTCAATCCTTAGGATGGCGCTCGTTAGATCGAAGGGCACGAATTGAAAGCGGCTGACTGATGACAACGGCGACGCGGCTCTCGACCCTCGATCGCTACCTCCCGCTCTGGATCGGAGTGGCGATGGGAGCCGGTCTCGGGCTCGGGGCGCTGGTCCCCGGGCTCGAGAGCGCCCTCTCGGCGGTGGCGATCGGCGGTACCTCGCTGCCGATCGCGATCGGCCTGCTGCTGATGATGTACCCGGTGCTGGCCCGGGTCCGCTACGAGGAGCTCGGCCACCTGCGTGGCGAGCGCGGGCTCTTCGTCTCCTCGCTCGTCCTCAACTGGCTGATCGGTCCGGCGCTGATGTTCGCGCTGGCCTGGCTGCTGCTGCCGAACGAGCCCGAGTACCGGACCGGCCTGATCGTCGTCGGCCTCGCCCGCTGCATCGCGATGGTCCTGGTCTGGAGCGACCTGGCCTGCGCCGATCGCGAGGCGACCGCGGTCCTGGTCGCGATCAACTCGATCTTCCAGATCGTCGCCTACTCGCTGCTCGGCTACTTCTACATCTCGCTCCTGCCGGGTTGGCTCGGCCTCGACACCGAAGGGTTCTCGGTCGGCATCTGGGAAGTCGCCCGGACCGTCCTCGTCTTCCTCGGCATCCCGCTCGTCGCCGGCTACCTGACCCGGGTGATCGGGCTGCGCCGGCGCGGCCGCGAGTGGTACGAGAAGGCGTTCCTGCCGCGAATCGCCCCGATCACCCTCTACGGTCTGCTCTTCACGATCGTCCTCCTCTTCGCGCTGCAGGGGCACCAGATCACCGCCAACCCGCTCGACGTGGTGCGGATCGCGGCGCCGCTCGTCGTCTACTTCGTCGTCATGTTCGCGCTCGCCTTCGCCTGGGGGAAGGCCTCGGGCTACGGCTATCCGCGCACCGCGACCCTGGCGCTGACCGCCGCCTCCAACAACTTCGAGCTGGCGATCGCGGTCGCGATCGGAGTCTTCGGCGCGACCTCCGGCGAGGCGCTCGCCGGCGTCGTCGGTCCACTGATCGAGGTCCCGGTCCTGGTCGCTCTCGTCTACGTCTCGCTCTGGGCACGGGGGCGATGGTTCGCGGGCCCCGGCCCGAGCGCCGAGGCGGTGGCATAGATGGCGAATGCGCTCTTCGTCTGCCTCCACAACGCCGGCCGCTCGCAGATCAGCCGGGCGCTCTTCGAGCGCGCGGCGGAAGGGCGCCACGCGGCCGAGGCGGCGGGAACCCAGCCGGCCGAGGCGCTTCACCCGGCCGTCCTCGCGGCGATGGAGGAGATCGGGATCGACCTCTCGGACCGGCGCCCGCGGCTCCTCACCCGGGAGATGGCCGAGCGCGCCGACGTCGTCGTGACGATGGGCTGCGGCGACGAATGCCCCTACATCCCCGGCAAGCGATACCTCGACTGGGACCTGCCCGATCCGGAGGAGATGCCGATCGAGGCGGTTCGCGCCCTGCGCGATGAGATTGCCGGCAGGGTCGAGGCGCTGCTCGCCGAGCTCGACGCCCGGAGCGGCGAGGCGCCGGGGTGACGCGCGTCGCGATAAACGGCTTCGGTCGCATCGGGCGGCTCGCGCTGCGCGCCGCCTGGGATTGGCCGGACTTCGATTTCGTCCTCGTCAACGAGGTCGCCGGCGACGCGGGGACCGCCGCGCACCTGCTGGAGTTCGACTCGATCCATGGGCGCTGGTCGGCGGAGGTCGAGGAGGCGGACGGCGCGCTTCGAGTCGACGGGCGAGAGATCGCCTTGACCTCGCTCGCGAGCCCCGCGGAGGGCGACTGGTCGAACATCGACCTGGTCCTCGAGTGCTCGGGCAGGTTCCGCACGGTCGACTCCCTCGCGCCTTACTTCGAGCAGGGCGTCCGCAAGGTTCTCGTCGCCGCACCGGTCAAGGAGGAGGGCGCCCTGAACGTCGTCGTCGGCGTCAACGACGATCCCGCCGAGCTCGCCCGCCACGAGATCCTCACCGCCGCCTCCTGCACGACCAACTGCCTGGCGCCGGTGGTCAAGGTGATCCACGAGGGGATCGGGATCCGGCACGGGTCGATCACCACCCTCCACGACATGACGAACACCCAGCTGGTCGTCGACGCCCCCCACAAGGACCTCCGCCGCGCCCGCGCCGCCAGCCTGTCGCTGATCCCGACCACGACCGGCTCGGCGACCGCGATCGGCCTGATCTTCCCCGAGCTGGAGAGCCGGTTGAACGGCCTCGCGGTGCGAGTGCCGATGCTGAACTCCTCGCTCACCGACTGCGTCTTCGAGCTCGAGCGGCCGACCTCGGTCGAGGAGGTGAACGGGCTCCTCGAGGCGGCCGCGGCGGGCCCGCTGGCCGGGATCCTCGGCTACGAGACGCGGCCGCTGGTCTCGGTCGACTATCGCGACGATCCCCGCTCCTCGATCGTCGACGCGCTCTCGACGATGGTCGTCGACGGGACCCAGGTCAAGGTCCTCGCCTGGTACGACAACGAGTGGGGCTACGCGAACCGGCTGGTCGAGCTGGCGCGGGCGGCGGCCGGCTCGGAGGGCGGCTGATGGCGAGCGCCGCCACCGCCGGGCGCCACGGCGACCTGCGCAACTACGTCCTCGTCACCGGCGCCTACTGGGTCGAGACCCTCGCCGACGGGGCGACCCGGATGCTCGTCCTCTTCTACTTCTACGAACTCGGCTACTCGGCCTTCGCCGTCGCCTCGCTCTTCATCTTCTACGAGATCTTCGGCATCGTCACCAACCTGGTCGGCGGCTGGCTGGCGGCGAAATTCGGGCTCCGCACGACCCTCTACATGGGGCTCGGGACGCAGGTGCTGGCGATGGCGATGGTCGGGTTCGCCCCCGACGCCTGGCTCGTCGTCCCCTACGTGATGGTCTCCCAGGCCTTCTCGGGGATCGCCAAGGACCTGACCAAGATGAGCTCCAAGAGCGCGGTCAAGCTGGTGGTCCCCGCCGGCGACGAATCCTCCCTCTACCGCTGGGTCGCGGTCCTCACCGGCTCGAAGAACGCGCTGAAGGGAGTCGGCTTCTTCCTCGGCGCGGCGATGCTGACGATCACCGGCTTCCAGACCTCGATGCTGATCCTCGCCGGCGTCGTCCTGGCGACGCTCCTGCTCGTCTCCGCGCTGATGCACGGCCACCTCGGCCGGCCCGACGCGAAGGCCAAGTTCAAGCAGATGTTCTCCAACAACCGCGCCGTCAACGTCCTCGCCGCGGCCCGCATCTTCCTCTTCGCCTCGCGCGACGTCTGGTTCGTCGTCGGTCTCCCGGTCTACCTGGAGACGGTGCTGGGCTGGAGCTTCCTCGCCACCGGTGGCTTCCTCGCGATCTGGGTGATCGGCTACGGGATCGTGCAGGCGGCGGCGCCGCGCTTCGTGCGGGCGCGAAGCGCCGAGGGCGGCGGCGAGCCCGAGGGGCGCACCGCCACCTGGCTCGCCTTCGTCCTCGCCGCCTTCCCCGCCGCGATCGCCATCGGCCTCGCCGCCGGGGTCGACCCGACTCTCGTCATCGTCGTCGGGCTGATCGCCTTCGGAGTCGTCTTCGCCGCCAACTCCGCCGTTCACAGCTACCTGATCCTGGCCTACGCCGACAACGACAGGGCCGCGATGAACGTCGGCTTCTATTACATGGCGAACGCCGGCGGCCGGCTTGCCGGCACCGTGCTCTCGGGGCTCCTCTACCAGTGGGGCGGCCTCGAGGCCTGCCTCTGGGCATCGGTCGCCTGCGTGCTCGCCGCGGCCCTGCTCTCGCTGCTGCTGCCGCGCCACACGCCTGACCACTCGCGGCCCGCAAAGGAGCTGGCGCTCGCCGGCTGAGAAAGGAAGTCCCGATGAGATACGTCCTATTCGTCTGCACGCAGAACGCGGGGCGCTCGCAGATCGCCCAGTCGTTCTTCGAACGCTACGGCCCGGAAGAGATCAAGGCCGAGTCGGCGGGCCAGGAGCCGGCCAGAGAGGTCCATCCCGTCGTGCTCGAGGCGATGGCGGAGGTCGGCTTCGACCTCTCCGAGCGGGTTCCGAAGAAGCTGACCGTGGAGATGCAGATCCACGCCGACTGGGCGATCACCCTTGCCTGCGGGGGGCAATGCCCCTACGTCCCCACCGTGGTCGAGGACTGGGAGATCCCGGATCCGGCGGGAAGATCGCTGGAGGAGGTACGCGTCATCCGCGATCAGATCGACTATCGGGTGCGCGACCTCGTCGAGAGCCGCGGCGATGAGATCCTCTCCGACAACACCGCCCATCAGATGCGGTTGGCGCGAATCCTCCCGAGCCTCGATCGCGAGTTCGGCGGGAGCCGAGATCCGGAGATGATCAGAGCCTGCGCCGATGCGATCCTCTCACGCTATGACGATGTGCCGATCCGGACCCATATCGTCACCCTTGCGCAGCGGAAGATCACCGAGTGCCTGCGGGCCGAGCGGTGCGACGCCCTCGCGCAGATCGACTGAGGAAAGGTCCGTCCCCCTTCCTCCCGAGGCACCTACCCGAAGCGGCCGGTGACGTAGTCGCGGGTGCGCGGGTCGCGCGGCTGGCCGAAGATCCGCTCGGTGTCGTCGAACTCGATCAGCGACCCAACCGGCTTCTCGCCGCCGGTCTCGAGGCTGAAGAAGGCGGTGCGGTCGGCGACGCGCGCCGCCTGCTGCATGTTGTGGGTGACGATCACGATCGTGAAGCGGCCTTTGAGGTTGTGCATCAGGTCCTCGATCGCGCCGGTGGCGATCGGGTCGAGCGCCGAGGCGGGCTCGTCGAGCAGCAGCACGTCGGGCTCGATCGCGATCGCGCGGGCGATGCAGAGCCGCTGCTGCTGGCCGCCGGAGAGGCCGAGAGCCGAGTCCTTGAGCCGGTCCTTGACCTCGTCCCAGAGCGCCGCCCCGCGTAGCGCCTTCTCGACCCGCTCGGAGAGCCCGGAGCGCATGCCGAGGTTGCGAGGCGCCCAGGCGACGTTGTCGTAGATCGACTTCGGAAAGGGGTTCGGTTTCTGGAAGACCATCCCGATCCGCCGCCGCACCTCGACCTGGTCGACGTTGCCGCCGTAGACGTCGTGGCCGTGGTAGAGGATCTCGCCCTCGATCCGAAAGCTCGGGACCGAGTCGTTCATCCGGTTGAGGCTGCGCAGGAAGGTGGTCTTGCCGCAGCCCGAGGGGCCGATCAGGGCGGTGATCTGGCCGCGGCGGATCGCCAGCGAGACGTCGCTGAGCGCCTGCTTCTTGCCGTAGTAGATCGAGACGCCGCGCGAGTCGAACACGACCTCTGGCGCGAGGTCCCAGTGCCCGTCGGCGCTGGCGGTGGTCCCCTCTACGCCGACCGCGGGCCGGCCATTGCTCGCCGGCGCCACCGGCGCCTCTTCGGTGCGGATACGCACACGAGACCGAGGCAGGTTCACGACGACATCTTCCTCTTGCTTCGAGTCAACAACCGGCGAGCGCCGAGACTGGCGAAGAGGATGAACGAGATCAGGATCAACGACAGTCCCCAGGCTTCGGTGAACCCTTCGGGATTCGCTTCTTCGGACAGCGAGTAGATCCGCACCGGAACGTTGGGCAGCGCTTCGAACGGGTTGAGCGAGAACCTGGTCGTGTCGACGACGGAGCTGACGAAGATCAGCGGCGCCGTCTCGCCGGCAGCCCGCGCCACCGAGAGGATCGTCGCGGTGACGATGCCGCCCAGCACACTCGGCAGCACGACGGTGAGGACGGTCCGCCAGCGAGCGACACCGAGAGCATCGGCCGCTTCGCGCAGATTGCTCGGCACGAGGCGAAGGACCTCCTGCGTCCCGCGCGCGATCAGCGGGACCATGATGATCACCAGCGCAATCGAGCCGGCGAACGCGGTCTGCTTGCGCCCGTCGACCAGCAGGCCGAAGACGAAGAGCCCGATGATGATCGACGGCAGTCCGTTCATCAGGTCCATCGTCAGGCGAACCGCGGTGGCGATCCGGCCCTTGGCGTACTCGGTGAGGAAGAGCGCGATCAGGACCCCCAGCGGCGTTGCGATCATGGTCGCGATCGCAACGATGATCGCGGTGCCGACCAGCTCGGGGCCGATCCCGGCGGGCGCCCCCTTGACCAGGAAGTCGAGGTCGATCGCCTTGGCGCCCCGGGCGGCGATCGTGAAGATCACGATCCCGAGGACGCCGACGGCGAGCGCCGCCGCGGCAGTCGCGCCAAGCTCAGTCGCGCGGCTCAACAGGCGCCGCCGGCGCAAGTTGCCGCTCGGAGTCAGCGGCCCCGTGGGGTCGAAGCCGGCGCTGGCGCTCACCGCATGTTCCCGGTGTCGTAGCTGAAGCGCCGGCCGATCCAGCTTGCGATGACGTTGGAGACAAAGCCGATCACAAGCAGGATCAGGCCGCAGTAGAAGAGCGAGGACTGGTGCAGCTCGGTCAGTGCCCCGGGGAACTGGTTGGCGATCCGAGCAGCCAGCGTGTCGCCGGTCTTGAAGATCGAGGTTTCGATCTTCGAGCCGGCGCCGATCACCTGGGCGACCGCGATCGCCTCGCCGAGCGCCCGCCCGAGACCGAGCAGGGAGGCGGCGACCACCCCGGAGAAGGTGGTCGGCAAGACCACGCCGCGCACCACCTCCCACCGCGTCGCGCCCAACGCGCTTGCTCCGTCCTGCAGCTCCCGAGGCACAGCCGAGAAAAGATCGCGCGAGATCGAGGCGATGATCGGGATCACCATGATCGTCAGGATCAGGCTGGCGGTGAAGACGCTCGACCCCGTCGTTTCCGGCCGGCCGAAGATCGGGATGAATCCAAGGGCGGAGTGGAGGAACGGCTCGAAGTGTTCGCGGGCGAAAGGAGCGAGGATCAGGATGCCCCAGAAGCCGAGGACGACGCTGGGAATCGCCGCCAGCATTTCGACCAGGGGCGCGACGATGCCGCGGATGCCCCTGGGCGCCAGCAGGCTCAGGTAGAGACCGATCGAGATCGCGATCGGCGCGCCAATCAATAGCGCGAAGAAGGAGCTGACCAGGGTCCCGTAGAGCAGCGACTCGGCGCCGAAGATGCCGAAGTTGGGTTGCCACTCCTGGCTGGTGAGGAATCCGAGGCCGAACTTCGAGATCGCCGGTTGAGCGCCGTTGACGACTTCGTACCCGACCAGGAACAACACCACCATCGCCAGCAGGGCGGCGGCGGCGCAGACGCCGAAGAGCAGGAGATTGCCGAAACGATCGATCCGCTTGCCGCGAGCTCGTCTCCTGTCCGAACGGCTCGATACCGAGATGGTGGCTGGCCCCAGGGCGTCCATCCGCGGCAGCGTAATCGAGTCACTCAGAAATCCTTCCCATCCGGCCGCATTTTTCACAGAAATGACACAACTCCGATTCCCAGACTCGGCGGGCAAGTCACATTTCTGTCACATAACTGTTACGTGGAATTTTCATGAAATTGACACAGCGTGGTTTCTCGCCGAGGAGAGTCTTGCGGTCGTTCAATCTCACCCGAAAGGACTCAGTCTCTTGATTCGCAACAGGTTGCTAGGCATCTTTATCGCGCTAGCTGGGACGGTTGGAGGCGTGGCAACCGTCGCCACCGCCAGCGCTTCTGCCGCTGGCCTAACCGGCGCCGGCTCCACCCTCGTCGCGCCGCTGATGGCCAACTGGATCAACGGATTCGAAATCAAGGAAGGCATCCCGGTCAAATACGGCTCGGTCGGTTCCGGCGCCGGCATCTCGCAGATCACCGCCCGTACCGTCGACTTCGGGGCCTCCGACGCACCCCTCACCCCCGAACAGGCTGCTGCCTGCAACGGCTGCGTCCAGGTCCCCTGGGGCTTGTCGGCTGTGGGAATCGGCTACAACCTGCCGGGCGTCCCGAAGGGGAAACTGAAACTCGACGGCAAGGTCTTGACGGCGATCTACTTCGGCAAGATCACGAAGTGGAACGACCCGAAGATCAAGGCGCTCAACCCTGGTCTCAAAATTCCCGGAACGACGATCACGCCGGTTTTCCGCACCGACGGGTCCGGCACCACCTACGCCTTCGTCCGCTACCTGTCCAAGATCAGCCCGGCGTGGCGCAGTCAGGTCGGGTACGCAACCAGCGTTCAGTTCCCGACCGGAGTGGGCGGTAAAGGAAATGCCGGCGTCACCTCCGTCGTGACGAAAACCCCGGGGGCGATCGGTTACATCGAGGCCTCCTACATCATCGCCGCCGGCATCGGCGCCGCCGCGGTCGAAAACAAGGCGGGCAACTTCGAGTACCCGAACCTGAAGAACATCGAAGAAGCGGCCGCGGTCGTCAAGACGGTTCCGGCCAACAACGAACTGACGATCTCGGACCCGCCGAAGTCGGCGGCGAACGCGTACCCGATCTCGACGTTCACCTACGCGATCGTTCCGCACGACGCCCCGCAGAAGGGCTTCCTGCAGTCGTTCGTGAAGTACTGCGTGACCATCGGTCAGAAATACGGAGCGGCGCTCGACTTCGCCCCGCTGCCGAAGGTCGTCAAGCAGGCGGCCCTGAAGTCGATCGGATCGCTGTAGGCAGCAACATCCGACGCCAGTCTGCGTCGAGGTGATTCTCAGTGTGACGCAGGGCCCTCCGGGGCCCTGCGTCGCGTTGCTCGCAGAGCGCCGCGACGGCCCTTCGGGGCCGGGCTAGGCGTAGGCCGCGGCGGCGCGGCGGCGGAGGTCCGCGTTGAGCAGGCCCGTGACTTCGCTCGGCCGCTCGCCGGCCGCGGGGACCGCGGCGCCGATCAGGCCGTCGGCGCGGAAGCCGTAGAGGGGCGCGGCGAAGCCTAGTTCGCGGATCTTGCGGACCAGCCGCACCGCGTCCTGGGTCTCGGCGCCGGGACCGCAGAGGATGATCGCGGTCGGGTCGAGCGCTCCGAGCGCTCGCTCGAGCCGCTCGTCGCCGAGCTGGTTGGAGAGGACGAGGACGCGGAAGCCGGCGCGGCGCAGGCTGAGGTCGAGCGCCTGGGTGTGGACCGCCTCGGCGTCCTGGCCCCGGCTCGAGTCGAGCAGCAGGATGCCGGCCGGCCGCGAGGCCGAGGGGGCGAGGCGGCGGGCGCCGTGCAGCCAGCCGGTCGCCCAGCGGGCGGCGAACTCGAGCTCGGCGTCCTTGCCGGGGTCGGCGGCCAGGCTGTCGATCGCCGGCAGCAGCAGCTCCTCGATCGTCCGCTCCAGCGGCCGCAGCGCCAGGCTTTCCTCGATTGCGCGGTCGGCGGCGGCCTCGTCGAAGCCCTCGAAGGCGCTCTGCAGGCTGCCGTCGGAGGCCGGCGCCGCCTGGCGCTGGCGGGCCAGCTCGATCGCCGAGGAGATGTTGCCGGTCTCGGCGAGCGCGTCGCGCAGGGTCTGCAGCTCGACCAGCTCGTAGTTGCGGTGGTTGCCCGCGGTGCGATGCGGAGTCGGATAGCCGTAACGGCGCTCCCAGCTGCGCAGCGTGTTGGGGCTGACCCCCAGAACTTCGGCGGCGGCATTGGTCCGGATCCCGGGCATGGCGAAATCTTGCCAGCGCCGCACCAGGTTTACGCAAGTTATGGACGGATGACCGAAAACTGCCAGCGATCCTGCGGGACCGGCTCAGCGCTCCTGCAGGGCGCCGACGCCGATCGGCTGACCGACCGCGCGGGCCCGCCACAGCGCCCCGTCGGCCTTGTGCAGGAGGGCGTCGGCGTCCTCGCCGTGCTCGGGGCAGGCGACGACGCCGGCGGCGACGTCGATCCGCAGCCCGCCCGCCCGCTCGAGCTCGTCGAGCAGGCCGAGCAGCCGTTCGGCCATCTGCACCCCTTCGACCGTGCCCAGGTTCGGCGCCAGGACGCAGATCGCGTCCTCCTCGAGCCGGAAGGCTTCGTCGATGATCCGGATGCTGTCGCGGAGCGCGGCGCCGAGGATCGCCAGCACCGTCTCGCGGCTGCCGTCGTCCTCGCGGGCGCCGGGGCCGGAGGCGTCGAAGATCGCGACGACGAAGGGGTGGTCGTAGCGGCGGTTGGTCTCGACCAGCTGTTCGAGGCGGCGGCGCATGTGGCCGGGGCGGTAGAGGCTCGGCAGCTCTTCCGGCGGCGACCAGGGGACCGGCTCGGCCGGCACCCCGGCGTAGGCGGCGTCGACCGCGGTCGCGGTGACCGAGCCGAACTCGGAGGCGAGCCGGGTCGCGGCGTCGGCGAACTGCTCGCTGCCGATCCCGCCGAGCTCCTGGCGCAGCGCGGTCAGCAGCGCGACGTGCTTGGCCGAGACCTCCCGCGCCAGGCGGCCGGCTGGCGAGCCGAGCTCGATCTCGCCCGCCCCTGTTGCCGAATCAAGCTCCACGCGCGGACCTTGAACGACGGACCGGACGCCAGGTTTCCCAAAAAGTCGCAATTTGCGGCAAGACACCCGTCCAGGACGAATGTTCGCGGACTAATGGACAGCTCCCGACAGCGCACTTCTCCCCACATGACGCGGTTGTCCCCGCATAGCGGGGACAACCGCAACCGGTGGGGACAACCGCAACCGAATCAGTTGAGGGCGCGGCGGCCGGCGAGGGCCTTGCCGAGCGTCACCTCGTCGGCGTGCTCGAGGTCGGCGCCGACCGGCAGGCCGCTGGCTAGCCGGGTGACGGCGACGCCGGAGTCGCGCAGCCGTTCGGCGATCTCCAGCGCGGTCGCCTCGCCGGTGGTGGTCGGGTTGGTCGCGAGGACGACCTCGTGGACGCCGCCGCGGCCGACCCGGGCGATCAGCTCGGCGATCTTCAGGTCCTCGGCGTCGATCCCGTCGATCGGCGAGAGGGCGCCGCCGAGCACGTGGTAGAGGCCGCGGTATTCGTGGGTGCGCTCGATCGGAATCACGTCGGCCGGCTCCTCGACCACGCAGATCGTCGCCCGGTCGCGGTCGTGGTCGGCGCAGATCCGGCACAGCGGCCCCTCGGCGAGGTTGAAGCACTCCTCGCAGAGGCCGACCTTCTCCTTCATTTCGCGGATCGCCTCGCCCAGCGCCAGCGCCTCCTCGTCGGGCGCGCGCAGCAGGTGGAAGGCGAGCCGCTGCGCGGTCCGCCTGCCGATTCCCGGCAGTCGCGAGAGCTCGGCGACGAGGCGCGCCAGCGGCGCCGGACCCTCGGCGCTCAACCGCCCAGCATCCCGCCGAGGCCGCCGCCGCCGGTGATCCCGCCCATCTTCTCGCCGGCCAGGTCCTGGGCGGCGCGCAGCCCCTCGTTGACCGCCGCCTGGACCATCTCCTGCAGCAGCTCGGCGTCCTCGGGGTCGATCGCCTCGGGGTCGATGACGATCGAGCGCAGCGTCAGGTCGCCGCCCATCGTCACCTTGACCATGCCGCCGCCGGCACTCGCCTCGACGGTTTCGTCTTTCAGTTTCTCCTGCGCTTCGAGCATCTGCGACTGCATCTGCTGCGCCTGTTTCATCAGGGCGTTCACGTCGAACCCCCCTGGTCCACCACCTCGGGCCACCTAACCGACCTCCTCCGCGCCGAACTCGCTCTTTACCTTCTCCAAGATCGCCTCCTCGTCGAGCTCCTCGGACCCCGCCGCCGGCACGTCCGGCGGCGGCGCCTCGCCCTCGTCCAAGGTCACGTAGCTGGGCCTCAACTCACGCCCGACGACGACCGCGAAGGCGGCCGCCACCGCCTCCTTGCGCTCCGGCGACTCCGCCTTGCGTTTGTTGAACGAGGCATCCGCGGGAAACCCGATCTCCGGCCCGCTCTCCCCCATCCCCACCGGCCGCGCCCCCTCGAAGGTCGCCGCCAGCGCCGGCGCTCTCTTCGCCAGCTCGTCGAGCACGCTCGGCCAGACCCGGGTGAGCTCGGCGAGATCGAGGTCGGCAACGGCGACCGAGGCGGGCGCCTCGTCCGAGGCGGGCGCCTGGTCCGGAGCGGGCGCCCCGGCGACAGCCGGCGCGCCCTCGTCCCTAGCCAAGCCCGCGCCAGCCACCGGGCGTTCGGCCTCATCTTCTTCGGCCGGTCCCGGATCCTCGAGCGGGGGCCGTTCGTACTCGGACGGCCGCTCCTCGTCCACCGGGTCCGCCCCTGCCGTGGGTGGCGGGCTAGGGGGGACCACCCCCGAGGAAGCTTTGGCTACCGCAGGGGGTGGTGGGTCCCCTGGCCCGACAGGTCCCGCGGCCGGCTGACCCTGGTCCCGAGCGTCCCTCGCACCCGAACCCAGTCCCTGCTCCAACCGCTCGACCCTTCGCAACAGTCCCTCGGTCGACGGATCCAGATCCGGCCGCGCCGCCTTCAGCAGCGCGATCTCGACCGCCAGCCGCGCCTCGTCCCCCTCGCGAATCGCCGTCAACGCATCTGCCAGCTCGTCGATCATCCGCACCAGCGCCGCCGGCCCGATCTTGCCCGCCTGGGCCTGCAGCCGCGCCGTGTCGGTCGCCGTCACCACGAAGGAGGTCGGCACCTCTCCGGTCGTCTGGGTGATCAGCAGGTGCCGCAGGTGGGCCAGCAGGTCGCGGGCGAACTGCGACGGGTCGCGCCCGGAGCGCGCCATCCGCTCGACCCCGAGCAGGACCCCGCGCGGGTCCTCGGCGGCGACCGCGTCGACCGCCTCGAACAGCAGTTCGGCGTCGGCGGCGCCGAGCATCTCCAGCACCGAGTCGAGCTCGACGTGGCTGCCGCCGAAGGCGACCAGCTGATCGAGCGTGCCGAGAGCGTCGCGAAAGCTGCCGGAAGCCGAACGGGCGATCATCGCCACCGCGCCCTCGTCGACCTCGATCGACTCGGCGGCGGCGACTCGCTGCAGGACCTCGGAGATCTGCTCGAGCGATGGGCGCTGGAAGTCGAAGCGCTGACAGCGGTCGGCGATCGTCGGCATCACCTTGTGGGCCTCGGTGGTGGCGAGGACGAAGACGGTGCGCGGCGGCGGCTCCTCGAGCGTCTTCAGGAAGGCGTTCCAGGCCTCTTTGGTCAGCATGTGCGCCTCGTCGAGGATGTAGACCTTCCAGTGGCCGCCGGCCGGGGCGTAGGCGACCCGCTCGCGCAGGTCGCGGACGTCGTCGACCGAGCGGTTGGAGGCGGCGTCCATCTCGATCACGTCGATCGAGGTGCCGGCGGCGATCGTCACGCAGGACTCGCATTCGCCGCAGGGGGTGACGGTCGGGCCGCCGCGCTCGCAGTTGAGCGAGCGGGCGAGGATCTTCGCCATCGAGGTCTTGCCGGTGCCGCGCGAGCCGACGAAGAGGTAGGCGTGGTGGACCTTGTCCCCCTCGACCGCGTTGCGCAGGGTGCGGACCACGTGCTGCTGGCCCACGACCTCGTCGAAGGAGCCCGGTCGGTGGCGGCGATAGAGGGAGGTTGACTCGGCCATCGGGTCTACGGGCCAGTGTATCCACGGCTCGCGAGCGCCTCGGCCGGGCCGGCGACGGCTCCCACCGGTACCGTGCCGCCGATGCCGCCGGCGGTCCGCAGATGGTTGACGCCCGCCGCCTGGGTGGCCGCGGTCAGCGCCGCGCTGCTGGCGATCTTCCCGCTCGGCTTTCCCAACTACGACACGATCTACGCGCTGGTCTGGGGGCGCGAACTGGCGCACGGGGAAAGCCCCGACTACGGCGCCGCCCTGCCCCCCACGCCGCATCCGCTGACCGACCTGATCGGCCTCGTCACCTCGCCCTTCGGCGAAGCGCCGATCACGGTGACGATGGTGCTCGCCTATCTGGCGCTGGGGTTGATCGCGTTCTTCGTCTACCGGCTCGGCGCGACCTGGTTCGACCGCCCGATCGGCGCCGTCGCCGCGCTCTTCGTCCTCACCCGCGCCCCCTTCCTCTCCAACGGCCTGCGCGCCTACATCGACCTCCCCTACGTCGCTCTCTGCCTCGGCGCCCTGCTGGTCGAGGCGAAGCGCCCGCGCGCCGGCTGGCCGGTGCTGGCGCTGCTCGTCCCCGCCGGCCTCCTGCGCCCCGAGGCCTGGGGCTTCGCGATCGTCTACTGGCTCTGGCTCGGCTTCGACCTACGCCGCGCCACCCCGGGGCCGATGGGCCTATATCGGGAAAATAGTTCCCGATATCGGCCCATCGGCGGGCTCGGGGGCTGGGAGCTGGGGTGGCGGGGGGAGCGCGGCGGGCGGGAGCTCGTCTGGCTGGCGGCGCTGGCGCTGGCCGGGCCGGTCCTCTGGGTGATCTTCGACGCGATCACCACCGGCGACCCGATGTACTCGCTGACCGGGACCCAGGAAACGGTCGAGACGCTGAAGCGGAAGACCGGACCGCTCGACCTCGTCCTCTACGGCCCCCGCGCGCTCGGCGAAGTGATGCAGTGGCCGGGGATGGTCGGCGCGCTCGGCGGCGTCGTCCTCGGCTTCGCCTTCCTCCGCCGCCGCTCGGCGCTGGGGATCGCCGCGGCGGCGCTGGCGCTGCTCGCCTTCGCGCTGCTCGCCTGCGCCGGCCTGGCGATCCTCGCCCGCTACACGATGCTGGCCAGCGCCGTGCTGGCGATCTTCGTCGCCGTGGGGCTGCTCGGCTGGCGGCTGCTCGATCCCGGCCACCCATGGCGCCGGCGCTGGCAGGTCTTCGCGGGGATCGTCGCCGCGATGTTCGTGATCTGGCTGCCGAACCAGTGGGACCTCGACTCGAAGGTCGACGCCGACCTCACCAACCAGGCGAAGATCGAGGGTGACCTCTCGGACCTGGTCGACGCGGGCGCCTTCGAGCCCCTCTGTGGCCCGATCGCGGTTCCCAACCACCGCGCGGTGCCGCGGCTCGCCTTCGGCCTCGACGTCAAGCCGACCGAGATCGTCAGCGCCAGCGAGGCGGGGGCGAATCGGGAGGAACGGGCGAAGCTGGCCGCAGCCGGCTACTTCGTCGAACCGGCCAGCCCGTTCGTGATCCACAACTTCATCCTCGACCCCAACGACCCGACCGAGCTCGACATCGAGGTCCCGGCCGGGTTCGAGGAAGTCGCGCGCAACGAGTCCTGGCGCGTCTACCGGCGCTGCTAGAAGCGCGGGCCTTCGTAGCCGCGGCGGAAATGGAGTTCCGAACCGCCGACGCAGCTCTCTTTCGCTTCGCCCGGTTCGCCTTCCTCGGACTCGGGGACGATGACCGTGATGTCGGCGACGTCGCGGGTCCCGAACCGGATGTTGACGCCGATGCGGCCGAGCCGGCCCTCGCCGCGCTCTTCCCATTCGAGGTGGAAGCGGCCGTTGGCCGGAATCGAGCGCGGTTGCGGCGCCGCCGCCGAGCTGAAGAAGCGTTCTTCCTCGAGCGGCGAGTCGCTGGCCCGGCAGGAGATCCGGATCTGGAAGGCGAGGTTGCTGATCCGCCGGTTGCGGACGGTGAAGAGCACGTATTCGCCGCTGGCGGCTTTGTTGACGCCGTAGGTGCCGTTGGGGACCACCGCGGTGGTCCGCCCCGGGCGCGCCTCGGCGGCGACGCCGAGAGCGGCGAGGGAGACGAACGCGGTGAGCGCGAGCGTCGCGGCGACGAGCAGGGAGCGCCGCCGCGGGCACGAGAGGACGAGACGCATCCCCCCTCTTCGCCACCGCTGCCTAATTGCCCTTCTTCTTCATCTGGCTGACCTGGGTGGTCAGGGTCGCCTCCGGCTCGCCCGAGCCGACCTTCGTCGCCCTCACCCAGAAGCGCAGGTCGCCGCGGCCGAGACCGGACACCTCGATCACCGAGAAGGTCGTGCCGCCGTGCCGCTCGACCCTCAGCCGGCGCGGCCTCCGCGCCTTGCCGGGCGGGACGAGCCGCAGCCCGCTCAGCCTGAAGCGGTCGAGCGGGCTCGCCCAGGTGAGGACGATCCGCGCCGTCCTGGCCGCGGCTCCGATCGCGACCCCGTGGGCCGCCGCTCCGTCCCGAGCGAGCTGGTCGCTGAAGGACCGCGGCGGCGCCTGGCAGGCCAGTTCGGCGCCGACCTCGGCCAGCGCCGCCTGCAGCCGGCCGCTGCCGGCCAGCGGCCGGTAGCGGCCGCCGGTCTCGGCGGCGATTCGCCTCAGCCGGCCCTGGCCCGCTGCCCCGCTCGAGCCAGCGCCGAAGCCCACCACGTAGGTCGGCACCCTGTGGGCGAGGTGGCCGTTGGCGTATTCGCCCTCGTCGTGGCCGCCGTCGGTGAGGAAGATGCGCGCCTGCGCGGTCGGGTTCTCGGCGTCGGCGAGGGCGAAGGCGCCGTTGTAGTCGGTGAGGCCGTTGTCGGCGCGGATCCTCGCCCGCAGCTGCCGCTCCATCGTCCTCGCCGCCGCGTCGGGCCCGATCGCGGCGGGCGCGAAGACGCGGTCGGCCGGCGGCCGCAGCCCGCCGAGGCCGGAGCCGAACTCGATCGCGCCCAGGGTCGTGCTCTTCGGCAGCGTCTCGATCAGCAGATCGAGGCCCTGGACCCGCAACCGGTTCGGGTCGCTCGCTTCCATCGAGAGCGAGTCGTCGATCATCGCCTCGACGTTCGACGCCGGCCGGCAGCCCGCCGCGGCGCCCGCGCCCGGCGCCAGCGGCCCGGTCAGGGCGAGCAGCGAGATCGCCGCCACCGCGCCGGCGAACGCCCCGCGCGCCACGGTCAGCCGCCGTGCTCGGCGAGGTCGATCGCCGCGTGGGTCGCCGCCGCGAGGTCGGGGTCGGCGAGGTCGATCGCGGGCGGCAGCTCGACGTGGAGGTCGTCCGAGGGGTCGAGCCGCGCCCGCAGCCCGCTCGAGCGCGAGTCGAGCACGTGGCCGCCGCGGCTGCGGTCGGCGCTGAGGAAATGGAGGTGGTAGCCGGCCACCTCGATCCCCTCGACGTAGGCGGGGAAGCGAAAGCCGAGCATCGTCCCCTCGAGCTCGGCGAGCTCAAAGACGTGCTGCTCGGCGACGACCTCGGCAAGCGGCCGGTAGGGCGGCTGCTGGCGCGGCACCGAGCGGGCGCGGACCCGCTCGAAGCGGCCGTCGAGGCGGACCGCGCAGGAGGAGGCCTCGGGCGGCAGCAGCGCGTCGAGGGCGGCCAGCAGGGCGTCGTGGCCGAGGTCCTCGGCGAGGACCGCGTCGATCGTCGGCGCGAAGTTGGCGACGACCGCGAACGGGGTCCGCTCGCCGGGGTCGATCTCGTTGACCCGGCCCTCGACGTCGGCCCGGTAGAAGCGGCCGTCGAGCGCGACCATCTCGCCGTCGAGCGAGTTCAGGGTGCCGAGGCCGAGGTCGCCGTGCTCGGCCAGCTCGGCGAAGCGCAGGTCGCCCTCGAAGGCGCCGTCGAGCAGGGCGCCGATCGTCGAGGCCTGGAACAGCACGTGCGGCTCGCGCTCGCGGTGCAGTTCGGCCCGCCGCAGCGACTCGACGTGCAGCGACCTGATCCAGCGCTCGTCCAGCACGGCGGCATCCTCCCACGGCGCCGCGCGGCGGCGACCTCTGGCTGGCCGAGCTGCTCGCCGCGGGCGGAGTCGCCGCCCGGGCCGAGTCGCTAGCGTCAGCCGGCGTGGGAGCGATCGAACTCAGCGGAGTCGTCAAGAGCTTCGGCCCGATCCGCGCCGTCGACGGGCTCGACCTCGACGTGCCGGAGGGAATCTGCCTCGGCCTGCTCGGCCCCAACGGGGCCGGCAAGTCGACGACGATGCGGCTGCTGACCGGGCAGGCGATCGCCGACGCCGGCGAGCTGCGGGTGCTGGGCCACGAGCTGCCGCGCCAGTCGAAGGAAGCGCGGGCGCTGATGGGCGTCGTGCCGCAGCTCGACAACCTCGACATCGACGTCACCGTCGAGGACAACCTCGCCGTCTACGCCCGGCTCTACCGGGTTCGCGACGTCGGCGCCGCGGTCGACAGGGCGCTCGACCTGGCGCGCCTGCGCGACCGCCGCCGCGACGCGGTCGAGAAGCTCTCGGGCGGGATGCGGCGGCGGCTGCTGCTCGCCCGCGGCCTCGTCCACGAGCCGCGGCTGGTGCTGCTCGACGAGCCGACGGTCGGGCTCGACCCGCAGATCCGCACCGAGCTCTGGACGCTGATCGACCGGCTGCGCTCGCGCGGCACGACGATCCTGATGTCGACCCACTACATCGAGGAGGCCGAGCGGCTGGCCGACGAGGTGGCGGTGATGCACCGGGGGAAGATCATCAGCCGCGGCCGGCCGAGCGAGCTGATCGCCGAGCACGCCGGCACCCACACCGCCGAGGTCTACGCGCCGCCGCAGCGGCTGGCCGAGCTGCGCGCCACGGCCGAGGCGGCGGGGCTGAGGGTGCGGCCGGCCGGCCCGGCGATCGCGATCGTCGGCTCCGAGCGAGCCGAGAACGGCGCCGTGCCCGAGGACGCGGTGGTGCGGGCGGCGACGCTCGAGGACGTCTTCGTGCTGCTCACCGGCGAGGCGGCGGAGTGAGCTCGGCGGCGGAGCGGACGCCCGGGGCGGCCACCTCGCTGCCGCGCACGATGCGGCGGTTGGAACCGGCGGCGATCGCCGGGGTGATGAGCCGCGAGGTCGCCAACTTCCGCACCTACTGGCGCGGCACGACCTTCTCCAGCGTGCTCGAACCGCTCGTCTACCTGCTCGCCTTCGGGCTCGGGCTGGGCGCGACGCTGGTCGACGAAGTCGACGGCGTCCCCTACATCCAGTTCGTCGGCACCGGCATGGTGGCCACCGCGGTGATCTTCTCCAGCGCCCTGCCGGCGATGTTCGGCACCTTCGTCAAGCACCGCTTCCAGAACACCTACGAAGCGATCCTGGCGGCACCGGTCGACGTCGACGAGCTGGTCACCGCGGAGATGCTGTGGATCGGAGCGCGCTCGGCGGTCTACGGCTGCGTGCCGCTGATCGTCACCTTCTTCTGGGGGCTCGACCCGGCGCCGGGAATGCTCCTGGTGCCGCTCTTCGCCTTCGTCACCGCGCTCGGCTTCGCCGGCTTCGGGGTGACGATGGCGGCGACCGTCGCCAAGATCGACCAGTTCAACTACGTCACGGCGCTGTTCGTGACCCCGCTCTTCCTCGTCGCCGGCACCTTCTTCCCGATCGACGGCCTGCCCCAGTTCTTCCAGCTGATCGCCCAGGCCAACCCGCTGCACCAGCTGGTCGAGCTGGTTCGCGCCGGCGCCTTCGGCTTCGAGTGGGCCGACCTCGCCCGCTTCGCCTTCCTCGTCGCCTTCGCCTTCGCCACCTGGCGAGTGGCGATCGCCCGCATGCGGGCGCGGCTGATCCAGTAGCGAGGTTGCCGTAGCGAGAGGTTGCCTTTCGACCCGCATAGCGGGTGAAAAGGCAACCTCGACGAAGTGAAAGTGGACCGTGCACCCGCCTCTGAAGCGAGGTCACCGGGCGCGTTCGTCGTTTATGGCTCGGGCCGGGCTCGCCTGCGGCACCCGCGGCATCCGCTTAAGGCTGCTTCCTTCCGGACCTGACCTGGTTCGCGTGCCCACGTCGCGCAGGACC
>JBFWMZ010000011.1:0-83449 GCA_050251335.1 Solirubrobacterales bacterium
GCGTTGGTCGGGAACTTCACCTTCACGGGTGACGCTGTGATCCCGATTCTCGAAAAAGCCAAAACCGCCCAGTGGGGTAACTGCTGCGCGATCGCCCCGACGGAATTGACCTCAGAAGTCAGCTTCCCGATGGGCAACCAGCCGCTGTACTCAGTCGGCCTGGTCAAAAAAGCGGTCGAAGACGGCTGCAAAAACATCAACGGAGTCATCATCGAAGGCGCCGAAGCCTTCATCCCGCTGATGGAAAACGCGGCCAAAGCCGAAGGCACGAAAATCAACAAGTTCGTCACCCTTCCGGCAACCGCACAGGACTACAGCCCGCAGGTGGCCGAAGCAACCTCCGGCGGAGCTGACTGTCTGGTGATGATCGTCTCCGAAACGCCGTACATCGCCTGGATGCCTGCGTTCGCGCAGTCCGGATCCGAAGCGAAAATGTACGGGCCTCAGGGCAACTTCAACGAAAACGCCGTCAAGGGTTTCGAGGAAGTCGTCGAAGGCGATGTCGATGCCGGTATGTACCCGGACATCTCGACCCCGGCGTGGAGCGAATACCGCGAAGCGCTGGAACAGTACGAAGCCGATCCCGCCCAGGACTACAACTCACTCGGCGGAATGGGCACGTGGGCCGCTTACGAAGGGTTCAAACAGGTTGTTGAATCGATGTCAGGCGAAATCAACAACGAAACGTTCCTGGCCTGGACCCCACCCCCGCGTTGACACCCACCTGAGCTGAATCGCTCGGATGCCGAGGAGGGGCGAAGCCCCGACGAGGCATCCGAGGCGGTTCCCAGGATGGCCGCTCGACCACCAAGGAGATCGAGTTGGCAGAGCAACGCAAGTACCGGAAGTTCAGCGCCCAGCAGAAGTTGGAGATCGTCCTCGCAGGGTTGCGAGGCGACAGATCAGTGCGCGACGTCTGCAGGGAGCACGAGGTCGCCGAGACCCTCTACTACGCCTGGCGCGACAAGATCCTCGAGGGCGGCAAGTCAGCCCTCGCCGGCAAGGACGAGCGCCAGGGCGAGAAGGAGCTCCAAAAGCGGATCCGCGAGCTGGAGCGCACCCTCGGTCGCAAGACCTATGAGCTGGAGATAGCGGGGGAAGCATTGCGGGGCTGGGAGTGAGAGAGCGCGTCGCCCGGTCCCGCCAGCTGGTCGCCAGGGGCCGCAAGGTCGCCGCGGTGGCGCGCGTCATGAAGGTCACCAGGCAGGCGATCTACCGCACCCCCAGGCCGAGGACCCGACCGGGTCCTCGGCCGGCCACCGGCACCGTCGACCGGGTGATCGTCGAGGTCGCCAAGGCCAACCCCACCGACGGCACCCGGATGGTCGCCGCCCTCACCAGCAGGGAGATCGATCGGCCGGTCTCGCGCAAGCGGGCCCAGCGGGTGATGCGCTCGGCGCGGCTACTGCAGCGCCATCGCCCCTCCGGTCGACGGCGGCGGCCGGGCCACTTCCGGGTCGAGCGCCCCGACCAGCTCTGGCACATGGACATGACGAGCATCTGGGTCGCCGAGCACGGCTGGTGCTACCTGAACGCGATCGTCGACTGCTGCACTCGCGAGATCAGCGCCTGGAGCCTTGATCTTCGCTGCCGCCGCCAGGAGGCCGAAGCGGTGATCGAGGCGGGCGCTGCGGCCCACGCGATCGAACCCGATCAGCTCACTCTCGGCACAGACAACGGCACCGCCTACACCTCCCGCGGCTTCCGGGCTCTGCTGAAGGACCTCGGCATCGCCCACCGCCGCGGCGGCTACCGCGACCCCGAGTCCCAGGCCTTCATCGAGTCCTGGTTCTCGAAGCTGAAGGAGCGCCTCATCTGGCGCTCTGAGTTCGAGACGCTTGACGACACTCGGGCGGCGATCGCCGCCTACGTCGAGACCTACCACCACCGGCCCCACTCGGGCCTGGGCTACCGCACCCCGAAGGAGGTGAGGAAGACCTGGGAGGATGCCCAGGAGAGCGAAGCGCCTACTAATTCACGCGGCCTCGGGTGACAACGTTGGTGGGGTCCAGGCCAAGCGCCTTCACGATCCCGTTGTGACCGCCTTCGGCGATCCGCCAGATGCGCTTCGCCGATCCCGAGAAACTCATCGGCGCAGAGAGGATCACGCGCTCGCTGGCTAGGTCTTGAAACTCCCCCCATTACTCCTCCTTGACGAGTTGGACCCGCCAATCATAGTTACCACTTTGGTTCTAGACCTTTTGGTTCTGCGCCCGGACGATCCGCGGCATGGATCCTGCGGTCAAGCGCTTCGGGGAGAACGTCCGTGCCGCGCGGCTCGCGAAAGGCTGGACGCAGGAACGCCTCGCGCAGGAGACGGGGTTGGCGACCGTCCAGATCTCGCGGATCGAGCGCGGGGTGCGAGAGGTGCGGTTGACAACGCTGTTGCGCTTGGTCGAGGCCTTGAAAACCACTCCCGACCAACTCTTACCCGGATAGAGGCAAGGCTGGGACGAGACAGGTTCCCCACCGGCTGCAACCTCGCAACCGGAGCACGAGGTTGCAGGACGCTGAGGCTTCATCGTCGCGGACTCAAAGTGCCGGACTTGTGCCTTCCGATTCCCGGCCTGGCTATTGACCTGTCCGCTCTCCGAGTCCCTATTTCCCCGTCGCCGTTCCGTTAGGAAGGTCAGCTCCGGCTGGTCGGGAGGGCTCAGCCAAAGCTGAGAACCCGGAAGAGCGTCGAGTTGACCTGCGACCCAGCAGTGCACTGGCCATTGGACCCAATTCGGGCGGTCAGGGTGTGCGATCTGATGGCGAAGCCAACTTGCGGGGTTGCGCCGACGCTGCCTTCCAGCGCAACCGGGGTTTCGGAATTGGTTCGGACCCCGCCGCCACCGACTTGTTGACCGTCTTGGAGCACCTCGATGAAGACTTCGCAGAATTCGCCTGGTTTGGCAGCAAGCGTCGCCTGCACCCCGCCGAAGAGGACGGTGATCTGTTCCGGCACCTGGGTGTAGGTGGCGTTGTTGAGCGCGTAGGCGACCGGTTCACCGCTCGGCACGGCCGCGCTGCCGCCGCCGAAGCTGGCGAGGAAAGCGAGCGGCACTTCGAGGCTTTCGGGCTTGATCGAACCGGGCTTGATCTGGGCCGAGCTGAGGGCGTTGTCGGCCAGGCTTGCCGGTTGGATCGAGCGGGGCGCGATCTGTGTCGAGCCGAATGCGTGGTCAGCGATCTGGTTTCCGCGCACTGCTCCGACCGCGATTTTGCCACTCACAATCGCCCGCTTGTTGACCTTCTTGGTGGTTACCGCTCCAGGCGCGATGTCCTTGGCGGTGATCTTGTTGGCGGCGTAAGCCGAGCCTCCACCGACGGCGATCACCAGGGCGAGGGTAGCGACGACGTTTGCGTAGCTGAGTCTGGGTTTGGGCATCTTCATGTCATCCTCCTTGTCTTTGCTCCGTGGCTTGCCAGTTGTCATTCATCGGCGAGTTGAGCCAGAACTTGACCCACGGCAGGATTGGCTCGCGTTGCATGCCGGCGCGCCAAGCGACCTGCCGTCATTGCGAGTGAGTCCTGGAGGCTTTTAAAGGGACAGATCGCCGAGTCCGGAAGACAGCCGGAGGGGTGTCCGATCTTTCCGTTGGGCAAGCGTGGTGTCCCTCCGCGCAGACGGACCTGCCGTCAATTCGCGACCCAAGTGCGCGCAGCGATGCCTAGCGAAATCGCCTGAAATCGACCGAAATCGTGCCTAGCGCGGTCGAACCGGTGAACTCATAACCCGAAGGTCGCAGGTTCGAATCCTGCCCCCGCTATAGGAAAGAACCCTCGGATTTCCGGGGGTTCTTTGCTTTTCGGACCGCTGATCCCCAGAACCGCCTGCCGTCAAGTTGCCGTCAATTTGAGCGACGGAGCGTGCAGGCTCTGGGGGGCTTGAAGGCTCTTAATGGCAGGAAGCCCTTCGCCGATGCCGAATCAGGTCGAAGCATGAAGAATGCCGAACAGGTTGCGCCGAGGCACGAGATCTCCACCGAGGCCCCACCCTCGCCTCCGCCGCTGCCGGGGTGGATCGTCGCATCGGCCCGCTGGGCCAAATTCCATCTAGGACGGACCGTCAAGGGCATCTGGTCCCACAGCGGCGCACCGAGTGTGATCTTCGGGGCGGGCCTGCTATTCGCCGCCCTGGTTCTCTTTCCAGGATCGACTTGGACCCTCACGATCTTCGTCCTCGGCTCAGCTTTGGTGACGGTCGGTCTGCTCGGTCCCAGGCTCCGGGTCGCGCTTGGGATGAGATGGCACCAGGACGGCTTGAACATCAACTTCGATCTCGGTGTGGATGCGCGATCGAGCACCCGGGGCGAGGAGAGGGCGATTGGCTCCGGAGCGCAGACGGGCTCAGCGCTCATTCTCCCCGCAGGCATTGAGCGACCGGCTCCCTCCGTCGCCGAGGAGCTCGAGGTCATCGAGGGCTCCGCCGAGACGATGGAGTTTTCTTCCGTAGCGTCCAGCTGATAGCCGTCGAACAACCGGCCTGAGATGAGGCCCTCTCCACCGGTCGGGGAGGGTCTTTCTCTTTTTCTAGAGAGGGAGGTTGTTCGATGGACCTGGTCAGCGCGGAGCTTCCTGCAAGGACGCTCGTAGTGGCGATCGATCCCGGCAAGGCCACCAACCGGGTGCTGTTGGCAGACGGCGAGCGGGGATTGATCGGAGAGCCCGTCTCGCTACCGACCCTGCGCGAGGGGATCGAACGCCTCTGCGCGTTGATCGACTCCCAGGCGGCGCCCGAGACCGTGATCGCGATCGAGGCGACCGGCTCGCTGCACCTGCCCTGGGTCGCCGAGCTCGAGCGCCGGCTGCCGGGCTCGACCCGCCTCTTCGCGCCTTCGGAGACCCAGGCCGCCCGCACCCAGCTGGGCTCGCGGCGCCTCAAGGACGATGACCGCGACTGCGCCGCCCTGATCTCCCTTGCCCGCCAGGGAAGAGGCCGGCCGGCTCAGGGCGGGACCCTTGAGGCGCTGCTCGACGCGGTGCGCCACCGTCGGCGCCTGATCGCCCAGCGCCGGGTCGCCCGCCAGCACCTCCACCACCAGCTAAACAACCTCTGTCCCGGCCTCTCCGCGCCGGCGGGCCACGGGCGGGTGCTCGGCTTGGAGACGCCCACCGGCCAGGCGGTCCTCGCCTGCGCGGTCGCCTTCGGCGGCCGGGCGCCCGCTCCCCGTTCGCTGATCGCCAGGGCGCCGCGGCGGCTCACCCGCGCCACGGCGCAGTTCTGGTCTGAGCGCTGGCGCGGCTGCCTGCCCCCTCCGCCGGACGCGGAGCTGCGGGCCGAGCGCCTGGGGCGCGACGTCCGGCGCTGGCACGCCCTGCAAGTCGACGTCGATGCGGTCGAGGGCCAGATCGCCGAACTCCTGGCCCAGACGTCCGGCCAGGTCCTGAGCACGCTGCCGGGGGTCGCGGCAACGAGGGCTGCGGCCTTCGCCGTCCACGCCCTGCCGATCGAGCGCTTCCCGACCGCCGAGCGCCTCTACTCCTACACCGGCCTGGCGCCGGCTCGCTATGAGTCGGCGACGATCCGCAAAGCGCGAGCGATATCCCGAACGGCCCCGGGCGAGCGCCGGGACGCGCTGATGGGCATCGCCTGGGGGCTCTCCCAGCACTGCGGGCCCTTCAAGGAGCGCGACCGCGAGCTGCGCGCCCGGGGGATGCGCCCGATCGAGGCCCGGGTGGCCCTGGCCCGTCATGCCTGCCGCCTCTGCCACCGGTTGCTTCAAAGCCAACAACCCTTCGACGAGGAGCGCTACGCTCGGACTCGGCACGCGCGCGGGCGGTGACGGCGTTACAGCTATGCCCCGCGAGGGCGCAACCTAGTTTGCCGCCCGCCCGCGCCGGCCATTCCTACGGCGCAAAGAAGAACCTGCCGCACGACGGCGCCTAATCAGTCTGCCGATCGGCCCGCCGGGCTCCGGCAAGCCTCTTCTCGGAGTTTGCGGCCGGCACCGCCGGCCCGCTACCCCTTGCCCGCGCGCGGTCCTTGACCCGTCGGCGAAGAGCTAGCCCGAGGATCGGTCATCAAGGGGCGGGCTCAAAAGGCGCCAAACGAAGGACTGGCGCAGATCGACGAAGTGCCGCGGTGGGACTCGTGCCTAGCGCGGTAGATCCGACGCTCTTTCAAGCCGAATGTCACGGGCTCGACTCCCGCCGGGCGCATCGCTAACCCCCTGGAGTTGAGGGGGTTTTCGCAATCTTGGGGTCGAATTGACTATTGGTGTTTGCCGTCAATTTGCCGTCATTCCGAGGCGGAATTCTCACGACCTGGCGCTCGCGAGCTCCTCCAGCGCCGCGATGCCGGGGCTCGCCGCAGCGCCAAGTCGCTCCGTTGCTATCGCCAGATCGCCGTCGACGGGCTGCCCCGAGGGTACGCGCGAAGGATTTAGGGCTACGCCGTCGGCCCATTCCTTGATGTCGGGCTCGGCCGTGTAGGCGAGTGACGCCCGGCCGCCCAGGGCCTGCATCAGCGCCCAGTCGGTGGGCGTGTCAGAGAGAGGTGAAGGGGGGCATATTCGGTTCTTCTCGTCGTCGTCTTCGCGGGTCGCCTCGACATAACCGATCAGTGCCGCGGCAAGGCACGGGAAGCCCGCTCGGACCGGCTGAATGGTGATCGACCGCTCACCCCAGATCGGTATCAGCCGCGGGTATTGAAGGCCGGCCGCGGCGCAGTGGACCACCGCCGCGTGGCTGTCGATCTTGACGTCCCCATCGGCCAGCTCGATCCGTTGGGGCTCGATCCCGCGGATATGTCCCAGTCGTACGACTCGCTCGATGCCGCGTAAGAGGTCGAGCTCCCACTGGGCGAGCGTTGGTGTCTTCGCCATCGTCGGCATCACCGAGCGGTCGATGCGGATCATCACCCCCGCGGCCTCCATGCGCAGGAACAGGTCGTCCGGTGAGGAGGCCTCGCACGCCGCCTCCATGATGTCGGCCGCCATCCCGATGAACACCGCCGGGTCGGGTTGTACGACCGCGCGGTTCAACATCCACGGCTCGCGGGGTCGAACCCAGCAGATCGAATCGGGGTCAACACCGTTTACGAGCAGCCATACGCAGGCGTCGGTGGCCGTCTTGCCGGCTCCCACGATCACGAACTCTCGCGGCGCCGTCTGCAGCTTCGGCAGCTCGTTGACGGGCAAAACTCGGACCCCGTCGGCGATTTGGAACGGCGGCTCGGTGGTCGCGGGGATCTCGGGGGCGACGTAGCGGGCGTCGACGATACGGCAATCCCGTCGCACCCCATAACGCTCTCCGGAGAGGCGTGAGACGAACGAGCCTTCACCGAGGTACTCGCAGTTCGGGTGAAACTGCACGTGGCCAGAGGGCACAAGTTGCTCGTTCAGCACCCGCTCGTAGTAGGCGCAGATTTCAGGTGCGCTGGCGCGTTGGTGCAGGCCGGCCTCGGGGCCTTCGCGCTGGACCGATCCGGATCCCAGAAGCGTCGACGCGACGCCGTAGAACGAGGATGCCTGATGCAACCGCACGAACGGATAGGCATCGAGCCAGTGGCCACCGGGGCCGTGCCTTCGATCGACCAGGGCGACCTTGACGTCGGCATGGCGCGTGACCGCATCGGCGAATGCCACGCCCGACGCCCCGGCCCCGACTACCAGGTAGTCAGCTTTGAGCTCGCGTGGCATTGCGGTCATTCAACCGCCTCTGATGGCGTCGCGCCCGGCCAGTTGGCTCCGGTGAGCTCCCAACGCGAAGGTCGCGGGGTTCCGAATCACGTCCCCGCCTAAGGACGAAGCGGGCGAATGCGGGCCTTTTTCCCTCTCGAGCGAACTGGCCGGTTGGGCGGTTGCCGTCGATCTGCCGTCATTCTGAGCGCGACTATTAAGCGCGGCGATGCGGCCTTGGCATGCCATGGTGGCCGGGTTAGGCTCGTAGCAACTACCAAGGGGGTTCCCATGTTCGCTCGAGTTGTCCGGTTCACCGACGTCGACGCAGGGCGGATCGCGGAGGTGCGCGACCGGATCGAGGGGGGCGAGGGTCCGCCGCCCGGGGTGCCCGCGAAGAAGATCCAGATGCTGCTCGATGAGGGCCAGTCGACGGCGGTGGTCGTGGTCTTCTTCGAGACCGAGGAGGATATGCGCACGGGGGGAGATGCGCTCGATCAGATGGATGCCGGCGAGACTCCGGGCACCCGGGTTTCCGTTGACCACTGCGAGATCAAGGTCGAGGCGGAGGTGGGTTGAGGCAGGCCTCCGCTCACACAATCGGCTGGCGGCACTCGTTGGCACCTCTCAGCCACTGCGCGGCGCGCCTACGACCTGATCAACGCCGGCGATATCGACGGCTTCGGAGAGTTGCTGGCCGACGACTTCGTCGAGCATGAGGAGACTCCCGGCATGGCTCCGACGAAGGAGGGAGTGATCGAGTTCTTCCGGATGTACCGGTCCGCATTCCCCGATTTGGAGATGCGGGTCGAGGAGGTGCTCCTCAGCGGCGAGAAGACCGCCATCCGGGCCACGGCCACCGGCACGCACGAAGGTGAGCTGATGGGAATGCCCGCGACCGGCCGCAGCGTCGAGGTGAAGCTGATCGACATCATGGCTTTCGATGAAGCGGGAATGATCCGCGAGCACTGGGGCCTCGTCGACATGTTCGCGATGATGCAGCAGCTCGGCGTGATTCCCGAGGCGCCAGCCTAGGGTCGGGCCGGGCCGGGAACTGTGAAGAAATCCTGCGGCCCCATACGCGGATCCCCAGGGGGGACGGGAAGAGGCCCCCGACTAGATCGCCGGGGGCCTCAACCGGATCAGACGAGCGGCTTCAGCCGCTTGACCTTGGCCCGAACCTCGCCCATGTACTCGTCGTGAACGACCACCGCAATGGCTCGTCGTCGGACGAGATCCGGGGTTACGACCGTGGGGGTGCTCGTGCCCAGGTTCCGGGTCCTCGGTCTCAATAGTGAGATCCTCGTCCTCGATCCCGAGCGCGCGAAGCGTGCTTCGCAGCATCCGCCGCAGGTCCACACGGAGCGACATCGGCATCCAGAGCGCAACCCCATCGTGCTCTCCGCCGTTGATGCGAAGGCGAGCATTGAGGTATGAACTAGCCTCGATCCACCGTTTTCACCCCGCAGGGTGTGATCGGCTGACTTGAGGTAGGTAACAGCGCCAGGGCGGTTCCTCGGAACCGCCCTGGCGCTTCGTTCGATGCGGTCCATCGGCGAATGGGAGCCCCGACGCCCGTGCGCGGGCAGGCCGGGATCGGCAGCTGCGGTGAGGAGGGACTGAGGCCGGGGAGCGAGCCCAGTTGGCTAAGGGCTCGACGCGACCGGCAACGCCCGCAATCGCGCGAACGCCGCGACCAGCGCCTCGGCCCAGGGCCAGCTCCGCGGCAGCCGCAGCGCCACCCGCCGCCCCGAGCGCACCAGGCGCCCGGCGACGTGGAGCAGGCGCTGGCGAACGCGCTTGGGCTCGGCCAGGGCGAGGTCCCCTTCCAGGCAGAGCCGGGCGACCCAGCGCAGCAGCGCCTGCGCGAGCAGGGAGACCCCGAGAGCTGGGCGCCGGGGTGAGGCCGCTCGCGGCGGACGATCAGACGGGTGCCCTGCGGCCAGCTCGAGAGGTCGACATGCTCGGTCAGCTCCGTGACCTGGGCGCCCTCGCGCGCCTCGCCGTCGCCGTTGATCGCCTGTCGCCAGGCCCGATCTGCCAGCGCGCCGATCGCCTCGCGCACCCGCACCTCGACCTCGTAGCCGACCGAGAAGCGGATGCCGGCGTCGCGGCAGTCCTGCGTGAAGGCGTGGGTGCGCCCGCCGATGTCGGCGCGGGCGAGGATCTCTCGGTCGAGGTCTTGGGCGGGCAACTGCTCGAGCGCCAGCGCCAGCACCTCGAAGTGATCGGCGGCGGTGTTGGCGCCGGCGTTGCCGGGGCGAAGGACCCCGGCCAATGGCTCGCCGAGGTAACAGAGCAGGGGGAAGAAGCCGAAGCCGCCCTTGTAGGTGCCGGCGGCGCTCTCCTTCTCGGAGTGGGCGCAGAGAAGGCTGGCGTCGATGTCGAGGATCAGCTCCTTCGGCCGGGCGCCGGCATCCCAGGCCTTGCTCAGCGCCACCGCGCGGGCGCCGCGGAGCCCATCGAGCAGGCCGGGGTCGACCGACTTCAGCACCCGGTGGGCCGTCGTCTCCGAGGCCACCGCCCCGAACAGGGCCTGCTGGCCGCGCAGCACCCCGAGGTCAGAGACGTGATCGCCGCCGTCGGCGATCGCGACGGCGAGGTCGCGCACGACGACGCCGGGGTCGTGGGCGGAGCGGCGCTCGCGGGTTGGTGCCATCGCATCTGCGAGCGCCGCGGTGAGGCCCAGCCGATCGGCCAGCTCGACCAGGAGATAGGCGCCGGCGTGGGAGACGAGCCCCTCGCCGTCCGCCCTGACTTCTACGGTTTGGCGCGTCGTTTGTGTCTTCACCTTCCGGGTGTCCTCCTGGCTTGGGGAATGGGTCTTCGCAAACCGCATTCTCAAGAGCCAAGAGGACGCTCCCGGATGGTTCCTCAGGTGCTTATCGGTGGATCAGGGCTAGCGGGACGTAATCGGTGAGAAAAAAGTCCCTGAGAGCAGACTGTCGGCCAAAAAAGCGGTGGTTAGCTGGGCTCTGGTCTCGGACATCCAGCTAGAGAGGTGCGGTGTGGTGGTAGGCCCACCCCCGAGCCGGACAGCGGCGGCGACGACGAGCCACGAGTGCCTGCTAGGGGATGACCCGGAGCGCGCGCGCCCGGTCCATCGCGTCGGCACGGTTGTGAACGCCGAGCTTCTTGTAGGCGCGCTCGGCCCGACTCTTGGCAGCTCCCCGTGAGATCCCCAGCTTGTCGGCGATGAGCGCGAAGCTCAGCTTCGTCGGCAGGTAGCGCAGCACGCGGATCTCGGCCGGGGTGACGGAGGCGGCGATGCGGGCCTCAGCCGCTGCTTGATCGGCGGCCCGCACCGCCTCCAGATCCTCGGCGATCGATTCGGTCGCGGCCTCGTCGGCCGCGTCGATTCTCGACACGTCTTCCTCGACGGCGAGGCGGGCGGCCTCGTCGGCGACGTCGATGATCAGGCCGGCCGCGCTGAGGGCGGCAGCCGCCTCGTGCGTCGCGGCCAGCTCAAGCAGCCCCGCCTCCGTCAGCACGCCGAGGGCTTCGGCCGCGGCCGCGGACCGGACCCGGGCCGAGGCGGCGACAGCCTCGTCCGCTGCCGCCATCGCCGCGAGGGCGCGCAGGTTTGCGCTCGCTTCGGCGGCCTGCGCCGCGGCGATCGAGTGGGCCGCGTTCTCCATCGCGGTGATCTCGGCGTCGACGATCAGACCAAGCTCGGGCGTGAGGAAGGCGGCACCCAACAGAGCGCCACCCTCTGCGTCGATCGTCTCGAAGATCCCTTGGGCCCAGCGGTGCTCGACGAGCAGGAAGGCGACCGCGCTGCCGGCAGGCAGACCCTGCGCCTCTCCCCACAGCTCGGCGGCCGCGCCGGCGCCCTGCTCGGCTTCGGCGTCGCCGATCGGGAAGAGTCTCGCTACGAGATCGCCGAAGTCGTCGTCCCCGCCGAAGGACGCCCGGACGATGCTGTCGTCCTGGTTCTTGCTCACGATCATCAGGTCCAGCACGCGAACGCCACTGCTGGACTCGATTCGATCGATCTCAACGAGGAGGTGAGCGATCGGATCATCGCCTGGGGGGAGAGATACCGCGATCAGCTGCAGCGCCTTGGGCATCGTCCACTCCTTCGAAAGGGGCGTTGTCCCGGGACCACGGGAACCGTATCGGGGGCAATGCGGTCTCGCAAGGATCGTGCTGTTCGAGTGGCTCAACGAGGAGTGGCGGGAACTAAGCGATGCCGACCCTGGCGCTGATCGTCGCCTTCGGTCTAGCGATGAGCGTCATCGCCCTGGTCGGCTGGCTGCTAGTCCAGTCCGCGCCGACACGTCCTGACGGATGGGAAGGCCGCAAGGTGATTACTGCGGATACGGCTGCTTGGCCGTCGGCGTAACCTTGTCCGCGATGGCAGACGAGAAGCGAGCGCAGCAAGGCACGCCCAGCGGTAGGGCATCAGGCCTCAAGGCACGGGTCAAATACTGGCTCGATTCCGACCTGATCGGCATCGTTGCCACGCTCTACGCCTTCGTCGTCTTGGTCCTCGCCTTCGTGGTCTTCCGCGTCGGTGGCGGGATCGCCGGCATGATCGTCATCGTTGTCTCCTGGGTTCCGATGGTCCTCTTCGCGATCCGGGGGTGGGGAAAGCCGCCGGCCCGGCTGCGGATGGAGATTCCGCCTGAGGGCCCGCGCCATCGTGTCCTGGTCATCGCCAATCAGGGGCTCGAGGACGAGGCCCTGTGCGACGAGGTTTGTCGCCGCACGGCTCGTACCGCCACCGAGGCGATGATCGTCGCGCCGGTGGTCGCCAGTTCGCACCTGGCCGAGCTCGCCGACGATGTCGACCGCGAGATGGAGGTGGCGCAGCGGCGCGTGGAGGCCGCCTTGGCGAGGTTGCGCGGCGCGGGCGTGATCGCCGACGGGCGAGCCGACATCGCCCACCCGATGGACTCCCTGATGGACGGCCTGCGGGAGTACCCGCCCAACGAGGTCGTGATGCTGCCCGACCGCGAGACCAGCTGGGAGTCGGCCGCCAGGATGGCCGAGCGGGTTCGAGCCGAGGTTGGCCTGCCGGTGACCACGATCGATGCTTCGGCCAGGGCATCGAACGCCTCCGGCTGAGCCGTAGCTACCCGAAAGCGTTGTCGAGCACCAGCATCAGCGCGAAGCCGACGAGCAGGGCGAAGGTGGCGATGCGCTCATTCCCTCGCACCTGACTCTCGGGGATCAGCTCGTCGACAATGACGTAGAGCATCGCGCCGCCGGCAAAGGCCAGGCCGAACGGCAGCAGCGCCTCCACCGCCTCGAATGCCACGAAGGCAAGCGCCGCGGCGGGCGGCTCGACGATTCCGGTCAAGGCAGCGATTCCGGCGGCGTTACGGCGCGAGGTGCCGCCGCCCACCAGGGGCGCAGCCGCGGCGAATCCCTCCGGGATGTTCTGGATGCCAATCGCCAGGGCGAGCGGTGCGCCGAGCTCGACCCCGCCGGCCGCGAAGGCGATGCCGACCGCCATCCCCTCCGGCAGATTGTGGATGGTCAGCGCCGAGAGCAGCAGGGTGCTCCGTTCGCGGGCCGCGCGCTGCTCGGCGGGTAGATCTTCGTGCTCGGCGAAGCGCGCATGGGCGTGCGGGACGATCGCATCGAGGACCCCCATCAAGGCGGCGCCGGCGCCGAGGCCGGCGACCACCTCCCAGACCCCGCCACGGTCGAGCGCCGGCACCAGCAGGCTGAACGCGGTCGCGGCGAGCATCACGCCCGCGGTAAAGCCGAGCAGCGCGTCGAGCGTGAGGTGGGAGGGGCGCCGCAGCAGCAGGATCGCCAGCCCGCCGACGCCGGTGGCGGCGCCCGACGCGACGATCCAGATCGAGATCTCGACGCCTTCGGAGATCGCAGCAGCCTACGGCGAAGCCTCGCCCAGTTTGCCCACTTTCACCCCAAGAACGTCTTGAGAAGCTCAGCTGCGCCAAGCGTGCCGGCAGCATCTATGGCGCGACTTCACCCGCCACTCCGAGGGCCTCTCCGAGCAGCAGGCCTTCGGCGAGGCCGGCCTGGAGCTGACCAAGCGGCTGTTCTCGAGCTGGCATGCCTTCGGCGAGCACGGCGACCGCGATCGCCTCGCGGAGGAGGCGGGGTTGGCGACGGTGCAGGTCTCGCGGATCGAGCGCGGAGTGCGGGAGGTGCGGTTGACGACGCTGTTGCGCTTGATGAAGACCCTTGGTCTCTTGCCCAATCGCCTTCTTCAAGGGACCGTTCGATCCTCTACGCCGCCGTCCTGAAGCACGGGAAGGGCCCCGAATTAGAGTTAGGCTGGACCCCGATTTGTTGACCGCGAGGTTGAGATGACGCAGACCGCTCAAGATCAGATGCTCCACTGGGACCAGGCCTACGCGGAGCGCACGAGCGCCCAAATGAGCTGGACCGAGGAATCCCCACGCCTTTCGTGGGAACTGATCAAGGCGTGCAAGCTCGATCCCGAGGCGGCGCTTATCGACGTTGGTGGCGGTGCCTCCCGCCTCTCTAAGGAGCTATTGCACTTGGGCTACTCGGATCTCACTGTCTCCGATATTTCGTTGACTGCGCTTGAGCGGGCGAAATCTGACCTCGGGGGCGACGCAGGCCGGATCACCTGGGTCACTGGGGACGTACGCACCGTCGATTTCGGTCGTCGTTTCGACCTTTGGCACGACCGCGCCGTCTTCCACTTCATGGTGGAGCCGCGTGATCGCGCCGCGTATGTAGAGAACTTGAAGCGCTCGCTCCGGGTCGGGGGTCAATTGATTCTCGCCACCTTCGGTCCCGACGGTCCGAACGAATGCAGCGGCCTCCCCGTACGCTGCTACGACGCCCATACGCTTGCCAGCGCCGTAGGCCCTGATTTTGAGCCTGTCTCCTCGCGACTTCATGACCACCGGACGCCCAGTGGAGCGATCCAGCAGTTCCACTACGCGCACTTCGAGCGGCGCGGCGATGATGGGCCTTGAGAGCGGACTAGAAGGTCAGCGTCGTCTCTGCCCAGACAACCCAGTCGGTCAACTCCTCCAGGGTCGAGCGCTGAGCCCCTCCGACCAGGCTCTCCTCTTTGAGTGCCCGCGCATCCATGCAGGTCCCGCAGCACGCGACTTCCGCTCGGTGGAGCAGACCCTTGAGCATGCGGTCGAGGTGGTAATGGCCGTCCGGCAGTGATTGCCCTGCTGCTGCGCACATCACGGCGTCGCCAAACAGGAATACCCGAACTTCGGAACCCTCGCGCTTGCTCAGGGCAGTGGCAAGGCGCAGGGCGTTGTAGGGGCGCTCACTGCCATAGGGCTGGTCGTTGACCACGACGAGAATTCTCACGCCAGCAATTAGATCACTCGATCGAGCGCGCCCCATCGGGGATTTGCCACTCGGTTCCCGTGGAGGACTCCGTGAGTCCCTGGGCCAACGCGGCCACGGCGCCACTTGCCGTCAATCGTGCCGTCAATTCGCGCCCCAAGTGCGCGCAGCGACGCCTAGCGAAATCGCCTGAAATCGACCGAAATCGTGCCTAGCGCGGTCAATCCGGTGAACTCATAACCCGAAGGTCGCAGGTTCGAATCCTGCCCCCGCTACTAGAGAAGGGTCCCAGAAATGGGGCCCTTCTCGATTGAAGAGGCGCTGCAAATGGGCCACTTTTGGGGCTTGCGCCTGGCTTCACTCCTCGCCTCGAAGTACGGCGCCGTATCGCGACAAAGGCCTCTGGGGCAAGCCCTGGGGCAAGGTGAGCTTCGAGTGAGGGTCTGTTCCGCCCTTGAAAGCCGGCCTCGGGTCCGCCTACGTTCGCTTGCGGAAACGCAGATGAGCGGCCCCGGCGGCGTTGGCGCGCCCCGGGGCCCGGCACCGAAGGCCTAGCTTCGATGCGAGAGGGACGGTACCGCCGGACGCGCTCGCGCAACATGCCCCGAGGCCAGTCTTCGGCGCCCGACCGAACGGGAGGACGCCATGACCATCACGATCAGCGCGGAGCAGCGGGAGGCTCTCTATATCCAGGTGCTCGACCACCTGAGTGGGTTGAGCGACCTCTGGCTCGCGATCGACGCTAGGGACTTCGAGAAGGCCGACGCGCTGGGCCGCGCGTTCGCCGACGTGATCAACGGCAACCTCGTCTACCGCCAGAAGGATCTGGACGTGGAGAGCACTGCCGCCCTCGACCTGGAGGTCGAGCGCTAATACAACTCGATGCTCCCGGACTCCGAGGACACCGAGTGGGGCGAGGGCTGGACTCTGGCTGAGACGCCGGATCTGAAGCCGGTGGCGGCTCGGCTCTCTCGGCGGCTGCGACGATGGCCGTAGATCCCTCGATTGCCGAACGCTATTCTCGCTGTGGCTGGACATGCCGACCCCGGCGGGCGCTCGGACGGGCTACGAGTTGAAGTTCGAGCTCATCTTCGGCCAACACCTACGACGTTACGCTGCTCAAGTGGCAGGCCGGCGAAAAATCTGAACCCGCATCCAAAGCCGGGGTGTCCTTCACTGCGGGGAACTCGCTGGCCTTGGTCGACGAGGGCGCGACCGTCTCGGCCTGGACCAACACGGGCTCGGGGTTCGCTCAGCGATTGAGCGCCGTCGACTCGTCCTTCGAGCAAGCAAGGTCGGGGTCTTCGGCGCCGGCAACATCGTCCGGATCTACAAATTCAAGGCCGGGGAGCTGGATCTGACCCCGCGCATTCCGGCGGCCCTCGCCGCCCTGCCCGTTACCGAGGTCTTTGACGGCAGCAGCACCTCCAACTCGCGTTTCGCGGCCGAATGGTCGGTGCTGGGTTGGGCTGGCGGCGGTACCCCGAAGGGCGCCACCACCACCGCCGGCTGGCGTCCGGTCGATGCCTTCACGACCGCGGACAACGGGGCCTTCTATAAAAAAAACCTCGTCAGCTCAGGCGGAGCCGCCGAGGAAGCCGAGCTGCTCGACTCGAGCGGCGCGCTGGAGTCCGACGTCCCGCTGCCGAGCGCGGAAGGTCAGGCGAATTCGATCCCGAGTTGCAGGCGACGCTGGACGGCGGGGACGACGATCGTCGATCCCGAAGGCTGTCGCCTCCACCCAGATCGAGGAAGGCGCCGCCGTCGCCGACCTCGACCTGGCGCTCGTCCGCGACAAGCGGACCGACGCGCTCGGCGACCGCCGGCCCGACCTCTACTCGCTCTGATCGAGCCAGGCCCGCTCGTCGCGATCCCAAGCGGACAGCACGTGCGAGCGGGGGACGGCGGCGAGGCCGCTCTTGGTGTCGGCCGAGGCCGGCTCGCGGCTGACCCGGACGTCAACTACCGCCGGTGCAGCCGCTAGCGCTCGCTCGAGCGCCGCGTCGAGGTCGGCGACGCGCTCGACTTTCTCGCCGCTGGCGCCGAGCGCCCGGGCCAGCATCCCGAAGTCGCAGCTCGATAGCTCGGTGCCCAGCACCTCGCCGCCGTAGTTCTCGAGCTGGTCGGCGCGTTCGATGTTCCAGGCGCTGTTGTTGGCGACGACGACGACGATCTGGGCGCCTTCCCGGGCGGCGGTCTCGAGCTCCATTGCGTTGAAGCCGAAGGCGCCGTCGCCGACCACCGCGATCACCCGCCGGCCCGGGTTGCTGAGCGCGGCAGCGACCGCGTAGGGAACTCCGGTCCCGAGGCAACCGAAGGCGCCGAGGTCGAGGTAGGTCGGCGCCCGCAGGCCGGTGCGGGCCCAGGAGAGGATGTCGCCGCCGTCGGCGATAACGATCGTCTCCTCGTCAACGACGCGGTTGACCGCCGCCAGCAGCTGGTGCGGATGGAGGCCGTCCTCGAGTTCCTCGGCTGCGGCGACGCGCTCCTCGAAGCGACTCTCCTTGCTTGCGTTCTCGTCCACCAGCGCCGCCAGCCACTCGCGGTCGGGCCGCTCAGGGGCGGCGCTTGCGGCGAGCAGCGCCGCTAGCGCCGGGCCGACGTCGGCGCGCAGCTCGACGTCTCCCCGGCGGTTGGCACTGACGTCCTCGGCGCCGCGGCCGATCCGCAGAAACGCCCGCGCCGTCCGGAAGGCCGCCGGCGAGCCGTAGGCGAGTTCGAAGTCGAGCGGCCGGCCGAGCGTGACGACGAGGTCGGCCTCGGCCATCGCCCGGCCGCGCAGCGCCGGCACGAAGGACTCGACCCGGCGCGAGAGTCGGTCACGGCTGGCTCGCGTATCGAGGTAGGCGGCGCCCGCCGTGGCGACGAAGCGCGGCAGCTGGTCCGCCGCCACCAGCGCCTCGCGGCCGGCGATCACCAGCGGCCGCCGGGCTGAGCGCAGCAGCTCTACCGCCGCCGCGACATCGGCCTCGGTGGGGAGGCGGACGCTGCGGCTGCGGCAGCGGATCTCGGCGTAGGGTCGCGGCAGCGGCGCTTTGAAAAGGTCGGAGGGCAGCTCGTAGTAGACCGGCCCGGGCGGGCCGTCATCGCCGATCGCCGCCGAGATCGCGAGGTCGAAGCGGGGGAGGGCGTGGCGCGAATCGAGCACCGCGTAGGTGGCGCGGCAGAGCGGAGCGACGACCGCGACCTGCTCGATTTCCTCGAGCGCCCCCATCCCGTCCTGCAGCAGCGGCGCTCGAGTGCCGATCACCAGCACCGGCGCCCGGTCGAGGTAGGCGGCGCCGAGCCCGGTGACGCCGTTGGTGAGGCCGGGGCCGGCAGTGAGGATCGCCACCGCCAGCCGGTTGCGCAGTTCCGCTTCGGCCTGCGCCATGTGCACCGCTGCGCGCTCGTCGCGGGCGGTGACGACCCGCACGCCGAGCTTGTCGAGGGCGTGCCAGAGCGGCTTCATGTGGCTGCCGGGCAGGCTGTAGACGCGCTCGATGCCCTGCGCGACCAGCCCCTCGGCGAGCGCCTCCGCAATCGTCTTCTCCATATCCCTCAGCCTCCGCTCGTCGAGTTAATGACCCAATAGAGCAACGCTCTAGGTAGACTATATGGCATAGTGGTCTGGGATATTTTCCCCCCGTAAGGAGAAAGATGAAGATCGAGGGTGCTGTCGCCGCCGTCTTCGGCGGCGCTTCAGGACTGGGAGCCGCAACCGCACGCCGCTTCGCCGCGGAGGGTGCCACGGTACTCGTCGCAGACCTAGTGGCTGACCGCGCCGAGAGCCTTGCCGCCGAGATCGGCGGCCGCGCCGCCGAGGTCGACGTCGTCGATGCCGGCTCGGTCGAGCACGCGGTGGCGAGTGCGACCAAGCTCGGCGAGCTGCGCATCTGCGTCAACTGCGCCGGCCTCGGAACGCCGACCAAGCTGCTCGGCCGCGACGGTCCGACCCCGCTCGAGAACTTCGCCAACGTGCTTGAAGTCAACCTCCTGGGCACGATCAACGTGCTGCGCTGCGCCGCCGGAGCGATGTCCTCCTACCCGGAGAGCGCGGACGGCGACCGCGGCGTCTGCGTCAATACCGCCTCGATCGCCGCCTACGATGGTCAGGTCGGCCAGGTCGCCTATGCCGCCTCGAAGGGCGGTGTGGTGGGGCTGACCCTGCCCGTCGCCCGCGAGCTGGCGGACAGCGCGATCCGGGTAGTGACGATCGCCCCCGGCCTCTTCGACACGCCGCTCCTGGCCGGGCTGCCAGCGCGAGCGCGCGAATCGTTGGCGGCCAACGTCCCGTACCCGTCGCGGCTCGGAGATCCGGGCGAGTTCGCCGACCTGGTCGCGCACCTCGCGACCAACCGGATGATCAACGGCGAGGTGATCCGGCTCGACGGTGCGCTGCGGATGCAGCCGTCCTAGCCGCTCTGCGAGCCGAATTTATGTCCGACTTGTTGTGTCCTATCGGCCTATGGTAAGAATCGGTTCCTCGGGGGGACACTGAGGAACGGGGCGAAGCCGCTCCGCTTCTCCGATCTCCTGCTCAAGACGCCACCGAATAACGAACCCAAGAGCTGGGACTTGACTTGCGCGACAGCTAAAGCAAATAGTGCCCGGGCAGGGGTCCCGTCAGTGGAGCATCTCCGACGCGCAAGAAGCCCCGGCCTATCAACGCGAGTGGCGAGGCCGGGAGGGCGTCGCGACCATCCCGCCGCGGCCTTTGGTCGCGCCGAAGACGTAGAGCGAGGCGGCTATGGCAAGGCCGCCGACGCAGGTGAACAAGGTCGAGACCGGGACATACAGGGCCAGCTGGGCGAGCGCGACCGGGGCGAGGAATCCGAGGTAAGCGGCCGTGTAGAAGGCCCCGGTGAGCTGCGCCAGGTTGGAATGCCCGCGGGCGATCCGCTGGACCTCGAGCAGGCCCGTGAGCAGTCCGCAGCCGATGCCGATGCCGAAGATCACGTTGACGGCGAGCCCCAGAGCAGGTGACTGAGCGGCCTCTGCGATGGCGGACAGGCCGAAGCCGGAACCGAAGATCGCGAGCGGTATGGCGAGGGCGACACGTCCGAGGCGGACGACGAACCGGCGAGCCAGTGGCTGGACCACCCCGGCGATCGTCATCGCGATGACGTTCAGGAGGGTGGCGTAGGCAAGACCCCAACCCTCGGTACGGTGGTCGAGAAGTAGTGGCAGGTATCCGTATCCGACTCCCGCGGCGAGAAAAAGCCAGGGGGCGAACGCGACGAGCAGCAATGACGCCTGACGTTTCTCATCTGCATCCATCCGAATCCGGGTGCGGGCCACCGTTCTTGGCTCGGGTATCTGAGCCAGCAGGAACGCGAAGGGCGCCGTGATGGCGATGTGGACGAGAAACGGCGCCACTCCCCCCGCGTCGGTCCACTGGGCGATCGAACCCGCGACCACGGCGCCAAGCGAGGAGCCCAGCGTGAAGGCCACCGAGGCGCGACGAGCACCGGCAGTCGCATCGGCGCGAGCGTCGTACGGCGGCTGCGAGACCTCTTTCAGCCAGCTCGACCCGGCCACCGCCGAGGCACCGACACCGACGCCTCAGAGCAGGCGCCCAACCACCAGGCTCACCGCGCCGAACTCACCGAAGGCTAGCGTGGCGCTCGCAGCAACCGAGGCCAGGACGCCCGCGATCAGGCAGCGCCGACGGCCGTAGCGGTCCGAGAGTGCGCCGCCGACCAACATCGTCGGCGCAAGTCCGAGCACGTACACGCCGAGCAGGACGTTGAGCGTCACCACGGAGTAGTGGTCGTTGGCCTCGTAGAGCAGCAGGAGCGGGGTGAACTGGTTCCCGGTCCAAGTGCAGACGAGGATCGCACCGAAGATGGTGACCCACGGCGGCAGGCCCGCCGCAGGCTCGCTGCTTGGTTTGGTCTGGTCCGGTATTTTTGCCATAGCAGTCTATGACGAACATGCCCGCGCGCCCAGCCTAAAGCCTCAGGTCGCTACCGTCACCTGTCGTGCCCCGCTCAGGGGTCTCAGCGGGATCGAGCCTGTCGACCCCGCTCCCGCACGCGGGGCGCGATCAGCCGCTCGCTCCTCGGTTGCCCGAGCAGCGGCTCGGGCCAGTCACGACCGAGTGATCAGGCAGATCGCGCGTAGGCGGCGACTTCGTCGGAGCGACGGCTTGCACTGGCCCCGGTGCGACGGCCTGAAGTGGCCGCGCCGTGGAGATGACCCGGTTGAGGCCGAGCTTCGGCGCCGGACAGGTGCAGGGCTTGCGCTTCGGCCGCGGCAGCGGCGAGGCCAGCGCTTGGCGGACCGCCCGGCGGTGGACGCCGTGGCGGCGCGCCAGCTCCCTGATCGACAGCCCCTCGCAATCGCGGTCGCGCCTGATCTGCTCAAACTGCTCCACTCTTGATCCACTCCCTGTGTGACCTCCGGCTCGCGCTGCTTGATGCGAGAAACGTCGGGTCGCTATCGGACGGAGGTGGGACGTTGAAGCCGTCGCAATGGGGCCAGATCAGTCTGCAGGCGCGCGAGCTGCTGGCGCTGCTGTCCGGGACTCTCCGACCGCGAGCGGGCGATCCTGCGGCGCGGTTCGGGCTCGAAGGCGAGCCGGAGCGGACGCCGGGGGAGATCGCCGAAACGCTCGGGCTCAGCGCCGAGAGGCGACGGGAACTCGGGAGGTCATCGCCCAGCTCGGCTACACCCTCTCCTGCGAGGAGTTCGACGCGCCGACCCTGGTCGCCCAGGCCGAGCGGTCCGAGCCGGCGGGGTTCAGCTTCGCCAGCATCTCCGACATTTCCATCCACTGAGTCGACGCGGCGCCGCGTAGGTCCGGCGCGGTGAGGTAGCGCAGCCCGATACGCGGGCGCAAACAGGTCTGACCTTTCGGTCAAGGTCTAAAGGCTTAGGACGTAAAAAAGTCCTGCTTGATCCTTGCCTGTGCCACTTCCTTATGCTATAAACCCACTTGCTTGTGTCTCTTACGGCACAACGGATCCGACCAATAGTGGACCCCGCGATCACAACGCAAACGACGAAGGCCACGGACGTTCAGGCGACCGGGCAGCCGCGACGGGTGCGAGTCGTTGACCTCGGCTATCGATTTGCGCTCGTCCTGGCCTGGATCGCGTTGATCGTCGTCTTCGGCCTTCTGGAGCCAGACACGTTCCTCACCGCCTCGAACTTTCAAACCATCTTCGGCTCCCAGGCGGTTCTTTTGATCCTGACACTGGGACTCATCGTTCCCCTCAGCGCCGGCGAGTACGATCTTTCGGTTGCGGGGATGTTGGGTCTGTCCCTCGTGCTCATGGGCTGGCTCAACGTCACGGTCGGGTTGCCGATCTACCTCGCCATCATGCTCGCCTTGGCAGCAGGAGTCATGGCCGGCCTGATCAACGCCTTCTTCGTGGTCGTCGTCGGAGTCGAGTCGCTCGTCGTCACGTTAGGGATGGGAACGCTTCTGACCGGAATCGCGGTCGGGGTGCAAAATTCGACGCTCAGTGGGATCGACCATGGCTTCGTCGATCTTGCCCGCACGCAGTTCCTCGGTGTCCAACTCGCCTTCTGGTTCGGCCTCGCGCTGACCGTCCTGATCTGGTACGTGTACTCCTACACTCCGCTTGGTCGGTACCTGTACTTCGTCGGTGCCGGTCCCGAGGTCGCCCGCCTCACCGGCGTCAGGGTCAAAGCGATCCGGGCGGGGTCACTCGTCTTTTCGGGGTTCTTGGCCGCCCTGGCCGGCGTCGTCCTCGCCGGTACGCTCGGCGGCTCGGATCCGACGGTCGGTCCCAGCTACCTGCTGCCGGCGTTCGCTGCCGCCTTCCTCGGAGCAACCGCTATCACCCCAGGCCGCTTCAATCCCTGGGGCTCTTTTGTATCCGTCTATTTCCTGGTGACCGGCATCACGGGACTGCAATTGGTCGGGGCGATCGGCTGGGTCGAACAGTTCTTCTACGGCTTCTCGCTGATCGTCGCAGTGACGTTTTCGAAGCTCGTCGGCCGCGCCCGGACGGGCGGGTAAGCATCGGTTAGTCGGGATCGGGGCCGTCAATCGGGTCCTTTGGACCGGCGAGGCGGAAAAGTCAATTCAAGAGGAGAGAGATGTCACACCACACCGACGAGAGAGATGTATCCGCAGTCGGACGGCGGCTGGGTACCTATCGTGTTCTGTTGGTCTTTTTGGCCCTGTTGGCCGTCATCGGACTGTCCGCCTGCGGCTCGAGCGGTTCCGGTACCGATGACGAAGGTTCCGTTGCGACCGAAGCCTCCAGCTCCGGCGGAACGGGCGAATCGACCGACGACGGCGGCGCGGCAGGCGATCCCGTCAGCGAGGCGAAAGAAAGACTGCAGGCAGCGATGGCCGAACCGGAATGGAAACAGCCGGGTCCCGCCTTCGACGCCAGCAAGGCGACAGGCAAAAAGGTCCTCTTCATAGGGGTCGATTCATCGATACCCGTGGTTCAGACGATCTACAAGGCATTCGCTGAGGCCGCGGCCGAAGTCGGCGTGCAGGCGAACCAGTTCGATGGCAAGGGTCAGGTGTCCGAGTTCAATCGAGGAATGGAAACCGCCATCTCCCAGAGCTACGATGCCGTCATCCTGTTTTCGATCTCACCGAAACTGGTGGCGGGCGCCGTGGCCGAGGCTGACCGGGCGGGGGTCAAGGTGATCGAATCTATCAACGGGGACCCCGGCAAGGTGCAACTACCTGGCGTTTCTGCCTCGGTCTCGTTCTGTTATTCCTGCGCCGGCAAGCAGATGGCGGACTACGTCATTGCAGACAGCGGCGGCGATGCCAACGGCACCATCTTCGTCTCCGAGGAAGTGACTAGCGGGACCGACGAGGTCAAAGGGCTCATGAGCGAGTTCGATGAACTGTGCGCGGAATGCGATTTCGACACGGAGAACGTGCCGATTGCCGAGTGGAGCAAGAGGCTTCCGACTCTGACTCGATCGACGCTCCTGTCGAATCCAGAGACCAACTACATGATTCCGCTCTACGACGGTATGGCGATCTCCATCGTGCCGGCCGTCCTGCAGGCCAACAAACCGGATGTCAAGGTGGTCAGTTTCAATGCGACCCCGTCGGTCATGGAAATGATGAACGAAGGTGAAGTTATGGCGGCAGACGTCGGGGGGGCGAACGTGTGGCTGGGCTGGGGCCTTGCGGATCAGACGTTCCGTGTGTTGGCCGGAGTGCCACCGGTCAAGGACGAGAACATTCCGCTGCGGATGTTCACCCAGGAAAATCTCGATGAAATCGACCTTGGAGGCCCGGAAGTCGACTGGTACGGAAAAGCGGACTTCAAGGGCAATTACAAGAAGCTGTGGAAGACCGGCTGAACACCAAGGTCGGTGCCTCCGAGCCGAATGGCTCGGAGGCCGGCCCGTTCGAAGTCCGCGCGCCGGGTCCGCCGGTGGTCGAGGTGCGTGGACTCTCCAAGAGCTTCGGCGCCCGGCCGGTGCTGAACGACTTTGCAATCGAGCTGCTCGGCGGTGAGGTGCATGCGTTGCTCGGACAGAACGGGTCGGGCAAGTCCACGTTTATCAAGATCCTCACCGGCTACCACCGGCCCGACGGCGGTGGCAGGTTGCTGGTTCGCCGCGAACCGTACGAGCTGCCGGTCAAGTCGACCGACGCACGAAGCCTCGGCTTCGCCTTCGTTCACCAGGACCTTGGTCTCGTCCCCGAGCTCACCGTCTTGGAGAACCTGCGCGTCGGCCGCTATGAGACCCGTGGCCTATGGCGAATCCCCTGGGGTCGCGAACGCCGCAAGCTCCGAGAGCATATGGAGCGGTTTGGGTTCAAAGCGGACCCCGACGCGACGGTCCGCTCTCTCTCGCATGCCGACCGGGCGATCGTCGCGATCGTGCGAGCGCTGGAAGAGCTCGGCGACGTCGAGCAGGGACTGCTCGTCCTCGACGAGACGACGGCCTATCTGCCGCGAGATGCTGTACAGGAGCTGTTCGTGTCGGTGCGGCGCGCAACGGCCGAGGGCCATGCGGTCCTGATGGTCACGCACCGCCTCGACGAGGTCACCGAGCTTGCCGACAAGGTCACCGTCTTGCGGGAGGGCCGTGGGGTCGCGACCTCGACCGCCGCGGAGGTTGGTCAGGCCGAGCTGATCCACCAGATTCTCGGCCGTCAGATGGGGCAGCTATATCCGGAGCACCACAGCGAAAAGGGGGATACGGTCCTGAGGGTCGACGGTCTCACTGGACGGCGCCTCCGGGACATCTCCTTCACCCTCCGACGCGGCGAAATCCTTGGCGTCACCGGACTCGTCGGGATGGGGTTCGAAGAACTTCCCTACGTTCTCGTCGGGGCGGAGCCGGCGAGCGGCTCGATCGAGATCCATGGCCGGAGCATCAAGCTGTCGAATCTCAATCCGGGCGCCGCGCTACATCAAGGGATGGCGCTCTTACCGGCCGACCGCGCGCTGCGGGGCGGTGTCGGCGAGGCCAGCGGCCGGGAAAACCTGACGCTCCCCACCCTCCGGCGCTACATGCAGCGAGGCAGGCTGCGGCACCGGCGCGAGCGGGACCGGACGATCGAGCTCTTCCGTGACTTCGACGTCCGACCGCCGGCGCCCGACGCGCGCTTCTCTACCTTCAGCGGCGGCAACCAGCAGAAGATTCTGGTCGCGAAGTGGTTTGAGACGGCCCCTGAGGTAATGGTCCTGCACGAGCCAACGCAGGGTGTCGACATCGGCGCCCGCCAGCAGATCTTTGCCGAGGTGGAGCGCGCCAGCGAGCGTGGGATGGCGGTCGTCGTCGCCAGCGTCGAGTACGAGGATCTGGCGCACCTGTGCGACCGCGTGATCGTGGTTCGCGAGGGTCGCCAGGTCGCGGAGCTTCGCCGCGACGACCTCAGCGCGGATCGAATCGTCGAGCGCTCCTACGTGGCTTGAGCGGACGGTGCCCGAGTTGCTCATAAATGGCACAGTAGTGACAGCCAAAACGGTGGACTTGGGCTTCCACTTGACGTCACAGACCGTGATGATATAGCCTAATCTCATGGGTCATATGGGAATTTCACAGGAAGGGGACACGCTTGAGCCGGACGCTGTCGAACCCGCGGTGAAGATCGATCGCGCCCGCAGCGCGCGCCGGATTGAAGAGGTCCTCGACGAGGTGAGCCGACCCCGTTACACCCGCTCGCCGACCGCCATTTGCCGCTATGCGTTCACGCCGGAGTATACGAATACCGTCGGCTACTTCGCTACCGCACTCGAAGAGCTCGGTTACGAGACTCAGGAGGATCCGGTCGGCAATTTCATCGCGCGGAACCGCCCGGACGGTGAGCCTACCTATGGCGTGGGGTCGCACTGCGACTCCAACCGCAACGGCGGCAGATACGACGGCACCCTGGGCGTGGTCGCGGCGCTCGAGCTGTGTCGGCTCGATTCCGAACTGAACCTCGGCCTGCCGTTGCAAGTGGTCGTCCCGGTTGAGGAGGAGGCCTCCGGGTTCGGCCACGCAATGCTCGGCTCGGCGATCATGGCCCAGGCAGTCGAGGAGGTCGACCTGCGGGAACTCAGGGCGATCGACGACGGCAAGTCCTTCTGGTCGCACGCCGAAGCGGCCGGCTTCGAGCCTGACCGCTGGCGCGAGTGTCGGGCCCCGCTCGAGCAGATGCTTGGCTGGCTCGAGCTTCACATCGAGCAGGGCAGGGTCCTGCAGGACGCCGAAGTACCCATCGGCATCGTCGACAGGATCGTCGGCATCGTCCACGCCGACGTCACGATTCACGGGAGCGCCGACCATGCAGGTGCGACGCCGATGGGGATCCGGCGCGACGCCGGCATCGAGGCGGCCCGGCTCGCCCTCGAAATTACCGAGCTTGCCAGGGCCAGCCGCTCCGGAGTAGTTGCCACGGTGGGCGAGCTCGATCTCGATCCCGGACTGATCAACGTCGTTCCCGGTTCCGCGCGACTCTCCCTCGACGTGCGCGGCCCCGATGGCGTCGAGGTCGACGAAGTACTCGACAAGGCGCTTGCCAATGCGCAGGCGTCAGCGGCCGCGCTCGGGATGCGGGTCGAGCACTCAGAGCGGTCGCGGGTCGCGCCGACCCCAATGGACGGCCGAGTGGTCGACGCTCTCGAAGGCGCGGCGCAACGCTTAAGCATCCCCCATTTGACCATGAGATCGGGGGCGTGCCATGACACCATGCACATCGCCAGACACGTGTCGGCCGCGATGGTTTTCGTTCCCTGTCGAGACGGGATCAGCCACTCGCCCCGCGAGTACGCCGATCCGGCCGATGCTGCCCTGGGCGCGGAGATCATGCTCAACGCGCTCCTTTCGCTCGCGTCCAGCGAGCCAATGAACGACCGCAAATAACGCTAAGGAGCGCTGAATGAAGCTACTCGGCATCGACGTCGGTGGAACCTTCACGGACTTCATCCTCCACGACACGCAGACGCGTGAGTCCTGGGTCCTGAAGATCTCGAGCGGCGAGGATACGGCTGCCACGATCGCGGAGGGAACCGAGGAGATCACTCGCCTGGCGGCATGCAGCCCCTCGGATATCGGACTCCTGATCCACGGCACGACCGTGGCAACCAACGCCATCCTCGAGTTCAAGGGCGCAACCGTCGGGATGATCACCACAGAGGGATTTCGCGACGTCACCCACATCGGTCGCCACCAGCGCCCGATGAGCTACTCGATTCGGCAGGAGATCCCCTGGCAGGCTCGGCCATTAGTGCTGAGGCGCCACCGGCGGCCCGTGCCCCAGCGGATGATTCCGCCGTCGGGCGAGGTGATCACGGCGCTCGACCGCGACGCGGTCGCCCGCGCCGCCCGCGACCTGAAGGCGGAGGGCGTCGACTCCGTCGCCATCTGCTTTCTATTTTCCTACTTGAACTCCGCCCACGAGGACGAGGCGGCGCAGATCGTCCGTGAAGAGATGCCCGATGCCTTCGTCTGCACCTCCAGCGGGGTCGTTCCGCAGTTTCGCGAGTTCGAGCGTTTTACGACGACCGCGGTCAACGCCTTTGTCGGCCCCGTCACCCGCTCTTACATCGGTCGTCTCGACGAGCGCCTGCGCGAGATCGGCGCCGAGGATGTCCTTTACGTGATGCAATCGAACGGCGGCACGGCGAAACCGGAGGCGGCGATGGAACGGCCCGTGACGCTGCTGCTCTCCGGTCCGGTCGGCGGTGTCATGGGCGGAATCTGGGCTTCGGGCGGAAATGCCCCATTTCTGGCGACGCTCGATGTCGGCGGGACAAGTGCGGATATTGGGATCGTCGCCGAATCCGGGTTGGTCGAGGCGCGCTCGCGCGATACTTGGATCGCCGGCTACCCGATCATGGTGCCGATGATCGACATTGAGACGATCGGCGCCGGTGGCGGCAGCATCGCCTACGTCGACGAGGCCGGCGGCCTGCACGTCGGTCCTCGCAGCGCGGGCGCGCTCCCTGGACCCGCTGCCTACGCCCGCGGCGGCAGCGAGCCCACCGTGACTGACGCTAACGTCGTTCTCGGCCGTCTCCCGGCCGAGCTCGCTGGCGGCCTGCAACTGCGGCGCGACCTTGCCGAGGAAGCGGTTGGACGGGTCGCCGAGCGGCTGGGCCTCGATCCATTGGAGACGGCGGCCGGCATCGTCCGCGTCGTCAACGAGAACATGGCCGCCGCCCTGCGCACGAAGACGATCGAGCGTGGCCTCGACCCGCGGGACTTCCTGCTCGCTGGGTTCGGAGGCGGGGGTCCTCTGCAGACGGCTGAGGTCGCCCGCCTCCTCGGGATCACCCGGGTATTGATCCCCGAGCACCCCGGCGTCACCTCCGCCAGTGGGCTGCTCACTACCGACCTGCGCTACGACGTCACCCAATCCTACCTGCAGCCGCTGGCCGACATCGATCCGGCCGAGCTAGCGCGCCGATACGAGGCCGAAGAGCAGGCGATGCGTGAGCGGCTGCGAGAGGACGGGATCGCCGACGACGACATGGCGATCGAATGGGCCGCCGATCTTCGTTACCAAGGGCAGAGCTACGAGCTCAAGGTTCCGCTCGAGACGAGCCGGATTGACGCGGACACGCCGTTCAGGCTCGGCGAGGCCTTCCATGAGGCCCACCGGCGGGAGTTCGGCCACGCCTTCCCCGGGATGGACATCGCCTTTGTCAACCTCCGCCTCACCGGCACCGGCCGGCTGCCGCGGCTGATCGCGCCGACGGTCGAGGGCGGCAGCATCGAGGACGCCCATGTCGCCGACACCGCAGCGACCTTCGAGTCGGAGCGTGGCGTCTACACCGTGGACGTTCCGGTCTACACCCACGAGAAGCTGCCGGTTGGCGAGAGCGTGCCGGGACCGGCGATCGTCACCCAGATCGACTCGACGACGCTCGTACCGCCGGACTGCACGGTCGAGCGCGACCCCCACAACAATCTCATCATCGAGATCCCGCCCGGGGCGGGCCTCGCGTAAGGAGCCACCATGGATCCCATAACCGCACAAGTCATCCAGGGCCGCCTCAACCAGATCGCGCTGGAGATGAGCCGCAAACTCATCCGAATGGGCTTCTCGATCATCATCAAGGAATCCGAGGACATCGGTGCGGCGCTGACTGACAAGGACGGTTGGCAGCTCTGCGAGGCTGATACCACGCCCTTCCAGATGGGCGCGATCCCTTGGTATGTGCAGGGTGTGTTGAAGATGATCGACGAGCGCGGCGACACGATCCGGCCCGGTGACATCTTTGTTCACAACGATCCGTACCTCGGCGCCTCGCATGGCCCCGACGTCGGCTTTTTCGCCCCGATCTTCCGGAAAGACGAGCTCATCGGGTGGTCCTGCACTACCGCACACCACCTCGAGGTCGGCTGCTCCAAGCCCGGTACGTCGGTGATCGACGCCGTCGACGAGTGGGCGTGCGGGTTGCGCTTCCGTGGCCTGAAGATTCGCAGCGAGGGTCGAGACAACGAGGTTCTTTGGCAGATGATCGAAGACAATGTCCGTATTCCGGACGTCGTCATCGGCGACATGCAGGCCCAGATCGCGGCCTGCGAACTCGGCGCCCAGCGACTCCTGACGCTGATGGACGAGGTCGGGAAGGATGACGTCTTCGCGACGCAGAAGTGGTTCGAGGACTATTCCGAACGAATGCTGCGCTCAGAGATCGCGAAGGTCCCCGACGGCGAGTACTTCGCCGAGGGTTTCGCCGATGGATTCGACGAGCTCGACGATCCGGCAAGTAAGAACCTCCGTTTCGCGGTCACTCTGCGGGTCCAGGGCGAGACCCTGGAGATCGACCTTACCGGAACCTCGCCGCAGCTTGACAACCTGCCGTTGAACATGCCACTGCAGGGGACCGCGATGTGCGCGATCTTCACTGTGGTGAGGTCGGTGTTGCTCGACACCAGTGACCACGAGGCGGTTCCTCAGAACCGCGGGCTTGTCCGGCCGATTAAGGTCGTCGCACCCAAGGGTAGCCTCGTCAATCCGAGCTTTCCGGCGCCGACGCTGGCGCGGGCGCTGCCGGCGCTGTCGCTCTCCGACACCTTGGTGAAAGCGTTCGCCGAGGTGGTACCGGAGCTGTGTTGCGCCGGCACCGGTGCGCTTGCCGTACTCAGCTACAGCGGTGTCATTGGCGAGAAATACTGGATCCACATGGACATTCACGAGGGCAGTTACGGCGCCACCTGGGGCAGGGACGGGATGGACGCCGTGGATACCCTCTTCGCCAATACACGCTGCGCCCCGATCGAGGAGATCGAGACCGAGTTTCCGCTCCGCTGCGTCCAATGGCAGCTGAACGATAATCCTCCGGGCCACGGCGAGTTCCGCGGCGGCAAGGGCGGTATCCGCGAGTATCAGTACCTCAATGACGGTTTCTTCTCCAGCGAGGCCGACGGGCAGCTCCATGCACCGTGGGGGCTTGACGGCGGTCTGCCAGGCTCGCCGAGCGAAATGGCGCTGGACCATGACGATCCCGAGCGCGCCGAACGTCTCACCTCGAAGCAGCCGGGACGGTCGATCGCCGAGGGCCGCGTGCTCCGAATCGTCTCACCCAATGGTGGCGGCGTAGGTTCCCCGCTCGCCCGCGATCCGCAGCGCGTTCTCAATGACGTCCTGGACGAGCTGATCACACCAGAGGAAGCTCGTGACATCTACGGGGTCGCCCTTGACCTCGAGGCCACGGCGGTGCTCGAGGAGAAGACGGCCGAGCTTCGCGAACGCTGAGGGCAGGTCTATGCTGTCTCCGTCACCTCCCGCAGCAAGGCGATCAGGCACGGTCCACAGAGGCTGCCCGCGGTCTGGTCGCCGCCGCCGGCCGGGATCGAGAGGCTAACGGCCGTCCACTGGCGGCGCCGACGAACTACACCTGCTGGCCGCCCAGGCAGGCGCGGCGGATCAATTTCCTAGCCCGCTTCCTCGAGCCAGGCGCGCTCGTCGCGGTCCCAGGCGCTCGGGGCGTGGCGGGAGGAACGACTGCGAGGCCGCTCTTGGTGTCGGCGGACCGCCGCTCGCGGCTGACCTTCACGTCGACGACGGCTGGCATTTCGTCGAGCACACGGGCGAGCGCCGCGTCGAAATCGGCGGCGCGCTTGACTTTCTCGCCGCTCACGCCGAGCGCACGGGCCAGCATGCCGAAGTCGCAGCTCGAGAGTTCGGTCCCCAGCACCTCGCCGCCGTAGTTCTCGAGTTGGTCAGCCCGTTCGATGTTCCAGGCGCGGTTGTCGGCGACGACGGCGAGGATTCGCGCCCCTTCGCGAGCGACCGTCTCCAGCTCCATCGTCGTTGAGGCCGAAGAAGCCGTCGCCCACCACGAGGATCACCCGACGGGTCGGATTACTGAGCGAGGCGGCGACGGCGTACGGGATCCCCGTACCGAGGCAGCCGAAGGCGCTGAGGTCGAGATAGGTAGGGGCGCGGAGGCCCGTGCGGACCAGGAGAGGATGTCGCCGCCGTCTGCGATCACGATCGTCTCCTCGTCGACGATGCGATTGACCGCGGCAAGGAGTTGGTGCGGGTGGAGGCCGTCGTCCAGCTCTGTCGCGGTCGCCATGCGCTCTTCGAGGCGCTCGGCCTTGCGCTGATTCCCCGCAATCACCTCGGCCAGCCAGCCGTCGTCGCGGTCGTCGGTGGAGATGCCGACGCTCAACAGCGCCGCGAGTGCGAGGCCGACGTCACCGCGCAGGTCGACGTCGCCGCGGCGGTTCGCGCTGACGTCCTCGGATCCGCGGCCGATACGGAGGAACGCCTTCGCAGCACGGAAGACGACCGGCGAGCCGTACCCGAGCTCGAAAGTCGAGTCGGCGACCCAAGGGGACGACCAGGTCCCCCTCCGCCATCGTCCTCGCCCTGGTCGCCGGGACGAGGACCCGATCGCGCTCGAAGACCCGTCGCGGCTCGCTCGCGGGTCGAGGTAGGCCGCTCCAGCTTGGTCGATGAATCGGGGTATGACCTCGGTCGCGGCCAGCGCCTCGCGTCCGGCGATCACCAGCGGGCGCCGGGTGGAGCGGAGCAGCTCGGCGGCTTCCTCGACGTCGGCCGGCGCCGGGACCCGGATGCTGCGCGCAGGTGGGCGGATCGATCTCCGTGTAGGCCCGCGGCACGGGGGCGATGAAGAGGTCGGAAGGAAGCTCAAAGTAGGCAGGCCCGGGCGGTCCGTCGTCGCCGATCGCCGCCGAGATCGCCAGGTCGAGGCGAGGCAGCGCGTGGCGCGGATCGAGGACCGCGTGGGCAGCGCGGCAAAGCGGACGGACGACGGCGAGCTGGTTCGACTTCCTCGAGTGCTCTCATCCCGTCCTGGAGCAGCGGCGCACGGGTGCTGACGATCAGTACCGGCGCCCGGTCGAGATATGCCGCGCCGAGGCCGGTCACGTCGTTGGTGATGCCGGGACCGGCGGTGAGTATCGCGACCGCCAACCGGTTGCTCAATTTCGCTTCAGCCGTGCCATGTGAACGGCGGCGCGCTCGTCGCGGGCGGTGACGATCCGGACGCCGCGTGCGTCAAGGGCATGCCAGAGCGGCTTCATGTGACTCCCGGGCACGCTGTAGACCCGCTCGATCGCTTGGGCGATCAATCCGGGGGCGAGTGCATCCGCGATCGTCTCATCACCATTTCCGCTCTGCTCTGAACGTTCTCGTGCCAATCGAGCGCTGTCTTTAGAGACTTATGACCCAATGACATAGGCTATTCTCAGCTGATAGGGGAGGGATGAAGATGAGGCGAACAGTGGCCGTCGTTTTCGGCGACGCCTCTGGGCTGGGCTGGGGGCGGCGACCGTTCGCCGCCTCGCCGAGAAGGGCGCCGAGGTCGTGGTCGCCGACCTGGCGGTGGATCGCGCTGCGAGACTCGCCGAGGACCTCGACGGCCTGCCGGTCGAGGTCGACGTGGCCGACGCCGCCTCGGCCGAGAGTGCGGTCGCCACGGCCGCCGAGCCCGGCCCGCTGCGGATCGCGGTCGAACGGAGAGGTCGTCCACCGACGGCGCCCTGCGGATGCCGCCGTCGTGACGGCTCGGCGATCCACCAGAAGGGCTAGGTAAGAAGGGGTGGGTATGTTATGACCTACCGATCTATGATAAAAGTCGAACAACTTGACAGGACACAAATGACGACAAAGTCCTGCCACTTTCGGTGTCCCGTTGGGGGACCGTCAGATGACGACCAGAGAACGATTGGAGACAGCCTGAAATGAGCGTCAACCTGTCCGGTCGCCAGCCCGGCTACCACGATGCCGCGGCCGCTGGCGGTGTGCTGGCGCTCGCCGGCCAGACCGCCGAGCCGGAGGTGATCTCCGCCGGCGAGGGCTTCGCGGCTGAGTTCGGCTCCGCCCTCGAGCGTCTCGTCGCCGCGCTCGAGGCGGCCGGCGGCGAGCCAACCGACCTGCTGGTGCTCCGCATCTTCGTCACCGACCTCGCGGCTTACGCCGACGCCGGCCCCGCCGTCGGCGAGGCCTACCGCGAGCACCTCGGCTCGCACTACCCTGCCTCGACTCTGGTCGAGGTCAGTGCCCTGATCGGGGGCGCCGGGGTCGAGGTCGAGGGTCTTGCCGCTGCCCCCCGCGGCAAGACGGCCGAGGCGGTCCCAACCCCGGCCGCCTCGGCCACCCCCAAGTCCGAAGACGCGGTGATCCGTCTGCGGCTCAGCCCCGCCGACGCGCGCTACGCCGGCGGCATCGCGGCCGGCTCGAAAGCGATGGAGATCTTCGCCGACCTGGAGACCGAGCTGGCCCTGCGCGAGGGCGGCGACGAGGGTCTGTGCGTCGCCTACGACATGGTCGAGTTCCTCGCCCCCCTGCGGGTTGGCGACTTCGTCGAGGGTCGCGCTCGGGTGGTCGAGCGCGGCCGCACCAGCCGCCGCATCGCGACCGAGATCTACAAGGTGCTGGCGGTCGACGATCGCGGCATCCTCACCTCCGAAGAGCGCGTGCTCGCTGCCCGGGCCAGCGTCACCATCGTCGTCGGCGTCACCGAGAGCGAGGCCGGTACCTGAGATGGCCGGCAGCAAGGCCCCGCAAACCCTGGTCGCCTGGATCGCCGCCGTCGCCCGCGCCCAGGGCCGCCGCCCCGCCATCGTCACCCACGAGGAGCAGTGGAGCTACACCGAGTTCTGGGACCGCGCCCGCGGCATCGCCCACCACCTGCTCCACGACCTGAAGCTGCAGCCCGGCGACCGGGTGGCGATCGCCGGCACCAACGAGCCCGCCTACCTCGCCGTTTACTTCGGAGTCATGCGGGCTGGCTGCGTCGTCGTCCCGCTCAACGTGATGCTCGACGTGCCGGCGATCCGTGACCAGCTCGCCCTGGTCGAGGCGGCGGCAGTGATCGTCGGCGAGGTCGACGACGAGATGCGCGACGGCCTGGCTGAGACGCTGCCGACCTTCTCGATGCGCGGGCTCGCCAGTGACGGCAACTGCTACCTGCCGAACCTCGGCCCCTCGAGTCCGGCCTCGATCCTGCTCACCAGCGGCAGCACCGGCTGGCCGAAGGGCGTCGTCCACACCCAGGGGACGCTGCTCCACGCGACGCTGCAGATGGCGACCGCGCTCCCCTACGGGCCCGAGGACCGTAACCTCGCCTTCCTTCCCTTCTACACCGCGGTCGGCGAGCAGATCTTGCCGACCTTGGCGACCGGCGGCTCGGTCCGGGTGCTGCCCCGCTTCGACGCTGAGCGCGTCGCCCTCGCCGCCCGCGACTGCACCAACTTCGACACCGTGCCGACGATCATGTCGCGGCTGCTCGACAAGGCACCGCTCGAGAACCTCGCCAACCTGCGCTGGATCCTTTTCGCCTCTGAGCCGATGCCGGTCAGCCTCCTGCAGCGTTGGTGGGACGCGCTGCCGAACGTCGAGACCCACCAGTTCTACGGGATGACCGAGGTGCTGCCGATGACCGTCGCCAGCGACCGGATGCTGCGCGAGCAGCCGACCACGGTCGGGGTCAGCTTCCCAAGCTCGCGGGTCGTCGCCATCGATGAGGCCGGCGCCGAGATCACCGAAGGCACCCCCGGCGAGCTGATCTGCCGCAGCCCGGCGCGGATGCTCGGCTACTACGGCGACGAGGCGACGACCGCCGCCGCCTGGACCCCTGACGGCTCGATGCGGACCGGTGACCTCGGCCGCGTCGACGAGGAGGGCCGGGTCTTCCTCACCGGCCGGCTCAAGGATCTGATCATCAGCGGCGGCTTGAACATCGCCCCGGCTGAGATCGAGGCGGTCGCCTGCCGCCACCCCGCGGTCAGCGCCGCCGCCGTCGTCGGCATCCCCGACCAGCGCTGGGGCGAGACCCCGGTGGTGGTCGCGGTCGCCGCCGCAGGCAGCAACGGGCTCGACGCCGGCGCCTTGCTGAGCCACTGCCGCGAGGAACTCAGCTCCTTCAAGCGCCCTTCGGGAGCCGCCGTGATCGACGCGATGCCGTCGATCGGGATCGGCAAGTCCGACAAGGGGCTGATCCGCAAACAGATCCTCGACGGGGAGATCGAGCTTGTACGGGCAAACTGACATCCAGGGGCTGATCGCCGAGCACCGCGAGAAGCCGGGCTGGGGCGCGCTGGCCCGGGCGATCACGCGGATCGAGAACAGCCCGCCCTGGCAGGTGACGCTGCCGCCGCCGTCGCAGCCGGTCCAGGTGGTCGGGATCACCGGCCCCCCCGGGGCCGGCAAGAGCACCCTGACCGGCCGCCTGATCGAGGCCTACGCCGACGCCGGCGCCCGCGTCGCGGTGCTCGCGATCGACCCCTCGAGCCCGATCAGCGGCGGCGCGGTCCTCGGCGACCGGCTGCGGATGGAGACCCACCTGATGGGGCGCGAGGACGTCTTCGTGCGCAGCCTCGCCAGCCGCGGCTCGCACGGCGCGATCGCCGGCGCGACCCGCAACGTCGCGCGGCTGCTCGAGCTCTCCGGCTCCTTCGACGTGATCCTGATCGAGACGGTCGGCGCCGGCCAGACCGAGGTCGCGATCGCCGAGCTGGCCGACACCATCGCCCTCGTAACGGTGCCCGGTCTCGGCGACGCGGTGCAGGCGATCAAGGCCGGCCTGATGGAGGTCGCCGACATGGTCGTCGTCAATATGGCCGACCGCCCCGGCGCCCCCGAGACCGTCCGCCACCTGCGGCTCAGCATGGGCCGCGACTTCCCGGTCACGACGACGATCGCCACCGAAGGGGTCGGGGTGCCGGAGCTGCGGGACGCGCTCGAGCAGCGCTGGGGTCGCCTGCAGGAGGACGAGGGACTGACCGAGCTGCGCGCCCGCAAGCGCGCCCGCGAGGCGGCCCTGATCGCCGAGGCCTGGACCCGCTCCTGCGCCGACGAACCAACCGAAGAGAACCTCGACCTGAACAGCGCGGTCAAACGCATCCTGAGGGAGGCAGCACGCAGATGGACGACGTAAACGCAGTCAAGAAGCCAGCCACCAAGTCCGACCGCGTCGAGAAGTGGAAGGAGGAGCGACTCAGCAAGGATTACGAGCGCATATCCCCCCGGCGCGAGGAGTTCAAAACGCTCTCCGGCCTCGACATCGACGACGTCTACACCGAGGACGACGTCAAGGACATCGACCCGGTCAAGGACATCGGCCTGCCGGGCGAGTACCCCTTCACCCGCGGCCCCCACGCGAGCATGTATCGCGGCCGGCCGTGGACGATCCGCCAGGTCGCCGGCTTCGGGCAGGCCGAGGACACCAATGGCCGCTACAAGTACCTGCTCGCCCACGGCGAGACCGGGCTCTCGACCGACTTCGACCTGCCGACCCTGCTCGGCTACGACTCCGACCATCCCGAGTACCACCGCGAGATCGGCAAGATCGGCGTCGCCGTCGACACCGTCGTCGACTTCCACGCCCTGTTCGACGGGATCCCGCTGGAGGAAGTCTCGACCTCGCTGACGATCAACGCCTCGGCGGCGATCCTGTTGGCGATGTACCGGGTGGTCGGCGACGAACGCGGAATCGCCGGCAGCCAGCTGACCGGCACGACGCAGAACGACATCCTCAAGGAGTACACCGCGCAGAACGAGTTCATCTTCCCGCCCGCGAAAGCGGCCGAGCTGGTCGTCGACACGATGGAGTACGGCGCCAAGGTGATGCCCCGCTTCAACCCGCTGAACGCCTGCGGGTACCACATCCGCGACGCCGGGGCGACCGCCGTGCAGGAGGTCGGGCTGACCCTCAGCGCCGCCCTCTGTTACCTCGAACTGGGGCAGGAACGCGGCATCCACCCCGACACCTTGGCGCCGCGGGTCTCCTTCTTCTGGGACGTCCACAACGACTTCCTCGAGGAGATCGCGAAGATGCGGGCCGCCCGTCGCCTCTGGGCGCGCCTGACCCGCGAGCGGCTGAAGTGCACCGATCCGCGCTCCTGGCTGATGCGGGCCCACTGCCAGACTGCGGGCGTCTCGCTGACCGCGCAGCAGCCGCTCAACAACGTCGCCCGGACCGCGATCCAGGCGCTGGCGAGCATCCTCGGTGGCACCCAGTCGCTGCACACCAACTCGCTCGACGAGGCCTTCGCGATCCCCTCCGAGGAAGCGATCAAGGTCGCGGTCCGGACCCAGCAGCTGATCCTGCACGAGACCGGTGTCGCCGACGTCGTCGACCCGCTCGGGGGCTCGTACTACATCGAGTCGCTGACCTCGCGGATCGAGGAGGAAGCGCTCGAGCTGATCAAGCGGATCGACGAGATGGGCGGCATGATCCCGGCGATCGAAACCGGCTACGCGAACCAGCTGATCGCCGACTCCGCCTGGGAACAGCAGATCGCGCTCGAGTCGAACGACCGGATCACGGTCGGTGTCAACGAGTTCGTCGACGACGACCGCTCGACCGGGGGCGTCGAGCTCTTCCGCCCCGACCCCGGGGTCGGGGAGCGGCAGATCAAGCGGCTGAAGGAAGTGAAGGCCTCCCGCGAGGAGAAACGGGTCGCGCAAGCGCTGCGCGAGCTCGAGGCGGTGGCCGGCGACCTGCACCACAACCGGATGCCGGAGATCGAGGAGGCGGTCCGCGCCCGGGCCACGGTCGAAGAGATCACCGACGTCCTCCGCAACGCCTGGGGCCTCTACCAGCCCTCGACGGTCTTCTAGGCCACGAAAGGAGCACTTACCCATGACCAGCCCAACCGCCGGCGGGACCCAAGCCCCGCCGATCAAGGTGATCGTCGCCAAGCCGGGGCTCGACGGCCACGACCGCGGCGCCAAGGTCGTCGCCCGCGCCCTGCGGGACGCCGGGATGGAGGTCGTCTACACCGGCATCTACCAGACCCCGGACTCGATCCTGCGGGCGGTGATCCAGGAGGACGCGGCGGTTCTCGGACTCTCGAGCCTCTCCGGCGCCCACATGGAGTACGCCAAGGACCTCTGCAAGCTGCTGGCCGCGAGCGACCGCTCAGACGTCCTCTTCCTGGTCGGCGGCACGATCCCCGAGGAGGACGCGGAGGCACTGAAACAGGTAGGCGTCACCGAGGTCTTCGGCCCCGGCACCCGGACCGAAGACATCATCTCGTTCATCGTCCAGAACGCGCCGAGCCGCTAGGCGTTATCGAGGTGGAACGAGGCAACCTGACGCGGATCTACACCCGGCTCGGGGACGGCGCGAAGGCCTCGACGACGATCGCCTGCAGGGCTAGGAAGTAGGCCATTTCATGTACAGATGCACATCAAGCCCGGAGGCGGGCCAACTTCTCCTCGGCGGTGGCGACGATCGCTTCGCGGGCGACGACTATCGAGTCGCGCCGCGCTGCCTCGGGGCGGACCAGGACCGCGAGGTTGCGGCCGCTGGCCGGCTCCAGCGGGCAGCTCACCACCCCGGCCGGCCGCGGCTCGACCGCCAGCGAGGGCAGGACCGTCACCCCGAGCCCGACCGCGACCGCCTGCATCAGCGGCACGTGGCTGGCGATCCGGCCCGCGACCGCCGGCTCGAGGCCGGCGCGGCGGCACTGGGCGACGACGTGGCGCTCGAGGTCGGTGCCGTCGAGCAGCCAGCGCTCGCCGCGCAACTGCTCGAAGGTGACGACCTCGCCGGCGAGCGGGTGGCCGGCGGGGAGGATCGCCAGCAGGCGGTCGGTGACCAGCGGCGTCAGGTCGAGCTCGGCCGGGTAGGGGCTCGAGCCGTCGCCGTAGTCGCCGACCACGGCGAGGTCGACCTCGCCCCGCGCCAGTGACTGCACGAGTAGCTCCGGCGGCAGCTCGCTGAGGCTGACCCGCAAGCCCTCGTGGGCGGCCTCGACCCGCCCGGCCGCCGCGATGACGAAGGCGGTGAGGGCGCTGGTGAAGGTGCCGACTCGGACAACCCCGGCGGCTCCCTGCCAGGCCCGCAGCTCCTCTTCGGCACTGGCGATCCGGTCGAGAATCTCGACCCCGCTGGCCGCCAGCGCATGGCCTGCGGGGGTCAGGCGGACCGAGCGGCCGTGCCGCTCGAGCAGCTTGATCCCGCTTTCGGTCTCGAGCACGCCGAGCTGCTGCGAGACCGCCGAGGGGCTCATCGAAACCGCGGCGGCGACGGCGCGGACGGTCCCGAGCGACTCCAGGGTGACGAGCAGGCGGAGGCGGCGAGGGTCGAGCATTGTGCGGATAAACTTAATAGCAAGGGCAGGAAAAGTCGATGGACATGAACGGTTATGACGCCTAGCGTGGTGCCCATGACCAACCCGACTGCAATCGCTCCCGTCCCGTCCACCGCCACCGCCGCGCCCATCGGCACCTCCGATGACGCCGACTTCTGGGCCGAAGCCGGCCGCCACGTCCTCCGCTACACCTCCTCGTTCTCGCCTGTGATCGTCGAGCGGGCCGCGGGCAGCGTCCTCCACCTCAACGACGGCCGCGAGGTGCTCGACTTCACCTCGGGCCAGATGAGCGCGATCCTGGGCCACTCGCACCCGGCGATCACCGCCATCGTCCGGACCGCAAGCGAGAACCTCTCGCACCTCTTTAGCGGCATGCTGAGCCGGCCGGTGGTCGAGCTCTCGCGCCGCCTCGCCGAGTCGCTGCCCGATCCGCTCGAGCGGGTGCTGCTGCTGAGCACCGGGGCCGAGTCGAACGAGGCGGCGCTGCGGCTGGCAAAGCTGGTCACCGGCAAGCACGAGGTCGTCTCCTTCAGCCGCTCCTGGCACGGGATGACGCTCGGCGTCGCCAACGCCACCTACTCGACCCCGCGCCGCGGCTACGGCCCCTCGGTCCCGGGCAACTTCGCGATCCCGACCCCCTACGGCTACCGCCCCGACTTCACCGACGCCCACGGCCAGCTCGACTGGCAGGAGCAGCTCGAATTCAGCTTCGCCCAGATCGACCAGGAGTCGTGCGGCAGCCTCGCCGCCTGCATCGTCGAGCCGATCCTCTCGAGCGGCGGCGTGATCGTCCCGCCCCGCGGCTACCTGGCGGCGCTGCAGCGCAAGTGCCACGAGCGCGGCATGCTGCTGATCCTCGACGAAGCGCAGACCGCCCTCTGTCGCACAGGCGCGATGTACGCCTTTGAAGCGGAGGGCTTCGTCCCAGACGTCCTCACCCTCTCGAAGACGCTCGGGGCGGGGCTGCCGGTGGCCGCCGTCATTACCAGCGCCGAGATCGAGCAGCGCGGGCACGAGCTCGGCTACCTCTTCTTCACCACCCACGTCTCCGACCCGCTCGCCGCCGCCGTCGGCAACACCGTGCTCGACGTGCTCGAGCGCGAGGAGATGGCGGCGCAGGTGCGGGTCAAGGGCGCCCAGCTGGCCGGCGGGCTGAACGAACTGAAGATGCGCCACGCGGTGATTGGCGACGTCCGCGGCCGCGGCCTGATGCTGGGGCTCGAGTTCGTCCTCGACCCGGAGACGAAGGCCGCGGCGCCCGAGCTCGGCGCCGCGGTCACCGCCCGCTGCCTCGACCTCGGTCTGCACGTCAATGTCGTCCAGCTCGGCGGCGACCTCGGCGGCACCCTGCGGCTCGCCCCTGCACTGACCACGACCCCAGCGCAGCTCGCTCAAGGGCTCGAGATCCTTGACCAGGCAATCGGCGAGGCGGCACGGGCGTTCGTCTAGCCGGGGCGAGTCGCCTAGCAGCCGACGTCGGCGACAGTGCCGCCGATGGCCACGCGCAGTTGGTGGCCGCTGGCGCGGAAGAGGGCGCGGGAGGTTCCGGCGCCAGCCCAGAGGTCGTCGTCGCCGGGGATGCCGGCGTCGACGAGGACGGTCGCCGGGGTTGCGTGGGCGAGCGGCGGGATGCCGCCGATGGCGAAGCCGGTCCGCTCGCGGACCCAGTCGGGGTCGGCGCGGACGACGTTTTCGCCGAGCTTGGCGGTGACCTTGGCGAGGTCGACCTGGCGGTCGCCGGCGAGCACGACCAGCACCAGCCGGTCCTCCCGCCGGCCGCGGAAGACCATCGACTTGACGATCTGCCGCGGCTCGACCCCGAGCGCGCTCGCCGCCTCCTCGACGGTGTGGGTGCGCTTGTCGACGAGGCGGATCTCGGCGGCGAGGCCGACCGCTTCGAGCGCGTCGGCGACGCGCCGCACGGGCTCGGGCAGGGCGTTGGATCTCGGTGCTTCGGCGCTCATCGCTCCGTTATTGTATTGACATAGCTACTTGGGTCAATTGTTAACGCGGGGGCTATGTCACTACAGCATGTGATCGTGCGGCGCGTCGGCGCCGCCGGCCTACGAGCAAATCGCCGAACGGCTGGTCGGACTGATCGAGTCTGGGCAGCTCGCGGCTCGAATCGCACCGAGGCCACCGCCATGGGCTCCCCGTGACCTGCTCCTGGCAGGAGCGAACGAGCTATCGACGCTGGGATCTCAGGATTGGGTGACGAGGTCCTCGGTCGCGGTGACGCCACCGACGTCGCCCTTGCGCTCGCGGACTTCGTCGACCACGTCGGAGACCATCTTGATCGAGCCGGCGTCGAGCACGTTGCCGTACTCGAGCAGCGGCACCTTGCCGTCGAGCTCCTTGGCCAGCTCGGGGCTCTCGCTCGGCACGATCACCAGGTCGCAGCCGGCGATCGCCGGGTCGTCGGGGCCGGAGATCACGTCGATCTCCGTCACCCCGGTGTCGGTCAGCGACTGGCGCAGCGCCTGCGCCTGGTCGTCGGTCGTGTAGTAGATCCCGATCCGGTGGTCGGCGGGGATTTGGCTCAGCCGCACTAGCGTTTTCACGTGTGGGGCGACGACGATCGCCAGCACCTCGGGCGGATCCTCGGGCGCCAGCTCGCGGACCAGGCGGCGGACTTCGGAGAGGTGGAAGAAGGTGGTGATGACGAGATCCTGCCCCCGCACGTCGGTGGCGTCGATTGAGCCGAGGACGAGGGGGTTGATCGGCGCCTCAAGCGCTCCGCCGAGCTCGGCGGCGAAGGCGTCGGCGCGCTCGACGTTGCACTCGACGAAGGAGAGCTGGACCTCGGTCCGCTCGGCGTGGAGGCTCTGCTGGTAGGCGAGCGAGGCGATTTCCTCGGCTGGCAGGCCAAGCTCGATGCAGCGGGTGACCGCGGTGCCGAGGATCGCGTGGGCGCTCTCGCGGGCGGCCATCCGCTCGCGGGCGCTCTCAGCCGAGCGGACGACCATCCCGTGGCGCCCCTGGCGGCTGACTAGGCCGCGGTTGCGAAGCTCGCCGTAGGCGCGGGCGACGGTGTTGCGGTTGACGTGCAGGTTGTCGGCCAGCATCCGGCTGCTGGGCAGCCGGTCGCCGTTGTTCAGCTGACCCATCTCGATCATGTAGGTGATCTGCTCGATGATCTGCCTGAAGACCGGAACGCCGGTAACCGTGTTCAGCCGGATGGTTTGCATGGAGAAGATCGTATCGGTCCCGCGGGTCCCTAAACCGCGCACGAAAGTCCCAGCACCTTAGGCCGCAAAGGGATAAGCGATAGGGTCACTTTCCGGATGACGGAACAGGTCATTGTGGAGAGGGCAGGGCGACTCGGGGTGCTGACCCTCAACCGCCCAGAGGCGATCAACTCCCTCAGCCTCGCGATGGTGCAGGCGCTGACGGGCGCCCTGGAGGATTGGCGGCGCGACGACGAGGTCTCGTGCGTATTCCTGCGGGGAGCGGGCCAGCGCGGCTTCTGCGCCGGCGGCGATGTAATCCTGGTCCGCGATTCGATTCGGGCCGGCGAACCACAGGTGGCGCGCGAGTTCTGGCGTCGGGAGTACGAACTCAACGCGCGGATCGCGCGCTACCCGAAGCCGATCGTCGCGCTCATGGAGGGGGTCGTGATGGGTGGGGGGATCGGCTTGGCCGGGCATGCCAGCCATCGTCTCGTCGTGCCTGGCGCCGCGATCGCCATGCCGGAGGTGAAGATCGGCCTCGCCCCCGACGTCGGTGGATCCTTCCTGTTGGCGAGGGCACCGGGCGAGTCCGGGATCCACCTCGCGCTCACGGGAGAGGTGATCGGCGCGCGCGATGCGATCCACTGCGGGCTGGCGGACGCCATCGCACCAACTGAGGCTCACCATCTTCTGGTGGAGGCGCTGAGTGCGGGCGACGTCGAGGCGGCTTTGGGAAGCTTGCGACCGGCCCCTGTCGACGGGGAGTCGGATGAACTGACATTGCCGGCGAGAGAGGCTTGGATCGACTCGTGCTACTCCCACGACTCGGTTGAGGGAATCGTCGCCGCGCTCGAGCGGCACCCGGACCCAGCGGCGCATGCGGCGGCCGCGGAGATCGGCTTGATGTCGCCGCTCGCGCTCAAGGTGACGCTCGAGGCGATTCGACGGGCGCGCTCGATGGCGGCGGTGGAGGAATGCCTGGAGCAGGACTTCCGCGTCTCCAGCGCCTTCCTATCGACGCACGACCTACCCGAGGGGATCCGCGCGGTGCTCGTCGACAAGGACCGGCGTCCGCGCTGGGATCCAACCAGCCTTGCAGCGGTTTCGGAGCCGATGGTGGCGCGGCATTTCGCGCCGGTCGCCGACGAGATTCCCCTCCCCGTGGTTCAGTCCTGAGACGCGCCGGGCTGCCAGAGCGGTTCGGTTCCGCCCGCGTTCGCGACGCGAGCGAGGATGAAGAAAAGGTCCGAGAGGCGATTGAGATAGCGGACGACCTCGGGATTCCCATCCTCGACGAGGATCGCTCGCCGCTCGGCCCGACGGGAGACCGTGCGGCAGATATGAAGGGCGGCCGCGGCGGGACTGCCGCCGGGAAGGACGAATGAGCGCAGGGGCTCGAGGTCAGAGTTGGCCTCGTCGCAGCAACCCTCGAGCCATTCGGTCTGCGACGGCAGTACCCGGAGCTTCTGCTCGCCCTCGGTGGTTGGCGGCAGCGAGAGGTCCGCGCCGAGGTCGAACAGATCGTTCTGGATGCGCGCCATCCAACGCGCGTGCTCCTCGCTCAGTCCGCCGCCGGCGATCGCCGCGCCGACGTGCGCGTTCAGCTCGTCGATCGTTCCGTAGGCCTCGAGTCGTGGATGCGTCTTGGGGACGCGACTCATGTCGCCCAGGTGGGTCTCGCCGCCGTCGCCGAGGCGCGTGTAGATCCGGGTGAGATTGATCGCAGCCATCGGTCAGCCAGCCTTCCGCTCTGCCGGCAGGGCGGCGATCAGGCAGAGACCGCACAGCCCCCCGCTCGCCTGCGGCTCGCCTTTGTCATAGACCATGTACTCGACGTCGTTGGCGGTCTCCCCGCAGCGATCGCAGCTCGCAGGGCCGACTGGGGAATAGAGGCTTATTTTGCGGCCGTCTCCGACGAAGCACTCGATCTCGCCGCCCTGGGTTTCGTCATAGCTCATCGGTTCAACTTTGTCACAGATCGCTGGGCTTGTCACGGTCCGATTGCGATCTGCCGACTATCCATCGCGCAGAAGGCGCGGGCGACGTCGAGTCCCCTGATCTCGCCTGCCCACGCAGGCTGCGAGCACGATCCCATTTGACCTAGTAGCATGGGGCAAATAATGGCCGATGCAGAGTGCCGGTAGCTCTGTGTCGGCTGTTTTTCGGGGCGGACAAACGAACAGTGGAGCCATCTTCTGACATGGACAACCAGTACACGCATCGCCAATCTGCCGTAACCCTCGCTGGCCCGCAGCCCGGCTACAACCGGGCCGCCCGTGCGGGGAAGGTGATCGCACTAGCTGGGCACACCGCCAAGCCAGAAGTCATCGAGGCGAAGGAGGGCTTCACCGCCGAGTTCGACTCGGCCCTCGCGAAGGTAATCGCCAGCCTGGAGGAAATCGGCGGTAACCCCGGAGACCTCTTGCACCTGCGGACCTTCGTCACCGATCTGGCGGCCTACTCAGCTGCCCTTGCGGACATCGGCACTTGCTTTCGGGCTCGGTTGCACGGCCACTACCCGGCCTCGACGCTGGTCGAGGTCAGCGGTCTGATCGGCGGCGCTCAGGTCGAGATCGAGGGGCTCGCGACGGCCGGGAGCCAAGGCGGCACCTTGACCCAGAGCCAAGACGTGGCACCCAGCTCGACCGATGAGTTCGAGTCGGTGATCAGGTTGCGGCTCGCCCCCGCCGACGCCCGCTACGCCGGTGGGATCGCGGCTGGCTCGAAATCGATGGAGATCTTCGCCGATCTCGAGACCGAGCTGGCGCTGCGCGAGGGCGGTGACGAGGGTCTCTGCGTCGCCTACGACATGGTCGAGTTCCTGGCGCCGCTGCGGGTCGGTGACTTCATCGAAGGCCGGGCCCGAGTCGTCGAGCGCGGTCGCAGCAGCCGGCGCATTGCCGCCGAGATCCACAAGGTCGCTTCGGTCGACGAGCAGGGAAAGCTTCAGGCCAGCGAGCCGATCCTGGCAGCCCGTGCGAGCGCGACGATCGTCGTCTCCACCACGACCCGAGACAACAAGGCGAGCTGAGGTGAGCGCAGCGAGGACGCCGCAGACGCTGGTCGCTTGGATCGCCGCCGTCGCCCGGGCGCAGTCGAGCTGGCCGGCGGTCATCGGCGACGGTGTCGTCTGGACCTATGGGGAGCTCTGGGAGCGCGCCGGGAATATTTCCCAGCACCTGACGAAGGATCTCGGTCTTGCCCAGGGCGACCGGGTTGCGCTCTTGGGCGCGAACGAGCCGGCCTACCTCGCGGCCTACTTCGGGATCATGCGCGCCGGCTGCGTCGTCGTCCCGATCAACGCGATGCTCGACGCCGGCGCGACGCGCGAGCAGCTCGCGCTGGTCGAGGCCAGCGGCTTGATTGCCGGCAAGGTCGACGGCGAGGTGCGCGAGACGATCGCCGAGGAGCTCCCGGTTTGGTCGCTCGACAAGCTGCCAGCCGGCAGGTCGGGCTACCTTCCCCGCCTCGGGCCAAGCTCACCCGCTTGCATCCTCCTGACCAGCGGCAGCACCGGCCGCCCCAAGGGTGTCGTTCATTCGCAGGGGACGCTGCTTCACGCGGCTCTGCAGATGGCCGCAGGGCTGCCGTTCGGCCCCCGCGACCGCAACGTCGCATTTCTTCCCTTCTACGCCTCGGTTCCGGAGCAGGTGCTGCCAACGCTCTGCACCGGCGGCGCGCTCGACGTGCTGCCCGGCTTCGACGCCGAGCGGGTCGCCAGAGCGGCTCGCGAGGCGACGGCCCTGAACGCGGTCCCAACCGTGATGGCGAGGTTGCTCGACCAGGCCCCGCACGAGGATCTGGCCGGGCTTCACTGGGTGTCGTTCGCCTCCGAGCCGATGCCCGTCAGCCTGCTCGAACGGTGGTGGGACGCCCTGCCGGACGTGGAGACGCACCAGTTCTACGGCATGACCGAGCTGCTGACGATCACCGCCGCCAGCGACCGTCTCCTGCGCCAGGTCCCGAGTTCAGTCGGCGTTCCCTTTCCCAGCTCTGGGCTGATCGCGATCGACGAGAAGGGCGGGGAGATCCTCGACGGTGGAGCCGGGGAGCTCGCTTGCAAGAGCCCCTCGAAGATGCTCGGCTACCTCGGCGACCCCGAGGCGACGGCGTCGGCGCGGATGCCTGATGGGGCGATGCGGACCGGCGACATCGGACGATTCGACGAGGACGGTCGCGTCTATCTGACCGGCCGCCTCAAGGACCTGATCATCAGCGGCGGCCTCAACATCGCGCCGGCCGAGATCGAGGCCGTCGCCTGCCGGCACCCCGCGGTCACCACCGCTGCCGTCGTCGGTATCCCCGACGAGCGCTGGGGTGAGACGCCGGTGGTCGTCGTCGTTCCGGCGAACGGAAGCGAGCTCGATGCCACGGCGATCCTCGAGCACTGCCGCCGCGACCTCGCGTCGTTCAAGCGCCCGTCTGGCGCAGCCGTCGTCGAGGAGTTGCCTTCGACCGGAATCGGCAAGTCGGCGAAGGCCGTCATCCGCCAGCAGATCCTCGACGGGGAGATCGAACTTGTACGGGCAAACTGAGTTTCAGGCGTTGCTGGAGAAGCACGCCACCAGTGGCGGTTGGGGCCCGCTCGCACGAGCCATAACCCGGATCGAGAACAGCCCGCCTTGGCAGGTCACGCTGCCGCCACCCGAGCTGCCGGTCCACGTGGTCGGGATCACCGGGCCCCCGGGCGCCGGCAAGAGCACCCTGACCGGGCGCCTGATCGAGTCCTACTCGGAGGCGGGGGCGCGGGTCGCGGTGCTGGCGATCGACCCCTCGAGCCCGATCACCGGCGGCGCCGTACTCGGCGACCGGCTGCGGATGGAGACCCACCTGATGGGACGAGAAGACGTCTTCGTGCGCAGCCTCGCGAGCCGCGGATCGCATGGTGCGATCGCCGGCGCCACCCGCAACGTCGCCCGCCTGCTCGAGCTCTCCGGCTCCTTCGACGTGATCCTGATCGAGACGGTCGGCGCCGGGCAGACCGAGGTCGCGATCGCCGAGCTCGCCGACACGATCGCCCTGGTCACGGTGCCGGGCCTCGGCGACGCGGTGCAGGCGATCAAGGCCGGCCTGATGGAGGTCGCCGACATGGTCGTCGTCAACATGGCCGACCGCCCTGGCGCCCCGGAGACGGTCCGCCACCTGCGCCTCACCCTTGGCCGCGAGTTCTACGTGACGACCACGATCGCCACCGAAGGGGTGGGGGTCGACGAGTTTCGGACCGCGGTCGACGAGCGCTGGCAGCGCCTGCAGAGCGACGGCGGCATCGACGAGCTGCGAGCACACAAGCGCGCCCGGGAGGCGGCGCTGATCGCGGAGGCCTGGACCCGTTCCTGCGCCGACGAAATCCCGCAACAAGACCTTGACCTCGGCAGCGCGGTCAAAACGATCCTGGAGGAGGCAGCAAAGAGATGGACAACGTAGCGGCGGAGCAGTCGCCGACGATCGACAAACAGCGCGTCGAGGAGTGGCGCGAGCAGCGCCTCGCCAAGGACCACGAGCGGATGAGCCCGCGCAGCGAGGAATTCAAGACGCTCGGCGGCTCGCCGGTGCGCGACATCTACACCCCGGCTGACCTCGAGGGCATCGACCCGGTCGAGGACATCGGCCTGCCCGGCGAGTACCCCTACACCCGCGGACCGCACGCGAGCATGTACCGCGGCCGGCCCTGGACGATCCGCCAGGTCGCCGGCTTCGGCCAGGCCGAGGACACCAACGGTCGCTACAAGTACCTGCTCGCGCACGGCGAGACCGGGCTCTCGACCGACTTCGACCTTCCGACCCTGCTCGGCTACGACTCCGACCACGAGGTCTACCGGCGCGAGATCGGCAAAATCGGCGTCGCGGTCGACACCGTCGTCGACGCCCACGCGCTGTTCGACGGGATCCCGCTCGAGGAAGTCTCGACCTCGCTGACGATCAACGCCTCGGCCGCGGTGCTGCTGGCGATGTACCGGGTGGTCGGCGACGAGCGCGGGATCTCCGGCGACAAGCTCACCGGGACCACGCAGAACGACATCCTCAAGGAGTACACGGCGCAGAACGAGTTCGTCTACCCGCCGGTCCCGGCGACCGAGCTGGTCGTCGACACGATGGAGTACGGCGCCCAGGTGATGCCCCGGTTCAACCCGTTGAACGCCTGCGGGTACCACATCCGCGAGGCCGGGGCGACTGCCGTGCAGGAGGTGGCGCTGACGATCAGCGCGGCGCTCTGCTACCTCGAACGGGCCAAAGAACGCGGCATCGATCCCGACACCCTGGCGCCTCGCGTCTCCTTCTTCTGGGACGTCCACAACGACTTCCTCGAGGAGGCCTCGAAGTTGCGCGCTGCGCGGCGGCTCTGGGCGCGGTTGATGCGCGAGCGGCTCAAGTGCAGCGACCCGCGCTCCTGGTTGATGCGTGCCCATTGCCAGACGGCCGGCGTCTCGCTGACCGCCCAGCAGCCGCTCAACAACGTCGCCCGGACCGCGATCCAGGCGCTCGCCGCGGTCTTCGGCGGCACCCAGTCGCTGCACACCAACTCGCTCGACGAGGCCTTCGCGATCCCCTCCGAGGAGGCGATCAAGGTCGCCGTGCGGACCCAGCAGATCATCCTCGAGGAGAGCGGCGCCGGCGACGTCGTCGACCCGCTCGCCGGCTCCTACTACGTCGAGTCGCTGACCTCCCAGATCGAGGAGGAAGCGTCCGAGCTGATCGGCCGAATCGACGAGATGGGCGGGATGATCGCAGCGGTCGAAAACGGCTACGCGAACCAGCTGATCGCCGATTCCGCCTGGGAACACCAGCTTTCCCTGGAGCGCGGCGAAAGGAAGATCGTCGGCGTCAACGACTTCATCGACGACGACCGTTCGACCGGCGGCATCGAGCTGTTCAGGCTCGATTCCGGGGTGGGGGAGCGACAGATGAAGCGGCTTGCCGAGGTCAAGCGCTCGCGCGAGGAGGCGCGGGTGGCGAAAGCTCTGCGCGAGCTCGAGCAGGTTGCTGGAGACCTTCACCACAACCGCATGCCTTTGATCGAGGAGGCAGTCAGGGCTCGCGCCACGGTCGGCGAGATCTGCGACGTCCTGCGCTCGGTCTGGGGCGAGTACCAACCCTCGACCGTCTTCTAGGTCACGAAAGGAGAACCGACATGAGTGGTTCAACCACCAGCAGCCCCCAGGCCCCGCCGATCAAGGTCGTCGTCGCCAAGCCCGGACTCGACGGCCACGACCGTGGCGCCAAGGTCGTGGCCCGCTCCCTGCGCGACGCCGGGATGGAGGTTGTCTACACCGGCATCTTCCAGACGCCGGAGTCGATCCTGCGCGCGGTGATTCAAGAGGACGCCCAAGTGCTGGGACTCTCCAGCCTCTCCGGCGCCCACATGGAGTACGCGGAAGACCTCTGCACGCTGTTGCGCGAAAACGATCGCGAGGACGTGCTCTTCCTGGTCGGCGGCACGATTCCCGAGGAGGACGCGGCGCAGCTGAAGCGGGTCGGTGTGACCGAGGTGTTCGGCCCCGGCACCCGCACCGAGGACATCATCAAGTTCATCGTCGACGGCGTCGACGAGCAGGCCGGCGCCTGAGGTCCGCGGCGGCGATGGCGGAGATCGACAAGGTCGGGGTGGTCGGCGGCGGCATCATGGGCTCCGGGGTCGCCGAGGTCTGTGTCCGCGCCGGCCTCGACGTCGTCCTCGTTGAGGCCGACGAGGGGGCCGCCACGGCCGCTCGCAGCCGAATCGAGAGGTCGTTGAACAAGGCGGTCGACCGCGGCAAGCTCGAGGCGGCCACGGTCGGGACCGCGCTCGCGAGGTTGCGGACGGGCGACACGCTGGAGGATCTCGCCGACCGCGATCTCGTGGTCGAGGCCGTCGTCGAGAACAAGGGGGTCAAGCTCGGCGTCTTCCGGGCCCTGAGTGAGATCGTCACGTCCCCCGACGCGCTGCTCTGCTCGAACACCTCCTCGATCCCGATCGTCGAGCTCGGCAGCGTGGTTGGCGACCGGGCGCCGCAGGTCCTCGGCCTCCACTTCTTCAACCCGGTGCCGGTGCTCTCGCTGGTCGAGGTGATCCCGTCGCTGCTGACTGCCCCACGGGCGGTCGAGCGCGCATCCACCTTTGCCCGTGACCGGTTGGGCAAGGACCCGATCGTCGCTCCCGACCGGGCCGGCTTCACCGTCAACGCGCTGCTGATCCCCTACCTGCTGTCCGCGATCCGCATGCTCGAACAGGGCCTGGCTTCCGCAGAGGACATCGACAAGGGGATGGTCGAGGGCTGTGCCCACCCGATGGGGCCACTTGCCCTCGCGGACCTGATCGGGCTCGACACCGTGATGGGCGTGGCGGAGACGCTCTACGCCGAGCATCGCGAGCAGCTCTTCGCCCCGCCGCCGCTCCTGCAGCGTCTGGTTTCCGCCGGGCTGAACGGCAGGAAGGCGAACCGCGGCTTGTACAGCTACGCCTAAAGCACGTGTCCCTATGTCTTAGGGCAGCAATTGCCTAACTGGACTATTGCATCTGTCAACGTGGGTCTGATATAACCCACCTGGATGTGCCGCAAGCGGCACAGGGGAATAGACAACAGTGAACTTGGCTACAACCGCGCCAACAAACGAACCGTAGCAGAGCGAGCCTTCCGCGCCCGCTCGCCGGAAAATCGTCGTCGACTTCAGCTACCGGTTCGCCTTGGTGCTGGCCTGGATCGCCCTGATCGCGATCTTCGGCATCCTCAAGCCGGACACGTTTCTCACCGCCTCGAACTTCCAGACCATCTTTGGGTCCCAGGCGGTGCTGCTGATCCTCACTCTCAGCTTGATCGTTCCTCTGAGCGCCGGGGAGTACGACCTGTCGGTCGCCGGCATGCTCGGCCTTTCGCTCACCCTGGTCGGCTGGCTCAACGTGACCATGGGCTGGCCGATCGTGCTCGCGGTGTTGATCGCCCTGCTGGCAGGAATCGTCGTCGGCTTCATCAACGCCTTCTTCGTCGTCGTCGTCGGGGTCGAGTCCTTGGTCGTCACGCTCGGCATGGGGACCCTGCTCGCCGGGATCGCAATTGGCGTGGAGAACTCGACCATCAGTGGCATTGATCGCGGACTGGTCGAACTCGCCCGCGACCAGTTCCTCGGGATTCAGATGGCCTTCTGGTTCGGCTTGTTCCTGACCATCCTCATCTGGTACGTGTACTCGTACACGCCCCTTGGGCGTTATCTCTACTTCGTCGGCGCCGGTCGCGAGGTCGGTCGTCTGACCGGTCTGCGCGTCGACCAGCTACGCGTCGGGTCACTCGTCTTCTCCGGCTTCTTCGCCGCTCTCGCCGGCGTTGTCCTGGCCGGAACCTTGGGGGGCTCGGATCCCAGTGTCGGCCCCAGCTACCTGCTGCCGGCCTTCGCTGCCGCATACCTCGGCGCCACCGCCATCGTCCCAGGGCGATTCAACCCCTGGGGTGCGTTCGTGGCCGTCTACTTCCTGGTCACCGGCATTACCGGACTGCAGCTCCTCGGAGCGATCGGCTGGGTCGAACAGTTTTTCTACGGCGCCTCGCTGATCATCGCAGTCACGTTCGCGAAGCTCGTCGCCCGCGCTCGCGCGGGCGGCTGACAGTTCGGTTACGGGAAAGCCGAAGACGTGGATGAAGCCGTCCGGCCTGGGAAGGCCGAAAGTCAAACCAAAAGGAGAGATTGATGTCGAACACCGATAAGAGGGGCGTTCCCCGAGCCAGTCGGCGCAGGACCGGCGCCTACCGCACTTTGCTCGCGCTGATGGCGCTTCTGACTGTGCTGTTTCTCGCGGCCTGCGGCTCGAGCGATTCGGATTCGGGCAGCTCCGGCTCGGAGACGGCTGGATCCGAAGGCACCAGTTCGAGCGAAGGCGGCGGCGACTCCGCGGTGGAGACCGCCAGGGAACGGCTGCAGGCGGCGATGGTCGAACCGAAATGGGAACAGCCGGGCCCGGCCTTCGATGCGAAGAAAGCGGATGGCAAAAAAGTTCTCTACATCGCGGTAGACGCGAAGATCCCCGTGGTCGAAAACATCTACAACGCGATGTCCGAAGGCGCCAAAGAAGGCGGCGTTCAGGTCGACCTGTTCGACGGTAAGGGCCAGGTGTCGGAATTCAACCGCGGGATGGAAACGGCGATCTCGCAGAACTACGACGCGGTCGTCCTGATGTCGATCTCTCCCAAACTCGTCGCGGGCGCCGTCGCCGACGCCGATCGTGCCGGTGTCAAAGTGATCGAAGCGATCAACGGCGACCCCGGGAAGGTCCAGCTGCCGACCGTCGCCGCTTCCGGTACGTCCTGTTACTCATGCGCCGGCGCGCTGATGGCCGACTACGTGATCGCCGACAGCGAGGGGGATGCGAAGGGCACGATCTTCGTCTCCGAAGAAGTGACCAGCGGCGAAGACGAGCTCGCGGGTATCGAAAACGAGTTCGACGAGCTCTGCCCGGACTGTGACTTCAACATCGAAAACGTGGCAATCGCCGACTGGGGAAAGCGTCTGCCGACGCTGACGCGGTCGACGCTGCTTTCGAATCCCGATGCGAAATACCTGATGCCGCTCTACGACGGCATGGCGATCACCGTGGTGCCGGCCGTCGAACAGGCGAATAAACCGGACGTCAGGGTAGTGAGCCTGAACGCCACCCCGGCCGTAGTGGAAATGATGGCCCAGGGTGACACCATGGCCGCCGATGTCGGCGGCGCGTACACCTGGCTGGGCTGGGGGCTTGCGGACCAGTCGCTCCGTGTCCTTTCCGGCCAGCCTCCCGTCGACGACGAGAACATTCCGCTGCGGATGTTCACCGAGGAAAACCTCGACGAAATCGACCTCGATGCAAGCGAAGAATCGTGGTACGGAACCACGGACTTCAAATCCAACTACAAGAAGCTATGGCAGGTCGAATAAGCACGAGCGAAGATACTCCCGAGCCGCAAGGCTCGGGAGTATCCACCGCCGATGCGGCGGTGGCGGGCCCGCCCGTGGTGCAGGTGCGCGGGCTCTCGAAGTCGTTCGGGGCCCGCAAGGTTCTCGACGAGTTCTCGGTCGACCTGCTCGGCGGCGAGGTCCACGCGCTGCTCGGCCAAAACGGCTCGGGGAAGTCGACCTTCATCAAGGTGCTCACGGGCTACCACCGCCCCGAGCCCGCCGGCGAGATGCTGGTTCGCGGGGAGCCCTACGAGCTGCCGGTTCGTGCAACCGATTCGCGTGGCCTGGGGTTTGCCTTCGTCCATCAGGACCTCGGCCTCGTGCCCTCGCTCACTGTGCTCGAGAACCTCCGCGTTGGCCGCTACGAAACCACCGGTCTCTGGCGCATCCCATGGGGCCGTGAACGTCGCAACCTGCGCGAGCACATGGAGAGATTCGGCTTCGAGGCCGATCCCGACGCGACGATCGAGTCGCTCTCCCATGCCGATCGGGCGATCGTCGCGATCGTGCGGGCGCTCGAAGGCCTGAGCCACGTCGAGCAGGGCCTGCTCGTCCTCGACGAGACCACGGTGTACCTGCCCCGGGACGCCGTCAAAGAGCTGTTCGTATCCGTGCGTCGAGCCACCTCCGAGGGCCACGCCGTGTTGATGGTCACCCACCGCCTCGACGAGGTCACCGACCATGCCGACAAGGTCACGGTCCTGCGTGAAGGTCGCCGGGTGGCGACCTCGGACGCCGCGGACATGGATCCCGCGGGCCTGATCAGCCAGATCCTGGGGCGGCAGATGGGCCAGCTCTACCCCGAGCACCACAGCGAGAAGGGCGAGACCGTCCTGGAGGTCGAGGGCGCCTCGGGTCAGCTGCTGAAGGACATCTCGTTCACGCTTCGCCGCGGAGAAATCCTTGGCGTGACGGGACTGGTCGGGATGGGGTTCGAGGAACTTCCCTACGTGCTCGTCGGAGCTGAGCCGGCGACGGGGTCGGTGGAGATCCTTGGCCGCAAAACCGAGATCTCAGGCCTGAAGCCCGGCGCGGCGCTGCGCCAGGGCCTGGCGTTGCTCCCGGCCGACCGCGCCATCCGCGGCGGTGTCGGTGAGGCGACCGGCCTCGAGAACCTGTCGCTGCCCACCTTGATGCGCTACTTCCGGGGATGGCGGCTGCGCCATCGCGAGGAGCGCGCTCGCGCGGCCGAACTGTTTGAGGAGTTCGACGTGCGACCGCCGCTTCCGGAGGCGAGCTTCTCGACGTTCAGCGGTGGCAACCAGCAGAAGATCCTGGTCGCGAAGTGGTTCGAGACCGAACCCGCGGTGATGATCCTCCACGAGCCGACTCAGGGCGTGGACATCGGCGCCCGCCAGCAGATCTTCGCCGAGGTCGAGCGCGCCAGCGAGCGCGGTATGGCGGTCCTGGTCGCCAGCGTTGAGTACGAGGACCTGGCGCATCTCTGCGACCGGGTACTGGTCATCCGCGACGGCCGTCTAGTCACCGAGTTGCGACGCGAGGACCTCAGCGCTGACCGGATCGTCGAGCAGGCGTACATGGGTTGATGCAAATGGGCCAAGCAGACAAAGAACCAAATCGTGGAATCTCGAACCAGGGAGGCGCAGACTTGGCGGTAACCATCGATCGGGCCTCGAGCGCGCGGCGCATCGAAGCTGACCTCGAGACGGTGAGCGGACCGGACTACACCCGCTCCTCGACCGCGATCAGCCGCTACTCCTACACCCCCGAGTACGCGAATACCGTTCGCTTCTTCGCCGAGGCGCTCGAGCAACTCGGCTACCGGGCGAGCTTGGACCCGGTCGGGAATCTGATTGCCCGCAACCGGCCAGACGGGGTCCCGACCTTCGGCATTGGATCGCACTGCGACTCCAACCGCAACGGCGGCAAATACGACGGCACGCTCGGCGTGGTCGCCGCGCTCGAGCTCTGCCGGCTCGAGTCCGAGCTGGGGTTGGACCTGCCGCTGCAGGTCGTCGTCCCGATCGAGGAGGAGGGGTCGGGGTTCGGCCACACCATGCTCGGTTCGGCGATCATCGCGCAGGCGACGACGGAGGAGCTGCTGCGGAGCCTGCCTGCCCTCGACGACGGGGAGCCTTTCTGGGCGCATGCGGAAGCCGCAGGGTTCGAGCCCGCCCGCTGGCGCGAGTGCGGTAACGCCCTCGACCAGATGCTCGGATGGATGGAGCTTCACATCGAGCAAGGGCGGCTGCTGCAGGACGCCGAGACTCCGATCGGAATCGTCGACGCGATCGTCGGCATCGTGCATGCCGACGTCCGCTTCACCGGCAGCGCGGATCACGCCGGGAGTACGCCGATGGACATCCGCCGGGACGCCGGTGCCGAGGCGGCTCGGCTGACGGTGAACATCTTCGACCTTGCGAAGGCCAGTCTCTCCGGCGTGGTGGCGACGGTCGGCGAGTACGAGCTCGACCCCGGTCTGATCAATGTCGTGCCCGGTGCCGCGCGTCTCTCCCTCGACGTTCGCGGGCCCGACAGCGACGAGATCGACGAGATCATCGGGCGGGCCCTTGCCGATGCCGAGGCTTCGGCGTCGGCACACGGCCTGCAGATCGAGCACTCCGAGCGCTTCCGGGTGATGCCCACGCCGATGGACGACACTGTGATTGCCGCACTCGATGCGGCGGCTGGCCAAGCAGGCGTGCGCCACATGACCATGAGGTCCGGGTCGTGCCACGACTCGATGCACATCGCCAGGAACGTCCCCGGCGCGATGGTCTTCGTCCCCTGTCGGGACGGCATCAGTCACTCGCCGCTCGAGCACGCAGAGACCGCAGACGCGGCTCTCGGCGTGGAGATCATGCTGAACGCGCTGCTCTCGCTCGCGTCCGGCTCAGAAAGTCAAGACCGCAAACAGGCTAGGAGCGCGTAGATGAAGCTACTCGGTATCGACGTCGGTGGAACCTTCACCGACTTCATACTTCACGACACCGAAACCCTGGAGTCGTGGGTTCTGAAGATTTCCAGTGGCGAGGACACGGCCGCGACGATCGCCGGTGGCACCGAGGAAATCACCGCCAAGGCCGGGTGCGCTCCGGCGGACATCGGTCTGCTGATCCACGGGACGACCGTGGCCACCAACGCGATCCTCGAGTTCAACGGCGCGACCGTCGGGATGATCACCACCGAGGGCTTCCGCGACGTCACCCACATCGGTCGTCACCAGCGCCCGATGAGCTACTCGATCCGCCAGGAGATTCCCTGGCAGGCCCGGCCGCTGGTCCGCCGACGCCATCGCCGGCCAGTTCCCCAGCGGATGGTTCCGCCCTCGGGCGAGGTGGTCGAGGAACTCGACCGCGAGGCCGTCGCCAACGCCGCCCGCGAGCTCGCCGCCGAAGGAGTCGACTCGGTCGCCATCTGCTTCCTCTTCTCCTACCTGAACCCCGACCACGAGGACGAGGCGGCGGCGATCGTCCGCAAGGTCATGCCCGATGCCTTCGTCTGCACGTCGAGCGGCGTCGTGCCCCAGTTCCGCGAGTTCGAGCGCTTCACGACCACCGCGGTGAACGCGTTCGTCGGTCCGGACACTCGCTCCTACATCGGCCGTCTCGACGATCGCCTGCGCGAGATCGGCGCCGAGGACGTGCTCTACGTGATGCAGTCCAACGGCGGCACGGCCAAGCCGGAAGCGGCGATGGAGCGGCCGGTGACCTTGCTGTTGTCGGGACCGGTCGGCGGGGTCATGGGCGGGATCTGGGCCTCCGGCGGCGACAAGCAGTACCTGGCGACGCTCGACGTCGGTGGGACCAGCGCCGACATCGGGATCGTCGCGGAACGCGGGCTGGTCGAGGCGCGCTCCCGCGATACCTGGATCGCGGGCTATCCGATCATGGTGCCGATGATCGACATCGAGACGATCGGCGCCGGCGGCGGCAGCGTCGCGTACGTCGACGAGGCCGGCGGTCTGCATGTCGGTCCGCGCAGCGCCGGCGCTCGACCGGGGCCGGCCGCATACGGGCGTGGCGGGACGGAGCCCACCGTGACCGACGCCAACGTCGTCCTCGGGCGCCTTCCCTCCGAGCTCGCCGGCGGCTTGGAGCTGCGGCCCGACCTTGCCGAGCAGGCGGTCGGCGCGGTCGCCGAGAAGCTCGGCCTCGGGCTGCTGGAGACGGCGGCGGGCATCATCCGCGTCGTCAACGAGAGCATGGCGGCCGCGCTGCGCACGAAGACGATCGAGCGTGGTCTCGATCCGCGTGACTTCCTGCTCGCGGGCTTTGGCGGCGGCGGTCCGCTGCAGACGGCAGAGGTCGCACGCCTGCTGGGGATCACCCGCGTGCTCATCCCCGAGCACCCCGGCGTCACCTCGGCAAGCGGTCTGCTTACGACCGACCTGCGCTACGACGTGACCCAGTCCTACTTGCAGCCGTTGGCGGGCGTCGACCCGGAGGAGCTCGGCCGGCGCTACGAGGCGGAAGAGGAGGTGATGCGCGAACGCCTGAGGGAAGACGGGATCGCTGATGAGGACATCACGATCGAGTGGGCCGCCGACCTGCGGTACCAGGGGCAGAGCTACGAGCTCAAAGTCCCACTTCAGTCCCGTCGGATCGACGCGGAGACGATCGCCGGCCTCAGCGAGGACTTCCACGAGACCCATCGCAAGGAGTTCGGCCACGCGTTCACGGACATGGGCATCGCCTTCGTCAACCTGCGCCTGACCGGTACCGGCCGCCTGCCGAGGCTGAGCGCCCCAACCGTCTCGGGTGGCAGCGTCGAAGAGGCGCACGTCGGCGACACCTCCGCGAGCTTCGACTCCGGGGACGGCGTGTCCACCGTCGACGTGTCCGTCTACGCCCACGAAAAGCTGCCGGTCGGCGAGCGGGTGCCGGGGCCGGCGATCGTCACCCAGGTCGACTCGACCACCCTCGTGCCGCCCGATTGCACGGTCGAACGAGACCCCAGCAACAACCTTGTCATCGAGATTCCGCCCGCTGCGGGCGCATCCGCCTGAAGGAGCTAGCAATGGATCCCATCACCGCACAGGTCGTCCAGGGTCGCCTCAACCAGATCGCCCTCGAGATGAGCCGCAAACTCATCCGCATGGGCTTCTCGATCATCATCAAGGAATCCGAGGACATCGGCGCCGCGCTGACCGACAAAGACGGCTGGCAGCTCTGCGAGGCCGACACGACGCCCTTTCAGATGGGGGCGATCCCTTGGTACGTGCAGGGTGTGCTGAAGACCGTCGAGGAACGTGGCGACACGATCCGACCCGGAGACGTCTTCATCCACAACGACCCCTACCGCGGCGCGTCGCACTCGCCGGACATCGGCTTCTTCGCGCCGATCTTCCGCGATGACGAGTTGATCGGCTGGTCGTGCACGACCGCGCACCACCTCGAGATCGGCTGCTCCAAGCCCGGCACGTCGGTGATCGACGCGGTCGACGACTGGGCCTGCGGGCTTCGTCTCCGCGCCCTGAAGATCCGCAGCGAGGGTGAGGACAATGCGGTGCTCTGGGAGATGATCGAAGACAACGTTCGCATCCCGGACATCGTCGTCGGAGACATGCAGGCGCAGATCGCCGCCTGCGAGCTCGGCGCCCGGCGGTTGCTGTCGCTGATCGACGAGGTCGGCAAGGACGAGGTCTTCGCCACCCAGAAGTGGTTCGAGGATTACTCCGAGCGGGTGCTGCGCGCCGAGATCGCGAAGGTCCCGGATGGCGAGTACTTCGCCGAGGGATTCGCCGACGGTTTCGACGAGCGCGACGACCCCGCGAGCAAGAACCTGCGGTTCGCCGTCACCTTGCGGATCAAGGGCGACTCGATCGAGGTCGACCTCACCGGAACCTCGCCGCAGCTGGATGACCTGCCGTTGAACATGCCGCTGCAGGGGACGGTGATGTGCGCCATCTTCACCGTGGTCCGCTCGGTTCTGATCGACACTTGGGACCACGAGGCGGTACCGCAGAATCGTGGCCTGATGCGGCCGATCGAGGTCATCGCGCCGAAGGGGACGATGGTCAACCCGACCTTCCCGGCGCCCACGATCGCCCGCGTCCTGCCGGCGCTGACGCTCGCGGACACCCTGGTCAAAGCGTTCTCCGAGGTCGTTCCGGAGCTCTGTTGCGCCGGCACCGGGGCGCTCGCCGTGCTCAGCTACAGCGGCGTGGTGGACGAGAAGTACTGGATCCACATGGACATCCACGAGGGCAGCTACGGCGCCACCTGGGGGAGGGACGGGATGGACGCCGTCGACACCCTCTTCGCCAACACCCGCTGCGCCCCGATCGAGGAGATCGAGACCGAGTTCCCGCTGCGCTGTGTGCAGTGGCAGCTGAATGCGAACCCTCCGGGGCACGGGGAGTTCCGCGGTGGCAAGGGTGGCGTGCGCGAGTACCGTTACCTCAGCGACGGGTTCTTCTCCAGCGAGGCGGACGGTCAGCTGCACGCTCCCTGGGGAATGGATGGCGGTCTCTCCGGAGCGCCGAGCGAAATGGCCCTCGACTTCGAGGACCCGGATCGCCGCGAGCGGCTGAGCTCGAAGCAGCCGGGTCGGGTGATCCCGAAGGGCCGGGTGCTTCGCATCGTCTCGCCGAACGGCGGCGGTGTCGGCTCGCCGTTGGCGCGCGATCCGCAGCGGGTGCTCGACGACGTCCTCGACGACCTGATCACTGCCGATGAAGCACGCGAGATCTACGGCGTCGCCGTCGACGTCGAGGCGCAGGCGGTGCGAGGGGACGAGACGGCTGAGCTCCGGAAGGCGGCCGGGTAGGGCTGGGGCGGGGCGCGCCTCGGCTCAGCGCTTGGCGACGTCGGCGACGACGCCACCCGTGAGCAAGGCCAGGCTCGTCCCGCTCGTCCGGAACATCGCGTTGGCACTTCCCGCGCCGGCCCAGAGGGTCTCCTCGCCCAGCACCTCGCGGTCGATGAAGACGGTGGAGGGAGTGTCGTGTGCGAGCGGGGGGATCCCGCCGATCGGGTAGCCGGTCCGCTGCTGAACCCAGTCGGGGTCGGCTCGCTTGATCACTTCGCCCAACTCCTCGCCGACCCGCGCGAGGTCGACCTGACGATGGCCGCCAACGATGACGACTACCAGGCGGTTGCTGGGCGTGCCGCGGAAGACCATCGACTTCAGGATCTGCCGCTGCTCGACACCGAGCGCATCCGCGGCCTCTTGAGCGGTGTGGGTGCTGGAGCCGAGGATCTCGATAGCGGATGGGTGGTCCGCGGCCTCCAAGGCTCGGGCCACGCGCTGGACTGAACTCGGCAGCGATTCGCTCACGGGCCGGACTATATGCCATAGCCCGCTATGACACACAGGACCGACTCGACCCAACGCGCCAACGGGTGGTCGAGATGCCTCTGGAACATAGATGTTCCATCTAGTACACTTCTGTTCATGTCCGACGAAGCGAACCTGGTCGACGCTGTCGCGGGTGTCCTCGCCCGTGAGCCCGGCTCTTCGATGCAGGAGATCGCGACCGCTGCAGGCATCGGCCGGACCACGCTTCACCGCACCTTCGGAGACCGGGCGGCGCTGGTCGAGCGCATCAGCAAGCACGTCCTCGCCGACTGCGAGCGACTCTTCGACGAGGCGGGCATCGACGACGCGCCGGTCTTGGACGCTTTCGCTGGTCTGATCGCGGAGCCGCTGCGGCTCGGCAAGGCCTACGCGCTGCTGTTCGCCGAGCCCGGCGCCTACCGGAACACCGAGCTGGTCAAGGAGATCACGTCCCAGGAACAGCGCTTCGAGCGCTACTTCACCCGCGGGCAGGCAGCCGGCGTTTTTCGCCAGGACCTGCCGCCGCGATGGCTCGTCTGCTCGGTCGGCGGTCAGCTGACCGCCCTCTGGTGGGCCGTTGACGACGGCTTCGTCGGCAGCCGCGACGCGGGGCGCCTTCTTCGCGCCACCGTGTTTGAGGGGATCGCCACGCACGGCCATTCCGAAGGCGCGGCGAGACCATGAGTCCGCTCTCCCGCCCGGCCGGGCGCTGGACGGTGCTGGCCGTGATCTGCGCCGCGGTCCTCGTCGTCGTAATCGACGTCACGGTGCTTCACGTCGCCGCCCCGGCGATGACCGAGGACCTGCAGCCCTCGTCCGTGGCGCTGCTGTGGATCATCGACGTCTACCCGCTCGTGGTCGCGCCGCTGCTCGTCGCCTCGGGCGCGCTCGGCGACCGCTTTGGCCGCAAGCGCCTGCTGCTCACCGGCCTGGTCGTCTTCGGATTCGCCTCGGTGCTCGCCGCCTTTGCCTGGTCCCCCGCAGTCCTGATCGGGGCCCGTGCGGTCATGGGCGTCGGTGGCGCGATGATCCTGCCGGCGACGATGTCGATCGTCCGCAACGTTTTCGAGGACCGCGACGAGCGCCGCACCGCGGTCGGAATCTGGAGCGCGACGCTGGCCGGCGGCGCCGCGATCGGTCCCCTCGTCGGCGGCTTCCTGGTCGAACACTGGTGGTGGGGCGCCGTCTTCCTGATCAACGTCCCGGTGGTGCTGATCGTGCTGCCGATCGCCCTCAGGCTGCTGCCCGAGAGCCGCGCCGCCAAGCCGCCGCCGTGGGACACGACCGCGGTGATCCTCTCCGGGGTGGGCATCCTCGGACTCGCATTCGGGATCAAGGAGGGCGCCCGCCACGGCTTCGCCGAGCCCGCTGCTCTGGTCGCGCTATCCCTGGCCCTGGTCTCGTTGACGGTGTTCGTGCGCCGCCAGCTGGCGCGGCCGGAGCCGCTGCTCGACGTGCGGCTCTTCGGCGACCGCGCTTTCGCCATCGCCGTCGGCTGCGTGCTGCTGGCGATGTTCGGGCTCGTCGGTTTGGAGCTTTTCTTCGCCCTCTACTTCCAGCTCGTGCTCGGCCTCGAGCCGCTGGCGGCCAGCGTCCGCCTGCTGCCGCTGATGATCGCGGGTCTCGCGGGCGGCCTGCTGGCGGCGCCGCTCCTGCGGCGGCTGGGCACGCGGGCGACGATCAGCGGTGGGCTCCTGCTGTCGACCGTAGCCCTGCTGCCGATGCTGGCGCTCGGGGTCGAAGACGAGTACCTGTTGCTGGCGCTGCCGTTCGTCGCCCTGGGGCTTGGCCTGGAGATTGCGCTGGTCGCAGCCAACGACGTGATCATCTCCGCGGTCCCGGCGGATCGAGCGGGCAACGCGGCCTCGATCGAGGAGACCGCCTACGAGCTCGGCGGCGGCCTCGGGGTCGCGGTGCTCGGGTCAATCCTCGCCGCCGTCTACAGCAGCGCGCTGGGTCCGGTGTCCGGGGTCGGCGCGGCCGGGATGGACGCCGCCGGCGAGTCGCTCGGGCGGGCGGTCGACGTGGCGGCTGGCCTGCCGGCGACGGTCGGCAATGCCCTGGTCGCCGAGGCGAGCGACGCGTTCGTCACCGGCTTGCACGTGGTGATGCTCGCGAGCGCCGTACTCCTGGCGGTCAGCGCGGTGCTGTCGGCCGTAGCCCTGCGCCGCCCGCCCGCTCCGCCCCGGCCAAAACCTCCGGCTCGGCGTGTGCCGCGTGACGAGACCTCGGTGGGGACACCGGCCAGACCGGCCGCGGCGTCAGACGGAACGACAATGGTGCCAACGAGGCCAGATTCTCTTTGCGCACGGGGGCTTCGGTAGAGGTTTGCCGGGCGATCTCCGGAGGGGACCCGGCGTGACGACAGCAGTTTGAAAGCAGGAGAAGGCGCGGACTCAGGCCTGTGCCTTCGGCAGATCTCGTCCCAGGTTCCTCTGACATTCTCCCCTGAGGCAGCGCCGCCCACGCCCATCGCAAGCTCTATCCGCCCCGCCATAGCCTGCCGCATCGACCGGGCAAGAAGCGGGTTAGGGAGAAGCGCTCAAGATCCACTGGCGCCCTGGCCGGCGCCCGTACAAGGAGTCCCTGAAAGATGAATCCGCACCGTAGGCTGCGCTTGCTCGTACAGCTCGCTGGCGTTGCCCTTCTCGCCGTGGCGCTTCTAGCTTCGACCGCCAGCGCCGCCAAAGTCCCGCCGTTCTCCGCCAGCGCCCAATACAAGGCACTCGCCAAGTTCGTCGACAAGCTCGACGTGCTCGCCGGAACGCCGACCGCCGCGGCGCAAAAGAGCGCCTACGACGGCCAGCTCGACAATAAGCACCAGGCCGCGGTGAACAAATCGAATGCGCTCTTCAATCGCGCGAAGGCGCAGGCGAACAATGAATCCAACCGGGCCTTCAAGAAGAGCTCGCAAACGATCCGCCGCAGTGAGTCCGGCGAACTCGCCGGCCTGCGCAGCGAATACGACGCGCGCCTGGCGTCGGCCGCAGCCAACTACGAAGCCGAGTTTGCCCGCATTCAAAAGGAGTTCGGCGACCGCATCGAGGCTCTCCACAAAGAGATCAAACGGCTGCGCAAACAGAAGGGCGCTGCCGCCACGGCCCAACAACCCCAGTTTCAGGAAGCGATCGAACGGCGTGTAGACCGACTCGTTGCCGACGGCGAACTCGAACGGGAGGAACTCGCCGACCTCAAGGCCGCCTACGGGAAGGAAAAGGCGGCGATCCGCGCCGCAAAGGCCTCAGCGGCGCAGCTCGTCCTCCGGGACGACGCCGCCGCGATCCAGAAGCTGCGCAACGACCACAAGCGCATCTACAACGCGCGGGTCGCGACCCTCCAGGGAAAGCGCGACAACCAGCTCGGCGACCTCGAAGGAAAGCTCGGCGCCGGCAGGTCGGCAATCGAACGGATGCCTGTCAACTGAGCTTCACGGCGTACCCGTCGGGGGCCTCGATGCTCCCGACGGGACTGTCCGTCTTCCCGGTCTCCTTCACCTCCAAGCCAGCCGGTCGCTAGTCCGAGGTCCCGGTCTCGGTGACTGTGGTCGCTTCGAGCCTGGCAGGGAGCGGGCTCGCTTGAAAGGCCCGCTGCGCGGGCCTCGCTGCGCGCCCTCGCTGCGCTCGGGTTCCGCTCGCTCCGCTCCCCGCCGGGCGGCTCGGCGACCACCGTCACCGAGTAAGGAGGAACAACAATGGACGCATCCATCGACCACGGCGCCCCGCTGAGGCTGGTCGCGCCCGGCAGGTTCACGAAGGTCTCGATCCAAACGGCGGCCGGCGAGATCGAGGCCAGGCTGAGCGAAGGGGGCAACTGGGAGCTGCATCTCCGCAAGGAGGACGAGGACAACTGGCGGATCGCCTGCCGGGGTGACCTCGACGGCGGGGCCATAAACGCCGAAACGGAGAAACGGGACGCGCTCCTCCGCGGACCCCTGGTCGTCGAGCCGGAAATCAGGATCGCGACCGTGGGCGACGTCAGGCTGGAGCTCTCGCGTAAAGAATTCCAGCTACTGGCCGTGTTGGCGGCCAAACCGGACCGGGTCTACAGCAAGGAAGAGCTGCTCGCGACCATCTGGGGTCACGACGGCAACGCGAAAACGCGGACCCTCGAGAGCCACGCGAGCAGACTGCGGAGGAAGCTGAAAGCGGCCGGGGCGGACGGGATGATCATCAACTCCTGGGGCGTCGGCTACCGGCTCTGGGATCGGCCCGACACGGTTGCGTTGCCGCCGCTGCGGCCGGTCGACGCTGCCGCCTAATCGTCGCGGGCTCCTTTAGCCCTAGCGGCTTAGGTAAGCGGATATATGAGTGCCGCTTTCCGAGCCGTTGAGTGTCAGAGCTTGTTTGAGCGCTCGGAAAACAATCAGGTTTGCGGATCACCGGGGGTATCGCATTGCGCCGCTCCCTCGTCTGGGGGTGACAAGACGAACCTAACGCCTCGGAATCGCCGCCTTGTCGCGGGCGAGGACAAAGGAGAGCTCTATGCCACCCCAGACCAGGACCACCGCCCGGCGCCCAGTCCTTACCGCGCTGTGCCTGGCGGCGATCTGCCTGCTCGTCGCCGTCATCTCGGCGGCGACCGCCAAGGCCGCGCCCGCCGGGCAGTTCAAGGCCGTCCTCTGCGCCGGAAACGTCGGCTCCAACGGCTTTGGGACCGGGACCAATACCACCAGCCCGCAGAACCCCGGGGGCATCTTCTCCTTCGAGAACTACTGCGGCCCGGCCCCCGACCCAGCCGGCAACGCCGCCTTCCTACGGATCGCCGAGAACCAGGCCGGCGGTAACGCCGGCAACGGGGCCTACGGGTTCGTCTATTGGGACACGCCCCCGTTCGTCCACTTCAAGACGGCGGGGGGTTGGACCCGGCAGCCCCTTGCATTCAACGACGGCTGGCGGGCGCGCTTCTGGGGAGTCGACTTCGCCAACAACGGCTTCCAGATTTTCAGCCAAGGAGTGGGAGCCCCCGCCGGCACGACCTCCACCTTCGCGCCACATCTCTGGCCGGGTGGCAACGCCGACTTCTGGCGCTTCGCCTTCGAGGTCAACTGCGTGCGGCCGGCTGGCTGCGACCGCAGCAACTTCAACGCCGCCGACGTCAACACCCTCGTCTTCACCCTCTCCGACGATCAGAACGCGCAGGTGGGCTTCACGAACGGCTCGACCCTGATGAGCGGCGCGTGGTCAAAAGGCAGCCAGGCGGTCACCTACACCAATGGCGACCAGGGGTCCGGCATACGCTGGACCTATCTCCGCGTCGACGGCGTCGAGCGCTTCCGCCACGACTATCGCGGCCTCTGCAACCTCGATGCCTCGCAGGCCAACGGCGAGTACGGGCGGGTCTTCCAGCCCTGCCCGATCGGCGGTCCTTGGCCCCTCTCGGTCCCGCTCGATACCGCCGTCCTGGGCGATGGCGTTCACACCCTGCAGGCGTGCGCGCAGGACTACGGCCAGGCGGTCGGCCTGAACGGGACCGCGTCAGAGTCTTGCGTCCAGGGCCCGGTCTACACCGACAACACGCCGCCCGGGGCGCCGGTCGGGCTGGTCGTCACCAGCGCCAACCCGAACCGCTACCTCGACCGCTTCGGTGCACAGTTCGCGCTGCCGCCAAACCAGGGCAGCCCGATCGCCAAGGTCCACTACGAGGTGCTGAATGCGGCCGGCGCGGTGGTGAAGCCCGAGCAGGTCCTCACCGCGACGAACCCGACCGCGATCACCGGGATCGAAGGGCCGGCGAACGCCGGCGACTACCGCCTCCGCGTCTGGCTCGAGGATCAGGTCGGCTTCACCGGCCCGGCGGCCGTCGCGCAGATCCCACACGACACGATCCCGCCCGCCGCGCCGCAGGTCCTCTCGGTGACCTCGCCGGCGACGCCGCGCGCGGCCGACGGCTTCGACCTGCGCTGGCAGAACATCGTCGACGCCGGTGCGCCGATCGACGCCGCTCACTACGACATCCTCGACGGCTCCCGCAAAGTGATCGTGCCGCGCGCCACCGTCAGCGGCAGGAACATCGAGGCGATCGGCGAGCTCGACTCGCCCGCTTCGGGCGGCAACTACCAGCTGCGCTTGTGGTTGAGCGACGCCGAGGGCAACGTCGGCGCACCCATCACGGCGCCGCTGGGCTATGAATGCCAGCGATCCACGGTGGCCGGCGCCTCGCTGATCAGCGCCGCCGTCGGCAACCAGCTCGAACAGACCCTCCAGCAGGGTGAGGGGACGACGTTCACCGGCTCGTTGCGCGGTCCCTCGGGGCCGATCGCCCTCTCGCCGGTCTGTGTCTACACCCGGGTGGAGACCGACCGCGGCCGGGACTTCCTCGGCATCGCGCTCACCGACGGCGGGGGTGCCTACCGCTTCCCGATTCCGGCTGGGCCCTCGCGGGAAGTGATCGCGGTCCACCGCGACGGCACCCGCCAGCTCAGCTCGAGCGCCAGGGTCCGCACGGTCGTGAAGCCGACCCTGCGGGCGCGCAAGACCACGGTCTACAACGGCGAATCCGCCTTCTTTCAGGGCGAGATCCCCGGCCCCCACAACGACGACGTGACGGTGGTCCTGCAGGTGAAGACCGGCAAGGGCTGGCTCGTGTTCCGCCGCTACCGGACCCGCGACGGCGGCCACTACGAGATGAGCTACCCGTTCCGTCGCACCACGCGGCCGACCTTCTACGAAATGCGCGCCCAGGTACGCGAAGCGGGCGGTTACCCATATGTCGAGAACGAGTCGGATCCGGTCAGGCTGCGAGTGCTGCCGGAGTCGATGAAGCCGAAGAAGCCGGCGGCGAAGGGTCGCTGCGCGAAGACCAAGAAGAAGCAGGCCGGCCGGCGCGGGTCGAAGGGATGCCCGAAGAAGCAGCGGGGGAAGCACCGCGCGCCGGTTCGCCGCTAACCCGCTCGGCTGAGGTCGCCGGGTCGCGCTCTGCGGCTCGGCGATCGCGGTCGCTCCGCGGGCCTCCTGTAGCGCCCACGCCCCGCGCCTCCTGCGCTCGCCGGGACCCCGATTTTCGCACGCTGCGCGTGCGGGTCGGGGCCACCGGCTCACGCATCGGGCGTGGGCGCAGAACAGGAGGCTCTGATGAGCGATCCCAGCACGGCCGTGCTCGACATCGACACGATCAAGGTCGAGGACGGCTTCAACCCGAGGACCGAGTTCGATCCCGACCAGCACCGCGAGCTGGTCGCCAGCATCGAACAGAACGGCATCGCCCAGGCGCTGACCGTGAGGCCGAACGGCGGCACCCACTACATCCTGGTCGCGGGCGAGCGCCGGCTGCGGGCAGCAAGAGAGGCCGGGGTGAAGAAGGTCCCCGTCCTAATCCGAGAGGGCGACGGGGCCTTGGCGGCGGCGCTCGCCGAGAACCTGATCCGGGCGGACCTGAACCCGGTCGAGGAGGCGCAGGCGATCGTGCGACTGGCCGCGCTCGAGAACCTGGGCACGAACAAAAAGATCGGCGCACGGATCGGCAAATCGGCCGGCTACGTGGGCGATCGCAAGCGGCTGTTGAAGCTGCCCGAGGACTGCCTGCCCTTCTTCGCCAGCGGGGCGGTGCCGATGGAGGCCGAGCGCAACCTGCGGAAGGTCGCCGAAGTCTCGCCGCAGATCGCCGTCTGCACTTGCGAGCTGGCACAGCGGGGCGAGGTGGAGGCGCACGACCTCCTCGACGCCTTCGGTGACGTCCTCTACGCGGTTTCACAGGCGAAGTTCGAGCAGGCGCCGCCGATGATCGAGCCGAGGAGCGTCTACCTCGATCAGGTCATTGCGGACGAGGAGAAGCGCGCCAAGCTCCTGGAGGCGCTGGACGAGGCCATGCCCCACATGGCTGGAGTCCCGAAGTCCGTCTCGCTCGGCCAACCCGAAATCGACGACGCCCGCGCGGCCGGCTGCCTGGTCGAGGTCGAGGTCGATCGCGGCGAATGGGTCTCCACGACGAGGTTCATCACCGACCGCGAGTTGGCCGGCGACCTCGCCGAGCGCCACGTCGACCGCGCCCTGAAGCGCAGGCGGGAGCTGGAGGAGAAACAACTCAAAGCGGCCGAGAGCGCTGGCAAGCCGACCACCGAGGACGAGAAGAAAGCAGCCCGGGCGAAGGGTCGCGAGGAGGCGAAAGCGGCCAAAGCGACGGCCGAGCGGGCGAACGAGAAGGTCGGCGTAAAGCTGATCGAGCGGCGGGGCGCGGCGGGGCGCAAGGAGCACGGCCTCAACCGGGCCAAGGCGGTGGCGGCGGTCCTGCTCGCCGATCACGACGGCCTCGCGGCGGCGGGGATCATGTTGGCCCTGCCGCAGTTGCGGGAGGTCGAGCGGAAAACGCTGAAGTCGGGGGCGAAGCGGGAAAAGATCAACTACGCCAGCCGCGACGCCTGCCACGAGTACATCTGGAATCGCGTCGAGAAGGCCCGCAGCGAAGGCGAGGTGATGGAGATCCTCACCGAGGCGATGATCGCCGGCGAGCTGGTCGACGACGCGGCGATCGCGCAGAGCCGGCGGGTTGGCTGGTTCTCGCGGGGAGGCCGGGAGGCGATCAAGCTGCTCGCGGCCGAGGTCAAGGCGGCGCGCCCGCGCCGCAGCCGTGAGTCGCGGTAGGGCAGAGGTTCAGCTCGGTCAGAGGGGCGGGAGCATCGTCTCCCGCCCCTCGCCCGACTGGCCCCAGCTGCCTGTGAGTGACCGCGAGCGCCGCGATGGGTTCCTGGCCCGCATGGCTCGGATGACGCCGGAGTCGAGAATCCGCGCGTCAAGGCATAGGTGGAAGTCTTGGGAACGTCACATTTGGGCCGGCTACTACCCCGATGAGGTCCCGCTGGTCAACGGCGAGTTCGAGTGGATCGCGCTGCGCTGCGCAGATCGGGACTAGCGCCTGCGAGCTCCCGTCAGGTCGTGGTCGTGATCGCCCGGCCGAGCGAGCACGCGCTCGCCGCCGCCCGCGCTACGGTGATCGCATGGCTCCGATTCCGCTGCCGATCACCTTCGAGGTTGAGGGCATGTCGGTCGGCGGTGAGACGCTCGTCACCGAGGCTGGCGCGTCGGTGCTGGTCTTCACCAGCACCTCGGCGGCGCTTGGGATCGAGGTGCGCGGCTCCTACCTGGAGGGCGAGGGCAGCGCCTCCGTGCTGGTCGCCGAGAGCGCGGTCATCGGCGGCGGTCCTGCCGTTCTGGGCTCCCGCTCGCTGAAAGTCGGCGAGGAGGCGCTGACCTTTGAGCGGCGCCTGCTCCTCTATGACCATCTGCAGGCGCTTCAGGACCTCGCCAGCCGGGCCGGCTACCGGCTCGGCGTCGATGGCATCGACGCGGCCGCCACCACGCTCGATCCCTTCCAGCGGATCGACCCCTAGAAAAACGGTCACGACTGCCGCCCGGTCACGCCGCCTCGCCGCCCATAATGCTTGGGCACGGGCGAATACTTAGGGAAGGCGCATATGACCAGGAAAAATGACAGCGACCGTTATGTGGTCCCGAACTCCGAGCGCGGCGGCTGGGACGTGGTCAAAGAGGACCACCAACGCGCCAGTGCTCACGCACGTACGAAGGCCGAGGCGATCGACCGGGGCCGGGAGATCGTCAAAGGCCAGGGCGGCGGCGAGCTGCGTATCGCCAACAAGAAAGGCAAGCTGATCGACTCTGACACGGTGCGCGGGCCGCGCCACTCCGAGTCGCCTGCCAGGGATCGCAAGTAGGCCGAGCGGTCCGCTCGTGAGCGACCTCCCGGACGGGACGCTGCGGCCCTGGGCGGAGGTCGCCGACAGTCGCCCATGGGAAACGCTGCTGATCGGGAACGGGCTCAGTCGCCATGTCTGGGAGCCCTTCGGCTATCCGACGCTCTTCGACCACGCCAGCACCGCCGACCTAACGAGGAAGGACCGCGCTCTCTTCGATCGCAGCCCGAACTTCGAGCGGGCCCTCGGCGACCTGCTGACCGCGATCCGCGTCTGCTCGGTCGTCGGGATTGACACGGCACCTCTTTACGAGCGCTATCGCAGCATCCAGATCGCGCTCGGCTCGGCGGTGCGGAACGTCCACGTCAATCGGGACGAAGTGCCGGGGGAGACCCGGCAGGCGATCCGAGATGTCATGGCGGAGTTCGAGTGGGTCTTCACCACGAACTACGACCTCTTGATCTACTGGGCGATGGCCTACGGTGGCCGCTTCACCCCGTTCATCGACAACTTCCGCTGGGGGCGCTGCGAGTTCGATCCCCAGAGGGCGCCGGTCAGCGTCGGCGAGGTGCCGATCTACTTCCTCCACGGAGCGCTGCATCTCGTCGTCGCCGGCGACGGCACGGTCTTCAAGCTGGCCCGGCAGCGGATCAGGACCCTGCTCGACCAGTTCGGCCAGCCGATCGACGGCGACCCGAACGCCCGCCCGCTGCTCGTCACCGAGGGGTCGGCGAGGGACAAGCTCGAGGTGATCGAGGGCAACGAGTACCTCTCCCACTGCCTTGACCGCCTGCGGGACAACGAGCTCGACACCGTGGTCTTCGGCAGTGCGCTGGGAGCCGAGGACGCCCACATCACCGCCGCTCTCAGCGAGAACCCTGATCGGGCAATTGCGGTCTCGATGCTCCCCGAGGGGACGAAGGCCGAACGCCTCGCCAGGCAGATGGATATCTACGGGCGCGTCGAGGTCGACGAGCTGATCTTCTTCGACGCGACCACCCACCCACTGGGCGCGGCGAAGCTGCGTGTCCGCGGGCGCTAAGCGGCGCGGCGTTTTGCCGGGCGGATCGTGTCGGAGTCGGTCAGCTTGCCGGCGCGGTTGACGATCCGCAGCTCGCCGCCGCCATCGTTGCGGACCGCCTGGCGGGCGTGGGTGATCGCCTCCTGCTTGGTCTTCGCGTGCCCCGTCGCCCGGCGGTGACCCTCTTTGACGATGTCCCAGCCGCCGCTGTCCGCATTGGGAACCACGTAGCGGTCGTTGGCTGAGGCCCTCTTCACCTGGGGTCGTCTGGCGATCTTTGACATTGCTTCCTTTGAACCTATTCAGTCCGTCGGCGGAAGGATTTTCGGCGACGGCTCCTCCGTCTAGGTATAGACGGTCGGCTTCGCCGTGTCGATCCCTTCGGCCAGGGGGGAGAGTTTTCCGCCCCGTTTACCTGACGACCGGAACCAGATAAATGCCCCGGCGGGTGCGTCAACACCCCCGGGGCCGGCACAGGAGAAGGAACCTCCCATGCAAGATCACCGTAGCCACGGGTGCGATTCCGGATGCCCGGATCCCGACGCCCGCAACGAAGCCACCACCGTCCAGCAGGACACCGCCATCGAAGCCGGCGTCCTCGCCCTCGTCCTCTCCCGGCATCCGGCGCAGCTGACGCTCGGTGAGCTGACCCGCGAGATGGTCGAAGACCCCGACGAGTTCCGCCAGGTCGACGCGATTCGCCGCGCCGTCCGCGACCTTGCCGGTGTCGGACTGCTGCACCGCAACGGCCAGGTCCTCCTCGCCACTCAGGCCGCGCTCCGCTTCAACCGGCTGACCGGCTCCGGGGAGACGGTCTAGACATGGCGACGATCAAAGCGCCGCTCGACGCAATGGAGGCGGAGGCGGTGGCGCGGCGTTTCGCCGCGCTCGCCGTCCCGACGCGCCTGCTGATCCTCGACTACCTGCGGAGGTGTGGGGAGGCGCCGGTCGGCGAGATCGCTGTGGGGGTCGGGGGGTCCCAGCAGAACACCTCAAAGCACCTGGGGGTCCTCCGCGACGTGGACATGGTCGCCCGGCGAAAGCGGGGAACCACCGCGCTCTACCGGGTCGCCACCGCGAGCGTGAACCGCCTCTGCGACGAGGCGCGGGGCTGGGAGTCCGACGTCAGTCGGCTGCGCCCCGCTCGGCAGGGCCCGTTCCGGCACAGGCCGTGAGGCCGCGGCCTTCGGGTGCGCTCCTTGGTCCCGGCCGTGGCGTCGATCGCGGCGCGAGCCGGGGCGGAGGCAGCGCCCCCGGCTGGCTCGCCAGACCCCGCAGTGTCGCGCACTGCGTGCGCGGGGGCGGGGTATGGCGAGCCAGCCAGAGAGCGAGCAGGCGGGACGGAGGGCGGCGATCCTTGAGCAGGCGCTGAGCGAGGCCCGGGCGGCGCTGCGCCGTCAGGCGCGGCGGCACGCGCCCGGCGAGGCCGAGGCCGAGGACGCCTTCCAGGAGGCGAGCATCGATTTCCTTCGCGCCTACGACGGCCCGGCCGGGGTCGACGCGGTGCGCTGGCTCAACGTCGCGATCAAACACCGGGCCTGGGAACAGGGGCGCAAGCAGCGCCGGGCACGTCAGCGGACCGCGATCGAAGCGGACGACGGTCCCGAGATCCAGCTCCCCGCCGGCACCGCCGATCCCGCCGAGCGGGTCGTGCGAACCGAGGAGGTCGAGCGGTTCATGGCGGCCTTGATGCAGTTGAAGCCCGACGAGCGGACGGCGCTGCTGATGTTCGCGCTCGGCTTCTCCTACCGCGAGATTTGCGAGCGCCGGGGCTGGACCCACACGAAGGTCAACCGCTGCATCGCCGAGGGTCGGGCGGCCTTGCGCAAGCTCTCCGCCTGAGCTCCGCGTCCTCTTGGCGCCGGCTCAGGCTGCGGACGAGAGTGCGGATTTTTCGTCCGCAGCGCCGCCCCGCCCCAAGCGGGTTTGAGCCCCCCGCGCAACGCTGACCACGCACACACACGATGGAGTGTTCGTGGTCAGCGTTGCTCGGGGGGCAGGAGGGAGTGGGGCGGGGCGGTCAAGAGGTCGGTCGGGTGGGCATGGAGCGAGTCGGTGAGGGTCCGAGGGTGGTTCGGTCGGGATGGGGAGGAGTGGCGGCGGCGGCGAGGGCGGGCGGCCAGCGGCTCGGCGAGGGCGGCGCGGAGGCGCGGGCGCGGCGTGAGCGAGTGACGATGGCCTGGTCGGGGGCGGCCGGCAGGACGTGACGGCGGCGAGGCGGGGCGAGGGTCCGGGGGCTGGGCGGTCAGGTCGAGGCGTGCGGGCGGTGCCGTCGGGTCGCGTGAGGGGCGGTGCGGGCCGGTCGCGTCGGGCGAGCGTCGGCCGTACTCGACTCGGCGGCGAGGCGATGTGGGGAGTCTGGCCCGGGCCGGGGCGGGCGCGGGGTCGTCGGCGGGCGAGGTCGTTCGCGCCGAGGGTCGGGGAGCGCTCGGGCTTGGAGCGGTTCCGGGTTGATCGAGCGTCCCTGCGTCCGCGGCTGGCTTCTCAACTCCGCTCCATCTTGCCCCCGACGGCGGGGCGCGCAAGGTCGCTTCGCTCCCTTCCCCTCGCTGCGCTCGGTGCGCGCCCCGCCTTTCCGGGGGCGTAGTCGCTGCGTAATCGAATCCAGCCCAAAGCGGGCGAAGGGAGCATCAGATGATCAACCTAGAGCCGTTCAAAGCCAAGCTCGTCGGCGACCCCGAGACGCGCGAGACCAAGCGCGGGCCCGTCTGCAACATGCGCGTCCGCCAGGTCGACCCGGGCAAGCCCTCCGTCTTCATCGACGTCGCCGCCTTCGGCGAGGAGCTCGCCGGGACGTGCAAGGCGCTCGCGAAGGGCGCGGTCGTCACGGTCTCCGGCGGCCTGATCTTCAACGAATGGGAGTCGACGCCCAATGGGCGCAGCAAGCCGCAGAAGCGCTCCAAGCACTCGGTGATCGCGGACGCGGTCATCGTGGCAGCGGCCGAGTAGCGGCGGCCCCCCTCCCAGAGCCCGGCGCTCCGGCGCCGGGCTCTTTTCGTGGTACGCCCGGCATGGGCAGCAGCTCGGGGGTGAAAGTCCCCCGTGGATCAGATGACCGAAACCACAAGCCGAAGCCAACTGCGTCGCCGCGAGGCGGGGTGGGAAGGAAGGTGGAGGCGAAATCGCGACCCGAGGAACACGAACCGCATAAAAGGCGGGGCGGTCCGGACGAGGCGGCCAAACACGCCGAAGTCCGGGTCATCAAGGGACCGCAACGTAGATGCGGCGGGTGCGCGAGGAAGGTTGCTGCCCTTATCCGGGGAGACCTGCCGGGACGTCGGCCTCGACGCATGTCGCCCGACCCCGGCTCTCGCAAGGGAGCCGGTCACCCGGCAGGAGTCAGCAGAGGCCGTAGTAGCGGCGGGATCGTGTGCCGCGAAGGGCCGAACGTGAAGCCGAGCAACCGACCACGGTGCTCGCGCCGGAAGCGATGACCGCAGCCAACCCCGTCAGGGGCCTTCGCGCAATGGATGCCTAGGGTGAAGCCCGAAGCTCCCCGCGAAGAGCGCAGCGACCGGCCGGCGCCCGTGACCACGGAAGCTCACCCCGCTGCCTCCGGAGACCTCTGGGAGAGGTTCCTCTCTCGCGAGAATCTGGCGGCAGCGCTCAGACGCGTCGAGCAGAACGCCGGTGCCCCCGGCGTCGATGGCATGCAGACCACCGAGCTTCGCTCCTGGCTGCACGACCACTGGCCCGAAGTCAGGGCCGCACTCGACGCGGGCACCCACCGACCGCAACCGACCAGGAGGGTCACGATCCCAAAGCCCTCCGGCGGCGAGCGGGAGCTGGGGGTGCCGACGGCCCTGGATCGAGTGATCCAGCAGGCCCTATCGCAGGTGCTGGTGCCCGTCTTCGATCCCGGCTTCTCGGAGCGGAGCTTCGGCTTTCGTCCCGGGCGCTCGGCCCACGACGCGATCCGCCGCGCCCAGCGCGACATCGCCGAGGGGCATGAGTGGGCCGTCGACCTGGATCTCGATCGCTTCTTCGACCGAGTCCAGCACGACGCGCTGATGGCGAGGGTCGCGAGGCGGGTCACCGACAAGCGCGTGCTCAAGCTGATCCGCAGCTATCTGGAAGCGGGAGTGATGGCAGACGGCGTGAGGCAGCCGAGCGAGGAGGGAACCCCACAGGGTTCTCCCCTCTCGCCGCTGCTCTCCAACGTCTACCTCGACGACCTCGACCGGATGCTGACCCAGCGAGGGCACCGCTTCGTCCGCTACGCGGACGACATCACGATCTACGTCCGCTCCAGAAGGGCGGCCGAGCGCGTGATGGGCAGCACCGGCGAGTTCATCGAGCGGCGCCTGAAGCTGCGAGTCAACCGGGGTAAGTCCTCGATCGCCTCCGCCTTCAGAGCCACCCTCCTGGGGTTCGGCTTCCTCAAGCGCAAGGGTGAGATCGAGATCAGGATCGACCCGAAGGCGCGCAGGCGCGCCAAGGATCGCCTGCGCAAGATCACCTCGCGCCGCCGGGGCGTCTCGATGGAGCGGCGAATCCGCGAAGCCAACCGCTTCACGGTCGGGTGGACTGCCTACTTCGCGTTGGCAGACACGCCCTACCCGCTGCTCGAGCTCGATGAATGGCTGCGCCGCCGGTTACGGCAGGTCCGGTGGAAGGAGTGGAAGAGAATCCGCACCAAGCACCGAAACCTCGCCGCCACCGGCATCCCCGACGACAAGGCCTGGGAATGGGCCAACAGCCGTCTGGGCTACTGGCGGATCGCGAGGTCGTGGGTTCTCACCCGCAGCCTCACCAACGCCTACTGGCGTGAGCAGGGCCTACGGGGGTTCACCGATCCCTACCGCCGTTTCCGGGATGCGACGCGAACCGCCGGATGCGGACCCGCACGTCCGGTGGTGTGGGAGGGGCGGGGGTAAGCCCCGCCCCTACCCGATTGTGGTGTCCCCCTGGTGGTCGGTCGGCCGTCTTGGCTGCATGGCAGGAGGCAAGAGATCGGACCGGCTCAGCGCCCGCGACGTCGAGGTGCTCGGCTTTATCGCCCGGTTCGGCCTCGTCCCCCGCGAGGCGGTCGCGATCTGGGCCGGGACCGCGCGCAGCGTCACCCTCGCCCGTGAGCGGCGGCTGCGCCGCGCCGGCCTGATCGAGGTCGGCTCGGAGTTTTGGGGCGCCGAACGGATGGTCGCGCCGACCGTCGCCGGCCTGCGGCTCAGCGGCTACCGCCACCTCGGCCCCGCCCGGATCTCCGGCGCCGGCGCCGTGCACGAGGCGGCGGTCGCCCGGCTGGCCGCCCGGCTGGAGCGCGGTGGCGCCCGCCTGCTCTCCGAGCGAGAGGCCCTCGCCCACGAGCGGGCCGAGGAGCGGCGGGTCTACTCGCTGAAGGTCGAGGAGGGACGGCGGCTGCACCGCTGCGACCTGATCGCCGATGCCGGCGAGGACAGCCCGCCCGAGGCGATCGAGGTCGAGCTGAGCGTGAAGGGCGCAGCGCGGCTGGATCGCATCCTGCGCTCCTGGCGGCGGGCGATCGCCGAGGGCCGCTTCGCCGCCGTCGCCTATCACTGCTCCCCGCGCGCCCTCGGCGCGGTGCGGCGGGCGGTCGAGCGGACCTCCACCGGCAGCTACGTGCGGGTCGAGGAGCTCTAGGGCGAGCCGGTCTCGGCGGCGCGGCTGACGGTGTTCGCGGCTGCGCTCCACGTTGCCCCGGTCGGCGCGGCGCGCAAGGTCGCTCCGCTCCCTTCCCCTCGCTGCGCTCGGTGCGCGCCGCGCCTTCCCCGGGGCGGGGGTCGCTCCGCAAGCGAACACCGTCAGCCCGAGAGGAGCGCGTCATGGAGACCGTCAACGAATCGTCCGAGAAGCCCCGATCCGAGCAGCTGCGCGAGCTGCGCCGCGAGGCCGATGCCCGGGGGATGACCTTCGCCTGGCCGCAGACCAGCGCCGAGGCCGACGCGGAGCTGGCCCGCCTGTGCGGCGAGGAGGAGAGCAGCTTCGCCGAGAAGGCGATCGAACGCAGAGGGGTCGGGCGCGAGATGGCCGAGCGCGGCGGCGAAGCCAGGGTCCGCGATGAGGAGATCGTCGGCTACGGGTCCTCTGCACACTGGGCGGTCGGCCAGTGAGCGCCGCCGCCACCGATCGCGCCGCCGAGATCGCCGAGCTGATCGACCGCCACTACAAGGCCCTTGCCGGCGACGTCCGCAAGGACCGCGACGGTCACTGGTCGATCTCCGAGCGCTTCTCCTACGGGCGCCACGCCGGCTGGGTGGTCGAGCACGATGGCTACTGCTACGACGGCCTCGAGGACGGCGAGGACGGCCCCTTCCCGACCCGGGAGGAGGCCGAGGTGGTGCTGATCGAGCACCTGCTCGCGGCGATCGCCCAGGTCGAGGATCGCGATGACTGAGGCTGTGAGATCGTCCGCCGCCATGCCTCAGCCAGTCGATCCTCAGCGCGCTCTGGGCGAAGCGGTGCGCCTGCGCCGCATGGAGAAGGGCGTCGATCTCACCCAGCGGGCGCTTGCCGACCGGGCCGGGATCACGGTGGCTCATCTCTCCAACTTGGAGAAGGGTCGCGTCAATCCGACCTGGGGGACGATGCGTAGTCTCGCCGCCGCTCTCGGCCTGTCCCTCAGGGAGCTGGCGGTCCGCACCGAGTCTCTGATCGAGGCCGAGGCTGACAACGCACCGGAGCGCGGCAGACCAACCGGCTGAGCGAGGTCGCGATCGGCCTCGCAGTAGCCGTAGGTGGGACGAATCGAGCGCGGCTGCCGTCTTGTCGGCATGGCCGCCGACCGATCGCCCGACGCCCTCGACAACGCCTCGGCCTTCGCCGAGCTTGCGCTTGTCTCGCTGGCCCTGCTGTTGGCGACCGGCGCGCTCGGGCTGGCCGCGGCCGCGATCGGCCGCCGCCGCGGCCTCGCCTGGACCTGGGGGCTGCTGCCGCTGGCGCCGGCGGCGCTCGCCCTCACGCTTCTCGCCGCCCTCGCCCCGCTGGCGTCGGTGGCCGCGCCGCTCGCCGCCGCGATCTCGGGCTTCGCCCTCGGCGCCGGCGGCTGGGCCGCCCACTGCCAGCTTGAAGACCGGCGCTCGGGTGGTGATCGCGAGATCGCGGCGGCGCGGCGGGTGCGGCCGCTCGACGGCCTGCGCCGCCACCTGGCCGAGCGCCGCGCCGACGACTCCCTGGAGCGCGAGCTGCCGATCGGGCGCACCGCTCGCGGCGAGCTCGTCTGCGTTCCCCGGGGCAGCGCCGAGTCGGGCGCCCACGTCCTCGTCCCCGGGGCGACCGGCGCCGGCAAGACCACCTCGCTGGCCGCCCTCCTGGTCGAGTACGTGATCCGCTCGCGCTTCGGGGCGGTGGTGATCGAGGCCAAGAACGACGCCGCCTTGCTGCGCGCCGCCGAGGGCGCCGCAGCCGAGGTCGGGGCGCCGCTGCGGCTGGTCGCGCCGAGCGGCCCCTGCGGCTATGATCCGCTCGCCCGCGGCAGCGTCGACGAGCGCTCCGAGCGCCTGATCGCAGCCCAGGCGTGGGGCTCCGAGGACGCCGACTTCTACCGCCAGGCGGCCTCGCCGTTCCTGCGGAACGTTCTCCGCGCCCTCGATGCCGCCCGCCTCCCGGTGACCCTGGCGGCGGTCGCCGAGCGCTGCGATCCCGACGGGCTCGAGAACTTCGTCTACGAGCTGGAGGCGCCGGAGCTGCGCGAGGAGCTGATCGGCGCCACCGGGGCGCTGCGCGCCGACGAGAAGCGGGCGATTGTCGGCCTGCGCGCCCGCCTGCGCAACCTGGCGACCTCCGAGTTCGCCCGCGCCTGGCTCGATCCCACCCGCCCCGGAGTCGAGGCGGTCGACCTGCGCGCCGCGATCGAGGCCCGCGAGGTCGTCTACCTGCGGCTCGACACCGACCGCACCGGCAACGTCGGCCGCACGATCGCGCAAATGGCGATGCTCGACCTCGGGGCCGTCGCCAGCGCCCTGATGGGCCGCGGCGTCGGCACCTTCGTCGCGGTCGACGAGTTCGGCGCTCTGGAGGCGCCGGCCCTCGATCGCCTCTACACCCGCGGCCGCGCCGCCGGCTTCAGCGTCGCCCTCGGCACCCAGACGCTCGCCGACCTGCGCGCCGCCGGGCCGGCTGTGCGGGAGCGGATCGGCGCCACCGCCGCGGCGGTGATCTGCCACCGGATCGGCGGCCAGGAGGACGCCGAGTGGGTCGCCCAGGCGATCGGCACCGTCCCCACCTGGGAGACGACGGCGAAGACCAACCGCCTGGGCATGGCCGCCGACGAGGGGACCCGGACCCGCGGCTACCGCTTCGAGGTCAACCCGTCCGAGCTGCAGCGCCTCGGCCCGGGCGAGGCGATCGTCGCCCGCCTCGGGGACCCGAGCGGGCGTCGCAGCGCCCGGGTGCGCGTCGTGCCTCCCTGGCTGCGCCAGCGCGCCAGAGCCGAGCTTCGATCAACAACGGGGCCAGAGAAGGCCCGCAAGGAGGAGCAGATGAACATGGTGGCGATGACCGCGACCCTGACCCGCGACCCCGAACCCGACCAGCGCGGCGGGAAGACCGTCTGCGACATGCGGGTCGCCGAGTACAACTCCGGTGGCGACCCGCTCTATATAACGGTCACCGCCTTCGATGCGGAAGCCGAAAAGTGCGCGACCTACTTGCGCCAGGGCCGACACATCGCGATCAGCGGCCGCCTGCGCTACCGCGAGTGGTCGGTCAAGGGCGGCGGCAAGCGCTCGGAGCACTCGATCTCGGCCAGCCGGATCGAGTTCCTGCCCGGCGGCCCGCGGGACGAGGAGGACACGCCGGCGGTGGAGGAGCCGGTCGCGCCCGCGCCCGCCGCCTAGCGCGGGTGGACGAATGTGCGAGGCGGGGAAGACGTCCCGCCTCGCGCTTCCAGGCGTTTTGCCGGGTTGTAGTTGCGTGGCAGGGGGTATCGAAACCAGTCCGTCGCCCGTCTTGGCGGCGATGATCCGATTTTGCCGGCGCCCGCGAGGGCGCCGAGACGCTGTGGGGCGTCCCTATGGGCGCTGATGGAGGCGGCCACCGCCGCACCCTCGCCGCTGGCCCGCGTGCGGGCCGCGCGCTTCGAGCGCGAGTGCGAGCGGCTGCGCCCGCTCGGTGAGGCCTACGTCCTGCGCCGCTTCGGCGGTTCGCTGAACCGTGCTGACGCCGAGGATGCTGTCTCCGAGGTCCTGATCCGCCTGCACCGTCTGGCCGAGGGGGGACGCCCTCCCGAGAACCTGCGCGCCGCGTTCTTCGCCAGCGTCCGCAACCAGGCGATCGACCAGCTGCGCGCCCGCGCCGCCCGGCCGACGGTCGAGCTGGAAGCGGCCGGCGAGGTTCAGGCCGGCGACCCGCCGCCGCCCGAGTGGGCGGAGGGCCGCGAGGACGCCGCCCGGCTGCAGGAGGCGCTCGGCCGGATGCGCGGCAACTACCGCGAGGCGATCCTGCTCCGCTATGGCCTCGGCATGACCGTGCCCGAGATCGCCAAGCACTGCGAGATCAGCCTTCCCGCCGCGAAGAAGCTGGTCCTGCGCGCGACCGCGCAGGCGCGGGCGCGGATGGAGGCGGTCGAAGGGTCCGAGCTCTGCCCGGAGATCCGCGAGCAGGCGCGGCGTCTGGTGCTCGAGAAAGAGGTCAGCGGCCTCGGCGAGGCGGGCGAGCTCTCGCTGCTGCGCACGCACCTCGCCCACTGCGGTCACTGCAAGAGCTACCTCGCGAACCTGCACGAGCACCTCCACGACCTCGGCTCAGCCGCCGTGCTCGGCTTCGCCGGCGCCGAGCACTTCGGTCAGGCCGGAGTGCTGGACGGGCTCGGCGGCTGGGGCGCCTCACTGCTCGACGGCGCCCAGGCCGGCGGCGGCCGCATCCGAACCCTCGCCTACAAGGCCACCGGCGCCTTCAACGCCGCCGACGGGACGCCCGCCAGCGCCCTGCTCACCACCGGGCAGAAGATCGCCGCCGTCTGCACCGCCGGGGCGGCGACGACCGCGACCTGCCTGTTGACCGGGGCGGTCGGGCCGGGGATTGTCGACTCGCCCGCTCCCGACCGGCCCGCGCCGCCTCCGGCGCACGTTCGCGAGGAGCAGCCGGCGACGCCGCCGAGCGCTCCCGTCGAGGAGGCGCCGGCTCCCGAACCGACGCCGGCACCGCAGCCCGATCCCGACCCGGATCAGAAGCGTGAGGAGTCCTCGGCCGCGCCGGCCGCGAGCGAGCCGCTCGCGCCGTCGCCGGAAGCGGCCGAAGCCGCCGGTCAGTCGAGCGAAGAATCGCGCCCGGAGTTCGGCATCGAGGGCTCGCCCGCCGGCAGCGCCGAAGCGGCCGAAAGCTCTCCGTCACCGCCGCCGGCGGGGCGCTCGACCGGCAGCCAGGGTGCCTCGACCGGGGGCTCCTCCGCGCCGCCGTCGGGTGGCGAAGCCGAACCCGCCGGCGCAGGTGTCGGCTTCCACGGCTGACCTCGCGCAGATGGGTATCGAACGCGCCGTCGGCTCCGTCTCGGGGGCATGGCTGGCAAGCGCGACGACATCTTTGTGCTCGGCGAGGAGCAGCTCGGGGCTGAGGCCCCGAGCGCTCCCGTCGAGGAGCCGACGGCGAGCGCTCCGCTCTCCGGTCGCTCGCGCGCCCCGCAGCTGCGGCTCGCCTGGCCGCTGGTCTCAGGTGGCCTGGTCCTGCTTGCCGCTGTCGCCCTCCTCGTCCGGCTTGGCGACGACGGCGAGCCCGCGCCGCCACGTGCCGTCGTTCCGACGACGACGGCAACGCCGCCGATCGTGCACGCCCCAGCGCGGTCCCATACCGCACCTGAGCGCGAGCTCCGGCGCCTGCGCTCCCGGGAGCGGCGCCCGCCGGCGCGGCCGGCCGTCGTGCAGCCGGCGCCCGTCGCCGAGTCGCCTGCTGCCCCCGTAGTCACCTACGAACCCGCGCCCGAACCGGCGCCCGAGGTGATGACCGCTCCTTCGGAGCCCGCGCCTCCGGCGCCGGCCCCGCGTCCCGAGTTCGGGATCGAGCGATGAGACGCGGAGGGCTCACCGAGCGCGCCACCGCGCTGCGCGCCGCCGCGCCGCGCTACCTCGCCCTCGGCGTGCTCGGACTGCTTCTGTTACTCGGGCTGCGCTCGTTGATCTTCCCTCCGAGCCCGCCCGCCCCGGCTCGAGCGGCCGCCACGGCGGACGCCCCGAGCCGGGCCTTCGCGCTGCAGTTCGCCCGCGCCTACCTGACCTACGACGTCGAGCGTCCGGCCGCCCGCGCCCGGGCACTCGCCCCCTTCCTCTCCAGCGCGGTCGACGACGACGCCGGCTTTCTCCCGGCCGACGGGCGCCAGGAAGTGCTCTGGGCCGAGGTCGCCTCCGATCAGCCGGCGCTGGCGGGCGGGCGGGCGATCACCGTCGCCGCGGCGCTCAGCACTCAGCCGCTGCCCGTCTACCTCACGGTCACGGTCGCCCACGAGCCCGGCGGGCCGCTCTCGCTGGTCGGCTATCCGGCCTTCGTCGGGGCGCCGGCGATCGGCCGGGACGCGCCGACCGTCTCTCGGAGCAGCGTCGAGGACGCGCAGGTCAGCGCCGTGGTCGCCCGCGCCCTGCGCAACTACCTGGCCGGCTCGGCGCAGAACCTCAGCGCCGACCTCGCGCCGGACGCGGCGGTCACCCTGCCGACCCTGTCGCTGCGGTTGCGATCCGTCGCTCGCGTCGAGTGGCTC
>JBFWMZ010000011.1:83549-86126 GCA_050251335.1 Solirubrobacterales bacterium
CCGCGCCCTGCGCAACTACCTGGCCGGCTCGGCGCAGAACCTCAGCGCCGACCTCGCGCCGGACGCGGCGGTCACCCTGCCGACCCTGTCGCTGCGGTTGCGATCCGTCGCTCGCGTCGAGTGGCTCGGGCGCAGCGGCGCCCGCGCCGTGCTCGCGACCGCCGAGGCGAGCGACGCCAATGGCGCCACCTACACGCTCGCCTACGAACTCGGGATCGCGGTTCGCGAGCGCCCCTACGTCGACTTCATCGAGGTCATCCCGACCTCGGGCTGAGACCCATGAACGAAAGAGAGGCGTGAGATGAAACGCAGGATCGCAGTCATCATCGGGAGCGTCGTGCTGCTCCTGGCGGCCTTCGCGGCCGCCGAGCCGGCGGGCGCCCTCGGCCCCGCCACCGCCGAGGCGGCGGTGAACAAATCGCTCGGCCAGGGCGGAGGGGCCGAGGTCAGCGGAGCCGGCGACAGGCTTGGCGGCCTGCTGAGCAAAATCGGCGCGCCGGTAGTGATCGCCGTCGCCGGCTTCTTCCTGCTCGGCGCACTCGCCTCGCGCAACCTCGGAGCGAGCGTCGGCGTCGTCCTGATCACGCTGGTGGCGCTGATCTTCCTGGTCAGCCCGGACTCGATCGAATCGCTCTCCAAGGGCCTCGCCGAGACGGTGTTCTGAGATGGAGGGCGGCAATCAGCAGGGCGCTCGCCAGCCGAAGGTGATCCGCTCCTACCGGCTCGTCTTCCGGCGGCGTTGGCGCCTGTTCCGCATCCAGAATTGGCGCATCCCGCTCCCCGGCGGCTTGGAGCTGCGCGCGGTCGGCTACTGGCTCGCCTGCATGGCCGCCCTCGCGCTCGCCTCACGCCTGCCCGGCCTCGGTCTTCTGCTCGGTGCCCTGCCGGCCCCGCTTCGCTTCGGCGTCCTGCCGTTGGCCGGGGCATGGGCGCTCTGCAACCTGGAGATCGACGGCCGCAGCCCGCACCGCGCGCTGGCGGCCCTGATCGCCTGGCGGCTCCGCCCGCGCTCGCTGGCCGCGTTTCGCCGCTGCCCCGAGCCAGGAGAGCCCGGCTTCGCCGAGCCGAGGATCGTCGTCGCCGGCGACCTCGCCACGCCGACCTACCCGCGCGGGCGCCTGCGCGGTCCGGCCCGCGTCCTGTTGCGCTATCCGGTCGCGGTCAGGGCCGAGGGAGCGCGGGGTGGGGCGCGCAGCCGCGAGGAGCGAATCGCCGCCGCCCGCCGCTGGCGCCTTCGCGCCACCGGCGCCGGCCCGCTGCGCCGCGGGCGCGTCCTCGAGGTCCCGGCCGGGCGCGAGGTGATCTTCGAGTGAGGGCGCCGCACTACTTCTTCTGGGGCAATCTCGTCCTGCGGACGCCGACCGACGCCTGGGCGGTCTACGAGCTGGCCGGGCAGAGCTACCCTGGGCTCTCCGAGCAGCGCAAGATCGAGGTAGGCGAGCGCCTGGAGGCGCTCGCCTACGCGATCGAGTCCGACTTCCAGGTCCTTCGCGTCGCCCGCGCCTTCGATCCTGGCCTCTACGCGCGGCGGGCGATGGCGACGCTCGATCCCCGCTTCGGGCACGCCGAGCGGTTCGCCGAGCACCTCGCCGAACACGCGGCGGCGCTGGAGCGCCGCGAGGCGGGGCGCTCGGAGACCTACCTCGCGGTGCGCCTCGCGCCCGCCCCTTCGGGCGGCCCGCTCGGCGCCGCGCTGGAGGTCGCTGCCGAGGTCTGGCAGCGGCTCGCCTCCCGGGTCGGCTTCGAGGAGCACCGGGGCCTCTCGCGCCCGCAGATCGAGGCGCTGCGCTCCCTGGAGGAGAAGGCCCACGACCGGGTCCTCGCCTACCTCGACTGCGAACGCGTCGGCGCCCAGCGTCTGGCGACGCTGATCCGCCGCGCCTACACCCGCGGCCTCGGCGAGCCCGACACCGACGAGGGCTTCGCGCCGCAGGCGCTCTGCTTCCTCGACGCCGGCGGAGAGGAGCGCTTCGAGCCCTTCGGCCATGACCTGCTGCGACTGCACGAGAGCCGGGTGACGATCGAGCGCCGCTCGCTGCTGGTCGACTCCGAGCGGGGGAGGAGGCACCAGGCCGCCCTCGTCGTCGGCGCGATGCCGGAGGAAACTGTCGTCCCCGGCCCCGCCGCCGAGCTGATGTTCGCGCCCCTGGAGCTGAGCTTTCCGGTCGACGCCACCCTCTCGGTCGAGTTCGTCGCCAACCGCGACGCCCGCCGGCAGGTCGCGAAGCGCAAGGTCGACGCCGACCAGATCGCAAACGAGGAAATGGCGGGGACGCACGGCCCCTCGGTCGAGGGGGCCGAGCGCCCTGCCGCCGCCCGCGAGCTCGAGGCCGTGCTCGGCGGCGGCGATCGGCCGCCGCTGCTGCGAAGCGCCCTGCTCCTCTCGGTCGCCGGCCGCGACGCGACCGAGCTGGAGGAGCGGGTCGAGCGGGTGCGCGAGAGCTACGGCCGGGTGCAGCTGCACCGCCCCGGCGGCGAGCAGCACCGGCTCTTTCTCGCCTCGATGCCGGCGGCAACGTTCCCGCTGCCCGAGTACAAGGAGCATCTGCTGCCCGATCAGGTGGGCGCGATGGTCCC
>JBFWMZ010000012.1:0-76029 GCA_050251335.1 Solirubrobacterales bacterium
GCGAGGTCACCGGGCGCGTTCGTCGTTTATGGCTCGGGCCGGGCTCGCCTGCGGCACCCGCGGCATCCGCTTAAGGCTGCTTCCTTCCGGACCTGACCTGGTTCGCGTGCCCACGTCGCGCAGGACCCGGCCGTCAACGCCGCCGCGACGCGCTGACCCCGACGGCCAGCCCCTCGGAACGGGAATTCGGCCCCGCTAGAGCGGATTGCGGGTTACAGGGCACCGCTGATTCCCCGCCTAGCACGGTCCACGCGCAAGCCTAGCGATTGCGCGGCGACGGCGGGCAACCGTACGATGCGCCCCTTGACCGCTCTCGTCCCCGCCGCGATCCAGGTCGACACCGGATCGTTCTTCGCCGTCGTCGTCGTCGCCGCGGTCGCCGCGATCATCGTCGCCGTCGTCCCCAAGCCGCTGGCGCCGCCGGTGGTCGTGCTCGAGCTCCTCTTCGGGATCCTGATCGGCCCCCAGGTGCTGCACATCGCTCAGGTCGACGAATTCACCGAATTCTTCTCCAACCTCGGGCTCGGGATGCTCTTCTTCTTCGCCGGCTACGAGATCGACTTCGAGCGGATCAAGGGCAAGCCGATGAAGCTCGGCGGAGGCGGCTGGCTGCTCTCGGTCGGCCTTGCCTTCAGCATCGGCGCCATCCTCGCCGGCGCCGGCGTGATCGAGTCCTTCCTGTACACCGGCGCCGCGATGGCGACGACCGCGATCGGCACCCTGATCCCGATCCTGCGCGACAACGGGGAGCTGAAGACGCGCTTCGGCACCTTCCTGCTGGCCGCCGGCGGCGCCGGCGAGTTCGGCCCGATCATGCTGGTGACGGTCTTCTTCTCGACCTCTAGCGCGCTGCACGAGAGCGCGATCCTGGTCGCCTTCGTGATCCTCGCGATCGCCGTCGCCCTGCTCTCGGTGCGGGCCGCGGGCCGCGGCTGGAACGCGCTGGAGCAGACCTTCGAGGCCTCGAGCCAGCTCGCCGTGCGGGTCACGGTGGTGCTCGTCTTCGGCCTCGTCCTGCTCGCCGGCAAGCTCGGGCTCGACGTCCTGCTCGGCGGCTTCGTCGCCGGCCTGATCACGCGGATGGCGCTGAAGGGGCACGAGCTGAGGATCTTCGAGTCGAAGCTGACCGCGGTCGGCTTCGGCTTCTTCGTCCCCTTCTTCTTCGTCACCAGCGGCATCGCCTTCGACCTCGACGCCCTCGGCTCGGCCGAAGCGATCGCCAAGCTGGTGATGTTCTTCCTCCTCTTCCTCGTCGTCCGCGGCGCCCCGGCGCTGCTGCTCTACCGTCACACGCTCGATCGGCGCGACCGGCTGGCGCTCGGTTTCTACTCGGCGACGGCGCTGCCGCTGGTGGTCGCGATTACCACGATCGCGGTCGAGGCCAACGAGATGGAGACCTCGACCGCCGCCGGCCTGGTCGGGGCGGCGATGCTCTCGACCCTGGTCTTCCCGTTCGTCGGCCTGGCCTTGCGCAAGCGCGAGGAGCGGGCCGAGGGCGAAGCGGGAAGCGGTCCCTCCCCGGGCGGAGAGGGACCGCTGGCCGAGCCCCAGCCCGCCTCCTAGGCGGCGGGCGTCTTGCCGGTCCCTCGCGGGCGCTGGCGTCCTCGCGCTGCGCGGCGCGGTCGCCGCCGGGGCGGACGAGGCCGTTGCCGTCCGCGTAAGATCAGCGCGGCCCGGGCGCGTAGCTCAGTGGGAGAGCGCTCGCTTCACACGCGAGAGGTCGCTGGTTCGAAACCAGCCGTGCCCATCGAAGACCGCTCTAGAGAGCCAAGAATCGTGGGGTGGTTCTCTACCAGTTGCGAATTTGGCTCTGGAGCTGGGTTTTCTGAATTTGGCTCTGTAACTCGAAAGATCCCGGCCCGGAAAGACCAGAGGAGCCGGGTGAAGGCGAGAGGCGAGTTGGCGATGCCGGCCGGTGCAGACGGGAGGCCCGTAGGCCAGTTATCCCGTGGCCACCACCGCCTACAGCGCCAGGGAGCTCGAAGACGCCCCCGCCCGGTTCCTCGACATCTCCGAGGAGCTACGAATGGGACTTACGGACACCCAGCTGATCCACGAGGCGATCGAATGTAACCACGCGGCGATCGGGCCGAGGACGTTGAAGAAGTATCGGGACCACCTGGTCCACTTCACCCAGTACCTCGCGAGCGCCCACGGCTCGGACCTCTACCGGGCCAACAAGAAGCAGGTCCGCCTCTTCATGGGACACCTCGAGAAAGAGGGCGGGGCCCATCCCGACCCTTCGCGCCAGCGCTGCGAATGGTGCCGGGCTCGGGCCTATCCGGACGGCAGGGCGGGCGCCGGATGGTCGGCCTCCACCAGGAAGAGCCATCTCTCGGCGCTGCGATTTGTCTACCACCACTTCCAGGCCGACGACGAGCTGCCCGACCTCGATCCAACCGTGCTCGAGTCCTCGCCGCGCGTCGTCGTTCGGCGCGGCTACACGCCGAGCGGCGTGGAGGTGAAACGCCTGCTCGAGACCGACGGCCCGCCGCGCGCCGTCCTCCTCGTCCACTGGCTCTTCTATGCGCCGTCCCGACGGGAGACCTATGCCGACGCGCTCTGGAGCGACATCGACCTCGACGCCGCGGAGTGGGAAGTCGTCGGCAAGGGCGAAAAGGTGGACATCTTCCCCCTGGCGCCGCCGTTGATCCGCGCCTTCCGTGTCTACCGCCGCTGGCAGCTCGCCGAGGCCGAACGCCGCCCCGAGATGCGCGACGCCCTCGCCGATCCCGAGAAGGCCTACGTCCTTATGACCATCCGGGGCAGAAAGACGAGCCCATCGACGGTGACGAAGATCGCCACCTGGCACGGCATCCGTTCGGGGGTCGGACTGAAGGTTGCCACCCCGGGCAGCGATGCCGTCGACGGGATGACCTCGCGGGTCACGCCGCATTGCTTCCGTCGCGCCTGGGCGACGATCGCCTTAAACGACGAGCGGAACCCGACGCCGATCGACGTCGTCTCCGAGGTCTTACGCCACAAGGACATCGCGACGACGCGGCGCCACTACGCGCCCACCAAGTCCGACCGCGCTCGTAGCGCCCTGGTCGGGATGCGGGTCGGGTGAGACTTGGCAGCGACGCGCCACCGACCACCCGGACGGTGTCGCCGCGCCGCCATCGAGCCGGACGGAGAGAGGGGTCAGAGCCCTGGCGGATGTCGCTGGATGAAGCCGGCGAGGTAGCCGGCCGAGAAGATCCTTTCGGGGATGAAGCCCGGGCCGTGTCCTTCGAACCAGAAGCCGGAGGTGCCCCAGTAGCGCTCATCGCTCGGGGTCAGGCCTTCGGCGAAGCGAAAGAAGGTGTGCGCGTCTCCGCCGTAGGGCTTGTCAAAGATCGTCACCCACCGCCCCGGTCCGGGTTCGCCCCACCTCAACAGGGCGACCGTGTCCATCGTCGGGTTTTCGAAGCCGCCGACCTGGAGGATGTGGCTGACCGCGCTCGAGCAGTCAAACGGTCCGTCCGCCGGCGTCGGCGTCTCGCCGTGCGAGCCGCCCCAGACATATTCGGTATGAGGGCGTAGGGCGCTGAGGCGTGCGGCCTCAGCGAGCATCCGGGCGATCGCTTCGTTCGGGGCGGCCGCCGCCGCTGGGCAGGAGCTCTCCTGCGAGGCGGCTTCGCCCGAGTCGAAGCGCTTGGCATAGCGGAGGACTTTTTCCACGTACCAGTCGGCGTGGTTGTAGGCGAATATCGCTTCACGCCAGTCGCCGGGGGCGCCGGAGTCGTGGAGGTAGTTGGCGGCCGAGAAGATCGCGTCGGCGGCGTTGAAGATGTCCTTGACCCCGTCGCCGCTGCCGTCGACCCCCCACACCGCGAAGGTCGAGGGCAGGAACGCCATCCAGCCCTCGGCGCCCGCTTCGGAGGTCGCGACGTTGGTCCCGAAGCTGGTCTCGACGAAGTTGATCGCGGCAAGGACGGAGGGGCCCCGGGAGCCCAGCTGGTAGCGCTCGGCGGCCTGCGTGTAGAGGGGCACGAGGCGTCTCGGCACCTTGGCGCCGAGGCCGCCGACCGCTTCGCCGCCCTGGCAGCCGGACGTCCCTCCCAACATCACCGCCAGCCCCAGCAACGAGCCGACGAAGAGCGCCAGCGCCGCGAGAGGCAGCCCCAGGAGGAGCCTTGAAGGGCGCGGCGTTGGGGTCGAGGCGGCCTCCACGGAGAACCTCAGTCGGGCGGCGCGACCGCGGTGACGAGCCAGCGGCCGCTGTCTCGCGAGACGGTGAAGCCGACCGTAAACGGCGGGAAGCGACCGTCCCCGATCTTCGCGGAGGCCAGAAGCGAGCCGTCATCACCGAGGCTCAATCGCAGGGAAAGCAGGCGCGGATGTAGGTGCCGACGGGGAGGCGGGACGCGGAGCGCGACGGCGGACAGGGCCCGGCGGACCTCACCGCTCTCAGCACCGATGTCCGGCGCCCGCCGAAGGTAGGCGCCGCGCGCATAGGCGCGGGCGAACCGCCGCGCCAAGCGCACCCCGCCGCCGGTCCCGATTGGGGTCCAGGCCGTCCCCACCACGAGCCCAGCGGAACGGCTCGGTGGAGGCGTGCGTTCGCCGCCCCCGCAGCCGACTAGGAGGAGCCCGAGCATGGCCAAGGCGAGGACCGCGCCGGCGAACGGCAGGGCGGCGCGGATGCTGGGCTGTCGGCGCGCACTGCGCATCTGCCCGCCACTGGCCAGCGGCGGGCGGCGCTGCACCGGGCCAGAGGGCGCGGCGAAAAAAGTTCGGCGGAGGCCGGTGCAAGGGCCTCGCCCGCTGGCCAATAGGAGTTATCGGCGGCGCTCAGACCGCCGCCAACAGCCCTGATAGCTCAGTTAAGACACGTGAATTCCGTAATATGTCCACTTAGGAGGGCGAGATGTACCGAGATGTGGTAGCGGAGGAGTTGAGTCGAGGGCAGTTCGACTCCGCCCGCCTTGCCTTCCTCCAGGTGTTGCGGCGCAAACGGATGTCGCCGCAGTTCATCGAGCGCCACGCCGAGGATCTCTTCGCCCAGGCCTGTTTCGAGTTCTCCCGCCAGCTCGGCGAAGGCAAACAGATCGCAAAGCCCGTCGCCTGGATCGTCACCTGCGGCTGGCACCGCACGGTCGGTCTGTTGGAAACCCGCGATTGGAGGCCGCAGCTCGTCTCGACCGAGCGGGTAGGCGAGCTCGGCGAGGACGAGGTCACCCCGGAAAGCGACTTCCTCGACGAGGACCGCTACCGCAAGGTGCGCGAGGCGGTCGAGCGGTTGCCCGACTACCAGCGCCGGCTGCTTGCCCTCTCCTACTTCGAGGACGAAAGCGTGCGCGAGGCGGGGCGGCGGCTGAACTGGACGCCCTCGAAAGCACAGCGCGCCCACGAGGCGGCCCAGCGGCGGCTCCACAAGCTCCTCGGGGTCGAGAAGAGTGACGACCTGGCGATCGAGATCGGCCTCGCCGCCTTCCTCTCGCTGGCGGGGGAGAACCGCGCTCCCCACCTACGCCTCCTCAGCGGCGTCGAAGCCGCCTCCGACGCTCTCCTTCACCCGCTGCGCTCGCTCGAGGGGGCCGGTCGGTTGATCCGCGAACAATTCGTCCCCCGGGCAGGATCACCTGAGCGCCCCCGCGCGGTCGCCGAGCTCGGGCACCGCGCCCTCCTCGGCGCCAACCACCCCGGGACGCTCCTCGAGCGCTCGGGCCGGCGGGCCTCCGAACTGGGGAGGCGGCTCTTCACCAGCGGCGCCGCTGAAGGGAGCGCGGCTGCCGCGGAGGGTGGGGGGCGCGCCGTCGAAGTCTGCAAAGCGATCGCGGCGGTCTGCCTACTCGGCGGCGGCGCGGTCACCGGCGCCCTGCTCGGGGGTGGCCATCACCAGGGCCAGGGCGCTCCGCGGCCGCAGACCCATCGCACTGCGCTCGCCCGCCCCACTCCGCACCTGCCGCGACCTGCGAGCGTCGGAGCCCTCGCGGAAGATCAGGCTCCCGAAGCCGAAGCTTCGCCATCGTCGAGCTCGACCTCGACCCCAGCTTCGACCGACAGCCAGAAGCCGGCGAGACGCCACCGCGCACCCGAACATCATCGCGTCGACACCGCGGTGAAGAAGTCAAAGCCGGCGCCCGCAAGCAGCGAAGCCGAGTTCGAACCGACGTCGGAAGCCGGCAGCCCCGAAGCCGAAGTCGAACCCGCCCACGAAGTCGAAAGCGGCGTGGCGGAGGCGGCGACCAGCACCCACACGACCTCGAGCGCGAGCCCGACCGCCGTGCCGGAAAGCAGCGCCAAGCCGAAGCCCGTCCAGGGCAGCTCGGCCGGAGAGTTCGAACCATGAGAACCGAGGAGTCGAAAATGAGAGTCACCCATCCCCTCCGCCCGGCGCTCGCCCTGGCGGCACTGATTCTGCTGGCGCTCGCCCTGGCCCACCCGGACCGCGCCCTGGCCGGCGAATTCACGATTTCAGACTGCGGTGCCGACCACGCCGAATACTCGACGCCCGCCTTCGAAGAGTTCACCTCGAGGGGGATGCGCTGGCGCCGCGCCTGCAACCCCCAGGGTCCGGGGCTGCGCGGACTCGTCAGCGCGAACGTGTCGGGCAGCGGCCACGTCCCGCAGGGCGCGCAGTCGGCCTTCGTCTTGGTGGCGCCGCCGGGGACCACCTTCACGCGCTATCGCTGGTCGGGGACCCTCCATCGCCGCGACTGTCGTTACGCGCTCCAGATCTACGCGGTTACGCCGACCGAACAGGCGATCCCGATCAAGAACGTCAGAGCCGGCAAAGGCTGTCCGCAGCCGGGCGAAGCACAGGCGAGCGGCTGGCCGCAGCCGGCCTCCTACAACGTGAAAGGGGCGACCGCGATCGTCCAAAGGGTGATCTGCAAAGGCGGTAGTGGCGGGCCGAACTGCTCGGCGCGGGGCCTGAATTACGTCCAGACTTATACGGCGGAGGCGACCGTAGTCGATGAATCGCCGCCGTCGATCTCGATTCTGCCGGGCGGCCCTCTCACCTCCGGGGGCTGGGTCTCAGGGACGCAGACGTTCGGGCTGGAAGCCGCCGACAACGTCGGCGTGCGGACCGTGCGGCCATCTTGGGGCGGGCGCGCCGAATCGCGCGCCTGCGACTACTCCCAGCGGATTCCGTGTCCGAGCGGACCTGGGCAGCTAGAAGTTGAAACGACGCACCTCCCCGAAGGTAGCCAGGAACTCCACCTGAGCGCCGAAGACGCCGCCGGGAACAGCGCCGACTCGGCTCCCGTCAGCGTCCACATCGACAACTCCCCGCCGGGCGCCGTGCCCGTCGCGGTCGCGGGCGGCGAAGCGTGGCGGAACCGCAACGGCTACGACCTCGGCTGGCAGAACCCGGCCGAACCCGACCGCGCCCCAATCGTCGCCGCCCACTGGCGACTGTGCCGCGCCGGTGGCGGCGAATGCACGGCCGGTGCAAGCGCCGGGACCGGCGTCTCGGCGATCGGCGGGCTCGGGGTCCCTGCCCCCGGCGAATGGGAAATACAGATGTGGCGCCAGGACGCCGCCGGCAACCAGAAGCCTGAAAACGCCTCGATCCCGGTGAGGCTCCGCTTCGACCCGGAACCACCCCAGATCGGCTTCGAACCGATCTCCGCCTCCGACCCGACTCTGGTCTCGTTGAAGGCCACCGACGCCTTGTCAGGGGTCGGCGGAGCCGAAATCGCGCTCAGCCGCGTCGGCTCGGGCGTCTGGCAGACCCTCCAGGGGACGATGGCGGGCGAACATCTGACCGCCCGGATCGAGGACGCCTCGCTGGCGCCCGGCGAATACGAACTGCGCGGCACCGCGCACGACGTCGCCGGGAACCTGGCCAACACCGGCTTTCGGCTCGACGGCCAGCCGATGAGGGTGACCCTCCCGCTGCGGACGCCGATCGCTCTGAGCGCCGGGATCCTCGAGGAACGGCGGGCGCATCCTCACCATCGCAAGCACCGCGGCCCAAAGGTCACCGTCCAGGTACCCCACACCGGCTCCAAGTTCGGGAGGACGGTCGAGGTCACGGGACACCTCTCCGGCGCGGCCGGCGCCCCGCTCGCCGGGGCGCAGGTGGGCGTCTTCGCCCTGCCGAAAGAAGGTACGGAGGCACAGGTCGCGACCCTAACCACCGACGGTGGCGGCAACTTCGACTACGAACTGTCGGCCGAGGCCTCCGAGGAAGTCCGCTTCGCCTACTCAGGCGACGCGACGCATCTGCCGGCGGAAGGGAAGGTCGACCTCGACGTCGAGGCCGCCTCGACCCTCGTGGTCGACCAGCGACATGTCCTGAACGGACGCCCGGTCACCTTCAGCGGAGAGGTCCGCGGGCGGCCGCTGCCCGCGACCGGGAAGCTGGTCGAGCTACAGACCCTGCTTTCGGGCAAGTGGCAGACCTTCCGCACCGCGCGGACGGGACCGGACGGCTCCTGGCAGATCAAATACCGGTTCAAGCGCACCTGCGGCGTGCAGACCTATCCGTTCCGGCTCTTCCTACCCGAGGAGGCGGGCTACACGCTGACGGCGGCCGCGAGCCGGCAGGTGAGCGTGAAGGTGAAGGGGCGGCCGTGTACCACCGGATGAGCGAGACCACTAAGAAGGAGCGTCCGAGATGTTGAAAGCGCTGCGATCGAGACTGAGCTACGCGAACGTGATGGCGACGATGGCGGTCTTCATCGCGCTCGGCGGCAGCTCACTCGCCGCCCTGAAGATCACCGGCCACGACATCGCGCCCCGCAGCATCACCGGGCGCAACCTACGCTCGGACTCGGTCGGCGGCCGCGTGATCAACGAGAAGAGCCTCGCGCCGGTGCCGCGTGCCCACAATGCGGCGCGGCTCGCTGGGCTTCCCGCGGAAGCGTTCCTGGTCCGCTGTCCGGAAGGCACGATCCCGGTCTCGGGCGTCTGCGTCGAAGCGACGGCCCACCCGCCGGCGCCGTACTCAGGGGCGATTTTCGTCTGCGAAGCGATCGAAAACCGTTCGACGCCCGGGAGGCGGCTGCCGACCCACGAGGAGCTGGTGACGGCCCTCTCTCACCAAGGCATCATGCTCGCCCCCGGCGGCGAGCTGACGAGCGAAGTCTCCGCCTCGGCAAGCTCCCCCGGCCAGGTCGAAGACCTCTACGTGGTCGACAACGTCGGCCACGTCGCCCTCACCCCCGACACCGCGGCCGGGGCGAAGAGCTTCCGCTGCGTGACCCCTCCCCTCGACTGACGTGATGAAAGCAAGAGTCCGACAGGAAGGAGTACCCAAGATGGCGCGGCTGACCGCTCACCTGATCCCGAAGCTCGATCCCCGTCACGGCAGGAGGGGGCGGCCGGCCCGCATCCTCGCGGCCGTGACCGTCCTCGCCCTGCTGCTCGCGAGCCTCGCGCCGGGATGGGCGCTCGCGGCCGAAGCCGAAAGCGAAGGCGAAGGCCAGGGCACCACCCCACCCGGGATCGGGAACCCGGACCTCGAACCCGGCGGCCCGGAAACGCTCCTACCGAGCGTGCCCGGCTCGGCCGGCGGTGAAGAATCCGAAGGCTCAGAAACGGCTCCGGTCGAAACCGAACCGGCCTATGAACCCGCCGTGCCCGAAGCGCCGCCGGAACCCGCGCCGGCACCGGCGGCTCCGGAAACGAATCCCACGCCCCCCGCGACTACGCCGCCCCCGGCGGAAGCACCGCCGCCACCGGAATACTCGCCCGGCGCGCCGGAATATTCCCCGGACGGCCCCGGATACCAGGCCCAGGCGCCGCCGAGCGCGGTGGTCGAAAACGAAGCTCTGGTCGCGCCGCCCGACCCGGGTGCGACGGCGAAGGAACATCCATCGGGTCATCAGACCGGGCATCAGCGCGCGCCCGAACCTGCGCCGCAGGAACCGGCGCTGCCGGCTCCCGTCGCACCGGAACCGCCCGCATCGCCCGCGGTCACCGGCGTCGCCCCGGAGAGCGGCGGGCGCGGTCCCGGGCACACGCTTGCCGGGCGCTCCTCCTACACGGTCCACTCCGGCGACTGCCTCTGGTTCATCGCCGAAGGGTTGTTGCCCGCGGGTGCGAGCAACGCCCAGATCGCCGGCGAGGTCGCGCGGCTGTGGCAAATGAACGCCGCACGGATCGGGACCGGCGATCCGAACCTGATCTACGCGGGCACCTCGCTGAGGCTCCACTAGGGGCCTCAGCGAGCGGCGAGGAGGACGATCGGTGGCGCGCGCAGGGCGACCGCGCAGGGCGAAGGCGGGAGGGTTCGGCTCTGAGTCGGTCCCGATGCGCCCGGCGCGCGAGCGCGATGCGGCGAGGGAAGCGGAGGAGCGCCTGCGGCTCGTCGTGCACCGGTCGCGTCGCGGCCTCTGGGTCATGGTCGGCCTCGGCCTCCTCGCGCTTCTCCTCGCCTTCGTCCTCCTGTTCGCGTCTTAGGCTCACCGCCATCGCCAGGTGGGGGTCAGCTGAGGGCGGCGCGCTCACCCAGGTCGGCCACCTCTCGGCCTCTCGAGCCCGAGCCGCTCCGCCCAGACGCGGCTGCCGCCGTTACGACGCATCGCTTCATAGAGCGATAGCGCACCGGCGCCGCGGAAGTCCTCGACGCTCGGCCAGCGACCGTCCTCGCCGATCAGCTCGCGCAGGCCGGCCTCGATCCGCTCGTCGGTCCAACTCCGTTTCCTCCCTCGGCGCTCCTCGCCCAGGGAGGCGCGGAGGCGGTAGCGGGCGGCCGAGCCCCTACCCCGGGGGGCGATCACCCGCTTGGCCTCGAGGTCGGCGAGATCGCGCAGGGCGCCGCTGCGGTTGACCTCGGCGAGGCGCTCGTAGTCGATGCGGCGGAACTCGTCGAGCGAGTGCAGGTTCAACTGCATGAGGCCCCGCTCCTGGCTCGCGCTTAGCGCAATCGGGTCAGAGGAGCCGAGGCCGATCAGCTGCAGCTCGGCGATCCGCTCCGCCACCCGCTCGTACTCCTCGGCGAGTCCGGTCAGGAAGTAGGAGAGCCAGCGATTCATGTTCAGGGTTTCGGCCCTGACCGAGCGCAGCGCCGCGTAGTAGGCGTCGCGGTCCTCGGCGTAGTAGCGCTCGAAGGAGAAGATCCGCCGCGAGATGAAGCCGAGCCGCATCAGGATCGCCGCGGTGAGAAGGCGAGCGACGCGTCCGTTGCCGTCGGCGAAGGGGTGGATGTCGGTGACCGCGTAGTGGGCGACGCCGGCGATCACCGGCGGCGGGTATTCCACCAGTCGCTCCTCGCGGGCGGCGATCCAGGCGCAGAGTCCCGCCATCCGCTCGGCGACCTCCTCCGGCGGCGGTCCCTCGTGCATCACGGTGCCCGTCCCCCGGTCGATGACGCGGGCGATGCCGTCGCGCCAGGCACCCTCGTGATGGGGCTTGAAGTGGGGGCTCTCCTCCGAGCCGAGACCCTCGGTCGTCTTCCGGTGGAGCGCCAAGATCAGCTCGGGGACAATCTCTATCCCGCCCTGCCCGGCCAGCCGGTCGAGATAGTGGAGCGCCTCGACGTAGTTGACGAGCTCGATCTTCGCCTTGGTGTCGGGATCACCGAGCGCCCCGCGGGCGGCGCGCTCGGCCTCGATGATCGGCAGCTCGTTGCCCTCGATCAGGGTCGAGTAGTGGACCGTTTCTGCCAGCGCCGAGACCCGCCACTCGTCTTCGGCCGCCGGGCGGATCCCGGAAGCCTCGATCGTGCCCCGCGCCGTCCCGATCCTGGTCAGCGCGTCGGTGGCCTCGGGCGTATATCGATGGAAGGCGGCCTGGAATGTGAATCTGTCGCTCATGATGTCGTCGATGCGCTTAGGCATCTGCCTCGGCTCATAATCGGCAAAATTATCGCTTTGCCGATAGCGATTCTTTCGGCATAAATGGCGAACGAGATTCTATCGCCTATGATTTGGCTTGCGATAACGGTATTTATGGTAACGGGCAATTCTTTAGGCGAAATGATCGTCGCAACTTTCCGGTGATGACTCTGGTTTTTTCGGATGAATTCGCGTTGCATTACGAAAGGGCTTCGGCAGAACCCGAAACTCAAGCGATGTCGGTGAGTCGACAGCGCCGACTACCTTGGTCCGGTGACACCAAGACCTCCCGAATTCGACCTCGCGCGCTCGGCGCTCCTCCGCGGGATCCTCGACGACACCGTCGCCCAGGTCTGGGAGTTCTGGGGCGAGGGTCCCTATCCGTCGAGCGAAGATCTGAAGGAAGAGGTCGACGCCCGCGTCGGAGAGGTGCTCCGCGGCTGGAGCGCGCGGGAGCTGGCGGAGTTCGCGCGTGCTGACTCCTGGGCCCGCGTCGGCCTCGCCGAGGAGGGCTGGGTCCATCCAGGCGACGATCGCGCCGCCCACCTGCGACGGAGGCTCGCGATGCGGATCGTCGAGCTCGGCCTCTGGGAAGCCGAGCACGAGCTCAGACTGCGGACGCTCTCGGACCCTTCCCCCGAGGACCGCGCCTTCTCCACCGTGCCGGAACTCTGGGAGGCGCTCACCGAGCGCGACCTGCTCCTGCCGCTGACCGAGGAGCGCCTGGCGGAACCGCTGAGCGCGGACCCCAGTCTGCGCTTCGGGGACTTCGCGCTCTTCCCGAACCCCTACCTGCGCCGCGAGCGCGAGTTCTTCTGGGAGCTCTGCGATCTGGCCCGCACCGGCCTCTATGAGGTCAAGGTCGCGATCGACCCGTTCCGCGTCGTGCCGGGGGACGAGCTGGCGATGAAGCTGCTCGAGGACTATTGGTTCGGCGCCCGGATCACCAGGGAGAACCTCGACTCGCTTGACCAGGGGGACCTCGGCCGCACCTTTCACCGGCGCGATGTCTCGACCCCGGCCGGCGAGGTCGCCCAGACCTTCTACCCGCTGATCGGCACCTCGTTCGACTGGTCGCTCCGCGATCATACGGTCAAAGTCCTGCAGGTCGAGAGGTCCGCCCCGCGCCTCCAGAACCACTCGCCGGGGAGCTCGTGACCGCGCGCTACCTGCACAGCGAGCGCGACACCATCGGCCGCTCATTCACCCACCTCGACGGTGCCGTCAAGGGCTTTGACGCCACCGCCCACGCGCCGTCGGAGACCGAGCCTCTCGCCGCTCGCGCGAAGGCCGCCCGTTACCGCAAGCTCTTCCGCGTCGACGGGAAGATCTCCGACGAGGACTGGGGCACGCTGGTCGGCCACTTCTTCCGCGGCAACGAGCTGATCGCCGAGTATTTCGGCGAGCTGGTCGACGAGCGGATGATCGAATCCTGAGCTGACCGATCGCGAGCGCCGTCATCGAGGCGCTCGATACGTTGACCGGCCGAGCCGATCGGGGCTCGCTGCCGTCGCTCCTCGCCGACCTTGCGTTTCTCACGCCGACGTCCCTCCCCTCCCACCCGGGTGACTGACGCCTCGGCACCGCCTCGCTGAATTTCTCCGCCGGCCGGTGCAGGCGGGCTCCGCGCTGGCCAATGGCCGCACACAACCCGGGAAGGAGCCCGCAGTGAAAATCGAAGCAAGCGTCCACCCCGCCGCAGGCGAAGCGCTGGCGAGCCTCGGCGAGCGGGCCGAGGCGATGATCGCCGTGCCGCTCGGCGAAGCCCTGGCGGCGGTCAGCGTCAAACCCGACCCCAATGCCCTGCCGGGGATGCCAGCGGCGGCGAAGCTGGTCAACGGCCTCGCCGCCTTCATCCTGCTTGCCTGCGTCGTCGGCTTCCTTCTCGGCGTCGGCCAGTGGGTGCTCGGCTCGCGCACCTCCAACTTCAGCCAGTCGGACTCCGGGAAAAGCAAGGTCCTCGTCTCGGTCCTCGGCGCCTTCGGCGTCGGTGCGGTGGCGGCGATCATCAATTTCTTCCTGAACGCTGGGACGGCGCTCAAATGAGGCCCGAGGGCTCCCGGCCCGGCCGCCTCCTGCGCCGCGCGGCGCCGCTCCTCGTCGCGCTGGTGCTGGGGGCGGTGATCGCACGCGCCACCGCCCCCTCCCCTCCCGCGCCCACGCCGGTCCGTGTCTCGGCGCCGAGCCCCTCCGGGGCGCGGACGCTGGCCGGCGTCCCGGTCTCCTTCCCCGAGACGCCGGCCGGGGCGGCGGCGGCAGCCGCCGCCTACCAGCGAGCCTTCGCCGGGCCGCAGGTCCTGCGGCCCGGCGCCCTGCGCGCGCGGGTCCGGGTGGTGGCCACCCCCGACTACGCGGCGAAGATGCTCGAAGCCAACGGGCCGGGCCTCGAACGGCTGGCGGCGGGGCCGATCGGCGTCGGCATCGCCCACGGCCTCGGGACCCTCTACACCGCGGTCCCGATTGGCTACCGGGTGCTCGGCTACGAACCCGGTCGCGCCCAGATCGAGACCTGGGGCCTCACCCTGCTGGGCAACGCGGGGGCGGTGCAGCCGGCTGCCTGGTTCGGCCTCAGCCACACCGAACTTGCCTGGGTCGGCGGACGCTGGCGGATCGCGGCGACCGAATCGGCCTTCGGGCCGACGCCGCGCCTGGCGACCAAGCCGGGGCCGCTCGGCGGCTACGACGTCCTCGGCCTCGCCCGCTCGCTCCACGCCTATGTGCTCGCGCCTTGACCGGGCGCGGCGGCAGGGTCGGGGGGCCGGGGTCGCGGCGCTCCTCCTCGCCGCCGCCGTGGTGGCGGCGTTGGCCCTCCTCGCGGAGCTCTCGCCGCCGCAGGCACGGGCGAACGTCCCCTGCGACGTCGGCACCGGACCGGTCGGCGCGGTGACCGGGGCGGTCGGACTGGGCAACCCCGTCGGCGACGCCTGCAACACGGTGACGAACGCCGCCACCGGGGCGATCACCGCCCCGGTAACCGGCGCGGTCTCGGGCGCGCTCGAAGGGATCAGCTCGAGCGTCTTCGGCCAGCTGACCAGCTGGGTCTCCGAAGGCGCGAGCTGGTTGATGGGCCAGGTCGTCGAAGCGATCGACAGCTCGACGACCCCGCGCCTCGACACCAAGGGGTTTCTCGCGGCCTACGGGCGGATGGCGGCGATCGCCGCGGTGATGGCCTGCGCCATGCTCCTGCTCGCGATCCTCGAGGGGATTGCCCAGGGAAGCCCCGGCCTCCTGGCCCGGGTCGTCCTCATCAATGTGCCGCTCGCCTTTCTCGGCACGAGCCTCGCCTTCGCCGTCGTCCAGCTCCTGATCGGCGTCACCGACGGGCTCTCGGCGGCGATCGCGGACGCCTCCCATCACGACTCGACGCGGTTCTTCGAAGCGGCGATCGGCGACCTCGGCCACGTCGGCGGCGAAGTCGGCAAGAAAGCCGGGGAAGCCGGCGGCGAAAAAGCCACCGCGGGCGCCGCCGGGCAGGCGGCGGGCTCGGTGGCGGTGCCGCTCTTCGTCGGCTTCCTGGCGGCGATCGTCGGCGCCTTCGCCGCCTTCTTCGTCTGGCTCGAGCTCCTGATGCGAGACGCGGCGGTCTACGCCGTCTCGCTCTTCATGCCGCTGGCGCTGGCGGCGGCGATCTGGCCGCGCTGGACCGGCGCCCTGCGGCGCACCGGCGAGCTCCTGGTCGCGGTGATTGGCTCGAAGTTCGTGATCGTCGCGATCGTCTCGCTCGCGGCATCGCTCGTCGCCGAAGAAGGCGGCTCCGTCGAGCACGTGCTGGCCGCCGCAGCGCTGATGAGCCTCGCCTGCTTCGCGCCCTTCGTCCTCCTGCGGCTGATCCCGTTCTCGGAGGGGGCGCTGGCCGCCGCCTACGGGCGGCGCTCCTCGGCGGGAGGCGCGATCAGCGCCGTGCAGATTGGCTCCGACGTGCAGATCCTCCGCAACATGGGCGGCTCGGGCGGCGGCTCGGGGGTGTCGCTCTGGGGCGCGGGCGATGGCGGCGCCGTCGCCTCGGCCGGAGGGGGTGGTGGCACCCCGACGCCGGGAGGCGGCGGGGGCGGCGCCGGCCGACCCGGCGGCGGCGCGCAGGGAGGCGCAGCCGGGGGAGGTCCCGGCGGGGCTGGAGGGGCCCGGGGAGCCGGGGGATCGTCCACGGAGGCAGGGGCCGAGGCCAGCGGCACGGCCGCCGTGGCGGCGGTGCCGATCAGCGCGGCCAAGGGAGCGAAGGGCGCGGCGGGACGCCTGTCGGAGACCGCGGCGGCCCAGGGCGCCGGCGCCTCACCCGGTCCGGGCCCCTCGCAGGACTCAGGTTCGTCAGGCTCCTCTGGGGCACAACGTGGACAGGGCGGCGGAGCTCCCTCCGGGGAGGGAGGTGGGTCGGGGCCCCCCGCCCCCGGCGCAGCCAACCCCGCGCCGCAGCGGCCGAGTCCCGAAGGCAGCGAACAGCCAGCGGCGACGAACACTGGCGAGATAGGCGGATCCGCTCCGCCACCGGGGGAGCGTCCACCGCGCCCGTCGCCGGCCCCCTCGGGGTCGCCGTCCGCCGCTGAGAAGCCAGGAGGCGAGGGATGAGTCGCCGTTATCGCTTCGGGCCGATCGAGCGCCGGCCACTGGTCGGTCCGCTGCGGGCGGGGCAGTTCGCCGTGCTGGCGGCAGGGGCGGCCTTCGGGCTGGTCGCGCTCTATGCCCTGCGCAGCCTGGCGGGGATGGTGGTGGCACTGCTGGCGCTTGGCGTGGCGACGGTGACGATCGCGCTGCCGATCGAGGGGCGGACGGCCGAGGAATGGGCGCCGGTGGCGATGAACTGGGCGCTTCGCCGCCGCGCGGCGTCGGGCGGGTGGCGGAACCGCGCCCCCGCGGCCGGGACCCGCGTCGACCAGAGAGGCGAGGCCCGCCATGAGCCCTCGGTCCCACCGGAGCTGGCGGGACTCGAGATCCTCGCCACCCCCTACGCCGGCGGCGAGGTCGGCATCCTCCGCGACGTCCGTGCCGGCACCTACACCGCCGCCCTCGCGGTGCAGGGCGGGCCGTTCATCCTGCGCGACCCCGGCGAGCAGGAGCGGGCACTCGACGCCTGGGGCGACGTCCTCGCCTCGACCGCCCGCGACGGCTCCCCGGTGCGGCGGGTGCAGTGGCTCGAGCAGACCGCGCCCGCGCTCGCCGACGAGCTGGCCGCCCATTTCCAGCGCGGTCGCGACCGCGCGGTGCCACTCGACTCCGACCTGGTCCGCTCCTACGTCGAGCTGGTCGAGTCGGCGGCGCCCTCGGCGACGCAGCACGAGGTGCTGATCGCGGTGCAGATCTCCGAACGGCGCGGCGGGCGCGAGCTGCGCCGGCTCGGCGGCGGGGCCGCCGCCGGCTGCGAGCTGGCCCTGCGCGAGGCCGAGGGTCTCGCCGAGCGTCTGGCGATGGCCGACGTCACGGTTTCGGGCCTCCTGCGCCCGCGCCAGTACGCGTCGCACCTGCGCGACGCCTACGACCCCTTCGGTCGCCGCGGGCGCGAGCGGCTCTCCCTCGCCGATCCCGATCGCGAGGGCGTCGAGCCTGCCCTGATGGGGCCCGCGGCGACCGAGGAGTCCTGGGCGCACCACCGCTCCGACTCGGCCTGGCACACCACCTGGTGGATCTCCTCCTGGCCGCGCTCTGACGTTGGGCCGATGTTCCTGGTGCCGCTCCTGATGGCGGCGGGAGTGCTGCGGACGGTGGCGGTGACGATCGAGCCGGTCCCCTACTCGACCGCGATGCGGCGCGCCGAGGCGGCGCAGACCGCCGAGGTGGCCGACGAGATGGCGCGGCATCGCCAGGGCTTCGTCACCACCGCGCGCACCCGGCGGCGGGCGGCGGCGGTGTCGCGCCGCGAGGAGGAGCTGGCCGACGGCCACGCCGAGCTCCGCTTCTCCGGCTGGCTACGGGCAAGCGCGCCGACCCTGGCCGAGCTCGAGCGCGCCGAGGGCGAGGTCGAGCACGCCGCCGCGCTCGCCCGGCTCGGACTGCAGCGCGCCTGGGGCGAGCAGGCGGGCGCCTTCGCCAACACGCTGCTGGTAGCCGGGGGCCTCAAGTGAGTCGCCTCCTCTGCGAGCGGCCCGGCCACAGTGCCACCACCGCCCACCTCTGCGCCGCCTACCCATTCATTGCCGACGGCGGCCCCGGCCGCCCCGGCGTCTACATCGGGCGCGACGCCTACGGCGGCGCCTTCGCCTACGACCCCTGGCTGCTCTACCCCGACGTCCTGCCGGGGCCGAACATGCTGGTCCTCGGCGGGATCGGATCGCGCAAGTCGACGTTGGTTAAGAGCTACCTCTACCGCCAGATCCTCCACGGCCGCCAGGCCTGGGTTCTCGACCCGAAGGGCGAGTACGGCCCGCTGGCGCGCTCGCTCGGCCTGACCCCGATCTCCCTCCACCCCGGCGGCGCCTTCCGGCTCAACCCAATCACCAGGCGGGGCGGCCCCGAGGGACAGCTGAGCCTCCTGCGCTCGGTCGCCGGCGCGGCGCTCCGGCGCGAGCTCGGCCCCGAGGAGGACGCCGGCCTGCGCGTCGCCCTCGCTCAGGTGAACGAAGAGTGCGGCGAGCGCGAGCCGACCGTCCCCGACGTGGTCGAGGCGCTGCTCCATCCGCGTGAGGGGATGGTCGCCGGGGTCTCGGCGCGGAGCGCCGAGGACCTCGCCGCCGCCTGCCGCCAGGCGGCCCTCGCCCTGCAGCGCCTCTGCGCCGGCGACCTGCGGGGGATGTTCGACGGCGAGACCTCGCCCGGGATCGATCTCGACGCGCCGCTCGTCGTGATCGACCTATCCGCCGTCCGGGACTCGGCGGCGCTCGGCATCCTGATGGCCTGCGCCGGGGCCTGGCAGCAGGCGATCCTCGGTGAGCGAAAGCGCGCCGCCGAGGAGGAAGGCCGAGCGACGCCGCAGATGATCTCGGTGGTCGAGGAGGGCTGGCGTCTCACCGGTCACATCGGCGCCGCCGAGTGGTTGCAGGAGAACTGGAAGCTCTGCCGTGGCTGGGGGATCCAGAACATCCTCGTCGTCCACCGCCTCAGTGACCTCGGCGCCTCCGGGGAGGAGGGCAGCCGCGAGGAGCGGATCGCCGAGGGCCTCCTCGCCGACGCCGACACGGTCGTCATCCACCGCCAGTCGCCCGAGCAGCGGGAAGTGATCCGCGGTCGGCTCGGGCGCAGCCAGAGCGAGGCCGAACTGGTGATCTCCGCCCGTCCCGGCGAGGCGCTCTGGGTCGTCGGCCGACGGTCCTTTCTCGTCTCCCATCGCGTCTCGAGCCTCGAGCGCCCGCTCGTCTTCACCGACTGGCGAATGGGTGGCAACCCTCAGGCGCCGGTCTGATGGACGGCACCGATGAGCGCGCTCTATATACGGGGCTCGCGCTCGCTGCGGTCGGGGTCCTGGCGGTGATCTGGGCAACCGGGGCGCTCGCCGGCGCCGTCCTTGGGTCGGGGCTGGCCCCGGTCGCGCCCGGCGAGACCCTAGCCGTCGCGCTGCGGCTCCCATCCCACCTCGGGGACCCGCGCGCCGCGTGGCCCGCGCCGCCACGAGGACGGCTGCCGGGCGCGACGGCGATGTATGTGTGTGCGCTCTTCATCCTGGGTGTCATGGGTTCGCTCGTCGCGACGGCGGTCCTGGCGGCGCGCCGTCTCGACCTCTCCTCCTGGCCGGGGAGCACCGGCCGCGGGCGCGCCCCGGCGGCGAGCTGGGCCTCGGACCGCGACCTGGCGCTACTCCGCGTCCCTGGGCCGCAGCCGCGTCGGCTGACGCTCGGCCGCCTTGGGCGGCACCTGCTCGCCGCCGAGGCCGGACAGTCGGTGATCGTCTTCGGGCCGACCTCGACGCACAAGACCTCGGGCCTCGTCATCCCGGCCCTGCTCGAGTGGGAGGGCCCGGTGGTCTGCACCTCGGTCAAGAGCGACCTGATCGGACCGACCCTCGGGCGACGCGAAGAGCTGGGAGAAGTGTGGATCTTCGACCCGGCCCAGCAGACCGGCTACGAGCGGGCCAGGGGGACGCCGCTGAGCGAGGTCGCCGACTGGTCGGGGGCAATCCGCGTCGCACACTGGCTGGCGTCGTCGGCGAAGCCGGGGTCGCGGGACCTGAGCGACGCCGAGTTCTGGTTCCGTAACGCCAAGAAGCTGATCGCCCCGCTCCTGCTGGCAGCGGTCCGCTCGAAGGCCCCGATCGCCAAGGTGGCGGCCTGGGTCGACGAAGGCCCGGAGGCATGCGGGGCGGCGGTCGGACCGATCCTCGAGGGTGCGGGCGAGAACGATGCGATGCGGGCCTTCCTCGCGACCCAGAATCGCGAGGATCGCCAGCGATCCTCCGTCTACACGACGGCGGAGACGATCCTCGAGCCGTTCGCGGAACCGCGCGTCGCGGCGGAGACCAGTGGATCGGACTTCAGCCCCGACGAGCTCCTCGACGGGTCCAACACCCTCTACCTGGTCGCGCCCCGCGGCGAGCAGGAGCGGCTGCAGTCGATCTTCTCGACCGCGATCCAGGCGATCTGGTCGCGGGTCGAGGAGCGCTCGACCAAGGCGGAGGGGCCGATCGAGCCGCCTCTCCTCCTTGTCCTCGACGAGTGCGCCAACACCGCCCCCCTCCCCGTTCTCGACGGATATGCCTCGACCGCCCGCGGCCTCGGGGTCCAGCTGGTCACGGCCTTCCACGACATCTCCCAGGCCGAGGCACGCTTCGGACGACGGGCGGCGACGATCGTCAACAACCACCACGCGAAGCTGGTCGGCCGCGGGATCTCCGACATCGCCACGCTCGACTACTTTTCGCGCCTGATCGGGGCCGGGGAATTCGAGCAGCGCTCGGTCTCCACCCAACGTGGAGCCCGCTCCGGCCGCTCACTGACCGAAGGGGACACCTACCGGGACCTGGCCCCCGCCCACGTCCTCCGCCAGAACGCCGAGGCCAGCGCCCTCCTCGTGTACGGAAGCCTGCCGCCGACGACGATCTCGATGCGACCCTGGTTCAGAGAGCCGACACTCATGGAGCTCTTGGGGGTCGAAGATTGGCTCCAGTGACTCGACACCCTCGAGACGCCTAGTACTGCGAAGCGCCGCCGACGGCCAGCGCGTCGGACCGCTTCGAGCCGATGGTCTCTCGGTTGGGTTGCCAACTGAGTAAGCCGACAGTTCGCGGCTAGCCTCCGATGGGCGGACTCTCGCTGTAGAGATCGAACCACTCGGCATAGCCCGTTCTGCAACCGCACACATCCGTGGCCGGGTCCCAGAAGTAGGTCGGAAGCTTGTCGGGGTCGAAGGGCAGATGTGTGCCTTTTCGCGCGCTTAGGAGGAAGCGGCGCCGCCGACCCAGCGCATAGCCCAACTCGAGCATGCAGTTGGGTCGGATTCCCGTGAGATCGACGACTACCAGAGAGGCGCAATCGAGTCGCTTGAAGATTTCGACATTCATGAACGGATCCTCGGGGCGATGCATTCCCATCTCATCCGGCCGATAGCCTTTTTCCTCGGCAACTGGATCGACTACTTCCCTGAAGAAGCTCTCGACCTCTCTGAAGTCGGGGTGGTCGGGATCAAGGAGGCGCACGTAGAAGGCTGGCCGGGGCCGCAGGTCACCAATCAGGGCAACGGCCGCGGCCGCAAGCTCATCGGGGTCCGAATCGGTGTCGAGCCGCAAGAACGAGAGACGAGAGGCGGCGTCGCCGGTCCCATCGCGAAGGCGGAAAAACCTATCGACCTCACTCAGGGCCTTCTCGTGCAGGTAGCGGCCTCCGCCCTTGCCGTCGTCGTTTAAGGCGCCCAGATCGGAATGGATCGGGATGACGGGTTTTCCTTCCTCGCGGTACTGCTGTGCGAGCAGCTCGCCGCCTGCCCCGCCGCCCAGGACGATCAATACGTCGCCATTCAGAAGCTGGCGAGCACGGATCAGGCCGGCCATCCTCCAGCCAGGCGGGGTCGTCTCGAGCTTGAAGTCAACTCGGCCGCGGCAAGCTCGCCACGTGTCCTTGCGACCTTCGGGGACCTGTTCGAGCCCACTCTGGCTCGCGACGGCGACAAACCGGACGGGCGTCAGGGAGAGCTCGTTCGGATCGGGCCGTGGAGCCTCGGCGATCGTCTCCAGGGCGGTCCAGTCGAAGATGCATGGGAGGTCGGCGTCCCCCACGGGCTCACCACCGGCGCCGGTGAGTAGCCCCTCGTCAGCAGAGATCAGGCGCTCGCATAGCCGACGAGTGAAGGCGTGCGCGTTCGCCAATAATCCGTCCTCGCAGGCGATGGCGGCGCTGCCCGTGAGATGGATCCGAAGACCCGGCATCAGTCGTCACCCATGACCGGCGTGGGCTCGATCTCCGCGAGGGCACCGAGCAGGTCCTCGACGGTGAGGGCGCGATCCTCCGGGAAGGCGCGACCGACCGCAGCGGGCAGAAGCCGGGTCTGAATGTCCGAGAAGGTGAACCCAGGGGCGCCGTCGTGGGGACCCGTGGCCTCGATCAGGTCCTCGAGGCCCTGACTGCTCACCTCAACACCCTCCAGGTCGGTGATCAGCAGTTCCCGCCGCTCATCCGGATCCGGGCGCTCGAAGTGCTCGAAGAGTGCGGCGCGACGGAGGATCGCCGGATCGAGGGCGCCGAAGCGATTGGTGGCGAGGACGATGAAGAGGCGTCCCTTGAGCAGGCGTGCATCATCGATCGCTTGGATGAGGGAGTTGACGCCCACCCTGTCCTCATGGTGTGCGCGCTCGGCGCCACGGTTGAAGGCGAGGGCGTCTCCCTCGTCGATCACCATGGCGACGAATCGCCGCTTGCCGGCGAGGGTCCTCGCCTCGGAGAAGGCATCCCCGATCAAGCTGCTCATCTCACCGACGTGTCCGATCCCGCGGACGCGGGTGCTGAGCTTCAGGAGAAAGCCCTCAGTATCGATCTGCCGACAGAGCGCGTCGGCGGCCGCTTCGGCGCTGGCCGTCTTACCGGTGCCGACATCACCGTGGAAGATGACGAGCGGATAGCGATCGGCGAGCGCGGAGGTGAGCTTCTGGTCGGACCCATGGTGGGACTCAGCCCACCGCCCGACGCCGTCGAGGTCCGCGAGGAGACGCATCTGCTGTCCGATCCGTTCGAAGCGTCTGCCGAACCCGATCAGCCGACCGCTCAGCGCCTCCAGCTCGGGATCGGGCAGATCGCGTTTCAGCTCGAACTTGGTCTCGCTCTCGGCCATCTTCAGCCTGAGCCCGAGTAGCGGGTGCGATCCAATCCGTAGGCACGGCTCGCGTAGTGGCGATCGGTCGAGCCGGACAAGGTCCCGTAGTCGCCGTCGAAATTGCTCGGTCCCCATCCAGGAAGGTACTTCTCGCGAAATGCGTCCTTCTGGGCCTTCGTGAGGGCCTTCCACTTGGGCCCGTAGAAGACAGTGATCCTCAGCTGGTCGCCTTCGCCGGAAAGCCAGTACATGTCGCCCGGTCGTTCGCTGGTCCACGAAGACGCATCCGTCGAGACCTTGTATACGGCCGCCTCCTTCAGAGCACCCGTAGGGCCGAGCAGCCGAAGATGGATTTCGGAGAGATACTGCTCCTCGGCGAGTTTGCCGACCTCGGAGACGGTCTTGTCGACATAGGCGTTGTCGTGCAGTTCGGTCCACTCGGCCGCTATCCGATAATCGGCGGCAAACGACGAATGAACCCGCCGGATGTCTTCCCGGTTGAAGGTGTCGGAGTAGGTGTCGGTCATCGCCACTCGATCGCGAAGCCTTCGCCTAGAAGTTCCTTCCAGGCCGATACCGTCTCGCCCTGGCCAGGTAGCCCCTGCGCCCAATTGATCGTCTCGTAGGCGGTGCGGGCGCTGGCGAGCAGTGCGTCGCGCTCGGCAACCTCGATGCGGGCGGCGACGTTGTTCTCGTCGTTGGCCGGGTCGACGATGACCACCGGCTCCGAGAACCCGCTCGGGTCATCATCGCCGAAGGCGATCCCGTCCGACAGGTCGCGGCCTAGGAAGAGGAAGAGCCGGCGGAAGCTCTCTTCGATAGACGGTGCCGGACCGTGGTGGTCGATCAGGTAGCTCAGCATCAGCTCCAGATGGAAGGACTGGATCCCGTCGAGCTCCTGCCAGTTCTGCCAACGCTTGGCCATCCGCAGGGTCGGGGCGAGGAACGGATCTGCGGCGGCATGCTCTCGGTAGTGGTCGACGTGGACCTTGACGCTCGTCTTGACCCTGTCTCCCCGGCGCGAGTATTGGTAGCCGTAGTTGGCCTCGGCATCGAGCGAGACGATCGGGACCAGGTCCACCTCGAGTTCCGACTCTTTGAAGACGACCTCGACGATACGTCCGCCGGAGTCGTCGAAGTCGTCGGCGCTCTTCTGCGGGTAGGCGGCTTCGAGCAGCTTCTTGATCAGACCGAGCAGGTGGTCCACATCGAAGTTCTCGGGATCGTCAAGATCGAAGTAGACACCCACGTCGGCATCGACGGGCCTACCGGCGCGAGGTCGGTTGCTCGTCCCCTTCTCCAGAGACCCGGCGCGACGGAACTTCTTGATCCTGTAGGAGCCGTCCTCGTGAATCCTGGCTTCGAGCTTCTCGAGCAGGCGTCCGACCTGGCCCCGGTGCCCGTTTCGCTTCTCTCCGGAGAGCGCGAGCTTGGTCGTCACATACCGCTGGAGCTGTTTGTCGGTCAACTTCAAGGTCGACCTTCACCTGTCCAGTTGAAGATCCGGCCGAAGATCTCGCCCTGCTCGACCGCATCGTCGAGCGCGTGATGGGTGTGGTCGTGATCTGAGCGAAGCTCCCGCGGAAGGTCTTCCCGACCGGAGTGGGAGATGGTCACACCCGCCTTCTGCTGATACATCGTCTTGATGTCGAGCGCGCTCGAGAAACCGAACGGCGACTCGCTTGAGAACCGAACGAAGTACCAGTGCATGAACATCCAGTCGAAGACGACCGGGTAACCGACCATCACCGGCCGTGCGTCACCGGCCACCTCGGCGACCCACGCGGTGGCCTCGTCCATCGCCTCTTCGGGAGGAGCGCCCTCCTCGATCAGCCGATCGCGGTCGAGGCCTGCGACCTCGAGGGCCTTGGGGTCGAACTCCTTCGAGATCGGCATCAGCTCCCGGTAGAAGGTCTCCCGATCGGAACCTGCAGCCTCGAAGCGATTCCCATCGAATCGACCAGCGACGGCGAGGCCGAATGCCAGCATCGAGTAGGGCCCGGGGATGGGGCCGTCGGCCTCGATGTCGGCTGAGATGTAGACGTCGCTCTTCAAAGGCTTGTCCTTCTGACCGCCGCCGAAGGCAGCTGTCGGTAGATGCATCTACGTGTAGGGACGATCCTAAGAACCGCTCCGGACGGAACCCGGGCGTACCGATCCGTAGACGGTGAGGGCTAGGCTGCCTTAAGTCGGTAGCGGCCGGAGCGCCTACCGACGCTCTCGATCCCCTCGGCCCTGGCTATCTGTGCGAGAAAGGTGCCAAGTGGATCCTTCCCACCGACTCTGTAGCCGTGCTCTTTGAGGAGCTGGAACCAGTCGCGGTAATGAATTGCCTTGCCTCGTCCGACCTGCTGATCCAGCAGTTCAATCGCGACATCGAGGAGGCGCTGGCCGCGGAGACGTCCGTCAAGATCATCAATGGACAGCTGCACGGCGCGACCGAGTGCACCCTCCAACTGCTCGAGGAGTGCGCGTTCACGTTGATTCTGCTCATCGATGCGATCCGCGAGCAAGCGAAACCTCTCCGCCTGTTCGGCCTGGGCCTCGATCCGCCTGGTCAACGCCACGGCCTCGGACAGGAGGACGTTGTCGAGGGTCTCGGACCGTTTCGTCGACGGATCTACGGGCACGGCTCAAGCCTAGGCTGGGTGACGGGGGAAATTCTGAACCCGGTTCATCGGGATTTGCGGCTTGGTCTATCGCTAAACACGCATCGGTTTTCCTCGCGCGACCTCGGAGGTTTCTTCGGACCCGCTCACCCACTCAGATTCAGCTCCAGCGCAAGGCAAACTTGCCGCCGGTCGACGAGGGCTACCCCGGGAACGGCTCAAGGCGGCACTGCAGGCCGGAAGCCTCCTCCCCTGGTCGCCAGGAGGGTCGCGCCTCGCGTCCGGGTACCACGAGGCAGTACTTTGGATGCTGGGGACTAAGGGGATTCCAGCCGGACCACGACCCCCGATGGGAGGTGGAAGTCGAGCGACTCCTCGCCGGTGCCCTCCCCCACAAGGAGCACCTCGGTATCGACCGGATCCAGGAGGACGGCCTGCCGATCGTCGATCAGGAGGTTGATCGCCTCATGGTCGGGAGGCAGCGTCTGCACGCGGGTGAGCCCACCCTCGATCATGCACGATCCGAAGGTGCCGTGGAAGTTGACGAGCACGCGGACCTTCTCGTCCAGCCGAGCCTGTAGCCGGAGGAGGGCGTCGGAGAACTCGATCGCGCTGACACATCCCATATCTGATGAATGGGTGAGGCTCACAGTTCTTCCCCCCCTTCGCGGTCGAGGATCCGGCGCAGGTGCGCACGTCCCTCGTAGAGAGCGCGCCTGACCTTGGTGTAGGTCCAGTCTTCCTGCGCCCCGATCTCGACCAGGCTGTAGCCCGCGGCCGCCAGCAGCACCGCGCGGGCCTCGTCGCCCTTCAGCTCCGCGAGGCCAGCCACGAGTCCTCCGATCAGCTCGGTCAGGCGCCCGGGGTCGGAAGGATCCGGGGCGGGCGCCGCCGCGTCGCTCCCCGTCCCCGGGACCTCCTCCACGATGTGACCGCGCCGTCGCCGCCGTCGCGCGATCTCCCAGGCGCAACGTCTGACGACAACGAGCATCCAACGCTCCGCCCCCTCGACGTCAGCGCCGCGGAAGTGGACGAGGAACTGGACGCAAGCCTCGCCGAGCGCATCCTCGGCGTCCTGCGCCCGCTCGGAATGGAAGCGGGCGTGGCGCAGGAGCCGTCCTTTCCGCTCGCGCAGAAGTCGGTCGAGGAGCTCTCGACCCCGCTCCTCTCCACATCGGTCGTCCTGTCGCCGGGAGGCCATGCGGCCCCGCCGCACGCGCCAGCGTGCGAGGATCGGGCCGCTCGGCCTCCCGGCGACGGGCGCCAGCCTTAGCCTTCCTGTTCAGACCTCGATCTCGAAGGCCCGCTCCGCCGCCTGCATCCTCTCGTGCTCCAGGCGCTGCTGGATCCGCTTGAGCCGCTGCTGCGCCACCTCCCGCTCGTGGCGCCGCTCCGGGTCGCCGGTGCGCGGCCCGAGCGGATCGCCGTCCGGCGAGGAGATGCCGTGGCGGAGGCGATAGGCGTGGATCAGGTCGGCACCCTCGTTCCAGTCTTCCGCGCGCATCGGGTCCTTCGGATAAGGACCCAGGGTGGCGTGGATCGGCTCGGTCGGGGTCAGCCGCTCGGCGGCGACCTGCATCCGACGCAGTTGGAGCATCTGCTCCTCGACCAGCTGCAGTTCGAGGCGGAACTCGGCCTCGAGCGCCCTCGGCGCGGGCTCCGCCGCGACCTTGGCGGTGAGCTCGTCGCGCTGGATCTCGAGCCGCTCGACCTGCGAGGTCCCCTGTCGCTCCAGCCTCGCGATCCGGGCGCCTTCGCCCGGATCGGCCACCGCGGCACGTTCGGCCGCGAGCGCCTCGAGCCGGGTACGCGCCGCGTCTATCCGCTCCTCGAGCGCGGCCAGGTTCTCGGCGGCGGTCGACGTCGCCCCCGCCTCCGCCAGCGAGCGCTCGAGCTCGGCCCGTCGCCGGGCCAGCTCGACCGTCCCAAGCGCCTCGAGTCGCTTCCGTGCGTTGACCTCGACCGCCGGATACTCGCCGGCCACCCGCTCGGCCCCCTGGCGCAGGTCGTGGAGTGGATCGACGATGTCGCGCGTGCCGGGGCCGAGGTCGGCGTCGGTCAGCTCGCCCGCCGCCACCCCGTAGGCGACCGTCTCACCGCGTGCGCGTGAGATCGCAACGACGAAGTCCTCGCGGCTGATCACTGGGTCGAGCATCACGTAGGCCTCCTCGAAGGTCTTGCCCTGCGCGGCGTAGGTGGTCAGGGCGTAGGCGTGCTGGATCGCCGGGTCGCCCTCTGGGGTCGAGCGCGCCAGGTAGGGCTCTTCGAGGACAGCCCCGCCCTCCTCGCCGCCGAGCCGCCGCAGGGCGAGGCTGCCCTCCTCGGCGTCGACGCCGATCACCTCCCAGCGCTCGCGGTTCGACACCTCGGGCGTGTTGACCCTGGTCATCACCCGGTCGCCTACGGCGAACTCGACCCCCGCGACCTCGAGTGCCTCGCCCAGTTCGCCCTCGGCGCGACGGAACTCACGCGCGGTCTCGTTCAGGCGCGCGACGTCGTCGTTGCGCCGGGCGACCATCACCGCATCCTCGCCCTCGGCGAAGCGCGCGTGCCAGTCGAGCGCCAGCGCGCCCAGCGCCTCCTCGTGGGTGTCGGCGATCCGAAGGCGCTCGTTCGCGGCGAGCACGTCGAGGGCGTCGGAGCCCCGGCCCTCGTGGGCGAGGCGGACGACCTCGCGGTCGACCTCCTCGTGCTGGCGACGGATCTCGGTCAGCTCGATAGTCTCGAGGCGCCTCGCCAGGTGCCCGTAGATCCCTCCCGGCCCGACCGCGCCGATCTGGTGCGGGTCCCCGATCAGGACGAGCTTGCCCTCGCAGTCCTCCACGAGTCGCAGCAGCGCCGCCGCGTGCGGCGTCGACATCGCGCTCGCCTCGTCCACCACTATCACCGCGCCGGTCGGCAACGGGTCGAGCCCTTTTTCGATCCGTTCGTCGGTGAGGATCAGGAGCTTCGCGATCGAGGTGGCGGGCAGGCCGACGTCGCGTATCTCGTTCGTCGCCGAGCGCGCCGTCGCCACTCCGATCCCGCGGAAGCCGCCCTCCGACCACCCCTCCGCCGCCGCCTTCAGCGCCGTCGTCTTCCCCGTCCCCGGCAGGGCCGCGACGGTGATCAACCGCTCACCGCCGGTGGTCAGGCGGGCGACCATCTCGGCCTGCTCGGCACCCAGGTATCGGTGGCGGTCGAGGACGGCGGCCAGGGTCCCCTCGTCGATCCGTGAGGCGCCCGCCGCCGAGCCTTCAACCGCCCCGTCGACCACGCTCTTCTCCATCTCCCAGAGTCGCGGAGTCGTGTAGTAGGAGGTCCCGATCGGCTCGTGCCCCCGGTGGATCTCGACCAGTCGCTGGCCCGCCAGCAGCCCCTCCACCGTCCGCTCGAGGGCGAGGGCGTCGGCCCCCTCGGGCAGCTGTGAGGCCAGGGTGCAGAGGAGGTCGCGGCGGTCGAAGTGGCTGTGGTGCTCCTCGAGGTCGGCGAGCGCCGCGTCGACCTGGTCGGCGCCGATCGGTCGCGGCGTCCGCGCCCGGGACTGGGCGATCGCGCGGTTGATCGAGCGCGCGTCGGTGCCGAACTCCGCCGCCCGGGCGACCCAGTCGGCGCGCTGGTTGTCGAAGGTGACACCGTAGTCCTTGGCCTCGCGGGTCTGGTAGGCGGCGACTTCGGCAGCCGCCGCCGTCCGCACCCCAAGTTCGGCCATCCGCTCAACGATCTCCGCCCGCCGCTGGGAGAAGTGCTCGATCTCCTCCCGCGTAAAGAGCAGCAGGTCGGCGTAGCCGTTCTTGACCTCCCCCCACTCAAGTCCGAAGCGTTGGGTGAAACCAGCCCGGAGGACCGCCTGGTAGACGTGGCCCGCCGCCTTCGCGTCGCGCAGCAGTGGCGAGGAGCGCTTTGGATTGGCGAGGCTCAGCCATTTGCCGTCCGACAGCGCGCGGGTCATGTTCGAGGTGACGACGTGGGTGTGCAGCGAGGGGTCACCGGCTCGCGAGGAACGGTGGAGGAATCCCATGCCGACGAAGCCTGCGCCCCGCTCGAGTCTCGTTCCGCCCTTGCCCCGCGCGACCCAGCATGCCTCCTGCTCGAGGCGGGCAATCCCGGCGGCGACCGCCTTGGCGTGGATCTCCAGCACCGCCTCGCGGACCTCGGGTGAGCCCACCGCCCAGAGCAGCGAGACCGACTTCGGCGCCGAGAAGCGCAGGTCGTAGCCGAGCGTCGGCTCCGATTTTCGCTGCCTGCCCTGCGGGTCGGTGTAGGTGCGGCGATCGGGACGGGCGACCAGCGTCGCGCCGCTGGTCGGATCCTGGCCGGCGAGGATCGCGCCGTAGTGCTCCCCGTCGACCCGCCCTTCGAGGCCGAGCTCGTCGGCGAGCGAGCCGAGCCAGTAGCCGGGCGCCTCCCCTGGCTTCGTGTAGTAGTCCTCCTCGCCGTCGCGGACAGCCGCTAGCCAGTACCCCGCATTCCGGGCGCCGATCTTCGTCACTCCGAGCACACCCCTCTTGGCCATCGGCGGCGGCCCTTGCACCGGCTCGGACCGGAGGGTCCGTAGTGTGTCGTGTTCCTTCGCTCCTTCTCTGGCTGAGGTCTGAACTGCCTCCTGACCTGCCTTCGTCCCTCGTCTCCTGGGTCCCTGAGCTCTGATCGCTACCTGGGATCTGAGCTTGCTTCTGGGTGCTTCCGTTGGTACCTGACCTGCTCTTGGCTCTCGTCTCGATGGCTCGCTTCCCTCGATCTGGGTCGGTCCTGGTGCCTCGGTTCGTCCCTCGCCGGTGGTGGTGAGAGAGAGGTGAGGCGGCGGCGCTAGAGGCGCGCGAGGCGGGACGACAGCGGCGGAGAGGTCCAGAGGACCATCGCCAGGCCGAGGAAGATCAGGGGGGCCCGAGGACGGGCGCCGATGGGCGATGGCGAGGACGGCAAGGCTGACCACCGTCGCCCCACATCCGGCGAAGACGACGACCAGCTGGACGAAGCGCTCGGCCGGGGGCCGGCCACGGAGGACACGCCGCCGGTGGAGCAGGGTCGCCGAGACCATGACCGCCACGCCGAGGAGCATGGCCAGCTCCCCCCAGCCGTTACCGGTCGTCCGCCGGTCTTCCGCCAGCCCCGCCGCCCAGAGCAGCAGGCCGCCGATCCAGATGCAGGTCGGCGTCCCCGGAAGCCTGAGCAGCGCCGCCGCCTTCGCCCTCGCATCCTCACAGTCGCCCCGACGCCCCGGCGGTCCGCGAGGAGACATCGGCACCCCCTCCCCCGCCCACCTAGCCGTCGCGGCGACCGATGCCGGGCGCACCGAGCGCGAGCGAGGGAAAGGGCTTAGCCCTTGCGCCCGGTGGAGGGCGGCGCGAGAGTCGGCCAGGTGGGCGGGGCTAGTCTCGCAACCGTCCCGCCGCCCGGCGGGCCGCTCCGCGGGGAGCTTGGCCGTGACATTGAGCGGGCCGGCGGCACCGGAGGAACCCGCCGCTCATCGTTCGCGGACCTGGATGCACTCGGCTTCGGCGGTGCGGATCAAGTGCGCCGTGCCGGGACCGCCGAGCGGATAGGCGTAGGCGAACTCCGGTGCGAGGCGGGCCATCGCCTTATTGCGTCGGTAGCCGGCCGACTTCCCGAAGTGGTCCCAGAGCGCCCGCACCGTCGCGACGTGCAGACCGAGGGCTTCGGCCTCCTCCCGCGCGATCCGGTCGGCGCCCTTCGCGCCCCCCTCGATCACCACCGACCCCGGCGGCAGCGATTCGAGGTCCGAGCGGATCGGGGCGCGGTCGGTCCAGTCGCGCGAGCCGCAGAAGAGGACGACCGGGGGGCGGCTCATGCCGCCACCCCGGCCAGCGCCAGGCCCTGGTCCTCGGCTGCGACCTTATCCTCGTCCTCGTCCTCGACGGGCGCCCGCTCCTTCAGCTTCACCGGCTCGGTCACCACCACCTCCTGACGCTCGGCCGAGTCCCGCTCGGGTCCGACGTTCCCGATCAGCTCGACCAGGTCGCCGACTCCGAGCGCTGCCGCGCACCGCCGCGCTTCGTCGGCCCGCAACGGGTGGCCGTCCTCGGGGAAGCCTCCGTCCTTGACGTAGAAGGTGACGCGGGGAGGGCTGCTGGCCGGACCGGGTGCCTCCCCGATCACGGTGATCCGACAGATCCCGATCCCCTCGTCCAGTTCCTTCCACCGGGTGACCTCCGAGACCCGGGCCAGCGCGAAGGTCCGCAACACCGCCCCGCACTCCGTCGTCCGGTTATCCGTCTTCGTCCTCTCGCTCATCTGATCGCTCCTTTTCACGCTCGCTCGGCCTTTTGCCGACTTGGGAGCTGAGAAGCCCGGTACCGAGGAGTGCGCACCGAGCGCAGCGAGGGAAAGGGAGCGCAGCGACCTTGCGCGCGTCGAGGACCGGGCTACGATGCGGAAAGTCGGCAGGAGACTCCGCGAGCGCCGAGCCCATGCGTCGGGACGGACCCGGTCGGGCAAAGAAAAAGGTCCGACGCTCTCGCGCCGGGCCACTGTGTCGGTCTCGTCGCCGGCTAGAACGGGATGTCGTCCTCGCCGCCGGCGACGGACCCGACCGGCTCGTGCTCCTCGTGCCGTTCCGGCTCGAAGCGGTCCCGCGATCCGGATTCCGGTCCGTCCTCCTGGCGGCCCAGGAACTGGACCGAGTTCGCGATGATCTGCACCGCCTGCCGTTTCCCGCTCCCGTCCTTCGCCTCCCACTCGCGCCAGTCGAGGCGACCTTCGATCGCCACCGGCCGTCCCTTCGCCAGGTACTCGGCGCAGCTCTCGGCCTGGGCGCCGAAGCTCACCACGTCGAGGTAGTTGGGCTTGTCGACCCACTGGCCGCTCTGGCCGTCCTTGCGCCGGCTGTTCACCGCGACCCGCATCTCGCAGACCGAGGTGCCCCCGTCGGTGCTCCGCAATTGGGGGTCACGGGTGAGGTTGCCGGTGATCACGACTACGTTGACGTTGCTTGACGCCATTTCGTTCCTCCTCTGAGGGGTGGTCGGTTGTCGACCCCAGGAAGGGCGCGTGACCGGGCGCCCGGCGCCGGTCCGAAGGACCGGGGAGCCCCGCTCGCGGGGCCGAAGGGCGCCCGGCTCGTGCCACCCTGGTGGGAGGCGATCGGGCCACCTCTCCGGGGATCGTCTTCATTGACCAACTGGCCGTCGATCTGCCGTGCTGCACCGGTCCGTCCCTCGCCACACCGGCACCACCCTCAGTCGAGGTCGGCCAGGGTCGCCGCTATCCAGGGAAGCTCGCCGTTGATCAGCGGCACCTCTTCGGGCCAGAGCGCCGCCCAGACGGCCAGCTCGGGGCGGGTCAGCCCGCCGTCCTCGTAGGCCGCGCGCCGTCGGTCGGGTCCCATAGCGCCGAGACGCTCGGAAAGACTGGCCGGGTTCAGGTGGGTCAGGGTGTGTGGGCCATCTTGCGCCTCCTCGCGTCCTGGCCCCGCCGGACGCGGGACCGATGCCCCCTCGGCCGCACGCCGGAGGCGTGCCAAGACCCACGGGGCACGGCCGCTCTCCGCGAAGGTCTCCTGCGGCTCGAACCTCAAGTGCCGGACCGCGGGCAGCAGCCGGCGTCGATGATCTCCTCGATCAGCTCCAGCACGCCCTGGTCCCCGAGGATCAGCGCCTCCGCGGCGATGTCGTCCACGATCGCACCCAGCGGGCGGACCTCGCCGCCGGCGGGCTCGACCCGGTGGACGACCGAGAGGTTCCCCCACGGGTCCCAGTCGCCGTCGAGGTCCCAGACACGTCCGTGGGTCAGCCATCCTTCGGCGACCTCCTTGGCAAGAAGGACGGCCAGGTCACCGACGCTGTCTGCGACCAGGAGGTTGCCGTTGGCGGCAAGGCTCGATTCGGCCGTGCCCTCCGAGGTGACCGCCGCCCAACGCGAGACCGGCTCGCGGCCTGCAAGCTGCGCGCGGGTGCGTTCGTCGTGGATCATCTCGGTGTGCTGGTCGGCGACCGCCGCGAGGCGCTCGCGCCGCTTGGCCGCGGGGTCGGACGCGGCGCTCATCGTCCCGCCTCCGCGTCCTCGTCGGTGCCGCCCGCCCAGTGGGCGTCGGAGCCGTAGCCCGCGAGCTCCTCGTCCCGGACACGGGCGCCGTCGCCGCGCCCGGTCGCCATGTCGCGCCTCACCTGGCGGGTCTCGCGACGGCGGTCGCTGCCGCTCGTCGCCTTGCGTCCTTTCATCCGGTCGATCTCCTCGCTCGCCTGCCTGGAGGTCCGCGGGTAGGTGAACGACCCGCCGGTCTTCTCCGCGAGGGCGCGGAGGTAGCTCATCTGCTTGGGGGTGGGGGCGTCTGGGTGCTGCCGTGAGTTGGTCATGCCCACGGCAGAGCGGGCAGGAGGAGACCGGCGCAGCCGGTCGGGGGAGGTCTGCTAGGCCTCAGGCAGGACCGACTCACGGCAGCGCTCGACGCATCGCCGGCCGCAGGGCTCCGGCCTCATCCGGCCGCCGCCGTCCTCTCCTCCGCGTCGCCCTCCACCCTTCCCGCCCACACCGCGTCTTCGAGGCGACTGGCGAGGCGGTCGACGAGGCCAGCGAGGCGCCCGATCTCCTCACCCTGCGACCAGCTCGCGACGTAGGGGACCGAGAAGCCGGAGGTGTCGAGGCCGACCGCGGAGCAGACCGTGAACGCGACGCACTCGACCACCACCTCCTCCTCGGAGTAGGTGAGCGCGGGGTCCTCCTCTTCCTTCTCGAGGCGGACCAGCGCGTGGCCGACCTCGTGGATCAGGGTCTTCACCTGGTGGTTCGGCGAGACCTCCGCCGAGACGGGCCGCAGCCCGATCTCCAGCCTGTCCGGTCGGAAGACGCCGCCGGCACCGGCAGGCACGCCGCCGAGGACGACGGCGACGCCGATCTCCTCGGCGAGGGCCACGAGCGGGTCGTGGAGGTCGGCCAGCTCGTCGCCGTCGATCGGTCGGGTCGGTGGGTCGAGGTCGAGGACGCCGCCCGGGAAGTCCGGGAGCGGATCGACCTGGGAGCGGTCGAAGACGCCGACCATCCGGAAGTACGTCCGCGGCTTCTCGTCAGGGTCGGCGCCCTCGCGGCGCCATTTCTCGATCGCCTTCCTGCTCGGCGGACAAGGAGCCCAGATCCGTATCGACCGCTCGCCCTTGCGGACCGCGTAGCCGAGCCCGAGCCAGCGCTTGAATCCTGCGACCCTGGTGGCCTCCGGGCACTGCGCGGCGATCAGGATCTGGTTGCGCAGCGTGTAGTCGTGGAAATGGCTGCGGACGGTGAGCCAACGGCGCCACCCCTCGCTCGTCCGCATCCGGTCGACCGCGTCGGCCATCAGACGGCGCTCCGCCTCGCGACGCTCCGCGCGCTCGGTCTCACTTGGGAGCCCGGGGGCCTTCTTTTTGCTCATCTCGTCCTCCTCGTCGTGGCGTCCCGGGTGGGACGGCTCTCGCCGACCCCAGGGCGCGGCCCGGCCGCGCCAGACTGGGAGGCGGGGTCGGACCGCCTGGGCGTCGCTCGCGCCGCCGTCCTCAGTGACGGCCATCGGTCGAGCGGGCGTTATGCGGCCTCTGGACAGCTGACGAGTTCTGAAGGTCCGAGTTGGGTCAGCACCCCGGCAGCGAACTAGTCGATGCCGGCGAAGAGCTCGGCGGGCGGGACCTCCAGCCCCGCGGCCAGCCGGAAGATCGTCTCGAGCGTCGGCTTCCGCTCGCCGGCTTCGATCCGGCCGAATGCGCTCGGATGAAGGCCGCAGGCCCAGGCTGCCTGCTCCTTGGTCAGTCCGCGTCGCTCCCGCTGACGCCGCACGTTTGCGGCGAACTGGGCGGCGGGGGTCGGCTGGGCCACGCGGCCAGCTTCGCCGTGGGTCGCCCGTCTCTACGTGCCAGTTTGTCAAGTAGTGCTACCGTCTCATACGTTCAATGGGAAACGATGGCAGAGACATACAGGCACTCGCACATCCGGTCCGTGAGGAAATCGCGGACATGCTGACCGATCGGGAACTGACCCCGGCCGAAATCCGCGGGAACCTTCCTGCCGAGCCGACCCTGAGCACGGTCGCCTACCACCTCGCGATCCTCGAACGCGCAGCGGTGGTCGAGCGCCTGGGCGGCGTCTGCCGACTCGCCTGAACTTCCTGCGCCACCCCCGCCGCTCACCCGATAGCTCTCCCGTCGGGTGGGCGGCGTGCGGCACGCCGGATGGCGAGCCAGCTGCTGAGATGACGATACCGCGCCGTGCATGCTGGCCCTCGGAGCCGTCTCGCGTCCGCTGGGCGGCGGACCCGGGACCCCTAAGGCCTGCACGGACGCCGCGTCAGTGCGCCGGACGGCCTCATCGCCCCGCAACTGCGTTTCGCGGCGCCGGTCTCCCGCGGTTGATGAGACCCAGCTTCTTGAGGTCTGTTCGGACGGCAGACCGTTCGGGACCTCATCGCCGATCTTCACGCTCACCTGCCGCGATCCGCAGGGGCGCGACGATGGCCTCGCCGGGGTCCTTGCCGTCGGTCTGCTCGTCCTCGAACCACGCCTGCAGATGGCGGCAGGCCTCAGCAGGCCCGTCGAGGAGGTCGACGACCGTGTCCTCGAGGGCGTTCTTATAGTCGATCAGCGAGTCGATCGGGCAGTCCTCGGTCTTCGAGTAGCCGCACTCGCCGGCGATCGTCTCAACCTTCTCGCGACCGGACGTCTCCACGACATAGTGGCCCGCCGACCCGACCTCGCCCGAGGCCGGCGAGACGGGGGCGGAGGTCCGTGCGTCGAGCTCGATCCAGCGGTGGAGGAGGTCGGCCGTCTCCGAGCCGTCCTCCCCGACCTCTTGGACCCGAGACAGGGCCATCTCAAGCGGGAGACCTTCACGGACGTCCTCGGCCACGGCGGGCCCGAAGAGGTCCTGGAGCGCGTCACCGCGCTCGGCGGCGATCAGCCACTCAGACGCCGCGCCCCGGTTCACGGGCGTCTCCTCGAGGAAGGCGCGATGCTCACCGCCGGTCTCCTCGCCTTGGGGGTCGTGGTCGACGGCGGCGGCGAAGCGCTCGGCGTCCCCTCGCTCCGCGAAGACGTAGATGCCGTCCTCACGTTCGGCGACGTCGACCACGTTCACGAAGTCGAGATGCTCGCCCTCCTCGGGCCCGAGCACCGCCAGGCCGATCTCGGCGTCCGCAGCGAGCCTGACCAGCTTCTCGATCTGGTCGTCCCGGTCGACCTCGACAAAGGCCTGGTATCGGCGGCGGCGCCTCCCGCCGTCCCCCTCGATCGAAGAATGGGGATCGCTTGACGATTTCATCTCTACCTCCTCGGTACTGGACCCCCGCCGGGTGTGGGGGCCGGTGCCCCGGAGCGGCACGCCGGCGTGCGACCGTAGGGGTGCCGGCCGCCGCACCCGGCGGGTCGGAGGACGCCCCGGTCAGCGGGGAGGCGGCGGACCCGAGGAGGGTGCGGAGGTCCTCGGCACAGGAGCGGAAGCGGCGGCCGCGCAGGGCCGCGCCGGTCGGCCATCCGCGGAGCGCCGCGACCATGTCGACGGCGCCGCCGCCGGCGCGGCAGGCGAAGCAGAACCAGCCCCGGTCCCCCGGGTAGAGGTGGGCCGAGGGATGGCGGTCCTTGTGGAGGGCGTTCGGGCAGTGGGCCGTCCCGTCGCGGCCCGGCTCGAGGCCGGTGAGGAGGCGGTAATAGTCGGCCGCTTCGAGAACGCTCCATGGTTCGGGGCCTCTGACCGCGGGTCGGCTGCGGACCGCCGGGCGCGGTCGAGTTTGCCTCGGGTCCGCCAACCCCTCCGCGAGGAGGGAGGGCCGGTGGGGCGCTCGCGAGGGCTCGCAGACGATGAGGCGGCAGGGCCTGGGTCCGCCCTCCTCCCGGGCGGGCTTGAAGTTGACGCTGCCGGGCACGCGCAGGATGCGACCGCGATTCGCCGAGGCGCGATCTCCGCCGAGGGCGGCGGCGAGTCGGCGGTTCAGCGACTCGACGGCCCCGCCCGGGAGCGACTCGGCGAGGAGCCAGTAGGCGTGCGCGCCGCCCGAGCCGCTGGCGACGATCGCGTGGGGCGGGTGCCGGAAGCGGCGCAAGTCGTCCAGCCGGTCCGGGTCGTCAATGTCGACCCAGGCGACCGCCACGGAGGTGACGGAGGCGTCCCCCGTGGCCGGACGCGAGAGGGTCGCCGGGGTGAAGAAGAGCTCGACCCGCTCGCCGCGGCCCAGCCTGCCGAGGGTCTCCAGGAACTCTTTGCGGCGCCCGGCGCGGACGAAGTTCCCGCGACGGAAGTCGACGAGCCGGCCGTCGGCCGAGCGCGTGGCCGCGACCACCTCGACCAAGCCGGGACGGCCGCCGTGCAGGAGGTCGGTGAGGGCGCCGGCCTGCCGCCGCGGGGTCGGGGGTCGATCTGCGGCTCGGGTCCTCATCGGTCTCATTCCAGGGCCCTTCCAGCCGGCGAGCCACCCTCGAGCGCTTCCTCGATCGCCTCGCCGTCGAACCATGACGGAACCTCGTAGGCCCTGCTGCCGACGAGCGGCCCGTAGGTCTCGCCGTCGTCGAGGATGACGATCAGGGCGGTCTGGAACTTCTGCTGCACCTTCATCGCTGCCTCCTCTGGCCCCGTGGATCGGTCGCTGCACCGGCCGGTCGGGGTTGGCCGGGCGGGCCCGACCGGGGGTGGCCGGGCCGCGAGCACGGCGGGCCGGAGGAGGCCGGCGGAGCCGCGCCGGGGAGGTCTGCCAGGCTCCGGCATGGCCACCCCGACGAGCTGCCCGTCCGGCTCCGAGCTCCGCTCCGAAGCGGTGGCGGGACACCGGGGTGCCACGCCACCGTCTTCCTCAGCCGCTTCCCACTACGGCGGGGCGGCCGCACCGCCTTCACCTCGGCGGCGAGGGCGTCCGTCACCCACTTCGCCGGTTCGGCACCCCAGGTCCGCCCGGACTGGGGCAGCGCCCCCTCGTCGGCCAGGATCGCCGCGATGTAGGCGTCGGCTAGTAGTTCGAGCCCCTCGTTCACCGAGCCCACCGAGTCGAGGTGTGCGAGCAGCCACTCGTGGGCCTGCGCCGCGTCGGCGTAGGTCACCTTCTCCCGCGGCTCGCCCGATTTGAGCGTCTTCGACTCGACCTCGCGCAGCTGCGGCAGCACCAGTCGGAGACCCCGTGCGGCCAGCTTCGGGTTGGCCTCGACCAGCGCCCGCGCCATCACCTTGAACCGGGTCAGGCTGTGCTGGCGACGGTTCTTGCCGCCACGGCGCTCAATCAACCGGCGACCGACCTCTTCATTCCGCGAACGGGCGGCCACCTTGCGTTTCTCGGCCTCCGCCCTCTGGTCCTTGCGGGCCTGCGCCTGCTCCTCGGGCGTCGCGGCCTCGGCCGGGGTGTCGCTCCCGGCCCGCCACTCGGCCTCGCGTTTCGCGCGCTCGGCCGCCTGCGCCTCGAGGCCGGTGATCATCCGCTCGCAGAGGTCGGCAGCCAACTCGGCGTCGGTGATCAGCCGCACCCAGGAGGTCCATTCGCCTTCGTCGACCTCGTGCTCGACCAGGCAGCCGGCCGCCCGGGCGGCGTCGACCTGCTGCTCGCCGAAGCGGACCACCGGGTCCCCGTCGCCGCCGTGCGGCAGAGCGGCCCGCCAGCGGCCGAGGAGCTCCTCGTGCTTCTCGGCGTCGGTGACGATCTCCCCGAGCCTCGCCCCCGAAACCGGGATCATCGTCGGCTTCTCCTCGAAGCGACTCCCGGGCGCCTCGGCGAGGAGGTCGCCGAAGGCCGAGACGAAGCGGCTCGGCTTCACCTTGCGCCTCTTCGCTAGCTCGCACACGCAAGCGGCGATGCCCGGGCTCACCTTGGTCAGCTCGCGTAGGGGCTTCTCCCCCTCGACCGGGACGATCCCCGCGGCGAGGTAGCGCTGCACCTCCTCGGGGAGCTTCAACAGTCGCAGGTGCTCGCCGACCCAGTCGGGCGACTTGCCCGCCGCGGCGGCGATGTCCTTGTGTTTTGCCAAGCCCAGCTCCTCCGCGAACGCCTTCAGGTCGAGCGCGCGCTCGATCGGGTTGAGGTCGGAGCGTTGGTTGTTCTCGTAGAACGCCTCGACCCTGGCGTTGCCGGTGCTTGGCGAGACCGGGACCCTGGTCAGGCCCGCAAGCTTCGCCGCCGCGAGACGCCGGTGTCCATACACGAGGTCGAAGCGACCGTCGTCGCGCTCCCGGACCTTGATCGGCTGGACGACGCCCTGCGCGCGGATCGTCGCCGCCATCCGCTCGAGCTCGACCGGGTCCATCTCCTGCCGGGAGTTGAAGCCCTCGACGACATCGATCTTCTCGACTTCGACTTCGGGAACGGCTATCTGGGTGGTCATCTGACCCTCCTTCCAAGGGGACTCCGCCTGATGCGGGAGCCGGTGGCGCCGCCCCGCGCGCAGAGCGCGCGAACATCGGGCGGCTCCGGCTCCCGCATCAAGCGGGCCCGAACCGGTCGCCCGGCGCCTCGGACAGCAGAAGCTGGGTGACGGTATGACCCTCGGATCCCACCACCCCTCGATCGAATCGGAGGCGCTCCACGAAAAGGCCGGGCGCCCTCACGTCCCGCAGGACAAGAGGGCTTCGCGGCACCGCGGCGAAGGATCGCTGCCACCCGCCGGAGCACCCGAGGTCGGGCTCGATGAGTCCCGTCGCTCGTCGGTCATACGGACCGACCGAGAGTCGGACACGACAGCTCGAAACTGCCCCGTCTTACCCGCAAGACTTCTTCGATGGACTGTGTGTGTGGCTGCGGTCGCGAGATCCACGGCCGAGGTCGATCCGCCGATCACAATTTCATTGCGGCAGGAGTCGCGCTCGAGTTGCTTGCCTGGGACAAGAACCGTGCTTCTCCCGTCCCGGGCCCAGATGGCAGCGAACATCTGATCGCCCGGGGCGCAGATTGCTATCAGCGGCTCATCTACTCGCTTCACGAGGAAGGCCCGGGCGATCCGAGTGACGACCGTGAAGAGTGGCTTCGTGAATCAGGCGAGATGGGCCTCCGGCACTCCGACATGACGAAGAAACGCCTTTTCGGCCGCGGCTTCGCCCCACCGAAGCGAAACGAGCACGACATCGACCCGATTAAGCGGCTTCGTCCCGAGCTGAGTTTCACGAAGCTAGTCTGGGTGCCGACCGTAACCCCGCCTAGGAGCCGGATGGCGACGACCCGATTGCCAGGCTCGAGCGTCTGCGTTCGCTCCGCGACGACGGCATGCTCACCGAGGACAAGTTCGCCGGCGCAAAAGCGCGCCTGCTCGGCTAGTCACCGTCGCTCTCGGCGGCGATCTGCTTCTCCAGCTCGGCCAGTCTCCGAGGATGCGTGTGACGGGCGAACCTGACCATCCGAGCGGCGGCGCCTCCAAGCATGCCCTCAACCTTACGGAGAGCGGGGTAATCGAGGCAAACGGGAAGAGTCCGGTAGAAAGTCGAGCCCAGGGTTCACTGCCGAACCTAGAACCCTTTCTTCAGCGGCTATCGGAAAAGTGCCTTCAGTGGAGGAACTCACCGACAAGATCGTTGAACTCCTCGACGCGCTCCCAGAAAACCATATGACCGGAGGACAGCAAAGCGAGCTCGGCTGCCGCGATCTGCTCAGCGAGGTCTTCGGAGAATGCGGGACGAGTCAATAGGTCATGCTCCCCGCCGATGACCAGGGTCGGCTGCTTGATCTCGCCCAGGCGATCGAGGGCATGATGTGAGCGGCAGGCGTGGGCCCCCGCGATAAAACCCTGGAGGTTCGGTAGTCCCGCCTTATAGAACTCGGGCCTCACCTGTGGGTTGGCTTCTAGAAATTCGGAGGAGAAACAAAAGAGCAGCAGGCTTTCGAGTATTGCCTGCTGATCACCGTGCTCTACCAGCCTGATCCAGTGGGTAAAGAGCGCTTCGAGAAAAACGTCGCGCCGCGCCCAGGTATTGGTCAGGACGAGGCGACCGATGTCCTCTGGGTGTTCGAGGGCCCACCACTGACAGATCGCTCCCCCCATGGAAGAGCCTACTGCGGTGACGCCCGAGAGACCTAGTGCCCCGACGACAGCGTGACAATCCTCCGCCATATCGCGTACGTCGTAGGGGCCCGGGGCAATCGTGCTCCTCCCGATACCCCGGTTGTCGAAGACGATCACTTGATGATCGAGGCTGAACTCTTCGACTTGTAGCTGCCACGAGAGCCGATCGTCACCGAGCCCCGCCACGAGGACGACCGGTGGGCCTTCGCCAAATACCTCGTAGTAGATCTCGACGTCGAGACGGCTTACCCGTCCGGCACTGATTGCTTCATTCATTGATGCCAATGCACAACTCCCTTCTTCGTAGAGGCGACTTGCCAAATCGGGCCTGCTGCCTCCCGCCCCTGGCTCGACCAGCCGACAGATGAGAGAGGAGGTTGCGAGTCGTTGCCCGGCGATCGTCGGACAAACGCGGGGCCGTTCAATTCCCGACCTCGGCCGCGATCTGCTTCTCCAGCTCAGCCATCACGCCGGGGTCCCGCAGCGTCGTCACATCGCCGAGCGCGCGGCCCTTGGCGATGTCCCGGAGCAGGCGGCGCATGTCTTGCCGCCACCCGCGTCGCCGCCCGCATCGATCTTGAAGGTAGAGCGCCGCCAAAATTCCTCGAGGTAGACGACGGGCCAGCGCTGCGGTCCGAAGTAGCCGTCTCTCTCGACCCGGCGCTCGCTCGCGAGGCGGCGGGCAAAGCGGGTCAACTCAGCGGGTCTCTAGCTGCTCGGCGGTCAACTCGCAGATCGGACCCTCCTTCGATGTCTTCACACCGTCGTCGGCGACGACTCGCTCCTTGACTCGTCTCGAACTCTCATCCTCATAAGGAGTCTCATCGTTGGTTGGCGAAAGGCAACTAGAAGACCTCTAGGCAACTTGCCCGGGGGTCAGGTAAGCAGCGGAAATGCCCCCGTCGACGAGCAGCGCGCTCGCGGTCACGAAGCTGGCCTGGTCGCCGGCCAGGAAGAGCGCCGCCTTGGCGATCTCCTCGGGCTCGCCGAAACGACCCATCGGAATGTGTATGAGTCGCTTCTCAGCCTGTTCCGGGTCGGTCGCGAAGAGCTCGTCGAGCAGCGGCGTCCTGACCGGCCCCGGGCAGATCGAGTTGACCCGGACGCCACGGTCGGCGAACTGCACGCCGAGCTCGCGGCTCATCGCCAGGACCGCGCCCTTCGAGGCGGTGTAGGAGATCTGCGATGCCGCCGCGCCCATCACCGCAACGAAGGACGCGACGTTGACGACCGCCCCGCCACCGCTGTCGATCAGGTGAGGAATGCCGTGCTTGCAGCAGAGGAAGACTCCACGCAGGTTCACGTCCTGGACGCGCTGCCAAGCCGCCAGGTCGGTGTCGAGCACCGAGCCGTCTCTCTCGTCGACGATCCCCGCGTTGTTCATCAGGACGTCGATCCGCCCCATCCGGGAGCGGATCTCGGCCAGCGCCTCGCGGACTGCGTCCTCATCGGCGACGTTGGCCTGCACCGACATCTCGCCGGCGTCCACCTCGGCGAGGTCGATCCCGACGACCCGCGCTCCCTCGGCGGCGAACAGGCTTGCCGAAGCGGCACCGATACCGCTCGCGACGCCCGTTATGACGCAGACCTTTCCCTCCAGCTTGCCGCTCATGATCTCCTCGTAGTCGTACGCTGTCTCACTGTTCGAACTTCCGCTCAAAGCCGCTCGAACCCGCGGTAGCGCTCCCAGTCGGTCACCGCCGACTCGAAGGCCTCGATCTCCACCCGCGCCCTGTTCAGGTAGTGGTCGACCACCTCGGCCCCGAAGGTCTCGACTGCGACCTCGCCGGCGGCGAAGGCATCGCGGGCGGCGTAGATGTTGCGCGGGACCTGCGGCTTGTCCGACTCGTAGGCGTTGCCCTCGAAGACGGGCTCGAGCTCCATCTCGTTGTCGATCCCGTGCAGCCCGGCGGCGATCAGCGCGGAGAGCGCCAGGTACGGGTTGACGTCGGCTCCCGGCAGCCGGTTCTCGACCCGCAGCGCCTCGCCGTGACCGACGACCCGGAGCGCACACGTGCGGTTGTCGCGACCCCAGGCGATCGCCGTCGGCGCGAATGAGCCGGGAGCAAAACGCTTATACGAATTGACGTGGGGCGCGTAGAGCAGGGTCAACTCCTCCATGCAGGCGAGTTGGCCGGCGATGAAGCGCTGGAACATCTGCTCATCGGCTGCGAACGCGTTGCCGCCGTCCTCGCGGCAGAGGGAGACGTGGACATGGCATGAGCTGCCCTCGCGCTCATTGAACTTGGACATGAAGGTGATCGAGCAGTCCTCCTGGGCGGCGATCTCCCTGGCCCCGTTCTTGTAGATGGCGTGATCGTCGGCCGTGGTAAGTGCGTCGGCGTAGCGGAAGTTGATCTCGTGCTGGCCGAAGTTGCACTCGCCCTTAGAGTTCTCGACCACGAGTCCGGCGGCAGTCATCTCGTTGCGGATCCGCCGGATCAGGGGCTCGACCCGGGCGGTGCCCTGCAACGAGTAGTCGGTGTTGTAGAGGTTCGCAGGCGTCAGGTCGCGGAAGCCCTTGCTCCAGGCCTGCTCGTAGGTGTCATGGAAGACCATGAACTCGAGCTCGGTCGCCGCGTTGGCGGTCAGTCCGCGCTCGGCCAGCCGCGCCAGCTGCCGGCGCAGGATCTGCCGCGGCGAGACGGCGACTTCGCCGCTGTCGGCCAGCTCGAGGTCGGCCAGCAACATCACGGTCCCGGGCAACCACGGCACCCTTCGCAGCGTCCCGAGGTCGGGGACCATGCGGAAGTCGCCGTAGCCGGTCTCCCAAGAGGAGATCGCGTAGCCCTGGACCGCGCTCATCTCGACGTCGACGGCGAGCAGGTAGGTGCAGCCCTCGGCGCCATGCTCGAGCACCTCGGCGAGGAAGTGCGAGGCGGTCAGTCGCTTGCCCAGAAGACGCCCCTCCATGTCGGGGATCGCCAGCAGCACGGTGTCTACCGTGCCCTCGGCAACCGCCTGTTCGAGCTCTTGCCGGGTCATTTTCGATCTTTCGGTTTCGATAATGAGTCGGAAGGATAAATAATTGGTCCATATTACCAGAAGCAAGATATGGACCCCGCACTGGCTGTCAAGCAACGCTGACCGACCTCACCTTCGGGAAGCGACGCCTAGCGGCAAACCCGGAGAGGAAGGGGGCGCCACGTCGAGGCCGCCGGTGGCGTCAGTCGGCTGAGCGGAGAAGACAGCCCGCGCGAGTTTTTAACCGAAGGTGGTAGCAGGTCGTAAACCCCTTCGTCTGTAGCAAAGTGAATAGTCTGCCTTTTAAGTGACCGTATCTAAGCCCCGCTGGTCATTCGCCTGCGGCCCAAGACCGCACCAAACCCAACACCTATGATCAGAGCGAGCCCGTTGACCAAGTCGTTTATATAGTTCGGCGCTCCAGCTAAATTCAGACCGTTATTTAAGACCGCAAGGAAAAAAATTGCGACAAGAACGCCGCCCACGTTGTAGCGGCCCGGCCTGATCGAGGCAGCACTAAGAAAAGCTGCGGCCAAGGCTGGGAGGGTGAGCTGTTCTCCTACTTCGGGACTGACTCCGCTCGAGCGGGCAACCTGCAAGGACCCAGCGAGTCCACAGAGGAATCCAGCAGCGACGAACGAAAGGAAAATGATTCGGCCGTTATTGATGCCGACAAGTTTCGCGGCGGGCCGGTTGGAGCCGATTGCGTATATGTGACGGCCGAACGGGGTGTACTCGAGTAGGTAATACACCACCCCCGCGAGGACTGCCATAGCGATTACGATATACGGGATGCTGAGGACATCGCCGCTCCCGAACTTGGTTACTCCAGAAGGGATGTTACTGACAATCGATAGCCCACCGGTCTTGGCGGTGATTATGCCGGTGATGATCGTCGCAGTTCCGAGTGTGGGGATTACTGCATTAATGCGCAACCTCGTCACGATCAGGCCGTTGAAGACGCCGACGGCTAGACCCAGTCCAATGCCGAGCGCGACCGCTACTGGGATCGAGGTGCCCTTCGACATCGCACTGGCTACGAAAATTGCCGCGAGCCCTGCATTCGCCCCGACTGAAAGGTCCCACTCGTCCGCGATGAGTGGGATAAGCGCAGCCAAAGCGACCACTGCCAAGACGCCCTGCTGGGCAGCCAGCACCTTGAGGTTCTCCGACGTCGGGAAGAGGTCGGCGGTCGGGCCGTAAACCGTGAAGAAGATTGCCATCCCGATCGTGAGCACGACGAGCGCGTAGGCCTCAGCCAGCTCAATCACCCGGTGTCGAGACAGGATCCGACTACGCGAGTTGGTCGCATTCGTCGCCCCTTGCGGGAGGGTGTCGGGCTCGACAGGCTTTTTCTGAATGCCTGCTTGGTCAGCCATCACTACCTCCTTGGTGAACGATGTGTTCGAGCTCGACGACGTCCAGCTCCTCGTTGTCGACCTCATCGACGATGCTTCCGTTCGACATGACCAGAATTCGGTCGCAGACCAAGGTCAGCTCCTCAAACTCGGAGCAAACCATCAACACCGCAGAACCTTCTCGGGCAGCACGGTTGACGGCTTGAAAAATGTCCGCCCGGGCCCCGACGTCTACGCCCTGAGTCGGCTCATCGAGCAGCAGAAGCTTGATCGGTCGCCGTAGCCAGCGAGCCAGAACGACCTTTTGCTGGTTGCCGCCGGAGAGGGAGCCAACTGCCGCCGCCCCACCGGAAGCGCGGACGGCAAACTGTTTCATCAAGCTTCTCGCGTCCCGATGCTCGCTGCGTCTGTCTAGGTGGCCAAGCCTCCAATATTGCATCGTGGTTACGATTGAGATGTTCTCGTAAACGGACATGCCGTGAAACAGCCCATGCTGGGCGCGGTCCTCGGGGATATAGGCAACTCCCCGACGCATCGCGTCCCGCGCGTCCGAGAAGGAAACCTGCTCTCCGTCGAGTTCGATCTCGCCACTGCTTGGAGAGTTGAGGCCGAAGAGCATCTTTAGCAGCCGCGTGCGGCCAGAACCTAGTACGCCGGCAATGCCGACGATTTCACCCCTCGATATCTGGAAGCTGCTGCCGGCCAAGGCCCCGTTGTCTTCGTCAGGCGCCGCGCTTCGGCTCCCAATCAAGTTCTCGACCCTCAAAGCAACCTCGGCCGACTCCCTTGTGGCTCCCCGTCCTTTGCGAGACCTCCACTTGCTGCGATCGACGGTCGCCCCAACGATTCCTTCCACCAAGCGGTCGTGCGAGATATCGGCTTTCTCAAGAAGAACCTGAACCTTTCCGTCCCTCAAGATCGTCGCCGAATGGGCGACCTCCAGCACCTCCTCGAGACGGTGGGTCACCAACACCACGCCGAGGCCGCGGTCCGCGTAACCCCTGATCGTCTCGAGCAGTACCCTGACCTCGTCAGGGGGCAGCGCTGCGGTGGGCTCGTCGAGGACCAACACCGCGCTTCCCAGTTCTTCTAGGTCTTGGAGGGCGCGAGCGATCGCCACCATGGCCTGGCCCGCCGGACCAAGCGCTGAGACCTGCTGCCTAGGATCGAGGGTCATCTCGAAGCGGTCGAACAACTGTTCCGCACGCCGACGGACCTCGCCCCACCGAATAGGGCCGCCAGCGGCGCGAGGAAACTCAAAACCCAGGGCGACGTTCTCCGCGACGGTGAGCTCCGGGAAGACGAGAGGCTGCTGGTGCACAAACCTGAGCCCGAGCTGCCGCACATATTTCGGGTTGAGCTCCTTACCTCTCACCTTCGTGCCGCCAATCTCGAACGAACCGCTGTCGGCCGGAACAACACCCGCGAGTACCTTTACTGCCGTTGACTTTCCGCTGCCGTTACCGCCTAGGAGGGCGTGGACCTCCCCGGGCTGAAAGGTCAACGAAACGTTCTTCAAAGCCTTGGTTGCACCATAGGCCTTCGAAAGTCCTTCGACTCGCACCGCCGGGATGGGCCTGGGCGTGGATGTTTGGAGTCCGCCAGCGGAACCGGTGGGGCTGTTTTCAAGAGCTCTGCCCTGGGCCTCCCCGCTGGCGTGCCTCGCTCTCGCACGAAGCCTCATTCAGATCCCCTGAGCATTGTAGAAGGCAACCGTATAGTCAACTTTGAGTGGTCCGTAGCCCGAGCTCAAAGGGGTAGGTTGTCCCTTCCGTCCTAGCAGTGCACACCGGGGCCGTTTATCCAACACGGTAGACGCGACTCGAGAGTCAGATCGACTTCTACGGATCTCGCTTATGCGCGTCAATCTAGGCCCCAGGCTTTGTAGAACGCGGCCTTATAGTCGATGTCAGGAACGCTGAAAGCATCGCCCTTTGGAGGCAGGTTGTGCTCTTTGTCGAAAAGCTGGACGCCGAGTCCATTTTTCTCGCCTAGAGTGGGATCTTCCCCAGCCAAAACGCGGATGATGGCGTCCATGGCTGCAAAACCTTCCCAGTTATTGTCCAAGCCGGCCCCGGCGGCCTCTCCTTCTTCGTATACCAAGTCGATGTTCGGAACGGAGCCTTCGCCACCAATTACTGACACTTGGCCAGTTTTCCCCAAGTTCTTCAGAGCGGGGTTGAACGCGGTAGTGACCGGATCGTCGTAGCTACCGCTGATAGTCGTCACGTCTGGCTCGCGAAGAAGAACCTGTTCGGCTTTTTCCTGCAGCTTTGTGCCAAGTTCGGCGCCGGTGAACTGTACTTCTTCGATGATTTCACATTTGGGGCAATATTGCTCGATACCTTTTTCGAAACCTTCGCCGATCCGGATCAGCAGACGAACATCCGTCTCGACAAATGCGAGGATTTTGGCTTCGGGTTCATTAGCGGCGACCCACGCTGCCTGCGCTTCACCGAACGTGACAAAGAATTGTTCGACGCTTTTCCCGCTCCACGTCGACGCGTAGGTGAACAGCTTTTCACCACCTTCCGCGTCGCAATCGACGGCTTGCGTGCTGATTGTGGGAATGTCAGCCGCTTTGGCTTCTTCGAGCGGAGCAGTGATCGCGGCACAATCGATCCCGTAGACGTAGATTGCGTCCGCCTTAGCGGCGATCGCAGCCCTCATCCCCGTGATGAACTCGTTCTGTTCGAATTTGCCATCATAGATATGAGTCTTCCATCCCAGAGCGTTCGATGCTTCAACGACGGAGTGAATCGACTTCACGCTTGACGTCGCAGTCTGACCCACAGTCACAATCCAAATGTCCTCGGTCGTCGGGACCGTTTTAACCGGCGGCACGTCCGGTTTTGTGAAGCTGCCTTTGTACCATTTATCGGCGAATTTCTGGGCGGACGCGGGGCTATCGTTTCCTCCGGTTTCGCTTTGGCTCTGCTCTCCACCGCCTGACGTGCTGCTGGAGTCCCCGCCACAGCCTGCGATCGTAAGCGCAGCGAAGACGCCAAGCAAGGCCAATGAACAAAGTGTACTGCGGCTCATTTTACTTTCTCCTGATCAGTTGTTTGGGTCGGTGGGTTGGATTCGGGAGGATTAACGGGCAGTCCGGCTATGCGAGTAAATCACCGACTCGTCGGGCCGCATGCAAGCCGCCCTCGATTGCGCCGTCGATGTAGCCGATTGCGCCAGGGGTGTAGTCGGAGCCGGCGAAGATCAGTCCATCGTCGAGCTCTCGCAGCTGTCTCCAAGGGCCGAAGAGTTGTCCCGGTCGAAGGGAAGGCCAAGTACCAGCCGAATAGGGATCCGCGGTCCAGTTATGTCCAGTCGCCTCAACGACTTCGATATCGTCGATCCAGATCCGCAGGGCGTCCTCGACAGCCGCATTATCGTTCGGGTCTAGCCGACTGGATTCAAGACCGAACGCAACCACGATGGCAGTCCCGTCGGGGTCTTCGTACTCCACACTCGCATTATTGAAAATAGAGTCAGGAGATCCGAGGGCGACGAAGTTCTCGCCGGCGCCGCGGACCTTCGCCCAGACCTTCACCACTTCGACCGGCATGCCTTCGTCCACCATCTTTCGCCGGTCTGGGCTGAGCGGGGGTTCGAAATTGATCTGTGCGAGAGTGTTGAGGGGTGCCGTGACGACGGCTGCTTCCGCCGCCACCTCCTGGCCGTCGGCCGTCACTACTGCCACCCCGCCGCCGTCGCGCTTGATCGCGTGCACCGGCGTCGAGAGCCGCAGCTCAGCCGCACTATCTTCCGCCATCGCCTGTGCGAGTGAGATCGATCCTTCCTCGAATTTGAGCAAGTACGACGCTTCCAGATGACCGCGCCAATTATGTCCGTAGAGCGCCGTGAAATGGGGGAAAGTGCTGGCTGCATAGAGATCCGGATTTGCGCCGCCGAACGCCGAGATGTAAGCCTTGGCAAGGTTCTGTTGATCCTGGGATAGTCCGAGCATGGCCAATTGCTCGGAAAGGGAACGGTTGGAGGCCGCTTCGACTAGCTCTCTGCGCGGCGCGTCCTCGTAGGGCATCTCAAATTCCCGGGTGAGCTCAAGAGCACGCTCAAGCGGTCGCTCGAGCAAATCGAACAGTTCATCGGAGGTTCCGCTCTGGAGCTTCCCGCCCTCGAACCAGTAGCCTTTTGTATGGTCGAGGCTCATCACAGTGCCGATGCCGTAGCGCGTCACCTCGGCCCACACATGAGGCTGGGTCCAGTGAATCCAGGTGCCGCCCATCTCAAGTCGCCGACCAAGTCGCTCGTCCGTCCAGGTGCGGCCTCCGATTCGGTCTCGCGCCTCCAGCTGCAGCGTTTTGTATCCGCGTCGTGAGAGTTCGCGGGCGCTGGTCAGCCCAGCAAAGCCCGCCCCAACGACCACAACATCGACCTTTTCAGCCATGCAAATTCTCGCTCTCGTTGTTTAGTGGGCGGTCAGCGCTTGGTCAGCCACTTACGACGAAGACCTTCTCGATCGGAGAACTGATCCGCCAGATCGCGTGGGTTCCCTTCGCAAAAGATGCGATGTCACCCGCTTCCAGTTTCACCACGTCGCCACGATCGAGCTCGACCTCGGCTTTGCCTCGTATGATGTGCATGGTCTCGTCGCCGTTGAACTGGTAGTCGATTGTGCAGATGCCCGCTCGCCACATGCCGGCGAGGAGCTGGCCCTCTCCGCCGGACTCCTCCCGCAACATGTGCACAAAGGTCTCAGGGTCGCCGTCGATGATGTTCATCTTGAAAGGCGCGTAATCCTCGGTGTTCGCTTTGGAGACGTAGAAGGTTTGAGTCGCATTCACTGAGATCCTTTCGTAAGCCCTAGCGCAGGCGTTGATAGGCAGGCACGATGACCGGGTCGAATACGTCAATAGACCAACCCAGCTGGAGTGGCGCCTCGACGGCGAGCATCCGTGGAAAGGTCTCCCTCATCATTGGACCTAGTATAAGGCCTTTGACGCCAGAGCGCAACGGCTTCCGCTCCGCGGCTCGATATTGAGGGCGAAGAACCCGCCAAAACGGCTCGAAATTCGTCCAACAAGCTCTTTCTCTCGACGCGAACGAGGCGCTTGTTCCCGGGCTCGTCTCGACGGTCCTGCCCCGCATTTGCCCTACCGTTTAGCAGGTGGACTGTCTCGTCGCCCTCGAAGGTCAGCTCGAGTTCGGGCGGTTGCGATTCCCACACGCCGGAGATCAGCTGGGCGCCGCGAGTAGTAGGGGACTCGCGAAGTACATGTGTCGCGGCCCGTGCGCTCCCGTCGACCACGTTCTCTTCCGCGTGGGATAGGCGTTGAGGGGGCATCCAGGTGCGATTTCCAGACAGCGGTAACGGTCTCCCCCTTCGATTTGATTTCAAGCACGGACCAGCAATAGCTCCAGGATGCGGGGGCCGTGGACCCCGCCGACTCGCTCCAGTTCGATATCGCTCGTCGCGGAGCAGCCTGAGATGAAGGTGATTGGCGAGCCCGCCTTCGCCGCCGGGCCGAGCCGCTCGAGGGCTTCCGGCAGTAAGTCGACCACCTGCTCGGTACGCACTACACATAAGTGGTAGTCGGGTAGCAGGGTCAGCGCCCGGCGGCCCTGTCCGACTCCACCGTCGAGCACCACCGTCCCGGTATCGGCGATCGCAACCGCGCAGCCGCTCACCGCCGCGTCGACGCGGTCCAGGTCCACCGACGACCCGCCACCGTCCTCGAACCAGTTCGTTCCCGGTGAGCGCCAGGAGGCCGGCAGATCGGCGGGGACGGAGACCCGATCCGCTCCGATCGTCCGCAGCGCCGCCGCGATCGTCTCGCCGATATCGTCGCAGGATACGGTCGAGCACTGGGCGCCGTAGCTGCGACTGCGCTCGGCGAAGTGGGAGAGCACCTCGGCCTCGGGCCGGTCGCTCCGCAAGCGGTATGAGCGGCTCATCAGAGGGCTCGCCGGCCGGGCCGGGCCGAGCGCACCCCGGATCCTCGCCAGTACAGCGTCGCGATCTGCCGAGGCCGAACTAGCCCCCAGAGCGGTCAACGTTCTCGGTCCTCGCGGTTCCGCCACCACTCGCGAAAGGTCGAGTCGGGCAGGTCCGGCAGCTCCCGGGCCGTTGTCCACCGAGCCAGCGGACCGGTGAATTTCAGGCCGGGCGCAATGGACAGCGGCCTGCCGAGGGTGCGGCCGACCCGCTGGGCCCGCTCGTACCCGCGGCGGCTGCGAAACGCCCGGGCCAGGGCCCGCATCGCGACGCCTTCGGCGTCGAGCCCGCCCTTCGCTTCGACCGAGCGGCCGCGGAGGTGGACGAGGACCGACGGGATGTCGATCTTGACCGGGCATACCTCGTAGCAGGCACCGCAGAGCGAGGAGGCGAAGGGCAGCGTTCCCGCCTCCTCCAGCCCCTGCAGCTGCGGAGTCAGGATCGCCCCGATCGGGCCGGGGTAGACGGAGTCGTAGGCGTGGCCGCCGACCTGCCGGTAGACCGGGCAGGCGTTGAGGCAGGCGCTGCAGCGGATGCAGGCCAGGGTCTGCCGCGACGGGAGGTCGGCGAGGACGTCGGTCCGGCCGTTGTCGAGGAGGACGAGGTGGAACCGCTCCGGGCCGTCGCCTCCCCGGGTCCCGCTCCAGACGGAGGTGTAGGGGTTCATCCGCTCGCCGGTCGACGAGCGCGGCAGCAGCTGCAGGAAGACCTCGAGGTCGCGCCAGCGCGGCAGCACCTTCTCGATTCCCATCACCGTGACGAGGGTGCGGGGCAGGGTGACGCACATTCGGCCGTTCCCCTCCGACTCGACCACGCCGACGGCGCCGGTCTCGGCGACGGCGAAGTTGGCACCACTGATCGCCACCGTCGCCTCGGAGAACTTGCGCCGCAGGTGCGCCCGCGCCGCCGCCACCAGTTCGCTCGGCTCGTCGCCGAGCGAGTCGTCGGCGATCGTCCCCGCGAAGAGGTCGCGGATCTCCTTGCGGTTGCGGTGGATCGCCGGCACGACGATGTGGGATGGAAGGTCGTCGCCGAGCTGAACGATCAGCTCGGCAAGGTCGGTCTCGATCGCGTCGATGCCGGCTCCGGCGAGGGCCTCGTTGAGGCCGATCTCCGCTGTCGTCATCGACTTGACCTTGATCGCCTCGCGGGCGCCGGTACCGCGGACGATGTCGATCACGATTCGGTTCGCCGCCGCCGCGTCACTCGCCCAGTGGACGACCCCGCCGGCGGCGAGGACGGAGCGCTCGAGTTCGATCAGGTGCTCGTCGAGGTGCTCGAGGGTGCTCTCCTTGATCGCGCGACCGGCCTCGCGGAGGTCCTCCCAATCAGGCAGCTCGGCGACCACGCCCGCCCGCTTGGCGCGGATTGCGTCAGTCGCTCCGGCGACGTTGCGGCGCATCTGGATGCGGCCGAGCTGCTGCGCCGCCGCCCCCGGGAACTGGGTCGCGTCGAGGCTCATCCGGCGATCCTCGTCGCCCGGTCGGGGGAGGAGGCGAGCACTTCTGCCAGGTGCGCGGTCCGCATCCCCGCCCGCAGCCGCGCCAGGCCGCCGCCGATGTGCATCAGGCAGGAGCTGTCGCCCGCGACGCAGACCTCGGCCCTAGTGTCGAGCAGCTGGCGGATCTTTTCGGTAAGCATCGCGGTCGAGGTCTCGGCGTTCTTGACCGCGAAGGAGCCGCCGAACCCGCAGCATTCCTCGGCCCCGCCCGCCTCGACCAAGGTCAGGCCGCGAACCGCCCTCAGCAGCCGCAGCGGCCGGTCGCCGAGCCGCAGCGAGCGGAGGCCGTGGCAGGAAGGGTGGTAGGTGACGACGTGGGGGTAGCCGGCACCGACGTCCTCGAGGCCGAGCACGTCGGTGAGCAGCTCGCTGAACTCGTGCACCCGCGGCGCCAGCCGCGCCATCTCGGCCGCCAGCGCCGGGTCTCCGTACTCGGCGGAGAGCTTCGGGTACTGCTCGCGCACCGTTGCGACGCAGGAGCCCGACGGCGAGACGATCACCTCCTCCTCGGAAAAGCAGCTGACGAACCGCTCCATCAGCGGCACCGCCTCCTTCCCGTAGCCGGAATTGAGATGCATCTGCCCGCAGCAGGTCTGCTCGAACGGGAAGACCACCTCGTGGCCGAGGCGCTCGAGGACCTCGACCGTGGCCTGGCCGGCGCGGGGGAAGAGCGTGTCGTTGAGACAGGTGACGAACAGCGCTACGCGCATATCGATATCCCATCCACCGCAGTACCGCTCCACGCAGACGACCTGTGACTGCATGCCCTCGTGGACGCCGAGGCTTGCCGTCTGCTCTGCCAATGCCGCTCTTGAGCCACCCGGCATGCTAGTCCTGGATCGCGTGAGGTTATCGCGGTTGATGTAGGTCTCATCTCGGCTGCGGTCCTGGCGCGCGTCAGCGGTCTGTTGATTTTGAGGTCTAGATAAAGCAGCTGAGCCCGTATCGGGTTCGGTAGCCCACGCGATGGCTTCGTCAAGAGTTGGTGAAGGTGGTCCTGTCGTAATGGGGACGAACGGTGTGACCGGACGCTGGATGAAGACTTTTGATTGGTCACGCCTGGCTCTTCCGGAGGCTTTTCGGGTCTTGCATTTTCTGTAAAGGACCTATTGCGGTCCACTCGGTCACGACAGGTGAGATCAATAGAGTTCCAGATACTCCGCGCGCTCCCAGTCGGTGACGTGGTCGGCGAAGCGGGCGAGCTCGTAGCGACGCATCGTCGCGAAGGCGGTAACGAAGTCCGACCCGAGCAGCTCGACGATCTCGGCCTCTCCTTCGAGCAGCGAGAGCGACTCCTCGACGCTCGTCGGCAAATGCTTCAGTGACGGGTCCTCCTCCGCGGGAGGCCTCGCCTGCGGGCCCAGCTCCAGCTCCAGCTCTATCCCGAGCAGGCCGGAGCCGAGCAGGGCCGCGGTTGCCAGGTACGGATTCGACATACCGGTCGGGGCGCGGTTCTCGATGTGGCGGCTCTGCTCCGACCCACCCTTGATCCGGACGAGCGCGCTGCGATCCTCGATTCCCCAGGAGACATTGGTGGGGCTGAAGGTGTGGGTACGGCGACGCTTCATGCAGTTCAGGGTCGGGGCCAACACCGCGTAGATGGAGCACGCGTAGCGAAGCTGGCCGGCGATGAAGCTGCGACCGAGGGGCGAGAGGCCGGTCTCCGGATCGTCCCCCGCCATCGCGTTGTCGCCGCCCTCGAGCTCGAGCAGGCCGATGTGGTTGTGGGCGCCGCTGCCGGCGGCATCGCTGAACGGCTTCGACATGAAGGTCGCGACGTAGCCTTCGAGATGGGCTATCTCCTTGACCGCGTTGCGGAAGCCGAACACCTGGTCGGGTCCGGCGATCCCCCGCCCGGGGGCGAAGTTGATCTCCCACTGCGAACCGGCGTACTCGCAGTTCGCCGTGATGATGTCGATCCCGAACGCAGCAGAATCGGCCAGGATCCGGTCGATCACGGGCACCCAGTTGTTGCGGACGGTGTTGAAGATGTGGTGTCCGCCGAAGAGCGGCTCCATGCTCTCGCGATCGAGCAGGTAGAACTCTGGCTCCACGCCGACGAGCGGTTCGAGCCCATGCCCGTGGGCGCGCGCGAGCACGCGGGCGAACACCTGGCGCGGCGAGGCGTCGAGCGGGCGACCGTCCGACCAGAAGGCGTCGCAGATGAAGCGGGCGGTGTCCTCGGCCCAAGGGACGATCGCGGCGGTCTCGGGGTCCGGCCTCAGCAGCTGGTCACCGTAGGAGACCTCCTCGTTGTAGAGGGTGCCGGGAACTACGTCGGAACGCGTGTCGAGTACCGCGGTCCCCCCGTACATGTTGAGCCCGGAACGGGCATAGCTCTCGACGTGGTCGATGGGGACGACCTTGGATCGGCTGCCGCCGTGCATGTCGGGAAGCTCGAAACGGACATTGCGGACTCCGCGCTCCCGCCAGTTGGCCACCACCTCGGCGACCGCACCCTCGGCCTCGGAGTCGAACGGATCCTGCCCTGGTCCTGACATGCGGATGCTCTCCTCACTCGTTCACGCCGCACGCGCGATGTCGTTTTCGGAAGTCGTCCCCGCCTCGATCGCTGCCTGGCGGCAGGCACGGACGAAGCTGCGGATCACGGGCCCGTCGCGTTCGGCCTCGGGGTGCCACTGCACGCCGAGGGTCCAGCTGCCGTCGGCGGTCTCGAGCGCCTCGGAGACGCCGTCGACCTCGTCGAGGCCGCTCACCGTCAGCCCTTCACCGAGCGTATCGACGGCCTGGTGATGGTGGCAGTGGACATCGGCCACGGTGTCGCCGTGGGCGCGGGCGGCCAGCGAGCCCGCAGTCAATGCCACCGGGTGGTCGGTGCCCTCGAAGCCGCCGAGGCGGCGGCGGTGCGTGGTCGCCCCGTCGGCGTCTCGCACGTCTTGGCGGAGGGTGCCGCCGAAGGCGACGTTCAGGATCTGCATTCCGCGGCAGATCCCGAGCACGGGCTTGCCGGACTCGATCGCGCGGCGCACGAGAGCAACCTCGAAGCGGTCCCGCTCGGGGGCGGTCGCCTCGGTGGCCGGGTCCGGGTCGCGGCCATAGGTCGTCGGATCGACATCGGCGCCGCCGATCAGGAGCAGGCCGTCCACCCGCTCGATCAGAACCTCGGGTTCGGACGGCTCGACCGCCAACAGGACCGCCAGCCCCCCCGCCCGTTGGAGGTCACCGACATAGGAGTTCGAGACCAGATGCGCCGGTTCGTTCCAGAAGCTCCAGGCCGCTGTCTCGTAGGCCGCGCAGATTCCGATCACCGGTCGCCCTTGGGACATCTCAGACCGCTCGCTCGTAGCGCTCGAGCTCCCAACTGGTGACAACCCGCTGCCAGGCGCGCAGCTCCCAGCGCCGCGAGGTCTCGAAATATGCCGCGAACTCCTCGCCGAGCGCCGAGCGGAGCCCGCGGTCTGCGCCCCACGCGGCGATCGCCTCCTCGAGGGTCACCGGCAATGACGGGACCTCCGGATCCTCTCCTGCATCGCCGGTGACGGGATCCGGCAGATCGAGCCGGCTCTCGAGCCCGTCGACTGCGCCTGTGATCAAGACCGCCAGCGCTAGGTAGGGATTGGCGTCGGCCCCCGGCCGACGGCACTCGACCCGGCAGCGCCCCGGATGATCCATCGAGGAGATCGAACGAAGCGCTGCGGAGCGATTCTCGACTCCCCAACTGGCGTTCACCGGGGCAAACCAACCCGGCACCAGCCTCTTATAGGAGTTGATCGTCGGGTTGAGGACGAGTGAGGCGGCAGGTAGGTGGGCGAGCATGCCGGCCATGGCCGCGCTCATGAGTGGCCCTGGACCACCATCGGTGCCAGGCTCGGCAAAGGCGTTTTCTCCGTCACGCCAGCAGGAGATATGGATGTGGCCGCTCGAGCCCTCCTCCCCCGCGACCGGCTTCGCCATGAAGTTGGCGCGCATGCCGGCCGCTGCGGCGACCTCCTTGACGGCGAGCTTCGTCATCGCCGCGGCGTCCGCCGCGGCGAGGCCGCTAGCCGGCGCCAGGTTGAGCTCGATCAATCCGGGACCGGCCTCGGTATGGACCGCCGTGAGCTCCACTCCGAGCCCGTCGAGCGCCGGGCGCAGATCGGCGAGCAGCGACTCGATGCGGCTGATCTCGCCGACGCTGTAGCTGATCCCGCTCGACACTGGCGCGCCGTCGGCATCGGTGATCCGGACCTCGTACTCGAAGGCCGAGCGGACCTCGTAGCCGAGCCCCTCCATCTTGGCGAGGGCACCGCGAAGGACCTCACGCGAGGCGATCGTGCAGGGGCGCCCATTCGCCCAGCGCGGCGTGACCAGGCAGATCTTCCACCCCGGGCGCCAACTCAGCTGACGCAGAGTGTCGGGCTCGGGCATGACCCCGAGGTCGCCCGCGCCCGCGCGGATCCCGAAATCCCGATAACTGTCGATCGGCTCGTCGGCCGGGTCGAGCGCCAGCAAGAGGTCAGTCATGCTGGCGCCGTCGGCGAGCGCAGACTCGTATGCGTCCGGGCGTAGCGCCTTGCCGCGAATCGAGCCCTGCAGGTCTGGGAAGCCGAGGAGGACGTACTCGTCCGTCAAGTTCCGGCTCCGGGACCGGCGAGGATCGAGCTTTCGACCGCCGCCAGCGCCTCACCCGCACGATCGACCATCAACGCCAGCTCGTCGATCTCGGCGGTGAACGCCGGTGCCAGGACCAGTTGGTCGCCCACCAGGCCGTCGGCGGAAGTCGAGGTGGCGGCCAGGAGTACCTCGGCCTCGAGACCCTGCTCGACGACCAGCCGCTCGAGATCCAGATCGGGCGGCAACGGCGAGGCGCCGTCACGAGGGTCGACAAGTTCGGCTCCGAGGAGGAAGCCTGCGCCGCGCACCTCTCGCACCATCTCCAGCGACCCGATCCGATCGCTCAGACGATCGAGCAGGCCCGGACCCTCGCGGTCGACCCTTCCGACGAGGTCGCGGTCCACCAGCTCGGCGAGGACGGCTCTTCCGACCGCGCAGGGAAGCGGTGCCCCGTCCCAGGTGTGGCCGTGGTCGAAATCGCCCGAGCCGTTGTCGAGTGCGGCGTAGACCCCCTCGGTACAAAGCACCGCCGAGAGGGGAGCGTAGCCGGCACCGAGCCCCTTACCCGTGGTGACGATGTCGGGCTGGAAGGGAAGACGATCTGACGCGAACCAGGTGCCAGTCCTTCCCATTCCGGTGACGATCTCGTCACAGCAGATCAGGAAGCCGTGACGCTCGCGACGCTCGGCTAGGCCTTCCCAGAACCCGACCGGAGGCGAGAATGCTGGCATCGCGGCCGCGCTGATCGGCTCGCAGAAGTACGCGGCGACGTTGCCGGGACCACATTCCTCGAGCAGCTCGTCGAGCAGGGCGAGCGCGGCAGCACCGCTCGGATCCTCACGGAAGACTACCGGGGAGAGATGAGGCTGCTCCGCCAGGTAGGGGTCCCAGCCCTGTCGCAGGGAGGGGCGACCGCTCAGTGCCAAGGTCCCGGTCAGAGAACCGTGGTAGGCCTGGGCGGGCGAGATAACCCTGAGCCGATCTTCGTCGCCGCGCTCGACGTGGTAGGAACGGATCAGGCGCAGTGCCGTCTCGTTTGCCTCCGACCCACCCGATGCGAAGCGGACCCGCGCCATCGAGGGCGCCGCTCGCTCGATCAACTCCCGCGCCAGCAGCTCCTGCGGCTCGTTGGTGAAATGATGGCTGTAGGAATAGGAGAGAAGCGCCCCCTGTTCGGCGGCGGCGGCGATTGCGGCGTCGTTACCGTGTCCGAGGCAGCTCGTCATCGATCCGCCCGAGCAGGCGTCGAGGATGCGACGGCCGTCGGCCAATTTCAGCCAGACTCCGTCGGCGCTCTCGACAATGGGGTAGCGGAAGGTGCTCTGGCGAGGTAGAAGCCCCGCCCCGCCGGTTGCGACCTCGACCGTGCTCATCGACCGACCTCCCGATGCTCGACCGCCGCCAGGACCGCGAGGGCGCCGTCATGAGTGTGATCGACGTGGCGCCGCATCAGCTTTGCGGCCGTCTCGCCTTCGCGTTGTGCGACCGCGGCGACCAGCGCATGGTGCTCCTCGCCGACCCGCTCGTGCCAGAGCGAGGTCTCCGGCAACAGACTGATCAGTCCGTTGAGGCCGGTACGGATCTTCTCTCCTGCGTCGGTGAGAAAACGGTTGTGGGTGGCGGCACCGAGCGCCAGGTGGAGCTCCGTGTCGTAGCGCATATATTCGGTCTCGTCGCTGGCCGCGTCGAGTGCGGCGAGGGCGTCCTGCAGCCTCTTCAGATCCGCGGGCTGACGTCCGATCGCTGCAACGGCGGCAATCTCTGGTTCGACCGCCTTGCGGAAGTCGAGTAGCTCGGCAAGTTCGTCGCGACGACGCGAGACCGCCGCGATCAGGTCGTAGCGCGCTTCCTCGTCCTCGACAGGGCCGACGATGAAGGTGCCGCCGCCCCGCCCTCGGCGGGCTTCGATCAGATGTTCGGCCTCGAGCACGCGCAGCGCCATCTGGATGGTCGGGCGGCCGACCCCGAACTGTCGCGTCAGCTCCCGCTCGGACGGCAGGGCGTCGCCGGGGCCGGAGAGGCGCAGTTGTATATGACGTCGGATCTGCTCGGCGACGTACTCATGTGCCCGGACCTGCACCACCGGCAGGAACTGCGCCGCCTCAAGCGTCTGGTCCCCTACGACTTTGGCGTTCATCCTGCGCTCCCCTTTTCTAATTTTGCGACTCGTTCGTAGAATCCCTCGAGAAGTTTCCAGCTGACCTCGGTCGCCGCCGGCGCGACCTCGTGGGTCCGCTCCAACAGACCTTCCGCGGAGACCCCGTGCTCGTCGAGCTCGTGACGGTAGACGACGGCCCAGTTCTCCATGATCTTGATACCGACCTCAGGGTGGAACTGGACGCCGAGGCTGCGGCCGTGCACGAAGGCCTGTGGCCCGATGTGGTTGACGGCGATCTGGGTGGCGCCCGGCGGCAACGAGAAGGTGTCGAAGTGCCACTGGAACCAGGGGCCTGATGGGATCAGGTTGATGTCCGAGCTCTCTACCTCGAGCCAGCCGATCTCGGCCTCCTCTGCACGGAAGACCTCGCCGCCCAGCGCGCGGGCCAAGAGCTGGCCTCCGAAGCAGATCCCGAGGGTCGGGACGTCGGCGGCGCCAGCCGCCCGCATCAGCTTCAGCTCCTCGCCCAGCCACGGCAGATGATCGTCGTAGGCCGAGAACTCGGAACCGAGTGAGACCATCAGGTCGTAGCCCTCGATCGGATCCGGTTGCGCCCCTTCGTCGATAGGCAGCACGTCGACGACGGCGTCGTGACGGTCGAGCCATTCGACGACGAGCCCCGCGGGCGTCGCCCGCTCGTGCTCGATCAGCAGTACTCGGGGGCCACTCATTCGGCCGCCCCCGCCCGCGAGCCGTCCAGCTCCTCGGTGACTTCCGCGTCGACCTCGCGAACCGCGGCCGCGAAGCGCTCGACCATATCCTCGAGCTCGGAGTCGGAACTGACAAAGGCCGGGGCGAAGAGACTCTGGTCGCCCGCGTAGCCGTCGCTGGTGGGTTGGGTGGAGAGGGTGATGAGTTGTCGTCGCATGGCCCCAGCATCGATTCGCGCCGCGACCCGCAAAGCTGGGGGCAGGAAGGCGTCCGGCTCGCGAGGATCGCCGTACTCGACCCCCAGGAGATAGCCATGGCCTCGCACGTCCTGGACGATCGAGATGTCGGCCAGGGCCGCCTCGAGACGATCGCGGAGGAGTGGTCCATTAATCCGTACGCGGTCGATCAGCTCCTCTTCCTCGAGGACATCGAGCACCGCATTGGCGACCGCGCAGGAGAGTGGCGCCCCGTTCCAGGTATGACCGAGCGCGAATTGACCCGAACCGGCGGCAATCGCCTCGTAGACAGGAGCTCGACTGAGGACGGCACCGATCGCCGCGTAACCTCCTCCTAGACCCTTGGCGGTGGCGAGGATGTCCGGTTGGATCGGCAACTGCTCGGCCGCGAACCAACTCCCGGTACGGCCGAGCCCCGTGACGATCTCATCGAAACAGACGAGGAAGCCGTGACGGTCGCGGCGTTCGGCGAGCCCTTCCCAAAAGGAGTCCGGCGGCGTGTAGGCCGGCAGCGAGGCGGCGCTGACGCCCTCGCAGTAGTAGGCACAGATGGTGTCGGCGCCGAGCTCCTCGATCAGCCGGTCGAGCGCCGCAAGCGCCTCCTCACCCGTCGGGTCGAGCTGTCGGGTACACGGCGGGATATGGTGAACCTCCGGCAGGTACGGGGCCAGCGGACCCTTCAGACCGGCGCGCCCGGTCAGCGCCAGGGTTGCGAAGGTAGGACCGTGGTAGGCCTGCGCCGGGGAGATGATCCTCCAACGCTTCTCGTCTCCGCGCTCCAAGTGATAGCTGCGAGCCAGACGGAGGGCGGTCTCGTTGGCCTCGGCGCCACCGGTGACGAAGCTGACCCGGGCGTACTCGGGCGCCAGTTCGACGAGCCTGCGGGCGAGCCGCTCCTGGGCAGGATTGGTCAACCACTCATTGTGGACGAAGCTAAGCTGTTCGGCCTGCTTTCGAGCCGCATCGACCACGTCGCGACGGCCCAGGCCGATCGTGGCCGCCATCGAGCCCCCGCTCATCGCATCGAGATAGCGGGTGCCGTCGGCCTGATCCACCCAGACCCCTTCACCCCGGACGACCAACGGATAGGTGTGGTGCAACTCGGGAGGTAGGACGTTGCTTGAAGATTTCTCAACGGTCAGCTCGGGCATTGCTCTCATCGTCGCTGGTGGACCTGAAGTCATTCCTTTATACAGAAGCGATGTGCATCTTAGTATAAGGACCTGACATTTGTCCGTTTAGCGAGGAGAAAAAATGAGTCCGAGTTCAGAGCTTTTGCAGGTCTTGGAGCCGGCCACCGAGTCGGTCCTGGCGGAAATCCCCAAAGCAGGCGCGGAGGAGACCGATGCGGCGGTGAGCCGGGCGGCGTCGGCGTTTGCCGGCTGGCGCGGTGTGGACGCTCGCGACCGCGCCCTTGTCTTGGGACGAATCGGAACTCAGGTGGAGGAGAACCTCGAGCACCTCGCGCGGCTCGAGGCGCGGAACGTAGGGAAGCCAATAGGCGACGCACGAGGCGAGATCGGGGTGGTGGCGGATACCTTCCGCTATTACTCCGGCGCTCCCGAGCGTCTGCTCGGCTCGACCATCCCGGTCCCCGGCGGCGTCGACTTCACCTTCCGTGAGCCGCTCGGTGTCGTTGGCCTGATCACCCCATGGAACTTCCCGCTGGCGATCGCCTCTTGGAAGATCGCCCCGGCTCTTGCGGCCGGAAACACGGTCGTCCTCAAGCCAGCTGAGCTGACTCCGCTCACCGCCTTGGAGCTGGAGCGGATCGCGCTCGATGCCGGTCTGCCCGAGGGAGTTTTCAACGTCGTCGTGGGTCCCGGCCGCATCGTCGGTGAGCAACTCGTCGATGACCCTCGGGTATCGAAGATCGCCTTCACCGGCTCGACCGCAGTCGGTCGCCGGATTGCTTCCAGGGCGGCAGCGACGATAAAGAGAGTGACCCTCGAGCTCGGCGGCAAGTCGGCAAATGTCGTCTTTGCCGATGCCGACGTCGAGGCCGCCGCGTCGGCAGCCCCAGGAGCCGTCTTCGGCAACGCCGGCCAGGACTGCTGCGCTAGAGCCCGGATCCTGGTCGAGCGCCCCGCCTTCGATCGGTTCCTCGAGCTCTTCGGGGACGCTACCGAGGCACTCGCAGTCGGCGACCCGCTCGATCCGGCGACCGAGATGGGACCTTTGATCTCAGCCGCGCAGAGGGAGACTGTCGGCTCCTTCCTCCAAGACGGCGCGCCGATCGCCCGCAGCGGCAAGGCACCGACAGGCCCCGGCTTCTGGTTTCCACCCACCGTGCTCGCTCCGGTCGATAACTACGACCGCGCCGCCCGCGAAGAGATCTTCGGTCCGATCGCCTGCGTCATACCGTTCGAAGGCGAGGAGGAGGCAGCGGCGATCGCCAACCAGACGATCTATGGCCTCTCCGGATCGGTCTGGACCCGCGACGGCGCCAAGGCGATGCGGACGGCGCGCGCGATCGAATCGGGAGCGCTCTCGATCAATTCGAACACCTCAGTCCGCGTTGCGACCCCGTTCGGCGGCTTCAAGCAGTCGGGGATCGGCCGGGAGCTCGGCCCGGCGGCACTCGAGTACTACACCGAGGTCAAGAACGTCTTCATGGCAACCTGACCGCGACCCCCAGGACGAGCAGGTATCCGGGCCGTATTAAACATCGCGTTGGGCAGAGCGGCAGGCGGCCGGAGGCGTCAGTGATCGTCTCGTAGGCGACGCAGATTGGCGCCAGAGTCGGGGAGGCCCTGGGTCATCCCGGTGCGCTCTAGCCGGCGGACGCGGCTACGGCGCCCGGATCGACCCGGCCGCTCCCTCGACGCCCGCCTCCTCCCCGCCACCGACCCAGAGAAGTTCAAGCGCCGCGTCGCGGCCCTCGACTCGGTCCGCGAGATGGCCTACCTCACCGGCCGCTTTGACTCCAGCTGCGGGTCGTCTGCCGCGACGCCAACGACCTCGACCGCGCGATCCGCCGCGAGGCCGACGCCGGCGGGACCGAGACGAGAATCGTCTTGCGCTCCTCGAACGTCGAGCACCTTAGGCGATGGCTAACCTCGAAGAGCGCTTTCCAAGAGGCGGAACGGTCGCGCAGGGCCCCTCAGGCAAGCTTCTTGTCCGGGTTGAGAAGGCCTTTTGGGTCGAACAGTCGCTTGATACCGCGGTGAAGATCGAGCGCTGGTGCGTCCCACTGGCGGCGTAGCTGCCCATTCTTCACGCTACCGATCCCGTGCTCCCCCGATATTCCTCCACCTAGGTCAACGGCCATGGCGAAGAGCTCGGATGCCGCCTCTGCGGAACGGTTCGCCGCGGCGAAATCGAGACGGTCGAACATGAAAGTCGCGTGCAGATTCCCGTCTCCCGCGTGCCCCCAGCAGCAGTAGTCGAGATTGAATCTCGTAGCTATGTCCCTGCCTCGGTTCATAGCTTCGGCGAGTCGGTCAACTGGAACGACAATGTCCTCACTGACCTTTCCGCCGCGTTTGGCGTCGGCCGCAAGACCCACGCCGTCGCGCCATCGCCATAGGGCTCGCACCTCCGCAGGCTCCTCCGGTCCGAAGAGTGAGAACGTGCCGGGGCTCATCGCCTCTAGCAATGCGTCACGACCGGCCCTCGCCTCCCCTGCGCTCCCGTCGGCCTCGGCAATCACGATCAAACCCGAACGGTCAAGGTCCCACGGGAATCCGGGACGGACGACATCCACCGCTGCCTCGTCAAGGAACTCGATGGCCGCCGGCGTTATCCCGGATCCCAAACAGGCCAGGACCGCGTCTGCCGCCGCGCCGGCACTCGCGTAGCACCCGACAATCGGGTAGGAGGCTTCAGGCGCAGGAATGAATCTCACGGCGATTGCGCTGATCACGGCGAGCGTGCCCTCCGAGCCGACCAAGAGAGATTGCAGGTCATATCCCCCGACGTCCTTGCGCGCAGCTCCGCCGACTTTGATCACCTCGCCGGGCATCGTTACGGCTTCGAGCCCAGTAACCCACGCTCGGGTCACGCCGTACTTGAACGAATGCGGACCCCCCGCATTCGTCGCGACGTTACCCCCCAATTGGGACGACTCCGCCGCCCCCGGATCGGGTGGGTAGAGAAGGCCATTCTCGCGGGCCAAACGCTGCACCGTCGAGGTGATTACGCCAGCCCCGAACCTACCCCGCCAGAGGAACGGCTCGAATTCGTGGATCGCCGAGAGGCGCTCCGTCGAGCAAACGATTCCACCGTGGGGTACAGCGCCGCCCGCGTATCCGGTACCGCCGCCGCGGGGGGTGACCGGGACGTCGTGCTCGTCGCACCAAGTCATAAGGGCGGCCAGTTCCGTGGTCGAGGACGGTCGCACTATCGCGTCGGCCTCGCCAGCGAGACCGCGCACCTCGGTCGCGTCTCGAAGGTAGCGGCTCGGAACCTCGCCCGCCTCCACCGCCGCAGGTCCGAGCAGGGTGGTCAAATCATCGACGAGGCCGGAGCCGGCATCGAATTTAGGCGCCGACATCAGAGCCGAGACACGTCGATTTGCGTTTGCCAGGTTCGGATGGAGACTATTGTATTACAATGGCCTCCGGCTTTGCCGAGCTGCCTGGGCAGAGGGAGCTTGGAACCGGTCCGAGGAACTCGCGCACTGCAACATTTCAAGGAGAGGGATATGGCGACCATCGACACAGAGCAAGCAACCTCGGAGGGGCTCCTCAGCGAGTTCCTCTCGCAGTCTTCCATTCCGCTGTACATCGACGGGGAGTGGCGCGCGGCCCGAGAGGGCGGCGAGATCGACGTTCTGCGTCCGGCCGACGGCGCGCAGCTGGCCACGATCGCCGCTGCGACCGCGGCCGATGTGGACGATGCGGTTCGGGCTGCCGACCGCGCGGGGAGGGAGTGGGCCACTATGCCCGTCGCCGCCCGGGCCGTGATTATCCACCGCTTCGCCGACCTGATCGATCGGAACACCGAGGAGCTCGCCCGGCTGGAGGCGATGGACGTCGGCAAGGTGGTTGGGGATGCTCGCGGCTTCGATATCCCGTTTTCGGCGGAGTCGTTCCGCTACTTCGCGGATCTTTCCGTCCATTTGCGTGATAGCGACCCTATTCCCCTCAAAGAGATAGAGGCTCGCCAGATCCGGGTGCCCTACGGCGTCTGCGGCTTCATTATCCCGTGGAACTTCCCTTTTATGCTCTTCGCTTGGAACGTTGCGCCAGCATTGGCGGCGGGGAACACCGCGGTCGTAAAGCCTGCAGAGCTGACGCCGTTGACCACCCTCCTGGCGTGCAGGCTCGCCGAGGAAGCTGGGATTCCGCCTGGCGTCCTCAACGTAGTTCCCGGTCTCGGTACCGAGGCGGGCGCGGCGCTCTCGTCGCATCCCGGCATCAAGCGGATTGCCTTCACCGGTTCGCCGGAAATTGGGAGGGCGGTCGCACAGGCGGCCGCGGGCAACCTAGTGCCCGCCAAGTTGGAGCTCGGAGGCAAGGGTGCGGCGGTGATCTTCGATGACGTTGATGTCGCGCAGACGGCCGATGCCCTTGCGGGAGCGATCACTCTCAATGCCGGCCAGGTGTGCTGCACCGCAACGCGATGGATCGTTCAGCGACGGATTTTCGACGACCTCGTCGATGCCGCGAGCCAGAAGCTCTCCGGTGTGACGCTGGGTCAGAGCCTCGACGAAGAAGCGGAACTCGGCCCAGTTGTGAGCGAGACGCAACGAAAGCGGATCCTTGACTATTTGGATAAGGGACGCAAGGAAGGCGCCTCGTTCATCCTCGAGGGGGGAGCCCGCCAGCCGGAGGGAGCCGAGGGTGGCTACTATGTCAGCCCGGCCTTGCTTACCGGTTCTCCCGACAACATCTGCGTCCGTGAGGAGATCTTCGGACCGGTTGCGTACGTAATGCCGTTCGACGACGAAGAAGACGCGATCCAAATCGTGAACAGCTCTTCCTACGGGTTGGCCAACAGCGTCTGGAGCGAGGATATCGGACGCGCCAACAGTGTCGCCGAACAGATGGTCGCTGGCAACAGCTGGATCAACGCCCATAACGTGTTCGCCTACGGACTGCCGTATGGAGGGGTCAACCTAAGCGGATTTGGAGGTGGGGTCAACAGCATGCAGACCTACCTCGATTACCTCCGGCCGCAGACCATAGCCCGTCCCCTCAGCTGACTTCCTGAGATCGGAAGTCTGAGGGCGGAAGTCCAACCGATTGACACCAAGCCCATCAGACCTCAACCGTCCCATGGCGGTCGAGGTCTCATCAGGGCGCCGGGCGGGGAACGCTTTATCGCGGTATGGAGGAAAGCAGATCGTGCTCAAGGAGACTGCCAATTCGCAAGGAATGAGCGTTCACTCGCTCCACGACTCGGCCAAGGCAACCGGGATTGAGGAAGGTCCACCGGCAGATCGGGGGAGGTAACTGATGCCCTGCTCTAGGTTGGTAACGAGAAGTCCCTTTCTTCAGCAGCGTAGAAGCCTCGAATGTGACTGTCGACGAGGCGCGCGGCTTCCTCACCGTCTCCTTCTTCGACGGCCTCAAGGATTGCGCGGTGCTCCCTCGCAAGGGCTCTGAACACCGGCTCGGGATTGCCGCGCTCTTGTAGAGCGTCGAGAAGTTGCTCGGCTACCGGGTCGCGCAGCGCAAGCATGATCAGGTGCATCGCCTCATTGCCCGATGCCTGGACCAAAGCGACATGGAACCGCACGTCGGCCTCGTCGAAGGCGACTACGGACAGCCCCTCCTCCTCCATTTCTGACAACGCCCGGCGGGCCTCGCTCATCCGATCTCTTAGCTGGAGCACCGCGGCACGCCGCATGGCGGCCGACTCGAGCACGCTTCGTACGTCATTCAGATCGGCAGCTCCTATCCGTTGCAGGCGGAACAAGTTGACCAGGGCTGCTCTCGCTGGGCGATCCAGGGCATCCGCAACCATCGCACGGACGGGGGCCGTACCACCTGGAACCACCAAACCTTCAGCCTGCAGTGCGCGAAGAGCCTCTCTGACCGAAGTGCGGCTGGTTTCGAAGCGAGTCGCGAGGTCGTTCTCGGTGGGAAGGAACTCGCCGGAAGGAAAGCTTCCGGCGAAGATTCCATCCCGTATTTCGGCGGCCACACGAAGATATACGGGCTGGCGAGACGGCAAGGCAGTACTCCTTGAGATGGATGCAAACCGACGCGAACGCTGCGCGGCAGGGGCCCTCTGACGTCGCCAGATATTGTAAGGCGGCTAAGCTTAAATCAGGCTGGCCATAATGATCAGGCCGCCGACGCCTCGGCACGCCTCTACTCCACGACCGCCGAACTGGGCCTGGCGACGCCACGCATGATATCGCCGCGTGATCACTGCCTGTTCGAGCCGGATACGACTCCCTGAGGGACCCGACCGACTGATACGAACCGATGACCTTCAGTTTGCCGAGCGGCGCCTTCTCGGACCTGATTCCTCTTGCGTCGGTCTGAATTCATGAGGAGCGGTCGCAAAACCAGGTTTAAGGAAGCCAACGTTTGGTGCCTAGACGAGGTACCCATGCGAGACTAGCATTGGCTTCGTCGAGCGGATCGACGCGGCATCGGACGTTATAACGCAGCTCGTTCCATGTGTGGCCGGTCGCCTTGAGCCTGCGAGCGCGCGGCCTAAGGACCGCGTCGTCGGTTAGCTTATGTGCCGTAAGCGGGCTGCTACTTTCGGTTCGCAAGCTGGTAGAGGTCGCTGGTTCGAAACCAGCCGCGCCCATCGCCGCCGGGTCGACGGCATGCGGAGCCGCCGGCTAGCCGAGGCGCTCGAGCAGCGCCGGCAGCTCGCGGTGGTCGTCGAGCACGAAGTCGGCCTCGACGCCGGGGTCCGGATCGTCGTTCAGCGCGCGGTAACGGACGGTCCTCATCCCGAACGCGGCGGCGCCGGCGACGTCGGTGCGGCGCAGGTCGCCGATATGGAGCGCCGCCGCCGGCTCGGCACCGAGCGCCTCCAGAGCGGCTTCGAAGATCCGCGGCGAGGGCTTGTAGTGGCCGACCTCGTCGGAGAAGGCCCAGCCGGAGAAGCGCTCGAGCAGGCCGACGCGGTCGAGGTGCTCGCGCAGCAGGGCACCGCCGGTGAAGCCGGCGTCGCAGACGATCCCCAGCCGCACGCCGCGCTCCTCGAGGCTCGCCAGGCATTCGCCGATCGAGGGCGCCAGCCGCAGTTCGGCGTCGCGCCCGGCGGTCAGGAACGCCTCGGCGACCAGCTCCTCCGCCGCGCCTTCGAGGCCCAGCGCCCGGACCAACATCTCTGCTCCCTCGCGCGGGTGGAAGTGCGTCCCCTCCGCCCAGGAGCTCTGGTGGGTCCGCCCCACCTCTTCCAGGCTCGCCGCCAGCCGCTCCGCCTCGACCTCGACCCCGCCCTGCTCACAGGCAGCCGCGACCGCCTGCCGCCGCGCCTCGCTCATCGTCCCCGGCGGCTCGTGGGCGATCGTGTTCCAGAAATCGAAGGTGACGGCGCGGATTCGCACCTCGGGGACGCTACCGAGACTCGGGCGCACGTTCCTCGCTGCGCCGGCGAGATTCGGCGGCGTGGGGGGAGACGCAGGCGGTGGGCTGGCTTTGTGTCGGTATGCGACAGAAACCCAGCCCACCAGAGGGTGCGATCGCCCGAATCGCGGCGCGGCAGCACGGAGTGATCACCGCCGCGCAACTCGCCGCTGCGGGATTCGACGCCAGCGCGGTGGCGCGAAGGGTCCGCTCCGGACGCCTGCACCGCATCCACCGGGGCGTCTACGCGGTCGGCCAGACCTCCCTCGGCGAGAAGGGCCGGTGGACGGCGGCGGTGCTCGCCTGCGGCGAGGGCGCGGTCCTGAGCCACGCGAGCGCCGCCGCGCTGTGGGGCTTCTTGCTGCCCAGGCTCGGCCCAGTCGACGTCACCCTGCCCAGCCGTTCCTACCGCCGCCATGGCGAGATCCGCATCCACCGCCCGCGCCGGCTCGCGTCCCGCGACTGGATGGTGCGCGCCGAGATCCGCGTCACCACCCCGCGCCGGACGATCGCCGACTGCCGTCAAACCCTCCCCGACTACCTCGTCCGCGCCGCCGCTCGCGAAGCGCAGCACGCCGGCTACAGCGTCACCCTCGACCGCACCCGCAGCGACCTCGAGCTCGATTTCGCCACCTTCTGCCGCCGCCATCGCCTGCCTCCGCCCGAGATCAACATCCGGATCGACCTCGAGGAGGACAGGTGGCTCACCGCCGACTTCCTCTGGCGCTCGGTGCACCTCGTGGTCGAAACCGACAGCTACCTGCACCACCAGGGCGACGTCTCCTTCGAGGACGACCACGCCCGCGACCTCGCCCTGCGCCGGCTCGGCTTCACCGTCCTGCGCTACACCGGCCGCCAGCTCGAGCGCGAAGGCAGGGCGATCGCCGACGAGCTTCGCCAGCTTCTCGCGCCGCCGCGCCAGACAGGCTCTAGGGCGACGCGGCGACCCTGATCGAGAAGCTCGCGGTGAAGCTCTCGCCGGGTTCGAGCAGCGGCAGGTCCTCACCGCTCACAAGCGCGTTGGTCGGCGCGGTCATCGGCTCGAAGGCGACGGCGTCGGTCTCGGCGGGGGCGTAGACCTGGGAGAAGCGGTAGCCCTCGCCGAGCCGCAGCTCGAGGCGGCGGCCGCCGCCCTCGAGCGCGAACGGGGCGCCGGCGGGCGGGGCGGTGAAGGCGTCGTCGTAGTGGCGGTCGGCGAGCGGGGCGGTGGCGATCTCGACCGCTTCCCGCGCGCCGGTCGGAAGCGCTCGCTCGTCGAGGAGGAGGCGCTCGCGAACCGGCGCCTCCATCACCCACTGGCCGCGCGGCAGGCCGGGCAGACGCAGGTAGGGATGGAACCCGAAGGCGATCGGCACCGGGCCCTGCTCGCCGGCCCGCACCGTCGTCGCGATGCGCAGCTCGGCGCCGTCGAGCTCGACCCGCAGCTCGACCCGGTGGGCGAACGGGAAGGCCTCCATCAGCACCACATGACCGGCGAAGTCGAAGCTCGCGATCAAGACGCCGCCCTCCTCGGTCTCGCGGTGGCGCTCGACCTCCCAGCCGCCGATCGCGGTCAGCAGGCCGTGCATCGGCAGCCCGGCGGCGTCGCGCTTCAGCGGCAGCCCCGGGCGGTCGAGATCGACCGCCCGGCCGGCGAGCTCGAAGCGGCGGGCGGCGAGGCGGTTGGCCCAGGGATGCAGGAAGGGGATCCCCATCGTCGAGCCCGAGCCGACGTACTTGGCGAGACCCCCGCGCTGGCCGAGCAGCTCCTCGCCAGCGGCGCGCAGCGAGCAGCCGATCATCCCCGCCTCGGGAACGAAGGTGGCGACGAGGCCGCCGGCGGCGGCGCTTTCGAGGGTCAGCGCCGCCATCCCGTCCTCGTTGCGTTCGCCGACCATCAGGGCCGGCATCTTCGCCTATCTAGGATCGCGCCAATGGAACTCGGCGTCTACACCTTCGCGGAGCTGACCCCGGAGTCGGGCAGCGGCCCGCTCGTCAGCGCCGAGCGGCGGCTGCGCGACCTGGTCGAGGAGGTCGAGCTGGCCGACCAGGTCGGCCTCGACGTCTTCGGAATCGGCGAGCACCACCGGCCCGACTTCGCCGTCTCGGCGCCCGCGGTGGTGCTGGCGGCGGCCGCCGAGCGGACCGAGCGGATCCGTCTCACCAGCGCCGTCTCGGTGATCAGCTCCGACGATCCGGTCCGCGTATTCCAGGACTTCGCCACCCTCGACCTGCTCTCCGGCGGCCGCGCCGAGATCATGGCCGGCCGCGGCTCCTTCATCGAGTCCTTCCCGCTCTTCGGCTTCGAGCTCGACGACTACGACGAGCTGTTCGCCGAGAAGCTCGAGCTGCTGCTGGCGCTGCGCGAGCGCACCGAGGTCAGCTGGCGGGGCGGCCACCGGGCGCCGATCGACGGCCGCGGCGTCTACCCGCGGCCGCTGCAGGACCCGCTGCCGGTCTGGGTCGCGGTCGGCGGCTCGCCGCAGTCGGCGGCTCGCACCGGCGCCCTCGGGCTGCCGATGGCGCTGGCGATCATCGGCGGCGACTGGACCCGCTTCGCGCCGCTCGCCGAGATCCACCGCGAGGCGGCCAGGGCCGCGGGCCAGCCGCAGCCGGCGCTCAGCATCAACTCGCACGGCTTCGTCGCCGCCGACGAGCGGGCGGCTGCCGACACCGCCTACCCGCCGTTCGCGGCGATGATGGACCGGATCGGCCGCGAGCGCGGCTGGCCGCCGATCAGCCGCGAGTCCTTCGAAACCGGCCGCGCTCCGCGCGGCGCCAACTTCGTCGGCAACCCGGAGCAGGTGGCGGCGAAGATCGTCGCCCAGCACGGGCTGTTCGGCCACCAGCGCTTCCTGATCCAGTTCAGCGTCGGCACCCTCCCCCACGCCGAGGTGATGCGCTCGATCGAGCTGTTCGGGACCGAGGTCGCGCCGCTGGTGCGGGCCGAGATCCCGGCCGCGCCGGCCCCGGCCGCCTGATCAGGCCGGCGGGTCGCCGTGGACCGAGATCACGTTGCCGCTCGGGTCCTTGAACCAGGCGATCGTCGGACCGGGGCCGCGGGAGATCCCCTTCTCGTCCTGCTCGAACCCCTCGTAGCGCTCGAACTCGACGCCGCGCCCGGCCAGGTGGTCGACCGCCGCCTCGACGTCGTCGACGGGGAAGTTGAGGACCGTGTAGCTGGCGGGGGTCATCTCGGGGCTGCGGTAGAGCAGCGTCGGGCGGTCGCCGGCCAGGTGCAGCTGCAGCAGCCCGGCCTCGGCCGAGATCACCTCGACCCGCTGCTCCAATGTCTCGCCGTAGAAGCGCTGCGCCTCCTCGACGTCCCTGACGCCGATCCCGCTGTAGGCCTTGCTGCTCTCGAGCATCGTCCGCAGGCTACTCCTCCTGCCAGCGCTTCCCCCGCGCCCGTTTGCGCTCGCCGGCGCGCCGCTTGGCCTCGAGCCGGCGCGCCCGCGAGGACGCGGACGGCTTGGTCGCGCGGCGCCGGCGCCGCACCCGCAGGCCGGCGGCGAGCTTGCCGGCCAGCCGCTGCAGCGCCAGCTGGCGGTTGCGCGACTGGCCGCGGGCGTCCTGGGCGACGGCGGTGACGACCGGCCCCAGACGCGCCAGCAACCTGGCCCGCTGGCCCTCGTCGAGCGCCCGCGAGCCCGCGACGTCGAAGACCGCTTCGACCCGCGAGGCGGTGACGTTGGCGTGCTGGCCGCCGGGCCCCGAGGAGCGGCTGGTCCGCAGCTCGATCTCGCTCAGCGGGATCGCCAGCCCCTCGTCGATGCGCAGCTTCTCCGCCACTAGGCGAGCTCGGGGATGTAGCGCTGCAGGTGGGCGTCGATCGTCGTCCGCACCCAGCGCTGCGTCTCCGGATCGGCCATCCGGTAGCGGCCGAGCAGCATCTTCTGGTCGTCCAGCGGCAGCCCGGCGATCTCCCAGCTGACCGCGAGCCGCTCGAACAGCGCCTCCTCGCGCCGCCGCCAGGCGTCGTCGAAGGAGGCCGCCTGGCTGGCCGGCGCCTCGCCGAGCTTGGCGATCGTGCCGGCGCTGAGCGACTCGCGCAGGACGAGGACGTTGCCCTCGGGGTCGGTGTAGGCGACGGTCGCCGCCTTGGCGCGCGGCCGCCGCTGCTTCTTGCGCTTCGCCATCGCCCCAGGAGTTTGCCAGCGGCGGAGAAGCGGGAAGATAGGGGCAGGGTGAAGCCGCTGACCTTCATCGGCGTGCCGATCGACTCCGTCGGGCGCGACGGCGGGACCGAGCACGGCCCCGAGGCGCTGCGCGAGCTCGGGCTGCCGCAGGCGCTCGGCGCCGAGGACGCCGGCGACCTGCCGGTGCGGATTCGCGGCGAGGAGCGCGACGGCGCCACCGGCCTGCTCGCCAGCGACGACGTGCTGGCGAGCACCCGGACGATTCGCGCCGCGGTCGCCGAGCGGGCCGCCGCCGGTGAGCGACCGTTCCTCGCCGGCGGCTGCTGCGCCGAGCTCCCCGGTGCCCTCGCCGGTGCCCGCGACGCCCTCGGCGAGGTCGGGCTGATCCACCTCGACGGCCACGCCGACCTCTACGACGGGGTGACCTCGACCACCGGCGAGGCCGCCGACATGCCGATCTCGGTCGTGCTCGGGCTCGGGCCACCGGCCTGGGTCGAGGCCGGTGGCGGCGCCGCGACGACGGCCGAGCGCCTCGCCCTGGTCGGCTATCGCGACGAGGAGGAATCGCGCCGCGACGGGATGCGCCAGCCGGAGACGCTCGAGCCGCCGCCGCTGCTGGCCTCCGGGGCCGACCTGCGCGCCCGCGGCCACGCCGAGTCGGCAGCGGCGATCGCGGCGATGCTCGGCGAGCGCGGGCCCTTCTGGCTGCACTTCGACGTCGACGTCCTCGACCCCGCCTGCTTCCCCGCCACCGACTACCTGCTCGCCGGCGGCATGGACTGGGACGAGCTGCAGACGACGCTCCACCCGCTGCTCGGCTCCCAGCAGCTGGTCGGCGTCTCGCTCGCCTGTTACAACCCCGACAAGGATCCGCAGCGCGACTGCGGCGTCGCCCTGGTCGAGGTGCTCGCCGCGAGCGGCGCCCGCTGGTACTCCTAGCCGTTCTCCAGGGCGTCGATCTTCGCCGCCAGCTCGAAGTCGTTGGCGGTGAGGCCGCCCTGCGAGTGGGTCGAGAGCGAGACCTTGACCTTGTCCCAGGAGATCTCGAGGTCGGGATGGTGGCCCATCGCCTCGGCCGGCTCGACCAGGCTGTCGACGAACCTCACCGAGCCGACGAAGTCGCCGCGCTCGAAGCTCTTCTCGATCGACTCGCCGGCCCGCGCCCAGCCCGGTAGCTGGGCCAGCCGGGCGGAGATCTCGGCATCGTCAAGCAGCGCCATCGCCCCTATGCTCCCACGCGGGGGATGGCCGCGTCGGATGCACGCCTGCCGCTGCTCTGGCAGCTCGAGATCTCGCACTACAGCGAGAAGGTCCGCTGGACGCTCGACCACAAGCGCGTCCCCCACCGCCGCCGCTCGACGCTGCCGGGCCTCCACATCCCCGTCGCGCTCTACCTCACCCACGGCGCCGCGATCACCTTCCCGATCCTGCAGCTCGGAGACGACGCGATCGCCGACTCGAGCGCGGCGATCGCCGCGCTCGAGCGCCGCCACCCGGAGCGGCCGCTCTACCCGGCCGAACCGGCGGAGCGGCGCCGCGCCCTCGAGCTCGAGGAGTACTTCGACGAGCAGCTCGGCCCGGCGACCCGGCTGGTCGCCTTCCACGAGCTCGGCCGCGAGCCGGAGCGGTTCGGCGCGGTGGCGGCGATCGCCGTGCCGCCACCGCTCTCGCGGGCGAAGTCTCTGCTCTCGCTCTACGGCCGCTTCCTCACCCGGGCGCGCTACGGGGTCGCCGAGGAGGCGGCAGCGGCCGGGGCGCGCGGCGCGATCGGCGCGGCGCTGGAGCGGATCGAGGCCGAGCTCGCCGCCGGCGACGGCGTCCATCTCGTCGGCGAGAGCTTCAGCGTCGCCGACCTCACCGGCGCCGCCCTCTTCTACCCGCTGGTGATGCCCGCCGGCGCGCCGCTGCCGGCGGACCTGGAGCTGCCGCGCGAGCTCGAGCTCTTCCGCGCCGAGCTGCGCGACCGTCCCGGTTATCGCTGGGTCGAGGAGATCTACCGGCGCTACCGCTGAAGTCGACCGGTGCCCCTCCGACGATCGATTCCGTGGCGGCGTGCGAGTAAGCGCCCGCCTTCGCGTTGCACTTGTCCCCAGCGAGCGCGGTTGTCCCCGGTATGCGGGGACAACCGCAACGGGTGGGGACAAGTGCAACGTCGTCGGGCGTGATCGCGGCAGGCATGCTCACCTGACGACGATTGCCGGCCGCCGCCTGCGCGTGGGTCGCTAGCCGCCGATCGGCGCCCTGGGATTCGCGCCCCAGAAGACCAGCGAGCCGAGCATGCCGATGACGTGCACAGCGATGATGTTCACCACCATCGATTTCGCGGTCGCCGTCCCCACCCCGACCGGTCCGCCGCGGGCGGTGTAGCCGTAGTAGCAGCCGACCAGCACGATCACCGTCGCCATCACCATCCCCTTGGCGAAGCTGAACAGGAGGTCGGTCGGGTCCTGGTACATCCAGAAGATCAGCAGGTAGCCGCCGGAGGAGACGTCGCCGACCTGTTCGACGACGGCGAAATAACTGGCGAAGTAGGCGACCGCGATCGCCACCAGGTAGAGGAAGGGGATCGCGATCCAGGCGCCGAGCAGGCGGCTGGCGGCGAGGAAGGTGACCGGCTCGACCCCCATCACTTCGAGCGCGTCGATCT
>JBFWMZ010000013.1:0-73819 GCA_050251335.1 Solirubrobacterales bacterium
ACCGGATCGACGAGGTCATCGTCTTCCACAAGCTGGCGAAGGAGGAGGTCAAGGAGATCATCGACCTGATGATCAACCGGGTCCGCGTCCAGGTGGCCGAGCACGAACTGCAGCTCGAGCTGACCGACGCGGCCAAGGACCTGCTGGTCGAGAAGGGCTGGGACCCCTCGATGGGCGCCCGCCCGCTGCGCCGGGCGATCCAGCGCTACATCGAGGACCCGCTCGCCGACGAAGTGCTGCGCGCCGGTCCGATGACCCCGGGCTCGACGGTCTTCGTCGACCGCGACGAGAGCGGCGACGAGGAGGACAAGCCGCTCAGCCTGGAGATCATCGCGCCGAAGAAACCGCCGCGCAAAGAGCCGCAGGAGCCGGAGCCCGAGAAGGTCGGAGTCGGCGCTAAGGGCGGCGACGGCGAGCCCAGCCCCGAGGCCGAGTCCCCCGCACCGCAGGACGACGCCGGCCGCTAGGCCGGCGTCGGTCGGGGGCCCAGCGATGAGTCGCGAGCCCGGCCGCGCCGCGATCGGCACCTGGTCGGGCGGCCGCTTCCTGCACTTCGGGGAGGCGATCGAGGAGGAGCGGCTGGCGGCGTTGCTGCGCCCAGGCGAGGGGATCGAGACTGTGCTCACCGCCGACGCCTACGGCCAGGGCGAGGCCGACCGGGTTCTGGGGAGGGCGCTGGCCGGGGTGCCGCGCGACGATTACTGCCTGGTCGGCGCGGTTGGCCACGACTTCTACGAGGGGGAGCGCAACGGGCCGAAGGGCTTCCCGCGCTTCACCGACCCGGCGTTGCGCGGGGCGGACCAGTACGCCTCCTACCTGCGGATGGCGACCGAGGCGAGCCTGGAGCGGACCGGCGCGTCCCAGTTCGACCTGCTGCTGCTCCACAACCCCGACCGCACCGGCTACTCGAGCGAGGCGGTCTGGGACGGGATGGCGGCGCTGCGCGAGGCCGGGCTGACCCGCCGGATCGGCGTCGCCCCGGGCCCGGCCAACGGCTTCACCCTCGACCTGATCTCCTGCCTCGAGCGCTTCGGCGAGCGGATCGACTGGGCGATGATCATCCTCAACCCGCTCGAGCCCTGGCCGGGCGAGCTGGTCCTCGACGCCGCCGAGCGCCACGACGTCCGGGTGATCACCCGCGTGGTCGACTACGGCGGCCTCTTCTGGGGCGACCTGCGGCCCGGCGCCGAGCTCTCGCGCAGCGACCACCGCTCCTTCCGCCCGCCCGGCTGGATCGAGGCGGGCTGCGAGAAGCTCGAGCGGCTGCGTCCCTTCGCCGAGCGCGCCGACCTCAGCCTGATGGGGCTCGCCTGCCAGTGGAACCTCGCCCACCCGGCGGTCGAATGTTGCGCCCCGACCCTGATCCAGGAGGTCGGTCCCGAGGCGCGGCCGGTCGAGGAGAAGCGCGCCGAGCTGGCCGCTGTCCCGGCCGAGCAGCGGCTCGGCGAGAGCGCGGTCGAGAAGATCCGGGCGATCGGCGACAACGCCGGCTGCATGGCGCTGAAGGGCGCCAACCCGGCGCATGAGGGAGGGGAGCTGCCGGATCGGTGGGGCGTGGGGGACGAGTTGGTGGACGTGGCGGGGCGGTGGGGGATAGATCCTGAGCGGGATTTGGTGGAGGTCGGGGCGGGGGAGGAGTAGGGACGGGGGGTTGGTTCCTTGGGACGGGGTTGGCGGCGGCGATCGTCGGTGCCCCCTCCCAAAACGCTCGCTCGGCTCCGCCTCGCTCGCTTGAGTGTTTTGGGAGGGGGCCCCGACGCTCACCCTCACGAATCCGCAGAAAGCCCTCATCCCCAGGCTGGAGAGCTTGCCGAGGGACCAAGGTCTGAGGCTGTCGCCGCCGGCGCCCCGGCGAGAGCCACCGGTCGCGAGGGCCCTGGCCCGGGCTGTTCCTTATCCCGGAATAGTCGGGATAAGGAACAGCCCGCGCCTCTCGTCGCCACCCAACCGGATCTCGCCGCCAGGCCCCCGTCCCTCGCAAGCTCAAAGAGAGATGGGGCGTGCCCGTCCCTGGGCCACCACGCTCCCTCGCCGGGGGCGAGTGTCGGCAGGGCCCCCGAACGTTTTGCGACTGAGGGTCGGCGCTCCTCCGGGCGCCAGCAGCAATACGCCCCACCCCGACAGGTCGAGAGAGGGGGCCCTGCCGACGATCGCCCCCGGCGCCGCGAACCTTGGTCCCCAGGAAAAAGGGCCCCCGCAACGCTAAGACTGGTTGAAGAACCCCTTGTCGATCAACCGCGCTCTTTCCTCCGCCGAGACCTCGACGTTCCGCGGCGTCAGCAGGAACATCTTCTCGGCGATCCGCTGCATCCCCCCGTCCAACGCGTAGGTCAGCCCCGAGCAGAAGTCGATCATCCGCTTCGAGAGATCGTGGTCGGCGGTCTGCAGGTTGAGGATCACCGGGACCGAGCGTTTGTACTGGTCGGCGACCTGCTGGGCGTCGTTGAAGTTGCGCGGGATCACCAGGTGGACCTGGAGGTCGCCGCCGTCGTCGACCGGGCGCAGGGTGCGGGTGCGGCTGGCGGCGATCGGCTCGTCGTCGGCGAAGATGTCGTCGATTTCGTCGCGGCGGGCGCGGCGCGAGGTCGGCAAGCGGCGGACCGAGCCTTCGCCCCTGTCGCGCTCGCGGTCCCGGTCGCGGCGCCCCTCGAACGCCTCTTCGGTGCCGGTTTCGGGTTCGAACTCGTCGTCGTATTCGGGACCGTAGTCCTGGTCCTCGGCGAGGCCGAAATAGACGAGTGCCCTGTGCCAGGTGTCGCGGAATGCCATTGCAGCGTTGATTCTGCCTCAGTTGCCTGAGTCCTTTACCGATCTTTCCCCAGGTTAGCGCCGAAACGCACGAAAGCGGTTCAGATCAACAGGGTCGTGCCGAGGCGGATGATCGTCGCCCCCTCCTCGACCGCGACCCGCCAGTCCTGCGAGGTGCCCATCGAGAGGCGCGGCAGGCGGTGCTCGGCGGCGAGCTCGGCGAGGCGGGCGAAATGCCGGCGCGAGTCCTCGGGGTCCTCGGTGAAGGGCGGCATCGTCATCAGCCCGCCGACCCGGACCGGGCAGCGGTCGACGAAGGAGCCGAGCTCGGCCGGCGCGACGCCGCCCTTGCCCTCCTCTTCGGCGACGTTGACCTCGACCAGCACCTCGGTCTCGGGGGTGCCGTGGCGCTCGAGCTGGGCGAGGACCGAGTCGGTGGCGACCGAGTGAATCAGCCGCACCAGCGGCAGGATCTGCTTGACCTTGCGGCTCTGCAGGTTGCCGATGAAGTCCCAGGTGAAGCGCTCGCCCCAGCGCTCGCGCTTGGCGGCGAGGTCCTGCTGGCGGTTCTCGCCGACGAGGGTGACCCCGGCCTCGGCGAGGGCGCCCATCTCCTCGAGCGGCACGTACTTGCAGGCGACGAGGATTTCGACCCCCTCCCCCGCCTCCTCCTGTACGCGGGCGAGGTTTGCGGCGACCTTCTGCGGGTCGATGCCGTGGATCAGGCCGGGCATGGACGTGGGAATCTAGGCCCGATCGCTAGGCGGCGCGCGGCAGCGACATTTCGCCGGTCGGGAATTCGATCGGGTTGAGCCAGGCGAGGCCGGCCTGGCGGCCGGTCCTGCCCCGGTCCCGGCGGTGGGAGAAGAAGAGCTCGCTTTCGCACGAGGTGCAGAGGCCGGCGCTCTCCACCCTTCCCACCCCGGCGGCCGCCAGCAGCCGCCGCGCCACCTCGGCGAGGTCGAGCATGCGGCCCGCGGCGATCCCCTCGCCGAGGTCGGCGAAGGCGGCCATAACCTCGTCGCCGACCTCGTAGCAGCAGGGGCCGATCCCGGGACCGATCGCCGCTTCGGTGGCGCCGACCATCGCCGCTCCCTTGGCGAGGATGCCAGCGGCGAGCGGACGCCAGCCGCAGTGCAGGAGCGCCAGGCCGCGCGGCCCGAGCAGGGCGATCGGCAGGCAGTCGGCGACGAAGACGAGCGGGGTGAGGCCGGGCGCGGTGACGAGGTGGCCGTCGGCCTCGGGCAGCGGGCTGCCGGGCGCCGCGAACGGGCTCGGCGACTGCGGCCGCTCGTGGCGGATGATCTCGGCGCCGTGGACCTGCAGGCCGATCGGCACCTGGCCGGGGTCGAGCCCCAGCGCCGCCGCCAGCCGCCGCCGGTTCTCGCGCACCGCGCTCTCGTCGTCGTCGGTCAGCACGCCGAGGTTGAGGCTGTCGAAGGGCGGCTCGCTGACGCCGCCGAGCCGGGTCGTGAAGGCGGCGTGGGCGCCGTGCATCTTCGCCTCGAGCCACCGGACGCCGTTGCGCTCGCGCCACTCCATGCCCCTAGCCAAGCAGACCCGGCAGGTCCGGGTGGCCGATGGGCCGATTTCGGGAATATCGCTCACGAAATCGGCCCATCGGCCCAGCGCTCGCGGGCGGCGGCGAGGGCGATGGCGAGCTGCTGCTCGTGCCCGGTCGCCTCACCGTCGAGGGCGGCGCGGCGCGCGGCGCGCAGGGCGCGGCCGAGCGCCGGCCCCTCGGGGACTCCGGCCGCCAGCAGGGCGGCGCCGTCGATCTCGAGCGCCACCGAGCGCCACTCGCGCAGGTAGGCGTCGAGCCACTCGGCGCCGAGGGCGCGGGCGAGGACCAGCTCGACCGGGTCGCGGCCGCTGGCCAGCTCGTAGCCCTCGCTCGGGCGCGAGGGCCGCGCCGCCGCCAGCTCCTGCTCTCCCCCGGCCGGCCCCAGCGCCGCGACCAGCACCGACTCGGCGCGCGGCGCTTCCTCGCGCCAGGGCTCGTCGCCGAGCAGTTCGGCGACCGCCTCGGCCAACTCGGCGCCGCCGGGCCGCAGCTCGAGCAGGCCCCACTCCCCCAGCAGCCGCAATCCGGCGGGACCGCTCGGTTCGGCGGCGAGGCGGGCCAGCTCGGCTCCCCGGCGGTCCTCCGAGACGGTCCCGAGGTCAGCCGCGCGGAGCAGCCGCTCGGTCTCCGGCACGAGCCCGAAGCCCAGGCGCGCGGCGTAGCGCGCGGCGCGGATCGCCCGAGTGGGATCGTCTGCGAAGGAGCGCGGGTGCAGGACGCGCAGCAGCCGCGCCGCGACGTCGGCAACGCCGCCGTGCGGGTCGATCGCCCGATCGCCCCCGACCGGGACGGCGATCGCGTTGACCGTGAAGTCGCGGCGGGCGAGATCGGACTCGACGTCGGCCGCGGGCGCCACCTCGGGCAGCGCCCCCGGCCTGGGATAGGTCTCGGTGCGGGCGCGGGCGATGTCGATCCGGTGCCCCCCGAGCGCGACCGTCGCCGTCCCGAAACGGTCGTGCGCGGTGACCGGGTGGCTGCTGAGCGACGCCGCCAGCTCGGCGGCGTCGCCAAGCGTCACCAGGTCGAGGTCGCCGCGGCCGTGGCCGAGCAGGGCGTCCCGCACCGCGCCGCCGACCACGTAGGCGGGCGCGCTCGCCGCCGCGGCGATCGTCTCCAGCTCCGGGTAGAGCTCGCGCAGCGCCTGCCCGAGGCCGGCGGCCGGCTGTGGTGCGCCGTTCATCTTCCTTGCCTACCATGATCGCCGCCGCGGATGGTCGACGGGGGGAGAGAGCCGCAGTGGGATGCCGGGGAACGCGCCGGGCTGGAGGCGCGCGCCGCCGCGCGCCGCGCCACGCGCCGGCGGCGCCAGGTCAGGAGGCGGCGGATCGTCGCCCTGCTGGCGCTGGCCGGCGTCGCCGCTGCGCTCGTGGTGGCGCTCGGCTCGTCGATCGGCGGCGGCAGCACCCGCGCCGGCAAGGGCAGCCGCGGCTCGAGGCGCGCGGCGTCCGGCGCGACCGCCGCCGCCCCAGTCCGCAACGCCACCCCGCAACCCGATTGGGAGCCGCACCCCGGCCCGGTCCCGATCCTCGAGTACCACGTGCTCGGCGAAGCGCCGGAAGGCACCGCCTATCCCGAACTGTTCGTCGCCCGCCCCGACTTCCGCCACCAGCTCGAATGGCTCGACGCGAACGGCTACGAGGCGGTCACCCTCGAACAGGTGCAGGACGCCTGGTACCGCGGCGGCACCCTGCCGCCGAAACCGGTCGTGATCTCCTTCGACGACGGCTACCGGCCGCAGTTCACCTTCGCGCTGCCGCAGCTGCGCAAGCACGGCTGGGCGGGCGTGCTGAACCTCAAGGCCGAAGGCTCCGACCTCTACGACTCAAACGTCGAAGCGATGCTGGCCGCCGGCTGGGAGCTCGCCGCCCACACGATCCACCACCTCGACCTGACCGAACTCGGTCCCGAAGAGCTGGAGGAAGAAGTCGCCGGCTCGCGGGCGATCCTGCGACGCGAATACGGCGCCCCGGTGAAGAACTTCTGCTATCCGGCGGGGCGCTTCGACCAGACCGTGATCGAAGCCGTCGAAGCGGCCGGTTACGCAGGCGCGACGACCGAGGTGCGCGGCTACGCCGAAGCCGGTAAGCCCTACGAACTCGACCGCTACGAGATCCTCGGCGCGACCGGCGTCGAGGGGCTGGCGGCCGACCTGGCCGCGGGCGACTGACGCCTCAAAGCCGCACCGGAATCCCGTCGGCGGCGAGGCGCTCCTTCGCCTCCCGGATCCGGTAGGTCCCGTAGTGGAAGATCGAGGCGCAGAGTACGGCGTCGGCGCCGCCGGTCGAGATCGCCTCGCTGAGATGTCCGAGCTCGCCGGCGCCGCCGGAGGCGATCACCGGCACCGCGACCGCGTCGGCGACCGCGCGGGTCAGCTCGAGCTCGTAGCCGTCGTTCGTCCCGTCGCGGTCCATGCTGGTCAGCAGCACCTCGCCAGCGCCGAGGTCGACCGCCTCCCGCGCCCAGGAGACCGCGTCGCGGCCGGGGACCCGCTCGCGCCCGCCCTTCACGTAGACCCCCCAACCGCCCTCCGCCTCGGCCTTGGCGTCGATCGCGATCACCACGCACTGGGCGCCGAAATGGTCGGCGAGCTCACTGAGCAGCGCCGGCCGCGCCAGCGCCGCCGAGTTGACCGAGACCTTGTCGGCGCCGGCGTCGAGCACCGCCTGCGCGTCCTGCACCGAGCGGATGCCGCCACCGATCGTGAACGGGATGAAGACGTTGTCGGCGGTGCGGCGGGCCAGCTCGACGATCGTCTCGCGGCGCTCGTGCGAGGCGGTGATGTCGAGGAAGACGAGCTCGTCGGCGCCCTCGGCGTCGTAGCGCTCGGCCAGCTCGACCGGGTCGCCGGCGTCGCGCAGGCCGACGAAGTTGGTGCCCTTGACGACGCGGCCGGCGTCGACGTCGAGGCAGGGGATCACGCGTTTCAGCGCCATCAGTGAAGCGTAGTGGGCTGGGTTTGTGTCGCTATTCGACACAAACCCAGCCCAGCGCGGCTCAAGCCAGCGCGCCGATCGCGTCGGCGACCGTGAAACGGCCCTCGTAGAGCGCCCGGCCGACGATCACGCCCTCGACGTTCGGCGCCGCCTGCTCGCGCAGCGCCTCCAGGTCCTCCAGCGTGCCGATCCCCCCCGAGTAGATCACCGAGGCGCTGGTCGCGCCGGCAACAGTCGCCAGCTCGCGCAGCCCCGGCCCGGCCAGCGTCCCGTCGACCTCGATCGGGGTGAAGATGAAGCGCGAGACCCCGCGCAGGGTCAGCTCGGCGACCGCCTCGGTCGCCGGCACTTTGCTGGTCTCGGTCCAACCGGCCAGCGAGACGTTGCCGCCGCGGGCGTCGACGGCGACCGCGACCCGCTCGCCGTGGCGGTCGAGCATCGCCTGCAGGAAGCGCGGATCGCGCAGCGCCGCGGTCCCGATCACCACCCGTTCGGCCCCGGCCCGCAGCACGTTGGCGACGCACTCCTCGTCGCGCAGCCCGCCGCCGACCTGGATCGGGAACGGAACCGAGTCGGCGATCCGCCGCACCGTCTCCAGGTTCTGGGGCTTCCCCGAGCGCGCCCCGTCGAGGTCGACCACGTGCAGGTAGTGCGAGCCTTCGTCGGTCCAGCGCTGGGCCGCGTCGACCGGGTCGGCGTCGTAGGTGGTCTCGCGCTCGTAGTCGCCTTCGACCAGGCGCACGGCGCGGCCGCCGAGGATGTCGATCGCCGGGTAGAGGATCAAGGTCGGTTGCGGGCGGGCGCTCGGGGGTCCATCAGGCCGGGACGGAGGCGCAGACGCCGGCGAAGTTGGCGAGCAGCCGCAGCCCCGCTGCGCTCGACTTCTCCGGGTGGAACTGGACGCCGAAGACGTTGCCGCGCTCGGCGGCGCAGGCGAAGCGCTCGCCGTACTCGGCGCTGCCGAGCAGCTCCGCGGGCTGCGGCTGCGGCGCGAAGGAGTGGACGAAGTAGAACGGCGTCCCCGACTCGATCCCCTCGGTCAGCCGCGACTCGCGCTCCCAGCGGACCGGTGCCCAGCCGATGTGAGGGACCTTGAGGCCGGGAGCGCGGAGCCGCTCGACCGGGCCCGGCAGCAGGCCGAGGCCGGTGGCGCCGCCGAGCTCGCTGCTGGACTCGAACAGCAGCTGCAGGCCGAGGCAGATCCCGAGCACCGGCACGCCGGCGTCGAGGCGCTCGGCGACCAGCTCGTCGAGGCCGCGCTCGCGGATCCGCTCCATCGCCCGCGGGAAGGCGCCGACGCCGGGCAGGATCAGGCCGTCGGCGTCGCGGACCGGGCCCGGCTCGGCGGTCACGGCGGCGCTGGCGCCGACGTGCTCGAGCGCCTTTTCGACCGAGCGCAGGTTGCCCATCCCGTAATCGAGGATCGCGATCCGGGCGCTCATGAGTTGAGCGTCCCCTTGGTCGAGGGCACGCCGCTCTCCTCCGGGTCGACCGAGACGGCGACCCGCAGCGCCCGGGCGAAGGCCTTGAAGGCGGCCTCGACCATGTGGTGGGCGTTGCTCCCCGAGCGGACCCAGATGTGGAGCGTCAGCTTGGCGTTGGTGGCGACGGCGCGGAAGAACTCCTCGGCGAGCTCGGTTTCGAAGCCGGCGATCTCGGTCGTCGGGATCGCCGCGTCGAAGGCGACGTAGGGGCGTCCGGAGACGTCGATCGCGCACTCGGCCAGCGCCTCGTCCATCGGGATCAGCGCCGCGCCGTAGCGGCGGATCCCGGCGCGGTCGCCAAGCGCCTCGTCGAGCGCCTGCCCGAGGACGATGCCGACGTCCTCGACCGTGTGGTGACCGCCGGTCTCGAGGTCGCCGCTCGCCTCGACCCGCAGCCCCAGCCGCCCGTGGCGGGCCAGGAGGTCGAGCATGTGGTCGAAGAAGCCGACCCCGGTGGCGGCGCTCGCCTCTCCCCCTTCGAGGTCGAGCGCCAGCCGCACCTCGGTCTCGCCCGTCTTCCGCTCTCTGTTCGCCGATCGACTCATGAGCGCCTAATCATCGCCGACTCGCCGTGCACGGGTAGGCCCTCGGCCCGGGCGAGGGCGTCGACTTGCGGCGCCAGCTCGGCGGCCGAGCCGGCGTCGAGCTCGACGGTCGAGATCCGGCGGCGGAAGGCGGCCGGGCCGAGCGGGCCGCTGAAGCGGCCGGCGCCGCCGGTCGGCAGCACGTGGTTGGAGCCGGCGGCGTAGTCGCCGAAGGCGGTGGCGCCGTAACGGCCGGCGAAGACGCAGCCGGCGGTGGTGATCCGCTCCGCCAGCAGCGCCGCGTCCTCCTCGAAGAGCTGCAGGTGCTCGGGCGCGAAGGCGTTGGCGAGGTCGGCGGCGTCCGAGAGGTCGGGGACGGCGAGCAGCGCCAGCGGCGCGTCGGTGACGCTCGGCCGCCCGGCGGCTGCGCGCTCGGTCGCCTCGAGGACCGCCTCGAGGATGCGCTCCTCGACCGCGACCAGCAGCAGCGGGCTGTCGGCGCCGTGCTCGGCCTGGGCGCAGAGGTCGAGGGCCGCCCATTCGGGATCGGTGTCGTGGCCGGCGACGACCATCAGCTCCGACGGCCCCGCCAGCGAGTCGATCCCGACCCGGCCGTAGACGAAGCGCTTGGCTTCGGTCACCCAGCGGTTGCCGGGGCCGGCGACGACGTCGACCGGATCGATCGTCTCGGTGCCGTGGGCGAGCGCGAAGATCGCCTGGGCGCCGCCGATCGCGTAGATCTCCTCGATCCCGCAGAGGGCCGCGGCGGCGAGGACCAGCGGGTGCAGGCGGCCGTCGGCGCCGGGCGGCGAGGCGAGCGCGACCCGCTCGACCGCGGCGACGTCGGCCGGGATCGCGCACATCAGCACGCTCGACGGATAGGCGGCGCGGCCGCCGGGGGCGTAGATCCCGGCGGCGCCGACCGGCACTTCGCGGACCGTCACCGCCTGGCCCTGCGGCAGCTCGACCCGGCACGCCTCGCGCAGCTGCGACTCGGCGACGGCGCGGACGTTGGCGGCGGCGACGTCGAGGGCGGCGCGCAGCTCGGGATCGAGGGCGGCGAGCGCCGCCTCGGCGTCGGCCGGATCGACGCGCAGCGAGCTCAGCGGCCGCTCGGTCGCGTCGTAGCGGTTGGTGAGGGCGATCACCGCGGCGTCGCCGCCCTCGCGGATCAGGCTCTCGATCGGGGCGACGTCGACCACCGCCGAGGACTCCTCGACCCAGGCGCGGACCGCGGCGGCGCTCGCCGCCGCGCCCTGCCACTCGAAGCGGCGGACCCTCACGAGGCGGTCCCCAGGGCGCGGCTCGCCTCGCGCAGGCGGGCGGTGAGGTCGTCGACCTCGGTGGCGCGCAGCTTGTGGGCGACGCGGTTGGCGACGAAGCGGGCGGTGCAGACGACGATCTCCTCGCGCACCTCGAGGTCGTTGTCGGCGAGGGTGCGGCCGGTCGCGACGAGGTCGACGATGCCGTCGCCGAGCCCGATCAGCGGCGCCAGCTCGACCGATCCCTTGACCTCGATCAGATCGACCTGGCGGCCGGTGCCCTCGAAGTGCTCGGCGGCGATCCGCGGGTACTTGGTCGCGATCCGCATCATCCCCAGCCGCCGCTGGCTTTCGCCCAGCCGGGTGTCGCCGCGGCGGCCGGCGAGCACCATCCGGCAACGGCCGTAGCCGAGGTCGAGCAGCTCGTAGACGGCGCGGTCGGCCTGCTCGAGCAGCACGTCCTTGCCGGTGATCCCGACCTCGGCGGCGCCCGACTCGACGTAGGTGGGGACGTCGGAGGGGCGCATCGTCACCAGCGTCAGCTCGTCCGTCTCGAAGATCAGCGAGCGCGAGGGCCCACGCAGCTCGGCGGTGTCGACGCCGGCGGCGTCGAGGACGTCGAGCGTCTCGGCGAAGAGGGCGCCGCGCGGCACCGCCAGCTTCAGCTTGCCGCCCGGCACCGTGCGGCTGCCGGCGACCCCGACGCTCACGACTCGCCCCGCTGACGCTGCTCCTCCATCTGAGCGAGGTGGACGCGCTCCAGGTAGAGGCCGAAGCCGGCCGCCGGCAGGTCGAGACCGAAGTTCCGCATCAGCCGGTCGTAGCGACCGCCGCCGCCGAGGACGTAGCCGAGCGCCGGGTCGTAGACCTCGAGGATCGCGCCGCTGTAGTAGCCGAGGTCGCGCAGCAGGCCCATGTCGATGCGGACGCGGTCGGCGGCGCCGACGCGGTCGAGCGCCTCGTAGGTCTCCCCCAGCCCGGCCACCGCCCGCTCGACCGCGGCGCCGCCCAGCTCGCGGGCGCGGTCGAGCACCTCGGCGCCGCCGCGCAGCTGCGACAGCGCGACGCAGGTGGCGACCCGCTCCTCGCCGATCCCGGCTTCGGAGAGCTCGACCTCGAGCCCGACCAGGTCGTGGCGGGCGAGCTTCGCCAGCAGCGACTCGCGCGCCTCGCCCTCGACCCCGTACTCGGTCAGCAGCTGCCGGTAGAGGTCGGAGTCGCCGAGGCCGATCACGGCGCGGTCGAGGCCGGCGGCATCGAGCGCCGCCTCGAGCACCTCGATCACCTCGGCGGTCCCCTCGGCGCCGGGCGCGCCGATCAGCTCGACGCCGGCCTGCGCGACCTCGCGCAGCTGGCCGCGCTGGGGAGTGACGGCACGGTAGGTGCTCGCCAGGTAGCAGAGGCGCAGCGGCATCTCGGCGTCGGCGAAGCGGCTGGCGACCAGGCGGGCGATCGGCACGGTCATGTCGGAGCGCAGCGCCAGCAGCTCGCCCGACTCGTCGAAGAAGCGGTAGGCGCCGCTGGCGCGGTCGTCGCCGCGCGCCATCACCTCCTCGTACTCGATCGTCGGCGTCGCCACCTCGCCGTAGCCGCGCCCCTCGAAGACCTCGATCAGGGCGAGGTTGAGACGGCGCAGCTCGCGCATCTCCTCGGGCAGGACATCGCGACTTCCGGGCGGAATCGGATGGATCATCGACCTGACCTTACGAGGAAAGGCTCAAGCGGGGACCTCGGCCGAGACCCCGGTGACCTCGGCCGAGACCCGCTCGATCTGCGCGCCGAGCGCCCGCAGGCGCTCGTCGATCTGCTCATAGCCGCGGTCGATCTGCACCACGTTGCCGATTTCCGAGCGGCCCTCGGCGGCGAGGGCGGCGATGAGCATCGCCATCCCGGCGCGGATGTCGGGGCTCTCGACGCGGGCGCCGTGAAGCCGGCTCGGACCGCTGACGATCGCCCTGTGGGGATCGCACAGCGTGATCCGAGCGCCCATCGCGACCAGCTTGTCGACGAAGAACAGCCGGTTCTCGAACATCTTCTCGAAGATCAGGACCTCTCCCTCGGCCTGGGTGGCGAGCGCCAGCGCGATCGAGGTCAGGTCGGCCGGGAAGGCCGGCCACGGCCCATCCTCGATCTTCGGGATCGCGTCGCCGATGTCGGCTTCGATCCGCAGCTGCTGGTCGGGCGGGACGACGACGTCCGAGCCCTCTATCCGCGACTCGAGGCCGAGGCGGCGGAACTGGCGGCGGACCATCCGCAGGTCGGCCGGCTCGACGTCGAGGATGCGGAGCTGGCCGCCGGTTGCCGCGGCGAGCGCCATGAAGCTGCCGACCTCGATGTGGTCGCAGGAGATCGCGTGACGGGCGCCGCCGAGCCGGTCGCGGCCGTTGACCGTCATCACGTTGGAGCCGATCCCGTCGACCCGGGCGCCCATCTTGGTGAGCAACCGGGCCAGGTCCTGGACGTGCGGCTCGGAGGCGGCGTTGGAGATCGTCGTCGGCCCCGGCGTCAGAGCGGCTGCCATCAGCGCGTTCTCGGTGCCCATCACCGAGGGCTCGTCCATGAAGATTTCGCAGGCCCGCAGCCCGCCCGGGGCGCTCAGCTCGATCCAGCGGGCGCCGTCGACCCGGGCGCCGAGGTCCTTGAAGGCGTCGAGGTGGGCATCGAGCCGGCGGCGGCCGATGAAGTCGCCGCCCGGCGGCGGCATCCGGGCTTCACCGCAGCGCGCCAGCAGCGGGCCGGCGAGCAGGAACGAGGCGCGGATCTTGTTCGAGAGCTCCTCGTCGACGCTGGCCTCGCGCACAGCCGCAGCGCAGAGCCTGATGCTGTTGTCGGCGATCCACTCGACCTCGACCCCGAGCCGCTCCAGCAGCGCGATCTGCGCCTCGGTGTCGCGGATCCGCGGCACCCGATCGAGCACCAGCTCCTCCTCGGTAAGCAGGCAGGCGGCGAGGATCGGCAACGCCGCATTCTTGTTGCCGGCCACCGCCAGCTCGCCGGAGAGCGGCGCGCCGCCCTGGATCACGAACTTCTCCATCGTCGCCAGAGGGTAACGAGGGCGCCCGGCGTACACGCTCCCTGCCGCACAACCCGATAACCGCTTCCCAAGTTGCAAACCGCCTTTACTGCCTCTAGGATCCGCCACGAGGCGACTGGAGCGCGGCGAGGAGCCGCAGCGAAGACTCCGGAGGGGAAGCCTCGTGTTAGCGCTTCTGGGGTTCGCAGCGTCCCTTCGAGGGGGACGCTGCGACGCGCCCGGGGCTCGCGCTGAACCCAAACCCAGCCCCCCATTTATGAGTGGTCCATTTGGCTCCACAAAGCGGAATCCCGGGCTCCGCTGCAATTACGCATGCAGAACATACGTTCCGTCCGGCAGACCCTCTTAACTACGAACCCATGTTCGATTGCAAGCAAACGCTAACGGGACGGCTAACCGACGCCGTCGACGTGCTGATCGACTTCGCCACGCTCGGCGAGTACGGGCTCGAGCCCGTTGGGAGAACTTCTCCGAGCTGTGGGACCCGCCGCCGCGCCGCGACCCCCACCGGGCCGCAGCGGCGGCGGGCCGCCGATCGGCCCTTCGTCCTACGCCCCTGAGCGGCGTCTCTACGCCCCTGAGCAGCGTCTGGGCTCTCGTCCGATTGCCCAACCGCCGCGGAACGATGCAGCGAGCTCCCGCCGTCCTCGGAGGGAGACGGCGTGGTGCGAGCCGAGGCCAGCGGCAGGCACGACCGTGACGGCCGATGGCGCCGCGTGGCAGCGCCATGCAAGCCGACGGACGGCGCCGTCAGGCGCCGCCTCGTCCGGGTGCGCAGCCCGCGGACCATCCAGGGGCGGGCTGCGATAAGAAGAACCGGCGGCGACCTACTCTCCCAGGGGGTTGCCCCCCAAGTACCATCGGCGCTGAAAGGCTTAACTGCTCTGTTCGGAATGGGAAGAGGTGTCTCCCTTTCGCTATGCGCCACCGGAATTTTGCGAGACCGCCGCGGGCAGGCCGCGCCAAAGAGCGCGTTGCCGCCGAGGCCGCCCCGGTGGAGCTTGAAAACCGCACAAGGCCGCGATGGGTAAGTGAGATAAATATCCGTCAAGCCCTCGACCCATTAGTACCGGTCGGCTGAGCGCATTGCTGCACTTACACCGCCGGCCTATCAACCTGGTGGTCTACCAGGGGTCTTACTCCCTCAAGGGGATGGGAGAGATCATCTCGAGGACGGCTTCCCGCTTAGATGCTTTCAGCGGTTATCCGTTCCGTGCGTAGCTAACCTGCGATGCCCTTGGCAGGACAACAGATACACCAGAGGCACGTTCATCCCGGTCCTCTCGTACTAGGGATGACTCCTCTCAACTCTCCAACGCCCACAGCAGATAGGGACCGAACTGTCTCACGACGTTCTGAACCCAGCTCGCGTACCGCTTTAATGGGCGAACAGCCCAACCCTTGGGACCTACTCCAGCCCCAGGATGCGACGAGCCGACATCGAGGTGCCAAACCGGTTCGTCGATGTGGACTCTTGGAACCGATAAGCCTGTTATCCCCGGAGTACCTTTTATCCGTTGAGCGACGGCGCTTCCACTTGCTACCGCCGGATCACTAAGCCCAACTTTCGTTCCTGCTCGACCCGTCGGTCTCGCAGTCAAGCTCCCTTGTTGCCTTTACACTCTACGCACGATTTCCAACCGTGCTGAGGGAACCTTTGGGCGCCTCCGTTACTCTTTAGGAGGCGACCGCCCCAGTCAAACTGCCCACCTGACACTGTTCACCGCCCGGATCACGGCACGGTGTTAGAAGCCCAGAGCACCAAGGGTGGTATCTCAAGGGTGACTCCCCAGCGGCCAAAGCCACTGGTTCATAGTCTCCCACCTATCCTGAGCGAGATACCCCAGACTCCAATATCAAGTTGCAGTAAAGGTTCACGGGGTCTTTCCGTCTAGCTGCGGGTACTCGGCATCTTCACCGAGACTTTAATTTCACCGAGCCTCTCGTTGAGACAGCGTCCAACTCGTTACGCCATTCGTGCAGGTCGGAACTTACCCGACAAGGAATTTCGCTACCTTAGGACCGTTATAGTTACGGCCGCCGTTTACCGGGGCTTAGCTTCATTGCTTCGCGCCGAAGCGCTAACAAGTCCGCGTAACCTTCCGGCACCGGGCAGGCGTCAGCCCCTATACGTCGTCTTACGACTTAGCAGAGGCCTGTGTTTTTGGTAAACAGTCGGTTGGACCAATTCACTGCGGCCCCCTCGGGCTCCCTCCGTATGGAGTTCACCCTACCGGGGCGTCCCTTCTCCCGAAGTTACGGGACGATTTTGCCGAGTTCCTTAACGAGAGTTAGCTCGCTCACCTCAGTATTTTCTACTTGTCCACCTGTGTCGGTTATCGGTACGGGCACGCGAATCCTGCCTAGAGGCTTTTCTTGGAGGCATGGGATCGGAGACTGGCCGGCGGTCAAGCCAGCTGGCATCGCACCTCGCGTCAAAACGCCACTGCGGATTTTCCTACAGCGACTAGCTACGTGCTTGCCCCAGGACGACCATCGCCTGGGTTCTCTTACCCTTCCCCGTCCCCCCATCGGTCATAACGGAAACGACGTGGTACAGGAATATCAACCTGTTGGCCATCGGCTACGCCTTTCGGCCTCGCCTTAGGTCCCGACTAACCCTGAGCAGACGAACTTTACTCAGGAAACCTTGGACAATCGGTGGTGGGGAGTCTCACCCCACTTTCGTTACTCATGCCGGCATTCTCACTTCCAACCAGTCCACGGAGCCTTACGACGCCGCTTCGCCCAATTGGAACGCTCTCCTACCGCGTGCAGAGCCCGCAGGCCTGCACACCCATAGCTTCGGAGGCTAGCTTGAGCCCCGTTGAATTATCCGCGCCCGAACACTTGACCAGTGAGCTGTTACGCACTCTTTCAAGGGTGGCTGCTTCTAAGCCAACCTCTTGGTTGTCTCTGCATTCGGACATCGTTTGCCACTTAGCTAGCACTTAGGGTCCTTAGCTGATGGTCTGGGTTGTTTCCCTCTCGCGTACGAAGTTTATCCCCCGCACACTGACTGCCGAGTTAACCGTAACGGTCTTCGGAGTTTGCCTGAAGTCGGTAACCTGGTAGGGCCCCTAGTCCAAACAGTGCTCTACGGCCGCAACGCAATTGCTCGACGCTATACCTAAATATATTTCGGAGAGAACCAGATATCTCTGAGCTTGATTAGCCTTTCACTCCGATCCACAGGTCATCCGCCCAGTTTTCAACCTAGGTCGGTTCGGCCCTCCACGAGGTCTTACCCCCGCTTCAGCCTGCCCATGGATAGCTCGCTCAGTTTCGGGTCTACCGCCAGTGACTGTGTCGCCCTATTCAGACTCGCTTTCGCTACGGCTCCGCTCATCGCTTAACCTTGCCACTGACGAGTAACTCGCCGGCTCGTGATGCAAAAAGCACGCCGTCACACCCGAAGGTGCTCCGACCACTTGTAAGTCTACGGTTTCAGGTACTATTTCACTCCCCTTCAGGGGTGCTTTTCACCTTTCCCTCACGGTACTAGTTCACTATCGGTCACCAGGTAGTACTTAGCCTTGGAGGGTGGTCCCCCCAGATTCAGACCACGTTTCACGGGTGTGGTCTTACTCAGGAACGTCAATCGGCAGATCAGAGCGTTTTCGCCTACGGGACGATTGCCCTCTGTGGTGCGAGGTTCCACTCGCTTCGGCTAACACCTGATTTTGTAACTGCCGCCGAGCCGGCACAGCTCGGACATGACGCCCTACAACCCCCGACGGACAACGCGTGCCGCTTACATCCGCCAGGTTTGGGCTGATCCCCTTTCGCTCGCCACTACTAAGGGAGTCTCGGTTGATTTCTATTCCTCGGGCTACTTAGATGTTTCAGTTCGCCCGGTTCCCCTCCGGCGGCTATGTATTCACCACCGGATGACGCCGCATTACCGGCGCCGGGTTTTCCCATTCGGAAATCCGCGGGTCAATGACTGTTCAGCGTCTCACCGCGGCTTATCGCAGCCGTCCACGTCCTTCTTCGACTCCTGGTGCCAAGGCATCCACCGTAAACTCTTAATATCTTGACGGTGAGCGACCCACTCACATAAGTGTGTGGATCGATAAATCAAATACCCACGGAATCCACTTGCGCGGATTCCGTTTCTTGGCCTTGTGCAGTTTTCAAGTTCCACCGAGGCGCACCTCCGGGTTCTCCGGAGGTGGTCTCTCAAAACTGAGCAGCGTTCGCACCGACCCGAAGGTCGGTGCGCAGCCCGGTCGACGTTCTAGAGAAATCTCCCTAGAAAGGAGGTGATCCAGCCGCAGCTTCCGCTACGGCTACCTTGTTACGACTTCACCCCAATCACGGGCCCCACCTTCGACGGCTCCCTCCTTGCGGTTAGGCCACCGGCTTCGGGTGTTGCTCGCTTTCGTGGTGTGACGGGCGGTGTGTACAAGGCCCGGGAACGTATTCACCGCGGCATTGCTGATCCGCGATTACTAGCAACTCCACCTTCATGGAGGCGAGTTTCAGCCTCCAATCCGAACCGAGGCGCACTTTATGGGATTTGCTCCACCTCGCGGTATTGCTGCCCTTTGTATGCGCCAATGTAGCACGTGTGTAGCCCTGGACATAAGGGGCATGATGACTTGACGTCATCCCCACCTTCCTCCGGTTTGTCACCGGCAGTCTCCCATGAGTCCCCAACTGAATGCTGGCAACATGGAACGGGGGTTGCGCTCGTTGCGGGACTTAACCCAACATCTCACGACACGAGCTGACGACAGCCATGCACCACCTGTGATGGTGTCCCGAAGGAAAACCGTGTTTCCACGGCGGTCACCAACATGTCAAGCCCAGGTAAGGTTCTTCGCGTTGCGTCGAATTAAACCACATGCTCCGCTGCTTGTGCGGGCCCCCGTCAATTCCTTTGAGTTTTAGCCTTGCGGCCGTACTCCCCAGGCGGGGTACTTAGTGCGTTAGCGACGGCACGGGAGGAGTCGACACCTCCCACACCTAGTACCCATCGTTTACGGCGTGGACTACCAGGGTATCTAATCCTGTTCGCTCCCCACGCTTTCGCGCCTCAGTGTCAGTAACGTCCCAGCGAGCTGCCTTCGCTATTGGTGTTCCTCCTGATATCTGCGCATTCCACCGCTACACCAGGAATTCCACTCGCCTCTTCCGTACTCTAGCTCCGCAGTATCCATCGGCTTTCAAAGGTTGAGCCTTTGACTTTCACAACGGACTTACGAAGCCACCTACGCGCGCTTTACGCCCAATGATTCCGGACAACGCTTGCTCCCTACGTATTACCGCGGCTGCTGGCACGTAGTTAGCCGGAGCTTCTTGTGGAGGTACCGTCAATCCGCACGGCTATTCACCGGCGAACCTTCGTCCCTCCTGAAAGGGGTTTACAACCCGAAGGCCGTCTTCCCCCACGCGGCGTTGCTGCGTCACGCTTTCGCGCATTGCGCAAGATTCCCCACTGCTGCCTCCCGTAGGAGTCTGGGCCGTGTCTCAGTCCCAGTGTGGCTGATCGTCCTCTCAGACCAGCTACCCATCGTCGCCTTGGTAGGCCGTTACCCCACCAACAAGCTAATGGGCCGCGAGCTCCTCCCAATGCGGAGGCCGAAGCTTCCTTTAGTGCAAAGGCTTACGCCAAGGCACCACATCCGGTATTAGCCCGAGTTTCCTCGGGTTGTCCCGGTCATCGGGGCAGATTACTCACGTGTTACTCACCCGTTCGCGGCTTTGCCCCAGGGCAAGCCCTGGTTCGTCGCACCACTTGCATGTGTTAAGCACGCCGCCAGCGTTCGTCCTGAGCCAGGATCAAACTCTCCGTGAAATGTACTCAGTGCTTCCGTACTTCTCAGAGAGCCTGTCATGCCTTCATGGCCGCCGTGTACACAAGTACGACGGCCGGTATGACGAGGTAAATCAAAACCATCCGGCGCGCTGGCGCACCGAATGGGTCGGGCTGAACATCCATGGACCGGTTGATTAGGCCCATGGGTGCACGCTGCTCAGTTTTCAAAGACCGCTGCGCCTCAATGCGACGGGACTCGTCGCCTCTCAGACGCCGGGGCCCCGCAAGGAGGCCCCAGAAGGGCTAACCAATATAGCGCTCGGCGAGGAGCTTGTCTAGCCCGCCGGGGAATTTTCCCCGGCGCCGACCTGCAGACGCTTGAAGCGCCGCTTGCCGACTTGCAGGACTTTACCGTCTAGCCCGCTCGCGGGGAGGTCCAGGGCCCCCTCGGGCACCGGCTCGCCGTCGAGCTTGACGCCGCCCTGGGCGAGCAGCCGCCGCCCCTCGCTCGAGCTGATCTCGAAGGCGGCGGCGATCAGCCGCGGCAGGTGGACCTTCCCGCCGCCGTTGGCGAGGAACGGGCCCAGGTCCAGCTCCTCGATGTCCTCGGGCGGCGCGTGCTCGACGAAGAGGCGGTTGAACTCGGCCTCGGCGCGCTCGCCGGCGCCGTCGCCGTGGAAGCGATCGACCAGCCGCCGCGCCAGCTCCCGCTTCGCCTCGTTCGGTCCCGCCGGCGGAGGCTCGGAGCCGATCAGCAACCGGTAGTACTCGGGCATCGCCGCGTCGGGGATGCTCATCAGCTTGCCGAACATCTGCCCCGGCGGATCGGTGACGCCGACGTAGTTGCCGAGCGACTTGCTCATCTTCTGGACCCCATCGGTGCCGACCAGGATCGGCAGGGTGACGATCGACTGCAGCGACCGCGGCGGCACCCCGTAGCTGGCCTGGACGTCGCGCCCGAAGAGCAGGTTGAACTTCTGGTCGGTGCCGCCGAGCTCGACGTCGGCCCGCACCGCCACCGAGTCGTAGCCCTGCAGCAGCGGGTACATCAGCTCCAGCGCCACGATCGGCTGCCCCGCGGCCATCCGCTTCTGGAAGTCGTCGCGCTCGAGCAGGCGCGCCACGGTCGTCTTCGTCATCAGCTCGAGCAGGTCGAGATCCGCCAACCACTCGCTGTTGCGCCGCACCTCGGTCCGCTCGCGGTCGAGGATCTTGAAAGCCTGCTCCTGGTAGGTCGCGGCGTTGGCCTCGATCTCCGCGACCGAGGGAACCGGCCGCGCCGCCGCGCGGCCGCTGGGGTCGCCGACCCGGGCGGTGAAGTCGCCGATGATCAGGACCACGGTGTGGCCGGCGCGCTGGAACTCCGCCAGCTTCTCCAGCACCACCGTGTGGCCGAGGTGGATGTCGGCGGTGGTCGGGTCGATCCCGAGCTTGACCCGCAGCGGGCCGTCGCCCTCGAGCTGCTCGGCCAGGCGCCCCTCGGGCAGCACGTCGACCGCGTTGCGCGTCAAGTCGGGCATGGCGGCAATGCTAGACTGCCGCCTTCGCTCGAAGGGCCCGCGCCCTGCTTTCGAGCGCGCCGCAGTTCCCGCCTCGATGGCAGTCCTAGGACTAAAACGCCGGAAGTCCGGCGGCGACGAGGTTCCGCCCGCGCCCCCGGCTCCCCCGACCTCGGCCCCGCCGCCGACGGTCCCGCCCGCGCCGAAGCCGAAACGGCCGAAGCTGAAGGTGCTGCGGATCCTCTTCGTCCTGCTCGGGCTCGGCATCCTCGCCGTCGTCTCGATGGTCTTCGGGATGATGGCCGCGGTCTCCCAGGACCTGCCGGCGATCTACAACTTCGCCCAATACAAGGCGAGCCGCAACAGCGAGGTCTACGACGACAACGGCGTCCCGCTCGGCACCCTGACCAGCGACCAGAACAAAATCCTGCTCAGCGCGGGGCAGATCTCGCCGAACGTCCGCAACGCGGTCGTCGCGGTCGAGGACGCGCGCTTCTACGAGCACAGCGGCGTCGACTTCCAGGGCATCGGCCGGGCGCTCGTCAAGGACGTCCTCAGCCAGAGCGCCAGCCAGGGCGCCTCGACCATCACCCAGCAGTTCGTCAAGCAGGCGCTGGAAGCCGAAAGCCACCGCACGATCCTGGAGAAGTTCCGCGAGGCGGCGCTCGCCTACCGGCTCGAGCGCCACTGGTCGAAGGAAAAAATCCTCACCGAGTACCTCAACACCGTCTATTTCGGCGAAGGCGCCTACGGGGTCGAGGCCGCGGCCCGCACCTACTTCGGCGCCTCGCACCCCGGCTGCGGCACGCCGCAGGAGCCCTGCGCCAGCGTGCTCGAGCCCTGGGAGGCGGCGATGCTGGCCGGGATCATCCAGTCGCCCAGCGCCTACAACCCCAAGTTCTTCCCCGAAAACACGATCGCCCGCCGCAATCTGGTGCTGGAAAAGATGGACGAACAGGGCTACATCTCGAAAGAGCAGATGCGCGAAGGGATCAAGCAGGCGCTGCCGGCGCCGAGCGACATCAACCCGCCGCAGCTCGACTCCAAGGCTCCCTACTTCACCGCCTACCTGCGCCAGCAGCTGCTCGAACGCTACGGCGCCTCGAAGGCCTTCTACGGCGGCCTCAAAGTCAAGTCGACGCTCGACCTGCAGCTGCAGGAAGCGGCCGAAGAAGCGGTCAGCTCCTACCTCGGATACCTGCCGGCGACCGCCTCGGTGGTGGTGATCGAAAACCGCAACGCCGGGATCAAGGCGCTGGTCGGCGGTCCCGACTTCGCGTCGGCTCCGTTCAACCTCGCGACCCAGGGCCGCCGCCAGCCCGGCTCCTCGATCAAGCCCTTCACCCTGATCACCGCCCTCGAAGAGGGCATCTCCCCCGCGACCACCTACGAATCGGCGCCGCAGGAATTCCACTTCGGCAAGCACGGCGGCGAAACGTTCGTCGTCAGCAACGACGAGGACGCCTACCTCGGCTCCTGCTCGATCGAATGCGGCCTGACCTACTCGGACAACTCGATCTACGCCCAGCTCGGGCTCGAGGGGCTGGATGGCAAGACGATCAAGGACCGCACCGCCTCGATCGCCGGCACGATCCACAAGGCGGGCTACTCGAACCCGATCTCGACCAACCCGGCGATGGTGCTCGGCGGCCTGAAGGAAGGCGTCAGTCCGCTCGGCTGGACCTACGCCTACTCGACGATCGGCAACGACGGCGACCGGATCAGCGGCACCCTGGCGCCGGATCCCGGCGACAGCCCCGTCGCCTTCACCGAAGTGGCCGATCACGAGGGCCAGATCATCAAGGGCGGCGACAACGACTCGACCCACGACCAGATCCTCGACCAGGGCTCGGTCGAAGAAGCGAAGCGGATCATGGAAACGGTGGTCTCGACCGGCACCGGGACCCACGCCGACATCGGCCTCGAAGGCCAGTGGGGCAAGACCGGAACGACCGAGAACTTCGGCGACGCCTGGTTCTGCGGCGGGGTCGAAGACGAGGTGACCGCCTGCGTCTGGGTCGGCTATCCGGACTCGACGACCTCGATGGCGACCCTCTACAGCGGCGGGCCGGTGGAAGGCGGCACCTACCCGGCGCTGATCTGGGCCAGCGTGATCTCCGCCTGGAAGGAAATCAAGGCCGAACGAGCAGCCGAAAATGCGGCGCGCAAGGCCGAGAAGGCGGCGCGCGAAGGCAACGACGAAGAAGCCGCCGAACTCGAAGCCGAAGCGGCGGAATCGACCGAAGGCGAAGGCTACGTCGCGCCCGAAACCTACGAAGGCGAAGGCGAAGCGCCGCCGGTCGAAGAAGAAGCGGAAACGCCAGAAGTCGAAGCGCCGAGCGAAGAAGAACCGATCGCGCCCGAAGGCGAAGCGCCGAGCGAAGAAGCGGCGCCGCCGCCGGAAGAAGTCGCGCCCGAAGGCGGCGGGGTCGGCGGCGGCGTCACCGCCGGCTAGCGCGGCTCCGGGTCAGCGCGGCCGCGGCCGCGAGACGAATCGGCTGCCTTTGGCGCTGAAGCGCCAGGGGTTCTCGACGGCTTTGGTGATGCCGATCCGCGGGCTGGTGACGACCTCCGGAGGACTCCCGGCTGGCGGCAGGAGCCGGAACGGCGGGCGCGAGAGGTCGGCGTCGTTCTCGGCGAGGGTGATGCCGAGGGCCTCGGTCAGCTTGCCCGGGCCGCTGCAGAGCTCGGCGTCGGCGTGATCGAGGCCGCGGCGACGGCGCATCGCCTCGAGGCCGTCGCTCGGCTCGAGGGCGCGGACGAGGACGGCGGCGGCCTCTCCCTCGGGTTCGCAGACGAAGTTGAGCAGGCTGTGGATGCCGTAGGAGAGGTAGACGTAGGCGCGGCCGGGCGGGCCGAAGAGGACCGCGGTGCGCTCGGTGAGGCCGACGTAGGCGTGGCAGGCCGGGTCGTCGCGCTCGTAGCTCTCGGTCTCGACGATCGTCCCGCCGACCCCGTCGTAGAGCAGGCGGCAACCGATCAGCTCGCGCGCCACCTGGTGGACCGAGCGGTCGAAGAAGTCAGCGCCCAGTCCCGTTCGGGGCTGGGTCCCTGGTTGGGAACGCCGGCTGGCGGTCACCCCTGCGCTTCGCGGACCCGCGACTCGACCGCCGCAAGCGCGCCGCGCGCGGACTCGATCTGGGCGGCGAGCGGGACCGAGCCGGTGCCGCCGGCAATCCGCTTCGACTCCAGCCAGCTGGAGCGCCGCAGGACGTCGTAGAAGGACTCGTCGAGGTGCTCGGAGTGGCGCTTCAGCTCGGCCGGGGTGAGGTCGGAGAGGGCGAGGCCGCGCTCGTCGGCTTCACGCACCATGCCACCGACGATCCCGTGCGCCTCGCGGAACGGCACTCCGCGGCGAACCAGCAGGTCGGCGACCTCGGTCGCGGCCAGCATCTCGTCGCCGGAAGCGGCCTCGAGCCGCTCGCGGTCGAAGACGATCCCGGCCAGCATCCCGTCGGCGACTTCGAGCGAGAGCTCGATCGTGTCGATCGCGTCGAACAGGGGCTCCTTGTCCTCCTGCATGTCCTTGCCGTAGGTCAGCGGCAGCGCGTGGAGGACGCCCTGAAGCGCCGCGTAGTCGGCCGCGACCCGGGGCGACTTGGCGCGCAGCAGCTCAGCCGAGTCGGGGTTCATCTTCTGCGGCATGATCGAGGAGCCCGAGGAGAAGGACTCGTCGAGGCGGCAGAAGCCGAACTCGGTCGAGCTCCAGATGACGATTTCGGAGCCGAAGCGCGAGAGGTGCATCGCGGCGGTCGCGGCGGCGTTCAGGTAGTCGAGGACGAAGTCGCGGTTGGAGGCGCCGTCGATCGAGTTGTGGCTGACCTGCTCGAAGCCCAGTTCGGCGGCGACTCCCTCGCGATCGATCTCCCAGTTGACCCCGGCCAGGGCGCCGGAGCCGAGCGGCATCACGCTGGCGCTGTCGAGCGCGAACTGGAAGCGGAGGACGTCGCGGGCGAGCATCCAGAAGTAGGCGAGCAGGTGGTGGCCGAGGTAGACCGGCTGGGCGCGCTGCAGGTGGGTGTAGCCGGGCATCGGCCAGTCCTTGTGGGCCTCGGCCCGCTCGAGCAGCCGGCCCATCACCGCGCCGAGCAGCTCGACCGCGCGCAGGCTGTGGGCCTGGACGACCATCGCCACGTCGGTGGCGACCTGGTCGTTGCGCGAGCGGCCGGTGTGGAGCTTGCCGGCGAGCGGGCCGATCTCCTCGCCGAGCAGCCGCTCGACCGCCATGTGGACGTCCTCGTCGCCCTCCTCGAACTGGAAGCCGGCACTCGTCATCCGCTCGCGCACGCGCTCCAGACCGCTGACCAGCAGCGCCGCCTCCTCCTCGCTCAGCAGCCCGATCTCCTGCAATCCCCGGGCGTGCGCCTGCGACTGGTCGATGTCGTAGGGCGCGAGGCGCCAATCGAACTCGATCGAGCGATTGAAGCGCCAGAAGCGCGGGTCGGGGTCCTTGCGGAAGCGGGAATCCTGCCTACCGGTCATCGAGGCGGCGATTATTGCGGCTGGGGAGCCGGACGGCCGATTGCCGCCGCCAACTCGGCGACGACGCGCTCGACCTCGGCCTCGCCCAGCGCCGGGTAGAAGGGCAGCGCCAGCGAGCGGGCGGCGGCGGCTTCGGCGACCGGGAACTGGCCCTCGCGGTAGCCGAGCTCGCGCAGGTGGGGGAAGAGATGGATGCAGGGCAGGTACGCCTTGGCGGCGATGCCGCGCTCGGCGAGGCGAGCGATCGTCGCGTCGCGGTCGACCCCGTCCGGCAGGGCGATGACGTAGACGAACCAGCTGCGGACCTCCTGACCGCGGCCGGCGATCGGCACCTGCACCCCCTCGATCGCGGCCAGCCGCTCCGAGTAGAGCGCGGCCACGGCGGCGCGGCGCGAGAGCAGGTCATCGAGCTTCTCGACCTGGGCGACGCCGAGCGCCGCGGCGAGGTCGGAGAGGCGGTAGTTGTAGCCGAGCCGGTCGTGGTCGAGCCAGCCCATGTCGACGGCGCGGCCCTGGTTGCGCTCGGAGCGCAGCCGGGCGGCGGCGTCGGCATCGGTGGGGACGATCATCCCGCCCTCCCCCGTCGTCATCTGCTTGTTGGCGTAGAAGGCGAAGGTCGCGAGGTTGCCGCGGGCGCCGACGCTGCGGCCCTCGGAGTCGACCGCGCCGAGCGCCTCGCAGGCGTCCTCGAGGATCCCGAGGCCGCGGTCGGCGGCCAGCGCCTCGAACTCCGCCATCGCCGCCGGGAAGCCGAAGATGTGGACCGGCAGGATGCCGGCGGTGCGCTCGCCGACCGCCGCGGCGGCGGCGTCGGGATCGAGGTTCAGGGTCACCGGGTCGACGTCGGCGAAGACCGGCCGGGCGCCCTCGTAGAGCAGGCAGTTGGCCGAGGCGACGAAGCTGAACGGGCTGGTCACGACCTCCTCGCCGCGGCCCCACCCAAGCTGGCGGACGCCGAGGTGCAGCGCGGTGGTGCCGCTCGAGACCGCGACCGCGTCCTCGACCCCGAGCCAGGCGGCGAACTCGCGCTCGAAGCGCTCGCCCATCGGCCCCAGCGAGAGCCGGCCCGAGCGCAGCACCTCGAGCACCAACTCCTCCTCGCGGGCGCCGATCTCGGGCCGCGCCAGCTGGATCGGCTGCGAGGAGGTCATCGCACGGCGGGCTCGGTGGGCGTGGCGGCGCGCGGCTGGAAGGCGTACTCGAGCGAGTCGACCAGCGCCTGCCAGGAGGCCTCGATGATGTTCTCCGAGACGCCGGTCGTCCCCCATTCGCGCTCGCCGTCGGCGGAGTCGAGGATCACCCGGGTGACGGCGCCGGTGCCGTGGTCCTGGTCGAGGATGCGGACCTTGTAGTTGGTCAGCTCGATGTCGGCGAGGTGCGGGTAGCGCTCGGTGATCGCCGAGCGCAGGGCCTTGTCGAGGGCGTTGACCGGGCCGTTGCCCTCGGCGACCCGCAGGTAGCGGACGCCGTCGACCTCGACCTTGATCGTCGCCTCGGTCTCGACCTCTCCCCCGGCCCGCCGCTCGGTCACCACCCGGTAGCTCTCGAGCTTGAACAGCGGCTCGTAGCGGCCGGCCTCGCGACGCAGCAGCAGCTCGAAGGAGGCGGGCGCCGCCTCGTAGTGGTAGCCGGCGTGCTCGCGCTGCTTGAGACGCTCGACGGCGCGGTTGGCGGCCTCGTCGTCGAGCTCGAGCCCGGCGGCGGCGGCCTGCGCGCGGATCGTCGCCTTGCCCGACAGCTCCGAGGGCAGGACGGCGCGCGCGTTGCCGACCGCCTCGGGGTCGATGTGCTCGAAGGTGCGGGCGTCGGCCTCGATCCCGGCGACGTGCATCCCGCCCTTGTGGGCGAAGGCGTTGCGGCCGACGTAGGGCGCGTCGGCGTTAGGGCTGAGGTTGCACAGTTCGTCGAGGAAGTGGGCGGTCTCGGTGAGGGAGGCGAGCTGCTCCGGCGAGACCACCTCGAAGCCCATCTTCAGCTGCAGCGAGGGCAGGATCGCGGTCAGGTTGGCGTTGCCGCAGCGCTCGCCGTAGCCGTTCATCGTCCCCTGCACGAGGCGGGCGCCCTCGCGGACCGCGGCGAGCGAGTTGGCGACGCCGACCCCGGCGTCGTCGTGGACGTGGATGCCGAGCTCGACCCGCTCGCCGAAGCGCTCGGCGACGGTCGCCGTCGCGGCAGCGATCTGGTCGGGCAGGCTGGAGCCGTTGGTGTCGCAGAGGGTGACGTTCTCGGCCCCGGCCCCGGCCGCCGCCTCGAGGCAGGAGAGCGCGTAGCCGGGGTCGTCGCGGAAGGCGTCGAAGAAGTGCTCGGCGTCGTAGAGGACCCGCTTGCCGAGCTCGCGACAGTAGGCGACCGAGTCGGCGATCATCGCCAGGTTCTCCTCGCGCGAGACCTTGGTCACCTTCTCGAGGTGCAGGCCCCAGGTCTTGCCGACCAGGGTGACGACCGGCGCGAAGGCCCCGGTCAGGGTCCGCAGGGCCGGGTCCTCGGCTGCCTCGACGCCGCGGCGGCGGGTCATCCCGAAGGCGCAGATCGTCGCCTGCTCGAGCTCGAGCCCGGCCAGCTGCTCGAACAGCTCGACCTCCTTCGGGTTGGAGCTCGGGAAGCCGGCCTCGATCATCTGCACGCCGAGCCGGTCCAGCGCTTCGACCACGCGCACCTTCTCGGAGGCCGAGAGCGACATGCCCTCGCCCTGCATGCCGTCGCGCAAGGTCGTGTCGTAGAGCTTCACGTGTTCCATCGGGTGGTTCGTGCCTTTCGAGATTAGAGAGGAGGACCGAGGGACCCGGGAGGTCCGGTGCGCGGAATCGCTGCGCCAGCCGCTAAGCGGCAGGCGTAATTCGGTCGCTCTCGGCCTCGGCCGGAGCTTCAGCGGCCTTGGCCGGCTCGACGAAGTCGAGCCACTCGAGGTACTCCTCGGCGCGGCCGTAGAGCGCGTCCTCGAATTTGGCCTGGATGTGGGCGGTGATCTCGCCGCGGCCGCCGCTGCCGATCACGTGGTCGTCGATCTCGCGCACCGGCACCATCTCGGCCGCGGTTCCGGTCATGAAGACCTCTTCGGCGAGGTACAGCTCGGAGCGGGCGACGTCGCGTTCCACCACCGCGTAGCCGAGGTCGCGGGCGATCTGGATCACCGACTTGCGGTTGATTCCGTCGAGGATCGCGGCGACGTGCGGCGGGGTGACGATCTCGCCCTCGCGGACGAGGAAGATGTTCTCACCCGAGCCCTCGCAGACGAAACCGCGCTCGTCGAGCAGGATCGCCTCGTCGTAGCCGGCGTTGGCCGACTCGGTCTTGGCGAGGATCGAGTTGAGGTAGGAGCCCGAGGCCTTGGCGTGCGGGATCGTGCTCGCCGCACTGATCCGGCGCCAGCTGGATACCTTGGCGCGGATGCCGCCGCCCTTGCTCTCCTCGCCGAGGTAGGCGCCCCAGGGCCAGGCGGCGACGACGACGTCGACCTCGCTCTTGGCGTAGAGGCCGAGCTCGCCGTAGCCGCGGAAGGCGAGCGGGCGGATGTAGGCCGACTTGAGCGAGTTCCGGCGCAGCAGCTCGTGCGTCGCGGCGCGGATCTGCTCGGGCGAGTAGGGCATCGGCAGGTAGTAGAGCTCGGCCGACTTGGCGAGCCGGTCGAGGTGGTCGGCGTGGCGGAAGATCGCTGGACCGCGCTCGGTCTCATAGCAGCGGATCCCCTCGAAAACGCCGGTCCCGTAGTGCAGGCCGTGCGTCAGGACGTGCACCTGGGCGTCCTCCCAGGCGACGAAATCGCCGTTCTGCCAAATCAACTCCTGCCGCTCCATGTTGTCCCAAGTATGCCGGATCAGAAACAGGTCTTCGACCGCGGGCCGCGAACGGCTCGTAGATCCCAAGCAATGCCAAGCAGCCCCAAACAGGAGGAATGCCCATGAAGCGCAGCGCCCTGCGCAGGCTCGCGCCCCGCCCCACCACGCCAACGTGATCGCGACGATCGCGCTGTTCGTCGCCCTCGGCGGCGCCGCGGTGGCCGCCGGCCTGCCGAAGAACAGCGTCGGCCCGCGGCAATTGAAGCGCGGCTCGGTGACCGCGGCGAAGATCCGCAAGAACGCGATCACCCCGGGCAAGATCGCGCCGGGAGCGGTGACGCCCGGCAAGCTCGGCGCCAACGCGGTGCTGCCCGGCAACCTCGGCAACGGGATCATCAGCACCTCGAAGATCGCCGCCGGCGCGGTGATCGCCTCGACGATCAAGAACGGGGTCGTCACCAACAACAAACTGGCCAACGGCAGCGTCAACGCGGCGAAGCTGGCCGACAACGCGGTCACCGCCAGCAAGATCGCCAACGGCTCGGTGAGCGCGGCGAAGCTGAATTTCCAGACCACCGCCCCCGGCAACGTCTCGCCGCTGGCCACCGGGCAGACGCTGCGCGGCGTCTTCGACCTCGGCAGCACCGCCACGGCGGCCGCCGAGATCGAGAAAGCGGCCGTCAGCTACTACTCGCCGCTCGCCGCCCCGCCGACGGTGACCGTGCTGCTGCCGAACCAAACGACCGCCAACTGCGCCGGCCTCGGCAACGGCAGCTCGACCCCGGCGGCGACCGCGGGCAACCTCTGCGTTTACGTCACCGAAGCGACCAACCTCGCCGACACGGTGCCCGGCGAAGGCTTGGTGGTCGAGGGGAACACGCGGCTCGGCTTCGGGCTCTCGGCGAAGGCCAAAGCCGTCGGCAACTTCTCGGCGATCGGCCAGTGGGCGGTGACCGCGCCCTAGGCGCCCAGCTCTTCGAGCACCGCGGAGGTCATCTCCGCGGTCCCGACCTCGACCTCGGCCGGCACGTCGACCATCGGCGCCGGCGTTGCCGTCCCCGAGGCCAGGTCGGGGGTGCGCAGGCCGCGTTCGAGCACCGCGTCGACCGCCGTCTCGACCCGCTCGGCGTCCTCGGCGCGGCCGAGGCCGTGGCGCAGCATCATCGCCACCGAGAGGAAGGTCGCGAGCGGGTTGGCGATGCCCTTGCCGGCGATGTCGGGGGCGGAGCCGTGGACCGGCTCGAAGAGCCCCGGCTCGCCCTCGGCGCCGAGGCTGGCGGAGGGCAGCATCCCGAGGCTGCCGGTCAGCATCGCCGACTCGTCGCTGAGGATGTCGCCGAAGAGGTTCTCGGTGACGATCACGTCGAAGTCGGTGGGGCGCGAGACGAGCTGCATCGCGGCGTTGTCGACCAGCATGTGCTCGAGCTCGACCTCCTCGTAGGAGGGGGCGATGGTCAGCACCACCTCGCGCCAGAAGCGGGAGGTCTCGAGCACGTTGGCCTTGTCGACCGAGGTGACCTTCGGTTGGCCGGCGCCGCCCGCGGCGCGGCGGCGGGCCGCCTCGAAGCCGACGCGGACGATCCGCTCGATTTCCTCGCGGTCGTAGGCGCAGGTGTCGAAGGCCGAGTCGGGCTCGCGGCCGCGCCTGCCGAAGTAGATGCCGCCGGTCAGCTCGCGGACGACCAGCAGGTCGGTGCCCGAGATGCGGTCCTCGCGCAGCGGGCTGGCTCCCATCAGCGCCGGGCTCGGCCGCACCGGGCGCAGGTTGGCGAACAGCCCCATGCCTTTGCGGATCCCCAGCAGGCCCTGCTCGGGGCGCGGCTTGTCGGGATCGGTGGTGTCCCATTTGGGGCCGCCGACGGCGCCGAGCAGGACCGCGTCGGCGGCCCTGGCGGCGGCCAGGGTCTCGTCGGGGAGCGGCTCTCCGCGCGCGTCGATCGCGGCGCCGCCGATCAGGTGCTCCTCGTAGCTGAACTCGCCGAGGGCGTCGAGCAGCCGCCGCGCCGCGGCGACGATCTCGGGGCCGATTCCGTCGCCCGGCAGGACGACGATGTGGGGCGGCGCGTCGCTCATCGGAGGGCCACTCTACGGACTGGGCTCAGGCCGCGACGGCCGAGATGTTGAGGCGCACGTAGCGCAGACCCAGCGGCTCGCCGCTGGCCGCGAGGACGTCGTCCAGGAACGGCTCGTGCAGCTCCGGCGGCAGCGTGTCGATCTGCGGCTTGAGGATCAGCGTCCGCATGAACGAGCGCGGGTCCTCGGGGGTGACCTCCCAGGGTTGCAGCCAGACTTTGACCTGCTCGAAGCCGGCGGCCCGCAGCCGCTCCTCGGTCTCACCGGGGCCGGCGTAGAGCCACGGCTCCTCGAACTCGGTCAGGTGCGAGGCGTAGGGCTCGCGGGCCGCGACCTCGTTCGAGAGGCGGCGAAACTCCTCGATGTTGCCTTCGCCGCCGCACTGGGCCTCGAAGCGGGCCCCGGGCCGCAGCGCGGCGCGCATCCGGGCGAACAGCGCCTCGTGGTCGGCGATCCAGTGAAAGACGGCACTCGATACGGCGGCGTCCGCCCGCTCGGGCAGCTCGAGCTGCGTCAGGTCGGCGACCAGCGCCGCGTCGACCCGGCGCAGCACCTCGCGCACCTTGGCGACCATCGCCTCCGAGCCGTCGACCGCGACGACCCTGCCCTGCGGCAGGCGCTCGACCAGCATCCGGGTCACTCGGCCGGTACCGCAGCCGGCGTCGAGGACGGTCTCCTCGCCGCTCAGCGGCAGCCGCTGCATCAGCGCCCGCGCCCACTCCTCGTGCGGGACCGAGACCCGCTGGTAGCTGGCGGCGTCCCACTCCTTCACCGGCGGGGTCATGAGAGCGCGGTGGTGACCGGACCCTGAGCGGCGACCGGGGTCTGCTCGAAGGAGTCGATCGCGCCGGCGTTTTCGAGCGTGATCCCGATGTCGTCGAGGCCGTTCAGCAGCCGGTGTTTGATCTCGTGCTCGATCGCGAACTGGAAGACGCCCTCCGAGCAGGTGACGGTCTCGTCGTCGACGTCGATCCGCGCCTCGCCGGCGCGGGCGACCGCCTGGCAGTGCTCCTCGTCGAGGATCACCGGCAGGAGGCCGATCTTGGTGCAGTTGGAGTAGAAGATGTCGGCGAAGGAGGGCGCGACGATCGCCTCGAAGCCGAAGTCCTCGAGCGCCCAGGGAGCGTGCTCGCGAGAGGAGCCGCAGCCGAAGTTGCGGCCGGCGAGGAGGATCGGGTTCGGCTCGAGCTCGATCTCGCCGTCGCGGATCCAGTCGTAGAAGAGGAACTCGCCGAAGCCGGTCCGCTCGACCCGCTTGAGGAACTGCTTGGGGATGATCTGGTCGGTGTCGACGTCGGCCCGGTCCAGGACCGAGACCTTGCCCTCGATGATGTCTACGGGTCGCATGCTCAGCTCCAATCCCTGATGTCGACGAAGTGGCCCTCGACGGCGGCCGCGGCGGCCATCTTCGGGCTGACGAGGTGGGTGCGGCCGCCCTTGCCCTGGCGCCCCTCGAAGTTGCGGTTCGAGGTCGAGGCGCAGCGCTCGCCTTCGGCGAGGGTGTCCGGGTTCATCCCCAGGCACATCGAGCAGCCCGCCTCGCGCCATTCGAAGCCGGCGCCGCGGAAGACCTCGTCGAGGCCCTCCGCTTCGGCCGCCTTCTTCACCTGCTGGGAGCCGGGGACGACCATCGCGTGGATGCTCGAGGCGACCCTGCGGCCGTCGACGACCGCCGCCGCCTCGCGCAGGTCCTCGATCCGGCTGTTGGTGCAGGAGCCGATGAAGACCCGTTCCGGGGCGATCTCGGTCATCGGCGTGCCGGCGGCGAGGCCCATGTAGGCGAGGGCCCGTTCGGCCGCCTCGCGGTCGGCCGGCGACTCCATCTGCGCCGGGTCGGGGACCGACTCGGTGACCTGGACGACCATTCCCGGGGTGGTGCCCCAGGTGACCATCGGCGAGATCGCCGCGGCGTCGATCTCGACCTCGGCGTCGAAGCTCGCCCCGTCATCGGTCGGCAGCTGCCGCCAGCGCTCGACCGCGGCGGCGAAGTCCTCCGGCGCGCCGGGGCGGCCCTCGACCCAGTCGAAGGTCCTCTGGTCGGGGGCGACCATGCCGGCCCGCCCGCCGCCCTCGATCGTCATGTTGCAGATCGTCATCCGGCCGGGCATCGAGAGCGCCTCGATCGCCGGGCCGGCGAACTCGACCGCGTGGCCGGTGAAGCCACCGGTGCCGAGCCTGCCGATCGTCGCCAGGATCAGGTCCTTGGGAGTGACGCCGGCGCTCAGCTCGTTGGCGTAGTTGACCCGCATCGTGCGGGGGCGCTTCTGGACCATGCACTGGGTGGCGAGGACATGCTCGACCTCGGAGGTGCCGATCCCGAAGGCGAGAGCGCCGAAGGCGCCGTGGGTGGCGGTGTGGCTGTCGCCGCAGACGATCGTCATCCCCGGCTGGGTGACCCCCAGCTCGGGCCCGATGACGTGGACGATCCCCTGGCGGTCAGAGCCCAACGAGTAGACCGGGATGCCGAACTCCGCGCAGTTGCGCTCGAGGGTTTCGACCTGGACGCGGGAGAGCTCGTCGGCGATCAGGCGGGCGACCATGGTGCCGTCGGTCGGGGTGTTGTGGTCGGCGGTGGCGAGGGTCTTGTCCGGGCGGCGGACCCTGCGGCCGGCGAGGCGCAGGCCGTCGAAGGCCTGCGGCGAGGTCACCTCGTGGACCAGGTGCAGGTCGATGTAGATCAACCCGTCGGAGACCTCGTGGGCCTCCCAGATCTTGTCGAACATCGTCTTGGGCGTCGTCTCGGTGGGCATTGCGTCAGCTCCTCCTCAGGCCGGCGGTGATCACGGCGATGAAGCGGGTCGGCTCCTCGCCCTCGTTCTCGAAGTGGTGGGGCAGGTCGGCGTCGAAGGTGACCGAGTCACCCTCGTGCAGCTGGTGGCGGCTGCCGTCGACGACCAGCGCCAGGGCGCCGCCGAGGACGACGGCGGTCTCGCGGCTGCCGGGCTCGTGCATCGGCGGGTCGGCGCGACCGCCGGTGGTGGCGCCGGGGGCCAGCTCGTGCAGCGAGACGTCGGCGCGCTGGCCGGGAAGCGGCGGGGTCAGCTCCTCGATCCGGTGACCGCCGCGCTCGGAGCGGCGGCGGCCGGCGGCGCGGCTGACGGCGACGTTGTGGCCCTCGTCGAGGCGCAGCAGCTGGCTCAGGGTCAACTCCAGGCCGGCGGCGATCTTCGCGGCGGAGGCCAGGGTCGGGCTGGTCTCGCCGCGCTCGACCTGCGAGAGCATCGGCGCGCTGACGCCGGAGCGCTGGGCGAGGTCGCGGAGGCTGAGGCCCATCGCCTCGCGCAGGGCGCGGATCCGAAGGCCGACCGCGTTGGACGGGTCGGCAACGGGGGCGGCCGCTGCCTTGGCGTCGGTCTGGCTGACTGCGGTGGTCATCAGGGCGCGTATGTTATCACGGACGCTTGTATGTCGTTTGTGGTTCCGAGGAGCGCGCGGAGGTCGGCGGCGATCGCCGCGGGTTCCTCCTCGAGCTGCGCCCAGGTGATGCGGGTCAGGCTGTAGCCGGCGACGCGGAGGCGCCGGTCGCGCTCGCGATCATCGCGGAAGGCGGAACGGGTGCCGTGCGCTTGCCAGCTGTCGAGCTCGACGATCTCCCTGGTCCCGGGCCAGCGGCAATCGACCTTGTAGCGCCGGCCGCCGAGCTCGATCCACTCGTTGAGGCGGGGGATCGGCAGGCCGTGGGCGCGGAGGAACGGGAGGAACTTTTCCTCGAGTGGGCTCTCGGCGGTGCCCGAGGGCGATTCCTCGAGGCGCTTCAGCGCCAGCCGCAGCGTCCGGCACCCACGCCGACGCGGGTAGCGGTCAAGCAGGTGAGGCAGCGAGAGCGCGTCCCAGCGTGCCCGGTATTCCGCCTGCCGCAACAGGTTCTCGACCAGGTCCACGTCCCCACCCGCCGCGCAGTCAAAGATCGTGCGAGGGACCGAGGTCACCTGGATCCAGTCCTCGATCGTGACTTCGTCTGGCGCCAGCACGCGCGAGGAGTGGCGGCGGATGCCGGGTATGTGGCGCGATTTGCTGGCGAGGGTCACGTCGACCGTGCCGCCCCGTTGTCGGCGAAGTCCCCAGAGCGCCGCCGCCGAACGGTGGCTGAGCACCGCCCCCTCCCCCATCGCGAGTATGGCCGCCATCCATCGGCCCTCACGGGAAACGAGCCGATGCCCCACCGCGAAGACGCCAGCGTGGAGCTGATGAAGCCGGCCAGAGCGCAGCCGCCGATCGATCGCGCTCCGCCTGAAGCCGAGCCGTTCGAGCTGCACCCGCGACACAATCCCGTGCTGTCGCCCCGCCAAATCCGCCACCGCCAGGTCCCCCGAGCTGAGAGGTTGCCTCTTGCGTCGATATGCGACGCAAGAGGCAACCTCTCCGGAGTTGGGGGCGACCTCGACGGGTCGGGGCGGCTGGTTTGGCGGCGGCGCTGCGGGCTGGCGGCCACGGTGACGTGCCGCGGCGCGCGGGTGGTGCGCTGATCGTGCCGACTCACGGACCGGTTCGTGACAAGAGGCGCGCCCGGGGGCGCCGGGCGCGCCCTCGCGCTACGGGCCGGGCGTGCGTTGGGCGGCGGCGTCGGCGGTGGCCGCCTCGGCCTCGCGCGTCGCGGCGCCTTCGAGCGAGTTCGAGAGCGCCCGCAGGTAGGCGCGGGCCGAGGCCTCGAAGATGTCGGTGGCGACGCCGGAGCCGCTGGCGAGGAAGCCGTCGGTTCGCAGCATCACGCTCACCTCGCCGAGGGCGTCCTCGCCCCCGGTCACCGCGTCGACGGTGTACTTGACGAGCTCGGACTCGGTTCCGGTCGCCCGCTGGATCGCCCGGAAGGCGGCGTCGATCGGGCCGTCGCCGGTCGATTCGCCGACCGCGACCTCGCCGGAGGGCAGGGCGACGCCAACCTTCGCCCAGGGCTCCCTGTCGGAGCCCGCGGTGACCTCGAAGGAGGTCAGCTCGTGGGCGTCGGCGCGGTCGCGCATCTCGTCGGAGACGATCGCCTCGAGATCGAGCGCGGTGACCTGCTTCTTGCGGTCGGCGACCTCCTTGAAGGCCTTGAAGGCGGCGTTCAGGGCGTTGCCCTCGATCCGGTAGCCCAGCTGCTCCAGGGCGTCTTTCAGGGCATGGCGGCCGGAGTGCTTGCCGAGCACGATCGAGTTCGACTCGACCCCGACTTCGGTCGCCTCCATGATCTCGTAGGTGGTCCGCTCCTTCAGCACCCCGTCCTGGTGGATGCCGGACTCGTGGGCGAAGGCGTTGCGGCCGACGATCGCCTTGTTCGGCTGCACCGGGTAGCCGGTCAGGCGCGAGACCAGGCGGCTGGTGCGGGCGATCTCGCGGCTGTTGATCTGAGTGCTGAAGCCGTGGACGTCCTCGCGAACCTGGATCAGCATCGCGATCTCCTCCAGCGAACAGTTGCCGGCCCTCTCCCCCAGGCCGTTGACGGCGCACTCGACCTGGCGCGCGCCGGCGCGAACGCCGGCGTAGGAGTTGGCGACCGCCAGTCCCAGGTCGTCGTGGCAGTGGACCGAGGTCTCGACCTCGCGCAGCCCCGGCACCAGCTCGTAGAAGCGACGCCACATCTCGGCGTACTCCTCCGGAGTCGTGTAGCCGACCGTGTCGGGGACGTTGATCACCGTCGCCCCCTCCTCGACCGCGATCGCGATCACCTCGGCCGTGTACTCGAGGTCGGCGCGGGTCGCGTCCATCGGCGAGAACTCGACGTCCTCGCAGTAGCTCTTGGCCAGCGAGACGGCGGCCCGGGCCTGGCCCTTGACATCCTCGCGGTCGGTCCGCAGCTGGTGTTCGATGTGGATGTCGGAGGTCGAGACGAAGGTATGGATGCGGGGCCGCTCGGAGTGCCTGACCGCCCCCCAGGCGGCGTCGATGTCGGCCTTGTGGGTGCGCGCCAGGCCGCAGATCACCGGTCCCTCGACCCCCTTGGCGATTTCCGAGACCGCCTCGAAGTCGCCCGGCGAGGCGATCGGGAAGCCGGCCTCGATCACGTCGACCCCGAGCCGCGCCAGCTGCTGGGCGATCTCGACCTTCTCGGCGGTGTTGAGCGAGATCCCCGGCGACTGCTCGCCGTCGCGCAGGGTGGTGTCGAAGATGTGGACGCGGTTCGCGTCGTTTACGCCGTTGCTGTCAGTGCCCTTGGTCCCCATCGGACCGTCTCCTTCTCTCTGTGAATCGAATGGCCTCTATGTCTCTCGCGGCTATCGCGCCGCCCAGCGCTATTCCCCCCGAGGGGGGAGGAGAAGGAGAAGCGCGAGGCTGTCGAGCCGGGAGCCCATTCGTCGCAGAGGTTAGCGCACCGCCGGCCCGATCCGTAGATTCTCCGCCATCGCAGGGGGCAAGGACAGCAAGCAGGGGGGCTCGACGATGCTCGCTCTGTTCGCGATGGGCATCGCGGTGGTGGTGATCGCCAACGACTTCTCGGCGATCAACGTCGCGCTGCCGACGATGGAGCGGGACTTCGACACGAACATCAACACGATCCAGTGGGTGGTCAACGCCTATGCGCTGACCTTCGGGGTGATGATCGTCACCGGCGGCCGGCTCGCCGACATGTTCGGCCGCCGCAAGACGTTCTTCCTCGGCACCGCGATCTTCGCGACGATGTCGGCGGCGGGCGGGGCGGCGCCGAACGAGTCGATCCTGATCGCCACCCGGGCGCTGATGGGGATCGGCGGGGCGCTGATGTGGCCGGCGATCCTCGGCATGACCTTCGCGATCCTGCCCGAAGAGAAGGCGGGGCTGGCGGGCGGCATCATCCTCGGCGCCGCCGGGCTCGGCAACGCGATCGGGCCGCTGATCGGCGGCGTCCTCACCGACCTCGCCTCCTGGCGCTGGATCTTCTTCCTCAACGTGCCGATCTCGGTCTTCGCGGTGCTCATCACCTATTTCCTGGTCCACGTGAAGGAGCCGGAGAGCGCCGACCACAAGATCGACTACCCCGGGATCGCGGCGATCTCGGTTGGGCTGGTCTCGCTGCTGATCGCGCTCGACCAGGTCGCCGACTGGGGCTGGGGCGATCCGCGGGTGATCTTCCTGCTGGCCCTCGCCGCGGTGTTGATCCTCGCCTTCGTGCCGATCGAGCGCCGCGCCGACCTGCACGCGCTGGTCCCGCGCGAGGTGATGCGGAACCGCAGCTTCACCGCCTCCTGCGTGGCGATCCTCTTCATGTCGGCGACCTTCTTCGCGGCGCTGCTCTACCTGCCCCAGTTCATGCAGAAGCAACTCGGCTACTCGCCGCTCGAGGCGGGCGTCGGCGTCCTCCCCTTCCTCGCCACCTTCGCCCTCGTCTCATTCGTCGCCGGCCCCCTCTATGACCGGGTCGGGGCAAAGCGCCTGGCGGTGCTCGGAGCCGCCTGCATCACGATCGCGCCGTTCCTCTTCTCGCTGGTCGACGCCGGCTCCGGCTACAGCTCGCTGGTCGTCGGCATGGTCGTGTTGGGGATCGGGATCGGCAGCTTTTACCCGACCGCGACGACCGCCGGGGTGACCTCGGTCGACAGCTCGCAGACCAGCCTCGCGGGCGGGATCATCTACATGTTCCAGATCGCCGGCGGCTCGATCGGCCTGGGCCTGACGACGACCGTCTTCTCCGCGGCCAACCCGCCGTTCGTCGACGGCATCCAGGCGGCCTTCCGGCTCGACTCGGCGCTCTCCCTGGTCGGTCTGGCGATCACGGTGCTGTTCGTCGGCGGCGCGCTGCTGGGACGGCGGCGAACCGCCGAGGAGCCGGCGTAGCGCCCCGACACTCGCGCTGGGCGACGCCCTACTGCACGACCTCGTTGACGCCGCTGCCGCCGAGCAGCGTGTCCATGCCGCCGCCGCCGAGCAGGCGGTCGTCGCCGGGGCCGCCGCTGAGCTGGTCTTCGCCGGAGCCGCCGAAGAGCGAGTCGTTGCCGGCGCCGCCGACCAGCCTGTCGTTGCCGGCGCCGCCGACCAGCCTGTCGTTGCCGGCGCCGCCGCTGAGGCGGTCGTCGCCGGGACCACCGCGCAGCGTCGCCGGCACCGGCACGGTCGCTTCGAGGGAGAGCGCGTCGTCGCCGCCGTTGCCGTTGACTTCGAAGCCGGCGATCGCCGCCGCTTCGCAGAGGAGGCCGTCTTCGCGGCCTTCGGGGTGCCAGCAGAGTTCGCCGCCGACCGCCAGCGGATCCGCCGATTCGATCGCGTACTGGCGCCTGTCCGCCGTCAGCCCGATCGAGATCGAGTTGCCGAAGTCATCGCCGGCGAGCACCACGGTGACCGATTTTTCGGCCCGTTCGGCGGCGCTGGCGAGCGGCGCGAGGATCGCCACCAGCGCGGTCGCTGCTATCGCGAAAATCGTCTTCACTGAAGTTGTGAACAACGCGATCACGCTGACGTTGCGGCGCTTCTCCCCAATTTGCCCGGGCAGCAGCCCAGCCAGGAGGAGCTAGAGATCGACCGAGCGGCCGACGCTGAAGCCGTCGAGGCCGAGGATCCGCTCGAGCGCCTCGCCGCGCACCGGCGCGTCGGTGGTCAGCGCCATCACCGCCCGCTCGCCGCTGCTCTCGGCGCCGACCGCGGCGGAGATGATGTTGACTCCCTCCTCGCCGAACGCGGTGCCGACCCGGCCGATCATCCCCGGCTGGTCGGCGTAGCGGAAGACCGTGATGTGGTCGGCGAACGGCAGGTAGAAGCTCTCGCCCCAGGTGGAGACGAGGTAGGGCTCGCTGCGCGGCCCGACGCTGGTCCCGGCGACCTCCACTTCGCTCTCGCCCGCGCCGACCCGGACGGTGACCAGCTCGGTGAAGTCCTCGGCGCTCGAGTCCTTGGTCTCGATCAGCTCGATCCCCCGCTCCTCGGCCATCTGCGGCGCGTTGACCAGGTTGACCGGCTCCTCGGTGTTGCCGGAAAGGACCCCGACCAGGACGGCGATTCCCAGCAGCCGGGTCTCGTGCGAGGCGATGCGGCCGCGGAATTCGGCGCTGACCCGGTCGACCGACCCTTCCCCCAGCCCCTGCGCGAGGCGACCGAGCTTTTCGCAGAGCGGCACGAAGGGGGCGAGCGCTTCCATCGCCTCCGGTCGCACCGCGGCGATGTTGACCGCGTTGGTGACGACGCCGCCGGTCAGCGCCGCGGTCACCTGCTCGGCGGTGACGACGCCGGCCCGGTCCTGGGCCTCGGCGGTCGAGGCGCCGAGGTGCGGGGTGACGACCACGTCCTCGCGCGCGAACAGCGGGTGCTCGGTGAAGGGCTCGGAGGGGAAGACGTCGAGCGCGGCGCCGGCCAGCTTGCCGGACTCGAGGGCGGCGGTCAGCGCATCGAGATCGACCAGCTGGCCGCGGGCGCAGTTGACGAGGCGCGCCCCGTCCTTCATCTGCGCGATCGTCTCGCCGTTGATGAAGTTTTCGGTCTCCGGCGTCTTCGGCACGTGCAGGGTGACGAGGTCGGAGCGGCCGAGCAGGTCCTCGAGGCTCTCGACCCCCTCGACGCCGAGCTCGCGGAAGCGCTCGGCGGAGACGAACTTGTCGAAGGCGAGGACCTCCATCTCGAAGCTCTGGGCGCGCTTGGCGACGAGCTGGCCGATGCGGCCGAAGCCGACGACGCCGATCGTCTTGCCGTAGAGCTCGGCGCCTTTGTACTTGGCGCGGTCCCAGCGGCCCTCGACCAGCGAGCGATAGGCCTGCGGGACGTTGCGGAAGAGCGCCAGGGCGAGCGCCAGGGTGTGCTCGGCGGCGGCGACCGAGTTCGATTCGGGGGCGTTGGCGACGATGATCCCGCGCCGGGTGGCCGCCGGGATGTCGACGTTGTCGACACCGGTGCCGGCGCGGCCGATCACCTTGAGGCGCGTGCCCGCTTCGATCAGCTCGGGGGTCATCGTCGTCGCCGAGCGGATCAGGATCGCGTCATAGCCCGGCAGCCGCTCGGCGAGCTCGGCGTCATCCCAGTCGAGGCCGAGGTCGACCTCGAAGTTCTCGCGCAGCAGCTCGACCCCGGAATCGGCGATCTTCTCCTTGACCAGGACCCTGGCGCCGGCGCCGTCGCTGCCCGCCGCGGAACTCACCTGGCGACGCCCTCGACGTTGGCGACGACCCAGTCGACGCAGGCGGTCAGCGCCTCGACGTCGTCGGGCTCGACCGCCGGGAACATCCCGATCCGCAGCTGGTTGCGGCCGAGCTTGCGGTAGGGCTCGACGTCGACGATCCCGTTGGCGCGCAGCGCCTTGGCGAGCGCCGCCGCGTCGACCTTCTCCGCGTCGAAGTCGACCGTGCCGACGACCAGCGAGCGCTTCGCCTCCTCGGCGACGAACGGCGTCGCGTAATCGCTCGCCTCGGCCCAGCCGTAGAGCCGCCCGGAGGAGTCGCCGGTGCGCGCCACGCACCACTCGAGGCCGCCGTGGTCGAGCATCCAGCGCAGCTGGTCCTCGAGCAGCAGCAGGGTCGCCAGGGCGGGCGTGTTGTAGGTCTGCTCCTTGCGCGAGTTCTCGAGCGCGGTCTGCAGTGAGAGGAAGGCGGGCTGCCAGCGGTCGCCGGCGCCGTCGAGCTGCTCGATCCGCGCCACCGCGGCGGGGCTCAGCAGCGCCAGCCAGAGGCCGCCGTCGGAGGCAAAGCCCTTCTGCGGCGCGAAGTAGTAGGCGTCGGCCTGGGAGACGTCGACCGGCAGGCCGCCGGCGCCCGAGGTGGCGTCGATCAGGATCAGAGCCTCGCCGGCGCCGTCGGGGCGCTCGACCGGGACCATGACGCCGGTCGAGGTCTCGTTGTGGGCCCAGGCGATCGCGTCGGCGGCGGCGTCGGCGCGTGGCGTCGGCGCGTCGCCGGGCTCGGCCTCGACCAGGATCGGATCGGCGAGGAAGGGCGCGTCGGCGGTCGCCTTGGCGAACTTCTGCGAGAACTCGCCGTAGGCGAGGTGGAGCGAGCGCTCGCTCACCAGCCAGGCCGTTGCCGCCTCCCAGAAGGCGGTGGTGCCGCCGTTGCCGAGCGCGACCTCGTAGCCGTCCGGCAGCGAGAACAGCTCGGCGAGGCCCTCGCGCACCCGCCGGACCAGGTCGCGGACCGGCGCCTGGCGATGCGAGGTCCCCATCAGCTCGGTCTGTTCGGCGAGGTGGCGCAGCTGCTCCGGGCGCACCTTCGAGGGACCGCAGCCGAAGCGGCCGTCGCCGGGCTTCAGCTCGGCCGGGATCGTCGGAGTGTCGGTCTGGGTGCTCACGCGGGGCGGGACAGGTTAGAGGCTGGTCCGGGTGGACGGTTCACCAAATTGCCTCGCTGGCGACCGAACGGGGGGCTAGGCTCGCCCTCGTCTGGTCCCAGTCACGTCCTGAGGGAGGAATACCAGAGTCATGTACCCGATTAACTACGAAGCGGATTTCAATCCGACGCCAAACCGAGCGACGACCTTCTTCCGCCTGTTGCTAGCGATTCCGTGGTTCGTCGTCGCCGTCTTCTGGGGGATCCTCTTCCTCTTCACCCATTTCCTCGCCTGGATCTCGGTCGTGATCCTCGGCCGCTATCCGGAATGGCTCTACAACTTCAACTCGGGCGTGATTCGCTTCGGGATCAGGTTCAACAGCTGGCTCTGGCTGCAGACCGACGAGTGGCCCCCCTTCGGGCTCTCCGACGATCCCAGCTATCCGGTTCGGGTCAACTTCCCGCCCCCCGCCGCGAGGCAGAGCCGGCTGAAGGCCTTCTTCCGGCTGATCCTCGCCCTTCCGGTGCTGTTCCTGATCGCCTACGTCGTCTCCTACGCGGTCCAGATCATCGCCTTCGGCGCCTGGCTGACGATCGTCTTCCGCGGCTACCTGCCGGAATGGATGTTCAACGTCCTCGCCCAGATGCACAGCTTCGAGACGCGGGTCTACGCCTACACGACGATCCTCACCGACGACTACCCGCCGGTCGGGCTCGAGAAAGCGAAGGGGACCGCGCCCCCGGCGGCAGCGCCGGCTGCCCCGGAACCGCCCCCGGCCCCGGCGGTCTGAGCGCGATGGCGGGGAATTCGGAGGCGAACGTGAGGAAGGGCGACGGCTGGTCCGTCGCCCACCTCGACGACCTCGGCGAGGGGCCGGGTTTCCGCAAGATCCGGACGCCGTTGGGAGTGACGGCGTTCGGCGTCAACGCGATCGTGCTGCCGCCCGGATACGCGACCGGGAGCCACTACCACGATGAGCAGGAGGAGCTGTATTTCCTCCACTCGAGCCGGGTGGCGATCGAGTTCGGCGATGGGTCGGCCGAGGAGTTGGGGCCGGGTGGCTTGGCCTGGGTCGATGCGGCGACGCATCGGAAGGTGCGGAACCTGAGTGATTCGGAGGAGGCGGTCTATGTGGTCGTCGGTGGGAAGGACGGTTACGTCGGGCGCGACGGGAACCTGGCGCCCGGGGAGACTCACCGCTAAGCCTCAGGGTCCGCCGCCCCACCAGACCGACCAGGACGCCTACGATGGCCGCGATGTCGGAACCGCAACAGCTGAGCGCTGATGACCTGGCCAAGTTGGATTCGGAATACAGGCCGTTTCCGCGATTCGCAGATTGGCCCCGTGAGGCGCCGTACCAGGCGCGCTGGAACGCGGCGAGGGAACGGCTCACGACGCTCGGTGGCGAAGTCAGTCAGGCCGACCTCGATCGAGCCCGAGAGGTGACGATCCGCGCCGCATCGTTCGACACCGGAGCGATAGAGCGCCTCTACTCGACGAGTCGTGGCTTGACCTTGACCGTGGCCGAGCAATCGACGGCCTGGGAGCAGACCGTCCGGGATGAGAGCGGAGAGGACGCTCTTGCGCTGTTCCAGGCGCAGCGGAATGCGTTCGATCTCGTTCTCGATCTCGTCACCAACCATTACCCAAAGGTCACGCAGGCCTGGATCCGCAGCCTTCACAGAGAGCTGACCTCGGCCCAGGACACCTACATCGTCCAGACCCCGGCAGGCCCTCAGCGACAGAACCTCCCTCGCGGCGAGTACAAGACGCACGCGAATCATGTGCTGACCGAGGAGGGAACTACGCACTCCTACGCACCAGTGGAGCAGACCCACTCAGAAATGACGCGCCTGATGGAGGAACTCGAGTCCGACGTTTTTCTGCAGGCGGATCCCGTCCTACAGGCCTCCTACGCGCACTACGCCCTCGTCGTCGTTCATCCCTTTGCCGACGGCAACGGCCGAGTAGCTCGCGCCCTCGCGTCGGTCTACACCTATCGGGCGGCGTCGATCCCGCTCCTGATCCTTGCCGACATGGTGGATCGATATCTGAGAGCGCTGGGGGAAGCCGACCGCGGCGATCCGTCGAACTACGTAGCGCTTGTCTCGCAAGCGACCCACTCGGCCATGGAAATGGTCTCCGAATCACTGCTGGCGAGCAAGGCTCCACAACCCGATGAAGTCCTGAAAAAGTTCAAGGAGCTGCAAATCGCGCAATCCGACCTCACGCATGGGCAGCTCGACGAGATCGGCACTGAAGTCGCTGAGAGGTTCACGGCAATTCTGGTCGACCGAATCGATGCTCTGTCGATCCCCAACGGGATGTCAGCGACGGCGGAGCTTGGCCGCATTCCCAGCCGTCGACAGCAGGATCAGCCCTCCGGATTTCGCTCGATCGAAGCGTCTGACGGGGCCTGCAACGTCGACTTGGTCGTTCGGACCGGGCCGCCGACGCAAGTAGAGGTCGAGCACCGATTCAAGGTATTCGTGTCCGATCGCACCGATCCCCTGGCCACCGTGAAGATATGGGGAGGCAACGAGCCGGCCGATTCCCTGACGTTGTCGTTTGACGATGTCAGATCCGGGCTGGCGATGGCAGCCGAGCAGCGGTTGACCGCTTACGCCGAACGGTTCCTCGGAACCGTTCTGAACCAAGCGCTGAGCGAGGCAAAAGCGCGGCTCGACGACGCTCCCTATTAGTCCCGACCTCGCGCAATGAGGTCCTGGCTACTCGTCGAACCCCTGATCGATCCAGGGCATCATCGACCGCAGCTCCGCCCCGATCTGCTCGATTTCCTTCCCCTTCGCCTCCTCGCGCATCCGCGCGAAGTTCTCGCCGCCGGACTCGACCTCGCCGATCCACTCCTTCGCGAACTGGCCGGACTGGATCTCGGTCAGGATCTCCTTCATCGCCGCCCGCGACTCCGGCCCGATCACCCGCTTGCCGCGGGTCATGTCGCCGTACTCGGCGGTGTTGGAAATCGAGTAGCGCATCCCCTGGATCCCCTTCTCGTACATCAGGTCGGCGATCAGCTTGACCTCGTGCAGGCACTCGAAGTAGGCGAGACGCGGGTCGTAGCCGGCATCGACGAGGGTCTCGTAGCCGGCCTGGACCATCTCGCTGAGACCGCCGCAGAGGACCGACTGCTCGCCGAAGAGGTCGGTCTCGCACTCGTCCTTGAAGGTCGTCTCGATCACCGCGGCGCGGCCGCCGCCGATCGCCGAGGCGTAGGCGAGGACGGTGGCGTGGGCCTCGCCCGAGGCGTCCTGGTGGACCGCCATCAGACAGGGGACGCCGTTGCCTTCCTCGTACTGGCGGCGGACCAGGTGGCCCGGGCCCTTCGGCGCGACCATGCCGACGTCGACGCCCTCCGGGGGCTCGATCTCGCCGAAGTGGATCGAGAAGCCGTGGGCGAAGAGGACGAGGTTGCCGGGCTCGATCCCGGGGGCGATCTCCTCGCGCCAGACCTCGCCCTGCTTCTCGTCGGGCAGCAGCACCATGACGACGTCGCCGCGCTTCGCGGCCTCGGAGACGCCGAGCACCTCGAGCCCGTGCTCTTCGGCTTTGGCGCGGCTGGCGGAGCCCTCGCGCAGGCCGACGACGACGTCGACCCCCGAGTCCTTCAGGTTGAGGGCGTGGGCGTGGCCCTGGGAGCCGTAGCCGAGGATGGCCACGGTCCTGCCGCCCAGCTTCGAGAGGTCAGCGTCTTTGTCGTAGAAGATGTCGTCGGTTCGCATGAGGCGGCAGGCTACCTGAGCGCCCGTCTCATCAGCTTGCCCGAGGGAGTGCGGGGCAGCGCCGCGGCGAGCTCGACCCGGCGCGGCACTTTGAAGCCCGCAAGGTGCTCGGCGCAGTGGCGCCGCAGCTGATCCGGGGTCGCCTCCGAGCCGCCCTCGAGGACGACGACGGCGGTCACCGCCTGCTGCCACTCGGGGTCCTCGCGACCGACCACCGCCGCGTCGGCGACCGCCGGGTGGCGCAGCAGCACCTCCTCGACCTCGGCCGGGACGACGTTCTCGCCGCCGGAGACGATCAGGTCGTCGATCCGGTCTTCGACATAGAGGAAGCCCTCCTCGTCGATGTGGCCGAGGTCGCCGGTGTGCAGCCAGCCGGACTCGTCGACGCGGCCGGGGGCGACGGTGGGGCCCTGGACGAGGATCTCGCCGTCGCGGATTCGCAGATGGGTGGTGAGCAGCGGCCGCCCGGCCGAGCCGAGCTTGCGCTTCGCGTCGCCCGGCGCGAGCGTCGTCACCTGCGAGCAGGTCTCGGTCAGGCCGTAGGTCTGGACCACGGTTGCGCCCTTGGCGATCGCCTCTTCGAGCGGCTCGCGCGGCACCGGACCGCCGCCGACCAGGATCGCCCGCGGCCCCGAGAGGTCGGCGCCGGCGTCGAGCAGCCGGGTCAGCATCGTGGTCACCAGCGAGACGACGCTGATCCGGTCCTCGGCCAGCGCCGCCGCGACGCGGTCGACGTCGAAGCCGTCGTGGATCACCGCGGTGGTGCCGTAGATCACCGAGCGCATCGCGATCGTCAGCCCGGCGACGTGGCTGAGCGGGACGCAGCAGAGCCAGCGGTCGGCCGGGTCGACGCCGATGTTGAAGGCCGAGCCGACCGCGTTCCAGAGGAAGTTGCCGTAGCTGAGGCCAACCGGCTTCGGCAGCCCGGAGCTGCCGCTGGTGAGGACGCAGGCGCAGACGTCGTCCATGTCGTGCTCGCCGAGCAGCGGCAGGTCGGCCTCGGTCTGGGTCAGCTCGCCGGGGTCGTCGATGTCGACGATCGGCTCCTCGGCGGCGACGATCGCCGCCCGCTCGGCCGCGGTCAGACGGGGGCTGAGCGGCAGCATCCGCGCTCCGACCTTCATCAGCGCATGGGCGATCACCACCTGCTCGCGGCGCGGGTGCATGGTCAGCGCCGCGGTCGAGCCGCGGCGCACGCCGTGGGCGGCGAGGCGGCGCGCGACCCAGGTCGCCTCGGCCTCGAGCTCGGCGTAGTTCATCGTCGCCCCGTCGGCCTCGAGCGCCACCCGGTCGGGGGCGCTGACGGAGCGCTGCGCGAGCCAGTCGTCGAGTTTCATATCGTCCGCATCATGCCGAACTGCGGGGGCGAGCCCGCCCGATGAGGATCTGGCTGATGGCGGCGCGTCCGCGGACGCTGCCGGCGGCGATCGCGCCGGTGCTGGTCGGCACCGCTGCGGCCTGCTACTGGGCGGGGCACCTGCCGCGCTGGGGCGCCTTCGTGGCGGCGCTCGTCGGCTCGATCTTCATCCAGATCGGGACCAATCTCGCCAACGACTACTCCGACGCGAAGCGGGGCGCCGACACCGCCGACCGGCTCGGCCCGGTGCGGGTCACCTCCACCGGCCTGATCACCCCCGCGCGGGTGCTGCGGGCGACCTGGATCGCCTTCGCCGTCGCGGTCGCGGCGGGGATCTACCTGGCGGCGGTGGCGGGGATCGTGATCCTGCTGATCGGCGCCGCCTCGATCGTCGCCGGCGTCCTCTATACCGGCGGCCCGCGGCCCTACGGCTACGCCGGCCTCGGCGAGGTCTTCGTCTTCCTCTTCTTCGGCCTGGTCGCGGTGAACGGCTCCTACTACGTGCAGGTCGAGCAGCTCGACACGCTGCCGCTCGGGCTCTCGATCGCGATCGGCTTCCTCGCCACCGCGATCCTCGTCGTCAACAACGTGCGCGACCTCGAGACCGACCGCCGGGCGGGCAAGCTGACCCTGGCGGTGCGGATGGGCCGCGAGAACGCGGTGACGCTCTACCGGCTGCTGGTCGTCGGCGCTTTCGTGGTGCTGCCTCTGGCGCTCTGGGCCGGCGACGCGAGCGCCTGGCCGATGATCGGCTGGCTGGCCGCGCCGCTGGCGCTGAAACCGCTGCGGATCGTCTCCTCGCGGACCGACGGCCCGGCGCTGAACGGGGCGCTGGCGGCGACCGGCGCGGTGCTCGGCCTCTTCTCGCTGCTGGTGACGGTCGGGCTGCTGATCGCGGCGTGAGAGGTTGGCGGGCGTGAGAGTCGCGTCAGCCGAGGTCGTCCCCTACGCGCTGCCGTTCCGCGAGCCATACGTGACGGCCCGCGGCGCGCTGCGGCGGCGCGAGATGGCGCTGCTGCGGCTGCGCGACGCGGAGGGCCGGGTCGGGCTCGGCGAAGCGGTGCCGCTGGCGCTGCGCGGCGGGGCGAACCTGGAGACGGTGGTGCGCGAGCTCGAAGCGGTGGCTGAGACGGCGCGGCTCGACCCCGGAGGGTTTGCGGAGGATGCGCGCGCCGCCGTGCTCTCGGCCCCGGCGCGCTGCGCGGTCGAGACGGCGCTCTGGGACCTCGCCGCCCGCGCCGAGCGCGAGGGGTTGCCTTTTGCGTCGCATATCGACGCAAGAGGCAACCTCGGCGCGGGAGGGCATGCCGGGGGCCACGCGGAGCGGCGGCCGGTGCGGTGCAACGCGACGCTCGTCGCCGGGGCGCCGGCTGAGGTAGCCGCCGAGGCCGAAGCCTGGGCCGCGGAGGGATTTGGGACGTTCAAGTTGAAGCTCGGGGCCGGGGACGACGCCGGACAGGTGCGGGCGGTGCGCGAGGCGCTGGGGCCGGAGGCGCGGATCCGGGTCGACGCCAACGCCAGCTGGGGGATCGAGGAGGCAGCGCGGGTCCTCGACGCGATCGAGGAGCTCGGGATCGAGCTGGTCGAGCAGCCGGTCGGGACGCTCGAGGAGATGGCCGCGCTGGCGGCGCGGACGCCGATCCCGCTCGCCGCCGACGAGAGCGTCGCCAGCGCCGAGGAGGCGCGGCGGGCGGTCGAGCTCGGCGCCTGCGCGGTGACCGGGATCAAGCTCTCCAAGGTCGGCGGCCGCCCCGAGGCCGAGGCGATCTTGCGCGTCCTGCCGGCCTACTTGTCAAGCGCCCTCGACGGCCCGGTCGGGATCGCCGCCGCGGCGCTGCTCGCCGCCGAGCAGGGTTCCCCAGCCGAGCAGCCGCACGCCCACGGCCTCGCCACCCAGCGACTCTTCGCCGCCGACGTCGCCGCCGTCGGCCCGCGCCTCGAGGGCGACCTCCTGCACCTCCCCCCCGGCCCCGGCCTCGGAGTCGAGATAGACGAGGATGCACTGCAGGCCCATCGTTTGTAGATGGCGCGAAAGTAGCCAAATAGGCGACTAACGCGCCAATCCCATGGACTCGACCAACGCCAACACCGCCCTCGCCTCGGCCTTCGCCGAGGAGCTCGAACGCGGCGGCCTGCGACGCGCGGTCGTCTCCCCCGGCTCGCGCTCGACGCCGCTCGCGGTGGCTCTCTGGCGGGCGCCGGGGATCGAGGTCGAGGTGATCGTCGACGAGCGCTCCGCGGCCTTCTTCGCGCTCGGCGCCGCGCAGGCGAGCGGCGAGCCGGTGGCGCTGCTCTGCACCTCCGGCACCGCCGCCGCCAACTACCACCCGGCGGTCTGCGAGGCCGACGAGTCGGCGATCCCGCTGCTGGTCCTGACCGCCGACCGGCCGCCGGAGCTGCGCGGCATCGGCGCCGGCCAGACGATCGACCAGGTCAAGCTCTACGGCGAAGCGGTGCGCTGGTTCTGCGAAGTCGGCAACCACCTCGCCGACGACGCCGGCCTGCTCCACTACCGCTCGGTCGCCTGCCGGGCGCTGGCGAGGGCGCGGGGCGAAGTCCGGCGCGGCCCGGTGCACCTGAACCTGCCCTGGCGCGAGCCGCTGGCGCCGGTCGCGGTCGAGGGAGCGGTGACCGCGACCGACCCGCTCGCGCTCGCCGGGCGCGAGGACCGACCGCTGACCGCGGTGACCCACGTCGACGAGGAGCCGACCCCGTTCGAGCTCGACGAGATCGCCGCCCACATCGGCGACGCGATCTCAGGCGTGATCGTTGCCGGCCGCCAGCTCGACCCCGAGCTGCGCGAGCCGCTCGCCCACCTCGCCCGCGCCTCCGGCTTCCCGATCCTCGCCGACGCCACCTCGCAGCTCCGCCTCGGCCCCCACGACCGCTCGCTCGTCGTCTCCAGCTACGACCAGCTGCTGCGCGACGAGCACTTCGCCCGCTCGGTCGTCCCCGAGCTGGTCCTCCGCTTCGGCGAGATGCCGACCTCGAAGCCGCTGCGGGCCTGGCTCGAGGCGAGCGGCGCCGAGCAGATCGTGGTCGATCCCAGCGGCGGCTGGGACGAGCCGACGCGGCGCGCGGCGGCGATCGTCCGCGCCGAGCCGACCGCGCTGGCGGCCGGCTGGGCGCAGCGACTGGAGGGCGAGGAGCGGAGCGAGCCGCGCCGCTGGGTCGAGGCCGAGAGCGCCGTCCGCGCCGCGCTCGACGCCGCTCTCGGCCTCGCCTCGGGGGTAACCGGCGACGCCGCGCTGATCGAGCCGGCCCTGCACCGGGTGCTCGGCCGCGCCCACCGCGACGGCGAGCTCGTCTACACCGCCTCGAGCATGCCGATCCGCGACCAGGAGTCCTTCCTCGACCCCGGGGAGGCCGACGTGCTCTTTCTCTGCAACCGCGGCGCCAACGGCATCGACGGCCTGATCTCCTCCGGCATCGGCGCCGCCCGGGCTAGCGGCCGGCCAACGACGATCGTCACCGGCGACCTCGGCCTGCTCCACGACCTCGGCGGCCTCGCCGCCCTGCGCGACGTCTCGGTCCCCGTCCGGATCGTCGTGATCGACAACGGCGGCGGCGGCATCTTCCACTTCCTGCCCCAGCACGAGGCGATGGCGGATGCGGAATTCGAGGCTCTGCTCGGCACCCCGCGCGGCGTCGACGCCGGCCGCGCCGCCGCGCTCTTCGACCTCCCTCACCGCCGTCTCGAATCGCTCGCCGACCTGCCCGAGGCGCTGGCGGCGGGCACCGGCCTGATCGAGGTCAGAACCAACCGCGCCGCCAACGTCGAGGTCCACCGCCAGGCCACGGCGGCGGTCTCCGAGGCCCTCGCGAGCCTTGGGTGAAGGCGATCAGCAGGCGAGCGGGCCGGCGCCGCGTTCGGGGCCGGGCCGCCAAGCGGGGGAAGTGAAGCCGCCGCCGGCTTCGTGCAGGACGCGGGTCAGGCAGGAGCCGTCGGCGTTCACCTCGTAGACCGAGTCGCCGATCCCGAAGGCCGCCGCTTCGCTCTGCAGCGGGTTCCCCAGGCGGACGAAGGCGAGCCGCTGGCCGGATGGGTCCCAGGCCGGTGAGCCGTCGAGGGCCGGACCGCTGGTGAGGGTCCGAACCGCCCCGGTCGCGAGATCCTTCACGGCGATATCGGTCTCGCCGTAGAGCCTGGCGGTGGAGCCCTTCGACTTTCGCACCTGGGGCCGCGGGAACGGGTGCTCGATGACCAGGGCCAGGCGGGATCCGTCGGGCGAGAACACGGCAGAGGCGACGTTCTCTCCGACGGTAACCGCCCTGCCGGTGCGGAGATCGAGGAGGACCACCCGGCTCCGACGCCCGGCGCCTCCGCGCTTCGTCCGATCGATAGTCACTCGACTGACCGCCAGAGTCAAACCGTCGGGCGAGGCCGAGATGGGGACGTCGAAGCCGTCGGTCCGCCACGGGGTCACCCGCCGCGGCTTGCCGGCGGCGATCCCGCCAATCCAGAGGGAGAACCGGGCGTGGGTGCGGTGGACGACGCGGTGACCCGAGGTGTCCTCGGATATCTTCCCCGACTCCGATCCCCGGCCGCGCAGGAAGGCCACCGTCTGGCCGTCCGGAAGACCTACGGGGTAGAGCGCGTTCGTCGAACCGGGGATCACCGTCGGAGCGCCGCCTTCGGGGGGAACGGCATAGAGATGCAGTTGCCCTTCGGACCCGGGCTTGGCGAAGCCCGCGGCGATCAGCAGCTGCCCGTCACCGCTCCAGGAAGGCGGAGAGAGGAAGAAGGGCCGTGGCGCCCTCTGGCCGGGGACGGGGAACACGGTCGCGAGCGGAGCGCCGCCGGCGTCAAATATCTCCAGCGTCGCATCGGACGGGGCGGAGACATGGAGCACCCCGAGCTCCGGCCCGTCGGCTGACTGGGCCGCGGGGACGAACGCGAGCAGGGCGAGTGCCCAGACGACCAGCGCAACCCCTCCCCTGCCCCGCTTCACGCGGGGCATCTTGCACTATTCGCGGACCCCCTGCGGCGACGCCCGGCGGCGCGGGCTCGAACTAGGTCAGGAGCGGAAGCAGCGCCTCGAACTTGATCTCGGTCTCGGCCAGCTCGGCGGCCGGGTCGGAGCCGGCGACGACGCCGACGCCGGCGAAGAGGTGGGCGTCGCGGTCGCGGAGGACGCCGCTGCGCAGGGCGACGCAGAACTCGCCGTCCTCGGTGGCGTCCATCCAGCCGACCGGGGCGGCGTACCAGCCGCGGTCCATCCGCTCGAGCTCGGCGATCGCGGCGGCGGCGTCGGCGGACCAGGGCTCGGCGCCGACGGCCGGGGTCGGGTGCAGCATCCCGGCCAGCTCGATCGCCGAGCGGGGGTCGGCGAGCTGGGCGATCACCGGGGTCGCCAGGTGCTGGATGTTGGCGACCTTGACGATCGAGGGCTCGGGCGCCGCCTCGACCCAGACCGCCAGCCGGCGCAGCGAGCGGACGATCCGGGCGGCGACGATCGCGTGCTCGCGGCGGTCCTTGTCGCTGCGCAGGAGCTGCTCGCCGAGGTGGTCGTCGACCGCCGGGTCGGAGCTGCGACGGGTCGAGCCGGCGAGGGCGACGGTCGAGATGCCGGCGCCCGAGCGGCGCACCAGGAGCTCGGGGCTGGCGCCGACGAAGGCCGCCTCCGGGGTGCCGACGCAAAAGCTGAAGCAGGCCGGGAACTGCTCGCGCAGGGCGCCGAACAGCGCCGCCGGGTCGTGGGCGGCGGGCGCCCGGACGATCAGCTCGCGGGCGAGGACGAGCTTCTCGAACCCGCCGGCGACGATCCGGTCTGTGGCGGCGCGCACGGTGGCTTCGAACTCGCCCGGGGTGCGGGCGCCGCGGATCTCCGCCGCCGCCGTCGGGTGCGGGTCGATCATCGGCAGCGGCGTCGCGGTGCGAAGCGCCGCCAGCCGGGCGCCGAGCTCCGCGGCGCGACGCTCGGGATCCTCGCCGGGCGCCAGCACGGCGTTGACCGTCATCCAGCTCCGCTCGCCGGCGCGGCAGAGCGAGATCTCGGGCAGCACCAGCGAGGCCGGCGGCAGCGAGGACCAGGTCGGCGAGGCGCCGCCCTGGGGATCGAAGGCGAAGCCGCCGAGCCAGACCGGCCCCGCCCCCGCCGGCAGGCCGAGCGGCTCCTCGGCGATGCGGTCGCGCCCGAGCCGCGAGCACTCGGCGGCGACGTCCTCGAAGCGCCGGGCGCCGCGCGAGGCCGCCTCGTGGGCGACGCCGATCCCGGCCAGCGCGAACTCGCGGTCGGGCTGCTCCCAGCAGAACCAGCGCTCGCTCGCCAGCCGCGAGGCGAAGGCGACCGCGACCGGGTCATCGATCTCGACCTCGGCGGTGACGCTGACCAGCGTCCGGCGGTCGCGGCCCGCGGCCTCGCGAAGCGGGTCGAGGAGGGCGCTAGTCGTGACCACGGGCGATCGCGATCTCGCCCGTGCGAACCATTTCGACCAGGCCGTGCGGGCGCACCATCCGCTCGAAGGCTTCGATCTTGTCGGCCGAGCCGGTGACCTCGATCGTCATCGTCCGCCGCGCCACGTCGACGATCTTGGCCCGGAAGATCTCGGCGAACTGGATGATCTCGGCCCGGTTCTCGACCGCCGAGGAGACCTTGAACAGCGCCATCTCGCGAGCCACCGTCTCCTCCGGCTCCATGTCGCGGATTTTCAGCACGTTGACCAGCTTGTGCAGCTGCTTGGTCACCTGGTCGATCGGGTGGACGGCGCCGTCGAGGGTGAGGGTGATCCGCGAGATCGAGGGGTCGTCGGTCGGCCCCACCGCCAGGGTGTCGATGTTGAAGCCGCGGCGCGAGAAGAGGCCGGCGACGCGGGCCAGCACACCCGGCTTGTTCTCGACCAGGATCGAGAGGATGTGCTTGCGCCCGCTGAGCTGCCCGGGGACGTGCAGGTCCTCGAGTTTCACCACCTGGGGCGTTCCCGCCTCCATCAGCGCGCCGCCCTCAGGCCCGGGGCCTCGACCAGGTCGCGGGCGGCTTCGCCCGGCGGGATCATCGGGAAGCAGTTCTCCTCGGCGGTGACGCGGACGTCGACCAGGACCGGGCCCTCGGCCTCGAGCGCCTGGCGCATCGTCGCCTCGAGCTCGTCGGCGCGGTCGACCCGCAGGCCGGTGGCGCCGAAGGCCTCCGCCAGCTTCACCCAGTCGGGGCTCGAGCCCATCTCCACCGAGCTGTAGCGGCGGTCCCAGAACAGCTCCTGCCACTGGCGGACCATGCCCATGTAGCCGTTGTTCATGAGGAAGACCTTGACCGGGATCTGCTCGCTGACGCAGGTCGCCAGCTCCTGGATGTTCATGATCAGGCTGCCGTCGCCGGCGACGCAGACCACGGTCTCGTCCGGGCAGGCGACCTTGGCGCCGACCGCCGCCGGCAGGCCGAAGCCCATCGTCCCGAGGCCGCCGGAGTTGATCCAGTGGCGCGGCTGCTCGAAGCCGAAGTACTGCGCGGTCCACATCTGGTGCTGGCCGACGTCGGAGGTGACGATCGCCTCGGGCGCGACCCGGTGCAGCGCCTCGATCATCGCCTGCGGCTTGATCTCGCCGTCGCTCGCGGCCTCGTAGTAGAGCGGGTGCTCCTGCAGCCATCCGCGCAGCGTCGACCACCACTCGTCGAGGCGGCTCGAGTCGGTTTGCAGCGCCCGGTACTCGCGGGTCAGCTTCGGCAGCACCTGCTTGACGTCGCCGACGATCGGGATGTGGGCGCCGACGTTCTTCGAGATCTCGGCCGGGTCGACGTCGATGTGGATCACTTTCGCGTGCGGGGCGAACTCGGCGAGCTTGCCGGTGATCCGGTCGTCGAAGCGGGCGCCGATCGCGACGATCAGGTCGGCTTTGTCCATCGCGTGGTTGGCGGTGTAGGTGCCGTGCATGCCGAGCATCCCGAGCCAGTTCTCGCCGGAGGCCGGATAGGCGCCGAGCCCCATCAGGGTCGAGGTGACCGGGAAGCGGTCCGAGGCGGCGAGCTCGCGCAGCTCCTCGGAGGCGTTGGCGTTGACGACGCCGCCGCCGGTGTAGAAGATCGGCCGGCGAGCGTTGGCCATCGCTTTGGCGGCGATCCGGATCTGTTTGATGTTGCCCTCGAGGTTGGGCTTGTAGCCCGGCAGCTCGACCGGCTCGGTGCGCGGCTCGTAGTCGATGTCGGCGCGCGAGAGGTCCTGCGGGATGTCGAGCAGGACCGGCCCCGGGCGCCCGGTCGAGGCGACGTGGAAGGCCTCGTGGACGTACTCGGGGATCTGGCGCGGGTCGGTGACCTGGAAGGAGTGCTTGACGAAGGGCAGGGTGGCGCCGAGGATGTCGGCCTCCTGGAAGCCGTCGGTGCCGATCAGCTCGGTTTTCACCTGGCCGGTGATGAAGACGGTCGGCACCGAGTCGAGCATCGCGTCGGCGATCGCGGTGATCAGGTTGGTGGCGCCGGGGCCCGAGGTGGCGAAGGCGACCCCGACGTTCCCCGAGGCCTTGGCATAGCCCTCGGCGGCGTGGCCGGCGCCCTGCTCGTGGCGGGCCTGGACGTGGCGGAAGCCGGCGTCGACGACGGCGTCGTAGATCGGCAGGTTGGCCCCGCCGGGGATGCCGAAGACGTGCTTCACGCCCTCTGCCTTCAGCGACTCCATCAGTGCGTCGGCTGCTCTCATCGAACAGACGATGCTACCAACGAAGTTACGCCTGGCCGGCCGGCGAGCGCGCCGGGTTCCAGCGGGTGCGCGGGTCGATCGAGCTCTCGATCGCGTTGCCCTTGTAGCGGGCGATCAACCCCAGCATCGACTCGACCAGCTCCTCGCCGAGGTGGTTGGGCTGCAGGCCGAGGTCGAGCAGGCTGGTGTTGACCGCGTTGTAGTAGTGCTCTTCCTTCTCGACGCGGGGGTTGTCGACGTGGTCGATCGTCACCTCGTAACCGAGGTGGGCGGCGGCCGCCTTGACCAGCTCGGCCAGCTCGAGGACCGAGAACTGCTCGGTGAACTGGTTGAAGACCCTGAACTCCCCGGCCTCGGCGGGATTGGCGACCGCCAGCTCGACGCAGGCGAGAGTGTCGCGGATGTTGAGGAAGCTGCGGGTCTGGCGGCCGGCGCCGTAGACGGTCAGCGGGTGGCCGATCACCGCCTGCAGGCAGAAGCGGTTGAGCACGGTGCCGAACAGCTCGTCGTAGTCGAAGCGGGTGATCAGGCGCTCGTCGCGGTTGGTCTCCTCGGTCTCGATCCCGTAGACGACGCCCTGGTTGAGATCGGTCGCGCGCAGGCCCCAGGTGCGGCAGGCGAAGTGGATGTTGGTCGAGTCGGCGACCTTGGAGCAGTGGTACAGCGAGCCGGGCAGCTTCGGGTAGGGGAGGACGTCCTTGCGGCCCTTGTGCTCGATCTCGATGTAGCCCTCCTCGATGTCGATGTTGGGCTGGCCGTACTCGCCCATCGTCCCCAGCTTCACCAGGTGGGCGTCGGGGACGTGGTCGCGGATCGCGAAGAGGACGTTGAGGTTGCCGATGATGTTGGCGTGCTGGGTCTCGGCGGCGCGCTCGCGGGACTGCATCGAGTAGGGCGCCGAGGCCTGCTGGCCGTAGTTGACGATCGCCTCGGGACGGGTCTCGGCGACCACCTCTTCGACGAAGTCGCCGTCCTCGATCGCGCCGACGTAGGAGCGGATCCGCTCGCCGGAGACCTCGTGCCAGACCTCGAGGCGCTCGTCGAGCGGCCGGATCGGGGTCAGCGAGGCGCTGCCGTGTTCTGAGTGCCAGCGGCGGCGGTTGAAGTTGTCGATGACGGCGACCTCGTGGCCGGCGGCGGAGAAACGCAGAGCGGTCGGCCAGCCGAGGTAGCCGTCGCCCCCGAGGATCAGAACTCGCATAGGCGGGGCAGCTTAGTTGAATCCGGGGAATGCCAAGCGGGCTCGAGGCAAGCGGTGGCGGTCGGCTGAGCGAGCTCGCGGCGCGCAACGGAGGGTGGCTGGGGCTCGCGGCGGTGGTCGCGATCCTGCTGCTGGGACTGGGGTTGCGACTCGACTACGCGATCGACGGGCGGCCGCCGGTCTACGACGCCAAGGCCTACGCGCGGATCGCGGCGCACCTCGAGGAGGGCGACGGTTTCACCGCCGGGCGCCGGGCGACGCAGCCGTCGAGCAACTACTCGCCGGGACTGCCGCTGCTGGTGGCCGGGATCTACGCGCTGACGGGGGGCGTCGACGGAGAGCTGGCGCGGATCGTGCTGGCGGCGCTCGCCTCGCTGGCGGTGCTGTTCTCCTACCTGCTGGGGAGACGGCTGGGAGGCGTGGTCGGCAGGCGAGCCGGAGTGATCGCCGGCCTGATCGGCGCCGCCGCGGTGGCGATTTACCCGGCGCTGCTCGAGTACGGCGGCATGCTGATGAGCGAGCCGCTGGCGGCGACGCTGCTGGCGGGCGGGGTGCTGGCGCTGCTCTGGGCGGGGGACGCGGGGCGCGGCGGGGAGGCGCGCGCGAGCGGCGACACGGGCCGAGCCGGCGAGGCGCGCGGCGCGACCTGGTGGCGCTGGCTCCTCGCCGGCGCCGTGCTCGGCGCCCTCAGCCTGGTCCGCCCCGAGTACCTGGCCGTCTCGTTCCTCCTCGCCCTGCTGGTCCTGCTGCGCGGAGTGGCTGGGCTGACAAAGGACGACCACGCGGCGCGGGGTCTGGGGTTTTGGCGCTCGCTGGGGGCGGCGGCGCTCGTTTGCGTCGGGATCGTGGTCGTGGTCGGGCCCTGGACGATGCGCAACGCGATTGCGCTCGATCGGTTCGTGCCGATCTCGACCGGTGGTGGGCAGGTGCTGTTCGCGGGGTCGTACCTGCCCTCGGGCGGCGACCCGGAAAGGGTCGGGACCGAGGTGGTCGAACGACACCCGGAGCTGTTCGCGCCGAAGGCGGTGAAGGAGCTGCGGCTGGAGCAGATCCTCGCCCGCCTCGCCCACAGCCGCTATCCCGAGCTGGAAACCGACGAGGCGCTGGCGAGGATGGGCCGGGAACGGCTCGGCGACGCGCTCAGCGAAGAGCCGCTCGAATACGCCGGCTTCCTCGCCGCCAAGGTCGCCCGCGTCTGGTCGCACGGGCCGCGCGGGATCATGCGCGACGAGCTCTGGGAAGCCCTCCACTGGGTGCTGATCGGCCTCGGGCTGGTCGGTCTGGCGGTGCTGCTCTGGAAGCGGCGCTGGGAGGCGCTGCTGATCGCCGCGGTCTTCCTCGCGGTCACCGCGGTCAGCGCGGTGCTGGTCGCCTCGCCGCGGCGGGTGCTGGTGATGGTGCCGCTGATCGCCGCCTGCGCCGGATTCGGTGCCGTCTGGCTCGACGCTCAGAGCTTCAGGCTCGGCGCCCCCAGCCAACAGGGCTCCGGGCGGCCGCCCGGTTGAGGTCCCCGGCGTCTCGTCCACCTCCAAGGAGCTCGCCTCGTCTCTCGGTTCCTCCAGGTCCCTTCGCCTGGCTGCTCCCGCCGTCCTCTCGCTGCTCGCACTCGCTGCCACCGCCCTCGCCGCCGCGCCAGCGGCTCAGACCTCCGCGGCGGGCCCGCAGATCCAGCGTTGCGCGAAGCTGAAGCGGCCCGCCGCCTGCCGCAAGCAGAACAAGGACAACCGGATCGTCTTCAACCAGATCAAGGACCACACCTTCACGGCTGGAAGGTGATCGCTGCGCCGCGCTCTGAGCGCCGCCGCGATCGGCGGCGCTCAGGAGACGGTTCCAGGCGACGGTTGCTCGACTTCCGCTCAGTCCATGTCGTACTTGGCGGTGAAGGTGAGGCGGATGAAGGTCGCGGTGTCGGCGCCTTTGAAGATGCAGCGGTAGCGGACGACGTCGGGTTCGGTGCGGACGACGGTCGGGGTGCAGTTGAAGCCTTCGAAGATCTTCGGCTCCTCGATCCGCAGGCCCAGCATCTTGTTCATCACCTTCTTGGCGGTCGGGCACTTCGCAAATTGCGCCTGCCGCGAGTCGACGTTGGTGCCGTAGACCTTGCCCTGCACGTTCTTCGTGATCACGTTCTTCGAGGTGGTGACGCAGGTCCGTTCGACCTTCGGCATTTCCCCGGCGGCGGCGCTGCCGGGGCCGGCGAGCGCGGCGATGCCGAGGGCTGCGAGCGCGGCGAGAAGAGCGAGTCGCTTCACTTGGTCCTCCTTGCGGGACGGTTGGTTGCTGCGGCTGGATTCGCCGCCGCGACGCGACACCCTGCGCCGCGGGCGCTGCCGCCCACGCCCCGGATAGCCTGAATTGCCTTGACCGCCGCCGCCGCATGGATCCGCGCGCTTCCCGGGCGCTACGGCCGCCGCACCCTGATCGCGCTGGCGTTGATCGCGGCGCTCGGCCTCGGCCTGCGCGCCGTCGCGGTCGTCCACCCGGTCGCCAACCCGGCCGATGACTCGCACGCCTACTTCGGCCTAGCCAAGGCGCTGTACGTGGAAGGGAGCTACGGCGGGCCGGAATTCCGCGACTCGAGCGACTGGTCGCCGGGGGCGCCGCTGCTCTACGCCGCCTCCTTCTTCCTCACCGGCGGCGCCCGCGAAGGGACGGCGCGGATCGTCGAGGCGCTGATGGGGACCGCGGCGATCCTCGTGGTCTTCGCGCTCGGCGCCCGGCTGGCGGGCGGCGCGGGCCGCGCGCCCGCCTCCCCCCTCGCCCGCCGGACGGGCCTCCTGGCCGCCTTCGCGGTCGCGGTCTACCCGCCGTTCATCCACTCGACCGGCGAGCTGATGAGCGAGCCGCCAGCGATCCTCACCCTGCCCGCCGCCGTCCTCGCCTTCCTCTGGGCCGGCGAGAAGGAGCGATGGTGGGCCTGGCTCGTCCCCGGCCTGCTCTTCGGGCTGACGGCGATGTTCCGCCCCGAGTACCTGTTCGTCGCCGCGCTCTTCGTCGTCCTCGCCGCGATCCGGGCCTGGACCGCCCGCGGACCGCGGCCGGCGCTCGCCGGCGCCGCCGCCCTGCTCGCCGCGCTGCTGGTCGCGATCGTCCCCTGGACGGTCCGCAACCTGGTCGTGCTCGAACGGCTGGTGCCGATCTCGACCGGCAGCGGCAAGGCGCTCTACGTCGGCACCTTCTACCCTGGCGACGGCGAATACCAGCGGGTCAAGGCGATCCTCTACCAGCGCTACGAAGGTAAGTCGCTGCCGCCGAACTCCGAAGCGCTGAACGAGGTCTCCCCCACGCCGCTCTTCGACCGGGTCGCCAACGAATACAAGGCCGCGCACGGCGAACCCAACCTCTCGCGTGACTCTGCCCTTGGCAAGCTCGGCAAGGAAAACTTCTCCAAGTACTTCGGCGAAGACCCGCTCGGGTACCTCGGGATGACCGCCCGCAAGGTCGGTCGGATGTGGTCGAGCGGCGTCGGCGAAGCGATGAGCTCGACCCCCGGCCGGATCGTCCAGCTGCTGCTCGTCTTCGCCGGCCTGGCCGGCTTCGTGCTGCTTGCGGCGCGTCGCCGCTGGTGGGATTTCGTCTCCCTGGCGACCCCGATCGCGCTCGTCACCGCGGTCGGCGCGATCTCGCTCGCGGCGCCGCGCCGCAACGAGGTGCTGATGACGCTCGTCTTTCCGCTTGCCGCTCTCGCCCTCTCCAGCGCGGTCTCGGCCCTATCCTCTCGCCGCGAATGGTCGTCGCCACGATCCCCCTCGGAAGCGTCTTCCCAGCCGAACTGACGGCGCTGCGCAGCGCCGGCATCGTCGTCGGCCTGCTGCTGATCGCCTACGCGGTCTGGCGGCGCCAGGCGCTGCGCAACGCCGATGTGCTGATGCTCGGCCTCGCAGGGCTGGCCCTGCTGATCGTCTCCGGGACCGAAATCGTCGACGGCCTGCTCTCCGCCTTCTCCTTCGAAAAAGGCAACGGCGGCCGGATCCTCGGCCTCGCCGTCTTCGCGATCTGCATCCTCTTCGTGCTGATCCTGCGGGCGCTGGCGGTCGGAGCGCGGAACGCGCGCCAGCTCTCGGCGGCGCTCGAGGGCCTGGCCTGGGAGGAGTTCCGCCAGGCGCACCTGCCCGAGCGCTTCAAAGACAGGATCGCGATCCTCGTCCCGGCCTACAACGAGGCCGACAACATCGGCGTCGTCCTCGACCAGATGCCGGGAGAGGTCTGCGGCGTCCGCACCGAGGTGCTGGTCGTCGACGACGGCTCGCGCGACGGCACCGGCGACGTCGCCGCCGAGCACGGGGCGCTGGTCGCCCGCCATGTCACCAACCGTGGCGGCGGCGCTGCGCTCCGTACCGGCTACCGGCTGATGGTCGAATCGGGGGCGCTGATCGTCGTCACCCTCGACGCCGACGGCCAGCACCTGCCGGCCGAGATGCCGCGGCTGGTGCAGCCGGTGCTCGACGGCGAGGTCGACGTCGCCCACGGCTCGCGCGTCCTCGGCCACGCCGATCGCAACCACTTCGCCCGCGAGCTCGGGATCGTCTTCTTCAACCGCCTCGTCTCCCTCATCACCCGCACCCATGTCACCGACTGCTCGAACGGCTACCGCGCCGTCCGCACCACCGTGCTGCCACAGCTGGTCCTGCGCCAGGAGCAGTTCCACACCTCCGAGTTCATGATCGAGGCGATCAAGCGCGGCATCCCCGCCAGGGAGATCCCGATCACGGTCGAACAGCGCCTCCACGGCCACTCGAAGAAGCCCGCCGTACTCCGCTACGGCGTCGGCTTCGCCAACGCGATCGTCCGCACCTGGCTGCGCTAGCGACCGTCCCCGCTATGCGGGGACAAACGCAACCGGTGGGGAGAAGCGCAACGCCTCAGCGCACGCCCGGGTGGCGGACCGCCGCCGGGTCGGGCAGGTAGAGGTCCTCGCCGCAGCGCGGGCAGACCTGAACGTAGAGCTTCAGCGCCTTGCCACAGCGCGGGCACTGGCGTTCGGGTTCGTCCTTCTCGCGGCGGTGGAGGATCGCCGCCAGCAGTCCGAGGCCGGGCAGGACGGTCCCGATCAGCAGCCAGAGGAAGAAGGAGCTGCCCTTGGCCTTGCCGATGATCGCGGTGGCGAGGCCGAAGAAGAAGGCGATGACGAGGTATTCCACTCCTCCATTGTGGCGGCTGGACGCTTGGCGCTCCTCCGTCCCAGGGACGGATCCTGGCGATGACGCTCAGCCGAGGCGCTTCGGGTGCCCGATCGTGCCGACCTCTGAGATGTCGCGGCGAAATGGCAGACCCGCGGTCCAGTCGAGCACGGCGCGGACCTTGCGGGCGGTGCCCGGGATCTGGCTCATGTGGTAGCTGCGGGCCAGCCACCAGGCGGGAAAGCCGCGGAAGGTGCGGTCGCCGATCCGGCCGACCGCCTTGTAGCGGCCGAGGTTGACGAACGAGGCGTAGCTCTTGAACTCGAACGGCGCCGGCGAGCCGATCCCCAGCTCGGCGGCGATGTTGCGAGCGGCGACCGGGCCCTGGCGGACCGCGTGCTGGGCGGTCGGCGGGGTGGTGCCGCCGCGCGGGTCGGGGGCGGCGGCGCAGTCGCCGATCGCCCAGACCGAGTCCATTCCCTCGACCCGCAGGTAGGAGTCGACCGGCACCCGGCCGCGCTCGTCGAGCGGCAGGCTCAGCTCTTTGAGGATCGGCTGCGGGGCGACGCCGGCGGTCCAGACGACGGTTTCGGTCGGCAGCACCTCGCCGCTCGAGAGCCGCGCGGTGTCCGCCGTCACCTCCTCGAGGGTCGTGTTCAGCCTGATGTCGATGCCGCGGCCGCGCAGCTCGCGCAGGGCGTAGTCGGCGAGCTGCTGGTCGATCTCGGGCAGCACCCGTCCCGCCGCCTCGACCAGCACCCAACGCATCCCGTGCAGGCGGGCGCGCGGGTAGGAGTCCATCGCGTCGGCGGCGAAGTCCTGCAGCTCGGCCAGCGCCTCGAGGCCGGCGTAGCCGCCGCCGACGAAGACGTAGGTGAGCAGCCGTTCGCGCCGCGCCGGGTCCTCGGTCGCATTGGCTTCCTCGAGCGTCTCGACCACGTGGTTGCGCAGGTAGATCGCGTCGGCCAGGTCCTTGAAGCCGACCGCGTGCTCGGCCAGCCCCGGCACCGGCAGCGTCCGCGAGACCGAGCCCAGTGCCAGCAGCAGCTGGTCGTATCCCAACTCCTCGGTGCCGCCGAACTTCTTCCGCAGCTCCAGGGTCTTGGCCTCGGGATCGTGGGCGACGATCTGCCCGAGCCGCAGGTAGGTGCGCTTCAGCAGTTCGCGCAGCGGCGTCACCACGTGGCGCGGCTCCAGCGTCCCCGCCGCCGCCTCGGGCAGAAACGGCGTGTAGAGCGAGAAATTGGTCTCGTTGACGAGGCTGAGCCGAGCCGACTGCTTCGGCATCAGCCGCTCCAGCTCCCGCGCCGCCGCCGCGCCGCCGAAACCACCCCCAGCTATGACCACGTTCCAAGCCATAGCCCCAAGTTAGCACTTTGTAACAACCTGTTACAAAGTTCCATGCAGCACTTTCACCCCCTATAGGGGGTGCAACCGTTGCAGCACCTCAGACGCCGAGTTGCTCGCGCAGGAGGCGAGTCACCTCGCCGCCGTCGGCGCGGCCCTTGGTCTCGCGCATCACGGCTCCGACCAGGGCGCCGATCGCCTTGCCGTTGCCGGCGCGGACCTGCTCGGCGGCGGCCGGGTCGGCCGCGATCGCGGCGGCGACGACGCCGGACAGCTCGCCGTCCTCGCCGGCCGACATCTGCGCCAGGCCTTCGCGCTCGACGATCTCGGCCGGGTCGCCGCCCTCGGCGACGAGAACTGCCAGGACTTTGCGGCCGCTGCCGTGGGAGATTCTGCCGGCGGCGACGAGCCCGATCAGCTTGGCCAGCGCCAGCGGCTGCACAGCGGGGTCGGCGAAGTCCTCCTCCTTGCCCGCCCCGCGCAGGGCCGCGGTCAGGTCACCGATGACCCAGTTGGCGACCGCACGCGGCTCGACGCCGGCGCCGCCCTCCGCGACCAGGCCGGCGCTGCCAGCCACTTCCTCGAAGTACCGCGCCTCCGCTGGATCACCGGCAAGCAGCTTGGCGGAGTCGGCGTCGAGGCCTAGCTCGTCTTCGTAGCGGCTCCGCCGCGCCGCCGGCAGCTCGGGCAGCGCCTCGCGAGCCGCACGCAGCATCGCCTCGCTGGGGACGATCGGAACCAGGTCGGGCTCGGGGAAGTAGCGGTAGTCGTGCTCTTCCTCCTTCGAGCGCAGCGAGGTGAGGCTGCCGCTGGCGGGGTCGAAGTGGAGCGTCTCCTGCTCGACCGTCCCCCCCGCCCCGACCAGCGCCCGCTGGCGCTCGAGCTCGGCTTCGATCCCGCGCTGCAGGAAGCGGAAGCTGTTCATGTTCTTCAGCTCGGTCTTGGTGCCGAGCGCTTCGCTGCCGGCCGGCCGCACCGAGACGTTGGCGTCGACCCGCAGGCTCCCCTCCTCCATGTTGACGTCGGAGACGCCGAGCTGGCGGACCGTCTCGCGCAGCAGGCGGGCCCACTCGGCGGCTTCGGCGGCGTCGCGCAGGTCGGGCTCGGTGACGATCTCGACCAGCGGCGTCCCCGCCCGGTTGAAGTCGACCAGCGAGGCGGCCGAGCCGTGGATCCGGCCCGAGGCGCCGACGTGGATCGTCTTCGCCGCGTCCTCCTCGAGGTGAGCGCGGTGGATGCGGACCTCACCGAGCTTTCCCGCCCCGCAGATCGGGATGTCGTACTGGCTGATCTGGTAGGCCTTCGGGTTGTCGGGATAGAAGTAGTTCTTGCGGTGGAAGATCGAGCGGGGTGCGATCTCGCACTCCAGCGCGGTGCCGATCTGCAGCGCGTAGCGGATCGCCTTCTCGTTGGGGACCGGCAGCGAACCCGGGTGGGCGAGGCAGACGGGGCAGGTGTGGGTGTTGGGCTCGTCGCCGAAGGAGAGCTCGCAACCGCAGAACATCTTCGTCCGCGTCGCCAGCTGGACGTGGATCTCGAGCCCGATCACCGCCTCCAGCTCAGACATCGCGCGCTCCCTTCCAGGGGATGGTTGCGGCGTGGTCGCGGTTGAAGCCGATCGCCGTCTCCAACGCGAAGGCCGCCTCGAGCAGCCGCTGCTCGGCGAAGGCCGGGGCGGCGATCTGGAAGCCGACCGGCAGCTCGCCGCCGCCGCCGTCGGGCGCCGCCAGGCCGGCGGGGATCGAGATTGCCGGGATCCCGGCGAGGCTCATCGGCACCGTGAAGAAGTCGTTCATGTACATCGATAAGGGGTCGGCCGTCTTGGCGCCGAGCTCGAAGGCGACCGAGGGCGAGGTCGGGGTGACGACGAAGTCGACCGCGGCGAAGGCCTGCTCGAAGTCCTCGGCGATCCGCGTCCGCACCTTCTGCGCCTGCCCGTAATAGGCCTCGTAGTAGCCCGAGGAGAGGGCGTAGGTGCCGAGCATGATCCGCCGCTTGACCTCGGCGCCGAAGCCCTCGGCCCGGGTCGACTCGTACATCTCGAGCAGGTCTCCGTCGCCGCCGCGCCGCACCCCGTAGCGGACGCCGTCGTAGCGAGCGAGGTTGGAGGAGGCCTCGGCCGGGGCGAGCACGTAGTACGCGGAGATGCCGAGCTCGGAGTTCGGCAGCTCGATCTCGGCGATCTCGCCGCCGAGCTCCTCGATCCGCCGCAGGGTCGTCTCGAAGACCCGGCGGACGCCCGCCTCGACCCCCTCGTCGTCGAGCCGCGGGACCCCGAAGCGCAGGCCGGAGAGGTCCTCGCGGCTCGGCGCCTCGACCCCGTTCGCGATCCCGACCGAGGTCGGGTCGCAGGCGTCGCGGCCCTGCAGCGCCGCCAGCAGCAGCGCCGCGTCGGTGACGTCGCGGGTCAGCGGCCCGCACTGGTCGAGCGAGGAGGCGAAGGCGATCATCCCGTAGCGCGAGATCGCGCCGTAGGTCGGCTTCAGGCCGACGATCCCGCAGAGCGCGGCCGGCTGGCGAATCGAGCCGCCGGTGTCGGTCCCGAGCGCCGCCGGGGCGAGGCCGCCGGCGACCGCCGCGGCCGAGCCGCCCGAGGAGCCGCCGGGGACGCGGCCGCGGTCCCACGGGTTGAGGACCGGCCCGTAGGCCGAGTTCTCGTTCGAGGAGCCCATCGCGAACTCGTCCATGTTGGTCTTGCCGAGGACGCGGGCGCCGGCCTCGCGCAGGCGCCGCACCGCGGTGGCGGTGTAGGGCGGCAGGTAGCCCTCGAGGATGCGCGAGCCGGCGGTGGTCGGCACGCCCTCGGTGACGAAGATGTCCTTGACCGCGACGGGGACGCCGCCGAGCGGGCCCTCGAGATGCTCGTGCTCGCCGCTCGGCTCGGGCGCTGTCCAGAGGTAGGCGTTGAGCTCGTCGTCGGCGGCGGCGGCGCGCCAGGCGGCGAAGTACTCGGCGGCCGAGAGCTCGGTCGCGGCGATCTCCGCCGCCGCCTCGGCGACGGTCAGGTTGAGGACGCCGGCCATCACTCGGCCTGCGGCGAGGGGGCGCGGAAGGCGCCGTCCTGCGGGTCCGGCGCGTTGGCGAGGGCGGCCTCGCGAGGCAGGCTGGGGACCGGCTCGTCCTCGCGCCAGACGTTCTCGAGCGCGACGACGTGGCTGGTCGGCTCGACCCCCTCGAGGTCGAGCTGGCCGATCCGGTCGACGTGCTCGAGGATCCCGGAGAGCTCGCCGACCATCGTCTCGACCTCCCGCTCGGAGAGGCGCAGGCGGGCGAGGCGGGCGACGTGCAGGACCTGGTCGCGGTCGATCACGCGCCCGATTCTAGGCACCACCTCCGGGTGGTTGTCATTCCTCAACCTCTGGTTGAGGAATGACAACCACGCCGTCGTCGGGTTGAGAAAGGACAACCGCACTGCGGTGGCGGCGCGGCTGGCTGGGCAGCCAGTATGGTCCCAGCCGGATGCAGGGTCCGGGAGCCGAGAGATTCGTCGTCTTCAACCTGCGCCTGCTGGCGGCGACCTTCGCCGTGGTCGGCGTCCTCTTCATCGCGGTCCCGAGCGGTGTCCTCGACGTGATCTCCGACCTCGGCGAATGGTTCGGCAACGACACTCGCGCCGTCCACACCAAGCAGCAGTTCTGGCTGGCGCTGGCCTTCGCCTACATGGTGGTGATCGCCGGGATCTGCCTCGTCGTCCAGGCCGACGTGGTCCGCTACCGGCCGCTGCTGCTCGTCCTCGCCGCCGGCAAGACCGCCTCCTCGCTGGCGACGCTCGCCTTCTTCCTGATCGACGAACCGTTCTTCGTCCTCCTGCTCAACTTCCTCGTCGACGGCTTCCTGGCGATCCTCTCGCTCTGGCTCTGGGTGCTGGCGGGGCGGGTCGGGCGTCCGGCCGAGCCGGGCTGACGGCGCGCGCCGGGGCTGGCGGCCGCCGAGCAGCGCACCCTGAGCGCGATCTGCGCGGCGATGGCGCCGGGCATCGACGGCCTGCCCGCGGCCGAGCGGGACGTCGAGGTTTCCGGCCCGGTCGCTGAATTCCTGCGCTCGACCTCGCCCAGCTTCCTGGTCCAGGTGCGGCTCGGGCTGCGGGCCTTCGAGTGGCTGCCCTTCCCCTGGCGCTTCAGCCGCCTCTCGCCGGAGCAGGCCGAGGACTTCCTGCGCAGGCTCGAGGGCTCGCGGCTCGGCTTCCACCACGACCTGCTGCTGCTGGCGAAGGTCCTGGCGACGCTCGGCTACGCGGTGACCGCACCGGTCCAGGCGCGGATCGGCTTCGAGGTCCGCTGCGGGCTCGCCGACGGGACCCTGCCCGAGCCGGCCGGCAGCCTCGGCGACACCGAGCCGCGCGGCGAGGGCGAGGAATGCGACGTGCTGGTGATCGGCTCGGGGGCCGGCGGCGCGGCCGCGGCGGCGGAGTTGGCGGAGGCGGGGCTCGACGTCCTCGTGCTCGAGGCGGGGCGTAACTACGACCGCGACAGCTACCCGTCCGACCCCCTCGAGGCGATCGCCTCGCTCTACCGCGACGCCGGCCTGACGATCGCCGCCGGCAAGCCGCCGATCCCGGTGCCGGTGGCGAAAGCGGTCGGTGGCACCACCGTGATCAACTCTGGCACCTGCTTCCGGGCGCCACACGAGGTGCTCGAGCGCTGGCGGCGCGGACACGGCGTCGAGTGGGCGCTCGACCTCGCCGCCGACTACGCCGAGGCCGAGGACACCCTGCGGGTCACCCCGCTCGACCCCGAGCGGATGGGCCGCAACGGTCAGTTGGCGATGGAGGGCGCGGCGGCGCTCGGCGCCAGCGGCGGCCCGATCTCGCGCAACGCCGGCAGCTGCGTGCAGTGCAGCTCCTGCCCCTTCGGCTGCGAGATCGACGCCAAGAGGGGGATGCACGTCAGCTACCTGCCGCGCGCGGTCGCCGCCGGTGCGCGGTTGCGAGCCGGGGTCGAGGCGCGGCGGCTGCTAGTCGAGGATGGGCGCGCGGTCGGGGTCGACGCTGTCGTCCCCGCTATGCGGGGACAACCGCAACCGCGTGGCGGCCGAGGCTTCAGGGTGCGGGCGCGGCGGGCGGTGGTGGTCGCCGGCGGTGCCTTCGGGACTCCGGAGCTGCTGCAGCGCTCCGGGCTCGGCGGCGGCGCGGTCGGCCGCAACCTCCACATCCACCCCGCCTGCTGGGTCGGCGCCCGCTACGAGGAGGAGGTGCGCGGCTGGGACGGCGTCATGCAGAGCTACTACGTCGACCAGTGGGAGGAGCAGGGGATCCTGCTCGAGGCGACCTTCACGCCGCTCGCCTTCGGCGGCGCCTGGCTGCTCGGCGCCGGTGTCGACCACCAGCGGGCGATGCTCGACTTCGGCCACGTCGGCTCGATCGGCGTCCACCTCTCCGACGACTCCGCCGGCCGGGTCGGCCTCGGCGCCGAGGGCGCGATCCGCGCCAGCTACAAGCTCACCCGCGAGGACGCCGACCGGCTCGCCTTCGGCATCGCCCGCGCCGCCGAAGTCCACTTCGCCGCCGGCGCCAGCGAGGTCTACCCGAACATCCCGCGGGTCGGGACCCTGAAGCCCGGCGGCGTGGCCGCGTTCGAGGCGACCCGCTTGAAGCCGCAGGAGCTGCGGCTCGAGGCCTTCCACCCGATGGGGACGGCGCGGATCGGCGCCCCGGGCGAGGGCGCCTGCGCCGCCGACGGCTCGCTGCACGGCACCGAAGCGCTCTACGTCGCCGACGCCAGCCTCTTCCCAACCTCCGTCGGCGTCAACCCGATGATGACCGTGATCGCCTTCGCCAAGCAGGTCTCCAGGGGCATAGCCAACCGCGCCACATAGCCCGCTCCGCCGATGGGCCGATTTCGTCAGCCTATTTCCCGAAATCGGCCCATCGGCCCGGTGGGGGGGCTGCGTTGCGCGGTTAGCTCGGCGGCGGCGGCGGGGGCGTTTGGCTGGGCGGGGGTGCGGGAGGATCCTGGGGGACGCTCGGGGCGCGGCTCGCCGCGCCGCCGCCGCCAGACGCGCCGCCGCCGCCCGAGCCGCCGCCAGACGGGCCGCCGCCACCGCCGGGGGTGCCGCCGCCGCCCGAGAAGCGGTCGCCGAGGTCGCCGAAGGTCGCCCCTTCTTCCTGCATCGCCTTGTAGCCGCCATAGGCGATCCCGGCGGCGCAGACGAGGCTGACGAAGATCCAGAATTCGGGGCCGACGTCGAAGGAGATCCCCGGCGCCGAGCCGCTCGCGCCCGGCGGGTCGATGATCCGGTAGAGGATCAGCAGGAATGAAACGCCGCCGAGAATCGCGACGATCGCGTTGGCCGATACCGGCGGCTCGTAGCGGGCGTCGGTGAGGCGCAGGGTGGCGACGAAGAGGGCGGCGAGGATCGTGATCACCAGCCAGATCGGGATCCAGTCGAGAGCGTCCCAGGCGCTGACCCCTTCGCTCGCGCCGGAGCCGCCGATCGTCACTTCGGCGTAGAACCAGTCGAAGAACATGAAGATGAAGAGGAGGATCGACGAGACGCCGGCAATCTTCTCCCCCGAGCTCAGCTTGTCCAGGTCCATTGCTCCCTTTCCACCGCTTGGCGTGCTCGGGCCGACGATATAGGGACCACAGGAGGCGAAAACGGCCCCCGGGTCGTCAGACCAGGCAGTTCAAGGACGCGGGGAGCGCCGTGTGCTCCGCACCCAAGCGACCGAGGACACCGAAATGCGCCGGTCAGACGGCCCGGGTGCGCGCTGCCTGCAGCGTATTCGAGAGCAGCATCGCGATCGTCATCGGGCCGACCCCGCCGGGGACCGGGGTGATCGCCGCCGCGACCTCGGCCGCGGCCTCGTAGTCGACGTCGCCGGCAAGGCCGTCCTCGAGCCGGTTGACGCCGACGTCGATCACCACCGCGCCGGGCTTCACCGCCCCGGCGCCGAGCAGCCGCGGCACCCCGACCGCGGCGACGAGGACGTCGGCGCGGCGGCAGACCGCCTCGAGGTCGCGGGTCCGCGAGTGGCAGGTGGTGACCGTCGCGTTGGCCATCAGCAGCAGCCGCGCGACCGGCACGCCGACCAGCTTCGAGCGGCCGACGACGACCGCCTCGGCCCCCTCCAGCTCGACCCCCTCGTGGGCGAGCAGCTCCATCACCCCGTTCGGCGTGCAGGGGACCAGCCCGGGCTCGCCGTGGGCGAGCAGGCCGGCATTCCAGGGGGTGAGGCCGTCGACGTCCTTGGCCGGATCGATCGCCGCCACCACCGCGTTCTCGTCGATCTGGGCCGGGACCGGCAGCTGGCAGAGGATGCCGTCGACGTCCCCGTCCTCGCCCAGCTCGCGGACCAGCGCCAGCAGGTCCTCCTCGCTGGTCGCGGCCTCGAGCCCGTGGTGGACCGAGCGCATCCCGACCTCTTCGCAGGCTTCGCCCTTTTTGGCGATGTAGATCTGCGAGGCCGGGTCCTCGCCGACCAGCACCGTCGCCAGCATCGGCGTCCGGCCCGCCTCCTCGGCGTAGGCCTCAACGTCAACCCTGACCCGCTCGCGGACCGCCGCCGCGACCGCCTTGCCGTCGATCACCCGGGCCGCCATCAGCGCTTCCGGATCGGGGCGTAGTCGGCCATCAGCTTGCGCTCGCTGCCGTCGCTGGAGAAGCGGACGACGATCACCCCGCCCGGCTCGACCCCGGTCACCACGCCGTCGCCGAAGCTGGCGTGGACGACGTCGTCGCCGGTCTGCAGCGCCAGCGCCGGCCCCGAATCGACAGCTTCGGCCGGCGCGGTGCCGGCGAAGCTCGAGTCCCAGCTGGTCAGCCCGGCCGGCGGGCCTCCGTGGCGTTCGGTCAGCTCCGGCGGCAGCTCGTCGATGAAACGCGAGGGCATGTTGCGCTCGGCCCGCCCGAACAGCCGCCGCTCGCGCGCCCAGGTCATGTAGAGGCGCCGCTCGGCGCGGGTGATCGCGACGTAGCAGAGCCGCCGCTCCTCTTCTTCGGCCCCCTCTTCGAGCGCCCGCATGTGCGGGAAGGCGCCGTCCTCGCAGCCGACGACGAAGACCGTGTCGTACTCGAGCCCCTTGGCGTTGTGCAGGGTCATCAGCGTCACCAGCTCCTCGGCCGCGCCCTCGAGCGCGTCCTGCTCGGTGTAGAGCGAGATCTGCTGCAGGTACTCCTCCAGCGGCCCGACCTCGCTCTCCCCCTCGCGCTCGCGCTCGAGGTCGAACTCGGCGGCGCCGGCGACCAGCGCCTCGAGGTTCTCGGCCCGCCCCTCGGCCTCGATCGTGCGCTCGGCTGCGAGCGCCTCCAGGTAGCCGGTCTCGTTCAGCACCCGCTCGAGGATCTGCGCCACCGCCGAGCCCTCGACCCGATCGCGCAGGCCCTCCATCATCTCGTGGAAGCGCCCCACCGACTTGATCGCCGCGGCGCTCATCCCCGGCACCTCCTCGACCCTTTCCATCACCTCCCAGATCGTCAGCCCGGTGGTGTTCGCGTAGGCGGCGAGCCGGCCCTGGGTGGTGTTGCCGATCCCGCGCCGCGGCGAGTTGACGATCCGCGAGAAGGAGACCTGATCAGCCGGGTTTACCAGCAGGCTGAGGTAGGCGACCGCGTCCTTGATCTCGGCCCGCTCGTAGAACTTGGTGCCGCCGATCACCTGGTAGGAGACGTCGTAGCGGTTGAGCGTGTCCTCGAGCACCCGGCTCATCGCGTTGGTCCGGTAGAAGATCGCCACCTCGGAGCGCTTCAGCCCCTCCTCCTCGGCCAGCCGTTCGATCTCGCCCGCCACCCAGCGCGCCTCCTCGTGCTCGTCGCCGAGCTCGTTCAGCTGCACCGGCTCGCCGCCCGCCTCCTCGGTCCAGAGCTCCTTCGGCCGCCGCTGGCGGTTGCGCTCGACCACCGCGTTGGCGGCCGAGAGGATCGTCTGGGTCGAGCGGTAGTTCTGCTCGAGCTTGACCACCGCCGCGTCGGGGAAGTCGTGCTCGAAGTCGAGGATGTTGCGGATGTCGGCGTGGCGGAAGCCGTAGATCGACTGGTCCTCGTCGCCGACCACCATCAGGTTGCCGTGCTCGGCGGCGAGCAGCTGCAGCAGCCTGTACTGGGCGTGGTTGGTGTCCTGGTACTCGTCGACGAGGACGTGGCGGAAGGTGCCGCGCCAGCGCTCGCGCACCTCCTCGAACAGCTCCAGGGCGTTGACCGCGCGGACCAGCAGGTCGTCGAAGTCCATCGCGTTGGCTTCGAGCATCCGCTTCTCGTAGAGCGGGAAGGCTTCGGCGACGACCTCCTCGAAGCCGCCGACCTGCATTTCGCCGTAGGCGGCCGGGTCGACCAGCTGGTTCTTGGCGCCGGAGATCTTGTTCTGGACCGCGCGCGGCGGGTAGCGCTTGGGGTCGACGCCGAGCTCGGTGAGGCAGCGTTTCAGCATCCGCAGCGAGTCGGCCTGGTCATAGATCGTGAAGCCGCGCGAGTAGCCGAGCTTCTCGGCGTCGGCGCGCAGCATCCGGGCGCAGGCCGAGTGGAAGGTCGTCACCCACATCGCCCGCACCGAGCGGCCGACCAGGGCGCCGACCCGTTCGCGCATCTCGGCCGCCGCTTTGTTGGTGAAGGTGATCGCCAGGATCTCGCCCGGGCGGGCCTCGCCGGTGGCGAGCAGGTAGGCGATCCGGTGGGTGAGGACCCGGGTCTTGCCCGAGCCGGCGCCGGCGAGGACCAGCAGCGCCCCCTCGGTGTGTTCGACCGCCTCGCGCTGCGGCGGATTGAGGCCGGCCAGCAGCCGCTCGACCCGGTCGGCGCCGGGCTCGGTCGGGGCGCCCTGGGGCTGCTGCTCGCCCTCGGGCGGCAGATCGAACTCGCTCTGAAGCATCGGACCGAGCATAGACACGCGCTCGGCGGGGGTCGGCTTTGGCGCTTTTCTCCCCTGCGTAGGGGACAAAAGCGCCAATCGCGGCTGCTCAGCCGCCGGCGGAGGAGCGCCCTTTGCGCGGCTGGATCCGCGGCTGCGGGGCGCCGTTGTCGCGGCCGTCGAGGTCTGAGAGCCGTCGCTCGAGCTCGACGATCCGCTCCGAGAGCGCCTTGATCGCCTCGGCGATCGGGTCCGGCAGGTGGATCCAGTCGGCGTCGGGGCCTTCGGGCCGGCGGCCTTCGACCCGCACCGGGTGGCCGGGGTTGCCGACCACCGTCGCCCGCGGCGGCACGTCCTCGACGACGA
>JBFWMZ010000014.1:0-5225 GCA_050251335.1 Solirubrobacterales bacterium
CGAGATCTCTTCGCCCATCGCCTCGGCGACGACCTTCGGCCCGGTGAGGAACATCCGCGAGTCCTGGGTCATCGCGACGAAGTCGGTCAGCGCCGGCGAGTAGGCGCCGCCGCCGGCCGAGATGCCGTTGAGGATCGAGATCTGCGGCACCTTGCGCGAGAGCTGCACCGAGGCGCGGAAGATGCGGCCGTAGCCGGCCAGCGCCGCGTGGCCCTCCTGCAGGCGGGCGCCGCCGGAGCGGACGAAGCCGACCACCGGGGCGCCGGCGTCGCCGGCCATCTGCAGGGTGCGGACGATCGTGTCGGCGTGGACCTCGCCGAGGCTGCCGCCGAGGAACTTCGGGTCCTGGGCGTAGCAGAAGACCGGCCGGCCCTCGACCTCGCCGGCGCCGGCGACGACGCCGTCCCCGGGCGCCGCCCGTTCGCCCAGCCGCAGCGAGCTGACGGCGCTGCGCAGGGGCCGGAAGCTGCCCGGGTCGCAGAGCTGCTCGAGCTGCTCGAGCGGCGTCTCGCCGGGCCGCTGGCTGGTGGGGGGTCTACCGACGACGGTTGCCATGGCTCAGGCCTCCAGGACGAGGACGGCGTTGTGGCCGCCGAAGCCGAACGAGTTGGAGATCGCGACCAGCGGCCCGTCCCCGTTCTCGATCGGTTTCGAGTGGCCCGGGACGTAGTCGAGGTCGAGCCCCTCCTCGGCCTCTTCCCAGTTGACGGTCGGCGGTGCCTCGCGGCGACGCAGCGCCTCCAGCGTCGCGATCGCCTCGACCGCGCCGGCGGCGCCGAGCAGGTGGCCGATCGAGGACTTGGTCGAGCTGACCGGGACGTCGGCGGCCCGCTCCCCCAGCGCCGCCTTGATCGCCTTCGTCTCGGCGGCGTCGTTGAGCGGCGTCGAGGTGCCGTGGGCGTTGACGTAGTCGACGTCGACCGCGGCGCGGCCGGCATCGGCGATCGCCAGGCTGATCGCCTTCGCCGCCGCCTCGCCCTCGGGCTGCGGCGCGGTCAGGTGGTGGGCGTCGCCGGTCGCGCCGTAGCCGATCAGCTCGCCGAGGACCTCGGCGCCGCGCGCTTCCGCCGCCTGCTTCTCCTCGAGCACCAGGACGCCGGCCCCCTCGCCCATCACGAAGCCGTCGCGGCGGGCGTCGAAGGGGCGCGAGATGCCCGTCGGCGAGGTCGCTTCCATCGCGCCGAAGGCGGCGGTGGCGACGCCGGTGATGCAGGCCTCGGCGCCGCCGGCGACGACCGCGTCGGCGGCACCGGCGCGGATCATCCGCGCCGCGTCGCCGAGCCCGTTGGAGCCCGCCGCGCAGGCGGAGGCGACCGCGTAGCACTCGCCCTGCAGGCCATGGCGCATCGAGACCGCGGCGGTCGCCGCGTTGGCCATCATCAGCGGCACCGCCAGCGGCGAGACCGCCTTCGGGCCGCTGGTGATCAGCTTCTCCTGCTCGCGCTCGAGCGAGACCAGGCCGCCGATCCCGGTGGCGATCACGCAGCCGACCCGGTACGGGTCGTAGGGCAGATTCCCGTCCTCGCCCCAGGCCTGAACGATCGCCTCGCTGCCGGCGGCGATCGCCATCTGGGTGAAGCGGTCGGCGCGGCGCGCCTCCTTCTTCGAGAGGAAGTCGAGCGGCTCGAAGTCGAGGCAGCGGCCGAAGCCGTCCTCGATCCCCGACTCGCCGGCCGACCAGCGCTCGATCAGCGTCTGCGCGCCGTTCCCCAGCGGGGTGACGGCGCCGACGCCGGTGATGACGACGCGACGGCTCATGAAGCCTTCGCCACCACCAGGTCGATGACCTCGCCGACGGTCTTCACGTCCTTGACGTCGTCGCCCTTGAGCTCGACGCCGTACTCGTCCTCGACGATCTGCGCCAGCTCGACCAGGTCGAGCGAGTCGACGTCGAGGTCCTCCAGCGAGGCGTCGCGCTTGAGCTGGTCGCGCTCGGTGCCGAGCTCGACGAGGCCGTCGAAGATCGTCTTCTCGACGTTCTCGGGACTGACTTGGGTTGGCATTCTGTTCGTTCTCCTTGTCTTTTCTTGCGTCTTTGGCGCTCTTCAGGCGCTGAGACCACCGTCGACGGTCAGGGTAGTTCCGGTCACGTAGGAGGCGTCCTCAGAGGCGAGGAAGCGGATGCAGGCCGCGACCTCCTCGGGGCTGCCGATCCGGCGCGCCGGGATCGCCTTCGCCAGGTCTCCCTCCAAGACCTCCTCGGCGAGATCGGTGGCGATCAGGCCGGGGACGACGGCGTTGACGGTGACGCCGCGCCGCGCGACCTCGGCGGCGACGGTCTTGGTGAAGCCGATCACGCCCGCCTTCGAGGCGGCGTAGTTGGCCTGTCCGGGGTTGGCGTGCAGGCCGACCACAGAGGACACGTTTACCACCCGGCCGAAGCGGGCCCGCAGCATCTGGGGCAGCGCCGCCCGGGTGGCACGGAAGGTGCCGGTCAGGTTGACGTCGATCACCTGCTGCCACTGATCGTCGTCGAGCTGTGGCGAGAGGCCGTCGCGTCGCAGGCCGGCGTTGTTGACGAGCACCAGCACCGGGCCGTGCTCGCCGGGCTCGAGCAGCGCGGCGACCTGCTCGGCGTCGCCGACGTCGCCCTGGACCACCGTCGCCGTGCCGCCCGCCGAGCCGATCTCCTCCGCCACCGCGCGGGCGCCCTCCTCGTCGGCGCGGTAGTTGATCCGCACCGGCCAGCCGTCGGCGGCGAGCAGCTTCGCGGTCGCGGCGCCGATCCCGCGCGAGGAGCCGGTGACGAGGGCGCAACCCTGTCGCCTCTCGCTCATTCCTCCGTCCCCCACTCGACCACGGTCGCGCCCCAGGTGAGGCCGGCCCCGAAGGCGGCGATCAGGACGCGGGAGCCGCGCTCGAGGTCTCCGGCCAGCCGCGCCTCCTCGAGCGCCACCGGGATCGAGGCGGCCGAGGTGTTGCCGAACTTGGCGATGCAGTCGAGGACCCGGGCCGGGTCGAGGCCGAGCCGTTCGCCGACCGAGCTGAGGATCCGCCCGTTGGCCTGGTGGTAGACGAAGACGTCGACGTCCTCGAGGGTGAGGCCGGCGGCGTCGAGTGCCTGCAGCGTCACCTCCGACATCCGGTCGACCGCGTGCTTGAAGGTCTCGTGGCCCTGCATCTCGGTGACGCCCGTCTCGCGCGGGGTGCGCAGCAGGTCGGCGTTGGCGCCGTCGGCGCCGAGCACGACCGGGCCGATTCGGCCGGCGGCGGCGCCGCGCATCACCACGGCGCCGGCGCCGTCGGCGAAGAGGCAGGAGGTGTTGCGGTCGGCGGGGTCGGTGATCCGGCTCATCAGGTCGGCGCCGACGACGAGGACGTGTTCGGCCCGGCCCGACTCGATCTGCCCGCAGGCGACCGAGAGGGCCGAGACGAAGCCGGTGCAGGCGGCGTTGAGGTCGATCGCGCCGGCGCGGACGGCGCCGATCGCGGCGGCGACCCGCGGCGAGGCGCCGGGCATCAGCTCGTCGTTCGAGGTCGTCGCGACGATCACCAGGTCGATCTGGCCGGGGCTGACGCCGGCGGCGAGCAGCGCCCGTTCGGCGGCGGCGGAGCCGAGCTCGAAGAGCCGTTCGCCGGGGGCGGCGATCCGCCGCTCCTCGATCCCGGTCCGCTTCGCGATCCACTCGACGTCGATGCCGAGGCGGGCGGCGATCGGCGCGTTTGTTTCGACCCGCTCGGGGAGGGCGATGCCGAGGCCGGCGATCTCGGCGCCGGCGCGCCGCGGCGCCGCCGGAGCGAGCGGAAGCGCGCCGGCGGCCTGGGCGAGGCCGGCGGCGAGGTTGCCGGCGAGCTCAGGCATCGACCGTCTCCAGCTCGGCCAGCGAGCGCGCCTCGGCGCCCTCGACACTGCGCTTGGCGAGGCCGGTGAGAACGTCGCCGGGGCCGGTCTCGAGAAAGGTCTCGGCGCCGTCGGCCGCCATCGCCCGCAGCGTCTTCGTCCACAGCACCGGCTCGGTCAGCGCGGCGAGCAGTCCCTCGCGCGGGTCCGGGTCGAAGGGCGCGGCGGCGGTGCAGGAGTAGACCGGTACCCGCGGCGGCGCGAACTCGGCGGCGGCGAGCGCCTCGCGGTAGCCCTCGACGGCGGGCTCCATCAGCGGCGAGTGGAAGGCGCCGGAGACGGGCAGGCGGATCGCCTTCGCCTCGGCCTCGCCGCGGACCCGCTTGCGGGCTTCGCCGATCGGCTCGGCGTCGCCGGAGAGGACGAGCTGGCCGGGGGCGTTCTCGTTGCCGATCGCGAGCCCCAGCTCGGCCGCGATCTCGCGCACCTTCTCTTCGTCGCCGCCCAGCACCGCCAGCATCGCCCCGGGCCGGCCCTCGGAGGCTTCCTCCATCAGCCGGCCGCGGGTGACGGCAAGCTTGAGGCCGTCGCTGTCGGCGAGGGCGCCGGCGGCGACCAGCGCCGCCAGCTCGCCGAGCGAGTGGCCGCTGACCATCTGCCCCTCGGGGCTGCCGGCCTGCTTGTAATGGGCGAGGCTGGCGCAGTAGAGAGCCGGCTGCGCGGTGTGGGTGCCGTCGGCGACGTGCTCGAAGGGGTCGAGCCCGAGTTCACCCCGCGCCTGCTCGAGGAGGTCGGGTCGCTGGGCCGCCGTGACGGCGGCCATGGTCGAGGTCTGACTGCCTTGACCGGGGAAGGCGATGGCGATCTTCGAGCGCGTGACTGGCACCTTATGGATAGTGGTCCGGGTGGCGGCGGAGGTGACACCAGGGGCGTGAATCACCCGACGATCGGGGTATCTTAGGCGACGGTCGGGGGGCGGCCTGTGTGGCTAGGGACAAAGGTTTGCGGCGCTGGGCGAGCGTCGGCAGGGCCCCCTCTCTCGGCCTGTCGGGGTGGATCGGATTCTGCGTTCGCCCGCAGGAGCGCCGACCCTCAGCCGCAAAACGCTCGGGGGTCCTGCCGACGCTCGCCCGCGAGAAAGGTCTGGGTCCCAGGGTCGGTCCGCCCCATCTCTCTTTGAGCTTGCGAGGGACGGAGTCTGGCCGGCTAGATCCGATGAGTTGGCGGCGAGCGAGAGGAGCGGGCCGACCTCGTTGCGCTTCTCCCCACCGGTTGCGGTTGTCCCCGCTATGCGGGGACAAAGGCGTCGCGTGGGGAGAAGCGCAACGCGTGGGGAGAAGCGCAACCAGGACGCCCCCGTCCTTAGTCAGCTTTCAGGAAAAAGGGGGTGTGGCCGTGGCCGTTCGCGTCCTGGGGAGGGGGGTCGGGGGACCCTCCCCAAGAT
>JBFWMZ010000014.1:5235-72074 GCA_050251335.1 Solirubrobacterales bacterium
GGGTCCCCCGACCCCCTCCCCCGCAACCCCCGAACCCTCGCCGTCCCCTCGCCCAGCCGATCCCTCGCCCGCCCCTCGCCTAAACCCGCACCGCCGCGGGCTTCTCGCCCTCCTCGTCGCCCCCGTCCGGCTCCGCCTCCGGCGGCAGCTCGCCTCCGCGCTCGGTCCCGGCGATCAGCTCGTCGCCGACCTTGCCCTCGGGGATGAAGCCGGACTTCATCCCGAAGTAGACCGCCTGGGGGTGGTGGGCGACGATCGCCACCGTCGACTGCTCGGGCATCACCGCGTAGCCGCCCGACAGCGTCATTCCGATCTCCTCCAGCCCCAGCAGTCGCCAGACCTTGGCGTGCTCGGACTGGTCGGGGCAGGCGGGGTAGCCCCAGGAGTAGCGGCGGCCCTGGTCGGGCTCGATCCCGAGCTCGGAGCGGATCCGGGCGTGGAGCCACTCGGCCGATCCCTCGGCCGCCTGGACGCCGAGCCCGTGGACGAAGAGCTGTTCGGCGAACTCGCCTTCGGACTCGAGCCGCTCGATCAGCTCGGTCACCTCGGGGCCGACCGTCACCCCCTGCAGGGCGACGACGTCGCGTTCGCCCGAGTCGAGCGGGCGGAAGAAGTCGGCGAGGCAGATCCGGTCGTGCCGTGGCTGGCGCGGGAAGACGAGGCGCTCGAGCTCGATCTCCGGGTTCTGCGGGTCGAAGACGACGAGCTCGTTGCCGTCGGCGTTGCAGGGGAAGTAGCCGAGCCGCGCCCGCGGGTGCAGGTAGTCCTGCTCGCGCCACATCCGCGCCAGCCGCGGCGCGAAGCCCTCCTCCTCGTCGGTCCCCTCGACCAGCTCGCGCCAGGCCTCGCCCTTGACGCCTTTGCCGCCCCAGTGCAGCTTGAAGAGGACGTGGCGGTCGAGGTGGGGGTAGACCTCGGCGAGGTCGACCGGGACCTCGCGCACGCCCAGGTAGGGCGGCTCGGGGATCGCGACGTCGGTGCGGGCCGCCGAGCGGACGCTCGCGTCGGTGACCGGCGGCGCGTCGTCGGGCTCGACCACCTTCTCGCGCAGCTGCTTGGCCTCGGCGCGGATCCGCTCGACCAGCGCCGCCCGCGCCTCGGCGTCGACCAGGGCGTCCATCGTGTCGAGGCCCTGGAAGGCGTCCTTGCAGTAGAAGACCCCGGGCTCGTAGACCTCGTCGGACTCCTTCCCCTTCGGATAGAGGGTGCGGCGGCCGAAGTCGCGGTTGATCGCGGCGCCGCCGATCAGCACCGGGAACTCCAGGCCCCGCTGGTGCAGCTCGGCGACGCAGGTCGGCATCTGCTTCGAGGTCGAGACCAGCAGCGCGGAGAGGCCGATCGCGTCGGCTTCGTGCTCGACCGCCGCCTCGATGATCGCGTCGACCGGCACCTGCTTGCCGAGGTCGACGACGCTGTAGCCGTTGTTGGTGAGGATCGTGTTGACCAGCGACTTGCCGATGTCGTGGACGTCGCCGAACACGGTGGCGATCACGACCTTGCCCTTGGCGTGGCCCTCGATCCGGTCGAGGTAGTTCTCGAGCTGGGCGACCGCGCGCTTCATCACTTCCGCCGACTGCAGGACGAAGGGCAGGATCAGTTCGCCGGCGCCGAATTTGTCGCCGACCTCCTTCATCGCCGGCAGCAGCACGTCGTTGAGGGTCGGGACCGCGCCGATCTTCTCCACCGAGCGGTCGATCCACTCCTCGACGCCGTCCTTCTTGCGCCGCAGGATGTGCCAGTGCAGGGCCTCCTCGGGCTCCATCCCCGCGGTCGGGTCGGCGGCGCCCGCCGCCTCCTCCTCTTCGCCCTTCGACTCGAAGTGGGCGATGAACTTCTCCAGCGCGTCCGGGGCCCGGTTGAAGACCAGGTCGTCGGTCAGCTCGCGCTCCTCGTCGGGGATCTCGCTGTAGGGGGTGATGTGGTTCGGGTTGACCATCGCCAGGTCGAGCCCGGCCTCGACGCAGTGGTGGAGGAAGACCGAGTTGAGGACGGCGCGCGGCCGCGGGCTGACCCCGAAGGAGACGTTGGAGACGCCGAGCGAGGTCTTGACCCCGGGGATCTCCGCCTTGACCCGGCGGATCCCCTCGATCGTCTCGACCGCCGAGGGCCGCCACTCCTCGTCGCCGGTGGTGAGGGTGAAGGTCAGCAGGTCGAAGATCAGCGCCTCGGGGTCGAGGCCGTGCTCGTCGCAGGCGATCTCCTTGATCCGCTGGGCGATCTCGACCTTGCGCTCGGCCGTCTTCGCCATCCCGACCTCGTCGATCGTCAGCGCGATCAGCGCCGCCCCGTGCGCCTTCGCCAGCGGCACCACGACGTCGGCCTTGTCGCGGCCGGCCTCGAGGTTGATCGAGTTGACGATCGCCCGCCCGGGGATCTGCTCGAGCGCCGCCTTGATCACCTCCGGTTCGGTCGAATCGACCTGGATCGGCGAGGGCTGCGAGAGCGAGACCCGCTTGACGACGGCGCTCATCTGCTCGTCCTCGTCCTGGCGCTCGGTCAGCGCGACGCAGACGTCGAGCACGTGGGCGCCGCCTTCGACCTGGTCTTCGGCGACCTGGACGAGGCCGTCGTAGTCGTCGGCGAGCAGCAGTTCCTTCGCCTTTTTCGAGCCCTGCGAGTTGACCCGCTCGCCGACCAGGGTCGGCCGCGGCTCCTGCACCAGCGGCGTCGAGGTCATCATCGAGGAGACCTCGATCTGGCCCGGGGCGGGGCGCGCGGCGGGGGCGCGGCCCTCGCCGACCCGCTCGCGGATCGCGCGGATGTGCTCGGGGCTGGTGCCGCAGCAGCCGCCGACGATCCCGACCCCGTAGCGCTCGACGAAATCGCCCAGCGTCGCCGCCAGCGGCTCGGGCTCTTCGGGGAAGATCGTCTCGCCGTCGGGTCCCTGCAGCGGCAGGCCGGCGTTGGGGATGCAGTGGACGGGGAGGGGGGAGGTCTCGCCGAGGAAGCGGATCGCGTCGCGCATGTCCTCGGGGCCGGTCGAGCAGTTGAGGCCGATCACGTCGACCTCAAGCGCGGTCAGCGTCGTCAGCACCGCCTGGATGTCGGTGCCGAGCAGCATCTTGCCACCGTTCGGCAGCAGCGAGACGCTGCACTGGATCGGCAGCGTGCGGCCGGCCGCGGCGAACGCCTCGCGGGCGCCGAAGATCGCCGCCTTGACCTCGAGGATGTCCTGCGCGGTCTCGATCATGATCAGGTCGGCGCCGCCCGCGACCAGGCCGCGCGCCTGCTCGGCGAAGACCTCGACCAGGCGGCCGAAGCTGATGTTCCCGAGGGTCGGATCGGTGGAGGCGGGGAGGAAGCCGGTCGGCCCGATCGAGCCGGCGACGAAGCGCTCCTCGCCGACCGCCTGGCGGGCGATTTCCGCCGCCCTGGTGTTGATCTCCAGCGTCTGCTCGCCGAGGCCCCACTCGTCGAGCTTCAGCCGCGAGCCCTGGAAGGTGTCGGTCTCGACCACCTCGGCGCCCGCTTCGACCATCGAGGCGTGGACGCCCTCGATCACGTCGGGGCGGTTCAGCACCAGCGCCTCGTGGCACTTGCCCTCGAGCCCGCCGTAGTCGGCCTGGCCCAGCTCGAACTGCTCCAGCGTCGCGCCCATGCCGCCGTCGAAGACGACGACCCGCTCGCTCACCGCCCTTATGTAGTCGCGCTCGGCCATGAACCTAAAGAGGCTACCGGGGCAGGTGAATGGCTCGGACCGTCGCTGAGCATCCTCCGCGGCGGCGCGGGCGGCGCGCGGCTAGCGGCGCAGGCCGAGGCGGCGGCGCCAGTCGCGGGCGTAGACCAGCGGGGTGAGGCGGGCGATCAGGCCGCGGCGGCCGCGGGTGTAGGGATACCAGGTCGGTTCGCGCTTGGCGGCGAAGCGGGTGATCACCAGCGACTCGCTGCGGCAGAACTTCTTGATCCCCGGGGCGCCGTGGCGGTAGCCGATCCCCGACTCCTTCCAGCCGCCCATCGGGACGTCGGAGGCGAAGTAGTTGATCAGCACGTCGTTGACGTTGACGGCGCCGCACTCGACCCGCCGCGCCACCCGCTCGGCATGGTCGCGCTCGCCGAAGACCGAGCCCGAGAGGCCGTAACGGGTGTCGTTGGCGAGCCGCACCGCCTCCTCCTCGTCGCGCACCTTCATCACCCCGACCACCGGGCCGAAGGTCTCCTCCCGCATCACCTTCATCGTGTGGTCGACGTCGACGAGCACGGTCGGCTCGAAGTAGTCGCCGGGCCCCTCGAGCCGCTTGCCGCCGGTCAGCGCCCGGGCGCCCTGGGCGAGTGCGTCCTCGACCTGGTCCTCGACGATCCCGATCTGGTTCGGCGAGGTCATTGCGCCGACGTCCTTGGGGTTGCGGGCGTCGTCGACGCCCTGGCGCAGCTTGCCGACCTCGGCGGCGAGCTTGGCGGTGAACTCGTCGTAGGCCGGCTCCTCGACGTAGATCCGCTCGACCGAGATGCAGACCTGGCCGGAGTTGAACATCCCGCCCCAGGCGGCGGCGTTGGCGGCGCGGTCGAGGTCGGCGTCGCGGAGGACGATCATCGGGTCCTTGCCGCCGAGCTCGAGGCTGACCGGGGTCAGGGTCTCCGCCGCCCGCGCCATCACCTTGCGGCCGGTGCGGTCGGAGCCGGTGAACTGGACGAAGTCGACGTTGTCGACCAGGGCGCCGCCGGTCTCGCCGATCCCCTGGACCACGTCGAAGACGTCGGGGGCGCCGAGCTCGCGCTTCCAGACCTCGACCAGCTCGGCGATCCCCAGCGGCGTGAACTCCGAGGGCTTGATCACCACCGCGGCGCCGGCCTGCAGCGCCGGGATCGCGTCGCCGAGCGAGAGCACCAGCGGGAAGTTCCAGGGGCTGATGATCCCGACCACCGGGTGCGGCCGGTACTGGACCTTCAGCTTCTTCGAGGCGAGCAGCGGCGAGTGCGGCCGGATCGCCTCCTCGCCGATGAATTCGGCGGCGCGGGTGCCGTAGAAGTTGATCAGGTCGGCGAGGTAGGCCGGCTCGTTGCTGGCGTCGGCGCGGACCTTGCCGGTCTCGCGCTGCATCGTGTCGAGGACCCGGTCCTGGTTGTCAAGGATCCAATCGCGCAGCTTGCCGAGCCAGTGGTAGCGGCCCTCGATCCCCATCGCCTCCCAGTCGGGCTGGTTGGCGCGGACCCGCGCCACCGTCGCGGCGACCGCCTCGGGCGAGTCGACCGGCAAGGTCGCGATCGTCTCGCCGCTCGCAGGGTTGCGAACGTCGAGTTGCTCGACCGTCGGCTCGCTGCTGCCGTTGCCCGCGATCGCGCTGCTGCTGGTCTGGGCGACGCCACTCTCCATGTCCCGCTCCCGTTCGTTGACCCGGTTTGGCTGCCTAGCCAGGATAGCTTGGCGGGGGAGGGCTGGGGCGAGGGACGGCTGGGTGAGGGACGGGCTGGGCGAGGGACGGGCGGGGCGAGGGACGGCTAGGGACCAGGGTTGGCGGCGGCGATCGCCGGCAGGACCCCCTCTCTCGGCCTGTCGGGGTGGGTCGGATTCGGCTGGCGCCTCGGGAGTGCTCCGACCCTCAGCCGCAAAACGTTCGGGGGTCCTGCCGGCGCTCGCCAACGAATCCGTTGGAGTCCCGACCCCCTCTTTTTGAAAGCTGACAAGGGACGGGGGCGTCCCGACGGGACGTCCCGACGGGACCGACCTGGTTGCACTTCTCCCCACGCGACGCCTTTGTCCCCGCATAGCGGGGACAACCGCAACCGGTGGGGACAAGCGCAACGAGGTCGGCCCGCTCCCCCCGCTCCCCCCGCTCCGCCCGCTCGCTTTCGCTCCGGCTCGCTCGCCCTCGCTCCTCCCGCTCGCCGCCAGCTCATCGGATCTAGCCGGCCAGCCCCCGTCCCTCGCAAGCTCAAAGAGAGATGGGGCGGACCGTCCCTGGGACCTCGCGGATTCTCGCGGGCGAGCGTCGGCAGGACCCCCGAACGTTTTGCGGCTGAGGGTCGGCGCTCCCCCGAGGCGCCAGCCGAATCCGACCCACCCCGACAGGCCGAGAGAGGGGGTCCTGCCGACGCTCGCCCAGCGCCGCCAACCCTGGTCCCTAGCAGTCACTCAACATCGAGTAGTCACTCAACATCGAAGCTCCCCGGCTTCGTCACACTCGGCTCCCACCGCATCCCCCGCAGCAGCTCCCCCGGCTCAACCCCCAGCGCCCCCGCCACTTTCACCAAGGTGTCGATCCGCGGCGTCCGCTGCGAGTTCTCGAGCAGGCTGATCTGGGTCCGATTGAGGGAGGCGCGCATCGCCAGCTCTTCCTGCGAGAGGTTTGCGGCCTGGCGACAGCGGATCAGGTTCTCGGCGAAACGGTCCCGTAGATTCACGCCGGGAACTGTGCCTTGTCACCGATGAAATGGCCACCGATAATCCGTAACAGCGGATTAGCTGTGTACCAAACGGTACCCTTGGCCTTGCCCTCTCCGCTACCAGCGGGTTCCCCCTCGCGGGGAGCTGCCCCCCGGTGCGCGGAGGGGGCGAAAAACGGCGTCGCCAAACCTTGGAGAACCCGATGCCCGCTGCCGTCCCAGAGCCGACGCGCCAATTCGCCTCCAACGTCCAACGGGCGATGGCCGAGAGGGGACTGACCGTGAGCGAGGTCGCCGACCGCGCCGAGCTCTCGCTCAACCACGTCAACCTGATCCTCGAGGGCAGGCGTAAGGTCCAGCTCGACACCCTGGTCAAACTGGCCGGTGCGCTCGACGTGGCCCCCGAGCAACTGCTCGACGGGGTCGAGTGGATCTCCGACGGGCAGGGCGGCGGCGAGTTCCGCGCCAGGGACCCCGGCGCCTAGCGCCGCTTCGCCACCAGCCGGTAGACCGGGCCTTCGAGCGAGGCGACGTAGACGTGGCCGGCGTCGTCTTCGCCGAACGAGGAGGGGCTGTCGACGTGCAGGCCGAGCTTGCGATCGCCGCTTGCGCGGCCGGCGACCCGCGGGACGAGGCTGCGCAACTCCCCCTCGCAGAGGTCGGCGTAGACGTACCGGCCTCGCAGCGCCGCCAGCGCCGGGTCGCGAACGACGTAGCCGCCGATGATCGAGCAGCTGCCGTCGCGGTCGTGCGAGTAGACGAAGGTCGGCTTGACGGTGCCGCCGGGGTTGGCGGTTCCGCCGTTCTCTTCGGTGTAGGGCCTGTAGCCCTCGAGCGCGTCCCAGCCGAAGTTGGCGCCGCGGGCGGCGGCCACCGTGACGAAGTCGACCTCCTCGTAGCGGTTCTGGCCGACGTCGCCGATCGCCAGCTCGTTCGCCCCGCGATTGCGGTCGACGGAGAAGCGGAACGGGTTGCGCAGCCCGTAGCTGTAGATCTCGTCGCGGCCGGGCCTACCCACGAAGGGGTTGTCGGCGGGGACCGCGTAGGGCTTGCCTTCCGCCTCGCGCGGGTCGATCCGCAGCAGCTTGCCGAGCAGCACGTCGCGGTTCTGAGCGTTGTTCGGCGGGTCGCCGCCGGAGCCACCGTCACCGGTGCCGATCAGGAGGTCTTCGCCGACGAACTGCAGCTGGCCGCCGTTGTGGTTGGCGTTGACCGGGTGGGGGATTTCGATCACCTTGCGCTGCGACCCCGGGTCGGCGCGGGTCGGGGTCGCGCGGCGGAACTCGTCGACGCGGATGTTGCCGGCCCGGTTCGTGTAATAGGCGTAGAAGCGGCCGCTCCGCTTGTAGTCCGGCGGGAAGGCGATCGAGAGCAGGCCGCGCTCGACGTCGGTGGTGGTCTGCGAAGAGAGGTCGAGGAAGGGCTTGCCGAGCCTGCGGCCGTGGTCGAGGACGACGACCTTCCCGGGCCGCTCGACGACGAACAGCAGCCGCGGGTAGCCCGGCGCGCCGGTGACGTAGATCGGCGAGTCGAACTCGCCGATCTTCTTCAGCCCGACCCCGCGGCGCTTGGGCCGGGCCGTGGCGCCGGCGCCGGCTTCGGCGGTCGCGCCGGGCGAACCGGCCCCGGTCGTCCCGGCCCCGGTCGCGCTCGAGTCGCTGGCCGAGGAGCCGCAGGCCGGCAGCGCCAGGGCGAGGACGAGCGCGGCAAGCGGGATCGTGGTCAGGCGGCGGATCATCCCGCCACCACTCTTACCCGTTCTTCTTGGCTTCGACGATTTCGCCGGAGTCGGTCACTTCGGTGTCCGGGGTCTGGGCGGTGATCTCGGCGACGAAGGTGCCGCCGGGCGCCACCCCGTTGACCTTCTTCGTCTCGGTCTGGGTGCCGAGCCCGGCGCCGACCTGGTAGCGCAGCGTGTACTTGCCCTGCCGCACCGCGCTCAGCTTCCAGACCGCGGAGCGCGACTGCCCGGCCGGCAATGGGCCGAAGGCGAAGGTCTTCGGGTCTGAGGTGGTGGCGCCGCCTTTTTCCTCGCCGCTCGCCCCGGCCAGCTTCGGGAAGTATTCGGCCAGCACCCAGACCGGCCGGGTCGGGTTGGCGAGGTCGGCCTGCCGTTCGTGGACCCCGAACGGCAGCGAGGCGGTCGCTCCCTGCTTGCCGGCGACGGTGAAGGAGACGACGAGGTTCGGCACCGTCTTCTCGCCTTCGTTCTCGAGGCTCAGCTTCAGCAGCGAGGTCTGGCCGAGCCGCTGAACGCTGGGGAAGGAGGCGGCGGTGACGCCGACGTCGAATTCGCCCGCCGCTTCCTTGTCCGCGGAGGAGGAGTCGCCGCAGGCTGCCAGCAGTGCCGCGACGGCAGCGAGCGCGAGCGCAGCCGCCGCAGCTCGCAGACGGGAGCGTCGGAAGAACCAGAAGAGCTGTTGTCCCTCCCCCCGCAAAGCGAGGCGAACATAGCACGGGGTCACCCCGCGTTCGGGCGCATTCCAGGGCCGCGAAGCGGGTTAGCCGGATCTCAACACTGAGCTAACGGAAGCCGCTCGGGCATCCCCTAGACTGCGGCCATCGAGTGGGGCGCCGTGCCGCGGCGCGGCTCGGCGTAAGGGAGATATGGTCGCAACGCTGAACAGGGTTTTCCGGCCCGCTCGGGGCGTCTTCGAGGAGGTGGGGGACCTCGTCATCCTCACCTCGCGGACGATCGCCTCCGCGGTCCGCGCGCCGTACCCCTACGGCGAGGAGTTCATCGGCCAGTTCCTCTTCGCCCTGCAGCTCTGCTGGTTCCCGCTGCTGGTCTCGACCGTGGCGATCTGCTTCGGCGCGCCGGGCCTGCAGGCCGCCAACGCGCTGACCCTGTTCGGCACCCTCGACCGGCTCGGCGGCTTCTTCGTCCTCGCCGCGATCCGAGAAATCGGCCCCTTCGTCACCGCGGTGGTCGTCGCCGGCGTCGCCGGCACCGCGATCACCGCCGACCTCGGCGCCCGCAAAATCCGCGAGGAGCTCGACGCCCTGCAGGTGCTCGGCGTCGACCCGATCAAGAACCTCGTCGTCCCGCGCTTCCTGGCGCTGATGCTGATCACCGGCCTGCTCGACATCTACGCGCTGGTCTTCGGACTCTCCGGCGGCATCCTCACCGAGCTCGTCTACCACCAGAGCCTCGGCGGCTTCTTCGCCACCCTCTTCTCGCAGGCCTCGATCACCGACCTCTGGGGCTCGGTGATCAAGTGCACGCTGTTCGGCGCGATCATCGCCGTCGTCTGCTCCTACAAGGGGATGACCGCCTCCGGCGGCGCCGCCGGCGTCGGCCGCGCCGTCAACGAGGCCGTCGTCATCTCCTTCATGGCGGTCTTCGCCTTCAACTACGTCTTCACCCAGACGCTGCTCGCGACCAACCCCGAACTGCAGACGATCCGGTGAGGGTGACGCGATGAACGCCTGGCTCGAGGTCCCCCGCAACTGGCTCGACTCCTTCGGCGAGGTCGCCCGCTTCAGCTCGCGGGTCGCCGGGCTCGTCTACAGCGGTCGCGTCCTGCGCTTCTTCGGCGAGAGCCTGCGCCAGGCCGGGATCCTGATCCTCGGCTCGGCGCTGATCATCTGGGGGCTGGTCTTCGTGCTCGGGCTGCAGTGCGGGATCGAGGGCGCCTACCTGCTGCGCGCCCAGGGGGCGCCGGCCTACGCCGGCCTCTTCTCCGCCTGGTGCGACCTGCGCGAGATCCTCCCCTACGCCTTCGGCTACATGCTGGCGGCCAAGGTCGGGACCGGGATCGTCGCCGAGCTCGGCGCGATGCGGATCTCCGACGAGATCGACGCGCTCGAGGTGATGGGTGTGCCGCCGGTCACCTTCCTCTGCGCGACCCGCCTGCTCGCCGCCTGGATCGCCTTCCCGTTCATGTACCTGGTCGGGATCGGGGTCATGTACCTGGCCAGCTACATCGCCGTGGTCGAACAGATCGGCGACGTCTCCTCGGGCGGCTACTTATTGATCTTCTGGCAGTTCCAGAACCCACCCGACCTCATATTCAGCCTGATCAAGGGGATGGTGATGGCAACTGTGATCGTCCTCGTCGGCTGTTACTACGGCTACACGGCGTCGGGCGGGCCGGTCGGGGTGGGGACGGCGACGGCGAAGTCGATGGTCTTCAACATCGTCATGGTCCACATCATCGGGATGTTGGGCACGCTCATATTCTGGGGAGCGAACCCAAGGGCGCCGATAGGAGGCTGAACAGGTGTCGAACGAGGACGACGCGCGCAGGGAAGAAGAGGAGCTGCAGGACGAGGCGGCCGAGTCGGGCGAAGAGACGCCCGAGATCGCCGTCGCGCCGCCCCGCGCCGCGAGCAACGGCGAAGGTCCCTACGTGGCCGAGGACGGCGGCGTCATGGGGCGCGATTTCGTCATCCCCGGGGTCGACCCCGCAGAGCACGACCCCTACCGCTTCCACACCGGCCGCAAGCGCGACCACGGCGGCACCGACGCGATCGAGATCATCGACCTGGTCAAGCAGTTCGGCCGCGCCCGGATCCTCAACGGCCTCAACCTCGGCCTGCCCGAGGACCAGGTCTCGATGGTGCTCGGCCCCTCGGGGACCGGCAAGAGCGTGCTGATCAAGCACATCGTCGGCCTCCTCTACCCCGATTCCGGCGACGTCCTCGTGCACGGCGAGTCGATCCCCAACATGACCGACGACGAGCTCTTCGAGGTGCGCAAAAAGTTCGGCCTGCTGTTCCAGGACGGAGCGCTGTTCGGCTCGATGAACATCTACGACAACGTCGCCTTCCCGCTGCGCCAGCACACCGACAAAGGCGAGGAAGAGATCGGCGAGATCGTCAACCGCCGGCTCAAAGAGGTCGGCCTCTCGGAGGCGACCTACAAGATGCCGAACGAGCTCTCGGGCGGGATGCGCAAGCGCGCCGGCTTCGCCCGGGCGCTGGTGCTGGAACCGGCGATCGTGATGTTCGACGAGCCCGACTCGGGGCTCGACCCGGTCCGCACCGCGCTGCTCTGCGAGCTGATCCGCGAGGTCCACGCCGAGAACGGCGGCTGCTATCTGGTGATCTCCCACGACCTCGGCACGGCGCGCCGGATCGCCGACTTCATCGCCGTGCTGTGGAGCGGCAAGATCGTCGAGTCGGGGCCGAAAGAGGAGGTCTTCGACTCGAGCAACCCGTTCGTCAACCAGTTCCTCCACGCTGACGTAACCGGCCCGCTCTCGATGGACTAGCGGGATGGGTCCCGCGACCGTCTAGTTGGCGGAGCTCTTCGCCCGCATCGCGGCATGGGCCGCCCGGCGGGCCCGCTGGGTCCTCGCCGTCGCGCTGCTCGTCGCGATCGCCGCCGCGGCGCTCGCCACCCGGATCCCGACCGACGCCGGCGTCGGCACCCTGGTCGACTCCGGCGACCCCACCTACGAGGCGACCGAGCACGTCCGCCAGACCTTCGGCGAAGAACCGGTGGTCGTCCTCGTCGAGGGCGAACTGCCGCAGCTGCTGCTGACCCAGAACATCTTCCGACTGCTGCGGCTCGAGGGCTGCCTCTCGGGCAAGGTGCCGAAGGGGGCCGAGCCGCTGCCCGGCGCCTGCAAGGAGATCGCCGAATCGGGGGCGGTCGAGTTCGTCAGCGGCCCGGCGACCTTCCTCAACGAGGCGGTGGTGCAGATCGAGAGCCAGCTGCGGCGGCTCTCGAAGGAAGTGGCGCCGGCGGAACTGCAGGAATTCCTCCTCGCGGTGGCGACCAGGTACGGCATCACCTCGCTGCCCTCGATCGACAACGAACAGTTCGTCTCCACCGTCGTCTTCGACCTGGCGCGGGCGCGGGGGACGCCGAAGGCGCGCCTCGCCTACCTCTTCCCGAACGACCACACGGCGCAGATCATCGTCCGGCTGAAGCCGGATCTGAGCCAGTCCGAACGGCACCGGGCGATCGGCCTGATCGAAGACCTGGTCGCCGAAACGACGCCGCGCAAGCAGTGCGCGGTGGGCGGCAAGGCGAAACCGTGCTTCGCGCTCAGCAAGGGCAGCTACGTGGTCTCCGGCGCGCCGGTGGTCGTCGACGGGCTGGCGCGGGCGCTGAAGGACGCGCTCCTGCTGCTCTTCGGCGTCGCCCTGGTGGTCATGGCGGTGGTCCTGTTGCTGGTCTTCCGCTCGCGGCTGCGCCTGCTGCCGCTGCTCGTCGCGGTGGCTGCGACGGCGATCGCCTTCGCCCTCTTCGGCCTCGCCAACGGCTCGCTGACGATGGCCTCGATTGCGGCGCTGCCGATCCTGATCGGGCTCGCGGTCGACTACGCGATCCAGTTTCAGGCGCGCTTCGACGAGGCGGCGGCAGGCGGCGCGAGCGGGGTGGAGGCGGCGCGGCGCGCGGCGCTCGCCGGGGCGCCGACGATCGCCGCCGCCTGCCTCGCCACCGCCGCCGGCTTCCTCGCCCTGCAGCTCTCGCCGACGCCGATGGTCCGCGGCTTCGGCTGGCTCCTGATCGTCGGCGTCGCGATCGCCTTCCTCCTGGCGCTGACGGCGGGGCTGGCGGCGCTCGCCGTGGGGTCGCGGCGCCGCGGCAATGGCGCTTTTGTTCGCCATCGGCGAACAAAAGCGCCAAAGCCGGTGGCGGCCCTTTTGTCGCTGGCGCTGGAGCAGCCGTTAGCGGTCCTCGGCGTCGGCCTGGCGCTGGCGATTCTCGGCTGGGGGCTGGGAACGCGGGTCGGCACCGTCTCCGATATCCGCGACCTGGCGCCGCAGAGCCTGAAGGCGGTCCACGACCTCAACGAGCTGCAGGAAGCGACCGGGGTCTCGGGCGAGCTCGACGTCTCGATCGAAGCCCCCGACCTCTCGGACCCGGCGACGATCGAGTGGATGGCCGGCTTCAAGCGCCGCGTCCTGCGCGAGAACGGCTTCAAGGGCGAGGACCCGAGTTGCCTGACCGCCGAGGTCTGCCCCGGGCCGGCGCTCTCGGACTTCCTCACCCGCGGCGAGGGAAAGCCGACCCGGGGGGGGATCGACGCCACCGTGGCGGCGCTCTCGGCCTACGACCTGCGCCAGGTGGCGCCGCTCGCCGCCGACGGCAAGCTCGGCCACTCGGCCCTGATCTCCTTCGGCATCCGCGCCCAGTCGCTCGCCGACCAGCAGCGGCTGGTCGACCGCGTCCGCGCCGCGATCGGCGAGCCGGGAGAGCCGGGCGGCCCGCCGGCAGGGGTCGAGGTCCAGCTCGCCGGCCTCGCGGTGATCGCCGCCGAATCGGCCTCCGACCTCTCCTCGAGCCGCTACTGGCTGGCGCTCGGCGGCCTGGTCGCGGTGGCGCTGGCGCTGCTCCTCGTCTACCGGCGCGATTGGCGCCGTGCCCTCCTGCCGCTGGCGCCGACCGTGCTTGCCACCGGCTGGGCCTCGCTGCTGCTGTGGCTGACCGGGATCCCGCTCAACCCGATGTCGGCGGCGCTGGGGGCGCTGACGATCGCGATCGGGACCGAGTTCGGGGTGATTCTCAGCGGCCGCTTCCACCAGGAGCGCGGCGGCGGCCACTCGCCCGAAGAGGCGCTGCGGCGAGCCTACGCCCGCACCGGCGCCGCCGTCCTCGCCTCCGGCCTGACCGCGATCGCCGGCTTCGCGGTCCTGATCGCCTCCGACATCCAGATGCTGCGCGACTTCGGCATCGTCACCGTGATCGATCTCGCCGCGGCCCTGGCCGGGGTCCTGGTCGTCCTGCCGGCGGCGCTGGTCGCGCTCGAGGACCGCCGCGCGGTGGCGCCGGCGCCGGCGGAGCAGCGATGAGGGACCGCTACTCGATCGGCGTCGGCCTCGTCTTCCTCGCCCTCGTCGTCTTCGTCGCGATCAGGACCCTGGGCGGCGGCAACGACGAGGACACCCTCGGCCTCGACCGGCTCGAAGCGCGCTGGCCGCTGCCCGAGTTCGCCGTCCCCGCTGCCGCCGGCCAGCTCGAAGGCGACGCCAACCTCGCCCAGGACGACTGCGGCAGCGCCGGCATCCCCTGCCCGGAAGACCCGCCGCGCAGGCCGGCCTGTCGGATCACGACGGCCGGCGCGCTGCGCGTCTGCGACTACTTCGACAAGCCGCTGGTGCTCTCGTTCTGGTTCAGCGAGGGGGGCGGCTGCGTCGCCCAGCAGGACGTGGTCGACCGCGTCTACCGGCGCTACCGTGGACAGGTGAACTTCCTCTCGCTCGACGTCCGTGACGACCGCGAGACGGTCCGCGAGCTGCTCGCCGAGCACGGCTGGAAGATGCCGGTCGGCTACGACCGCGACGGCGCCGTCGCCGCCCTCTACCGGGTCGGCGGCTGCCCGACCTTCGCCTACGCCTACCCCGGCGGCACCCTGCAGTCGGCCAGCATCGGCGACCAGAACGCCCGACAGCTGGAAGCGCGGGTGCGCAAGCTGCTGGCGGCGACCAGCGCCGCGGAGGAACCCTCGGGGGGCGGCTGATGGAGGCGGGCGAGCACCGGGTCGGCTGGGTGCCGGCGCCGCGGCAGGGCTGGGTCGCGCCCCGCGTCGCCGCCGAGTTCCCCGGCCTCGGGATCGCCTGGACCGAGGTCGAGTGCCGGCCCGGCCGCAGCCCCGAGCCGGTCCGCCATCGCCTCCGCGACCTCTCCGACCGCTTCTACGGCTCCCACGCGGTGCAGATGCGGACCAGGTCGATCCCCTGGGCCTACCGCACCTTCTTCCGCCACATCGGCCTCGATCCCGATCGCGACCGCACTCCGTTCGAGCGGCTGGCGCTCGAACGGCTCTTCGACGGCGGCTTCAAGAGCCGCGGCCTGCCGCGCGACGCGCTGACGATCGCGATCGTCGAGACCGGCGTCGCGTTGCGGGCGTTCGACGCCGACGCGCTGGAAGGAGCGCTGTGCATCCGCGACTCGGCGCCGGGCGAGTCGCTGGTCGGCGGCGCCGGCGAGCTGGCGCAGGGGACGCTGGTGATCGCCGACGACGAGGGTCCGGTGGCGGTGCTGTTCGGGCCGCGGGCGGAGGGGAGGGCGGTCACGGGGCATAGCCGCCGTGTCGCGATCGCGGCGACGCAGGTCCAGGGCGTCCCTCAGATCGCAGTCGAGGAGGCGCTCTGGATGGCGGGGGCGACGTTGGAGGCCGCCTAGGCGCCAATCCCAGCGGGCCGCGTCCCTTAACCAAGCCTTCCCCCGGCTCACCGGGCTTGATCTACACTCGGCGGCAGCCCATGCAGGAGCTGCTGAGCAGAGAGCGGGCGGGTGCTGGGGAGGCGGTCGGCGCCGACGAGCGGGCCGCCCGGGCGCAGTTGCGCGCGCAGGTTGCTCGCCTCGAGCGCGAGCTGGGACGCCTCGCCGTCGCGGGCTTTCCTCGGGTCGCGATCGACTGCCGCGTCGGGGGCTCGGCTCCGGCTCCGCGGCTGCTCGGGCTCGGCGAGCTGGAGCGGGTTCGCGACGAGCTGGCTGACCGGGTCTCCGAGGCCCGCCGGGCGCTCGCCGCGCGGGCCGCGTTCGAGGCCCGCAACCGAGAGCTGCTGACGGCGCTGCTCGAGGCCCCGGAGAAGCACCGCGGCCTCGAGATCGGCCGCGCCGACATTGGCGAGCCCGGCTGCGGCGGCTGGCGCTCGGCGCCGCGCTACGGACTGCTGGGGATGCTGATGGGCTGGTGGCGGGTCAAGGTCTCCTCCGGATGTCCGTTAGCCGGGCGGCTGGCGGCCGTTGAGCGCTAGCTCGAAGAGGAAGCGGGGCGGACGGCGGCCGCGCAAGGGGCTGCCGCCGGCGCCGCCGCGCGAGGCGAGCACCGCGCCCCCGCGCGCCGCGCAGGCACCCCGCGCCCCCTCCGCCGAGGAGCGCCCACCGGCCCCCTGGGGCAGGTTCCCGCTCGCCGAGCTGGCGATCCTCGCCGGCATCGCCTGCCTCGCGATCGGCGTCTTCGGCGGCCACGAAACGCTGATCGGGGTCGGCGTCGCGCTGGCCGGCCTCGGCGGCATGGAGGTGGCGATCCGCGAGCACTTCGCCGGCTACCGCTCGCACACCACGCTGCTCGCCGGCTTCGTCTTCGTCGTCGTCGTCGGCCTCCTCTTCTACGTCTTCAAGCAGGTGCTGGCGGTGGCGCTGCCGGTCGGCGCCGCGTGCTTCCTGCTCGCCTTCTACCTGGCCCGCCGCGCTTTCCAACGAGCCTCCGGCGGCCTCAGCTACCGCATCGGCGGCCTCAGGGGCTAGCGGGAAGCTCGGGCGACACCCGGCCGACGGGCCGGAAACCGCTCCATATCGGCGATTTCCGGCCCATCAGCTCGGGTGGCTGGGGGGCAGGTGATCAGGCGGCGACCGTCGCCGCGGGCGAGGCGCCGCGGCTGCGGCTGGCGAGCTCGGTCGAGAGCAGGCGGCGCTGGCGCGGAGTCAGCGTCCCCAGCTGCTTGTTCTCGTTGAGCGAGAGCGGCATCAGGAATTTCCGCGCCCGGGTCCGACCCCAGCGGCGCTGGCTGGTCAGCAGCTCGGCGATCGTCATGCTCTCGGTCTCCCAGGGACACTCGCTGACCACCTCGGCGGCATCGCGGTCGCCGCGGGCGATCGCCCGCTTCAGCTCCGCCCGGGCGAGGCGAACGCTGTTGGCGCGTTCCAGCGCCCTCATGTGTTGAGGGGCTTCGACCTCGGTCGAAGGTACTTCAGGTGCGGATGCCAGGGTGGCGGCAGCGTCCACTGGGACTCCTCCCTTCAAAGGAATCGGAAAAGTTAACTGGGTCTTCGCCTGCGGGCCCTCTATGGCCTCGACCGGGTTTCCCATCTGGACCGATCGCCCCGCCCAGGGCCGTTGTGGCGAGGGGGCCAAGCTATGCCGTCGCGGTGCCGCGCGTCAACCCGGTCGGACGGAAAAGGCAGCGAGGCCACCCGCTAAGAGCAACAATTTCGACCGACCGCCGCACTTGTCCAGATCTGAACAAGCCTGAAACTACCCTCAGGGGGGGATGTCAAAGTTCGGTTACCGGCGGACGGCCGCCGCGCCTAGGCGCGGGGAAGGTCCGGAAACTCGGCGATCGTCGTCTCGACGATGTTTAGGGCGCGGTCGAGCTGGTCACGTTGATGGGTTGCCATCAGGCTGGTCCGCAGCAGCGCCCCGCCCGGCGGCACCGCCGGGTGGATCGCGACGTTGGTGTAGACGCCGGCGTCGAACAGCGCCTTCCAGAGCAGCACCGCCTGCCAGTCGTCGCCGACCGCGACCGGGACCACCGGCGTCGTCGCCACGGTGCCGTCGGGCAGCGTCCCCGGCTCGACCACCCGCAGCCCCAGCCGGCGCAGGCCCTCGCGCAGGTAGGAGGCGTTGTCGAGCAGCCGCGCGAACAGCTCCGGGCCCTCGCTGCGGATCACCCGCAGCGCCGCCAGCGCCGCCCCGACCGCGGCCGGCACCGCCGAGGCGCTGAAGATGAAGGAGCGGGAGGAGATCCGCAGGTACTCGATCACGTCGGCCGGGCCGGCGATGAAGCCGCCGCAGGAGGCGAGGCTCTTGGAGAAGGTCCCCATCCGCAGGTCGACCTCCCGCTCGAGCCCGAACAGCTCGGCGGCGCCGGCGCCGCGGGCGCCGAGGACGCCGGCGCCGTGCGCTTCGTCGAGCATCAGCCGGGCGCCGTAGGCCTGGCAGAGCTCGACGATTCGCGGCAGGTCGCAGACGTCGCCCTCCATCGAGAAGACCCCGTCGACGACGACCAGGACGCCGCCGCCGTCCTCGGCGGCGCGGCCCAGCATCTTCTCCAGTTTCTCCATCCGATTGTGCCGGAAGGGGCGCAGCTTGGCGCCGGAGATGCGGACCCCGTCGAGGATCGAGGCGTGGTTGCCGGAGTCGCAGATCACCGTGTCGGCGGGGCCGAGGATGGTCGAGAGGCAGCCGACGTTGGACTGGTAGCCGGTGGTGTAGACGATCGCGTCCTCCTCCTCCATCCACTCGGCCAGCTCGCGCTCGAGCTCGAGGTGCAGCGGCGTCGTCCCGTTCAGCAGGCGCGAGCCGGTGACCCCGGTGCCGTAGGACTCGAGCGCCTCGCGGGCGCCCTGCTTGACCCGCTCGTCGCCGGTCAGCCCCAGGTAGTTGTTGGAGCCGAGCATGATCGTCTCCCGCCCTTCCATCTCGACCACCGGGCCGGCCTGCGAGGTGAGCAGGCGGAAGTAGGGAAGGAGATCGTGCTGCTTGGCGGCTTCGAGCTGCTCGAGGCGGTCGTGGCTGCGCGCCTTCTCGAAGACGTCGACCGGAGCCTTCGCGGTCTCGCTCATCGATTTGCAGTCTATTCACGGGGTCCGCCGGGACCGCTGGTCCGGGTATCCCGCAATCTGCGTCGATCGGCCCTGAGGCCGACCTGGACCGTCGTTAAAGTCGCCCGGATGAGCGAGCTGGAGATCGACGCCGAGGTCGTGGCCGAGGAGGACGCCGAGCCGCGCGAGGCGACCGGGCCGGTCCGTCCCCTGCCCGTCGCATATGAGGAGCCGGGGTCGCCGGTGCTGGGGCGCGCCGAGGTCCGCACGGCGGCGATCGCCGCCGCCGGCGGGGTGATCGCCGGCGCCGCCACCGTCGCCGCGGTGCGCGCCGTCTCCGCCGTCAGCTCCCGCAACCGGGCGCCGCGCCGCCGCCGCCTGCTCCGCCGCGAACAGCCGCAGAACATCGTCGCCAGCCGCTCCTTCCTGGTCGACGTCCACCTGCTCGGGAGGTAAGCGGGCGTTGGGGTCCCTGGACGTCGAGGTCCGGCCGGCCTCGCCGTACCGGCTGCCGCGCGGCTCCAGCGACGGCACCCTGAGGGTCGAAGGCGGAGTGGCGCGGCGGCTGCTCCACGTCGAGGGCTCGCCGGTGCTGGTCCGCGCCTGGCAGCCGGCCGGCGGCCGGCTCCTGCTGCGAGCCGAGGCGGTGCCGCCCGCGGCGCTGCGCTTCTCGCGCGACGGCCGCGCGATCCGCGGCGCGGCCGCCCCCGCCGAGGTCGCACCCGCCAACCGGGCCCAGCTCTGCACCGCGATCGAGCGGATGCGCTTCGCGCTCGCGGTCGACTACGACCTCGCCCCCTTCCACCGCCGCTTTCGCCGCGACCCGCTGCTGCGGGCGCTGATCCGCCGCTACCCGCACCACCGTCCGCTGCGGGCGCCGTGGCCCTGGGAGGCGCTCGCCTCGGCGGTCTGCAAGCAGCTGATCGAGGCCTCGCGGGCGGCGCTGATCGAACGCCGCATCGTCGGCCGCTGGGGCGCCCGCCTCGGCGACGGCCCACGCGCTCCCCGCGACGCGCCGTCGCCGGCGACGATCGCCGGCCGCGCCCCGGCCGAACTGCAGTCGATGGACCTCTCCGCCGCCCGCTCGCTGGCCCTGCGGCGGCTGGCCCGCGACGTCGTCGCCGGTCGGATCTCCCCCGCCGACCCGGACTGCGACGGGCGCCTGCTGGCGACCCCCGAAATCGGCCCCTGGACGGTCCAGTGCCTGGCCCTCTTCGGCCGCGGCGAGATGGACTCGCTGCCGGCCGGCGACCTCGGCTACATCAAGCTGGTCGGCCACCTCGCCGGGCTCGGCCGCCGTGCCACGATCCCCGAGGTCGAGGAGTTCTACGCTCCCTACGAGCCCTATCGCGGCCTCGTCGGCACCCTCACCCTGAGCGGCCTCTACCGCTCGATCGCCTCGGGGCCACCGCTCCGATTCGCCGCTTAACGGGTTTCCAACACAGTCGTACTCGGCCCCGGTCATCTACATAGAGGTCAATGTCGCATCTGCCGAGCAGGAGAGTCCGGAGTGACGCAGGAGCACGTTCCGTGCGATTCGGGGTTCAAGCGCCGGCCGGATCTGTCGATACCTCCGCGATGCGCGAGAGCGGCGAAAGCAATTGGCCCGACGACGAGGTCCGCAGGTTCCTCGATCAGATCGCCGGCGGGGGAGGACAGGACTACCGACGGATGGTCGAGCGGCTGCCCGTGATCGTCTACGCCTCCGAGCTCGGCGAGCACGGCCGCTGGCGCTACGTCAGCCCCCAGGTCGAAGAGGTCCTCGGCTACAGCGCCGAGCAGTTCCTCGCCGACCCCAGCCTCTGGGCGCGGCTGCTTCACCCCGACGACCGCGAGCGGACGCTGGCGGCCGAAGACGAGGCGCCGCTCGGCAGCCGCAAGACGGTGCCGGTCGAGTACCGGATGTTCCGCCGCGACGGCGAGATCGTCTGGCTGCTCGACGAGGCGGTCCTGGAAGCCGACGAGCAGGGCGTCGCGGTCTGGCACGGCGTCCTCTTCGACATCACCAAGCGCAAGCGCGCCGAGGTCGACCTGCAGCACTCGGTCGACCAGCAGGAAGTCGTCGCCAAGCTCGGCGAACGAGCGCTCTCCGACGGCGACCCGGAGCGGCTGATGCATGCCGCCACCGAGCTGATCGGCAGCCTCGACGGGGTCCACAGCGCCTGCATCTGGGAGGTCGGCCGCGACGGCCGTCGGCTGAAGCTGCGGGCCGGGCTCGAGGAGGACGTGGTCGGCGCCGGCCGCCGCGTCTCCGCCGCCCGCGACTCGCACGCCGGTGCCGCCTTCGACGCCGGCACCCACGCGATCGTCTGCGACTGGCGCGAGGAGGAGCGCTTCACGATGCCGCCGGTGCTGCGCGTCTTCGGCGCCGCCTCGAGCCTGGCGGTGACGATCGACGGCAAGGACCGGCCCTTCGGCGTCCTCGACGTCCACTCGACCGAAGCGAACCGCTTCAGCGCCAAGGACGTGCCGTTCGTCCAGGCCGCCGCCAACGTCCTCGCCGACTCGATCGAGCGCCACGCCGCCGACAAGGCGCTGCGCCACCGCGTCCTGCACGACTCGCTGACCGGCCTGCCGAACCGGCTCAGCTTCGTCGACGCGCTGGCCGAGGCGCTGCGCAACGCGACCGTCTCCGGCTCGCCGGTCGGGATCCTCTTCCTCGACCTCGACCATTTCAAGCTGATCAACGACAGCCTCGGCCACCACGCCGGCGACGCCCTCCTGCGCGCGGTGGCGCCGCGGCTGCGCGCCCACCTGCGCCCCGGCGACCTCGTCGCCCGCTTCGGCGGCGACGAGTTCGGGATCCTGATCGACCGGCTCGCCGACGAAGGCGAGGCGCTGGCGATCGCCGACCGGGTCGGCGCCGCCTTCGACCACTCCTTCACGATCGACGGCGTCGAGCACTTCGTCACCGCCTCGATCGGCGTCGCCGTCGCCCGCCAGAACTCCGAGCAGCTGGCCAACGCCGAGCTCCTGATCCGCGACGCCGACGCCGCGATGTATCGCGCCAAGGAAGGTGGCCGCGCCCGCTGCGTCCTCTTCGACGCCGAGATGCGGGCCGGGGCGATGCGCCGGCTCGAGGTCGAACGCGAGCTGCGCGACGCCCTCGACCGCGACGAGCTGATCCTGCACTACCAGCCGGTGGTCAGCCTCCGCACCGGCGAGATCTCGAGCCTCGAGGCGCTGGTTCGCTGGCAGCACCCGGGCCGCGGCCTGCTCGACCCCGCCGCCTTCGTCGGGATCGCCGAGGACAGCGGCCTGATCGAGCCGATCGGGCGCTGGGTCCAGGAGCGCGCCTGCCGCCAGGTGCTCGAGTGGCACCAGCAGCGGCCCGACGCGCGTCCGCTCGACGTCGCCGTCAACCTCTCGGCCCGGCAGGTCGCCCACCGCGACCTGCCGGCGACGGTCGAGGAGGTGCTCTCGTTGACCGGGATCGATCCGGTCCACCTGGTGCTGGAGATCACCGAGAGCGTCCTGGTCGAGGAGTCGGCCTCCGCGATCAACTCACTGGAAGCGCTCAACGAGCTCGGTGTGCGGCTCGTCCTCGACGACTTCGGCACCGGCTACTCGTCGCTGGCCTACCTCAACCGCTTCCCCTTCCACGCGCTGAAGATCGACCGCTCCTTCGTCGACGCGCTGGGGATGGAACAGGAGCGTACGGCGATCGTCGAGGCGATCATCGGCATGGCGCGGGCGCTCTCGCTCGACGTGATCGCCGAGGGGGTCGAGAACGAGGTGCAGCTCGCCGAGCTCTCCCGGCTCGGCTGCGACTACGCCCAGGGCCACCTCTTCCACGCCGCGATGCCGGCCGGCGAGGTGACCCGCCTGATCGACGAGAACGCGCTGCGCTATTCGGGGATAACGCCCGAGAGGTAGTCGTTGCTGAGCAGCTCGGACGCTCCCGGCAGGGCCGAGATCAGTTCTTCGTCGCGCATCCAGGCGACGAATTCGTCCCACTGCCCGGGGTCCATGTAGCCGTAGGGGTGGTCGCCCTCGCGCGCGCCCAGCAGCGGCAGCGTCGCTTCGATCTCCGCTTCGGTCAGCTTCGGTTCGAGGTCGCCGTTGGCGGCGGTGATCGCCGCGGTCGCCGCTTGCGGGTCGGCGACGGCGGCGTCGGTGCCGCGTTCGAGCGCGGCGAGGAAGAGGCGGTAGGGCTCCGGTTCGGATTCCAGCGCCTCGCGATTGGCGATCACCACCAGCTCGTCGTAGGTGGGGACGCCGAGCTGGTCGACCGGGGTGATCACCGGCGCTTTGCCGCGCTGCTGCAGGTCGACGCCCTCGACGTTGCGGTAACCGCCGAGCATCGCCTGCGCCTGGCCGCCGACCAGCGCCGGCAGCAGGCCGAAGCCGACGTTGACCGACTTGACCGCGCTCGGGTCGACCCCGGCGCGCTCGAGGATCGTTTTCAGGAAGGCGTCCTGGTAGGGGATCCCGGCGGTCGCGACGGTTTTGCCCTGCAGGTCGGCGACGCCTTTGATCCCCGAGCTCTGCAGCCAGATCAGCGAGGTCAGCGGGCGGTTGACGAGGGCCGCGATGGCGACCACCGGCAGGCCCTGTTCGCGGGCGAGGACGACCTCCGGCTCGTAGGTGATCGCCAGGTCCGATTTGCCGGCGGCGACCAGCTTCAGCGGCGCGCTCGGGTCGGAGGGGGCGCTGATCGCGACGTCGAGCCCCGCTTCGTCGAAGAACCCTTCTTCCTGGGCCATGTAGATCCCGGCGTGATCGGGGTTGGGGTAGAAGTCGAGCGCCAGGCTCAGCGACTGCCGCTCTACGCCGCTTTCGTCCTCGGACTTCTCGCCGCAGGCGGCGAGGCTGAGGGCGAGGGCGAGCAGCGCGAGCGCGATCGCCGTGGGGCGGGGGCGGGTCACGTCGTGAGTTCTAGCGTGATCGGGAGGAGGGCGCGCAGCGGGCCATTGGCGCATTTGTTCGACATAGGCGAACAAATGCGCCAATGGTGGCTACCGCCAGCGGACGAGGAGGCGCTCGGCGAGGGTGGCGAGGGCGAAGAGCAGCAGGCCGATCGCGATCAGGATCACCACCGCGGCGAACACCCGGGCGACCTCGAGGTTGGCGTTGTCGGTGATGATCTGGTGCATCAGGCCGGAGCTGGAGCCGACCAGCTCGGCGAACAGGGCGACGATCGGGGCGATCGCGGCGGCGACCTTGAGGCCGCTGAAGAAGGCCGGCAGCGCGGTCGGCACCTCGACTCGGCGGAAGATCGCCCAGCGCGAGGCGTCGAGGGTGCGCATCATCTTCACCGCCTCGGGGTCGACCGAGCGGAGGCCGTCGAGGGTGGTGACGAGGATCGGGAAGAAGGTGGCGAGGCCGACGAGGATCGCCTTCGGCCAGATCCCGAAGCCGAACCAGACGATGAGGATCGGGCCGACCGCGACGATCGGGATCGACTGGGCGGCGACCGCGAGCGGGAAGAAGGTGTCGCGGAGCAGCGCCGAGAAGCGCATCGGCAGCGCCAGCAGCACCCCCGCCACGACCCCGGCGGCGAGGCCGAGGAGGATCTCGCGCAGCGTCACCCAGCTGTTCTCCCAGAGCAGGCCGCGGTTCTCCCAGAGGGCGCTGCCGACTTCGGCGGGGGAGGGGACGAGGAACGGTTCGAGGCTGAGGGCATCGGCGATCGCGCCGTTGGCGGCGGCGATCTGCCAGGCGCCGACCAGCGCCGCGATCAGCAGCAGCGGCAGCAGGACGCGCCGCGCCAGCCTCACCGCGAGCCCTCCCGCAGCGCCCGCAGCGCCGCTTCCCGGGCGTGGACGAAGGCGGGCTCAGTGACCGCCGCGACCCGGTCGGGGGACCGCGGCGCCGGCGCGCTCAGCTCGGCGACTACCCGCCCCGGCCGGGCCGAGAGCACGGCGACGCGGTCGCAGAGGTAGAGCGCCTCCTCGACGTCGTGGCTGACGAGGACCGCGGTGCGGGGGTCCTCGCGCAGCGCCCCGGCGAGCCACTCCTGCATCTCAGCGCGGGTGATCGCGTCGAGCGCCGCGAACGGCTCGTCGAGCGCCAGCACCGGCTTGCCGGCGACGAGGGTGCGGAGGAAGGCGACCCGCTGCCGCATCCCGCCCGAGAGCCGCGCCGGGCGCTCGCGCTCGAAGCCGGCGAGGCCGAAGCGAGCGAATAGATCATGCGATCTCCGGCGCGCCTCGGCTCGGCCGATACCGCGGTTGCGCAGCGCCAGCGCCGCGTTGTCGAGCGCCGAGTACCAGGGGAGGAGGAGGTCGCGCTGCGGCATGAAGGCGCAGTGGGCGAGCCGCCCGGCGGCGTCTCCGGCATCGCCGACGGCGACCGCGCCGGCGCTCGGCTCGCGCAGGCCGCAGAGGATCTCCAGCAGGGTCGACTTGCCGCATCCGGAGGGTCCGACCAGGCCGAGCACGGTGCGCGCCGGCGCCTCGAGGTCGAGCCCGGCCAGCACCTCGAGCTCGCCGAAGGAGTGGGAGAGGCCGCGGATCGCTACCGCGGCACCGGCGTCGTTGGGGGCCGTCGCTGCGGCGCCGGGACTCATCGCTGGTATCCTGCCGGTTTCCGCGCTCTTGACCTAACCAGTCGAGAAAGTCGAGAGAGGCAAGGCGCGGAGCGAAACCCATGGACCCGGCAATCGTCCTCTTCGGATTGGGCATCGGCATGCTCGTCGGCATGACGGGGATGGGTGGCGGCTCGCTGATGACGCCGCTTCTGATCCTGATCTTCGGCATCAACCCGTCGACCGCGATCGGCACCGACATCTTCTACTCGGCGATCACCAAGATCGTCGGCAGCTGGCGTCACCTGAAGATGAAGACGGTGAACATGGAGCTGGTCCGCTGGCTCGCCTACGGCAGCGTCCCGGCGGCGGTCGCCGGAGTGGGGCTGATCGCGGTCGTCAAGCAGCACGTCTCCGAAGACCGGATGGACGAACTGCTCTACGCGGTGCTCGGCGGCACCCTGCTGATGGTCGGCGTCATCACCCTGCTGCGGGCGCTGATCCTGCGCGGGCTGATCGACGAGCGCGAGCGCTTCGAGGTCGAAACCCGCCACAAGGTCGCCGCGGTGGTGATCGGCGCCACCACCGGCTTCGTGATCGGCATCACCTCGGCCGGCTCGGGGACCGTGATCGCGATCCTGCTGATCGCCGTCTACCGCCTGGCGCCGAAGAAGGTGGTCGGCACCGACATCGTCCACGCCGCGATCCTGCTGGCGGCGGCCTCGGTCGCGCACTGGGTCGGCGGCAACATCGACTTCGGCCTCGCCGGCAACATCCTGGTCGGCTCGATCCCCGGCGTGATCGTCGGCGCCGCCCTCTCCGACCGGGCGCCGCAGGGCTTCATCCGCGTCTCCCTCGGGCTCGTCCTGGTCGGCTCCGGCATCGTCACCGTGACGAAGGGCGACCCCGACGTCTGGCCGATCGCCGCCGGCGTCGCCGCGCTCGGGCTCGCCGCGGTGCTCTACGCGCCGCACTGGCTGAACCGGCGGCGGGCACGCCAGCACGAGCAGGAAGCGGCGCAGGCCAGCGCATCGGGCCGCACGCTCACCCTCGATTGATTCAATAGCTGCCATGCGCGTCTCCGCGAAGGCCGACTACGCCGTCCGCGCTGCCGTCGAGCTGGCGGCCCAGGGCGAGGGCGGGCCGGTCAAGGGCGAGCGGCTCGCCGACGCCCAGCAGATCCCGCTGCAGTTCCTCGAGCACATCCTGCTCGAGCTGAAGCACCACGGGATCGTCCGCGCTCGCCGCGGTGCCAAGGGCGGCTACTGGCTGGCGCGGCCGGCCGACGAGGTGACGATCGCCGACGTCGTCCGCGCCGTCGAGGGGCCGATCGCCAACGTGCAGTCCCAGCCGCCGGAGGCGATCGAATACAGCGGCAGCGCCGAGCACCTGCAGGAGGTCTGGATCGCGGTTCGCGCCAGCCTCCGCTCGGTGCTCGAGGAGGTGACGCTCGCCGATCTCGCCTCCGGCAAGATGCCGAGCGTCGTCGGCGATTACGTCGCCGAGCCCGATTCCTGGGCCGCTCGGTAGCACCTGTTCCCACTCAGCAAAAGTCGGTAAGATCGGAACCCGAGCTGCGCGGCGACCTGACAGCAGTCGCGCGGCCCGAGTGGGACCCATGGCAAGACCGCGGCTGGCACTTCTCACCGGCCCGGGCCTCCTGGACAACTGAAAACCGGTCACTTCGGGAAGGAACCAGCTTTGGGGGACGTGGAGTACAGGGACGCGGCGACCGGCCTGCTCGCGGTCGGGGTCTTCGACGATTCGGACAGCCGGGTGATCCGGGTAAGCGGCGAGCTCGACCTCTCGACGGTGCCGAGCCTAGAGCGGGAGCTGGAGGCGGCGATCTCGCGCCCCGATCGCGGTGTCGTCGTCGACCTCAGCGACCTCGAGTTCATCGACTCGACCGGGATCGCGGTGCTGGTGCGGGCGATGGGTGAGTGCGATGGGGAGGTGCGGCTGAAGTTCGTGCCGAGCAGGTCTGAGGCGGTGGTGAGGGTGCTGGACATGACCGGAGTCTCAGGGCGGATGCAGCTCGCGGACGGGATTGCTTCGTAGCGTTTCCGATGGGCGGTCGCGGGTGACCCCTATCCGCCCGCCGGCTCTCCCGCGGACGGCATTGGCGCGTTAGTCGCCATATAGGCGACTAACGCGCCAATCGCTCACCCGCAGTGAATCGAGGCGGCTCAGGTGGCGACGGTGCGGGTCGGCACGAGGTCGAAGTCGGTCCCTAGCCGCAAATCGCTGTAACGCCTCGTCCAGTCGTCGTTGATGCCGTCGGACTGGCGCTTCATCCGCGGTTCGAACTCGAAATCGTCCGGCGGCGCCAAATCCAGCCGGTCCAACAGGTTCAGGGTGCTGTTCTCGTAGTCGGCGGCGAAGTTCTCGTACATCACCAGGACCGGCCGGATGCCGGAGTGCTCGAAGAAGGCGTCCCAGGAGGCCTCCTCGACCAGCAGCTGGTCGAGCAGGTGGTCGATCGCCTTGTAGTGGAAGCGCAGCTGCGGTCGGTGTTCGTCGATGAAGGTGCGGTAGGCGGGGGAGCCGTCGGCCTCGACGGTGCCGGCGCTGGCGCTCGCCCGGTCCTCGCGCCAGTTCGCCGTCTGCACCGCCTTCCACAGCGAGACCGCCTGCCGCACCTTGTTGGCGCGGACGACGCGGACGAAGGTGAGGTCGGGGAAGACCGCCGGCAGCAGCTCGGCGAGGGGCAGGTCGCGGTACTCGGGGATGTTGCGGACGAGGCTGACGAACTCGCCGAAGTAGCCCCACATCAGCTTGGCGCCGAAGACCCCGTTCGCGGTCGTTCCGGCCTCCATCGCCCATTCGAGGTAGCGGTCATAGGCGGCGCGGCTCCAGAGCGGCGAGCGCGGCGGCGGCTCGGAGCCGATCGAGCGCTCGCCGAGGTGGTCGCGGATCGACTGGTCCTCGACGCCGAGGAAGTATTCCTCCGGGCGGCGCGGCCGGCCCGAGTGGCGGAGCGCCTCGAAGTACTCCTCGGGGTGGCCGGCGACGCCGGTTTCCTCCAGCGCGTGGCAGACCAGCGTGCTGCCGCTCCGGGGCGTGGCACAGACGAGATATGAGCGCTCGGGAGTCAAGTCTTGCTCGGCAGACCTCTCGCTAGTGTGGACGCTCTACCCGACGCAGGAGCGTCCAAGCCTTGGCCCGTCCCAACATCCTCTACATCCACTCGCACGACACCGGGCGCTTCGTCCAACCCTACGGCTTCCAGGTCCCGACTCCCAACATCCAGCTGCTGGCCGACCAGGGGGTGCTGTTCCGCGAGGCGTTCTGCACCGCGCCGACCTGCTCGGGCAGCCGCGCCTCGCTGCTGACCGGCTGCTACTGCCACAACAACGGGATGATGGGCCTCGCCCACCGCGGCTGGCGACTGCGCGACTACGGCCAGCACTGGGTCCACACGCTGCGCCGCGCCGGCTACCGCTCGGTCCTGATCGGCGAGCAGCACCTCTCGACCGACCCCGGGGTGATCGGCTACGACGAGATCGTCAAGGTCGACTCGACCCGGGCCGAGGACGTGGCGCCGCTGACGATCGACGCGCTGCGACGCGCCGCGACCGAGGAGCCATGGTTCATGTCGGTCGGCTTCTTCGAGACCCACCGCGACTTCTTCGCCCCCAACTCGGTCCGCGACACGCTCTACTCGCTGCCGCCGGAAAACCTCCCCGACCTGCCGGCCGTACGGCGCGACGTCGCCTCCTTCAAGGCCAGCGCCCGGGCGCTCGACCACGGGATCGGCGGCGTCCTCCACGCGCTCCACGACCTCGGCATCGTCGAGAACACCCTGGTGATCTGCACCACCGACCACGGCATCGCCTTCCCCAGCGCCAAGGGCACCCTGCACGACCGCGGCACCGGCGTGATGATGATCCTCCGCGGGCCCGGCTTCGCTGCCGGCAAGGTGATCGACGCCCCGGTCACCCATCTCGACGTCTTCCCGACCCTCTGCGAGCTGGTCGGGGTCGAGGAGCCGGAGTGGCTGCAGGGCCGCTCGCTGATGCCGCTGGTCCGCGGCGAGGTCGACCGCCTGCACGAGGCGACCTTCGCCGAGACGACCTACCACGCCGCCTACGAGCCGCAGCGCTCGGTCCGGACCGAACGCTGGAAGTACATCCGCCGCTTCGACGACTACCCCCACCGGGTGCTCGCCAACTGCGACGACGGCGAATCGAAGGACGTCCTCGTCGCCGCCGGCTGGGGCGAGCGGATCGTCCCCCGCGAGCGCCTCTACGACCTCGTCCTCGACCCGGCCGAAGGCAACAACCTGGTCGAGGACGCGAGCTGCTCCGGGGTCCTGGGCGAGATGCGCGAGCGGCTCGAGGAGTGGATGCGCGAGACCGACGATCCGCTGCTCGACGGCCCGATCCCGCCACCGCCCGGCGCCGTCGTCAACGAGCAGTGGCAGATCTCGCCCGATGACCCGGTGCGGGTGATCGTCGCGGAGGACGCTGCGCTCAGGGCCGATCCCACGGCCGCTCCATCCAGCTGAGGCAGGTCCAGCCGGGGACGGCGCTGCCATCGGGGTAGCGGCTGACGCCGCTGGCGAAGGTGGTGAGGCCGCAGTTGGCGCTCGCCAGGTGCCAGATCTGCGGCAGCCAGGACTCCTCGAAGCGCTCGCCGAGCATCGCGTCGAGGAGGAAGAAGCGGGTGAAGATGCCGTGGGTGACGAGCAGCGGCACCTCCTCGGCGGGCCGGCCCTCGAGCTCGGTGCGCAGCCGCCGCACCCTGCCGACCGCCTGCCCGAAGGTCTCCCTGGCGCCACTCATCTCGTGCGCGTAGGGGACGACCTCGGGCTCGAGGCCCAGCGGCTCGGCCAGCGTGGCGGCGGTTTCGCGGGCGCGGCGCATCGGGCTGGTCAGCAGGCGGTCGACGCCGAGTTGCAGGGCGGCGATCCCGGCGCCCGCGGCGCGCGCCTGCGCCTGGCCGACCTCGGTCAGCAGGTCTCCCTCCGCGTCGTCCAGCTCCTCGCTGCCGGTGTGGGCGTTATGCGCCGACTCGCCGTGGCGCAGGAAGAGGGCGCGGTGGCCGCTCATCCCGGCCGGCGGGCGCCGCCGGCGACGACGTCGACGAAGTTCTCCAGGTGCTTGGTCGTCCAGCACTCGAAGGCGCCGTCGCAGTGGCGCTCGTAGGCCGCCATCACCGAGTCGCCGTAGTTCCAGTAGAGCTTCGGCTCCGGGTTCAGCCAGAACAGCCGCCCGGCGCGTTCGGCGACCTGGGCGAAGACCTCGGCGTGGGGCTCGCGGCCGTTGGTGCGGGCGTCGCCGAGCACGATCACGGTCGAGCGGGGGTCGAGGTCCTCGGAGATCTCGGCCAGGAACTCGAGCCAGACGCGGCCGTAGTCGGTGTAGCCGGAGACGTCGGCGACGCCGCCCTCGCTGGAGATCTTCTGGGCGACCGCGGCGAAGTCGCGCTCGTGCTCGAAGACGTCGGTCACCTCGGAGATCCGCTCGATGAAGACGAACGAGCGCAGTTTGCGGAACGAGTCGTGCAGCGCGTGCAGGACCGAGAGGAAGAAGACGCTGGCGGAGGTGACCGAGGTGGAGACGTCGCAGAGGACGTAGATCTCCGGCCGCCGCGGCCGCTTCGGCCGGTACCGCAGCCGCAGCGGCACGCCGCCGGTCTCCAGCGAGGAGCGCATCGTCCGCCGCACGTCGACCACCTGGCTGCGGCTGCGGCCGCGCTGCTCGTGGCCGAGCGTCGCCAGCCGCCGCTTCATCTGCGAGACGGCGCGGTGGACGGCGGCCAGGTCCTGGGTCGGGCTGGTCGGCAGCGCCCGGTCGAGCTCGGCCAGCGGCCGCGAGGGGGGCAGGGTCTGGGTGCGCTCGATCAGGTCGCGCTCGAGCTCGCGCCGCAGGTGCCGCTCGAAGCGGTTGAGCTGGGCGCGGTCGATCGGCGGGCGCTCTGGCTCGCCCTCGGCCGCCTGCTGCTGGCCGGTGCTGAGCCCGAGCGTGCGGCGGATCCGCTGCACGTCGACGCCGACCACGCCGGAGCCCTCGGCCCGGCCGAAGGCGGCGATCGCCAGCCGGGCGAGGTCGCGCAGGCGGCCCTCGTCGCCCTCGGCCATCGCCTCGCGGATCTGCTCGCGCAGCTGGTCGAGGTCGAGCCGCTCGGCGGCGCCATCGGCCTCGCCGCCGAGCCCGCCGGCCTCGTCTTCCTCCGTGACCCCGCGCTGCACCGCCTCCGCCTCGGCGGCGCGGAAGAAGTAGCGGTCGAAGATCAGCTCGAAGGCGCGGCGGTCGTCCTGCGACTTGGCGATCGTCGTCGCCAGCGCCTCGCGGAAGTCGTCGGGGTCGGTCCAGGGGACCTGCTCGAGCGCGGCGAAGGCATCGAGGATCTCCGAGGTGCCGACCGCGACCCCCTCGCGCCGCAGCTCCTCGCAGAAGCCGAGCAGCTTTGCCGCCAGTCCCGGCGGGCCGGGGTCGGCCTTGGGCCCGTAGGGCGTGGCGGAGCTCATCGCCTCGATAATAGGAGCCGATGATCGCGGGGTCGATGCGGAGCGGGGCGGAGGTGGCGCTGGTCGACTTCCGGCGCGCGCGCCGCCGCCGCTACGTCGAGGAGATCGACCTGATGGAGGTGCTGTACCGGGTCTACGTCGGCGCGATCTTCGCCGCGATCGGTCTCGGGGTGCTCGGCGGCGCGATCGACGAGGCGCCGGCCGACGCCGCGGCGCTCGCCTCGATCCGGGTCCACGGGCCGTCGATCGTCGGCATCGCGCTTGCCCTGGGCCTGCTCGCCGGGCTGCGCAGCGGCTCCCACGGCGGCCCGCTGGCGATCGAGCCGGCCGAGGTCCAGCACACGCTGCTGGCGCCGGTCGACCGCGGAGCCGCGCTGCGCCCGGCCGCCTACTCGCAGCTGCGGATCGCGGCGATCTCCGGCGCCGTCCTCGGCGCCGTCGTCGGCAACTTCGTCTTCCGCCGCTTCCCCGGCTCGCCGGTCGAGTGGATCGCCAGCCTGGCGCTGTTCGGCGCGCTGGTGCCGGTCGCCGTGCTGGGCGGCGCCCTGCTCGCCTCGGGCCGGCGGCTGCGGCCGCTGCTCGCCGCGGGGATCGGCCTCTTCCTGGTGCTGTGGTCGGTCGCCGACCTCCTCTTCGGGCTGACCAGCTCGCCGGCGACGATGCTCGGCGAGCTGGCGACGCTGCCGCTGCAGCACGGGGTGCGGGTCGCGCTGGCCGGCGCCGGCGCCCTGCTGGCCCTGGCGCTCGCCGGCTGCGGGCTGCTCGCGGTCGGCGGCATCCTGCTCGAGGCGGCTCGCCGCCGCGCCGCGCTCGCCGCCGAGCTGCGCTTCACCGCCTCGGTCGCCGACCTGCGCACGGTGATCCTGCTGCGCCGGCAGCTCGCCTCGGAGCGGCCGCGGCGGCGGCCCTGGCTGCGGGTCGCCTCGGCCGGTCCCCACCCGGTGTGGCGCCGGGGCTGGCAGAGCTTCATGCGCTGGCCGCTGGTCCGCGTCGGTCGCGCGCTGCTGCTCGCCGCAGCCGCGGGGGCGCTCGCGGTCGCCGCCTGGGAGGCGAGCATCGTCCTCTTCGCCCTGCCCGGCCTTCTGCTCTTCGTCGCCGCGCTCGACCTGATCGAGCCGCTCGCCCAGGAGTCCGACCATCCGACCCGGTTCGAACTGCTGCCGCGCGACGCCGCACCGCTCTACCGCCGCCACCTGGCGGCGCCGGCGGCGGCGCTCGCGGTCCTCGTCCTCCTCGCCGCCCTCCTCGCCGCCGCGACCGCCGAGGACCCGCTGGCGCTCGGGCTCGGCGCCGTTCTCGCCCTGCCCCTGGGGCTGGCGCTCGCCGTCTGCGCCGCCTTCAGCGCCAGCAACGACCCATTCCGCTTCGCCGGCCTCTCGCCGGGGGTCGCCTACGGCGTTGCGGTCGCGCCGCTGCTCGGCGCCGCCGTCGCGGTCGGGGTGCCGCTGCTGGCGGCGCGGGCCCAGTGGCTGCACGGCCAGGCCCCGCTCGAGGCCGCCGCCACCCTTGGTCTGCTCTGGCTCGCCGCTTCCTGGGTCGGCGCGATCCTCCTCGGCGACCTGGTCGCGAAGCGCAGGGCGGTGCAGGCGTGAGCTCGGCGACCGGCGTCGCCGAGCTCGGCCGCATCGCGCCGGCGCCGCTGCTGCGCGCCCGCGGGCTCGGCCGCAGCTACGACGACTTCGTCGCCCTCGTCAATCTCAGCGTCGAAGTCGGCCGGGGCGAGCTGATCGCCCTGGTCGGTCCCAACGGCGCCGGCAAGACCACCTTCCTCACCCTCGCCGCCGGCCTGCTCGAGCCGAGCTCGGGGGCGGTCGAGGTGAAGGGAGAGCCGTCCGGCTCGATCGCCGCTCGCCGCGCCCTCTCCTACATCCCCGACGCGCCGGTCTTCTATGAAGACATCAGCCTCGGCGAGCAGCTCGGCTACGTTGCCGCCCTGCACGAGGTCGAGGACGCCGGGCCGCGGATCGCCTTCCTGCTCGAGCGGCTCGGCCTCGCCGAGTGGGAGGAGGCGCTGCCGGGCGAGTTCAGCCGCGGCATGCGGCAGAAGGCCTCGATCGCGCTCGGCCTGGTGCGGCCGTTCTCGGTGCTGCTCGCCGACGAGCCGCTCGACGGCCTCGACCCGCCCAGCCGCGAGGTCTTCTTCGAGCTGCTGGCCGAGTCCCGCGCCGCCGGCGCCGCGGTCGTCGTCTCGACCCACCGCCCCGACGTGATCGCCGCCGCCAGCCGCTGCCTCGGGATCCGCGAAGGTCGCCTCGTCTACGACGGCCCGCCGGACCCAGCGGCGATCGACGAGTTCTTCGAGTACACCGTCGCCGACCGCGGCTAGCCGCCCGGGCTGTTCCTTATCCCGACTATTCCGGGATAAGGAACAGCCCGCAGAGGGTCAGCCCGCCCGCTCGGGCAGTTTCATCCCAACCCGCTCGGCCACCAGGTCGATGTCGGTGCGGTGCTTGACGATGATCGAGAGCGCCTGCTGGAAGGTCTCGCGGTCGATGTCGTCGGCGCCCATCAGGACCAGGGTCCGCGCCCAGTCGATCGACTCGGCGATCGAGGGTGGCTTTTTCAGGTCGAGCGCCCGCACCATGTCGACCACCTCGACCAGGCGCCGGGTCAGCGTCTCGGAGAGCTCGGGGGCGTGCAGGCGGACGATCTCGATCTCGCGCTCGATCCCCGGGTAGTCGAGCCAGAGGTAGAGGCAGCGCCGCTTCAGCGCCTCGGTCAGCTCGCGCGAGTCGTTCGAGGTGAGGACGACGATCGGCTGCGAGGTGGCGCCGACCTGGCCCAGCTCGGGAATCGTGATCTGGAAGTCGGAGAGCAGCTCGAGCAGCATCGCCTCGAACTCCTGGTCGGTCTTGTCGATCTCGTCGATCAGCAGGACGACCGGCTCGGGGCTGGCGATCGCCTGCATCAGCGGCCGCTCGAGCAGGAACTCGGCCGAGAAGATGTCCTCCTGGACGTCGCCCCAGCCAGACTCGCCGCCGGCCTGGATTCGCAGCAGCTGCTTGCGGTAGTTCCACTCGTACATCGCCTTCGCCTCGTCGAGCCCCTCGTAGCACTGCAGCCGCACCAGCTCGCGCCCGGTGGCGCGCGAGAGCGCCTTTGCCAGCTCGGTCTTGCCGACCCCGGCGGGACCCTCGACCAGCACCGGCTTGCCCAGCCGCTGGGCCAGGAAGGAGACCAGCGCCGCCGGCTCGTCGGCCAGGTAGCCGACCTCGGCCAGCGCCTGCTTAACCTCTGCCACCGATCCGTCGGCCATCGGGCGATGATAATCCCGCGCGGTGCTCGACCTCGGACCGCCCCTGGCGGCTCTCCTGCCGGAATCCCACGGCCCCTACGTCGCCTTGATGCTGATCGGCTTCGGCGTCGGCATCCTCGGCGGCATGCTGAAGCAGCGCTGGCTGATCGCGACCGGGATCGTGCTGATCTTCCTCGGCGCGCTGCTGTTGCCGCTCGCCGCCGGCCTGCCCGGCTCCGACAAGCCGCCGGGAAGCGACGACTTCCCGCGACTCGAATCGGGAGAATGAGCGACCGATGGGAGCGCTCGACGACGTCGACCTCAGCCTCTCGCTCTCGCGCGAGGAGGAAGAACGTGGGTTGCAGGAGGCCGGCCGCCGCCTGGCCCAGCTGCGGCTGACGCTGGGCGGGCTGATCGGCCCGCGCCAGCTCGGGCCGCCGCTCTGCGTCGCCTTCGAGGGCTGGGACGCGTCCGGCAAGGGCGGCGCGATCAAGCGCCTGGTGGCGCCGCTCGACCCGCGCCACGTCCGCGTCGCCCAGTTCGCCGCGCCGACCGAGAGCGAGCGCCGCCACCATTTCCTGCACCGCTTCTGGCCGGCGCTGCCCGGCTGGGGCGGGATGAGCGTCTACGACCGCAGCTGGTACGGCCGGGTGCTGGTCGAGCGGGTCGAGAGCTACGCCTCGGAGGAGGAGTGGCGGCGAGCCTACGGGGAGATCGCCGCCTTCGAGCGGATGCTGGTCGCGGAGGGCACGGTGCTGGTCAAGCTCTGGCTCCACATCTCCGCCGCGGAGCAACTGAAGCGCTTCGAGGCGCGCGCCGAAGATCCGCTCAAGACCTGGAAGCTGACCGCCGACGACTGGCGCAACCGCGCGCGCCGGCCGGAGTACGAAGCGGCGGTCGAGGAGATGGTCGCGCGGACCAGCACCGCCGAGGCGCCCTGGCACCTGGTCAGCGCCGAGTCGAAGCGCTACGCGCGGGTGGCGGTGATGCGGCTGGTGATCGAGTCGATCGAAGCCGGGATGCGCCGCGTCGGCCAGGAGCCGCCTGAGCCAGTCGACGGATGACCCGGCTGCCGTGAAACGAACATTGGTTCGCTCTTAACCCTCTTCGTCGCCCGCAGGCCCTACGATCTGGAGCGAACTCAGTTCCCGATTCGATGAGGAGCCATATCTCTTGAGCCGTATCCGCACTCTCGTGCTGCTCGCGACCGTGGCCGCGCTGGCGCTGCTTGTTTCCGCCTGCGGCGGTGGGAGCGACAGCGGCAGCAGCGAGGACCCGCAGAAGGTGATCGACCAGGCGACGCTGGAAGGCGTCGAAAGCGGCAACCTCGACCTCTCGCTGAAAGTCAACGCCGAAGGGGACGAAGGAGGCAACCTCGATCTCAGCCTCTCCGGTCCGTTCCAGGCGGGGCCGAAAGGCGAACTGCCCGAAGCCGACCTCGAAGTCTCCGCCCACGGCGAGGCGGAAGGGGAACAGCTCGACTTCGAAGGCGGCGCGACGCTGCTCTCCGACCGCGCCTACATCGGCTACGAAGGCGAGGAGTACGAAGTCGACCCGACCACGTTCGGCTTCGTCAAGTCGGGCTTCGAACAGGCTCAGCAGGAAAGCGGCGGCGAAGCGGCCGGAGGCAAAGCCTGCCAGGAAGCGGCGGCCGAACTCGAAATCGGCGACTTCATCGACAACCTCGTCAACGAAGGCGGGGTCGACGTCGACGGCACCGCGACGACCGAGATCAGCGGCGACCTCAACCTCCCCGGGGCGATCGACCAGATCATCAAACTGACCGAAAACCCGGCCTGCAGCTCGCAGCTCGAAATGGCCGGCCCGCTGCCGCTGGGCGAACTCGAGAAGGCCAAAGACGAACTCGGCAAGGCGGTCAAGAAGGCCCACGTCGCGGTCTTCGTCGGCGAAGACGACCAGATCGTCCGCAAAGTCGAAACCCAGGCGACGCTGCAGCCCGAAGAAGGGGGCAAGGTCGAACTCGACTTCGAGCTGACGCTCGGCGAAGTCAACGAGGAGCAGTCGATCTCGGCGCCCTCGGGCGCGAAGCCGCTCGAACAGCTCTTCGACAAGCTCGGCGTCAACCCGCTCGAACTGCTGCAGGGCGGCGGCATCGAGGGGCTGCTCGAAGGGGCCACCGGCGACAGCTCGAGCGGCGGCGAAAGCCCGAGCGAAATCGAATTGCCGGACCCCGAAGAATCGGAAGCGTATTTGGAATGCCTGGAGGAACTGAGGAGCGCCAGCGACCTGCAGAAATGCGCCAACCTGGCACCTAAGTAGACACCGCGACGGCGGTCGGCGCTGCGGACACGTACGCTAGGCGGACGTGACCCAGCGCCCCGCCGACGCCGGTCCCCCACCCAACCGGCCCCGTCTCGACGCCTCGTTCCTGCGCACGCCGCAGGGCTACCCCTACCTGCTTGCGCCGCTGATCCCGATCGCCGTGGCGCTCGAGCTGGTCGGGGCCTCGTCGGTGGTCGTCTTCGCCGCCTCGGCGCTGGGGATCATCCCGACGGCGGCGCTGATGGGGCGGGCGACCGAGGAGCTGGCGGCGCGCTCGGGACCGGGGATCGGCGGCCTGCTGAACGTCACCTTCGGCAACGCGCCGGAGCTGATCATCGCCCTCTTCGCGCTCGGCAAGGGGCTGCAGGAGGTGGTCAAGGCCTCGATCGTCGGCTCGATCATCGGCAACATCCTGCTGGTGCTGGGGGCGGCGATGCTGGCCGGCGGCCTGCGGCGCGACAAACAGACCTTCAGCAGGACCGGCGCCGCGATCCAGAGCTCGATGCTGATGCTCGCCGCGGCGGCGCTGGTGATGCCGGCGATCTTCGAGCTGGTCGAGGGCAAGGGGCTGCCGCGGCCCGCGGCCGAGTCGGTCCACTACGGCGGCACCGTCGAGCACCTCTCGCTCGCTGTCGCCATTGTCCTGATCGTCACCTACTGCCTCGGCCTGGTCTTCTCGCTGAAGACCCACCGCGACATCTTCAACCCCGAGTACGAGGACGAGGACAGCTGGGGCTGGTCGGTGCGAACCTCGGTGATCGCGCTGGCGATCGCCGGTGTCCTCGTCGGGGTGATGTCGGAGGTGCTGGTCGGCTCGATCACCGAGGCCTCGGAGTCGGTCGGGCTCTCCGAGTTCTTCATCGGCGTGATCGTCGTCGCGATCGTCGGCAACGCCGCCGAGCACTGGGTCGCGGTGCTGGTCGCGATGAAGGACAAGATGGATCTGGCGGTCAACATCGCGATCGGCTCCAGCGGCCAGGTGGCGCTGTTCGTCGCGCCGGTGCTGGTGATCGCCTCCTTCTTCATCGGCCCCTATCCGCTGGCGCTGGTCTTCAACGGCTTCGAGCTGGGGGGGATCCTGCTGGCGATCATGGTCGCCAACTACGTCACCAACGACGGCGAGTCGACCTGGTTCGAGGGCGTCCAGCTGCTTGCCGTCTACGCCGTCTTCGGCCTCGCCTTCTACTTCGCGTGACGGTGGCCGCCTAGATGGAATACCTGCTCCTCCTGGTCAGCTTCGCGATCGTGCTGGCGGGCGCGCTGCTGTTCACCGGCGCGGTCGAGTGGATCGGGCACCAGCTGAAGATCGGCGAAGGCGCGGTCGGCAGCATCCTCGCCGCGGTCGGCACCGCGACGCCGGAGACGCTGATCGCGATCGTCGCCCTGATCAGCGCCGAAGCGGGATCCGAAGACGTCGCGATCGGGGCGATCGTCGGCGCCCCCTTCCTGCTCGGGACGCTGGCGATGGGCCTCGTCGGCCTCTTCGCCTACCTCTACCGCGAGCGCCGGGAGCAGGGGGTGCGGCTGGTCGCCCACGCGCCGACTCTGGAGCGCGACCTGCTCTTCTTCCTCGCCTTCTTCGCGATCGCCGGGGCGCTCGCCTGGGGGCCGCCGGCGCCGGTGCGGATCGTCGTCGGCGTCGTCTTCCTGATCTCCTACCTGGCCTACATCCGCCTCACCCTGCGCTCCAGCGGCGCCGTGCAGGGGGAGGAGACGCTCGACCCGCTGATCTTCGACCGCCGCGCCGAGCGCGCCACCGAGGACCCGCCGCTCGCCCTCTGCGTCACCCAGCTGCTGGTCGGGCTGGGGGCGATGGTCGGCGGCGCCCACCTCTTCGTCGAGGAGCTGCTCGGGATCGCCGACAGCCTCGGCGTCGACGCTCTCGTCCTGGCGCTGATCCTGGCGCCGCTGGCGACCGAGCTGCCGGAGAAGGTCAACAGCTTCTTCTGGGTGCGAGAAGGCAAGGACGCCCTGGCGCTCGGCAACATCAGCGGCGCGATGGTCTTCCAGTCGACGATCCCGATCGGGATCGGCCTGCTGTTCACCGACTGGGAGCTGAGCGGGACGGCGATCCTCTCGATCTGCCTCGGCGTCGCCGGTGGCCTGCTGGCCTACGAGAGCTTGCACCTGGCGAAGCGCTTCAAACCGCCGGCGATCGCGGCTTGGTTCGTACTGTACGTGGCGTTCATCGTGGTTGTGGTGGTGACGGCGTAGTTCGTCGGGCGGGGGTCCGCTCGGGACGCCGCTGACGGGGGGTTGCGGTAGGCGGGGGTTGGCGGTCCCTCCCCGGACGGAAACGCCATCCCTTCGGGATGATTTCCTCAGTGTCCGGGGAGGGACCGCCAACCCCCGCCTACGGAGCGCCTCCGGCCGGACCGGGTGCGGGCCCCCCGCTTTGTCCTCAGCTTCTGCTCCTTGGGCCGGGGTGGCGATACGGCCGGAGCGCCGGGTCTCGGGGCCCCTTGGCAATACAGCCGTGGCTCGGTCGCGAGAGGTTGCCTTTTTCGTCGCATAGCGACGCAAAAGGCAACCTCTCGACGAGTTCCGGCGGCGGCAGCGGCAGCACGGCGGGAGCGGCGCTCGCGACGAATCGGCGGCGCTCGCTCGAAGCTCCCCCGCGGCCTGAGGTCAGGGCGCCGCGCCCCGAGAGCCCCACGCCTTACTCCCCGCCCAGTTCCCCCAACGCCCTAAGCACCAAGTCGTCGTGCTTTTTCGGCTGCACCTTCGGTAGTACGCGGGCGATCTTGCCCTTCGGATCGACGATGTAGGTGTTGCGCAGCACGCCCGTGTACGTCTTGCCGTACATCGACTTCTCGCCCCAGGCGCCGTACCGCTCGGCCACCGCGTGGTCGGGGTCGGCGAGCAGGGTGAAGCCGAGGTCGTACTTGTCGGCGAACTTGGCGATCTCCTCGACCTCGTCGGGCGAGATGCCGATCACCCGGGCGCCGGCGGCGGCGTAGTCGCCGGAGCGGTCGCGGACGCCGCAGGCCTGGGTCGTGCAGCCCGGCGTGTCGGCGCGCGGATAGAAGTAGACGACGACGGTCTCGCCGCGCAGCTCGGAAAGCGTCACCTCGTCGCCGTTCTGGTCGCGCAGGGTGAAGTCGGGGGCCTCCTCGCCCACGGCCAGGGTCGCCATCAGTCCTCGCGCCCCGGGTCCTGACCTGGCTCGTCCTCGTCCTCCTCCTCGTCGCCCTGTTCGAGCGCGGTCTCGGAGACGGAGCCTTCGAAGCCGGGGTGGTAATGGGTCTGGAAGGTCTCGAGAATGCGGTCGCGGCCGTCCTCGTCGATCGGGGTGTCATCGGAGAGGCGGACCCACTCGGCCCCCTCGTAGGCCTCTAGGTTGAAGACCTCCTGGTCGATCGAGGCGGAGTCGTCGACGACCACGATCACCTCGGTCTGGGGGTTGAAGTAGGTGCCGGGCTGAACCAACAGCTCCTCGACCTCGTAGAGGTTGTCCTCGGGGTTCGGCGGCATCAGCGCGATCCTATGAGATCGGCGATCTGGCGTTCGGTCTCGGCCTCGACGTCGAGCGGCTCGCGCCCTTCGCGCCGGCGCCGTTCGTTGCGCAGCGCGACCAGCTGGCGGACCTCGGCCCGCAGCTCCTCGTCGGCGTCGGGCGGAGCGGATTCGGCCGCCGCCGCCAGCAGCCGCTCGGTCTCCGCCCCGACGTCGAGCGCCGGCTCGCCGCGGCGCCGCTGCCGCTCCGCCTTGGCCGCCAGCATCTGGCGCACCTCGGCGGCCTGAATCGCCGGGTCGACCGCTGCCTGCGGCCCGCTCTCGCGCCGCGCCGGCGCCTCGTTGAGGATCGCGAAGGGGCCGCCGCCGTAGCCGCCCCAGCCACCGACCGCGCGCTTCAGGGCGAGGCCGACCAGGGGCGCCAGGACGCCGGTGAAGAGCAGCACCCCCGCGCCCTTCTGCAAAGCGGAAAGTGCAAGGACAGGGTCCACAGGTCAAGGGTAGCCACCCCCCGCACAGGGGGGACCGATCCGCTACTCTGTCCCTGGTTGACTGACCAGTCAATCGGGCCTGGCGCCGGCCCGCGGCGGCGCTCCACGACTTCGCAAAGCACCGACAGAAGGAGCTCCGACCGGTGGTTGACTTCACCCTGACCGACGAGCAGAAAGACCTGCGCGAGCTGGCCCACAGCTTCGCCGAGAAAGAGATGCGCCCGGTCGCCTGGGAGTACGACAAGGACGGCACCTGGCCGCAGGACGTGATCGACAAGGCCTGGGAGGTCGGGTTGATGAACACCCACGTGCCCGAGGCCTACGGCGGTCCCGGCCTCGACTACCTTTCCGGCTGCGTGATCGAGGAGGAGATCGGCTGGGGCTGTTCGGGGATCGGCACCTCGCTGATGGCCAACGGCCTCGCCTCGGCGCCGGTCGGCCTCGGCGGCTCCGAGGAGACGAAGAAGAAGTACCTGGGGATGCTGACCGAAGCGCCCAAGCTCGCCTCCTTCTGCCTGACCGAGCCCGACGCCGGCTCCGACGTCGCCGGGATGAAGACCCGCGCCGTCAAGCAGGGCGACAAGTACGTCCTCAACGGCTCCAAGTGCTTCATCACCAACGGCACCTACGCCGACTGGTTCACGGTCTACGCCAAGACCGACCCTGACGCGGGTCACCGCGGCATGTCCGCCTTCGTCGTCGATGCCAACGCCGATGGCGTCACCGTCGACAAGAAGGAGGACAAGATGGGTCAGCGGGCCTCGAACACCGCGACGATCTCCTTCAACGACGTCGAGGTGCCGGCCGAGAACCTGCTCGCCGAGGAAAACCACGGCTTCAAACTGGCGATGATGACGCTCGACCGGACCCGGCCGGGCGTCGCCGCGATGGCTGTCGGGATCGCCCGCGCGGCCTTCGAGTTCGCCGCCGAGTATTCGAAGGAACGGGTCCAGTTCGGGGTGCCGATCGCGATGCACCAGGCGATCCAGTTCATGATCGCCGACATGGCGACCAAGGTCGACGCCGCCCGGCTGCTGACCTGGAACTCGGCCGTCCAGCTCGACCAGGGCCAGCGCAACACGCTGCGCTCCTCGGAGGCCAAGCGTTTCGCCTCCGACTCGGCGATGGAGGTCACCACCGACGCCGTCCAGGTCTACGGCGGCTACGGCTTCATCAAGGAGTACCCGGTCGAGAAACTGATGCGCGACGCGAAGATCATGCAGCTCTACGAGGGCACCAGCCAGATCCAGCGCCTGGTGATCGCCAAAGAGGTGCTGCTGCCGCGCAACATCGACGAGCGTACGCCGGAGGCCGAGGAGAAGGCCGCCGACAGCGCCCGCGACTCGCAATCGGAGCAGGCAGCGGCTACCGTCTGACCCATGAGCACCGCCGTCGAGAGCGCTGCCGAGGGTAGGGCGGCGCGCTCGGCGGCGCGTCGCTCCAGCCACGCCGGCTTCGTCGCGCCAGCCGACCGCGAGGACCCGGTCGCGATCCTCGAGCGCCAGGCGGAGACTCGGGTCCCCGACCTGGTGCCGATCCGCTACGGGCGGATGGCCGCCTCCCCCTTCGCCTTCTTTCGCGGCGCCGCCGCGGTGATGGCCGCGGACCTCGCCCGCACCCCGGTCTCGGGGCTGCGGGTGCAGGCCTGCGGCGACGCCCACCTCTCCAATTTCGGCGCCTTCGCGGCGCCCGACCGCCGCCTCGTCTTCGACCTCAACGACTTCGACGAGACGCTGCCGGGGCCGTGGGAGTGGGACGTGAAGCGACTCGCCGCGAGCTTCGCGATCGCCGCCCGCGAACGTGGCTTCAAGCCGGCCAAGTGCGAGGCGGCGGTGATGCGAGCGGTCCGCACCTACCGCGAGGCGATGCGCGAGTTCGCCTCGCTCGGCAACCTCGAGGTCTGGTACTCGCGGCTCGACGTCGAGGAAGCGATCGAAGAGGCGACGGCGGAGGAAGCGGCGGGGATCAAGGCCAGTGAGCTGGCTCGGGTGCGGCGCGGGGCCGAGAAGGCGCAGTCGAAGGACAGCCTCCGCGCCCTCGACCGGCTGACCGAAACCGTCGACGGACAGATCCGCTTCCGCTCCGAACCGCCGATCCTGGTGCCGGGCGAGCAGCTCGTCCCGACCGCCGACGGTCGCCCGATCAAGGCGATGCTGGAAACCGTGGTCAGCGCCTACCGCCAATCGCTCGGCCCCGAGATGCGGGTGCTGTTCGACTCCTACGAGTTTCGCGAGATCGCCCGCAAAGTGGTGGGGGTCGGCAGCGTCGGCACCCGCGCCTGGGTGATCCTGCTGGTCGGCCCGGGCGATCGCGACCCGCTCTTCCTGCAGGCGAAGGAGGCCGAGGCCTCGGTGATGGAGCCCTACGCCGGCGCCAGCGAGTGGCCCAACCACGGTCAGCGCGTGGTCGAGGGGCAGCGGCTGATGCAGGCGGCGTCGGACATCTTCCTCGGCTGGTGCCGGGTGACCGGGCTCGACGGGCGCGAACGCGATTTCTACGTGCGCCAGCTGTGGGACTGGAAGCGCTCGGCTGAGGTCGAACGGCTCTCGTCCGCGGGGCTCGAGGTCTACGCGCGGATCTGCGGCTGGACCCTGGCGCGGGCGCACGCGCGGAGCGGCAATCGCTTCGCGATCGCCAGCTACCTCGGCGGCGGCGACAGCTTCGACCGCGCGATCTGCTCCTTCGCCGCCGACTACGCCGAGCAGAACCTGCGCGACCACCAGGCCCTGCTCGACGCGATCGCCTCCGGCCGGGTCACCGCCGAGGACGCCTGAAGGGGCCGATGGGCCGATTTCGGCAACATAGTTGCCGAAATCGGCCCATCGGCCCATCGGCGGCGGCGCTCATCCGGTCGTGCGGCGCCGGTAGGCCCGCACGGTCAGCGGCACGGTCACCGCCAGCACCAGCAGGCACCAGAGCACCGAGGCGAGGACCGAGTGTTCGAGCGGCCAGGCGGAGCCGTCGGGGATCGCCGTCGGGTTGCCGAACAGCGTCCGGATTCCCGCCGACCAGCAGCTGATCGGGTTGTATTCGGCGAACTGGCGCAGCCCGTCGGGCAGGCCCGCGACCGGGACGAAGGTGTTGGCGACGAAGGTCAGCGGGAAGACCGCGATGAAGGCGATCCCCTGCACCGCGTCCGGGGTCCGGACGACGACGCCGATCAGCGTCCCCAGCCACAGCATCGCGATCGCCAGCAGCAGGACCAGGCCGAACCCGGCCACCGCTTCGAGCGGGCTCGACGAGATTCCCCAGCCGACGATCAGGCCGGCGACGACCATGATCGCGACCGCCAGCACGGTGGCCGAGAACTCGGCCGTCAGGTGGCCGAGCAGGTAGGCCGGCCGCGACATCGGCAGCGAGCGGAAGCGGTCGATGATCCCCTCGCCGAGGTCGGTCGCCATCGAGACGCCCGGGCCCATCATCCCGAAGGCAAGGGTCTGGACCAGGATGCCGCCGATCAGATATTCCTTGTAGTCGCCGCCGCCCGGCACGTGGATCACGTTGCCGAAGACGAAGCTGAACAGCAGCACGAACATCAGCGGCTGCAGGGTGACGTCGAAGAGCTTCTCCGGGATCTGGCGGATGTGGGCGAACTGGCGCTTGGCGAGCACCACGGCGTCGCTGGCGAGCCAGCGCAGCCGCGCGGGGCCGGCCGGGGTGGTTGGCAGGGCGGCGGTGATCGACTCGGCGTTCATGCGCTGACCTCCCTCTGGTCCTCCTGGTCGTCGGCGGCGGTGGGCGGGGAGGGCTTGGCGGCGCGGGGGCCGGTGAGCGAGAAGAAGACGTCGTCGAGCGTCGCCTCGCGGCGGCGCACGTCGTGGGCGTCGACGCCCGCCTCCTCGAGGGCGCGGACGACCTCGATCAGCCGCGTCGATTCGCTCGCCGGCGCGGTCACCAGCAGTTCCTCGGCGTCGACCTCGGGGGCGCCGGCGGCGACCCGCTCGAGCGCCGTCGCCGCCGCTGGCAGCTCGGCCTCGGCGTCGACGCTGACGACGACCCTTTCGCCGCCATGGCGCGCCTTCAGCTCGGTCGGTGAGCCGGTGGCGGCGATCCGGCCGTGGTCGAGGAGCACGACCTCGTCGGCGAGCCGGTCGGCCTCCTCCAGGTACTGGGTGGTGAGGATCAGGGTGGTGCCGCCGCTGACCAGCTGCCGCAGCAGGTGCCAGAGCTGGTTGCGACTTTCCGGGTCGAGACCGGTGGTCGGCTCGTCGAGGAAGAGGACCGGTGGTGAGGCGACCAGGCTGGCGGCGAGGTCGAGCCGGCGGCGCATGCCGCCGCTGTACTCGCGGACCAGGCGGTCGTCGGCGTCCTCGAGCTCGAGCTGCTCGAGCAACTGGGCGGCGCGGGCGCGGGCGACCTTGCCCGGCAGGTGGTAGAGGCGGCCGATCATCTCCAGGTTGGCAGCGCCGCTGAGCAGGCCGTCGACGGTCGCCGCCTGGCTGGTGAGGCCGATCCGTTCGCGGACCTCGGCCGCCTGCCCGACGACGTCGTAGCCGGCGACGCTGGCGCTGCCCTCGGTCGGGGCGGCGAGAGTGGTGAGGATGCGGATCGCGGTCGTCTTGCCGGCGCCGTTGTGGCCGAGCAGGCCGAGCACCGAGCCGGAGGGGACCGCCAGCTCGAACTCGCGCAGCGCCCAGTGCTCGCCGTAGCGCTTGCCGAGCCCGGTCGCGACCACGCTGTCACTCGATTGCAGAACTTGGTTCATCTCGTACCTCGTACGTTGTTTTAGTACAGCGTACGATGAGCCTAGCAGTACGATGTACGAAATGCCATCACGGTCGAAGACCCAGTCCTCGCAGGAGAGCGGCGAGCGGGAGCGGGCCGAGGCCCGCGCCGCTGAGAAGGTCGAACGGGCTACGGACCGCGCCGCCGAAAAGATCGAACGGGCGACCGAGAGGGCGGCGCGCGAGGTCGATCGGGCGCGCCGGCAGGCCGAGCGCGGACGCGACATGGCGGGCGAGGCGCTGATCTGGTTCCGCGACGAGCCCGCTGCCCGCCGTCCCGCCCACAGTCGCGCCGACATCGCCCGCGCGGCGATCGAAATCGCCGACTCCGAAGGCTTCGAGGCGGTCTCGATGCGCCGCGTCGCCCAGCGGCTCGGCGCCGGCACGATGACCCTCTACCACTACGTCCGCAACAAGGACGAGCTGATCACCCTGATGAGCGACTCGGTCATGGGCGAGATCCTCGTCCCGGAGGACGAGCTGTCGGACGACTGGCGCCAGGCTTTGACCCAGATCGCGACCCGGACCCGGCAGGCGTTCGCCGCCCACCGCTGGATCTTCGAGCGCCTCGGCGACGGCCGGCCCGGCCCCAACGGGATGCGCCACTTCGAGCAGTCGCTCGCCGCCGTCTCCTCGCTCGGGCTCGATCGCGACCAGACCTTCGACCTGATCGGCCAGGTCGACGACTACGTCTTCGGCTACGCCCTGCGCGAGGTGCAGGAGCAGGAGGAGCACGATCGCGGCTGGCCGTCCGACGTGGTGGACTTCCTCCAGCGCGAACTCGACAGCGGCAATTACCCACTGATCAGCGAGTTCTTCGGCAACGACGCCAGCGCCGGCGTCGACGAAGTGATCGAGCTGATCAACAGCGCGGGTCGCTTCGAGCGCGGCCTCAAACGCCTCCTCGACGGCATCGAAGCCAACCTCCCAACCCGCACCTAGCGATTTCTAGGGACGAACCGCCCCGCCACTAGGGGGCGAACCGAGGGTGCGGTTGTCCTTTCTTCGGGTATGCCGAAGAAAGGACAACCGCAACGCGATGCGCCGAAGGAAAGACAACCGCTGCGGGTGGCGCGGGGGTTGGGGTTGGCGGAGCTCGCTTCGCGCCAGTACGGCGTGGTGTCGATCCGACAGCTGCGACAGCGACTTGGATACTCCGAGGCGGGGGTAACCGAAGCGGTCGTCGCGGGGCGGTTGCATCGGCTGCACCATGGTGTGTATGCGGTGGGGCGTCGGGACGTCTCGAAGCGGGGGGAATGCTTGGCGGCGGTGCTTGCGGTGGGGCCGGGGTCGTTGCTGAGCTACTGGTCGGCAGGGAGGATGTGGGGGTTGATCCGGGGTGAGCCGACGGAGTTCCACGTGACGGCGACGGGGCCGCGGCGGTTGCGGGATCGGGACCCGGTCAGGGTGCACCGGGCGCGGAACCTGGTGGCGGAGGATCGGCGCCTGGTGGAGGGGATTCCGGTGACCTCCGCCGCTCGCACCTACCTCGACCTGGCCGAAGTGGCGAAGCAGAGCTGGCTGCCGGCGTTTCTGAAGCGCGGCGACGAACTGGGGGTCCTCGACTACTACGAGGTGCTCGCCTGCTGCGAGCGCAGCCGCCGGCACAGAGGCGCGAAGCCGCTGCGCCGGGCGCTGTCGGTCTACCGGCCCGAGCGGCGGTTCACCCGCTCCGGCGCCGAGCGGCGCTTCCTCGAGCTGGTCGAAGCCGCCGGCCTGCCGCTGCCCGCGACCAACTACATAGTCGGAGCCCACGAGCTCGACGCCTACTGGGCCGCCGCCGGACTCGCGGTCGAAATCGACGCCTTCGCGACCCATGGCACCCGCGCCTCCTTCGAGTCCGACCGCAAGCGCGACGCCGAGCTCGCCGCGGTCGGCATCACGGTCGTTCGCATCACCGAACACCGCCTCGCCGCCGACCCGGCCGGCGTCGCCGCCCAGCTGAGCGCGCTGCTCGGCGCTAGACCGGCCGCGGCGCGGCCTCGCCGCGCTTCGCCGCCTTCGCCCGTTTGACTTTGTCGAGCTCGACCTTGCGCAGGCGCACCGCCTCGGGGGTGATTTCGACGCACTCGTCGGCGCGCAGGAACTCCAGCGAGGCTTCCAGCGAGAGCCGGGTCGGCGGCGCCAGCCGGACCAGCACGTCGGCGCTCGCGGCCCGCATGTTCGTCTGCTGTTTGGCCTTGGTCGGGTTGACGTCGAGGTCGTCGGAGCGGGCGTTCTCGCCGATCACCATGCCTTCGTACACTTCCTCGCCCGAGCCGACGAAGAGCGTGCCGCGGTCCTGCAGGCTCATCAGCGAGTAGCCGGCGGTCTGACCGCGGCGGTCGGCCACCAGCGAGCCCGTCTGGCGCGTCCGCAGCTCTCCCGCCCACGGCTCCCAGCGGTCGAAGACGTGGTGCATGATCCCGCTGCCGCGGGTCTCGGTGAGGAACTCGGTGCGGAAGCCGATCAGCCCGCGGGCCGGCACCAGGTAGTCCATCCGCACCCAGCCGGTGCCGTGGTTGCCCATGTGCTCGAGCCGCCCCTTGCGGCCGGCGATCATCTGCGTCACCGCGCCGACGTGCTCCTCCGGCACGTCGATCGCCAGCCGCTCGACCGGCTCGTGGACTTCGCCTTCGATCTCCCGGGTCAACACCCGCGGCTGCCCGGCGGTCAGCTCGAAGCCCTCGCGCCGCATCATCTCCAGCAGCACCACCAGCTGCAGCTCGCCGCGCCCCTGCACCTCCCAGGCGTCGGGACGCTCGGTGTCGCGGACCCGGATCGAGACGTTGCCGACCAGCTCCTGGTCGAGCCGCGCCCGGATCTGCCGCGCGGTCAGCTTGTTGCCGCCCTGGGTCCCGGCCAGCGGCGAGGTGTTGATCCCGACCACCACCGAGAGCGAGGGCTCGTCGACGCTGATCACCGGCAGCGGTCGCGGGTCGTTGGGGTCGGCGAGCGTCTCGCCGATCGTCACCTCTTCCATCCCGGCGACGGCGATGATTTCGCCCGGACCGGCCTCCTCGGCGCTGACCCGCTCGAGCCCCTCGGTCACGTACAGCTCACTCACGCTCGCCCGCTGGACCGAGCCGTCGGCTCGGCACCAGGCGATCTGCTGCCCGGCGCGGATCGTCCCCTCGTGCACTCGGCAGATCGCCAGTCGCCCCACATACGGGGAGGCGTCGAGGTTGGTGACGTGCGCCTGCAGCGGCGCCCCCTCCGTGTAGGTCGGCGCCGGGATCCGCTCGTGCATCAGATTGAGCAGCGGCTGCAGGTCGGTTCCTTCGACGCCCTCCTCGAGCGCGGCCCAGCCCGCTTTCGCGTTGGTGTAGACGATCGGGAAGTCGATCTGCTCGGAGTCGGCGTCGAGCTCGATGAACAGCTCGTAGACCTCGTCGACCACCTCGCCGATCCGCGCGTCCGGCCGGTCGACCTTGTTGACGACGAGGATCACCGGCAGCTTCGCTTCGAGGGCCTTGCGCAGCACGAAGCGGGTCTGCGGCAGCGGCCCCTCCGAGGCGTCGACCAGCAGCAGCGCTCCGTCGACCATCGTCAGCGCCCGCTCGACCTCGCCGCCGAAGTCGGCGTGCCCCGGCGTGTCGACGATGTTCAGCTTCACCCCGTCGTGGTGGACGGCGGTGTTCTTGGCGAGAATCGTGATCCCCTTCTCGCGCTCCAGGTCCATCGAGTCCATCACCCGCTCGGCGACGTCCTGCCCCTTGCGGAAGGTGCCGGTCTGCCACAGCATCGCGTCGACCAGGGTCGTCTTGCCGTGGTCGACGTGGGCGATGATCGCGATGTTTCGGAGGTCGTCTCGGGTCTGGGTCATGCGAATTGGAGAGGGTAGAGAGTGACGCCACCCGGCCCGCGACGGGTCCAGGCAAAACGAAGCCCGCCGGTTGGCGGGCTTCGCGACAGATCTGAAGAGCGGTTGCCCTAGCTCGTCTGCTGGACGCTCGCGGCGGCCGGGCCCTTGGGGCCTTCTTCGGACTCGTAGCTCACTTTGGAACCCTCGGTCAGGCTCTTGAAGCCCTCCCCGAGGATCGCGCTGTGATGGACGAAGACGTCCTTCGAGCCGTCATCAGGCGTAATGAACCCGTAGCCCTTGTCGTCGCTGAACCACTTGACAGTTCCGGTCGGCATGCATTGCCTCCACTTCGTGTGCTGCGAACCCAGAGGATGCATGAAGCAACGACTGCGAGCGCTACGCACAAACTTCGCCGGTAATCCCGGCCTTGACGCTGGGCACCGTAGCAGGATCACCGGCCCGTGGGTGTGAAATTCGCCGGATCGAGTCTCGCGGCGTCCGCGGTTCGAAACGCAGCAGCGATCGGGACTTTCCCGTGTTCGTAACTGCAGTGCCGCCCACTCGACCGCCGTCCCGCCCCTCTGCTCCGGCCGCGACTCGATTATTTGGACGCGGTGCCGATAATGAGTGGGTGACCGCAGTTCGCAGGACCCTGCCCGCTGCGCTGGCGGCGTGCGCGCTCGCCGCCCTGAGCACGGCAGCGACCGCGGCGGCGGCGGCGGGCGGCGGCGGACCGCTCTCGCCTGACCTGGCGACGCTGGCGCAGCCGTCGGTGCGCGAGCTCTCGAACCGCGCCCAGGCGGAAGAGCTCGAGGTGCCGCCCAGCGGCCCCGGCAGCCTCCTCCGCGAAGGCGGCGCCGTCGTCGTCAACGTCGGCTTCGATTCGGGCGCGGTGGCTCGTCTCGACGCGCTGCGCGAAGCCGGGGCCGAGGTCCTCGCCGCCAGCCGCCTCTACCAGTCGGTCACGGTCTCGGTCCCACCGGCGGATCTGCGCGCCCTCGCTCGGGTCCCGGGCGTCGCCTCGGTCAGCGCCAGCCCGGCGCCGGTCGTCCACGCCGCCGGCAGTTGCGAAGGCGGCTCGGTGATCTCCGAGGGCGTGGAACAGCTCGGCGTTCCCGCCGCCCGCAAAGCCTTCGGGCTGCGGGGGGCCGGGGTCACCGTCGGCATCCTCTCCGACTCCTACGACACGGCGACCAAAGAAGTCTTCGGCAGCGGACCGATCCCGACCCGCGCCGAAGACGACGTGAAATCGAACGACCTGACCGGGCCGCAGGCGACCTGCAGCGGTCAGCAGACCGCGGTCCACATCGTCGACGAAGCGCCGCAGGCCTTCGTCGGCCAGGTCAGCGACGAGGGCCGGGCGATGGCTCAGATCGTCCACGACATCGCGCCCCACGCCGAGCTCGCCTTCGCCACCGCCTTCCGCAGCGAACTCTCCTTCGCCCAGAACATCGAACAGCTCGCCAAGCCGGTCGCCGAAGGCGGCGCCGGGGCGGAGGTGATCGTCGACGACGTCTCCTACTTCGAAGAGCCGTTCTTCCAGGATGGCCCGATCGCCAACGCGATCGCCAAGGTCAGCTCCGAAGGGGTGACCTACCTGACCGCCGCGGGCAACGAAAACATCTTCGAAAGCGGGCATGAAATCGCCTCCTGGGAAGCACCCCAGTTCCGCGACGCCGCCAGCTGCCCGACCGCGGTGCAGAGCGAACTGACGGGCAAAGGCTTCACGCCGCAGTGCATGGACTTCGACCCCGGGACCGAAGCCGGCGAAGAAGACAACTCCTTCGGCTTCACGGTGAAGGAAGGAGGGGAAGTGATCGTCGACCTGCAGTGGGCGGAACCGTGGAACGGCGTCCACGCCGACCTCGACGCCTACCTGATGTCCGGCGGTCAGATCGTCGAAAAGAAAGAAGAAGACAACCCGACCGTGGTCAAGAAGCCGGTCGAGTGGTTCCGCTGGAGGAACACGAAATCGACCCCGCAGGAAGTCTCGCTGGTGATCAACCGCTGCACCGGCTCCTGCAACCCGCAGGCCGAAGCGGCGGCGAAACCGCGGCTGAAGTTCATCCTCATGGGGGGCGTGACGAATAGCGAGCACCCGATCGCGAGCGGGGAAGACGTCGTCGGGCCGACGATCTACGGACACGCCGCCTCGAACAGCGCGATCACCCTCGGCGCCGTGCCCTACTCAAACAGCTCCAAACCCGAGGCCTACTCCTCGCGCGGGCCGGCGAAGCACTTCTTCGAACCGGTTGCGGGCAACACCGCCGCTGCGGCGATTCCCGAAGAGGTGATCCAGAAGCCCGACGTCGTCGCCACCGACTGCGGGGCGACTACCTTCTTCGCCGGGTTCGCGGCGGGCGCCTGGCGCTTCTGCGGGACCTCGGCGGCGGCGCCCCACGCGGCGGGGATCGCGGCGCTGATGGTTCAGGGGGCCGGCGCCGGCCCAGTGGAAATCGCCAGCGGCCTCGAGGAATCGGGCCGGGCGGTCGGCAGCTTCGGGACGAACGCGGTCGGCGCCGGGCTGATCGACGCCAAAGTCGCTCTCGAAAAAGTGGGGGCGCTGGCGACGACCGAAGACGGTCCGAGCACCCCGCTTCCCCCGATCGAACCGCCGGTCGAATACGAATTCGAAGAAGAAGAAGAACCCGAATTCCCGCCCTTCATCCCGCCGACCAACCCACCCACCAATCCGCCCACCAATCCGCCGGCCCCGCAGCAGCCGCCGAGCAGCGAGCCAGCGCCGACGCCGACGCCGACCGCGACGATCCCCTCGACCTCGATCCACACCCATCCGCGGAAGCTGGTCCGCACCCGCGGGGCGCTCGCCCGCATCGTCTTCCGCTTCGCCGCCGAGCCGGCCGACGGCTCCTTTCGCTGCCAGTTCGACGGCTCGCGTTGGCGCGCCTGCGGGGCTCGGGTCTCGCGCTGGTTCGGGCTCGGGCCGCATGTCGTCCGCGTCCAGGCGCGCAGCAGCGACGGCGGCCTCGATCCGAGCCCGGCGGTCTTCAGGTTCCGGGTCGCTCGGACCCATCTAGCGGTTCGGACCGAACACCGGGCTCCGCGGGGCTGACGGCCACCGCCGCTTCGCGGCCGGCCTGCCGCCGCACGATCCAGTGCCCGAGCGCCAGCAGCGCGATCACCGCGATCGCGCTGCCGAAGACCAGCGGGTCGGTCGGCGAGAGCCCTTCGAGGCGGGTGCCGAAGTAGACCGCGAGGGCGGTGATCGGCATGTAGCCGACCAGCGTCGTCCAGAAGAAGCGCCAGAGCGGCACCCGGGCGGCGCCGGCGGCGTAGCCGGCGAGGCTGAAGGGGACGATCGGGATCAGCCGCACCGCCAGCAGCAGGGTGACGCCGCCGCGCTCGATCATTCCCTCGATCCGCTCGAAGCGCTCGGTCCCGAACCAGCGGTCGAGCAGCGGCCGGGCGACGCGGCGGCCGAAGGCCCAGCAGAGCACCGCCGAGGCCATCCAGCCGGCGGTGACCAGGGCGAGCGCCGGGAAGAAGCCGTAGGCGAAACCGGCAGCGGCGTTGATGATCTCGGCCGGGAAGGGGATCACGGTGTGGATCAGGGTCAGCGCCAGGATCAGCAGCTCGCCGCCGTAGCCGAGCCCGTCGATCTGGTGGCGCACCTCGCCGGTGTCGCCCTGGATCGCCGCCTCGCAGGCGCGCCGCAGCTCGGGCACCAGCAGCACCACCGCCGCCAGCAGGGCGATGCCGGCGAGGGTCAGCCCGATCTCGGTCCAGGGCAAGCGGGGACGAGCGCGTTCCACTCCTGAAAGGTAGGCGCCGATCCGGAAGCCCGGCTCGAGGCCGGGCCGTCAGCCGTCGCGCAGCCGGGCGGCGAGGCCGGAGTGGCGGCCACCGCCGTCGTCGCGGCGCACCGCCCCGGCCAGCGCGGCGCGGTCGCCGACCAGGACGCAGTTGCTGCGCGCCCGGGTGATCGCCGTGTAGAGCAGCGGCCGGGTCAGCATCCGCGAGTGCGAGCGGTGGCAGACGCCGACCACGACCGGCACCTCGCAGCCCTGCGCCTTGTGGACCGAGATCGCGTAGGCGAGCCGCAGGTAGGCCGTTTCGTCGTAGGGGATCACCAGCGAGCCGCCGTCGTCGGTGTCGACGTGGATCGCTTCCTCCTCCGGATCGTCGCTGCGGAGGAAGACGATCGAGCCGTTCATCAGCCCCAGCTCGTGCGAGTTGCGGGTCTGGATCAGCCGGTCGCCGACCCGGAAGCGCTCGCCGACCGCCCGCCTGCCGGCCGGGTTGAGCCGCGCCTGCAGGCGCTCGTTGAGAGCGTCGATCCCGACCGGCCCGCGGTACATCGGCGCCAGCACCTGCACCTCGCGGACCGGATCGACCCCGAAGCTGGCCGGCGCCCGCTCGGCGACCACCTCGACCACCGTCTCCAGTGCCCTCTCGCCGTTGGCGCGGTCGATGAAGAAGAAGTCGCGCTGCTGGTCGGGGCCGGGCTCGGTGTGGGGCTCGCGGCCGTGGTTGATCTCGTGGGCGGCGGTGGTGATCATCGAGCGCGCCGCCTGGCGGAAGATCTGGCTGAGCCGCACGACCGGCGCGACGCCCGCGGCGATCAGATCCTCGAACGGCTTGCCGGCCCCGATCGGCGGCAGCTGGTCGGCGTCGCCGACGAGGACGACGTGGGTCGTCTCGGCGAGACCGGCGAGCAGCACCTCGATCAGCCGCAGGTTGAGCATCGAGGACTCGTCGACGATCACCAGGTCGACCGGCAGCGGCCGCCCCGGCCGGAAGGCCGCCTCGCGGCCCGGGAACCAGTCGAGCAGGCGGTGGATCGTCTTCGCCTCGTGGCCGGTCGCCTCCTCCAGCCGCCGCGCCGCCCGCCCGGTCGGGGCGCAGAGGGCGACGGTCGCGTTCGCCGCCTCGGCCTCGGCGACGATCTGCCGCGTGCAGACGGTCTTGCCGACGCCGGGGCCGCCGGTGAGGACCGAGACCCGCGCCGCGAAGGCGCCGCGGACCGCCGCCCACTGCTCGTCGGTGAGGTTGTCGCGCGGCTCCGCGCCGGGGTCGTGGTCGAGGTGGGGAGGGGCGGCGACGCGCTCGCGCAGGGTTGCCGCGACGGCGAGCTCGGAGGCGTGGGTCGGCTCGCGGTAGGCGCGTCCCTCGTCGAGCAGCAGCCCCGGGGCCGCGGCCAGCACCTCGGGGTCGGGAGCGAGCCCGAGCAGCCGCGCGGCGCGGCGCGCCAGCTCCTCCAGCGGCAGGTTGGTGTTGCCCTGCTGCTCGGCCTCGACGAGCGCGTAGACCGCCGCCGCCTGGGCGCGGCGGCTCGACTCGGGCGGGACGTCGGCGGCCAGCGCGATCTTGTCGGCGCGGGCGAAGCCGACCCCGGCGATCTCGGTCAGCCGGTAGGGGTCCTCGTGCAGGACCGTCATCGAGCGCTCGCCGTACTTGGCGTGGATCGGCGCCGCCAGGTGGGCGAGGCCGTGCGGCGCCAGCTGCACGTGCAGGTCGCGGACGGCGCGGCTGGCGTGCCAGCTTTCGGTTGCCGCCGCCGCCTGGTCCTGACCCATCCCGGTGAGCGAGGAGAAGGCCCGCTGCGGATCTTCGGCGATCACCCGCAGCACCTCCTCGCCGTGGCGGTCGACCAGCTTCTCGGCCCGGGCCTGGCCGATGTGGCGCAGCGACGTCAGGTAGGCGATCCGCCCCTCGCGGTCGGCGGGGTCGAGCGGCAGCGCCCCCTGGGCGCGGAGCTGGCGGCCGTATTTGGCGTGGGTCTGCCACTCGCCGCTGACTTCGGCCCGGTCGCCGGCCCCGAGGTGGGCGACCGGGCCAACCAGCGCGAAGCCGTCGCCGCCCTCGGTCTCCTGCACCTCGAGCACCGCGTAGCCGTCGTCCTCGGCGCGGAAGATGACGCCCAGCACCTCGACCGTCCCCGTGTAGGAGGCGGCGTCGGCGTCGAAAAGGGTCGCGGTCGTGGCCACGCACGAAAGCTAGCCCGCGCGAAGGCGGGAGCGGCCCGGTAGCGTCCCGCAAGATGCGGGGAATCGAGGAGAGCGGCGGCGCGGCGGCGCTGGCGGCGCTGCCCCATGTCGACGAGCACGCCTACGAGGTCGCCGCCGGGGCGGGGGAGGCCTGGGCGGCGTTGCAGGTCGCGGTCGAGCGTTCCTTCGGCGGCGGGAGGGCGGAGCGGGTGGCCCGGGTTCTCGGCTGCGAAGACACGAAGAGCCACCGCTTCTCGCACTACGCGCCGATCTTCCGGGTCGACTCGCTGGCGCCGGATCGCTCGCGCGTCCGCGCCGAGACTCGCGCCGAGTTCCCCGGCGTCAAGGGGTCCGTCTACCGGGCGCTGGTGATCGGCAGTCGCGGCCCCGTCGTCCTCACCCGCCGCGTCCTCGCCGCGGTCAAGCGCGGCGCCGAACGCTCGGCGGCGGCACCGTCGCCGGTGGGAGGGAGCTAGCTCCTCCGATGTCGCCCCGCCCGCCCGCCGGCCTCTGTGACCGCTGCCGCCATCAGCGGCTCGTCCCCAACACCCGCGGCTCGGTCTTCTCGCTCTGCGAGCGCTCGCGCGCCGACGAGCGCTTCCCGCGCTACCCGCGGCTGCCGGTGATCGAGTGCGCCGGATTCGAGCCGCTGGCCGACGGCGGTGCCTCGTCGATCCCACGATCGGACCCACCCGGATGACCGACTAACCGGGATGACAGACCGACGATGTTGCACTTGTCCCCACGCGTTGCGGTTGTCCCCGCATATCGGGGACAACCGCAACCGCTGGGGACAAGTGCAACCACGTCGGCGCGCGACCCGGTCGCGCCATCTAGCGCGCCATCGGATCCGGCGCCCCGAGCTGGGTGACTTCCGGCGCCTCGTAGACCTGGCCCGGGGTACCGCCGAGGGCGAGGAGGCGAATCCCCTGCGGCCCGGAAACGACCTTGCGCGTCTCCTCCGGCCCGATCCGCACGATGTGGTCGGCGTCGAGCGCCACCCGCTCGGAGCCGATCTCCATCTCGCCGCCGCCGCGCAGCACCACGAACACCTCCTCCTGGCCGCTCTCCGCGTGGTCGTGGGCGGGGTAGCGGTCGAAGTCGGGCGGCAGGTCGATGATCTGCATCCCGAACGACTCGACCCCGAGCTCGGCTCGGGCCCTCTTCATCCCGCCCATGAAGGTGGTCTCCATCGCGTCGATCTGCCTCACCGCGTAATCCGCCATCGCTCCGCCTCCTGCCTGGTTGAAATTAAACGAACGTTCGTGCTTTTTATATGATGCGAAGGGTGAGCGCAAGCACCGTCGTCGACAGCAAGGGGGAGCGGACCCGCGCCGCCATCCTCGACCGCGCCGTCGAAATCGCCTCCGCCGAGGGGCTGGAGGGGCTGACGATCGGCCGCCTCGCCGCCGAGCTGCGGATGAGCAAGAGCGGCCTCTTCGCCCACTTCGGCTCCAAGCAGGAGCTGCAGCTGGCGACCGTCGCCGCCGCCGGCGAGCGCTTCCGGGCCGAGGTGATCGAGCCGGCACTGGCGCTGCCGCCGGGCGCCGAGCGGCTGCGGGCGATCGGCACCGGTTACCTCGAGCGGGTCAACGACTACGCTGGCGGCTGCTTCTGGTTCTCGGTCACGGCTGAGTACGACGACCGGCCGGGCCCCGTCCGCGACGCGATCGCCACCGCGATGGACGCCTGGCTGGCGCTGATCGCCGCCGAAGCGCGCGCGGCCGGCCACCGCGACCCCGACCGCTTCGCCTTCGAGTTCTACGCCGCCGGGCTCGGCGCCAACGCTCGCTTCCGGCTCGCCGGCGACCGCCGCGGGTTCGACCACGCCCGCGCCCTCCTCGACGACCTCGCCGAGCCAGGGCGAAAGCCGGCGCGCCCGGTTGGCTAGGTTTCCCCAACTGGGCTGAACGCTGACGAGGAGGATGGGATGGACGTCGGGATCGGGCTTCCGAACGCGGTGCCGGGAACCACCGGCGAGCAATTGGTCGAGTGGGCGCGGCGCGCCGACGCGCGCGGCTTCTCGACCCTGGGGACGATCGACCGGATCGTCTACCGCAACTACGAGCCGCTGGTCGCGCTCGCCGCGGCGGCCGCGGTGACCGAGCGGATCGGCCTCGCGACCTCGGTCCTGCTCGGTCCGCTGCGCGAGAACGCCGCCTCGGTAGCCAAGCAGTCGCTCAGCATCCACGCCCTCTCCGGCGGCCGGATGACGCTCGGCATCGGCCTCGGCGGCCGCGACGACGACTACGAGATGGCCGAGGTGGCGATGGACGATCGCGGCGCCGCGATCGACGAGATGATCTCCAAGATCCGCGAGGTCTGGGACCACGAGGCGGTCGGCCCCGATGTCCCTCACCCCCCGACCCTCCTGGTCGGCGGCGGCGTCGACGCCTCCTTCGCTCGGGCCGCCAAGTACGGCGACGGCTGGATCGCCGGCGGCGCCCCGCCGGAAGTCTTCGCCGAAGCGGCCGAGAAGGTCAAGGCCGAGTGGTCGGCCGCCGGCCGCGAGGGCGAGCCGCGGCTCGCCGGCCTCGCCTACTTCTCGCTCGGCGAGGACGCCGAGGCCCACGCCAACGCCTACCTGACCGACTACTACGCCTGGCTCGGCGAGGAGACCGCCAACTTCATCGCCGACTCGGCGGCCAAGGACGCGGAGACGGTGCAGGGCTACCTGCAGGCCTTCGCGGACGTCGGCTGCGACGAGCTGATCCTCTTCCCGTCGCACCCGGACCCCGCCCAGGTCGACCTGCTCGCCGACGCGGCGGGGCTCTGAGCTGGCCGACGAGCTGCCGACGATCCGCTTCGCCGGGCCGGCCGAGCTCGAGGCCTGGCTGGAGCGCAACGCGGCCGACTCGGGCGGCGTCTGGCTGAAGATCGCCAAGAAGGGGGCGGCGGAGCCGAGCGTCACCTACGCCGAGGCGCTCGAGCTGGCCCTCTGCTTCGGCTGGATCGACAGCCAGAAGCGGGCCCACGACGAGCAGCACTTCCTGCAGCGCTTCACGCCCCGCCGGCCCCGCGGCCGCTGGTCGAAGATCAACCGCGAGAAGGCCGAAGCGCTGCTCGAGTCGGGGGCGATGCGGCCGGCCGGTCTGGCCGAGGTCGAGGCGGCGAAGGCCGACGGCCGCTGGCAGGCCGCCTACGCCGGCGCCCGCAGCGCCGAGGTCCCCGAGGACCTGCGGCGCGAGCTCGACGCCAACCAACGCGCGGCGGCATTCTTCGCCCAGCTCGACGGCGCCAACCGCTATGCGATCCTTTACCGCTTGGAGGAGGCGAAACGGCCGCAGACCCGCGAACGCCGCCTGCGCAAATTCGTCGCCATGCTCGCCCGCGGCGAGAGGATCCACCCCTGAGCTGAACTCTCGCGGCTACCTCTCGGCATGGAGGCTCGGAATCACCGATCGGCACCGATCGACTCGGGTTCCGCCGAGGCCTGGGAGCAGAAACGAGCTGGCCCGGCGCCGCCAGCTGCGCGAGGACGCGGCGCGTCCGGCTGGCGGTCGAGCTCGCCGAGGGCCTGGCGCTGAGCGAATTCCTCTCCAGCTTCACCGGCAGCGCCCGGCGGGCGTGAGCGCTCGGCCGCTGCGCCTCCGCCGCCTGCTGGAGCGTCTGGCGGAGGCGAAGGTCGAATACATCATCGTCGGCGGCCTTGCCGTCAATGCCTAGGGCTATCTGCGGGCGACCAGGGACTGCCCCAGGCGCCTTCTTACTCGGATCTCGATCGGCGGGCGCCGACGGTCGACATCGATGGCCTCGAGGTTCGGGTCTGTGCACTCGAGCATCTGCCGCGATGAAGCGGGCGAGCGATCAGCCGCGCGATTTGGAAGACGTCGGAGGCGCTCGAAGCCGGGCGCGGCGACGAGCCGGACGACGCTGTCTAACCTCACCGGGATGGACACCCTTCTGCTCGAGCAGACGCTCGCCGCCGCCGGCGAGCCCGGCTACCGCGCCGACCAGGTGTGGCGCTGGGTGGCGGGCGGGGCGCGCGGCTACGCGGAGATGACCAATCTGCCGGCGGCGCTGCGCGAGCGGCTGGCGGCGGACGTTCCGCTCTCGACCCTGACCGTGGTCGAGGAGGCGAAGGCCGACGACGGCACCGTGAAGACGCTGTTCGCGACCGCCGACGGACGGCCGCTGGAGGCGGTGCTGATGCGCTACCGCGACGGACGGCGCTCGGTCTGCCTCTCCTCGCAGTCGGGCTGCCCGCTGACCTGCACCTTCTGCGCCACCGGGCAGATGAAGTTCGGCCGCAATCTCTCAGCCGACGAGATCCTCGACCAGGCGCTCCACTTCCGCCGAGTCGAAGCGATCGACCACGTCGTCTTCATGGGGATGGGCGAGCCGACGATGAACGTCGACAACGTGCTGGCAGCCTGCGAGCGGCTGCCCGAGGTCGGGGTCTCGCACCGCCGCACGGCGATCTCGACGGTCGGCTGGGTGCCGGGGATCGAGCGCCTCGCCGAGTGCGATCTGCCGGTCGCGCTGGCGCTCTCGCTGCACGCCCCGAACGACGGCCTGCGCTCGCAGCTGATGCCGGTCAACGAGCGCTACCCGCTGGCCGAGGTGCTCGCCGCCTGCGACCGCTACATCGCCCGCCGCCGCCGCAAGGTGTTCGTCGAGTACGTGATGCTCGCCGGCGTCAACGACCACCCCGAGCACGCCCGCGAACTGGCGGCGCTGCTCGACCCGCGCGCCTACAAGGTCAACCTGATCCCCTACAACCCGACCGGCGCCTACGACGGCTCGCCGCCGGAGGCGATCGAGCGCTTCCGCGCGATCCTCGCCGCCAAGCCGGGCCTGACGGCGACCGTCCGCCTCACCCGCGGCCGCGAGATCGCCGCCGCCTGCGGCCAGCTAGCCGCCAGCGCCTGAGCTGTTCCTTATGTCCGCCAGGCGGACATAAGGAACAGCTCGGCGCGAACGCTCGTCGGAACTGGCCAGCCAGCCAGTTACGATGCAGCGATGGCCACGGCAGATCGAGCGATACCTGTGCAGCGGCCGCCGCAGATGTCGGCGAACCCGGTGCGGCGAGTGCTCGGCGACCTCGCCGCCGAGTGGCGGGGGAGGGGTAGGTTCCCGCCCGGCCCGGGCGACTTCAGCTGGGCGCGGACGCACCAGGTCGCCCACGACCCGTTGCCGCTGCTGCTCGGCGCCTACGAAGACCACGGACCGATCTTCTCGATGCGGCTGCTGCACACCCGCGTCATCTTCATGCTCGGCCCGGAAGCGAACTACTTCATCACCGTCGGCGCGCCGCAGAACTTCCACTGGCGCGAGTCGAGCTTCGGCGACCTGATCCCGCTGCTCGGCGACGGCCTGCTGACGGTCGACGACGACTACCACGACCGCGCCCGGGCGATCATGATGCCGGCCTTCCACCGGGCGCAGGTGGCCGCCGCGGTCGAGGCGATGCAGGCGGAGACGGAGGCGGCGATCGCGGCGCTCCCGGTCGGCGAGGTGGTCGACGTCTACGGCTGGATGCGCAACCTGGCGATGCGGATCGCGATGCGGGCGCTGCTCGGGCTCGACCCCGACGAGGCCGGCAAGGGAGCGGCGGCGGCCGAGCATTTCGAGCGGGCGCTCGGCTACTACGGCATCGACTACGGGCTGCGCCTGCTGCGGGGCCCCGGTTCGCCGTGGCGCAGGCTGATCGCCTCGCGCCGGGTCCTCGACGAGATCGTCTTCGCCGAGATCGCCCAGCGCCGCGCCGCTCCGGACCCCGGCCGCAGCGACATCCTCAGCCTCCTGGTCGGCGCTCGCGGCGAGGGCGGCGAGGCGTTCAGCGACCGCGAGGTCCGCGACCAGGTGATGACCCTGATGTTCGCCGGCCACGACACGTCGACCTCGACCGTGACCTTCGCCCTGCACGAGCTGGCCCGCCACCCCGAGGTCCTCGCGCGCCTCTGCGAGGAGCAGGACCGGGTGCTCGGCGACGCACCGCCGAGCGCCGAGCAGTTGGAGCGCGACCTGCCCTACCTCGAGATGGTCCTCGACGAGGTCCTGCGGCTCTACCCGCCGGCCTGGATCGGCCCCCGCCGCGCCGTCCGCGACTTCGAGTTCGGCGGCTACTCGGTTCCCCGCGGCGCCTACGTCAACTACTCCTCCTGGGCCAGCCACCGCCTGCCGGAGGTCTTCCCCGAGCCGGAGGCCTTCATCCCCGAGCGCTTCACCCGCGAGCGCAAGGCGGCGCTGCCGCGCGGCGCCTACGTTCCCTTCGGCGGCGGCCAGCGGGTCTGCATCGGCAAACGCTTCGGCCAGACCGAGGTCAAGCTGGTGCTCTCGATGCTGCTGCAGCGGCTGCGGCTCGAAGCCCTGCCCGGCCGGGCGATGACCGTGCGCCAGATGCCGACGCTCTCGCCGCGCGGCGGGCTGCGGATGCGGGTCGCGTCGCGGGCCGCCAAGCCCGCCGCCTAGACTCAGCCGCTCTTGCGCGCGCTGGTCATCTCCGACACCCACTTCGGGGCCTGGACGGGCCGTGACCTGCTGCGCGAGGAGTTCTTCCTCGAGCGGCTGGAGCCCCAGCTGGAGGGGCTCGACGAGCTGGTCTTCCTCGGCGACCTCTTCGATTTCCTCTTCGGGGCGCTGGGCGAGGCGGTCGAGTCCTCGACCGGCCTGCTGGCGCTGATCGCCGAGAAGATGGCCGGCAGGCGGCTCGTCTTCCTCGCCGGCAACCACGACCACCACCTGGTCCACCGCGACGCCGAGAACCGGCTCGAGGCGGCGCTGGCGGCCGGGGCGGTGCCCGGGCCCGAGGCTTCGCCGGCGGTCGAGCCGCCGGGGCCGGCCTTCTTCCAGTCCTTCCTCGAACGGCGGCTGCCGGGAGTCGAGGTCGAGATCGCCTACCCGACCTACAGCTTCGGCGGCGTCCTCTGCACCCACGGCCACTACCTCGATCCGCATGCGCGGATGAGCGGCTCGCGCGGCTCGCGGCTCCTGACCTGGGCGCTGTGGGCGATCGCCGCCGGCGGCCCGGAGGAGCCGACCTGCATCGAGGACTACGAGTCGACGACGACGCTGCTGACCGAGTGGCTCTACATCGCCGCCCAGATGCCGCACGGGACCCACGCGCAGCAGAACGTCTTTCGCGCCGCTCAGCGCGCCGGCCGGCTCGGTTCGACGCTGGCGGTGCCGGTGCGCGGCGCTCGCCGCCTGGCCGAGGAGCTGCGCTCGCGCGGGGTGGGGGACGGCGCCGGCGCCGGTCCGCTGCCGAGCAGCGAGCACTTCGAGGCGGTGGTTCGCGACGAGGCCGCCCGCCAGGCCCGCGAGCAGCCGCTCGCCGGCCCGCCGTTCGGGCGCCCGATCTACCCCGAGCCGACGGTGATCTCGCGCAGCGACCCGGCCGAGCACGCGCTCGAGGCCTTCGCCACGGTGGTCGCCAACCTCGGCTGGGACCGCGAGGCCGAGCAGATCGTCTTCGCCCACACCCACCAGCCGCTCGCCAACGTCCGCTCGTCGCGCGGCGGCGCCACCCGCTACTGGAACAGCGGCTGCTGGATCTACGAGCCCGAGCTCGGCTCTCGGGCCGCCTACGGCCGCTACCTGCGCTACGCCTGGCCCGGCACGGCGATCGTGATCGACGACGAGGAGCCCTGCCCGCGCCTGGTCGAGTGCCTCGGCGACCTCAACCCGCTGAACGGCGGCCCGGGGCTGCCGGTCGCGCCGTGATCCCGCTGGCTCTCGTTCCGCTGGCGCTCGGCGAGACCTGGTTCGCCGTCTTCGGCGGCATGATCCCGATCGTCGGCCTGGCCCTGATCGGCGCCGTCCTCTGGCACGCCGCGAAACCGCCAAAGCAGCCGCCGCCCTCGGATCAGGACGGCGACCAGCGCTGAGCTGTTCCTTATCCCGAAATAGTGTGGATAAGGAACAGCTCGAGCGGCAGCGCTACTTGATGAACAGCATCTCCTCGTACTTCGGCAGCGGCCAGAGATCGTCGGCGACGACGCGCTCGAGCTTGTCGGCCGTCTCCCGCACCTTCGCCATCGTCGCCAGCTGCTTGTCGCGGGCGTACTCGGCCAGCTCCAGGCCCTCCATCTCGGTCGGGTAGGCATTGGCGTCCTTCAGCTCGCCGAGCCCGGCGACCAGCTCGTCGACCAGCTCGCGGACCTCGCCCTCGAGCGCTGAGACGCCCGCCTCGCCGATCAGCCCCAGCTGCCGCAGTCCCGCCGGCAGGATCATCGTCTGGGCGATCGCGTAGGCCTCCTCGGCCTCGATGTTGGCGCGGAGCGCGTACTGCTCGAGCCAGACGTCGTAGCGCGACTCGAGCTCGCGCTTGCTCATCACGTCGTAGTTCTCGAAGGTCGCGACGGTCTGCTCGGAGATCACCTCGGGCAGCGCGTCCGGCGTCGTCCGCAGGTTCTTCAGCCCGCGGCGCTCGGCCTCGGCGTGCCACTCCTCGGAGTAGTTGTCGCCGCTGAAGCAGACGACTTTGTTGGCGCTGTAGGAGTCTTTGACCAGCTCCATCACCGCCTCCGGCATCCCGGTTCCGGCCGCCAGCTTCTGCTCGAGCTTGCCGGCCAGCTCGTCGATCGCCTCGGCGGCGATCGTGTTCAGGACGGTGTTCGGGAAGGCCAGCGACATGCTCGACCCGAGCGCCCGGAACTCGAATTTGTTGCCGGTGAAGGCGAACGGCGAGGTGCGGTTGCGGTCGCCGCCGTGGAGCGGCAGCTGCGGCAGCACCGCGGCGCCGAGGTCGAGGTAGGAGGCGGGCGTGTTGGGGTCGCCCTCGCCGGCGGCGATCGCCTCGAACGCTTTTTCCAGCTCGCCGCCGAGGAAGATCGAGATGATCGCCGGCGGCGCCTCGTTGGCCCCGAGCCGGTGGTCCTGGCCGATGTTGGCGACCGAGGCCCGCAGCAGGCCCTGGTGCTTGTTCACCGCCTGGATCACCGCCGTGCAGAAGAACAGGAAGTGGATGTTGTCGGCCGGCGTGTCGCCCGGGTTGAGCAGGTTGGCGCCGGTGTCGGTCCCCATCGACCAGTTGTTGTGCTTGCCGGAGCCGTTGACGCCGGCGAACGGCTTCTCGTGCAGGAGGCAGACGAGCCCGTAGCGGCGGGCGACGTTCTGCAGCGTCTGCATCAGCATCTGCTGGTGGTCGGAGCCGACGTTCGAGTTCTCGAAGATCGGCGCGATCTCGTACTGGGCCGGCGCGACCTCGTTGTGGCGGGTCTTGACCGGGATGCCGAGCTTGCGCATCTCCAGTTCGGACTCCATCATGAAGGCCAGCACCCGCTCCGGGATCGAGCCGAAGTAGTGGTCGTCGAGCTCGTGGCCCTTTGGCGGCTTGGCGCCGAACAGGGTGCGGCCGGTCGAGATCAGGTCGGGGCGCTCGAAGTAGTACTGCTCGTCGATCAGGAAGTACTCCTGCTCGGGCCCGACCGTGGTGAAGACGTGGTCGGCCTCCTCGTCGCCGAGCAGCCGCAGCGCCTTGATCGCCGAGCGCGAGAGCGCGTCCATCGAGCGCAGCAGCGGGATCTTCGCGTCGAGCGCCTCGCCGGTCCAAGAGGCGAAGGCGGTGGGGATGCAGAGCAGCGTCCCGTTCGGGTTCTCGAGGATGAAGGCGGGGCTGGTCGGGTCCCAGGCGGTGTAGCCGCGGGCCTCGAAGGTGGCGCGGACGCCGCCGGTCGGGAAGGAGGAGGCGTCGGGCTCGCCCTGGATCAGGTCCTTGCCGGAGAAGCCGGCGATCGTCTTCCCCTCGCCGGCCGGCTCGAAGAACGAGTCGTGCTTCTCGGCGGTCGAGCCGGTCAGCGGCTGGAACATGTGGGTGTAGTGGGTCGCGCCCTTCTCCAGGGCCCACTCCATCATCGCCTTGGCGACCGCGTCGGCCAGCTCCGGATCGAGGGCCTCGCCGCTCGAGAGGCTCGCCTGCAGCCGCTCGAACACGTCCTCGGAGAGGCGCTCGCGCTGCACCGTGGGGCTGAAGACGTCGACGCCGAAGACGTCGTTCTCGGGCAGGGTCAGATCGACGGTACCGAGGGCGCCACCGTTGGAGCTCCACTGCGCGGCGGTCACGTTCTGCTGGCGGATGCGAGTCATCTCTACGTCAGTTCCTCACTTTTGGCGCAAGCCCAGATCCCCGGGCCCGTTTGGTTTCAGCTATCCCCATAAAGAGCCAAATCATCGTAGTGGGGGACGCCGGGAGGCACCTTTATACGCCGGTACAGCGTTGCGCGAATAGCGTTGTACGCGGTGGAAAACGGCACCCCCCGCTAGCCCAGCGGGGTGGCGGCGAGCAGACCGAGCGGGTGGCGCAGATGGAAGCCCCCGGTTGGACGCATCTCTTCGCTCCAGCCGGGGCCGGTGCGGTCGCCGTCGGTGGCGTAGGAGGTGTCCCAGCGCAGGCCGGCGATCACCGCGAAGACGTGCTCGCGGTTGGCGTAGACCCGCACCCAGGAGCCGCCCCCGCCGCCGCCCCAGCTCATGAAGCCGGTCGAGTCGAGCGGGAACTCGAGCAGCCCGGCGGCGTGCATCACGTAGGAGACCGAGCCCGAGCAGTCGTAGCCGGCGGCGTTCCAGTCGCGGTGGCCGCCGCCCCAGTGGTAGGGCCGGTGGCGGATCCGGTTGCCGGCTTCGATCATCGCCTTGACCGCCGGCGGCGCCGCGGCCGGGGCAACCGCCTGGCCGTTGGGCAGCAGGCGCGCCGCGGGCACCTCGGCGCGCGCCGAGGCGACCACCGCGAGCACGGCGCTCATCGCCAGCAGCGCGCAGAGCGCCGCGAATCTCGACCGAAACCGCATGATGCCCCGGTATCGGCCCCGCCGGCGGGGCCTTTATGGCGCCTGGACGCCCGTCTACGCGGTTTTGGGGTCGGGCAGGCGGCGCAGCGCCTGCTCGGCGGCCATCGCCTCGCGCTACCGGCGCTCCCACCGGCCGCGAACGGATAGCCTGCCCGCGGCGGCTCTGGCCGCCCAGCCAGAAGCTCGCTACCCCGGGAGGAAGACCGCACGATGTTCGTTTCCAAGGCCGCCGTCGTCGGCGGCGGCACCATGGGCGGTGAGATCGCCCAGGCGATCGCCGCCGCCGACATCCCCGTCGTCGTCAAGGACATCGACCAGAAGTTCGTCGACGCCGCGCTGGAGAAGGCGCGCGCGGTCACCGAGGGGCAGCTGGCCGGGCAGGTGAAGAAGGAGCGAATCACCCAGGAGCAGGCCGACGCCCGGCTCGCCGAGGTGATGGCCAACGTCATCGGCACCACCGGCTACGAGGAGTTCGGCGACGTCGACTTCGTGATCGAGGCGGTGCCGGAGCGGATCGAGATCAAGCAGGCGGTCTTCCGCGAGATCGACGCCGCCACCCCCGGCCACGCGATCCTCGCCTCCAACACCTCCTCGCTCTCGATCACCGAGATCGGGGAAGCGACGCTGCGCGCCGACAAGGTCGTCGGCTTCCACTTCTTCTACCCGGCCTCGGTGATGCCGCTGGTCGAGGTGATCGTCGGCGAGGACACCTCGCAGGAGACGGCGACCGCCGCCTACAACTTCGCCCAGGCGATCA
>JBFWMZ010000015.1:0-69457 GCA_050251335.1 Solirubrobacterales bacterium
GTGCCGTCCATCGAGACCGAGTCGAGGACGAAGCGCATCGCGTCGACCGCGGCGCCGTCGGCGGCGATCTTGTCGCCGCGACCGACCCAGCGGGCGGCGGCGAGGGCGGCGGCCTCGGTCACCCGCACCAGCTCCAGTGCGAGGTTGCGATCGGGCTTCGCCTGCGAGGGGGCGGCTGCCATGCGCGCCGGAGGCTATAGGGTCGGCGCGTGGAGAGTCGCTGGGGTCTTTCGCTGCCTTTGCCCGGGGTCGGCCTGGCCGAGCAGAAGGAGCATGTCGTCCGCGCCGAGGCGCTCGGCTACACCGACCTCTGGAGCGGCGAGACCGCCGGTCCCGACGGCTTCACGCCGCTCGCCCTCGCCGCCGGCTACACCGAGCGGATGCGGCTCGGCACCGGCATCGTCGGCGTCTTCCAGCGCGGCCCGGCGTTGCTGGCGATGGAGGCGGCAGCGCTCGCCTCGGCCGCCCCCGGCCGCGCGGTGATCGGGATCGGCGCCTCCTCGGACCGGATCGTCGAAGGCTGGAACGGAATTCCCTTCGAGCGGCCGCTGGCCAAGGTCGAAGAGACCCTCGACTTCCTCCGCACCGCCCTCGCCGGCGAGCGCACCGAGACCCGCTTCAAGCTCGAAACGCCGCCCGCCGAGCCGCCGCCGATCGTGCTCGCGGCGCTGCGCGGCAAGATGCTGCGGCTGGCGGTCGAGCGCGCCGACGGCGCCTTCACCAACTTCCTGCCGCTCGGGGCGCTGCCGCGGATCACCGCGCAGCTCGAGGGCGCCCCCGACCACTTCGACCTCCTCTGCCGCTTCTTCTGCATCCCCGGCGAGCGCGAGCAGGTGGAGCCGCTGGCGCGGACGATGTTCTCCTCCTACATCACGGTCCCGGTCTACGAAAAGTTCTACCGCTGGCTCGGCTACGGCGAGCGGATCGACCCGATGGTCGCGGCCTGGAGCCAGGGCGATCGCAAGGCGGCGGCCGAAGCGGCGCCCTGGGAGCTGATCGAGGAGATGTTCGTCTTCGGCTCGCCCGAGCAGATGAAGGAGCGGCTGGCGGCCTTCGTCGCTGGCGGGATCACGACGCCGGTGCTGATGCCGATCGTCCCGCCCGAGCGGCTCGGCGCGACGATCGAGGCACTCGCGCCGTAGCGCTCAAGTCCCGCGCCGCGCCAGCCGATTCCAGTCCAGTATTCCCCGCCCCTCACTCGTCTGGAAGGTTCTGATGCGACGTCACTCGGCCCTCTTGCTCGTCTCGATGCTCTCGCTCGGTCTGCTCGCCGCCGGCGCCTCCGGCGCCTCCGCCGCCCCGAAGAAGGGCTCCAAGCCGGGCCTCGGCGCCGGCAAGGTGATGCCGCTGATCCAGCTGCGCCACCCGCGCGGCCTCAACCACTTCGTGCGCCAGGTCTCCGACCCGAGCTCTCCCCGCTACCGCGACTACGCGACGGTCGAGAGCCTCGTCGCCCGCTTCGGCGCGACCGAGAAGCAGCAGAAGCAGGTGCTCGGCTGGCTGGCGGCGCGCGGCGTGCGCGGTGCCGTCGCGCCGACCGGGACCTTCGTCACCGCCAGCCTTGGCGCGCGGCGGGCGGCGCGGCTGCTGCCGGCCGGCGAGGGCGCGCTGGCGAGCGCGGCCGGCGGTTCGACGTCGCGAGCGGTGCCGGCTGCGTTGCGCGGAGCGGTATCCGCGATCTCCGTCAGCGACGGCTCGCCGGCCCCCGGCGCGACCGAGAGCCCGCGCTCCGCCGCTGCCAGCGCCAGCGCCCAGGCCAAGAAGAAGGGCGAACGGTATGGCTCGATCGTCCCCCACAGCGGCACCGCGGGGGGCTGTGCGGCGGGCTCGAGCGGCGCCGAAGCACCGGGCCTCGAACCGTTCACCCCGAACCAGTACCTGACCGCCTACGGCCACGCGAAGATGCACGCCAGGGGCTTCCGCGGCGAAGGGCAGACCGTCGCCGTGGTCGAGCAGGGCGGCTTCAAGCGCTCCGACATCGTCACCTTCGGCAAGTGCTTCGGCGTCAAGCCGCCGCCGATCAGCGTCCAGGCGGTGAACGTCAACAAGCGCCCCGGCGCCGAAGACGAGACGACGCTCGATCTCGAGCAGCTCACCGTCGCCGCTCCCGGCCTCGACCACATCTACGTCTACGAGGGCGGCGAAAACTCGCTCGAGAACATCATCCTCGCCGCCGGGACCGCACTCGGCGATCCGGCGCACCGGCCCGACGTGATCTCGATCTCGCTCGGCCTCTGCGAGCCGCAGATCGCCAACGCCCTCGCCTGGCGCGACGCCCTCGACGACGTCTTCGCCGTCGCCGGTGGGGCTGGGATCTCGGTCCTCGTCTCGGCCGGCGACCAGGGCTCGACCGGCTGCCGCGGCCACTTCGCGGAAACCGGGGAAACGACGGCGCTGCCGCTGCAGGCGGTCGAGCTCCCCTCCTCCAGCCCCTACGCGACCGCGGTCGGCGGCACCAACCTGGTGCTGAGCAAGAAGAACACGATCAAGGAAGAGATCGTCTGGAACGACTCCTTCCTGAAGGGCAAAGGCGACCTGCCGATCGCCGGCGGCGGCGGGGGCGGCGTCAGCATCGTCTCGCCGCGCACCCCGTGGTGGCAGACCGGGATCACCCGCTACGGCCCCGGCCGCAAGGTCCCCGACGTCGCCGCTCTCGCCGACCGCCTGCCCGGCTACGCCTACTACTGCACGGCGAAACCGTGCGTCTCCGGCGAGGAAGCGGTCCACGGTTGGTCGGTCGTCGGCGGCACCAGCGCCGCGGCGCCGCTGACCGCGGCCGGCGTCGCCCTCGCCAACCAGTACGCGGCGAAGCGCGGCGAGCCGAACCTCGGCTTCCTGAACCCGCTGATCTACCAGCTGGGGGCTAGCGCCAAGACGCGCCAGGCGGCGTTCCACGACGTCACCAGGGGAGACAACAACATCACCCCCGCCCTCGACCCGACGGTAAGCGGCGACATCCCGGTCGACTGCTGCCAGGCGAAGCCCGGCTACGACTGGGCCAGCGGCTGGGGCTCGCTGAAGATGCCGGCGCTGGCCAAGCTCGCCGCCGGCGCCTACCGCTAGGGCGCCGCTACTCGGCCAGCGAGCCGTAGGCGTCCGGGCGGCGGGTCGCGAGCAGCGGGAAGAGCTCGAGCCAGTCGCGGCGCTGGTCGAGATCGAGGTCGGCGACCAGGACCGCCGGCTCGTCGCGCGGCGCCTGGGCCAGCACCCGGCCGTAGGGGTCGCTGACGAAGGAGGAGCCGTAGAAGGTCAGCGGCGGCTCCTCGCCGGTGCGGTTGACGGCGACCATGAAGAGGCCGTTGGCGATCCCGTGCGAGACGATCACCTGCTGCCAGAGCGGCTCGGTGTCGAACTGGGGATGGTCGGGCTCGGAGCCGATCGCGGTCGGGTAGACGACGACGTCGGCGCCCTCGAGGCTGTAGGCGCGGGCGACCTCCGGGAACCACTGGTCCCAGCAGGTCGGCAGGCCGAGGCCGGCGTCGCCGAGCCGCAGCAGCGGGTAGGCGTCCTCGCCGGCCGGGCCCGGGCGGAAGTAGCGGTCCTCGTAGTAGCCGGCGGTGACGGGGATGTGGAGCTTGCGGGTCCGGGCGGCGAGCTGGCCCTCGGGCGAGACGACGATCGCCGTGTTGAAGCCGAGCCCGTCCTCGCCGTCGGCGCGCTCGTAGAGCGAAGCGTGGACGTGGACGCCGAACTCCGCCGCCATCGCCGCGGCGAACTCGAAGGTCGGGCCGCCCGGGAGCTCCTCGGGCGCGGCGCCGGCCGCCTCGGGCCCGCCCGGGGTGACCGCGAAGTAGGGGCTGAGGGTCAGCTCCTGCAGGCAGACCAGCCGCGCCCCCTCGCTGGCCGCGATCTCGATCCCGTCGCGCAGCGCCTCGCGGTGCTCCTCGGCGTCCTCGTGCCAGCGCTGCTGGACGGCGCCGATCCGGAACGGCGCCCGGCTCGGCGGCCGGGTGCGGGCCGGCGACTCGGGCGGTTCGGTGGCGAGGATGACGCGGAGCTCCCCCATCGAGGCTTCAAGATAGAGGGCGATGAGCGCGGAGCAGGCAGGCGTCCTCGATTCGACCCCGCGAGCCGACGGCTTGCGGATGCCGGGCGAGTTCGAGCCGCACGCCGGCTGCTGGATGCTCTGGCCCGAGCGGACCGACAACTGGCGCCAGGGGGCGGCGCCGGCTCAGGCCGCGTTCGCCGCCGTCGCCGCGGCGATCGCCGCCGCCGAGCCGGTCACGGTCGGCGCCTCCGATGCTCAGTTCGAGCGGGCCCGCGCCGCGCTTTCGCCGGCGATCCGAGTCGTCGAGCTCTCCAGCGACGACGCCTGGATGCGCGACGTCGGCCCGACCTTCGTCGTCGGCGACGAGGGCGAGCGGCGCGGCGTCGATTGGCGCTTCAACGCCTGGGGCGGGCACCACGGTGGCCTCTACTCCTCCTGGGAGCGCGACGAGCGGGTCGCCGCCAAGGTGCTCGAAGTCGAGCGCGCCGGGCGCTACCGGGCGCCGCTGGTGCTCGAGGGCGGCTCGATCCACGTCGACGGCGAGGGGACGGCGCTGAGCACCGAGGAGTGCCTGCTGAACCGCAACCGCAACCCCGAGCTCTCGCGCGAGCAGATCGAAGCCCACCTGCTCGACTACCTCGGCGCCGAGAAGGTGTTGTGGCTGGGGCGCGGCGTGTTCGCCGACGAGACCGACGGCCACGTCGACAACCTCGCCTGCTTCGCGCGCCCCGGCGTGGTCTTGTTGACCTGGACGGATGACGTCTCCGATCCCCAGTACGAGATCTCGCTCGACGCGCGGCGGCGGCTGGAGGCGGCGGTCGACGCTCGCGGCCGGCCGCTCGAGGTCGTCCTCCTCCCCGCCCCCGGCCCGCTGAGGGCCACCGCCGAGGAGGCGGCCGGAGTCGAGGCGATCGCCGGCACGCAGCCGCGCCGGGCCGGCGACCGGCTCGCCGCCTCCTACGTCAACTTCTACCTCGCCAACGGGCGGGTGGTGATGCCGCTGCTCGACGAGCGCCGGGATGAGGAGGCGGCCGCGATCCTGGCCGCGACCTTCCCCGAGCGCGAGGTCGTGGGAGTGTCGGCGCGCGAGATCCTGCTCGGCGGCGGCAACGTCCACTGCATCACGCAACAGGTGCCGGCGGCCTGAGGTTCAGGCGGGCCGAGCGAGCGAGAGCGCGTAGTCCTCGTCCTCGTCGGTGAACCAGCCGACCAGCTCGAGACCGGCGTCGGCGTAGACCGCCTCCAGCCGCGGCCGCGAGAACTTGGTCGAGATCTCGGTCCGCATCTCCTCGCCGACCGCGAAGTGGGTGACGAGGTCGAGGGCATCGAGCGTCACCTCCTGCTCGCAGAGCGAGCGCAGGCGGATGTCCACCCGCTCCTCGCGCTCGTCGAAGCGGGCGACGTGCTCGAAGCAGTCGGGGTCGAAGTCGCCGTCGAACTCGCGGTTCAGGACCCGCAGGACGTTCTTGTTGAACTCGGCGGTGACGCCGGCGGGGTCGTCGTAGGCGAGCTCGAGTCGCGAGCGGTCCTTGATCAGGTCGGTGCCGAGCAGCAGATGGTCGCCGGGGTCGAGCAGCGCGCGGATCCGCTCGAGGAAGGCGCGGCGCGGGCCCGGGTAGAGGTTGCCGACGGTGCCGCCGAGGAAGGCGATCAGCCGCGGCGCCAGCGCCTGCGGCACCCGCTCGAGGTGCGCCTCGTAGTCGCAGACCAGGCCGTGGACGTCGAGGCCGGGGTACTCCTCGACCAAGGCCTCGGCGGTTTCCTGGGTGATCTCCTCGGAGATGTCGACCGGCGCGTAGACCCGCAGGCTGCCGGCCTCGCGCATCGCGTCGAGCAGCACCCGGGTCTTCGCCGCCGAGCCGGAGCCGAGCTCGATCAGGGTCCGCGGCGCCCCGGCGGCGGCGACGATGTCGGCGGCGCGGGCGGCGAGGATCCCGCGCTCGGCGCGGGTCGGGTAGTACTCCTCGAGCTCGGTGATCCGCTCGAACAGCTGCGAGCCGCGCTCGTCGTAGAACCACTTCGGCGCCAGCTCCTTCGGCCAGGCGCTGAGGCCGGCGCGGACCTCGCGCGCCATCGTCGCGGCGGTGTCGGCGTCGACGTGGACGTCGATCGCGATCGTCATGCGTCCTCCGCGAGGCGGACGCCGGCGAAGATCTGTCGGCGCTGCGGCAGGTCCCAGTTGCGGAAGCTCGGCCGCGCCACGTGCGGGTGGGTCGCCCAGGAGCGGCCGCGCAGGACCCTGTGCTCGTCGCCGAAGAAGACCTCGGAGTACTCGCGGTACGGGAAGGCCTCGAAGCCCGGGTAGGCGCGGAACTCGGAGCTGGTCCATTCCCAGGCCTGGCCAATCCCGTCGAGCCGCTCGCGAGCGGCCTCCCACTCGAGCTCGGTCGGCAACCGCTTTCCGGCCCAGCGGGCGAGGGCGTCGGCCTCGTGCCAGGAGACGTGGACCAGCGGCGCCGCCGGGTCGAGCGGCTCGCGCCGGCCGCGGGCGGCGTCAACCCAGCCGCCTTCGCCGTCGCGCTCCCAGTACATCGGCGGCTCGGCGCCGGTGTCCTCCATGAACTCGACGTACGTCGAGTTGGTGACCGGGGTTCGATCGATCGCGAAGGCCGGCAGCTCGACCGCGTGGCGGGGGCGCTCGTTGTCATAGGCGAAGCCGCGCGGCGGCGCGCCGACCTCGTGCTCGCCGGCGGCGACGGCGATCGTCTCCGGCCCCTCCGCGGTGACCGGCTCAGGGCCGATCGGCAGCGGCAGCTCGTAGCCGTCGAGCAGCTGCAGCAGCTGCAGCATCGTCTCCTGGTGCTGCAGCTCGTGGGCGACCAGCATCTCGTAGACGAAGCCTTCGCGCAGCAGGCGGTCCTCGGCGTCGGCGGCGATCTCCACCTCCCCCAGCACGTCGAGAGTGCGGGCGCGGACGTCGTCCATGTAGGAGCGCAGCTCCTCGCCGCGCAGGATCGGCAGCTCGCCGCGGATCCTGCGCGGACTCTCGATCGCGTCGTAGAGGCGGCCGAGCTCGCCGCGCAGCGGCTCGCGGCCGCCGATCCGCTGGACCAGCCAGAGCTCCTCGAAGTTGGCGATGTGGCCGAGGTCCCAGGCGAGCGGGCTGAGCAGCGGCGAGAAGACCGTGTTGAGCTGCTCGTCGTCGAGCGGCTCGATCAGGGCGAGGGTGCGCCGACGGGCCTCCCCCAAGAGATCCGCTATCGCCGCCTTCGACACTGAGGACACCTCGGTCGCGATATGACGACCGTACACGAGTTCGATTGGCTGGGTTGTGAACCAGGAAGGTGATCAAGAGTTCAAATAGGGTTGGGGCAATGGAGGTGCGAGGAGCGGGAGCGCTGGTGGCCGGCGGGGCGTCGGGACTGGGCGCGGCGACGGCGCGCGCGCTGGCCGCGGCCGGAGCAGCGGTGACGATCGCCGACCTCGACCCCGAGCGCGGCGAGGCGCTGGCGGGCGAGATCGGCGCCGGCTTCGTCCGGGCCGACGTCACCGACGCCGAGGCGATGGAAGCGGCCGTCGCGCGCGCCGCCGAGGCCGAGGGCGGGCTGCGGATCTCCGTCTGCTGCGCCGGGATCGGCTGGGCCGAGCGCCTCGCCCGCTCCCGTGGGCCGCACGAGCTCGAATACTTCGCCAACGTCGTCAAAGTCAACCTGGTCGGCAGCTTCAACGTGCTTCGCCTCGCCGCCCAGGCGATGCTCGACAACGAGCCGAACTCCGGCGGCGAGCGCGGCGTCTGCGTCAACACCGCCTCGATCGCCGCCTTCGACGGCCAGATCGGCCAGGTCGCCTACGCCGCCTCGAAGGGCGGGATCGTCGGGATGACGCTGCCGGCGGCGCGCGACGTCGCCTCGAAGGGGATCCGGGTGGTGACGATCGCCCCCGGCCTGTTCGACACGCCGCTGCTGGCTGCGCTGCCGGAGACGGCCCGCGAGGCGCTCGGCGCCGGCATCCCCTTCCCCTCCCGCCTCGGCCGTCCCGAGGAGTACGCCGACCTTGTCGGCCAGATCGTCGCCAACCCGATGCTGAACGGCGAGACGATCCGCCTCGACGGCGCCCTGCGGATGCCGCCGAAGTAGGGCCGTCGCGAGCTTGGGCTGGGTTTCTCTCGCTATGCGACAAGAACCCAGCCCACCCCCGGTGGGCTGCCCCGCCTAATCCGTCCCCGTCGCCTCCGGGTCGCGCCAAGTCCGCTTCAGCCAGGGCGGCACGACGGCGAAGGTCGAGTGGCTGTGGGCGGCGATCGGCTCGAGCGGGACGAGGTGGACGCGGCGGCCGGGGATGAAGCGGGTGCCGCGCTCGCCCTCGCCGACGTTGCCCGCGTGCGAGCCGCCGGAGACTTCGAGCAGGCCGGTCTCGGGCCCCCAGCCGTTCGCCTCGCGCAGGCCGATGTCTTCGGTTGCTTCCCGGACGAATTCGAGGCCGGCGTCGGAGCCGACGTTGAAGAAGCTGCGGTCGTGGTTGTAGCCGTGGTGCGAGGAGGCCCGCTGCGAGGCGCGGCGGTCGGGCCCGATCCGCACCTGCACGCTTTCCCAGTCGTCGCGGTGGTGGTCGAGAGGTCCGAGCACGGGGATCTGGCCGGTGGTCGAGTCCGCGTAGAAGAGCCAGTACTGGAGGTAGAGCGAGCCGGCCCGCCGCCCGGAGCAGTTCGCACCCGCCGCTTCGCTCGCCTCACGTCCCTCGGCCCGGCAGTCGACCACGTGGACGAAGGCGGTGACCGGCAGTCGCTGGTCGCTGCGATGGACGAGGCCCTCCTGTGGGCCGTCGCCGCACTCGGTAATCCGGCAGCGCCGCCAATCGACCGGCAGCGCCCGCGAGCCCTCCTCGAAGGCGATCGTCGGCATGTGCCGGCGCACCAGCCTCCCCACCTCGTCGCCGTAGGTCGCGATCAGCACCGGCTCGTCGCCGCAGCCGTCGGCCAGCGCCGCCGCGCACAGCATCCGCCCCGCGATCTCCCGCGCCAGCGCCCCGCCCGGCACCGCCACCCCCGCCGCCAGCATCCCGACCAGCGCCAGCGCCACCACGCCGAGCAGCCCGACCAGCTCGACCGTCCCCTGTCCCCGCTCGCATCGCACCCGGCGAGCGTGGCGAGAAAAGTCCTACGTGTGGGTCACCTGCGTGCCAACTTCGGCGCCGGATTGTCGCGCAAGCGCTCGGCGCTGATCGAGTCCTGCATTTGTCCCCTATAGGGGGGTCGATGCAGGACTCGATTCGGTCAGGGACCGGATCGAGGGGCTGGCAAGTCCGCGCTAGAGGTTCTGGATCTCGGCGGCGATCTCGCTCGCCGCGGCTTTGGCGTCGGCGAAGAGCATCGAGGTGTTCGGTTCGTAGAAGAGGTCGTTATCGATGCCGGCGAAGCCGGGGGAGAGCGAGCGCTTGATCACGATCACCTCGTTGGCCTCGGAGACTTCGATGATCGGCATCCCGGCGATCGGCGAGTCGGGGTCGTTTTTCGCCGCCGGGTTGGTGACGTCGTTGGCGCCGATCACCACGGCGACGTCGGTGCGCGGCAGCTCGGGGTTGATGTCCTCCATCTCGCGCAGCTGCTCGTAGGGGACGTCGGCCTCGGCCAGGAGGACGTTCATGTGGCCGGGCATCCGGCCCGCCACCGGATGGATCGCGTAGTTGACCGTGACCCCGCGCTTGGTCAGCTCGTCGGCCACCTCTTTGACCGCGTGCTGGGCCTGGGCGACGGCGAGGCCGTAGCCGGGGACGAAGACGACGGTGTCGGCGTAGGCGAGCTTGATCGCCGCGTCCTGGGCGCCGATCGAGGTGTGGGGGCGCTCCTCCCCGGTGCCGGTCGCGCCGCCCGACGGGGCGCCGCCGAAGCCGGCGAAGAGGATGTTGGCGACCGAGCGGTTCATCGCCGTCGCCATCTCGAGGGTGAGGATCGTTCCCGAGGAGCCGACCAGGGTGCCGGCGACGATCAGCGCCACGTTCTCGAGCGCAAAGCCCGCCGCCGCCGCGGAGAGACCGGTGAAGGCATTGAGGAGGCTGATCACGACCGGCATGTCGGCGCCGCCGATCGGCAGCACCACCAGGTTGCCGAGGATCGCCGCGGCGATCAGGATCAGGATGAAGAGGCCCTGGGAGGGCGGGTCGTTGTTGATCGCGATGACGATCGCGACGACGATCACGCCGATCCCGAGGATCGCGTTGATGAACTGCTGTCCGGGCACCGCCAGCGGCCGGGTCGGGATCAGGTCCTGGAGCTTGGCGAAGGCGATGTTCGAGCCCCAGAAGGAGACCGAGCCGACGATCGCGGCGAACAGGGTCGGGATCAGCTCTTCGAGGTCCATCTCGCCGAAGGAGATGCCGTGGCGGATCTCCGACCAGGCGATCAGCGCCACCGCGCCGCCGCCGACGCCGTTGTAGAGGGCGACCATCTGCGGCATCGAGGTCATCTGCACCCGGATCGAGGCGATCGCCCCGATCGCCGAGCCGGCCGCCAGGCCGACCGCGATCAGGCCCCAGTTGCCCATCCCGTCGAGCAGCAGCGTCGTCACCACCGCGACCGCCATGCCGGCGGCGGCGACGAGGTTGCCGCGTTTGGCCGTCGTCGGGTGGGTGCCCTGTTTGATCCCGACGATGAAGAGGGAGAAGGCGACGATGTAGAGGGCGGTCGCGAGGTCGCCGCCCGGCTTCAGCACCGCGAGCAGCATCAGCCGCCTCCGCCTTTGCCGTCGCCCGCCTCAGCCTTCGCCTTCGGTTTTTTGGAGAACATGCCGAGCATCCGGTCGGTGACCATGAAGCCGCCGACGATGTTGATCGCGCCGAAGGCGACGGCGATCGTCCCGATCACGTACTCGACCCCGTCGTCGGCGTAGCCGAGCACGATCAGGCCGCCGAGCATGACGATCCCGTGAATCGCGTTGGTCTGGCTCATCAGCGGCGTGTGCAGGGTCGTCGGCACCTTCGAGATCACCTCGAAGCCGACGAAGATCGCCAGCACGAAGATCGTGATCATCGTGAACAGCGTCATCAGGAGTCCCTCCCTGCCGCGCGCTCGTTCTTGACCTGCCCGCCCTCGGTGATGACCGCAGCAGCGAGGATGTCGTCCTCCCAGTTGAGGTTCAGATCGCCCTCCTCGGTGACCATCAGGCCGAGCAGGTTCTCGAGGTTCTTGGCGTAGAGCTGCGACGCCGGGACCGGCATCTCGGAGGCGAGGTTGCGGAGACCGAGCACTTTCACCCCGCCCTCCTCGACCGTCTCGCCGGGCTGCGTCAGCTCGCAGTTGCCACCGGTCTCGGCGGCGAGGTCGACGATCACCGAGCCCGGCTGCATGCCCCGCACCGCCTCGGCGGTGATCAGCAGCGGCGCCGGGCGGCCGGGGATCGCGGCGGTGGTGACGATGATGTCCTGTTTGGCGGCGTTGTCGCGCAGCGCGTCGCGGACCTGGGCGTTCTCCTCCTCGGTCAGCGGCCGCGCGTAGCCTCCCTCGCCCTCGGCGTCGGGGATGAAGTCGAGTTCCAGCGGCCGGCCGCCGAGCGAGGCGATCTGCTCCCAGGCGGCGCGGCGGATGTCGAAGCCGGTGACGACGGCGCCCAGCCGCTTGGCGGTGGCGACCGCCTGCAGACCGGCGACCCCGGCGCCGAGGACCAGGACTTTGGCCGGCGGCACGGTGCCGGCGGCGGTGGTCATCATCCCGAAGAAGCGGCCCGACTCGCGCGCGCCGATCAGCGTCGCCGCGTAGCCGGCGGCGGCGGCCTGCGAGGAGAGGGCGTCCATCGCCTGGGCGCGGGTGGTGCGCGGGATCGCCTCCATCCCGAAGGCGGTCACCCCGGCCGCGGCCAGCGCCTTGTTGGTCTCGGCGGCGACCCAGGGATTGAGGTGGGAGATGAAGACCTGGCCCGACTTCAGCCTGCCGATCTCCTCGCTGCCCGGGACCGCGACGTGGAGGACGACGTCGGCGCCCCAAATCGCGTCGGCGGCGGCGATCTCGGCACCGGCGTCGGTGTACTGGGAATCCGGGTGCCCGGCGGCCACGCCGGCACCGGCCTCGACCAGCACGTCGAGCTTCTCGTTGCGCTTCAGCGACTTGACGACGTCCGGGACGAGCGCGACTCGGCGCTCCCCTGCGGCGGTCTCTTTCGGGACTCCGATCTTCACGGCGGCGCGGGAGGTTAATGAATCGGGACCGGACTTCGTCGCTTCCGTCTCTAACCTCACCTGGACAGAGCGGTCAGGTGGACGCCTTCACGCCTGCCAGATCGGCCAAACGTGCCAGCGTGTGGGCCTTCTCGGCCGCCTCGACGTGGACCGGCGAGACGATCAGCCGGTCGATGCCGGCGCCGCGGAAGCGCTCGACCCGCTCGGCGACCTCGGCCTCCGAGCCGACCAGCGAGGTCGCCTCGACGATCTCGTCCGGCATCGCCTCGAAGGCGCCGGCGCGGTCGCCGCCCTGGAAGCGCCGCTGCACGTCGTCGGCGACCTCACCGAAGCCGAAGCGGTGGGCGAGGTCGACGTAGAAGTTGGTCTTGCGGCTGCCCATGCCGCCGAAGTAGAGGACCAGGCCGGCCTTGACGACGCTGCGCGCCGCCTCCAGGTCGCCGTCGATCGCGACCTGCAGCGAGGGGCTGACCTCGAGGTCGGAGCGGCTCCGCCCGCCCTTCGCGAAGCCGGCCTCGAGGTGCTCGCCCCAGGTCGACTCGAAGGCGTCGACGCTGAAGAAGATCGGGATCCAGCCGTCGCAGATCTCGGCCGCCATCTCGACCGATTTGCGGCCGATCGCGCCGACGAAGACCGGGATCCGCTCGCGCAGCGGGTGGAAGTTCAGCTTCAGCGCCTTGCCCTCGCCGCCGCCCAGCGGCAGATCGTAGTGCTCGCCGTGGTGCTCGAGCGGCCCCTGGCGGGCGACGATCTCGCGCACCACTTCGATGTACTCGCGGGTCCGCCCCCAGGGCTTCTCGTAGGGGACGCCGTACCAGCCTTCGGAGACCTGCGGGCCCGAGGGTCCGAAGCCGAAGAGGAAGCGACCGCCGGAGAGCTTGTCGATCGTCGCCCCCGCCATCGCCGCCGCCGCCGGTGGCCGCGCCGGCACCTGCATGATCGCCGCGCCGAGGTTGATCCGCTCGGTCTGCCCGGCCAGCCAGGCGAGTACCGAGACGACGTCGGAGCCGTACGACTCGGCCGCCCAGGCGGACTCGTAACCGTGTCCCTCGGCGGCGCGCACGAGCTCCAGCGCCTCCTCCCCGACCGGCCCGATCCCCCAGTAACCCAGGTTCAGTCCCAGCTTCAACCCCATCCTTCCCCCACCCTATTGAATAGGGGCGTGGCGTCCACCCTGGCACCCGACGAGAGCGGCCTCTCGAGCGCCGAGGCGAAGGCGCGACTGGGCGAGCTGGGGCCGCCGCCGGAGACCTCCTCGCGCTCGACCGCGAGCATCATCGCCGGCAACGTCTTCACCCTCTTCAACGCGATCATCGCGGTCTTTTTCGTCCTCGACCTCGGGCTTGGGCTCTACGCCGACTCGATCTTCGGGCTGATCGCGGTCGTCAACTCCTACATCGGGATCCGCCAGGAGCTGAAGGCGAAGGCGACCCTCGACGAGCTGGCGGTGCTGGTCGCGCCGCACGCGAAGGTGGTCCGCGACGGCGCCGTCAGCGAGCTGCTGGCGACCGAGATCGTCCCCGGCGACCTGGTCGCGATCGGACCCGGCGACCAGCTCGTCGCCGACGGCGAGGTCAGCGCCAGCCGCGGCCTCACCGTCGACGAGTCGCTGCTGACCGGCGAGGCCGACGGCATTCGCAAGGAGGTCGGCGACCGCGTCCTCTCCGGCTCCTTCGTGATCTCCGGCTCGGGCCACTACGTCGTCGACGCGGTCCGCGACCGCAGCTACGCCGGCCGCATCTCCGGCGAGGCGCGCGCCTTCCGCCACCCGCCCTCGCCGCTGCAGGAGGAGGTCAACCGGGTGATCGTCGCCTCGACCTACGTGATGCTGCCGCTGGCGGTGCTGCTGCTGATCAGCCTCAAGATCCACGCGACGCCGCTGCACGAGGCGGCGCAGACGGCCACCGCCGGCCTGGTGACGCTGATTCCCGAGGGCCTGGTGCTGCTGATGAGCGTCACCTTCGCGGTCGCCGCCGTCCGGCTCGCCAAACGCGAGACGCTGGTTCAGCAGATCAGCGCGATGGAGAGCCTCGCCGCGGTCGACACGATCTGCGTCGACAAGACCGGGACGCTGACCGAAGGCGAGCTGCGGCTGGCCGCGGTCGAGTTCGCCGACGGGATCGACCCGGCGGCCGGCGAGGCGGCGCTCGGCCGCTTCGCCGCCAGCGCCGGCGACCGCAACCGCACCCTGGAGACGATCGCCGAGCGCTACCCCGGTGCGGCCGGCGCCGTCCGCGCCGAGGTGCCCTTCTCCTCCGAGTGGAAGTGGAGCGGCGTCGCCCTCGCCGACGGCTCGGCCTCCGGCACCGCCACCTACGTGCTCGGCGCCCCCGACGTCCTCGCCGAGGCCGGGGCGCTGACCCTGCCGCCGCGGCTGGCGCGCAGGCTCGAAGAGGAGACCGCGGCCGGGCGCCGGGTCGTCGCCTTCGGCGAGTCGAGCGAGGCGCTCCCCGCCGACCCGGCGAGCGCGGCCGCGCCGCGGCTGGCGCCGCTCGCCCTGGTGGTGCTGGAGGAGACGCTGCGGCCCGACGCCGCCGAGACGATCGCCTTCATGCGCGAGCAGGAGGTCGACCTGAAGCTGATCTCCGGCGACGCCGCGGCGACCGTCACCGCGGTCGCCTACGCGGTCGGGGTGCCGCGCGAGGCCGGCGTCGTCGAGGGGCCCGACCTGCCCGAGGATCCCGAGCAGCTGGCCGCCGCAGCCGAGGCCAACACGATCTTCTGCCGGATCAAGCCCGAGCAGAAGAAGGCGCTGATCGCGGCGCTGGTCGCCGCCGGCCGCTACGTGGCGATGATCGGCGACGGGGTCAACGACGTGCCGGCGCTGAAGCAGGCGCGGATGGCGGTGGCGATGGGCTCCGGTGCTCAGGTCACCAAGGGCGTCGCCGACGTCGTCCTCCTCAGGGACCAGTTCTCGCGGCTGCCCGAGGCGATCGGCGAGGGACGCCGGATCGCCCGCAACATCCACCGCCTCGGCCGCCTCTACCTGACCAAGACGGTCTACGCGGCGACCCTGATCCTGCTCGTCTCGGTCCCCGGCTTCGCCTTCCCCTTCCTCCCCCGCCACCTCACCGTCGCCGCCTTCATCACGATCGGCATCCCCTCCTTCGTCCTCGCCCTCGCCCCCTCCGACGGCCCGCTCTACCGCGGCCGCCTGCTGCGGGCGCTCGCCGCCTTCGCCGTCCCCGCCGGCGTCGCCACGGCGCTGGCCTCGATCCTCTCCTTCTTCCTCGTCGACACCGTCGCCGGCGCCAGCCTCGAGGCCGGCCGCACCGCGGCGACGACGACCCTGATCGTCCTCGGCCTCGCCTTCGTGCTGCTGCTCGAGCGCGGGCCGGGGCGCGAGCACATCGCGATCCAGAGCTACATGCTGGCGATGGTCGCCGGCCTCGGCGCCCTCTTCGCCCTGATCCTCGCCGCCGCCCCGGTGCGCGAATTTTTCGAAATGGAGCTGCTCAATGCGACCCAGTGGTTCCTGGCGATGCTGGCGGCGGCGATCGGGTTGACGATCGCGAGCCTGATCTGGCGGTTGCCGCCGATCGAAGCGTGGGAAGTGCAGGACGACGGGGAGGGCGAGGAGGACGAGGAGGATCGCCGGCGGGGGATGCCGGCTTCGACGGCGGTTTGAGGGTGTGTGCGAGGGGACGGGGGTGCGAGGGACGGCGGTGCGGGGGACGGGCTAGGGACTGGGGTTGGCGGCGCTGGGCGAGCGTCGGCAGGACCCCCTCTCTCGGCCTGTCGGGGTGGGTCGGGTTCGGCTGGCGCCTCGGGGGAGCTCCGACCCTCAGCCGCAAGACGTTCGGGGGTCCTGCCGACGCTCGCCCGCGAGAATCCGCGAGGTCCCAGGGACGGTCCGCCCCATCTCTCTTTGAGCTTGCGAGGGACGGAGTCTGGCCCGGGGAGATCCGATGAGTCGGCGGCGAGCGAGGGCGAGCGAGCCGGAGCGAAAGCGGGCGGGCGGGCCGACCTCGTTGCGCTTGTCCCCACCGGTTGCGGTTGTCCCCGCTATGCGGGGACAAAGGCGTCGCGTGGGGAGAAGAGCAACGAGGACGCTCCCGTCGGGACGTCCCGTCGGGACGCCCCCGTCCCTAGTCAGCTTTCAGGAAAAAGGGGGGTGGGGCTCCAACGGATTCGTTGGCGAGCGCCGGCAGGACCCCCGAACGTTTTGCGGCTGAGGGTCGGCGCTCCCCCGAGGCGCCAGCCGAATCCGACCCACCCCGACAGGCCGAGAGAGGGGGTCCTGCCGGCGATCGCCGCCGCCAACCCTGATCCCTAGCCCGTCCCTCGCCCAGCCCATCCCTCGCCCAGCCCGTCCCTCAGCCCCGCCCGTCCCCCGCCCCGCCTCCTTCGACCTGTGTCCAGTCCCCGCCCCTCCAATTTCGCCACCGGTCCATGTCGAAAACCCGTCCAGCTGCCTAGCGTCCATGCATGGCGACCACCTCCCACCGGCCCGTCCCTATCCCCGGTGCCGGCAGTTACCCGCTCGAACGGGTCACTTCGAGGAGGCGCTCGCCCGACCGGGGCTCCGCGCAATCCCTACGCGGAGCTGCTCGGCGCGCTCGCGCGGCAAGGCCTGGTGGTGCTGCGCGAGCGCGTCCGGTCGAACCTCATTCGGCTGGCCGGGAAGCGGCCTGCTCGTCCGCGCATTCCGGTCGGACCAGGTCCAGCGGGCGGACTTGAAACGGGGTCGGCATCGCGGTCCGCTCGAACTCCGCGAGTGAGTCGGGGCCGAGCTCGCCGAACGCCTGCCGCACCGCCTCCAGGTATCCCGCGCTCACGCACACCGGCGGGTCCTCTGGCGGCACCTGGCAGCGCTCCCTCGCCTCGTCGGTTCCCCGATAGGCGAAGACCGGAAGGGGGAGCGCGGGCGCAAAGAAGGCGGAAACGTCGATCCGGAAGTAGTTCACCTCCCGCGCGTCGTAAACCGCGAGGCGGGCGGCGTCGACTGGGATCGCGAGCCCTTGCACCGTCCCCCCCGCACTCTCCTCGACGTCGAGGAAAGCAATGCGGACATCGGGGGCCCGGCGGGTGCGGGGGTCGACGAAATGCTTCTTGGCGGGAGCGGCGTCCCGGTTGGCCATCGCAGCCCCCCAGACGAGACGAAATCCGCTCAGCCGCCCTGGCACCGGCTCCAGCAGGCGGTCGCCAGTCGGGAGCGGGTCACGCGATGCCACCAAAGACCCATAGGCGAATACGTAGCCACCCCGGAACTCGGGCTCAAGCATCGAACTGGTCCCACCCTTTCCAGTCCCTGGAGGCAGATCCGTACTCGAGCTGTACGCCCTTCCAGTTGTCGTCGGACACTGCGGTCGCGAGGTCGAAGGCGTGGCGCTCGACGAACTCCTGTCCGAGCTCGGGGGTGGTGCCGAAGACGTGCACGACCAGGCGATCCCGGGGCGCGATCGGTCGGCCCCCGATGGCCCTGAGCGCGAGACCGTCAGCGTCGCGATCCACGTCGCCGGAGCGCAGGCAGACGAACAGCGTGTAGGGGACGTGCCGATCGGCCATCGGCCAGGTCGAGTTGGCGAGCTCGACCTGGACGTTGCGCACCACAGAGCCGTCGTCGACCTCGATCCAATGCTGGTGGATCACCTCGAAGCGAACGTCGAGCGCCCGCATTCGCGATGCGTTGTAGGCGCGGATCGCAAGGACGTGACCGTCGTCGTCCAGCTCGCCCTTGAACGTGGCAGGGCTGGGCAGCAGCGCCAGCTTCTTCCTGAAGACGAAGACCTTCGGGTGAACGAAAATGCGAAACACGATCGCGCCGATGTAGAGCGCCGACAGGATCACGGCGAGCGCGCCGCCGACGAGCGCGACTCCCTGGGCGACCGCGCCGCCTTGGTTGGCAGCGGGACCGTCGACGGGAAGGCTCAGCAGGAGCATCAACTCGTCCTTCCAGAGGGCGAGGAAGCCGACGCCGGGACGGGCGGAGGCGATCGCCAGGGCCAGCGCCAGCAGCGCGGCGGCGAGCGCCAGGAGGGCGAGGAAGATCGCGATCAGGCCGGCCAGGCCGACCTTCACGAAGATCCATCTGAGCTGGTCCCGCGTCTGCGGGTGTCGCCCCCTCGCCACGAGCGCGAACCCTAGATGGGCAGGCGTCGCTAGGCGAGCGAGGCTCTGAGCGAGGGGTCGTCGGGGGGCAGCACGAACTGGGTGACGATCAGGTTCGCCGCCAGCTTGCGCTCGCCCTCGCGCACCCGCTCGATCCGCACCTCGATCACCACCGTGCTGCGGCCGGCGTGCAGGGGCCGCGCCTCGGCGACGATCTCGTCGCCGTGCAGGCCGGCGCCGAAGACGTTGAGCTTCAGCTCGATCGTCGTGAAGTCCGAGCCCGGCGGGATGTTGCGGAACGTCGCCCAGGCGGCGACGGTGTCGCCGAGCGCCGTCCAGACGCCGCCGTGCACGAAGCCGCCGGGATGCAGGTGCCGCCGCTCGACCATGATGCGGCCGCGGGCGACCGCGTCCTCGATCTCGAGCGGTTCGATTCCGAGATCGCCGGGGAAGGACCCCGCGGCGAACTCGCGGATGCTGTCGGGAGTTACTTCGGAGAGATCTGGCACACCCGTAATGAAATCAGTGCGCGAGCATTCGGCGCTCAGCGACAACGGCGCGGGCGCCCTTGGCGGCGGCGCGAGCACAGCGGGCCCTGCGGGCGCGCCTGGCGCCAGCGCCGGCCCGTTTGCAGATCTTCCTGGCGCGCCGCGGGGCGGCGGGCGAGGCGGTCTCGTCGTGCGATCCGACCGTGGCCGAGGAGCCGCCGGCGAGCGGCGCGGCCGCGTTGCCCGGGGCTGCTCCCGATGCGGCCGGCGGGCCGGACCTGGCGAGCCGCGTTTCGCCCCCCGTCGCGGGCGCTTCACCCCCCGTCGCGGCGGGCGACTCGGGGCTCGAAGTCGGCGCCGGGCCTTCGGCGTAGACCTCGGCGTCGGGGACGATCGACTGGCCTGCGTAGGCGCTCGGGTCGGCGCTGGCGCCGCCGGCGACCAGCATCCGGCCGCCGGGCAGCGGCGCCACCGCCGGCCGGCTCACGGCCAGCGCCGGCGCTTGCGGCGGTTCGGCGAAGGCTGCCGCCGTGGTGTCGTATTCGTAGGTCCGCTCGATCGTCGCCTCGCCCGCGCGGCGTTCGGAGAGGAAGAGGACGCGGCCGTCGTCGAGGCTCCCGCCGGCGCCGGTCAGCGGCGCCGGAGTTTCCGCCGGGCCGATCCCGAAGGTCCCCGTCAGCGGGTCGTAGATCTCGGTCGTCAGCTCGTTCTCGCCACCGCCGGCGGCGGCGATCAGGACCCGGCCGTCAGGAAGCGTCGCCGCCAGGCCCATCGCCCGCGGCGCGACCATCGATCCGGTCGGGCTGAACTCGCCCGTCTCTGGGTCGTAGGTTTCGGCGCTGGCCAAGGAGCCGGCGCCGTAGCCGCCGGCGACCAGGATCGTGCCGTCGGGCAGCGGCGCCGAGATCGCGCCGAAGCGGGCGACCGCCATCGAGCCGGTCGAGCTGAACTCGCCGCTCGCCGGGTCGTAGATTTCGGCGCTCGCCAGCGGCGTGCCGCCGCCTCCCCAGACCTGTCCGCCGGCGACCAGGACGCGCCCGTCGGGCAGCGGCGCCGCGGTTGGGTCCATCCGCGAGGTCGCCATCGAGCCGGTCGCGGCGAAGGTCCCGGTGGCGCCGTCGTAGACCTCGGCCGAGGCGAGGCTCTCCGTCACGGGGCTGGAAGGCGAAACGCGGTGCAGGCCGCCGACGACCAGCGCGTCGCCGCCCGGCAGCGGCGCCGCCGCGGCCTTGTAGCGCTCGGTGAGCAGTGACCCGGTCGGTTCGAGGACCGGCGTCGCGCCGGCCTCGGCGACCGGCGCGAGCAGCGCCAGCGCGGCGAGCACCGCCACCGTCAGCAGCGCCTTCGCCGTGCCCTGGGTACTCGCTCGAGACCGCATCGTGGGGCGAATATGGCACGGCGCATGGCCGCCGATGCGGCGAAACCGCTCAGATCATCGTCCAGCCCGAAACCGGGCTGCGGAGCGGCCCTACAGCCGCTCCACCAGCATCGCCTTGCCCTGGCCGCCGGCCACGCACATCGTCTCCAGCCCGATCTGGTGGTCGTCGGTCTCCAGCACGTTCAGCAGCGTGCCCATGATCCGCGCCCCGGTCATCCCGAACGGATGCCCGAGGGCGATCGCGCCGCCGTGCGTGTTCAGCTTCTCCAGCGGGATGTCGCACTCGTCCATGATCGGGATCACCTGGGCGGCGAAGGCCTCGTTGAGCTCGACCGCGTCGACGTCGCCGATCGTCATCCCGGCCCGGTCGAGGACCTTCTTGATCGCCCCGATCGGCGCCACCCCCATGTACTCGGGCGCGTTGCCGTAGGTGGCGGCGGTGATGATCCGGGCGCGCGGCGTCAGCCCCAGCTCCCTGGCCTTGGTGTCGCTCATGATCAGCACCGCCGCGGCGCCGTCGTTGAGCGGGCAGGAGTTGCCGGCGGTGACCCCACCGCCGCCGAAGGCCTCGTCGAGTTCGGACAGCTTCTCGAGGGTCGAGCTGGCCCGCGGGCCGTCGTCCTTGGCGACCTCCTGGCCGTCGACCGCGACCGGGACGATCTCGCGGTCGAAGAAGCCGTCCTCCTGCGATTTCACCGCCAGTTCCTGCGAGCGCTGCGCGAACTTGTCCATGTCGGCGCGGCTGACCTCGTATTTCTTCGCGACGTTGACCGCGGTCAGGCCCATGTCGATGTAGGCGTTGGGCTGGCCGTTCTCGCCGATCAGGTTCGGGTTGCGGTCCTCGACTCCGGCCGCCTCGGTGCGCTCGTTGTAGCGGCTCACCCACTCGACCCCGACCGCCAGGTAGGCGTCGCCCTCGCCGGCCTTGACCGCGTTGCCGGCGTGGCGAATCGCGTCGAGGCTCGAGGAGCAGTAGCGCGAGACCGTGACCCCGTTGACCGACTCCGGCAGCTTCTCGGAGAGCAGCGAGATGATCCGCGCCAGGTTGAAGGCCTGCAGCCCCTGCGGCATGCCGACGCCGCAGAAGACGTCCTCGATCGCGGCCGGGTCGACCTCGGGGTTGCGCGCGAGCAGCTGGTCGACCACGTAGGCGCCCATCTCGTCGGGGCGCAGCGAGGCCAGCGAGCCCTTGAAGGCGCGGCCGATCGGGGTGCGCAGGGTGTCGACGATGACTGCTTCGGGCATGCGAGGTTCTCCTTCAGTCCTGTTGCGTACGGGAACTCCGGGCGGGAGCGTACCGATTGGCCAGTCAGCCAGTTTGTGACGAAAGGCACAGAATCTGCGCCGTTCGTCCCCCACCTCCGTTACATTCGCCTCAATCCAACTCCCGCTGGGAGCGAGATGCCGCCGGAGCGGCAGCGAAAGGAGGGCCTTCAATGCCCGAAGGCTATTGCGTCAAAGAGCGTAAGAAGGTCGAGATCCAGGACGCCAAACAGGTGACGATGAAGAACGGACGTCCGGCGATCCAGGGCGTCTGCCCCGATTGCGGGACGAAAATCTTCAAGATCGGGAAACTCGACTAGAAGCGCTGCTCGAGCTGCCGCCTCCGGCGCCGGAATCGAACCCCGGCGCCGGAGGTTGAGCGAAGTTCTCGGTCGGCCGCCGGGGAGAGGCGGCGTGGTCGCGGCGCTTAGCGCTGGGTGGAGCGCAGCGCTGGGGCAGCCATATACGAAATCGCCTACGCCGAGGCGGTGCGGGCGCTGTCGGAGCAGCGCGCGGTGATCGACAGCCTCCGCACTCGTGCGGGGCTGCTGCTGTCCTCGGCAGCGGTGACCACGTCCTTCCTCGGCGGCCAAGCGATTCACGGAAGTCGGGTCGGCGTCCTCGCCTGGCTCGGGCTCCTCGACTTCGCCGCGGTCGCCGCGCTGGTGATCGCGACGCTTCGGCCGCGCGCGTTTGAGTTCAGCACCCACCCGGGCGAAATCGCCCACCGCACCGCTACCGCCGGCGGCATGCCGTCTGCAACTGCCCTGTACGAAGCGCTGACCGCCCGGCTCCACGGGGGCCTCGCCAGAAACCGCATCGTCCTCGGGCGCCTGGCTGCTCTCCTCCAGCTGGCGGGCTCACTGCTCGCACTCGAGGTCGTCCTCTGGATCGTCGCCATCGCACTGATTCCGTAACATCTGGAACATGGCAGACAAAAAGGATCAGCACGAGAACCAGCCGCCGGCACCGAAGCTGGAGGGTTTCTGGGACATGGACACTGAGATGCCTCTGTTCTCCGAAACCATCAGGGACTGGCTCCCGGACTGGCTCTCCTGGCGCAAGAAGAAGCGCAAGCGCGACTGACACGCGACGAATGAACGCCGGAGCGGGAAGCTTCGTAACCCCCGGCGAATGACCACCTTCACCCGCGAGCGAGACGTGCGCGAGGCGTATGCCGCCCACTCGGGCGAGCTCTACGGCTTCGCGGTGCGCTCGCTGGGCGACGCCGGCCTGGCCGAAGAGGCGGTGCAGGAGACCTTCGTCCGGGCCTGGCGGGCGGGCGAGCGCTTCGACCCCGAGATCGGCTCGCTGCGGACCTGGCTGTTCGCGATCCTGCGCAACGTGGTGATCGACCTCGGGCGGGCCCGGGCGGTGCGGCCCTCGGTCGCCGAGGGCGGGATCGAGCCCGCCGTCGAACCGTTCGAGCAGGCGCTCTCGGCCTGGCAGATCGAGGAGGCGATGCGGCGGATCGGCGAGGAGCACCGGCGGGTGATCTTCGAGACCTACTACCGCGGCCGCCCCTATGCCGAGGTGGCGAAGGAGCTGGGCGTGCCGGAGGGAACCGTGAAGAGCCGCGTCTACTACGGGCTGCGGGCGCTGCGGGTGGTGCTGGAGGAGATGGGCTATGAAGACTGACGACTGCCGCGATTGGCGGACCGCGCTCGGCGCCCACGCCCTCGGCCAGCTGCCGGAGGGCGAGCGGGCAGCCCTCGAGGCGCACCTCGAGGGCTGCCCCGAGTGCCGGTCGGAGGCCGAGTCGCTGCGCGGCGTCGCCCGACTGCTGCCGCTCGCCGACCCGGCGCGGATCGCCGCGCCGGCGCCGCAGCCGCCGGCGCAGCTGCGCGAGCGGATCGAGGCGGTGATCGGCGCCGAGCGGGCCGAGCGGGCCGCCGGCGAGCGACGGCGTCGCCGTCGCTTCGGCTTCGCCGTCGGCGGCGCCGCCGCCGCGGCCGCCACCGCGGCGCTGGCGATCGTCGTCTTCGCCGGCGGCAGCGGCGAGCAGTCCTGGCCCGAACAGCACGTCGCCTTCCGCGACCTGCCGGGGGAGATGGAAATCGACGCCTCGCTGCAGCCGCACGCCTTCGGCACCGAGATCCACATGTACGTGAGCGGGGTCCGCTCGGGGACGCTCTGCCGCGTCTTCCTGCGCGGCGCCGACGGCCGCGCCTACTCGGCCGGCAGCTTCCGCTACCGCTGGGGCGAGGACTCCGACGCGGTGCTGAGCTCGGCGCTCGACCTCTCGCGAACGCGGGCGATCGGCGTCCACGCCGGCGGCCGCACCTTCGTAGCACCGGTCGGCAGGGGAGACGCGACCGCTTCCGTGAGGCAATCGAAAGAGGAGGAGGCAACGTGAGGAAGAGAAAGACCCAGGCGGTCGCGCTGCTCGCCGCGGCGGCGCTGGCGCTGGCGATCGCCGGCTGCGGCGGCGGCTCGGACTCGAGCAGCTCGGCGGCGAGCAGCGAAGCCGCCGGCAGCCAATCCGCCAAGAGCGCCGAAGCGGTGAAGGCGGCGCCGAACGCAGAAGAAGGCACGACCTTCGTCTCGCTCGGCAACGTCTCGGGCCTGGGGATGCTGCTGGTCGACTCGCAGGGCATGACGCTCTACGAATTCGAGCAGGACAAGGGCACCGATTCGACCTGCTACGGCGAATGCGCAAAGTACTGGCCGCCGCTGCTGACCAAGGGCGAGCCGCAGCCGAGCAATGGCGCCGACGCCTCGCTGCTGGGGACGACCAAACGCAAGGACGGCACGACGCAGGTCACCTACAACGGTCGCCCGCTCTACCTCTTCGTCGAGGACAAGAAGCCCGGCGAAGCGAACGGCAACAACTTCGAGGGCTTCGGCGCCGAGTGGTACGCCCTGACGGGCAGCGGCGAAAAGCCGGAGGACAATGGCGGCGGCGAAGCCGGCGGTGGCACGACGACCACCGAAAGCTCCGGCGGCCAGAGCGGCTACTGAGCTAGCCGCCGCTGAGCGCCCCGCGCTTGCGGTAGGAGATCACCGGCGGGACCAGCTCTCGGACCTCGGCCAGCAGCCGGGCCGAGAGCTCGCCGGGGTCCTCGCCCGGCCGCGGCTGACCGCCCGCCGGGTCGAAGAAGCGCAGCCGGATCCGCGGGCGGCGCGGGAAGCCGGTGAGGTCGGCGGTCCCCTCGATCGCGACCAGGGTTACGTGGGCCTCCGGCACCGCGAGCGCCAGTCGGCCCACCCCGCTTCGCGCCCGCAGCGCCTTGCCGCGCGAACGGGTCCCTTCCGGGAAGACGCCGATGCAGGCCCCCGCCCGCAGCGTCTCGATCGCCCGCGCCAGCGCCTGCGCGTCGCCCTTGCCGCGTTCGATCGGGATCTGGCCCATCCCGTTCAGCACCGGCGCCAGGCCGCGCACCTTCCAGAGGTCGGATTTGGCCAGAGCCCGGATCTGCCGCCGCCGCAGCGCCGCGATTCCGACCATCACCGGGTCCCAGTGACTGTCGTGGTTGCCGATGATCAGCAGTGGCCCGCTCTCGGGCACGGTCTCGAGGCCCTCGACGCGCAGCCGCCCCCACCAGGCAACCGGCCGGCTGAGCGCCATCGCGAGGCGGTAGGTGCGGGTTCGCTCCTGCATCGGCAGCTGAGTTCTAGAGGATTGATTCCCAATCCGCGTGCGACTGGGGGCGCGCCCGGCCGAGCAGATCGAGGACGCAGGCCGCCGCCTTTGCCGGTTGGCAAGGGCGAGGCCGAGGACGCAGAGATGCGAAGCGTGCCGGGCGCGTCATCCGGGTGGGCGGGGATTGGGAATCAATCCTCTAGCGGTTGTGGGCGCGCTCGAGCACGCCGTGGAGCGCTTTGCGGTCGCGCTCCGAGAGCCCGAGCAGCCACTCGGGCGGCTCGCTCAGCTCGGCCATCACCCGCCCCCGCATCTTCTCCCCCTTCGCGGTCAGCTCGATCACCTTGACCCGGCGATCGCGCTCGGAGGGACGGCGCCGGCCAAGGCCGCGCTCTTCGAGCCCGTCGACGATCCCGGTCACATTGGAGGGGTCGCAGCGCAGCAGCTCGGCGATCTCGCCCATCGTCCGCGGCTGCTCGAGCCGCGCCAGGGCACCGAGGGTCGCCGGCGTCAGCTTCAGCTTGCGGGCGACGTCGAGGAAGCGGGGCGGGTAGACCAGCGCCGCCAGCATCCCCCAGGCCTCGCGGGCGATGTCGGGCTCGGAGCCGTTCTCCCCCGTTGCGTTCATCATAGCGAAACTATGTTAACTCAAACTTTGGTAGCCTCAACTTTCTCGCAGGCCAGGTGAGGATCGGGAGGAACGGATGGCGACGGAGAGCCCAGCGAACGGAAGCAGCAGCGCCGGAATCGAAGCGGTCGGCCTGGTCCGCGAGTTCAAGAAGGGCCCGCGCGCGGTCGACGGGATCGACCTGCGGGTCGAGCCGGGCGAGATCTACGGCTTCCTCGGCCCCAACGGCGCCGGCAAGTCGACCACGGTCCTGATGCTGACCACCCTCCTCCCTCCCACCGCCGGCACCGCCCGGGTCGGCGGCCACGACGTCGTCAGCGAAGGGCCGCAGGTGCGGACCGCGATCGGCGCGGCGCTCCAGGAGGCGGCGCTCGATCCGCTGCTGACCGGCCGCGAGCACATGCGGCTGCAGACCGCGCTGCACGGGATCGGCAAGGAGGAGCGCGAACGCCGCGGCGCCGAGCTGCTCGAGCGGGTCGGCCTCTCGCAGGCGGCCGACCGCAAGGTCGGCGGCTACTCGGGCGGGATGAAACGGCGGCTCGACCTGGCACTGGCGCTGGCCCACCGGCCCCGCATCCTCTTCCTCGACGAGCCGACCACCGGCCTCGACATCCAGAGCCGCACCGCGCTCTGGGAGGAGGTCGAGCGGCTGGCCGCCGAGGACGGGGTGACCGTCTTCCTCACCACCCAATACCTCGAGGAGGCCGACGCCCTCGCCAACCGGGTCGGGATCATCGACCACGGCAGAATCGTCGCCGAGGGGACCCCGGCCGAGCTGAAGGCGGAGATCGGGCGGCCGACCGTCGAGGCGGTGCCGCGCGACCCCGACCTGCGCGAGCGGACGATCGAGGTGCTCGGCCGCTTCGGCGAGTGCGCCGAGACCGGCCACAGGGGCGGCTCCGTGCAGCTCGCCGGCGGCGAGGCCGAACTGGCCGAGGTCGTCCGCGCGCTCGACGCGGCGGGGATCGCGATCCAGAGCCTCAACCTCCACGCCCCCTCGCTCGACGACGTCTTCCTCGCCAAGACCGGCCGCTCGCTGGAGGGCGCCGAGGAGGCCGAGGCGGAGTCCGAGGACGCCGCCGCCGAGGGAGCGCCAGCGTGAGCGGCGGCCTGCGGGCCCAGGTCGGGCAGCTCGCCCGCCGCTCGGTCCTCCGCACCCTGCGCCAGCCGGCGCAGTTCGTGCCGGCGCTGATCTTCCCGCTCTTCCTCCTGGCGGTGAACTCGGGTGGGCTCAAAGACGCCACCAACCTGCCCGGCTTCCCGACCGACTCCTACGTCACCTTCGCCGTCGCCGTCACCTTCATGCAGGGGGCGCTCTTCTCGGTGATGAACTCGGGCACCGACCTCGCTCGCGACATCGAGACCGGCTTCCTCAACCGGCTGGCGCTGACCCCGCTGCACGGGGCGGCGCTCTTGACCGGGCTGCTCGCCGGCTCGATCGTCCTCGGCGTCATCCAGGGGATCGTCTACCTGGTGGTCGGCGTCGCCGGCGGGGTCGAGGTCGCCGCCGGGGCGCTCGGCGCGCTGGTCCTCGTCCTGCTCTCGGTCGCGGTCACCACCGCCTTCGGCACGATCGGGATGTTCGCGGCGCTGCGCACCGGCTCCGGCGAGGCGGTGCAGGGTCTCTTCCCGGTCTTCTTCGTCTTCCTCTTCCTCTCCTCGAGCTCGCTGCCGCTCGACCTGCTGACCACCGACTGGTTCCACGCCGTCGCCACGGTCAACCCGGTCTCCTACCTGCTCGAGGCGTTCCGCTCGCTGCTGATCGAAGGCTGGAACGCCGGCGAGCTGGCGCTCGGCTTCGGCATCGCCGCCGCCCTCTTCGCGCTCGGGATGACCGCCGCCGCCAGGGCGCTGAAGACCAGGCTGGTGCGGACGTGAGCGCGCCCGGCCACGTCGAGACGCCCGGCTTCCGCGCGATCGCCGGCGCCGTCGCCTGGCGCAGCGTCCACAACTTCTTCGGCAACCCGGCGCTGCTGGTGCCGGCGCTGATCTTCCCGCTCTTCTTCTTCGCCTCCTTCGCCGGCGGCCTCGCGGCGATCGGCGAAGTCCCCGGCTTCGAATTCTCCTCCGGCTACACCGCCTTCCAGTTCGTCTTCGTGCTGCTGCAGTCGGCGGCCTTCGGCGGCGTCTTCACCGGCTTCGGGATCGCCCGCGACTTCGAGACCGGCTTTGCCCGCCGCTACCTGCTGGCGGCGGCCAACCGCGAGGGGATCATCGCCGGCTACGCGATCGCCGCCCTCGTCCGCGCCGTCTTCACCTGGGCGGTGCTGACCGCGATCGCCCTCGTCGCCGGGATGCAGATCGGCGGCGACGGGATCGAACTGTTCGGGCTCTACGGCCTGGCGGTGCTGGTCAACCTCGTCGCCACCCTCTGGGCGGCCGGCGTGGCGATGCGGGTGCGCTCGATCCAGGGCGGGCCGCTGATGCAGATGCCGGTCTTCCTGATCCTCTTCGTCGCCCCCGTCTACGTGCCGCTCGACCTGCTCAGCGGCTGGATCCACGCGGTCGCCTCGGTCAACCCGGTCACCGCCCTGCTCGAGGCCGGCCGCGGCCTGATCTCCGGCGAGCCGACCCTGATCGCCGCCGCCTTCGCGATCGCCATCGGCCTCGGGCTCGTCTTCGCGCTCTGGTCGCGCGGCGGCCTGCGCAGCGCCGAAGCGGCCGGCTGACCCGTCGGGCGTCGCTGCCTGGCCGCTGTGGCGCAGCGCCCCGCCCAAGACGCGCGGGCGAGCTTCGAGCGAGCCCCGGGGGTTCGCAGCGAGCGCCGAGCGTTCGCAGCGAGCGCCGCTCTACCGCGGCGGGGGGCTTCGCCGAGGTTGCCTTTTGCGTCGCTATTCGAGGTAAAAGGCAACCTCGACGGGGCCGCGTTGCGCAACTCGGCCCCCGCCCCGTCTTACTTGGCGCCGCACCTGAGTGATGGATCTCACGTCCACCGGGTAGACGGCGTCTCAAGCTGCACTTTCCGGGCTGTTGCAGGGCGGTTCGGCGGGGTTGGACGCCCTCGTGCAGGGACTAAAGTGGCAAATGTGACTCAGTCGAAAGCGAACCAGAAGCCGTTGGAGCTGATCCTGGCCCGCAACCTGATGTCGTCGCTCTCGACCCCGGCGTTCCTGGTCGACCAGGGCGGCGTCCTCGTCTTCTACAACGAGGCCGCCGGGATCCTGCTCGGCAAACGGTTCGAGGAGCTGGGAACGGTGCCGCAGCAGCAGTGGGGGGCGCTGTTCGGGCCCTTCGACGGCGACGGCGAGGCGATTCCCTACGAGGAGCTGCCGCTGGTCAGCGCCGTCCGCGACGGCCGCCCGGCCCATGCCGAGTTCACGGTGCGCTCCGCCGACGGGGCCGAGCACCGGGTCGAGGCCTCGGCCTTCCCGATCCTCACCGCCCACGGCTCGCGCGGCGCGCTGGCGATGCTGTGGCCGAGCGACGGCAGCGCCGGGGGCGGGGCGCTCGCCAACGGAGCGGGACCGGCGTGAAGGTCAAGCTCTGGGGCACGCGGGGCTCGATCCCCTCGCCCGGCGAGGACACGGTCCGCTACGGCGGCAACACCTCCTGCGTCGGCGTCACCCTCTCCGACGGCTCGCTGCTCTCGCTCGACGCCGGCTCGGGGATCCGCAACCTCGGCCTCGCCCTCGACGACGAGCCGCGCCGCCTCCACATTCTCCTCACCCACCTCCACCTCGACCACATCCAGGGCCTCGTCTTCTTCGCTCCCGCCTTCCGGCCGCAGACCGAGCTGGTGATCTGGGGGCCCTCCTCGCCGGAGGCCTCGCTGCGCGACCGCATCGCCCGCTACATCTCGGCGCCGCTCTCGCCGGTCGAGGTGCGCGAGCTGCCCTGCGACGTCTCCTTCCGCCACTGCCCCGAGGCCGAGTGGGAGATCGGTCCGGCCCGGATCCGCGCCGCCTCGGTCGCCCACCGCGGTCCGACCCTCGGCTACCGGATCGACGATGCCGGCTCCTCGCTCGCCTACATCCCTGACCACGAGCCGGCGCTCGGCGCCGACCTGCGGGCGCTGCCGGAGGAGTGGATCTCGGGCTTCGAGCTGGCCCGCGACGCGACGCTGCTGATCCACGACGGCCAGTACTCCGACGAGGAGTACCCCGGCCACCTCGGCTGGGGCCACTCGGCGCTCGGCGACACCCTGCGCTTCGCCCGGCGGACCGGCGCCGAGCGCACCGTCCTCTTCCACCACGACCCGACCCACTCCGACGAGCGCCTCGACCAGCTCGGCGGCGAAGCGCGCCGGCGCTGGGTCGAGCTCGGCGGCGCCGATCCGAGTGCGGTCACCGTCGGCGCCGAGGGCCAGGAACTCGAGCTGCCGGCCCGCGCGCCGCAAATTGCGGAGACGGCGGCGGCTCGTTAGGCTCGCCAGGTGCAGCCCAGCGGGCCCGGGATCGAGTCAGCCGCCGAACGCTCTGCGCTCGTTCGCGCCGCCTACGAGAGAGCCTCCGCCGCCCACGCCGGCCAGGTCCGCAACGGCAGCGGCGGTCAGCCCTACATCGAGCACCCGACCGCGGTCGCGGCCCGACTCGAGCGCCACGGCTACGGCGAGGAGGCGATCGCGGCGGCGCTGCTGCACGACGTCGTCGAGGACTCCGAGACCTCGGTCGAGGAGCTGCGGAGCGAGTTCGGCGACCGCGTCGCCGAACTGGTCGCGGCGCTCAGCGACGACGAATCGATCGAGGACTACCGCGCCCGCAAGGACGAGCACCGGGAGCGGGTCCGGCGCTACGACGGCGACGCCTTCGCGATCTACGCCGCCGACAAGCTGACCAACTCGAGCACCCTGCGCCGCTCGCTCGAACGCGAAGGCGACGTGGTCCGCGGCGAGTTCAAGGTGCCGCTGGAGCTGAAGCTCGAGGTCTGGGAGGAGGACGCCGCGATGCTGCGCGCCGAAGCGCCCGAGCTGCCGTTCCTCGAGGAGCTGGAGGAGGCGCTCAGTCGTTTGCGGGCTGATCTAGCAGCGGCAGGCCCTCGCGCCGGTACTTGAGCCGCCGCTTCAGCGGCAGCGCCACCCAGAGCACGACGAACATCGCAAAGATCACCGCGACGGTGACGATCGTCGTCGTCGTGCCGAAGAGGACGTCGGTGATCAGCAGCACCGCGCAGCACATCGCCAGCGCCAGGAAGCCGAGGCCGGCGATCGCGCAACGGTTGGCGACGAAGACCAGCCGGTGCTTCTGCTGGTAGCGAAAGGTGAGGCGGTGGTAGGCCGTCGGCGCGATCAACAGCGCCGCCGAGATCGCGGTCAGGATCAGGGTCGCGAAGTAGACCTTCTTCTCGAACTCGGAGATTTTCGAGAATTCCGTCTGGAACGGGACGGCGAGCAGGAAGGCGAACAGGACCTGGACGCCGGGCAGCGCCACCCGCAGCTCCTGCAGCAGCTCGCCGAGGTTGCGGTCGAGGCGCTCCTCCTCGGTCTCTTCGCGGCCCGAGGGGCGCTCGCCCGGATGGCGATCGGATTGGTTCTCCCCCATGTGGGCAAGATTAACCCCGTGCGGACCGCGCTAATCCTCTTCAACCGCGATCTCCGCGTCCACGACCACCCCGCGCTCTTCGCCGCCTCGCGGGCCGACCGGACGGTTCCGCTCTTCGTCCTCGACCGGGCGCTGCTGGGCTCGCGGTTCGCGGCGCCGAACCGGGTCGCCTTCATGCGCGAGTCGCTCGCCGATCTCGATCGGAGCCTGGAGAGGCTGGGCGCGCGCCTGTTCGTCCGCGAGGGCGACGTGGTCGCCGAGACGATGCGGGTGGCGGAGCAGTGCGGCGCCGGGGAGCTGCACGTCAGCGCCGACTGGAGCGCCTACGCGCGGCGGCGCGAGCGGCGCCTCGCCGCGGCCTGCGAGGAGCAGCGGATCGAGTTCACGGCGCACCCCGGGATCACGGTCCTCGAGCCGGGGGTGGTGACGCCCGGCGGCGGCGACCACTTCAAGGTCTTCAGCCCCTTTCACCGCGCCTGGAGCGCGGCGCCGCGGCGCGAGCGCCACGGGGCGCCGCGCACGCTGGCCGCGCCGAGCGGGCTCGCCGCCGGGCGCCTGCCGGCGACCGCGAGGCTGACCCGCGGCGATCTCTCCCCCGACCGCGCCCGCGGCGGCGAGAGCGAGGGCCGCAGGCGGATGCGCGCCTTCCTCCGCGACGGGCTCGGCCGCTACGAGGAGCAGCACGACAACCTCGCGGGCGAGGGCACCTCGCGGCTCAGCGCCTACGTCCGCTGGGGCTGCGTCTCGCCGGCCGAGCTCGCCGCCGAAGCGGGCGAGCGCCGCGGCGGCGGCGCCTTCGTCCGCCAGCTCGCCTGGCGCGACTTCCACCACCAGGTGCTGGCCGCCAACCCCTCGCTGCCGCGCCGCGACTACCGCCGCCGCGGCGACCGCTGGTCGCGCTCGCGGCGGGCGCTCGCGGCCTGGTGCGAGGGCCGCACCGGCTACCCCCTGGTCGACGCCGCGATGCGGCAGCTGCGCCAGGAGGGCTTCATGCACAACCGCGCCCGGATGACCGTTGGCTCCTTCCTCTGCAAGGACCTCTACCTCGACTGGCGGGCCGGCGCCTGGCACTTCTGGGACCTGCTCTGCGACGGCGAGATCGCCAACAACGCCGGCAACTGGCAGTGGATCGCCGGCACCGGCAACGACACCCGGCCGAACCGCGTCCTCAACCCCGTCCGCCAGGCCGAGCGCTTCGACCCCGAGGGCCAGTACGTGCGGCGCTACCTGCCCGAGCTCGAGTCGGTCCGCGGCAGGGCGATCTTCCGCCCCTGGGAGACGGAGGGCTTCGAGCGCCTCGACTACCCGGAGCCGATCGTCGACCACGGCGAGGCGGCGGCCGCCTTCAGGGCCCACCGCGGCGCCTGAGCCGTTGCGTTTGTCCCCAGCGGTTGCGGTTGTCCCCGCCCACCGGGGACAATGCAGCCCGGCGGGGACAACCGCAACGGGGTGCGCGTAGGATCGCGCGAATGGGACGGCTGGCGGTGATCCTCGGGTCGAGCGCGCTGGGACCGGGCGGCGAGCAGATCGCCGCGGCGGCGGCCGAGCACGGGGCGGCGATCGTCCAGCGCCACGGCGCCGGCGGCGAGCCGTACGTCCTTCCCCACCGGATCGACCACGAGGCCAACCTGCGGCCGCTCGCCGAGCAGGGAGTCGACCGCGTCCTCGCGATCTCCTCGGTCGGCTCGCTGCGGCCCGAGTTGCCGATCGGCACCCTCCTCTGCCCGGACGACTTCATCGCCCTGCACCTCGACCACTCGATCTACGACGACGCCCGCGCCCACTCGGCGCCGAGCTTCGACCAGGAGCTGCGGGCGGAAGCGATCGAGGCCTGGGCGGCCAGCGGCCAGCGGCCGGTCGACGGCGGCGTCTACTGGCAGGCGATCGGGCCGCGCTTCGAGACCCCGGCCGAGATCCGGCTGATCGCCGCCCACGCCGACGTGGTCGGGATGACGGTCGGCTCGGAGTGCGTCGTCGCCGGCGAGCTGGGACTGCAGTACGCGGCGCTCTGCATGGTCGACAACCTCGCCAACGGCCTCGGCCCGGCGCAGCTCTCGGTGGCCGGGCTGGAACGCGATCGCGCCGCCAACGCGGCGCTGCTGCGCGACGGCCTCGAAGCGGTGCTGCCGCGGCTGGGCGCGGTCGGGCGGTGACGCGGGGACGGCCGCTCACCGTCACCGGCGCCGTGCTCGACGGCGAGCGGCTCGCGCTGCGCTGCCTCGAGGGCAGGATCGAGGCGATCGGCCCCGAGGTGACCGCCGAGCCCGGCGACGAGACGCTCGAGGCCGGCGGCGCCCTGCTCTCGCCGCCGCTCCTCAACGGCCACACCCACGCGGCGATGACGCTCTTCCGCGGATCCGGCGGCGACCTGCCGCTGATGCCCTGGCTGCGGGAGCGGATCTGGCCGGTCGAGGCGAAGCTCGAGGCCGAGGACGTCTACTGGGGCGCCCGCCTCGCCTGCGCCGAGATGATCCGCTCCGGCACCACCCGCTTCTGGGACATGTACTGGCAGCCCGAGCAGACGGCGCGGGCGGTCGCCGACGCCGGCCTGCGGGCGACTATCGGGGCGCCGCTGATCGACGTCAACGGCGACGAGGCGGGAATGCGCGAGGCGGCGCTCGCCAGCCTCGACCAGCTCGGCGGGCTTGGGCCGCAGCTGGCGCCGGCGCTCGCCCCGCACGCGATCTACACGGTCAGCGAGGACTCGCTGCGCTGGATCGCCGAGCTCGCCGCCGAGCGCGGCGTCGCCGTCCACATCCACCTCTCGGAGACCAGCCGCGAGGTGCAGGACTGCGTCGCCGACCACGGCCTGCGGCCGGCCGAATACCTCGACCGGCTCGGCCTGCTCACCGAGCGCACCCTGCTCGCCCACGGCGTCTGGCTCGACCCGGCCGAGCTCGACCTGATCGCCTCCCGCGGCGCCACCGTCGTCACCAACCCGGCGGCCAACATGAAGCTCGCGGTCGGCCGTGTCTTCCCCTACCCGGCGGCGCGCGAGGCCGGGGTCGCGGTCGCGCTCGGCACCGACGGCGCCGGCTCCAACGACTCGCTCGACCTGCTCGCCGACCTGAAGCTCTTCGCGCTGGCCCAGAAGCACGCCGCCGCCGACCCGACCGCGATCGCCGCCGAGGACGCCTGGGCGGTCGCGACCGGCGCCCGGGCGCCGCTGCTCGGCGCCGACCCGGAGCCGCTGCGCCCCGGCGCCGACGCCGATTTCCTGCTGCTCCGCGGCGGCGATCCGCACCTGGCGATCGGCGAGCTCGCCTCGGACCTCGTCTACGCCGCATCCGGCGCCGTCGTCGAGGCCACCGTCGTCGCCGGCCGGGTGCTGATGCGGGGCGGCGAGCTGCCCGAGCTAGAGGAGGTCGTCGCCCGCGCCGGCGAGCGCGCCCGCCGCCTCGGCCTCTGAGCGGATACCGCTCTGGGTACTCGCGGTACTGCAGGTGCGGGAACAGCCCCGCCCGGGTATAGGCTCGCGACACGTGCCGACGGGAGATTCCGCCCCCGACAGCCAATCCGATGCCCACCCTGGCGCCTCGTCCGTCTCCTACGAGAATGCGACGAAGAGCTACGAGGGCAGCGACGTCCCCGCCGTCGACGGGCTGACGCTGGAGGTCGCGGCCGGCGAGATCTGCGTTCTCGTCGGCCCCTCCGGCTGCGGCAAGACGACCGCGATGCGGATGGTCAACCGGATGGTCGAGATGTCCTCGGGCGATATCGAGATCGGCGGCGTCTCGGTCCGCGACCACGACCCGGCGCGGCTGCGGCGCGAAATCGGCTACGTGATCCAGCAGGTCGGCCTCTTCCCGCACCGCACGATCGCCCAGAACGTCGCCGCCGTCCCCGCCCTGCTGGGCTGGAAGAAGGAGCGGGTCCGCGCCCGCACCGGCGAGCTGCTCGAGCTGGTCGGCCTCGACCCCGAGCTCGGCGAGCGCTACCCGGCGCAGCTCTCCGGCGGCCAGCAGCAGCGGGTCGGGGTCGCCCGCGCGCTCGCCGTCGACCCGCCGGTGATGCTGATGGACGAGCCCTTCGGGGCGATCGACCCGATCAACCGCGAGCGGCTGCAGAACGAGTTCCTGCGGCTGCAGGCGGAAATCCGCAAGACGATCCTGTTCGTCACCCACGACATCGACGAGGCGATCAAGATGGGCGACCGGATCGCGGTGATGCGCGAGCACGGCCGGGTCGAGCAGTACGCGACCCCGGCCGAGCTGCTGATGGCGCCGGCGACCGAGTTCGTCGAGGACTTCGTCGGCGCCGACCGGGCGCTGAAGCGGCTGGCGCTGATGCGGGTCCGTGACATCAACCTCTGGGAGGCGCCGCTGGGGACCGCGGGGCAGCCGACCGTCGAGGTGAAATCGAAGCTCTTCGCGCCCGAGGTCGAAGTCCGCTACCCGCTGCTGGTCGACGCGGCCGGCCGCCCGCAGGGCTGGCTCTCCGAGCGCGACCTGCGCGCCGAGACCGTCCCCGAGCGCGCCGACACCCCGCTCGGCCCGCTGCTCGAACTCGACGACACGATGCGCGACGCGCTCTCCGACCTGCTCCAGGCGGGCGTCCAGTACGCCGCCGTGGTCGACCGCAGCGGTGCCATCGCCGGCATCCTCTCGGTCGAGATCATCTCCGAGTTCCTCGCCTCGCCGGAGGCCAGGACCGACGAGCTCCCGGCCGCCGAGAGGCCGCGCTCGTGAGCGTCCCGGCGGGCGCCCTGGCCGGGCTCGCGCACCCGGCGCTGGCGGCGGTGGGCGAGCTCGATCCGGGCTTCTTCAAAGAACGGACCGAAAGCAGCCTCCCCTGCGAGGCGAGCTCCAGCCACCTCTTCTGCGGCCAGTGGGCGCTCGACCACATCGACCGCTACGTGACGCCGACCCTGCAGCAGCTGGAGATGGTGGTGATCTCGGTCGCCGCCGGCTTCGTGATCGCCTTCGCCCTGGCGATCCTGGCGCAGCGCTTCGGCTACCTGCGGCCGCCGCTCCTCGCCGGCACCGGCATCCTCTTCGCGATCCCCAGCGTCGCCTTCTTCCTGCTGCTGCTGCCGGTCAGCGGCCGCGGACGCGAGACCGCGATCATCGCCCTCACCGCCTACACGCTGCAGATCATCTACCGCAACGTGATGGTCGGCCTCGACAACGTCCCGGCGGCGGTCAAGGACGCCGCTCGCGGCCAGGGCCTGACCGACCGCCAGGTGCTCTGGAAGGTCGAGATCCCGATGGCGGTGCCGGAGATCATCGCCGGGCTGCGGATCGCCACCGTCAGCACGGTCGCGATCGCCACCCTCGCGGTCTTCGCCGGCGGCGGCGGCCTCGGCTCGGAGATCCTCACCGGCCCCAACCTCCACTTCCCGACGACGATCGTCCTCGCTGGCGGGATCGCGATCGCGATGGCGCTCTGCTTCGACGCCCTGCTACTGCTCCTGCAGCGAATCGTGACGCCGTGGAGACGGGTGAGGGCGATATGAGCGCGCTCGCCTCGCTTCTCCCCAGCGGCGCCTACTCGTTCTCGGGCGCCTTCGACTTCATCTTCAACGAACAGACCTCGAACGTCACCGGCGGCGACAAGGTCGGCGGCATCGACCAGGTCCTGGAACTGGCGGCGACCCAGATCGAAGTGACGATCCTGGCGCTGCTGGTCTCGCTCGTCGTCGCCCTGCCGATCGGCCTCTATTTCGGGCACCGCGGCCGCGGTGAGTTCGCCGCGGTGGCGATCGGCAACGCCGGCCGCGCGATCCCCGAGCTGGCGCTGATCGCGTTGATGGCGGTGCTGATCGGGGTCGGCACCCTCAACCTGACGATCGCGCTGGCGATCCTCGGCATCCCGCCGATCCTCACCAACGCCTTCGTCGGCATCCGCCAGGCCGACCCGGCCAGCGTCGACGCCGCCCGCGGCATGGGGATGACCGGCTTCGAGGTGCTGCGCAAGGTCGAGCTGCCGCTGGCGGTGCCGAGCATCATGCAGGGGGTCCGCGGCTCGACCGTCAACATCGTCGCCACCGCGACGATCGCGCCGCTCGCCGGCGTCCTCACCCTCGGCGACTTCATCATCAATGAAAACGTCTACGGCGCCGACGGGCTGCTCGCCGGGGCGATTCTGGTCGCAATCCTGGCGTTGATCTTCGAGTTCGGGCTCGCTGCGCTGCAGCGGCAGCTCACCTCGAAGGGCCTGAAGCTGCAGCAGGCGACCGACTGACCTTCCCCGACTTGTCCAAAGAGAAAAGAGGAGGCACCAAGTGAGGTTCACCAAGACGAGGCCGTTGACCGCGCTCGCGATGCTGGTGGCGGCGCTCGCCCTGGCGGTGGGCATGGCCGCCTGCGGCGGTGGCGGCGACACGACCAGCGGCGAAGACACCGCGGCCGAAACCAGCGCCGAAGAAACCGGGGGCGGCGAAGAGACGAGCGAAGAAATCGAAGGCAGCGGGACCGCGATCGAAGCCGACCCCGAAAACGCCAAAGTCAACCTGACGATCGGCTCGAAGAACTTTCCCGAACAGGAAATCCTCGGGGAAATCTACGCGCAGGCGCTGCAGGCGGCCAGCTACACGGTGAAAAGCGACCTCAGCCTCGGCTCCGAAACGGTGGCGCTGAAAGCGGTCGAATCGGGAGCGATCTCCGGCTACCCGGAGTACGCCTCGACGGCGCTGACCTCGTTCTTCGGCTTCGAACCCGAAGAAGTGCCATCGAACCCGAACGCGGCGTGGAAAAAGGCGAACGCCGAATTCCAGAAAAAGGGCCTGGAAGCCTATGAACCGACGCCGTTCGCGAGCGCCAACGCGGTCGGGCTGCTGAAGTCGACCGCCGAAAAATACGACCTCCAGGACGTCTCCGACCTGAAGGGCGTCTCGGAAGAACTGACGCTCTACGGCTCGCCCGAGTGCCGTCAGCGGATCGACTGCCTGGCCGGGCTGGAACAGCTGTACGGGCTGAAGTTCAAGCAGTTCAAGCCGGTCGACATCAGCCTCCGCTACAAGGTGCTCGAAAACAACCAGGCCGATCTCTCGATCCTCTTCACCACCGATCCGCAGCTGGCGGCGGAAAGCGACAAGTTCGTGATCCTCGAAGACGACAAGAAGGTCTTCCCGGCCGGCAACGTCATCTTCGTCACCCGCCAGGCGGTGGCCGAAGAGGCCGGGCCCGACTACAAGCAGACGATCACCGACGTCCAGCAGGGGCTGACCCTCGAGGTGATGCAGGAGCTCGACGCCCGGGTCGAACTCGAAAAGCAGACCCCGAAGGAAGCGGCCGCCGCCTACCTGGAAGCGGCAGGCTACGTCGAATAGCCGCTCCGCTGTTCCTTATCCCGGCATGGTGGGGATAAGGAACAGCCCAAGCGTCAGACGGCCGGGGCGGCTTGCGCCTCGGCCGTCTCGCGCCGCTCGCGCAGGCGGGCGAAGCTGGCCTTCGCGGCCCAGGCGGCGCTGAGGCCCGAGACGCCGGCCAGGACCAGCGCCACGCGCGGGTCATACGCTTCGGCGAGCCAGCCGCTGAGCGGGCCGCCGATCGGGGTCGAGCCGAGGAAGACGACCGAGTAGAGCGCCATCACCCGCCCCCGCATCTCGGGCGAGACCGCGAGCTGCAGGGTCGAGTTGATCGTCGCCGCGAAGGTCACCGAGGCGGCGCCGAGCAGGCCCAGCAGCGGCAGCTCGAGCGCCAGCTGCGGAGCGGCGGCGGCGAGCAGGCCGGCGAGGCCGAAGGCGAGGGCGCCGGCGGCGATCAGCCGCGGCCCGGTGCGACCGTGGGAGCCGTTGACGAGGGCGCCGACGATCGAGCCGACCGCCATCGCCGAGACCATCGCCGCGTAGGTGCCGGCGCCGCCGTGGAAGCTGAACTTCGCCAGCAGCGGCAGGATCACCTGGAAGTTGAAGCCGAGCGTGCCGACCAGCGCCATCAGCGCCAGCGGCAGCGCCAGCTCGGGGGTGCGGAGCACGTAGCGCAGGCCGGCGCGGATCGCGCCCGGCGCGCGAGGCGCGACCGGCTCGGTATGCAGGCGAGCGGGATCCATCCGCCAGAGGGCGACGATCATCGCCACGAAGGTCAGCGCGTTGAGCGCGAAGCAGGGGACGACGCCGAAGGCGGCGATCAGGATCCCGGCCAGCGCCGGGCCGACGATCCGCGCCATCTGCACGATCACGCTGTTGAGGCTGACCGCGTTGACGACCTTGTCGGAGCCGACCATCTCGATCACGAAGCTCTGCCGGGTCGGGTTGTCGACGGCGTTGACGGTCCCCATCGCGAAGACAGCCAGCATCACCATCCAGGCCTCGACCACGCCGGTCGCGGTGACGGCGAAGAGGAAGACGGCGGGGATCGCCATCAGGGCCTGGGTCACGATCAGCAGCCGCCGCTTCGGGATGCGGTCGGCGAGCAGTCCGCCCCAGGCGCCGATCAGCAGCATCGGCAGGAACTGCATGGCGGTGGTGAGCCCGACCGCGAGGCCCGAGCCGGTCAGGTCGAGGACCAGCCAGAGCGCGGCGACGGTCTGCATCCAGGTCCCGGACAGCGAGATCAGCTGGCCGGTGAAGTAACGCCGGTAGTTCGGGACCGAGAGGGAAGTGAAGGAGCGGCGCAGGTGGCGACTCAAACTCCGTCGCCCTCCCGCATCCGGTCGAGGATCGCCGCGGCGCGCTCGAGCGTCGCCAGGTCCTCCTCGGGGAGCTGGCGCATGCGGCGCGCCAGGTAGGCGTTCTTGCGGCGCCGCAGCCGCCGCAGCCGCTCGCGGCCGGCGGCGTTGACGGTGACCAGGGAGCTGCGGCCGTCGGCCGGGTCGGCCGTCCGCTCGACCAGGCCCTCGCGCTCGAGGCAGCCGAGCGTCCGGGTCATCGAAGGGCGCTTGACCCGCTCGATCTCGGCCAGCTCGCTCGGGGTGAGCGGGCCGTGGCGCTCGATCGTCGCCAGCGCCGCGACCGAGGTCGGGGTCAAGCCGCTGCTCTCACCCGCCGCCTCCTGGCGCAACCGGCGGGAGGTGCGGACGATCGCCATTCGCAGCTGGGAGGCGACGGTGGTGAGGCGGTCCTCGGCGGTGGTGTCGGGGGTGGGTTTGGGGGACATGGTTAGTATTGGTAATTAGTTTAGCAAACTAGTTTTTGTGGGTGCTCGGGACGCCTCCGGGCGGGATTCGAGGCCGGCGCTAGGGGTCACCCTCCGCCGCTTCCGGGGAGAGCGACCCCCTATCCCCGCCAACGAGCCGAGGTCCGGCCTCCCGCTTCCCCGGTTCCGAGCCCAAGCCGTTGCAGCCGGACAGAGCTGCGCCAGCCATCGAGGTTGCCTTTTGCGTCGAATAGCGACGCAAGAGGCAACCTCATCGAAGCGGGCCTTCGCGATCGCCCCCGCGCCTCCGGCCCGGCCCGACCCCGACCCCGGCGGCAACACGGCCAGAGCGGCGCTCGCCACGAGCCCCCGGCGCTCGCCTCGCGCCCCCGGCGCTCGCCACGAGCCCCCGGCGCTCTCCTCGCTCCCCCGAGGGCCGCCATAACCGATCTCATAGGATCGCCCCCAAACCCCGTCCTCGTGAAAGGAGGCCGCCGATGACCGACGTCCAGTCCGCCCGCGACAAGCGCTGGCTCGCCCTGATCCTGCTCTGCTCGGCGCAGTTCGTCGTCGTCCTCGACGCCTCGATCGTCAACGTCGCCCTGCCGACGATCGGCGAAGCGCTGAACTTCAGCGAGGGCAACCTGCCCTGGGTGGTCAATGCCTACGTGCTGACCTTCGGCGGCTTCCTGCTGCTCGGCGGCCGGCTCGCCGACCTGCTCGGCCGGCGGCGGATCTTCATGGCCGGCCTCGTCCTCTTCGCCCTCGCCTCGCTGGCCGGCGGGCTGGCGACCAACTCAGGTCAGCTGATCGCGGCCCGCGCGGTCCAGGGCCTCGGCGCCGCGATCCTCTCCCCGGCGGCGCTCTCGATCGTCGCCACCACCTTCAGGGACGGCGCCGAGCGCAACAAAGCGCTTGGGATCTGGGGCGCGGTGGCCGGCTCCGGCGGCGCCGCCGGCGTCCTCCTCGGCGGCGTCCTGACCGAAGGGCTCGGCTGGGAGTGGGTGCTCTGGGTCAACGTCCCGATCGGGATCGCGGCGGCGGCGATCGCCCCCAGCCTGATCGCCGAAACCCGCGATGAGAACGAGGTCCGCCACTTCGACGTGCTCGGCGCGACGACGATCACGCTCGGGCTCTCCGCCCTCGTCTTCGCCCTGCTCGACGCCGAAAGCGCCGGCTGGGGCTCGGCGCAGACGATCCTCACCCTGGCCGGCTCGGCGATCCTGCTCGCCGCCTTCGTCGCGATCGAGCGGCGCTCGCGGGCGCCGCTGGTGCCGTTCTCGATCTTCCGCCTGCGGACGATCACCGGCGCCAACGTGGTCGGATTGCTGGTCGGCGCCTCGCTCTTCTCGATGTTCTTCTTCATCTCGCTCTACATGCAGCAGGTGCTCGGCTACAGCCCGATCAAGGCCGGCCTCTCCTACCTGCCGCTGGCGATCTCGATCATCCTCTCGGCCGGGATCGCCTCGACCCTGGTGACCAAGGTGGGCTTCAAGCCGATCCTCGCGCTGGGGATGGCGCTGATCGCGATCGGCCTCGTCTGGTTCGCCCAGGTCGACGCCGACGGCACCTTCCTCGCCGACATCCTCGGCCCCTCGCTGTTCGCCGCGGTCGGCCTCGGGTTCGCCTTCGTGCCGGTGACGATCGCCGCCGTCTCCGGGGTCGAGGACCGCGAGCAGGGCCTCGCCAGCGGCCTGATCAACACCTCCCAGCAGGTCGGCGGCGCGCTCGGGCTGGCGATCCTGGCGGCGATCGCCAACGGCATCATCAACGGCTCCCGCGACCCGGGAACGCTGACCGAAGGCTTCCAGGCCGCCTTCCTCGCCGGCGCCGGGCTCGCCACCCTCGGGCTGATCGCGAGCCTGGTCCTGATCCGCAACCGCGACAGCCGCGCCCACGTCGAACTCGGCGAGGAGGCGGCGCCGGGGTAGCGCGGTCGGTGGCGCGGCTCAGCCTCCGACGGCGGCGCGGGTGGTGCCGAATCGGACCGGGCCGAAGTAGGTCGTCCCGGTCTCGAACATTCCGGCCTGGCGGTACTGCGTCATCCTGATCGAGTTGGCGCCGGCGCCGTTGCTGGTGTCCATCGTCTTCATCTCGAGCCGGGTTTCGCGACCGAAGAAGCTGACCGGCTGGCCGTCGATCCACATTTCGACGAAGCCGTCTTCGGCGAAGCGCTCGTGGGTCAGCACCGTCACCCAGGCGCCCTTGATCAGCGGCGCCTGCCACGGCACGTCGAAGCCGTAGGTGCGGTTGCGCGTCCACTGCAGGTGGTCGCCGACCACTTCGATCTGCCACGGGCTCGAGGCGTTGAACGGCGGCCCGTAGATCGAGAGCACCGACATCCATCCGGTCACCGTCGGGAAGTTCTGGGGGATGAGGAATTTCGTCTTCAGTGAGAACTCGTCGCCGGCCTCGACCAGGTCGGGCGAGACCAGCTGGGCGCGCGGGTTCTCGGTCGGGGTGAGCGGCGCGACGTCGCCGTCGTCGACCGTCAGCTGGAAGACGGTCTGACCGCTGCCGAGCGGGTCCGGCACTTCGGTGATCGCTCCCGGGGCCGCCTGGACCAGCGGGAAATCGCGGATCCTGCTGCCTTCGAAGAGGAGCTGCGGGTTCGGCGCCTCCGGTTCCTGCTGCGGCGGTTCGGGCTCTTCGCCGCTCGGCGGTTCGGGTTCTTCGGCGGCCGGCGGTTCGGGCTCTTCGGCCGGCGGTTCGGGCTCTTCGGCCGGCGGCGTACCGGGCTCTTCGGCGGGCGGTTCCTGCGGCTCCCCCGTGGGCGGTTCCGGCTCCCCCGTGGGCGGCACCTCCGGTTCGGGGTCGATTTCGACGCCGTGCCGGCCGGCCGGCGGTGGGGCGGCGGCGGCGCCCTGCGGCGCGGGCGCGCCTTCGCTCCTCGCCGGCGCCTGCGGGACCGGCGGATTGGCGAAACCGGGCTGCGGTGCGCCCGGCGCCCAGCTCGGCGGGGAACCGGCGGGCGGCACCGCGGTCGGTCCGGCGGCCGGATGCTGTGGCTTGGCGCCGCGTCGCTTGCCGCGGTGCCTGTGCCCGCGGACGAGAGCGTGGTGGCGGGCAACTCCGCTGTGGCGGTGGCGGGCGCGACGCTGCTCGGCGATCGCGGCGCCGGCGTGAAATGGACGAGCTCCGCGCAGGTCCACGGTCGACCATCCCGCCTCCGCCGGGGCGGCGCCGAACAGGGCGGCGGCGAGCGCCGTCAGCGCCGCGAGCGCAACCACGCCGCGCCCGGCGATCCTCCGCTCGGGCCCCGTCCCGCAACGCGCAACATCCGTCTCCATCCCCACACCTCCCGCGCGCAACCTACACGACTACTGATTTTCTTTACCCGACCGCGCAAATTTTTCGCAGGTTTCTGGCGAGAACAGCCAGGACAGCCGCGGCGGTGGGGCCTTTCGGACCGATTGCTTTGCATCGCCGGGCCCGCGCAGAGCCGCGCCTCCGAGACTTACGTCCACCGTCCGGACCCGGCTTCGATAAAAAGAACTTGACTATCCGCCCTGCGGCCACTACGCTGGCCAGCGGCGATCTCGGCCGTCCTCGGACTTGGAGGCATCATGATTGGACGTCGAGCCGCGATCCCTCTGCTCTTGCTCGCCTTCCTCGGCCTCTGCGCGCTGACGGCGCCCGCCGCGTCGGCAGTACCGCCCGCGCGGATGTACACATGCGAGGGCGGCGGCACGCTCGGGTTCACCGACTCCCATTGCATAGCTGGGAGCACCGGGCCCTACCACCACGTAGTCGTCCCGATCAACACAACGACATACCACGGAATCGCCCAGTCGAACACATGCACCGAAGAAACCGCCTGTCCGACGACGATCAAAGGCACGCTCTCGGGCGTGACCGTGTCGATTCAGGCTGCGGCGGTCACCGGGACCGGAACCATCGTGAGCGAAGAATCCGGCGGTGAAGCGTTCACCACTGGGACCGAGATCCTCTACCTCGAAGAAGCGAAAGTGATCGCCCCGGCGGGCAAAGGCTGCGTGATCAGCGGCGGTGAAATCGTCTCGAACGAACTGCGGACCACGACCCTCGGCGCCGGCGGCTTGATCAAGCTCGAACCGGCGTCGGGGACGACGCTGGCCAGCATCGCGATCGAAGGCTGCTCGATTGGCGCTCTGAACAACACTTTCTCGCTTACCGGGAGCGTCGAGGGATCGCCGACCGGGGCGATCCTCGGATTCACTCACACGGAAACCACAGGACAGGGCACGCTCAAACTCGGTGGAACGAAAGCCGGCCTCGACACGAACCTGACAACATCGGGGAAGGACTGGTTCTTCGAATCCTGGAGCCCGCTGTCGTTCACACAACCCTGATCGGGTCCGAGCAGCTCAATTCCGGCACCCGCGGGCCCTGGTAGGGACTAGTCGAGCGGCGACAGCCGCCTCCCATCCGCAGGGAGGGGGGCCGCCGGCGTCGAAGGTGACGCGGTGAGCCGCGCCCGCGAAGCCGCCCCCGCCGCCGCGATCCCAGCGGGGATGGACGAGCGCAGCATGCGCGTCGCCGCGCGGCTCAACACGCCGATGATGATCGCCGCGGCGCTGACCCTGCCGACCGTGGCGATCACCGAGTCACGTCCCGGCGGCACCCTCGAGGCGGTCGCGGTCATCCTCAACTGGACCACCTGGGTCGCCTTCGCGGTCGAGCTGGTGGTGATGCTCGCCGTCGTCCCCCACCGCTGGCAGTGGATCCGCCGCCACCCGCTCGACATCGTCATCGTCTTCCTCACCCCGCCGGTCCTGCCGGCCGGCCTGCAGAGCCTGCGGGTCCTGCGCCTGCTGCGGCTGCTGCGCCTGCTGCGCCTCGCCCAGCTCTCGCGCGAGGTCTTCTCGCTCGAGGGCCTGCGCTACGCGCTGCTGCTCTCGGTCCTCACCGTGATCGGCGGCGGCGCCCTCTTCGTCGGTCTCGAGAAGCAGAGCCAGCACCTCTCGGTCTGGGACGGGATCTACTGGGCGGCGACGACGATGACGACCCTCGGCTCGAGCATCCAGGCGACGACGACCGGCGGCCAGATCGTCACCGTTGGCGTCCTCTTCGTCGGCATCGCCTTCGTCGCCCTGCTCACCGCCGGCTTCGCGCAGCGCTTCCTCGCCCCCGACATCGCCGAGATCGAGCAGGACCTCGGCAGCGGCGAGATCTCGCCCGAGGTCCTGGCGCTGCGCGAACTGCGCAGCGTCCAGGAGCAGCTGCAGGCGCTGCAGGCGGCGGTGGAGAAGATCGCCAGCGAAAAGGAGGCGGCGGAGCCGCCCGGACGCCGCTGACGCCTACTCGGCGTGGGCCTGCTCCTCAGCGATCTTCGACTCCAGCTCGGCCATCACTTCCGGGTCTTTCAGCGTCGTCACGTCGCCGAGCGCGCGACCCTCGGCGATGTCGCGCAGCAGGCGGCGCATGATCTTCCCCGAGCGCGTCTTCGGCAGGTCGTCGGCCCAGATGATCCGCTTCGGGCGGGCGAATTTGCCGATCCGCTCGGCGACCTCGGCGCGGATCCCGGCGACCAGCTGCTCGGAGGGCTCGGTCGAGCCCGAGAGGGTGACGAAGGCGCAGATCGCCTGGCCGGTGTCCTCGTCGGACTGGCCGATCACCGCCGCCTCGGCGACCTTCTCGTGAGCGACGATCGCCGACTCGACCTCGGCGGTCGAGAGCCGGTGGCCGGAGACGTTGACGACGTCGTCGATCCGGCCGATCACCCAGAAGTAGCCGTCGGAGTCCTTGCGGGCGGCGTCGCCGACCAGGTAGGTCTCCTTGCCGAACTTCTCGAAGTAGGTCTCGACGAAGCGCTCGTCCTCGCGGTAGAGGGTCCGCAGCATCGAGGGCCACGGCTCCCGCAGGACGAGCAGGCCCTGCCCCTCGGAGACCGGCTTGCCCTCGCGCTCGTCGACCACGTCGGCGGCGACGCCCGGGAAGGGCTTGGTGGCCGAGCCCGGCTTGGTCGCGGTGATCCCCGGCAGCGGGGTGATCATGATCGCCCCGGTCTCGGTCTGCCACCAGGTGTCGACGATCGGGCAGCGCTCGCCGCCGATCACCTTGTGGTACCAGAGCCAGGCCTTGGGATTGATCGGCTCGCCGACCGTGCCCAGCAGGCGCAGGCTCGAGAGGTCGTATTGCTCGGGGATCTCGGCGCCCCATTTGACGAAGGTGCGGATCGCGGTCGGCGCCGTGTAGAGGATCGTCGCCTTGGTCTCCTGGACGACCTCCCACCAGATTCCCTGGTGCGGGTAGTCCGGGGCTCCCTCCCACATCACCGAGGTCGCGCCGTTGGAGAGCGGGCCGTAGACGATGTAGGAGTGGCCGGTGACCCAGCCGACGTCGGCGGCGCACCAGTAGACGTCCTCCTCGGGCTTCAGGTCGAAGACGTAGCGGTGGGTGGCGGTGACCCCGGTCAGGTAGCCGCCGGTGGTGTGGAGGATCCCCTTTGGCTTGGCGGTCGAGCCCGAGGTGTAGAGGATGAAGAGCGGGTGCTCGGCCTCCATCGGCTCGGCCGGGCACTCGGCGTCGGCGGCATCGCAGATCTCGTCGTAGAAGACGTCGCGGCCCTCCTTCATCGGGCACTCGAGCCCGCAGGCGCGGATCACGACGATCGAGTCGAGGCTCTCGAGGTCGCCGAGGTGCTCGTCGACCTGCTCCTTGATCGCCGCCGTCTTGCCTTTGCGGCGGGCGCCGTCGACGGTGACCAGCGCCTTGGCCTCGGAGAACTCCATCCGCTCGCGCACCGCCTCGGCCGAGAAGCCGCCGAAGACGACGTTGTGGACGGCGCCGATCCGGGCGCAGGCCAGCATCGCCACCGCGACCTCGGGGATCATCGGCAGGTAGATCCCGACCACGTCGCCCTTCTCGACGCCGAGGTCGCGCAGCGCGTTGGCGAAGCGCTGGGTGTCGGCGTGCAGCTCGGAGTAGGTGACGTCGCGCTTCTCCCCCTCCTCGCCGCGCCAGTGGTAGGCGACCCGCTCGCCGTTGCCGGCCTCGACGTGGCGGTCGAGGCAGTTGGCCGAGGCGTTCAGGCGGCCGTCCTCGAACCACTTGTAGAAGGGCGGGTTGGAGTCGTTGAGCGCTTCGGCGGGCTCGCTGTCCCAGTCGAGGAGCTCGGTCGCCTGGCGGTGCCACCAGGCGACCGGATCGGCTGCGGCTTCGTCGTAGATCGCGGGATCGGAGAGGTTGGCTCGCTGACGAAACTCCTCCGGCGGCTCGAACTTTTCGATCTCGAGCATCTCCTCCAGTTCGCGCTCGAGTCCCGATGCTGCCTGCTCAGTCGCCATTGCCAATCGCTCCTCTCGTTGCTGGGGTGGCTCCCTCCCGCGGCCTCACCATATTTCGTCAGTCGCCCAGAGGCTTCACGGGCAGCACCGTGCGCCCGAAGGTCGAGTTGGTGACTGCCGCGAAGGAGGCGTACCAGGCCGCCACCGCGGTCGCCAGCCCGCCCCAGCCGCCGACTTCGACCAGCCCTGCCGATTCGTTCGCGTTACCGATCCCGAGCAGGAAGAAGGTCGCTGCCAGCAGCACGAAGACGAGCGCGATAGCGGCCGTCGTCCGCAGCGAGGCGACGAACATGTAGGTGGTGAAGATGCCCCACGAGATCAGGTAGAGCCCCACGGCGGCACCGACCTCGCTCTCCGGGATGTCGCCGATGAAGAACGTCACCAGCGCCCAGTAGGAGATCCAGAAGGCGCCGAACGAGGTGAAGGCGACCGCGCCGAAGGTGTTGCCGGTGCGGAACTCCCACATCCCCGCCAGTAGCTGGGCGATCCCGCCGTAGGCGAGCGCCAGGCCGAGCACCACCGGCTCGGCCCCTTTGCCGACCAGGCCGGCGTTGAACATGCTCAGCACGAACGTCGTCAGCGCGAAGCCGGCGAGGCCAAGCGGTCCGGGGTCAGCCGGCGTCCAACCGGCCCGTTCGGCGGCCGGTTCGCCTTTCGGCGCATCGTGCCGCGCATCCCCTCGACGGACAGTTGCAGACTCCATCAGGGCCTCCTTCTCCCGTGTGCACTTCCAGACGCCCTGATACCCAGTCTCGGATATCGAAATCAGAGGCAGGCGGCGATGTCCGCCTAATAACCAGCCGGGTGCCGGACGACGAAGCCTTCCGGCGAGTCGACCCAGGGGTCGTGCCAGCGCGGGCCGGGGCCGCCGACGGTGTCGAAGGCGATCCCCGCCACCACCATCCAGGCGTGCGAGGCGTTGGCGTAGACCGTGATCCAGGTGCCCGGGCCCGGTTCGCCCCAGGTCTCGAGGCCGGTCGAGTCGAGCGGGCTTTCGAGGAAGCCGCCGCCGTGCAGCGCGTAGGAGACAGCGCCCGAGCAGTCGTAGCCTTCCGATTCGAAGGAGCCGTGGCCGCCGCCCCAGATGTAGGGGGTGTAGGCGATCGCGTTGCCGGCCGAGATCACGTCCTGGACCGCCTGCGGGGCCGAGGCCGGCGCGCTCGCTTCGCTTTCGGTCATCACCTGCGCGCGCTGGCCGGGGTTGAGCGGCGCCGGCACTTCGCCGGTGGTCATGTCGCTGCCTTCGGCGGCGATCTGTTCGGAGATCGAGGCGAGGTTGTCGCTGAGCGAGGATTCGCGCGACTCGAGCGCTTCGAGGGCGGCACGGCGCTGCTGCTGGGCGGCGCGCAGCTCGGCGAAGCGGGCCTCGGCGGCTTCGCGCGCGGCGCTCACTTCCCGCTCCATCGTCGCCACTTCGTCGCGCGCCGCTTCGGCTTCGGCGCGGTGGTCGGCGAGTCGCAGCACCGCGTCGCGGACTTCGTTGCGGAGCGATTTGACCCGGCCGACGACCGAGTCGTCGTAGCTCTGGATCGCGTTCAGGTATTCGGCCTGCGCTTCCATCTGCGACCAGTTATCGGATTCGAGGATCGCGTTGATCGCGTCGGGCGAGCCGGCCTCGTACATCGAGACCAGGCGCTGGCGCAGCACCGCCAGCGACCGCTCGAGCCGGTCGCGCACCGCTTCGAGGTGGTCGCGTTCCCTCTTCAGCGCCTCGGTCGCGGCGGCCAGCTTCGCCTCCGCTTCGCCGAGCTGCTGCTCGATCGCCGCCTGTTCGCGGCGCAGGGTCGAGACTTCGCCGATCATCGTGTCGATCGCCCGGTTCTGTTCGGCGATCGTCGCCGCCAGGACCTCGCTGCGGCCGCGGACGCCTTCCAGCCGATCCCGCGTTTCCTGCAGTTCCTCCTGCGGCGTCGCCGCGGGGGCCGAACCGGCGTCGTAGAGGACTGCGAAGACGCTGAGAGCGGCGGTCAGGAGCGCCGCCAGCAGCAGCGCTCGGCGCCTGGTCGCGCCCGCATGGGTGTTGGAGAGAGAAGCCCTCATCGCGTCCTGCCGCTTCCCGAAACAACGGGACCGGCAGTGAGTCGCGCAGGCTAGCGGACGGCGCTCCCCAGTATTAGTGGTTGCTAATAACCTGCAATTTGCGTTGCAAATCGCGCTTTTCGAGATGCTCCGGCAGGACTCCCGACCGGCGTCTCGACGGCCCCGAGCCAGCCGCCCCGTGGCTGTCCTCGGGTCCGCCCCGCCTGCCGTGGCTGTCCCTGGGTCTGGATAGCGGACCCAAGGACAGCCACGGGGGCAGGAGCGTCAGGCCAGGAGCTTGCCCTTGGCTTTCTGGAACTCCTCGTCGCTGAGGGCGCCCTTTTCCTTCAGCTCGTTGAGTTTGTGCAGTTCGTCGGCGGGCGTGGTGTGGGCCTGCTCGCGGACGTATTCGTCGAAATGCTTTTTCGCGTCCGCCTGAGCTTTGATCGTCCGGTCGCGCATCCCGCTGCCGCGGACGATCAGGTAGACGAGCGCGGTCAGGAACGGGATGAACACGAGGAACAGCACCCAGATGGCCTTTGCCCACCCCGACGTCTCGTGGTCGCGGAAGAGGTCGGTGAGGATCGTGATCAGGATCCAGATCCAGATCACGAAGAAGAAGATCTCCAGCGCGACGAGGAGCAGTTCCCCGAAGCTGATGTCTGCGAGCGGCAAGGGCAAGGCGGGTCCTTTCGGTCAGGGGGTCCGGCCCGCGACAGCGGGCCTCTGAGCTCTGTTGTCGGCAACCTATCCCGCCGGCTGGAGCCTCGCACGAAGTTTCCTATCCGACCGTGCCCCCTCGTTCGTAGCCCAGTGGGCGACAAACGACAGGGGGCTACGGCGCCGCACCGGAGCCGAGCCGCATCGCGAAGAGGACGACGGCGACCGAGGTCGCCAGGTTGAGGCTGGAGACGCCGGGGCGCATCGGGATCGCGACGCGGGCCTCGGCGCGCTCGAGCAGCGCGGCGGAGACGCCCTCGCGCTCGGTTCCGAAGGCGAGCAGCGCCCGCGGCGGCAGCGCCGCGGTGAGGAGCGGCTCGCCCTCCGGGTCGATCGCCAGCAGCGGCCGCCCGCCGGCCCCCGGCTCGACCGCCTCGACCCGCGCCACCGGCAGCGCGAACTGCAGCCCGGCGGCGCCGCGAACGGCGTCCGGGAACCAGGGGTCGTTCTCGCCGGTGCTGAGCAGCGCCGCCGCGCCGGCCGCCGCCGCGACCCGCACGCAGGCGCCGATGTTGCCCATGTTGCGCGGCTGCTCGAGCAGCACCGCCGGCGCCGGCGCCGGGTCGGCGAGCGCGGCAGCGAGGTCGAGCCGCGGCCGCCGCGCGATCGCCACCACCCCGGTTCGCGGCACCAGCGGCACCAGCTCGGCCAGCGTCGCCGCCTCGACCGTCTCGACCAGCGGCGCGAAGCGGCCGCTCAGGTCGGGGGCCAGGTCCGCCGCCAGCGCCTCCAGCCGGGCCGGGTCGACGGCGACCGCCTCGACCAGCTCGGCGCCGAAGCGCAGCGCGTGCTTGAGCGCGTGAAAGCCCTCGACGACGGTCAGCGCCGGGTCGCGGCGGGCGCTGCGGAAGCGCACCGTGCGCTCGTGCTCGGCTCGTCCCATGCCGGGATCATGCCGGGAGCGGGAGCGCCCCAGCGCCGAGGCCTCAGCCGCGCACGACCTGGAACTGGCCCATCAGACCGTGGTCCTCGTGGTCGAGCATGTGGCAGTGGATGATGAATTTGCCGGTGTAGTCGGCAAAGCGCCCGGCGATCATGATCGTTTCGTTGGGGAAGACGAAGAACGTCTCCTTGAGGCAGTCTTCCCAGGGCGGCGGCGGCTTGCCGTCGCGCTGCAGCAGGTACCAGTCGGTGTGGTGGATGTGCATCACGTGGGCGACCGAGGTGCGGTTGACGATCTCCCAGACCTCGGTCGTGTTCAGCTTCGGAAACGCCTCCACGTGCGCCGGGTCGAAGCTGCGGCCGTTCAGCAGCCACCTGGTCTTGAAGCCGCCGCCGATCGCGATCTCCCAGCGCTGGTCGGGCTTGCGGACCTTGGCCTTCTGCGCCCACTCGGGCAGCGGCCGCAGGCGGCGCGGGACGCGGGTGCGATCGGGCAGGCGCCCGCCTGCGACCCGGAACTGCATCAGCGCCCCCTCGTAGGTGCGGGCGCCCGCGGCGTTGCGGCCGGCGTGGCGCTGGGTGCTGCGCAGTTCGACGCTCTCCCCCGCCGCCGCGGAGAAGTCGACCAGCACCTCGGCCCGTTCGGCGGGGCCGAGCAGGATCGCCTCGCGCCGGACCGGCCTCGGCATCAGCCCGCTTTCGGTCGCGATCTGGATCATCGGCAGGCCGTGGCTGAGGCGGACGTTGTAGCTGCGGAAGGAGGAGATGTTGAGGATCCGCAGCCGGTAGCGGCGCGGGCTCACCGGGTGGTGCGGCATGAAGGCTCCGTTGACGAGGATCGTCGCGCCGCGGATGCCGTCGGCCGGCGGCCGCAGCTGCTCGCCGAAGGGGTCGGTGAGCTGGTTGTGGCGGTCGAAGCTGCGGTCGGCGATCATCAGCGGCAGGTCGCGATCGCCGCGCGGCAGCGGCAGCGCTGCCTCGAAGGCGTCGTCGACGATCCACATCCCGGCCAGCCCGTGCCAGCTGTGCGGAGCGGTGCGGTCGAGGCGATGGTCGTGGTACCACTGGAAGGCTGCCCGTTCGGGGCGGCCGTCCTCGACCAGGTCGTAGACGTAGGTTTTCTCGTCGCCCGGCGAGAGCAGCAGGTCGTTGCCCGACTGCTGCGGCGAGAGGCGCGGCGAGATGTCGCAGAACAGCGAGCGCGGCTGGTTCTTCGTCAGGCCGCCGGGATAGCCGTCGAACTGGTGGCGGCTGTGGCTGCCGTGCAGGTGGATGCTGAGCTCGCCGACGCTCGGCGGCAGCCGGTGCTCGAAGGTGACCCGGGTGCGGCGGCCGGCCGGGCGGCGCACGGTCGGGCCGGGAAAGCTGCCGCCGAAGGTCCAGAGCCGGGTCGGGCGGCCGGGCAGGATCTGCTGCTCGCTGGCCTCGATCGGGATCCGGATGTGGTCGCCGTCGAGCACCCGCGGCAGCGGCAGCCGGGCGCGGAACGGAACCGCCGCCAGCGCCCCTTCCGGCTCCGGGCCGAGAGGCAGGCCGCCGCCACCGCCGCGCAGCGGCAGCAGGACCGAGAGAGCCCCACCGCCGAGGGCGCCGAGGAAGGCTCGGCGCCCCAGGCGGGGCTGCGATGGGGACCGCGCGCCCGTCAGCGTCAGGAGGTCGGCGGCGTCGTCGACGGCGGCGCCACGACTTCGACCGAGCCCTGCATCCAGGGGTGGATCGCGCAGACGAAGTAGAGGGTGGTGCCGGCCTTCGCCGTCACCTTCTCGATCGTGTGGGTGCCCTTCTTGGTTTCACCCGTGAACCACGAGTCGCCCTTCTTGCCCTTGTTGTTGCCCATCGTGCTCCAGCCCAGCGGCCCGGCCTTCACCGGGTTGATCGAGATCTTTTCCGTTTTCGGGTTGAAGCCGTGCCATTTGGCGATCGACATGCAGATGTGGCCCGGGGTGAAGCACGATCTCTGTGCCGCTTTGGTCTTCGGCAGCGTCCCTTTTTCGACCAGCGAGAAGGTGTGCGGCCCGACCTGGCGCGGGTTGGTGTCGTTGAAGATTTCGAGTTCCTGGCCCTCGTAGACGGTTTCCGGCCCTTCGAACGCCAGCTTTTTGCCTTTCACGACCATGTCGATCACGGCCTTTTCGGTCGGCGAAGCCGGCGGTTCGGCAGCGCCGGCCGAGCCGGAGGCGAGCAGGGCGACGAGGAGCGCCGCGACCGGAGCCGCGACCAACAGTGCCCGGACCCCGCCCGAGCGTGAAAGCTTGTTGCGCACGTGATGCCTTTCTATCCCTGGATTACGAAACGATGCGAGCGCTAGCGGCAAACTAATGCCCCGAGCGGCGGCTATCAATACCCAAAACCGCGCTATAAAGACCTGCAGACACCCCCAAACGCGCTGCCCAGCGGAGGTCCCCCGCCGATGACCCACTTCATCCACACCTGCTACCGGATCGGCGAGATCGATCGCTCCGTCGCCTTCTACGAGAAGCTCGGCTTCGAGGAGGCGCGGCGGATGGACATCGGCGAGGAGGCGGTCAACGTCTTCATGGCCCTGCCGGGCGAAGACGAAGCCCGGCTCGAGCTCACCTACAACCACGGCGTCGACTCCTACGACCTTGGGACCGGCTACAACCACATCGCCCTCGCGGTCGACGACCTCGAGGCCACCCTCGCCACCCTCGCCGAGCAGGGCATCGAGCCCGAGAAGCCGCCCTACCGTCCCGGCGGCCGCACCAGCGGCTCGCTGATCGCCTTCGTCCGCGACCCCGATGGCTACCGGATCGAGCTGATCGAGCGCGCCGGCGGCGGCTACTGATCCGTCTGGTGGATCCCCTCACTCCGGGTCGCCCGGCCGACCTCCTGGTGGGCGCGCCACTACGGTCCGGAGAGGGTCGGGCGTTCGCAGCCGCGGTACCGCTCCGACGAGGTTGCCGAAAGCGTCGAATAGCGACGCCTTCGGCAACCTCGCTGGTTTCGCGCGATGGGGAGCTGCGGCACCCGCCCACCGCCAGCACTCTCGAGCTGTTCGCCGAGCACCTGCGCAGCGGCGAGTTCCAGGCCGGCTGACCCGCGACAGCGGGCCGTCGCGACGGACTCAGCCGGCGCTGAGACCGCCGCCGAGGCCCGGCGGCGAGCCGCCGCCTTCGCTCGGAGGCGCCGCTTCTTCTTCTTCGCCTTCGGATTCTTCTTCTTCCGATTCCGATTCTTCTTCTTCGCCGTATTCGGATTCGTATTCTTCTTCCTCGCCCGAGCGGTACGGCGAGTAGCCCGACCCGGTGGAGTGGCCTTCGGTGTAGGGCGAGAGTTCGGGCATGCTCGAGGGGACTTCGAATTCGGGACATTCCCCTTCCTGCGCCGCCGACATGTAGTTCTGCCAGATCGGCCCCGCGGTCGGACCGCCGTAGCCGGTGTATTCGCGCGACTTCGGGTGGCCGACCCAGACCGCGGTCGAGTACATCGGCGTGTAGCCGACGAACCAGGCATCTGACTCTTCCTCCGAGGTGCCGGTCTTGCCGGCCTCCGAGCTGCAGCCCATGTAGGTGTAGCCGGCGCCGGTGCCCTGGGTGATCACGCCCTCGAGGATCCGCGTCACTTCGTAGGCCTCGCCCGGGGTGAGGACGCGCTCGCCTCCGTCGGCGCCCGGTTCGTCGACCCGGCCGTCGGGGAATTCGACTTTGCTGATCGCGGTCGGCTCGTGGTGGACGCCGCCGTTGGCGAGGGTCGCGTAGGCCGAGGCCATTTCGAGTGGCGTCACGCCTTCGGCGAGGCCGCCGATGCCCTCGGCCGGCACCGACTGCAGTTCCGATTCGATCCCCATCTTCTCGGCGGTTTCGGTGACCGATTCGGAGCCGACGTCGAGGTCGAGCTGGGCGTAGACGACGTTGGTCGAGGCCCAGGTCGCCGCTTCCAGCGACTCGACGCCGCCGCTCGGCTCAGCGTTGTGGACCTGCCAGTAGCCGCCGCCGGGCAGCGAGAGGGTGATCGGCGAGGTGCCGTCGTAGTAGGTCGATTTCGGATCGATCCCCTCTTTGATCGCGGTCGTCAGGACGAAGGCCTTGAACGAGGAGCCGGGCTGGCGGTGCGCCTGCCAGGCGTAGTTGAACTGGCTTTCGTCTTCTTCGCCTTCGCTCGAGGCGAGGGCGACGATCTCGCCGGTCTTCGGGTTGACCGAGGCCAGCCCCGCCGCCGGACCGCCGACGTAGCAGACGTAACACGATTCTTCGACCGCCGCTTCGGCCTTCGCCTGCAGGTCGGGATCGATCGTCGTGTAGGCCTTGAGGCCGCCGTTGCGGACGGTGTTGATCCCGTACTTTTCGATCAGTTCGTTCTGGACCAGGTCGAAGAGGAAGGGGTCCTTGATCTGGGTGTACTTGTGGCCGGCGTCGAGGCCGAGCCCGTGGGTGCGGGCGGTGCGGTATTCGTCGCCGCTGATGTAGCCCTGTTCCCACATCGCCCTCAGCACCTCGCCGCGGCGCTTGATCGCCGCGTCGGGGTCGAGGAACGGGTTGTATTCGGAGGGCGCCTGCGGCAAGCCGGCGATCAGCGCCGCCTCGGTCAGGTTCAGTTCCTCGGCCTTTTTCGAGAAGTAGGTCTGCGCGGCCGCTTCGGCGCCGACCGCGGTCTGCCCTTCGACCGTGCCGTAGGGAGAGGTGTTGAGGTATTCGGTCAGGATCCAGTTGCGCGGGTGCTTTTCGAACAGTTCGGTCGCCAGGCGCGCTTCGACGAGCTTTCGCTTCAGCGTGTCTTCGGGGTGCTGGATGTAGAGGTTGCGGACCAGCTGCTGGGTGATCGTCGAGGCGCCCTGGACAGGCTTGCCGCCGGCCTTGATGTCCTCCCACGCGGCGCGGGCGATGCCTTCGGGGTCGAGCGCGCCGTGCTCGAAGAAGTTCTTGTCCTCGATCGCGACCGTCGCGTCTTTCAGCATCTGCGGCAGCTGGCTCGCCGGCACCGGCTGGCGCACCGTGCTCGAGCGGATGAAGCCGATGCGCGAGCCGTCGGCGGCGTAGATCGCCGAGGAGCTGCCCTTCTTGATCGGTTTCAGCTCGCTCAGCGCCGGGCCCGAGTTGTACTGCCTCAGCGTCCAGGCGGCGCCGATCCCGCCGGCGGCCGCGAGCGCGCCGAGGCCGATCACGACGGGGATCGCGATCTTGTGCCAGATGTGGCGGTGCGGCTTGCGCCGCCGCCTGCGAAGTCGCGTGGCCATCGGGCCGCTGATTGTAGAGAGACGCTGTCCCCGCCCGGACGCGCTTCCCAGCCCCGCAAGCCGCCTTGCCCGGCCGATTGGCCGGCTAGGAGCGCAGCTTGTAGCCGCGCTGGAAGAGGCGCAGGTTGAAGAGGAAGAGCGCCCCGGTGGCGGCGGTCAGCGCCGCCAGCGAGAGCGAGATGCTGACTTCGCTGAAGCCGACGAACCCGTACCGCACGAGGCTGATCATGTAGTAGACCGGGTTGAACTTGGTCAGGGTCTCGAACGGCTCGGGCAGCAGCGTGGCCGAGTAGAAGACGCCGCCGAGGAAGATCAGCGGCGTCAGCACGAAGGTCTGGGCGAAGGCGACGTCGTCGAACTGCTCGGCCCGGACGCCGATCAGCACCCCGAGCTGGGCGAAGAAGAAGCCGACCAGGCAGAGCGCCGGGATCAGCACCAGCACATGGTCGACCGGCAGCGCGGTGAGGACGATCGCGACGATGAAGGTCAGCACCGCGACGATCGCGCCGCGGACGAAGCCGCCGAGCGAGAAGGCGAGCAGCAGCTCCAGCGGCGAGGCCGGCGAGGAGAGCTGGTCGTGGATCGCGCCGAGGAACTTCTGCTGCAGGATCGAGGCGGAGTTGTTGCTGAAGGCGTTGGTGGCGAGCGCCATCATGATCAGCCCGGGGATCACGAAGACGATGTATTCGACCCCGTGCAGCTCCTTGATCCGGCTGCCGAGCGCGGCGCCGAAGACCGAGACGTAGAGGAAGGTTTCGAGCAGCGGCCCACCCAGCGTCTGCTTCTTGATCTTCATGAAGCGGCTGATCTCCCGCTGCCAGAGGGTGAGGAAGCGGATCCGCGCGGCCTGGCTCACACGACCTCCGCCTCGATGTGCGAGCGCGAGAGCTCCTTGCGGCCGACCAGGGCGAGGTAGGCGTCCTCGAGATTGGCGACGCCGTAGCGCTCGGCGAGCCCGTCGCTCGAGCCCTCGGCGGCGATTTCGCCCTCGGCGATGAAGCCGATCCGGCTGCAGAGCTGGTCGGCCTCCTCGAGGTAGTGGGTGGTGAGCAGGATCGTCGTCCCTTCGGCGTTGATTTTCTGCACGTAGTGCCAGAGCTCGAGCCGCAGCTCGATGTCGACGCCGGCGGTCGGCTCGTCGAGGATCAGCAGCCGCGGCCGGTGCATCAGCGCCCGCGCCAGGATCAGCCGCCGTTTCATCCCGCCCGAGAGCGCCCGGGTGCGGTCTTTCGCTTTCGCCGTCAGCGAGAAGGTCTCCAGCAGCTCGCGGGTGCGCTCGCGACGGTCGCGGCGCGTCATCCCGAAGTAGCCGCCGTGGAAGTCGAGCGTCTCCTCGCAGGTGAGGAAGTGGTCGAGGTTGACCTCCTGGGGCGCCAGGCCGACCGCCTCGCGGGCCTGCTCGTAGTCGTGCAGGGCGTCGTGGCCGAAGACCTCGATCGTGCCGCCGGTTGGCTGCGCCAGCCCGGTCGTGCAGTGGATCAGCGTCGACTTGCCGGCCCCGTTCGGGCCCAGCAGGCCGAGGAACTCGCCCTCCGGGATTTCCAGCGAGACGCCGCGCAGCGCCTCGACGCCGTTCCCGTAGCGTTTCTGCAGGTTCTCGATCTTCAGCGCGGGCGCAGGCATCGGGGCTGCAATCTAGTGAGCCGGCACCGTCGGCTCTAGGCTGCCGGAATGAGCGCCGCTCCGCTGCTCGCCGTCGACGCGCCCTCGATGCTGTTCCGCGCCTACTACGCGCTGCCCGACTCGATCGTCGGGCCCGACGGGAAACCCGTCAACGCGCTGCTCGGCGCCTCCAACCTGATCCTGCGCGAGGTCGAGCTGCACGCGCCGCGCGCCGTCGTCCTCTGCTTCGGCCCCGACGCCGCCCACTACCGGACCGAGCTCTACCCGAGCTACCACGAGAAACGCGAGGAGGAGATGCCGGCCGAGCTTCCGCACCAGTTCGCACTCTGCAGCGAGTTCTTCGAGGCGTTCGGCTGGACGGTCGCGAGCAGCGAGGACCTCGAGGCCGACGACCTGCTCGGCAGCTACGCCAGGCTGGAGGCGCAGGCCGGCGGCCGGGCGCTGCTGCTGACCGGCGACCGCGACATGTACCAGTGCGCCGGCGACGGGGTGACCGTGCTCTACGTGCGGACCGGCGGCGAAGGCGCCGAAGAGGTCGGCCCGGAGGAGGTGCGCGAGCGCTACGGGATCGGGCCCGAGCTGGTCCCCGACTTCATCGCCCTGCGCGGCGATCCCTCCGACGGCCTGCCCGGCGCCAAGGGCGTCGGGCCGAAGACCGCGGCCGAGCTGCTGCGCGCCCACGGCTCACTCGAGGGGGTGCTCGAGAACGCGATCCGCGAGCGCCGCCCGAAACTGCGCGGCGCCCTGCTCGAGGCGCGCGAGGACCTGCTCGTCTTCAAGGACATCGCCACCCTGCGCGACGCCGGGGTCGAACGGCCGCCCGACCGGCCGACCGACTGGGACGGGGCCGCCGCGGCGGCGCGCGGGCTCGGCATGAACCGGCTCGCCGAGCGGCTCGAGCAAGCCGGCGTGGGCTAGCCCGATGGCGGGCGCGGGCTAGTCCCGATGGCGGACGCGGCGATCCCCTGGCGCGGCCCCGGCCCCGACCGGCCGCAGCTGCCGCTGCCGCCAGGCCCGATGCCACTGCGGCGCGACGGGCAGCTGCGCAAGCGCTGGCGCTACGTCGGCCTCTTCGCCGAGGAGCTGATGCTCTGCGTGGCGAGGGCCGAGGTCGGGCCGCTCCGCCAGACCTTCTGGGTGCTCTGGGACCGGGAGCGGGGGCGCCAGCTCGCCCACACCGCGCTGTGGCCCGGCAGCCGGGAGGTGCGGATGGACGGCCCGCTGGTCGAGATCGACGCCGACGGTCTGCGGGCGACGCTGCGGCTCGGCGAGGTCGCGGCGGTCGAGTCGATCTGCCCCAGCCCGGGCGGCAGCGGCTGGGGGTGGACCCGCAAGCGCGCCGGCATCCCGATCGAGGCGACGGTCGCGCTGCCCGGCGGGCGCAGCTGGTCGCTGAGCGGCGCCGGCATCGAGGATGAGTCGGCCGGCTACCACCAGCGCCGCACCAGCTGGCGCTGGTCGGCCGGCGTCGGCCGCGCCGCCGACGGCCGTGAGGTCGCCTGGAACCTGGTCGAGGGGGTCAACGACCCCGAGCGCCGCAGCGAGCGCGGCGTCTGGCTCGACGGCGAGCCGAGCGAGCCGGCCCCGGTCGCCTTCGACCGCGCCGCGATCGAGTTCCGCGACGGCTCGCGACTGACGTTCGCCGGCGAGAGCGAACACGCCCGCGACGACGACTACCTGCTGCTGCGCTCGCGCTACCGCCACCGCTTCGGCGCCTTCAGCGGCGCGCTCGAAGGCGTCGAGCTGGCCGCTGGGCTCGGCGTGATGGAGGAGCACGACGCGCTCTGGTGAGCGCCCGGCTCAGGCCACGAGCCCGGTCAGCGCCTCGCGACGGCTGGCGAAGAACTCGAACGCCATCGCCGCCTGGTCCGCGGCGGCGATCAGCTCCGAGTAGGAGAGCTCGGCGCCGGCGAAGCCGTGGGCGTTCCAGAGGTCGCCGTCGACGGCGGCGCTCCAGGGGCCGACGTAGAGGTAGGGCTCCTCGTGACCCTCGTCGCCCGGCGAGAAGCCGTAGTTGGCGCGCGCTCCCCGGCGTTCGGAGCCGAGCTCGACCGCGATGTCGAAGTGCTCGGGCCAGAGCCGGACCGAGCTCGCTTCGTCGTCGGGCTCGGCTTCGGCGAGCAGGCGGCCGAGCACCTCGGAGCCGAAGCCGTAGTAGTCCCCCAGCGCCCGCGAGGCGGCGGCGTCGACCGCCAGCGGCTCGTCGCCGAGGCGGGCGTCGATCGGCAGCAGCTCGGTGATCGCCTCGCCGGCTACGGCGAGGCTGCGCAACGGCGCCCGCCGCTGCTTGCCGTCGCATTCGTGGACCAGTTCGTCGCCCTCGACCCGGACCTGGCGGCGCGCCCCGTCGAACTCGAAGTACGGCGTCCCGAAACCGCCCGGCGTCGCTTCCAGGGCGATCTCGTTCTGCGGCTTGCGGGCCGGGGACACCAGCTCGGCGGCCACCTCGCGCAGCGACTCCAGGGTCGGTGCGAAGGTCGAGGGCAGGGGCTCGAGCATCCCCGCCTCAGCCCCCCAGTCCGCCGAGATCGTCGTTCATCGGAGCAACATAAAGGGTCGTCCGACCATTTGCTAGAAGATTACTGTGCATTCGCGCTTGAGCCGGCGGCTTCGAAGGCGGCGACGCCGGTGACGATCGGGATCGGCTCCTCGCCGGTGAGCTCGAGCCGTTTGCGGCTCTGCTCGTGGACCGCCTGCAACCGCGCCATCGCTTCCTCCAGCACCTCGGTCGCCTGGTTCCAGCCGAGCTCGTCGACCGCCATCGTCGTCCAGCTCAGCGTCGTCTCCTCGCGGTCGTCGATCGTGCCCGCCTCGAGCGCGTCGATCGCCCGGTCGACGAACGCCTCCAGCGAGGCGCCCGAGACCTCGCTGCGGATCGAGCGTGGCACCTTGCGCCAGTCCTGGTGACCGATGTAGGAGCGCGGCTTGGCGCGGAAGAAGTGCTCGATCGCGCCGCGCCGCCGCTCGGTCGAGATCAGCTCGATGCAGCCGCACTTCTCGAGCACCCGCGTGTGGTAGGCGACATTGCCGAGCGGATAGCCAAGGATCTCCATCAGCTCGTTCGGGCTCGCCTGCCTTTCGTTCAGGACTTCGAGGATCTGCACGCGCAGCGGATGCGCGAGAGCGCGGACGAGGTGCGGATCGAGCAGATTAGGTCTACTGGGGGGCACTGGTGAGGAATCCTCATGCATTGGCCTTCGTTTGGCAAAACAAGTGATCGATTGAACAGGAGAAATTGAGGGGCCAGGTCGCGGCAAGGCGACGCTGGCCCCGCAATCTCATGCCCCCTTCTTGGTGGTCAGGGACGGCACGGTTCCGTCGATCTTCGTGATCTTCACTGGTCCTCACCTCCTTCGATGTGCAGAGGGACGGCGAGGCCGAGATCTCTCGGTAGCTCGCCCGGCAGACCATCGGTGGAAATCCGTATGAGGTCGAAAGGCGAAGGTGCGAAGATTGCGGAAGAACCGTGCAGTACTGGGGAAGTTCGATTTAAATACTCAGTCTCCAGCCTGGATCAACGGGAGAAGAGACGTGTCGGCACCGAAACCAACGTTGCTCAGCGATCGCATGGCAGCGGCCGTGTCCCACCCGACGCGCCTGCACGCGATGATCGTCTTCTGGGAACGCGAAGCCTCACCGCGTGAAATCGCCGCCGAGCTGGGCGAGCCCCTCAATAACGTCACCTACCACATCAACCAGCTGCGGGACCTCGGCTGGATCGAGCTCGTGGCGGAGCGGCCCGCACGCGGCGGCCGGGTGGTGGAGCACTTCTACAAAGCGGCGAGGAACACGCTGATCAACGACGCCGATATTTCCCATCTCAACCGCGATGAAATCCATGTGATCGACATGACGATCATGCGATCAATGGCAAAAGACATCGAGCAGGCAATGGCCAGCGGAACCTTCTTCGCTCACGACGACAACCAGCTGACGCGGATTCCGCTCGACGTCGACCCGCAGGGCTGGGAGGAAACGAAGGCGATCCTCGATCGCGCGCTCGAGGATCTGCTGAGGGTCAAGGAAGAGGTTCTCCAGCGAACCGCCGCTAGCGGCGAGGAGACCTTCCCCACCAAGGTCGAGATCATCCATTTCGAGTCGCCGCGCCCGAAACGCGGCGACGAGCACTCCGGCTAGCCCTCGCCCTTCTCCAGCTGCTCCTTCAACCGCCGCAGCGCCTTGCCGTTGGTGCGGCGCACGAAGAGGCGGGTGAGCGGCGGGGCGAGGCGTTCGCTGCGCGGGGCGGCGAGCCACTCGAGCTCGAAGGCGACGTCGGTGCCGCCGCCGGGGCGGTCGCTGAGGTAGTAGCTGCCGCGGGTGCGACGCTTGCCCTTGGCGCCAACGCCCTGCTCGACGATCCGCTCGGGGCGCTTGGCGTCGACCACCTCGAACTCGGTCCAGTCCTGGCCGCCGGGGGCGCTGACCCGGGCCGTGCCCTTGGCGCCGACGCCGCGGGCGGGACCCGAGAACTCCCAGTCGACGAGGAAGTGGTCGAGGAAGCCGGCGTGGTTGGAAAGCTGGTCGAGGAAATCGAAGACCTCCTCGCGCGGCCGCGCGATCCCGGTCCTCACGGTCACCGGGTTCACTGGCCGCGGATCGCCTTGCCGGCGATCTTCCTCATCCGGCCGCGGTCCTTTTGCGAGAGGTTGCCGGGTTTGCCCTTCGACTTCTTGGTCAGCTCCCAGAACTCGCTCTGCTCGGATGCGGTGAGGTTCTTCTGCACCCGCTCGCGGCCCTTCGTCGCCAGCCAGTAGGAGACGGCCCAGACGGTTTTCCAGGGAACCCGCCGCCAGATCGCGGGCAGCGCTTTGGCGGCGATCCAGGTGGGCATCGCCCGAACACTAGAGATACCGTCGTTGCACTTATCCCCACCGGTTGCAGTTGTCCCCGATATGAGGGGACAAACGCAACGGGTGGGGACAAGTGCAACATGGTCGGGCGGGCGCGGCTAGATTTGCCGACGCGATGCAGGTCTCAGCCAGGCCAGAGCCGTGATCGCCGCACTCGCAGCCGCGGTCACCGGCCGGCGCGGGCGCTGGCTGACGATCGCGATCTGGGTCGCCCTCGGCGTCGGCGGCTACGTCGCCCGCTCGCACATCGGCGAAGTCACCGCCGCCGGCCAGTCGAGCTTCCTGCCGAAGGACTCCGAATCGACGCGGGCGCTGGAAGCGCTGCAGAGCAGCGACATCGGCGCCGGCACCTCGCGTGACAGCGAATCCGGCGGGCGGCCCGCCGAAGAGATCCCGGCGGTGATCGTCTTCGATCGCAAGGGCGGCCTCACCGAGCACGACCTGCGCGGGATCGGGCGGCTGGGAGTCGGGCTGAACGAGCTCGAGATCACCGGCGCGACCCCGATCATCGACCCCTTCACCGCCGACGCCTCCGAGTCGCTGGGCGACGTAGCCAAGGACGTCCACGGGGTGGGGCCCCTCTCGCGCGACGGCGAAGCGGCGCTGGTCGTGCTGGCGCTGAACGCCGCCGACTCCGGCGCGATCCGCAACGGGGTGGCCGTGATCCGCCGCTACCTGGCCCAGCACGCGATCCCCGGGGTCAGCGCCTACGTCACCGGCCCGGCCGGGATCGCCGCCGACCTCGACCGGGTCGCCGACGAAGCCGGTGAGACGCTGCTGGTGGCGACGCTCTCGCTGGTCCTCGTGCTGCTGCTGCTCGTCTACCGGGCGCCGCTGCTGGCGCTGCTGCCGCTGCTTGCGGTCGGCTTCGCCTACCTGGTCGCGATCGGGATCGCCTACCTGGCGATCGACTCCGGCGCGATCACGGTCAACACCGAGGGCACCTTCCTCTTATTGGTGCTGGTGTTCGGCGCCGGCACCGACTACTCGCTGCTGCTCGTCCACCGCTACCGCGAGGAGCTGCAGGGGGGCCGCTCGGCCGCCGAGGCACTGCCTGCCGCGCTCCGCGAGAGCGCGACCCCGCTCGCCTCCTCGGCCGGGACCGTGATCGCCGCGATGCTGGTGCTGCTGGTCGCCGACCTCGAATCGACCCACTGGCTCGGGCCGATCCTGGCGATCGGGATCGCGGTGATGCTCTGCTCCGCCTTCACCCTCCTCCCCGCCCTGCTCTCGGTCCTCGGCGAGCGCGCCTTCTGGCCCGCCGCGGCGAAGGCCGAGCGGCCGGGGGCGAGCCGTCGCTGGCTGGCGGTCGCCGGCTTCGTCCGCCGCCGCTCGCGGGCGATCATCGTCCTCGTCCCGGCCTGCCTGCTCGTCCTCGCGCTCGGCAACCTCGTCCACCACGGAACGATCGGCTTCGGCCAGGGCGAGACCAAGCCGACCAACTCCAGTCGCGGCACCAAGGTGCTGAGCGAGCACTTCCCGCCGGGGCTCGGCTCGCCGCTGACCGCGGTTGTCCCCGCCGCCGACGCCGCCCGCGTCGTCGAGGGGATGGAAGACCTCGACACGGTCCGGCTCGCGGTCCCGGTGCCGCCGCACGGCTCCGACGAGAACGCGATCGTCGCGGTGATTCTCGCCGGCAATCCCTACTCCGGCGAAGCCGCCGGCAACGTCGAGGCGATCCGCGAACGCCTGCACGAGCTGGCGCCGGCCGGGCTGCTGGGCGGCATTCCGGCCGAGAACTACGAGATCGAGCAGACCAACGCCCGCGACACGCGGCTGATCGTGCCGCTGGTCCTGCTCGTCGTCGCCCTGATCCTCGGCGCCGTGCTGCGGGCCCTGGTCGCGCCGCTCTTCCTGATCGCCACCGTCGTCCTCTCCTTCGCCGCCACCCTCGGCCTCTGCACCTTCGCCTTCTCGCTGCTGGCGAGCGAAGGGGTCGCCTTCAACCTGGTGCTGCTGGCCTTCATCTTCCTCGTCGCGCTCGGCGTCGACTACAACATCTTCCTGATGAGCCGGGCCCGCGAAGAGGCGGGCTCGCACGGCACCCGCGAGGGGACGATGACCGCCCTCGTCCACACCGGCGGGGTCGTGACCGGCGCCGGCCTGATCCTCGCCGGCACCTTCGCGACCCTCACCCTGCTGCCGCTGGAGGAGCTGATCCAGGTCGGCGCCACGGTCGCGATCGGCGTCCTGCTCGACACCTTCGTCGTCCGCGCCACCCTGATCCCGGCGATCGCCTACCGGCTCGGCGAGCGCACCTGGTGGCCGGCGCGGCCGCCCCGTCGGAGAGCGGCTAGTAGTTCGCGCCGCGTTTGATCCGCTCGCGCTCGGCGGGGTGCGCGCCGCCCTTCTTGTCGAGATGCGCGCAGGCCTCCTCGATGTCGGCGGCGAGGCGGTCGATCTGCGAGCGCGAGAGCGTCTGCTTGACCAGCGCCCGCAACACCTTCACGTTTTCGGCCTTGGGCGGCATCGTGTAGGCGGGCAGCATCCAGCCGCGCTCGGCCGAGAGCTGCCAGGAGACGTCGAACTCGTCGTAGTCCTTGCCCGGCTTGAGCTTGAAGGCGACCAGCGGCAGCTGCTCCTCCTCGGCGCCGATCAGCTCGAAATGGCCGCAGGCCTCGAGCTTCGACGCCAGCGCCTTGGCGTTCTCCTCCATCGCCTTCATCACGTAGGCGTAGCCCTCGCGGCCGTAGCGGACGAAGTTGTAGTACTGGGCAAGCAGCATCGAGGCCCCGGTCGAGAAGTTGAGGGTGAAGGTGGCGTCGGTTTTGCCGAGATAGTTCTCGTAGAAGACGAGTTCCTCGGCGAGGTCCTCCTTGGCGCGGAAGACGAGCCAGCCGATACCGGGGTAGACGAGCCCGAACTTGTGCCCGGAGACGTTGATCGAGCGCACCTGCTCGAGCCGGAAGTCCCACTCCGAGTGCGGGTAGAGGAAGGGCCAGACGAAGCCGCCGCTGGCGCCGTCGACATGGATCGGCACGTCGAGTTCGCGCTCTTTCTTGATCCGCAGCAGCAGGTCGTTGATGCCGCCGATGTCGTCCTTGTGGCCGGTGAAGGTGGTGCCGAGGACGGCGGCGACGCCGATCGTGTTCTCGTCGACGTGGGGCTCGACGTCCTCGGGCCCGATCGTGTACTTGCCTTCCTGCAGCGGCACGATCCGCGGCTCGACGTCGAAGTAGCGGCAGAACTTTTCCCAGACGACGTGGACGTCGCCGCCGAAGACCAGGTTCGGCTTCTCGACCGAGCCGCCCTCGGCTTCGCGCCGCTGTTTCCATTTCCACTTCAGCGAGAGGGCGCCGAGCATGATCGCCTCCGAGGAGCCCTGGGTGCGGGCGCCGGTCGTCTCGCCGGGGGCGTTGAAGAGGTCGGCCAGCATGCGGATGCAGCGCTGCTCGATCTCGGCCGAGATCGGGTACTCGGCGTGGTCGATGAAGTTGCGGTAGTTGTTCTCGGCGATCAGCCGCTGCGCCTCCGGCTCCATCCAGGTGGTGACGAAGGTCGCCAGGTTGCGGTTCGGGTCGCCCTCGATCGCCAGTTCCTCGGCGACCAGCCGCTGCGCGTCGAGCGCCGACATCCCCTGCTCGGGGAACGGCCCGTCCGGCGCGTCCTCGGTCAGGAAGCGGTTGCCGTAGAGCATCACGTCCATGTGGCGCTTCAACTCGCTCACGGCCGCGAGCCTACCGCGCGAGCGCGCGGGAAATGCGATCAAGGACAGCGGCGGCCAAGGGCCGCGAGTGACGAATTCGCGGGGCCATGGCCCCGTCAACTCGTCAGCGACGGGTCAGCCGCTGCCGCCCCTCGCCTCCTCGATCGTCAGCTCGGCGGTCGGGTTGGCTTCCAGGCGGCCGTCGGGGATCGGCTCGCCGCTGCGGACCGAGCGGCCGTAGGTGCCGTTCGTGAGCCGCTGTTCGGCTCGCTCGACCGCCTCCAGCTTGCGCTCCAGGTCCCGGGCGCGGCCGGCGTCGAACTCGTCCTGGTAGAGGTCCTCGCTGCCGATGTCGCCCGGTTCGCGGTTGGCGTCGCTCTCCTCGCTGCCTTCGCGCCGCAGGTTGGCCAGCTCGACCTCGACCCGCTCGCGTTCGGCGGCCAGAAGCTCTCGTGCGCGCTGATCCTCCATGGAGGGAACGGTATCGTCCTCAGCGCAACGCAGCGATCGCGACCGGGTTTGGCAGGGGACATGCGGCGGGGGATTCGACTCAAACGGGGGTGGCTCGGCATGCTGGCGCTGCTCATCGCGGCCGGCCTCCTCTGCGCCCCGGCCGCCGCGGCGCATTCAGCCCTGCCGAACGTCGAACACCTCCCTCCCGACTGCCTCTCGGACACCCGCCTGGGCGGCCCCGGCAAGATCGAATTCGTGGTCTGGTGCAGCGTCAGGCCCGGGAAGATGCGGTTCGAGATCGAACCGGCGGCGGGCGTCCGCCTCAACTCGGTACCGGCTCGGGTGGCGGCGAGCGGTGAAGGAGCCCGCGGCCACTTTCGCTGCCAACGGACCCGCAAGGGCGCGCGATGCGCGGGTTACGTCGGCGGCGCGCTCACGCTCCGCGGCAAGCTCGGCGTCGCACCGGCGGACCGCTGCGAACCGCTGCGCATCAAGACGTACTCCTTCCTTGCCGGTGGGAAGCCGCTCGGCTGTCCCGACACCCGGAAGCCACGACTGCGGATCGACTGGCCCTACTTCCGTGGCTTCCGCATCGACGACGGCATGGAGTTCGACCTGCGAGGCGATCGCCCGGCGATCGACCGCCGCATCCGCAAGGCCGTCGCGAACTGGCGACGGGGCGAGCCGGTCGCTCGAGTCATGGCGAGTGAGATGGGATTGCCGCTGCTGCCGCTCGAGGTGCGCAGGCTCGAATTGCGCGAAGAACTGCTGAGCCAGACGACCGACGCGCTCGAACGCTGGGTGCCGGACCACGCTGCCGACACCTACGCCGCTTACACCATCGACACCAGCGGTCCAGTCGTGATCCGGATCGGCTTCACCGGCGACCAGGCGGCCCAGCTGGCGCTATTCAAGCGCCAGAACGAGCTTTTCGCGCCGGCTCAGGTCCAAGGCTTCCTGATCCCGCCGCGGTACTCGGAAAAGCAGCTCGGCGAATACGAAGACCAGCTGGTCGAAGTGCTCGTTGCCGGTGACTCGCCGCTGTCCGGGTTGGTCAACTCGGTCGGCCGCGGTCTCATCCCCGCCAAGGTCGAGGTCGGTACCGAGCATGTTGCGAAGGTGAAACGGCTGCTGCTGGAGATGTTCGCGACGCTCGATCCGTTCGCCGTTCGCTTCGAGCACCCCGCCGTGCTCCTCTAGCCACGGCGCCCAACCAGCGGACGCTTCGTCCGAAGGACGCATATGACGGCCCAACGACGAATGCGCCTGATCGCGGGCCGGGCCGAGCTACTTGACGCGGAAACCAGTCGCGCTATCCTTCAGGGACTAGCTACAGAAAGTGGACTTGGTTATGACTTATCGGCTGATACCCCTTGACGAGGCGATCGTCTTCCCCACCGTCACCGCCACGCTGCCGATCGACGTCGGCGAGGAGGAGCGGGTGTTCCTGCTGCCGCGCCGCGACGGCGAGTACGGCCGCGTCGGCGTCGTCGCCGAGGTGGTCGAGCACGGCGTCTCGCGCCGCGGCGCGCCGATCGCGACCGTCGTCGGGCTGCACCGCGGCCTGGCCGGCCCCGCCCAGGCGGGCGACGGCGACCCCGAGCGGCTGCGGGTCGAGGTGCAGGAGATCCACGACGGCCACCCGGACGACGAGCACACCCGCGAGCTGGTTCGCGAATACCGCGCCGTGGTCGAGGAGATCCTCGAGCTGCGCGGCGACGACGGCCGCATCGCCGCCTTCCTGCGCTCGGTCGAGGAGCCCGGCGCCCTCGCCGACACCACCGGCCTCGCCCCCGACGTCTCCAACGAGGGCAAGCTGCGGCTGCTGGAGACGATCGACGTCGCCCAGCGGCTGGAGACCGCGGTCGAGCTGCAGCGCGAGCGCCTCGCCGAGCTGCAGGTGCGCTCGAAGATCCGCGACGACGTCGAGTCGGGCGCCCAGAAACAGCAGCGTGAGTACTTCCTGCGCAAACAGATGGAGTCGATCCGCAAGGAGCTCGGCGAGGACGAGACCGACCTGATCGCCGAGTACGAGCAGAAGATCGCCGCGGCGGAGATGCCGGAGGCGATCGCCGAGCAGGCCGAGAAGGAGCTGCGCCGGCTCGAGCGCCAGGGCGAGCAGTCGCCCGAGAGCTCGATGATCCGCAGCTACCTCGACTGGCTGATCGCGGTGCCGTGGGCGAAGCGCTCCGAGGAGCGGCTCGACCCGCAACACACCCGCGAGGTGCTCGACTCCGACCACGCCGGCCTCGACGACGTGAAGAAGCGGATCACCGAGTTCGTCGCCGTCCGCAAGCTGCGCGAGGAGCGCCAGGTCGAGGACGACGGCCGCGCCAACGGCACGATCCTCACCCTGGTCGGGCCCCCGGGCACCGGCAAGACCTCGATCGGCGAGTCGATCGCCCGCAGCCTCGGGCGCGAGTTCGTCCGCCTCAGCCTCGGCGGCCTGCACGACGAGGCGGAGATCCGCGGCCACCGTCGCACCTACATCGGCGCCCTGCCGGGACGGATCGTCCGCGCCCTGCGCGACGCCGGCACGATGAACCCGGTGATCCTGCTCGATGAGGTCGACAAGGTCGGCGCCGACTGGCGCGGCGACCCGACGGCGGCGCTGCTCGAGGTGCTCGACCCGGCCCAGAACGACACCTTCCGGGACAACTACCTCGACGTCGAGATCGACCTCTCGGAGGTCGTCTTCATCGCCACCGCCAACCTGCTCGACACGATCCCGGCGCCGCTGCTCGACCGCATGGAGCTGATCCCCTTCGACGGCTACACGACCGAGGAGAAGCTGGCGATCGCCAGGGGCTACCTGCTGCCGCG
>JBFWMZ010000016.1:0-68859 GCA_050251335.1 Solirubrobacterales bacterium
CCCCCGACACGCGGATTATGATTCCGCTGCAGGGGTTGCGGGTGTCTGCGGCTATTGCCGTTTTTTGGCTCTACGCCGCCATTTGAGCAGGATCGGCGGGATCCTGGTTTGCGGATGTTCCCGGGTCTTTCCTTGCCACCCCCTTGCCACCCAGGGAGACCGCTTGGTCGAGGAAGTCGGCGCTTCCCACGCCGGCATCCATGAGGTGAATGTAGGTGGAGAGCGTGAAGGAGGGGTCGGCATGGCCGAGCCAGGCTTGGACCTGCTTGACGTTCCGGCCGGCCTCGAAGAGGAGGCTGGCGCAGGTGTGGCGGAAGTTGTGGAACGAGACCGCCGATCGCGTGCGCGTGTCGCCGTCAACGAGGACCTCAACCTTGAAGCCGGCTGCAATAGCGGCCGGGGCGAGGACGCGCCGATAGACGTTTTCGGGGCGAAGGGGAGTGCCAGCCTTGGAGGCAAAGACGGGCGCTCGTGGGTCGGAATACGTGTCGCGGCGGAGCGCGCGGAGGCGCTTCACCATGTTGGGCGACAAAGGAACGTCGCGTTTGCCGTCGGCGCTCTTGAGTCGCTTGCGCTGGCCCTTGTAGAGCTGTTCTCGGACCATGACTCGCGGTTCGCTGCCCAGGTCGATGTGTTCCCAGCGGAGCCCTACGGCCTCGGAGATGCGGAGGCCGGAATGCGCCAAGAACTCGAAGAAGAGACGCCAGTCCTTCGGGAGCGCTGTGAGTAGGAGGCTTAGATCGGCGCGGGTGAGCGCCTTGGCCGGCTCGTCCTCTTGGAGCTGATCGGTCGGGGAGGCAGGGATGCGAACGCTCGCCGCCGGATTGGAGGTGATGACGCGATCCTCGATCGCGGTCGCGAACATCACGGAGAGTGCGGCGCGTAGCTTCTTGAGCTGCGAGGTCGAACGTTCTTCCCGCCGCATTTGGCCAAAGAGTTCGCGCACGTCGGCTGGCTCGATGTCGGTCACCTTCCAGGTCCTCCAGACGGGTAGGGCGTGGTCGGCTATAGGTCGGCGGTACTCGGCGCGGGTGGTCTCAGAGAATCCGCGCGCCGTCCGCCCTGCGTAGTTCTCGATCCAAGCCTCAAAGTAGGAGCCGAATTGAACTCGGGATTTGGGCCGCTTCTCGCCGGCGATCCGGTTGGCTTTCGCCTCTCGCGCCTCGTCCAGGGTCCGGAAGCTCTCTTTGCGCTGTTTGCCGCGGTATTCCCAGGTGATGACGTATCGGGAGCCGCGCCGGTAGATGCCGCGATACCGGGTCTTTTCGAGCTTCGCTGCCATGTTGTCTGCCTCCTCGGCGGTCGGCCGCGGGACCCGTCGGCAGTGTGTGTGAGTGCGAGTTCGGACTATTCGCGGACGGAGGGGGGCCCGCCGCGAACGGCCACCCCCGGCCGGGGCCGGTCGCGGGGGGCCCCCCCGGATTCCTCTCACGAGCCGGATCTTCCCGGGCGCCCGCTGACGGGGCGCGCTGGCGATCCGTTGTCACGGCCGTAGGCCGCCGCCCGACTGGAGCCAGGCGTCTAGGTCTGAGCGGCGCGCGATCAGCGCCGACCCGTCGTGGTGGATCGGAATGCGATGGGCTGAGGCAAGCGCGTAGACGCGCGAGCGCGGGCAGTCGATGTAGGCGGCGATTTTGGCCGCCCCGCGGATCCATCCGTCTTGCGCGGTGGCCGTGGGGCCGGCGTCCTGTACGAGTTGGGCGGCACGTACCGCGATCTGCTCGAGGAGGTCGTCGCTGAGCTCGATCTGCATCCGGCTAGCCTCCTTCGAGCGGGAATGCCATGACCCAATCGCGCGGCGAGCAGAGCCCGGGACACCCGTAGATCGCGCTTTTCCAGGAGACGTGCAGGTGGGCGTTCTCCCCCGCGTGCTGCGGATCGCCGTGAGCGGGGTAGCCGTTGTAGCCGATGAACTGGATAGCAGGGACCAGCGGGCAGACGGGCACGCTTCCCGACGCGCCGCAGCTTTCGCGCCAGCCAAGGTCTTCGGCCGCTTGGCGCGCGGTCTGGTCCCAGCTGCGGCCGGAGGCCGGCACCATGTCCATCGCGGTGCCGTCGCCGTGGGTGTTGTGGCCGGTCTCGCGCGCGGCGGTGACGCGGAGGTTGTAGGTCTGCAGCAGCCACACCGCGTCGGGCCAGATCCGAGCGTCGACCGCCTCTGGGGTGCCGCCACCTACCCAGAAGCGTGCCGGCAGCGCCTTGAATTCGCGCGGCCGATACAGCCTCACCCCGTGGTGGAGCATCGCGTTGCCGCCGACGGTGGTGGAACAGGAGGAGCTGCCGGCTGCGACGGTTGCGGTGCCGGTGCCCTTGAAGCGCCGGAAGTCGCCCATGATCCTTTCGACGTACCACTCGGCATGGTTGTAGGCGTAGATGGCGTCGTGCCAGTTGCCGGGGGCGCCTGACGCTCGGAGGTAGCGGGCGGCGGCGTAGATCGCGTCTTCGGGGTTGAACGGGTCCTTCTTGCCGTCGCCATTGGCATCGACGCCGTAGGCGGCCCAGGTTTCGGGCATGAACATCATCCATCCCTCCGCGCCGGAGCCCGTCGTGTTGTTCATGTTGGTTCCGAAACTGGTCTCGTTGAAGTTGATCGAGGCGAGCATTGCCGGCCCGCTGGGGCCGAGTCGGTATTTCGCGGCCGCTGCCTGGTAGATGGGAACGAGCTTCTTGGGAACGCCGTTCGCGAGAGTTCCGGTGGTCGCTTCGCCTTCGCCGGAGCAGCCGGAAGCGCCGCCTGAAGCTGCGGCGATCCCGATCACGAAGGCGAGCACGACCAGCAAGCCGGCGACCGGGACGGCGACGACAGCGCCGGTGAAGCTCTGGTCCGAGGTCCCATTCATCTCTGAATGGGAAGTGCGGAATCGGTCGTCTCAGTTCCGGGAAATTTGCCAGGGCGGGCGTGAAATCCAAATTTCCCGGAACTGGGGACGCGCTTTTCGCACTTTCGTTATGTGGGCAAGAGCAGCAGATCCCGCGGCCGTCAGCCGACGCCTGTCAATAGACGGATGTTCAGTCGTGGATTTCTGCGTCGTTCAGCAACTCTTGTCCTACATCGGGTTTCTTTAACTCAGCAGCAAACAGCCAGATCGTCGGAACGCCCACTTCCGCCGGCCGGCCCGCCATGTCGTTCTGCGGTGCCCCCGACGGAAGGAGAGACGGAACAGGCGCCGTCTCTGAGCCCGATCGGCACGAAAACAAAAGGAGAGAGAGGCTTATGTCCTCGCGACTTCGCATGTCGGCCAACCGGCCGGCGGTGATCGGCTGTTGCCTGATGCTGGTCTGCGTAGGTGTCGCCTGCCTTTGTGCCGGTACCGCCAAGGCCAGCTACTACAAGGCCGTGCTGTGCGCGGGAAACAACGGGTCCAATGGATTCGCCACCGCGACCAACACGGCGTCAGCAAACAACCCGGGCGGGATCTTCTCGTTCGAGAACTACTGCGGACCAGCTCCCTATCCCGCGGGCAGCAATGCCTTCCTGCGGATCGCGGAGAACCAGAGCGGCGGAAACGCCGGCTACACCGCCTACGGCAGCATGTCTTGGACGGCGCCGCCCTATGTCTGGATCGCGGCCGGGGGTGGCTATACCCGTGAGCCCAACGCCTTCAACGCCGGCTGGCGAGGCCGCTTCTGGCTCGAAGGCTATGACGGCAGCATGAACAACGTCCTGGTTCAGGGCTCGGGAGTCGCAAACGGCGACTGCGGTGGCGTGTGCTGGGCAACCACCTCGACGTTCGCTTCTCATCTGTGGCCCTTCGGCGGCTACGGCTCCTACCGGCGCTTCGTCTTCGAGCTGACCTGTTATCGGGAAGCCGGCTGCGACCGCAGCAACTTCAACGCGGTCGATGCGAACACGATGGTCCTGACGCTCAACGACGTCGACCCCTCGCACATCAGCTTGACCAACACCGGATCGGGAATGCTGGCGGGGACGTGGGTCCGCGGGACCCAGCCCGTGAACTGGAACGTCTCCGACCAGGGCTCGGGGATGCGGTTCGAGCGTCTACGGGTCGACGGCGGCGAGCGCTATGCGATCGACTGGCGCGGCAACTGCGACCTGGGGGCCTGGGGGAGCAGCGGCGAGTTCGCGCGCCAGTTCCAGCCGTGCCCGGTGGGCGGGCCGTGGGGTCGCAGCTATGGGCTCGACACCGCGACCCTGACCGACGGAGCGCACACGGTCCAGGTCTGCTCGCAGGACTACGGGCAGGCGGTCGGGATCAGCGGCAGCGGCGGGGAGAGCTGCGACCAGCGCACGATCCACGTCGACAACCACGCCCCGGCGGCGCCGGGCGGACTGGCGATTGTCAGCTCCAACCCGCACCGCTACCTCGATCACTTCGGGGCGCGGTGGAGCCTGGCGACGGATGCCGGGTCGCCGATCACGAAGGTCCACTACAAGATCGTCAACGCCGCCGGGACGGTGGTGGTTCCCGAGCAGACGGTCTCGGCGACGAATCCGACGGCGCTCGGCAGCATCGCGGGTCCGAAGGCGGCCGGGGACTACCAGCTCCGCGTCTGGCTCGAGGACGCGGTTGGCCTCTCGGGTCCGGTGGCGACGGTGCCGATCCCACACGACACGACGCCGCCGGCCGCACCTCAGTCGCTGCGGGTCACGGGTCCCAGCACGGCCCACTGGAACAGCACGGTCAACCTGGGCTGGAACGACATCACCGACGACGGCTCACCGATCACGACGGTCCACTACGAGATCGTCAATCGGGCGGGCGAGCTGGTCGGCTCGGCTCACACGGTCACGGGACAGGGCATCGAAGCCCTGCAAAGCATCCAGGCGCCGGCGAGCAGGGGCGAGTACAAGGCCCGCGTGTGGCTCGAAGACGAAGAGGGCAACACGGGGGCGCCGGCCAGCGTGCCGCTGCCGCTGGACACGACGCCGCCGGCCGCTCCGCAGGGCCTCGCGGTGGCGGCGCCGTCGACGCCGCGCTCGGCGGAAGGGTTCGACGTGCGCTGGCGCAACGTCACCGACAACGGCTCTCCGATCGACGCCGCGCACTACCAAGTGCTCGACGGGTCGGGGAAGGTCGTGGTCGGCACCCGGGACCTGAGCGGATCGAATCCGCAGGCGATCTCGGAGATCGACGCACCCAGGGCCGCTGGCGCCTACACGCTGAGGGTGTGGCTGTCGGACGCCGAGGGGAACGTCGGCGTGCCGAGCGAAGCGCCTCTGGCCTACAACTGCGTCCGCTCGGACGTCGGCGGAGGAAACGTCCTCACCGCCGGGGTGGGCGCGAAGCACGACTCGATCCTGACGGTCCAGCAGGGCCACGGCTCCACCGTGGGCGGATCGCTACAGGGTGCCAACGGCCCGGTCGGCGGAGCGGCGGTGTGCGTGTTCAGCCGCGTCGTGACCGACAGCGGTCGGGAATTCGTCGGGACCGCGATGACCCGAGCGGACGGGAGCTACATCTTCCCGGTCGCAGGCGGGCCGTCGCGGGAGCTCACCGCCGAGTACCGAAGCGATGCGCGCGAAATCGAAGCCAAGGCGACGATCCAGACCCGGATCAAGCCGCTTCTGCATCTGGTCAAGACGAAGGTCCGCAACAAGCACAAGGCGGTCTTCTTCGGCCGGATCCCCGGCCCGCACAACGACGACGTCGTCGTTGTCCTGCAGGTCAAGAGCGGCAAGGGCTGGCGCGCGTTCCGGCGCTACCGCACGCGCAGAAACGGGCGCTACCGCGTCCCATATCGGTTCACGCAGACGAACCGGGGGGCGACGTACGTCATGCGGGCACAGGTGCGGAGGACCGTGGGCCTTCCGTACGAGCCGGGCAACTCGCGGAGGGTGAAGCTCCGCGTGCTGCCCTAACCACAGCCGACCAGGAGGGCCGGGCGGGGCAAAATGCCCCGCGCCCTGCCCAGCCCTCCGTCTTGTGAAGGAGATTCAGATGGAGGCTGTGACGAGGCCGAGGTGGCGTGTTACCGACGAGCAGTTGCGGGAAGCGGAGGAGGGCCTGCGCCGCGTACTGATCGCCAAGCATTTCCGAAAGACGTGGATCGCGGAACACATGCCGGAAATCATGGCTCAGGCGAGGACGGACTTCGCCGCGCGGTTGGCCGCAGAACGTGTCGAGGACACCGTGAATCTGCTGGTCGTCATCGCCTACCGCCGTGCGCTGAAGCTGGTGAGCGCGGAGGGCCTTGAGCCGCAGGTCGAGCCGATCGAGACCGTCTTCGAGCTGGCCGACGAGACGACACCAACTCCCGAGGAAGAGGTGCTGGAGCAGGACCGGCATAGGCAGCTTGTCGGCGCGATGAGCTACCTGCCGGAGCGGGAGAAGAAGCTACTGGCGCTGGTGTATTTCGAGGAGATGGAGTTACAGGAGGCGGGAAGAAAGCTCGGATGGGCGAAGGCTTCTGCAACTCGACATCACCAGGCCGCGCTGGAGAAATTGAAGGCTCTTGTGGGAGACCGAAACCTTCTCGGTGTGGAAGTCGGCGTGCCGGCCTACGTTGCGGCGGGACATCACTCAGCCGTGCGAGCAGGTCTGATGTGGGTCGAAGGCGCCGCGGAATCGGTGCGGGACGCTGCTTTGGTCGGGAGCGGTCGGGTACGGCCACTGATGGAGAACGGCAGCGCCGTAGCGACGAGCGGAGCCGGCCGAACGACGGCGGGCGTCTGCGCGGTCGCCGCGAGCTGCATAGCTGCGGCGACCGGCGTGGTGGGGCCGGGGATCGGCGCTCTCAACGGTGGGGATCACGACCACGGGCACCGGCCGGGTAAGCACGCGGCCGAGGTTGCGGAACCCGTGGGCGAAGTTGCGTTGCCGGCGGCATCGCCGGCCGCTCCGGCGCCGCCAGAAGCGGCGCCGAAGGATCGGACGTCTACGAAGGGCGGCGAAGTCGATGCCGCCGGCAGCGCGTCTGAAGGTCAGGGGCGAGCGAAGAAGGCCAGCGGGGGGTCGGCTGGTACGCGGGCGTCGCCTCCGAAGGCGACGACGAAGCAGACGATCAACGAGTTCGGCGTCGAACAAGGAGAAGCCGAACCGAGTTCGGGCGAATCGTCGTCGGCGTCCACGGGCGGGAGCGAAAAGACTGCGCCGGCCAGGGCCGCCACGCCCAGCGGCTCCGGATCGAGTTCCGGGCGTTCTGGCTCCCAAGGCTCCTCGGGCAGCTCCGAAGCGAAGTCCGAGTTCGGCATGTAGGCCCGGTGTGGCTGCCCGCGGCTCAACGAACCCTTGCCAACAGTCATCCCGAACGAGCGGCGGTCGTCATCCATTCATCAGCGCCTCTCTAAAGGGCGATGGTAGTTTCGGCGCGTGGGCGATCCGGATCGGATCGAGCTTGTCGGTGGTCCGCTCGATGGGTGCAGAGCCTTGCGACAAAGCAGCCTCTTGCCGCTGGACCTCACGCTTGTGTACGCGAGTGGAAGTCTGGATTGCCGGGTCCGTGCCCGGGGAGTCGCCGAAATCACCGCCTGCAGGTATTCGAGAGAGCCGAGCAGCGCGGCCTTTTTCCTGCGCGGCAGTAAGTCGATGGAGGTCCCAGGGGCGACGCATCGCACGCTGCTGTACGTAAGGGAGGAGACCGCGAAAATTCTCGCCCTGGCGACAGATGGCAGGCTCCGATCGCCCAAAGAGGAGTCGTCCGCGGCGTCGGAGCCGACATACGGGCTCGCCGTTGAGGAGAAGCTGAGGGAGTTCGCGATCGAAGCGTTCCGCCGGTTGGACGCGGACGCGGGCGTGAAGGCCCGGGTCTCCGATGAGGACATATGGGCGCTCATCAGCGGGACGATCAGGCGGGATGCGGAATGGGCACTCCTCGGCTCGCTTGTGCACATTCGTCGGATACAGACCTTCGCCGGGGATTGTTTCGGCATCCACATGCCCGGATGTGTCGACCTCACACATCTTGAAAGCGACGCCCGGGCGATTCTCGGCCCAGGTTTGAGCTAGCGACTGGCGACTCGCGACCGGAGACCGGCGCCGGGCGGGGCGATCTGGGCCGCTCCGCTACTGCGGATTGACTCTCGCGCGGGGGGGCAACTGGAAATTTCCCGGAACTGAGACCGCCCGTTTCGCACTTCCCTTGTGTACTCGTTTTGCGACGACAAGGAGAAGGAGCGGTGTCAATACTCGAGACGGCGCAGGTTTGGCTGATCCAGGCGGCGGCGAAGGTCGACGTCAATCCGAACCCGGGCGGCCTGCCCGGGTCGGCTGCGTTTCAGAAGCTGTTGAACGGCGCGGCGGCGCTGGCGCTCCTGGCCTGCGTCGCCGCCTTCGTCATCGGCGCCGCCCAATGGGGCTTCGGCAGCCGCGCCCAGAACTACAGCCAGGCGGCCGACGGCAAAGAGCGGATGCTGAAGTCGGTCGGCGGCGCCTTTGGGATCGGAGCCGTCGCCGCCGTCATCAACTTCTTCTACAGCGCCGGCACCGGCGTCCACTAGGCCGATGCGACGCGCGCTCCTCATCGCCGCCGCCCTCGCCCTCGCCGCCCTGGCCGGGCGGCTGACGGCAGGCGGCCACACGGCCCCCGCACCACACGACCCCGGCTCACCCGGACCTACCCGCCACGGGTCCGGGGGAGTCGGGGTCGGCTACGCCCACAGCCGGGCGGGAGCGGTGGCGGCCAATGCGGGCTACCAGCAAGCCTTCGCGGACACCGCGATCCTCCGACACGGCACCCTGCGCAACCGGATCGAAGCCGTGGCGACGCCGGGCTTCGCGCCGACGATGCTGGCGGCCAACGAAGACGGCGCCCGGCGGCTCGCCTCCGGGCCGCTCGGCGAAGGGCTGCGATCGAAGGTCCCGACCGCGTACTTCGGGGTGCCGGTTCTCTACCGGGTGCTCTCCTACTCGCCGCAGAGGGCGGTGATCCGCAGCTGGGGCTTCACCGTTCTCGGCAACGCGACGACCGCCGAGCCGGGCGCCTACTTCGGCACCTCGCGGATGACGCTGGTGTGGCGCGAAGGCGACTGGAAGATCGCCGCCAGCCGGGCCGCCTTCGGCCCGACCCCGCGTCTGCTCTCCCCGCGCGAAGGCGGCGAAGGGTTCGCTCTGGTCGACCTGCTGAAAGGGATGAGGTCCTATGTCTCGGCTCCGTAGGCTCGTCCTGATCGCCGTGCTGGCGCTCCTCGCCGGGATTGTGATCCCGGCGGCGCAGCCGAGCCCGCCCGAAGCGAAGGCGAACACGCTCTGCGATGTCGGCACCGCGGCGACGGCGCCGATCGGCGTCATCGCCGGGGCGGTGGGGATCGGCAACCCGGTCTCGGACGTCTGCTCGGCCGTGACCGATCCGATTCTCGGCGTCGCCGGCAAGGCGCTTGACCCGCTGAAGAACGCGGCGGCGAGCATCGGCAAGGGGATCTTCAACCAGATCACGGCCTGGGTGGCTGACGGGGCGGTCTGGCTGCTCGGCGAAATCGCCGAAGCGACGGACAAGACGACCTCGCCGAACCTGCTCAGCAAGGGTTTCCTGCACCAGTACCGATTGATGGTCGGGATCGCGGCGGCGATGGCGGCGCTGATGCTGATCTTCGCGGTCTTCGAGGCGCTGGGCCGGGGCGACGCAGGGATGCTCTGGCGAGTCTTCCTGGTCAACGTCCCGCTCGCGGCGATTGCGACCTCCGTCGCCTATGTCGTAGTGCAGCTGCTCCTCGGGGTGGACGACGGGATGTGCGAAGTGATCGCGCAGTCGACGGGCAAGGACGCGCACCACTTCCTCAAGGGGGCGGTCGAAGGGCTGATCGTCCTCGGTGGCGGCTCGGGCGCGGTGGCCGGCGCCGCGACCGGGGGCGCCGCAGGTGCGGCGGGCGGGGCCGTCGCGGTGCCGCTGTTCGTCGGCTTCATCGCGGCTGTGGTCACGGCCTTCGCGGCGTTCTTCGTCTGGATCGAGCTGCTGATGAGGGACGCGGCGGTGTACGTCGTCGCCCTCTTCATGCCGCTCGCCATCGCGGCGTCGATCTGGCCGCGCTGGGCCTCGGCGCTGCGGAAGACCTGCGAGCTGCTGATCGTCGTCATCTTCTCCAAGTTCGTGATCGTCGCGGTCATCTCCCTGGCCGCGAGTCTGCTGGCGCGCAACGAAGGCTCAGTCGAGCAGGTGCTTGCGGCGGCGGCGATGCTGCTGATCGCGTGCTTCGCATCGGCGATGTTGTTCAAGCTCGTCCCGTTCGCCGAGACCGCCGTCGCCGCCGCCTACAGCCGCCAGAGCGCGGCGGGCGGTGCGGTGCGGGGCGTCGAGCTGGTGAATTCGGTGATGCTCGTGCAGCGGTTGAGCCGGGCGAACTGGGCGGCAGCCGGCGGCGGCGGCGGGGGCTCGGGGAGCGGTGGCGGTGGCGGCGGCGGCAGAGCGGCGAAAGGGTCCGGGGGAGGCGGCGGTGGTGCCGGCGGCGAGGCGGCGGCGGGGGGCGAGGCCGCGGCCGGGGGCGCGGCAGCGGCGGGTGCGGTTCCGGTGGCCGCCGCCGTCGGGGCGGCGAAGGCGACGAAGGCCGGCGGCGAGCGGATCGCGGCGAGCGGGGAGGCCCAGGCGGTGGGCGAGACCGCGGATCGCGGCGCGGGACGCGGGAGCTCGGCGCCGGCCAGTGGTGGCGGCGGGGGTGGGCCGGTGGCCCGGCCCGCCGCTGGCGGCACCGGCGGCGAGGAGGGATCGGCGCAAGGGTCGAGCGAGTCGGCGGGGACGCGGGCGGCCCCGCCAGGGCAGGAAGGCGGGGAGGCTGACGCGGGGGCGAGGAGCCCCCAGCGTCCGCAGTCGGCCGAGCCGACCGAGGCGAAAGGGGGAGGCGGTCAGAAAGCTGGCTCGCGGCCGCCGAGGCCGAGCGCCGGGAAAGGGAGCGGAGGGGCGAAAGGTGGTGCGGTGTGAGTGGGTCAAGGCGCTACCGCTTCGGGCCGCTCGAGGATCGCGGCGTCGTGGGCCCGCTGCGGATCGGTCAGGTCCTGGTGGTCGGCGGCGCGGCGCTGGTGGCGCTGGTGGCGCTCTACCTGCTGCGCGGCTGGGCTGGGATGGGGTTCGCTTTGCTTGTCCTAGGCGCCGGGGTGGCGGCGATCTACCTGCCGTTCGAGGGGCGGACGCTGGAGGAGTGGGCGCCGATCGCTTTCCGGTGGGCGCTGCGCTCCAAGGAGGAGAAGCGCGGCTATCGGTCGGCGAGTCCGGGGGCCGGGGCGCAGGCGAGTGAGGACGGGGCCGCTTTCGAGTGCTCATTGCCGGGCGAGTTGGCTGGGCTGGAAATGCTGGAAGTGCCCTACAAGTCCGATTTCGTCGGGGTGCTGCGCGACGCTCGGGCCGGGACCTACACCGCGGCCATCGCGGTCAGGGCGGGGGCCTTCACGCTGCTCGACGGTGCCGAGCAGGAGCGCAAGCTAGACGGGTGGGGGTCGGTTCTGGCCGGGCTGGCCCGGGACGCGAGCCCGGTCAGGAGGCTGCAATGGATTGAGCGGACGCTGCCGGCGCACGGCGATGAGCTGGCGTCCTACTTCCAGCGCGAGCGCGACCGGGCGGTGCCGCTTGACTCGGGCCTCGTCGCCTCCTACATCGAGCTTGTCGAGGCGGCGGCGCCGGTGACGCGCGAGCACGAGATCTTGTTGGCGATCCAGATCGAGGAGCGGCGGGCGGGCCGCGAGATCCGGCGCCTCGGCGGCGGCGCGCAGGCCGCCTGCAAGCTGCTGCTGCGCGAGGCCGAGAACCTGGCCGAGCAGCTGTCGGTGGCGGAGGTGACGGTGTTCGGGCTGCTGCGAGCGCGCCGCTACGCGGCGGCGATCCGCGACGCCTTCGACCCCTACGGGCGCCAGTCGCGGGCGCGGGCGGGGTTGGCCGACGGCGAGCGCGAAGGCGTCGACCCGGCGTTGATGGGTCCCGTCGCCGACGAGGCGGGGTGGAGCGAATACAGGACCGACTCGGCCCGACACGCGACGTTCTGGATCTCGGCCTGGCCCCGAACCGACGTTGGCCCGGCCTTCCTCACGCCGCTGCTGATGCAGACGACGGCGCTGCGGACGGTGGCGGTTTGCGTGGAGCCGGTCGGGCACACGACGGCGATCCGCAAGGCGGAGGCCGCGCGGACGGCGGAGGTGGCCGAAGAGATGCAGCGCGAGCGGCAGGGGTTTATGACGAGCGCGAGGGTCCGGCGTCGCCAACAAGCGGCGGCCCGCCGCGAGGAGGAGCTAGCCGATGGGCACGCCGAGATGCGCTTCGCGGGCTACGTGACGGTCTCGGCGCCGAGCGTGGCCGAGTTGGAGCGGACGGTGACTGAGGTCGAGCACGCGGCGGCCCTCTCGCGGCTTGAGCTGCAACGTCTGTACGGCGAGCAGGAAGCCGGGTTCACCTTCACGTTGCCGCTCGGGCGGGGGCTGCGATGAGGCTGGCGCGGAGAAAGGGCCGGCGTGGCGAGCGACCGGGGCATTCGGCGACGACTGCGCATTTCCAGGCTGCCTTCCCCTTCCTGGCCGAGGGCGGCCTAGGCGCCCCCGGCGTCTACATCGGCCAGGACGCCTGCGGCGGTGCGTGGGTCTTCGACCCGTGGGAGGCATACGCGCGCGATCAGGTCGACGGGGCGAACATGCTGGTGCTCGGAAAAAAGGGCAAGGGCAAGTCGACCTTCGTCAAGACCTACCTGCTGCGCCAGCGCTTGACGGGGGTGCAGGCGTTCGTGCTGGACCCGAAGGGTGAGTACGGGCCGCTCGCGCGCGTGGCCGACGGGACCTGGCTGCGGGTCTCGCCCGAAGGCGGGGTGCGGATCAACCCGATCGCGCGGCACGGCGGCTTCGCGGCGCAGCTGGACCTGCTGCGCTCGGTGGTCAAGGCGACGCTCCATCGCGATCTGACGCCCGAGGAGGACGCCGGGCTTCGGGTCGCGCTGGAACGTGTCAACGAGGAGGCGGGCGAGGGCTCCGAACCGACCTTGCCGATGGTGGTCGAGGCGCTGCTTTGCCCGAGCGAGCGAATGCTGCGCGAGGTGTCGGCGGCTTCTGCGGAGAGCTTCGCGGCCGCCAACCGGGACTCCGCCCTGGCGCTGCAGCGTCTTTGCAAGGGCGATCTGCGGGGGATGTTCGACGGCCCGACGACGGATGGGATCGACCTCGAGGCCGCGGTGGTGGTGATCGACCTGAGCGCGGTGGAAGGGTCGGCAGCGCTCAACGTCCTGATGACGTGCGCGGCGGCCTGGATCCAGTCGATCCTGACCGAGCGGAAGCGGCTGGCGGACGAGGAGGGACGCGACTCGCCGAAACTGACGCTGGTCCTCGACGAGGCGTGGCGGGTGGCCGGGGAGACCGGCCTGGCGGAATGGCTGCAGGAATGCTTCAAGTATTGCCGCGCCTGGGGCATACAGGTGATCCTCGTCGTCCACCGGCTGACCGACTTCGGGGCGGTTGGCGACGCGGGCTCGCGGGCCTCGCGGATTCTCGAAGGGCTGGTCTCCGACGCCGATGTGCAGGTGATCTTCGGCCAGCCCTACGACCAACTGGAGCTGATCGCCAGCAAACTCGGCCGCAGCAGGACTGAGGCGGAACTTCTGCCGCTGCTGCGCCGTGCGGAAGCGATCTGGGTCGTCGGATCTCGCTCCTACCTGAACCACCACCGGATCTCGGAATTCGAGGCGGAGGCGACCTTCACCGATGCCCGAATGCTCCGTGAGCACGGGGGGGCCGCATGATCGGCGTCGGCGGAGCAGGTATCGCGGTCGCGTTCGTCCTGGTTGCGGTGCTGGGCCTGGTCCACCTCCTCGATGGGCATCTCCGCTACGGCGGGATTGGCCGCCAGCGCCGGGTGCAGGGGGCGAAGTGGGCTAGCGGACGTGACCTGCGCGACCTCCATGTGCCGAAGGGCGAGCGCGAGCGGGGGCGGCTGGTTCTGGGGCGCCGCGGCCGGCGGCTGCTGGCGACGGTCGGGCAGGCGTCGGTGGTGGTGGTCGGGCCGAGCAGGATCGCCAACAAGACGACGGGGCTGACGATCCCGGCCGTCCTCGAATGGGACGGGCCGGTTGTTGCGACCTCCACGAAGACCGACCTCTTGGAGGCGACGATCTCCCATCGGCGTTCGCTCGACGGCAAGGTGATGGTGTTCGACCCGACGGGGCTGACCGGGATGGGGAACGTTCAGGCGACCCCGCTTGCCGCCTGCGGGAGCTGGCGGGGGGCGATGCGGGTGGCGCACCTGCTGACCACCTCGGCGCGGCCGGGGGGAGAGGGGATAGAGGACGCGGACTTCTGGTACGCGGCAGCGGAGAAGTTGTTGGCGCCGCTGCTGTTCGCGGCGGCGAGCAGGGAGGGAGGGCAGATCGCGGACGTGATCGCGTGGTTGAACGACGGGACCGAGGCGGCCGAGTCGACCGTCCGCGAGGAGCTGCGAAAGACCGAGTGCGAGGAGGCGTTGAGCGCTTGGCGGGCGAATCTGAACCGGGAGCCGCGGCAGCGAAGCTCGATCTACACGACGGCCGAGACCGTCATGCGGGCGTTTGCCGATCCGCGCGTCCTCGAGGCGAGCACCCGAGCCGACTACACGCCTGCGGCGCTGCTCGACGGGAAGGCGAACACGCTGTATCTCTGCGGTCCCGCGCATGAGCAGGAGCGCCTTCGCGGTCTCTTCGCCGCGATGCTCTCCGAACTAGTCGGGGTGGTCTATGAGTCCGCGGCGGCGAGCGGGAAGCCGATCGACCCCGCACTCCTGATGGTCTTGGACGAGGTTGCGAACACGGCGCCGATGCCCGAGCTCGACGTCTTGGCGGCGACCGGGGCGGGACAAGGCATACAGCTCGTCACCGCGCTTCAGGACTTCTCCCAGGCGCAGGCGCGGTGGGGCAAGCGCGCCGCGACGATGCTGAACAACCACCAGGCGAAGATCTTTTCGCCGGGCACGAGCGATCCGGCGACGCTCGATTACGTCAAGGCTGTGGTCGGGGACGGCGAGTTTCGCCAGCACAGCGAGACGGCGGCGGAGCGGGGTCGGGGATCCTCGACTGAGGGGAGCACCTACCGGGCGCTGACGCCGGCGAATGTCGTCCGAGAAGGGAAGCCGGGGAGTGCCCTCTTGGTCTACGGCCATCGGCCCGCTGCGCGGATTGAGATGCGGCCGTGGTTTGAGGATTCGGAGTTGACGGAGATGGTCGAAGGGAGGACCCGATGATGGACGAAGCACCTTGGGGCGAGGACACGGTTGACCTTGGAGGCGGCGCCCCGGCGCCAGCAGAGGTGGCGCCGGCTGACCCGTCCCCTCCTGCCGCGCGAGGAGGGCAGAGGCCGCGTGTGCGCGTGCGCCTCGGGCGGCTCTCACAGCTGGTCTTGGCTGTCGCGGTCGGGGCGGTGCTTGGGGCTGTGGTCTTCGGTGGGTCGGGGTCGCAGGATCGAACTGAGAGGCCAAGGGTGCGAGTGAGGCCGGAGGCGACGCGGCCCGCGCCTGAGCGCGGCGCGGCGGGCGCGGGGGAGACTGCGGCCCCGGAACAAAGGTCGGCTGCGCGGGGTGGTGGTGGTCGACGGCGGGCGAGGAAGGCGATGAAGCGGGATTCGAGGAATCGAGGCAGGACCGGGAAGGCGGCTGAGGCGGCGGAAGCCGACGCCCCGGCGGCCCAGCCTGCGGCGGTGGTCCCGAGCTACGAAAGCGAACCGGCGGCCGGAGCCGAAGCGGTGCCGGCGCCTGAAGTCACGCACGAACGTACGGGTTCGACGCCGCCCGCCGTGGAGTTCGGTATGTAGGGGGCTAGGGGCCGAGGAGGTCGGTGACGATCCGGTCCTCCTCGTCGTGTACCTCTTCGGTGTCGAGGGTGGCGGAGTCGATGTGCTCGGCGAGCCATGACCTCTGATCCTCCGGCGTCATGGCGTGCCAGCCGGGGGGCGCGGCGATGTGCCAGACCTCGGTGAGTTCTGCTTGGCACTCGGTCTTGAATTCGACGTCCATGTCGATCAGCTGAGGTCGGCAGAGAGCAGGGTCAGCCACTCGAAATCGCCGTTCAGGCGCGGCATCAGCTCGGGCCAGCGGGCGGCGGCGATGTTGAGGATGCGACGGGCATCGGACTTGAAGCGCTCGGCGAGGCCTTGGTAGATCGCGAGGCGGTCGTTGAATTCCTGGGCATCGGCAAGTTCGCGCGCGAGATCGAAGGCCGCGCTGACTCGGACGTCCGACGATGCTTCCGGGTGGTCGTTCTCAGCGGATCCGGCCGGGAGCGAGGCCAGGTAGTTGGCGGCTTCGTCACTGACGGTGGTCGATCCGTCGACCAGCGCCTCGTGCTCGACGGTCGGGGTGTTCACAGCACTACTCATTCGAGACTCCTTCTGCGAGGGCGCCCGCCCAATGCGGGAGCCGGAGGCCCGAAGCCGCACGCCGAAGGCGTGCCAGAATCAAGGCGAGGGATCGGCTCCCGCATTGGGCGGGGTTTGGCGCGCGCCTTTGGCGTCGGCACCACGGCGGCCTGACGTGGGCCGGGGACGCGACGCGATCCGCTAGGGCGCCCACATAAGAGAAGTGCGCTGCGGCGCCTTGGAGTTCCGGGAAATTGCCGGCGGGCGGCTTGCCGCGCCAGAAGTACGGAGTCCGCGGTTAAGGGTGCCGGCGGGCCTCGGCCGCCGAGTGCCCGCCGGCAAGCGCAAGGCTCTCACCGCAGCGGTGTTGGAGCAAAGGTCGAAAGGTGAGTTGTGGTCGGGTGGCGCTGGGGTAAGGTGCGGCTCGAAGTCGTAGGGATGGACAGGCAAACCGGCGGCTCTCCGTCGGGGAACGTGACGGAGGCGCTGTTTTCGGCGCCGGGTGAGCGAAGGGGAAGAGATCGCATGTCAGAGACGGTCGACGCGGTAAGACGCCTTCTGGTTGAACGGCTGGACGCGATCGAGGCGGAGAGGACGAAGCTCGAACGGGCGTTGCAGGAGATGAGCGGAGGTCGGCCGCGGGTGAGAATGCGAGGCGCAGGAAGGGGGCGGGCTCGCCGTGGTCAGCGTCGAGCCGAGTTGCTGGATGCGTTGAGGGTGGACCCGGGGGCGCGGCCAGCGGCTCTGGCCGCGAGGATGGGCATCTCTGGCTCCCAGGTGTCCGGACTGCTGGCGAGGGCGCAGGCTGACGGGCTGGTCGTGAAGAGAGGCAGAGGGTACGAGCTGAAGGTGTAGAGCGAGGCGAGGTAGTTGGCGGGAACTTAATCCGGCGAGCGGCGAGGGCGCGCTAGCGTAGTCGGGCGAGCATCGTGGGGCGAGAGGGGGCGGTTCGGCGTATGCCTGGGGCGGCGATTCAAGGGCTCGATGGTGGGGTGAGTCGGGCCGTTGTGGACGAGCTGAGTGCGCGCATTCGGGATCGGCGGTCGGAGATTGAAGCCGCGTTGTCTTCGGGCATCCTGGAGGTCCACGGGACTCGCTCCGGGGCCGGGGCTGAATTGATCGCTGGCCTTACGGCGACTCTGCGTGACGGATTTGATTTCTCGGTAGCGGCGTTTGAGCAGGGTGGCGACTGGAACGATCCGCTGCCCGACTCGCTCGTCGCCCAGGTGGCGCACGTCGTGACGATCGGGATGCCGCTGGATGAGCTGCTTCGCGGCTACACGGCCGGGAACGCGGTGATCTCGCGCTTCGTGGCGCGGGAGTGTCGAGGGCTGCCGCCCGAGGCGTTGACGTACTCGATTGAGGTTCAGAGTCGGGTTGCAGATGCGTTGATCGGGGGTCTCTCTGCTGAGTACGCGCGGCAGTCCGCCTTGCTGCAACGCTCGGAGACGGGGCGCGTGTCTGGGGAGGTCGAACGATTGTTGGCGGGCGAACCGTTCGCTGATGAGGTCATCAGGTACCGGCTGGACGGCTGGCACCTAGCGGGGGTGGTGGCCGGCGTCAGGGCAGAGCAGGCGATCCGCGTAGTGGCGGAGCGTCTGGGATGTGAGCTTCTTGTGGTTCCGCGCGGGGCTGAGACGTTCTGGGCGTGGTGGGGCGGTCGGAGGCGAATCGCATTCGAGACGGCCGAGAAGGTTGTCGAGGACGTTCGCGGGCGAAGCTGGTTCGCGCTCGGCGAGTGCAGGGAAGGGAGAGACGGATTCTGCGGGTCGCATCGCGAAGCGCGGCTGGCGGCAGATGTGGCCGTTCGGAGTGGCGACGCGCGGGTCGTGCGCGGGTCGGGGGCGATTCTCGTGGCAGTTCTACTGCGTGACCGTGACGCGGCGCACCTCTTTGTTGACTCGCACTTGGGCGCGCTCAAGGAGTTGAAGGACTGGCCCGTAATGCGGGCGACCCTCGAAGCCTATTTCGAGGCAGGGGGGACGCTCGGCGGAGCGGCCGCGGCGCTTGGCGTCGACCGCCACACGATCCGACGGCGACTCAAGAGGATCGAAGAGGCGATGGGCCGGTCGCTTTCGAGTGCCTGGGCGGAGACGGAAGTGGCATTGCGCGTCGATCGTCTGATGGCGGACGACTCGCACATCGCCTGGCCCTGAGCGCGCCGCCTCGTCCTGATGGTGTGCCGCTGTGGCGCAGGAAGGGCGGTCGCCTGCACCCGATTGGGACACCTCAAGCGACGAATCCGACGGTAGAAATAACCGGCGTGTCGGGCATGTGCCCGACGGAGATGTGTCGGGGGATGGGCGAATGCGTAGGGGCACGGAATGAGTGAAACGGCGCTGCCGGTGGTCGGATTCGTCCGACAGGTGGGGGAGGTCGTGATTCTCACCGCGAGGACCGTCGTCTCGGCGGTGCGGCCTCCATACCCGTATGGGGAGGAGTTCGTTCAGCAGTTTCTAGCTGCCGCGCGGATCTGTCTTGTCCCCCTCACCATTTCGATGGTCTGCGTGTGTTTCGGAGTGCCCGGCCTCCAGGCAGGCGGCTTCCTTCACCAGGTGGGGGCGCTGGATCGGCTCGGAGGATTCTTCGTGCTGGCGACGGTGCGTGAGCTCGCCCCGTTTGTGACGGCGATCGTGGTCCTCGGGGCGGCCGGCAGCGCCATAACGGCGGATCTGGGGTCGCGAAAGATTCGGGAGGAGCTGGATGCCCTGCAAGTTCTCGGGGTCGACCCCATCAAGAATCTCGTGGTTCCGCGGTTCCTCGCCTTGATGCTGGTGACGGGACTTCTCGACACCTTTGCGCTTGTCGCCGGCATGACGAGCGGCCTGTTGACGATGGTCATGCACGGCGAAGCCCTAGGGGGATTCTTCGCGACCTTCATCAGCAACGCCTCGGTGTTGGACCTGGCCGGCTCGGTGGTCAAGTGCACGTTGTTCGGGGCGATCATCGCGGTGGTCTGCTGCTACAAGGGGATGACGGTCTCCGGTGGCGCGGCCGGTGTTGGCAAGGGGGTCAACGACGCGGTCGTAATCGCCTTGCTGGGAATCGGAGCGTTCAACTACGTGTTCACGCAGTCGATGTTGGCGACGAACCCGCAGCTGCAGACGCTTCGGTAGGGCGTGTTGGGTGAGGGGAGCCCGCCATCTGGGCTGAAGGAAGCTCGGCGGCGTGGACGAAAGGGTGCCTAGATGCTCCGGGTGCTCTCCTGCTCGAGCGCTCGATCTCGTGCATGACGTAGAGCGCGTTGGGCGGTTTCGATTCGTTGCAGGGTCTGGGCCCTCTCCGCCTTTTGTGCAGGCGCCCGAGGCTCTTGGCCTAGTGGCGCCTCGGGATCGCGGACGTTGTAGCGGAGACGGTAGGAGGCGAGGCCGTGGGCCGCGTCGCCCCAGGTCGCGGCTCCGGCGGGGTCCTCGGGGCAGGGGCCAAGGGTGCGATAGATGATGTGCGAGTCGCCGGCCCGGCCGGCGGTGATCTCGGCTCGGACTTGGCGGGCGATTCGCTGCTCAATAAGGGCTGCTTCGAGGCGATCACGGGGCGTGGTCGGCTTCGGCTCGGCGTAGGTCGTGGGATCGGGGAGGGTGTCGCGCTCGGCCAGGTTCGCGCGGATTCGTTCCTCAGCGCTCGCTTCTGCGGCGACGAGGCGGGTGAGGTCCGTTGCCGGGGTGCTGTCGATCTGTTCAGCTGCGGCCCGCTTGGCGGAGAGGCTGTTGATGGCGTCGCGGTCTCGCGCGATCTGGCGGTCGAGCTGGTCACGCCGGGAGTGGTCGGGACTGGCGGCGCGCGCAGCCGTCGTCAGGTGGTAGCGGCGGTCGGCCAGCTCGGTCGGGGAGAGGGAGTTGATTTCCTCTCGGACAGCGACCTCAAGGGCTGGGAAGTCAGCGCCGTCGCGCTCGATGGCTTCGCGCGCGTCTTGGATGTTGTCGGTGAGGTCGCGCCGTCCGGGGCCGAGGTCGGGATCAAGCAGGTCGGAGGTCGCGACCGTGTAGACCTTCGCGATCTCGCGGCCGCGGCTGATGGCGACAAGCTCTTGCTCAAGCGTGGCGCCCGGGTCGAGCAGCGGATAGGCGCGGTCGAAGGTCTTGCTCTCCGCGCCGAACTTGGTGATCGCATAGGCGTATTGGAGCGCGGGGGCGTCGTCGGGGGTCGTTCGTTCGAGGTAGCGCTTCTTGAGCTTGATGACCTTCTCGTCGCCACCGACGAGACGGAGCTTGACCGAGCGGGTCACGGGGTTGACGGAGATGACGTCCCAGCGATCACGGTTGCTGGCATCGCGGCTGTTGATACGAGTCTGCACGCGGTCGCCTGCGGCGATGGGGCGGTCGCCGACGATGATCTCCAGGCGGCCGAGCTTGCCTTCCTCCTGGCGGAGTTCGCGGGCGCGGTCGTTGAGGTAGTCGACGTCGAGGTTGCGGCGGGCGATCATCACCGCGTCGGCACCGGCGGCGTAGTCGCGGTGCCAGTCGAGGAGGAGGCCGTGGAGGGTGGAGGGGAGGTCGTCGCCGACGATCAGCTTGCCCTCGGTGCGGAGCAGGTCAAGGGCCTCGGAGCCGCGGCCTTCGTGGACGAGGGTGACGATCCGCCGGTCGGCCTCTCGGTGCTGGCGGCGAATGGTGGTGAGGCTGATCGGTTCAACGATGTTGGTGAAGTGGACGTAGAGGCCACCGGGGCCGATCGCGCCGATCTGTTTGGGGTCGCCGATCAAGACGAGCTTGCCGCCGCACTCATGGGCTAGGGAGCGCAGGGCCTCAAGGTCGAAGCTGGAGGTGACGTTGGCCTCGTCCACAACGAGCACGGTGCCGCGCGGGAGGGTCCGCCCTTCAGCGGCCCAGCCCTCGGCCCAGTAGCGGAGGCGGGCGATCGTGACCGAGCCGGGCAGGTCCGCGTCGGCCTTGAGGGTGCCGGCGACGGTCGCCGCGGTCGCGCAGCCGAGCACCGGGAAGCCGGCCTCGTCCCAAGCCTGCGCCGCGGCCTTCAGGGCGGTGGTCTTCCCGGTTCCCGGCCAGGCGGCGACGGCGATGACTTGCTCGCCGCCGGAGGTTAGACGGACGACCATCTCGCGTTGGTCCTCGCCGAGGTAGGAGTGACGGGCGAGGACCGAATCGAGGGAAGGACGATCGACAACGGCGCGACCGGCGTCGGTGCCGGCAACGGCGGCCTCGATGAAGGCGCGCTCGGTCTCGGCGACGCGGGGCGTGGTGAAGACGTCGGACTGCAGGAGGCTGTCGGAGGAGTGAAGGAGAAGAACGCGATCGGTGGCGAGAGCGCGGTCGACGGCGGCGTCGAGCTGGGGCAGGGTGGCGCCCTCGGGGAGCTGGTCTGCGATTGCCCACAGGAGCTGGCGGCGGTCGAAGTGCGGCGTGGTCATTTCGAGGTGGGCTACCGCGGCGAAGAGGTCGTCGTCGGTGATCGCGCGCGGCTCGCGCGGGCGAGCCGTCGCGATCATCGCCTCGGTGCTCTGGCGGCTGAAGCCGAAGGGCTTGGCCTGGGCCTCCCACTCCTTCACGCGCTCGTCGACTACGACGCCGGTGTCCTTGGGCTTGCGGGTGCGGTAGGCGGCGGTCTGGGCTGCCTTGACGCTGAAGACGCCGCGCTCTTGCATCCACGCGGCGATCTCGCGGGAGCGGGTGCTGAAGGCTTCGATCAGCTCGCTGGAGAAGCCCTTGATGTCGGCGTAGCCGTTGCGGATCTGGTCGAACTCGAAGCCGAACTCGCGCAGGAAGCCGGCCCGAAGCGCGGCCTGGAAGACGACGCCCGCGGACTTGCCGTGGGGGAAAAGCGGCGCCCGTCCTTTCGGGCTGGCGAGGCTCAGCCATTTGCCGTCCGATGCCGCGCGGGTCAGGTTCGAGATGACGACGTGAACGTGCAGGGCGGGGTCGCCGGCTCGACTCATCCGGTGGCGGAAGGCCATGCCGACGAAGCCCGTGCCGCGCTCGATATGGACTCCTCCCTTGCCGCGCTGGACGGCGCAGGCTTCCTGCTCCAGATGCCGTATGCCTTGGCGTACCGCGTCGTTCGTCAGCCTCACCACGCGAGCGCGGGTCTTTCTGCCGCCGAGCGCGTAGAGCAGCGAAACCGACTTGGGGGCGCTGAAGCGGACGTCATAGCCAAGGACGGGTTCGACCCGCTTTTCGCTGCCGTCGGGACGCAGGCGGAAGCGGGTCTCGGGACGCTTGAGCAGCTGGGCTCCGGTGTTGGGATCGCGCCCCTCGAGGATCGCGCTGTAGCCGGCGGGGTCGACCTGGCCCGACAGGCCGAGCTCGTCGGCGAGGTCGCCGACCCATTCGCCCGGGGCCTCGCCGGGTTTCGTGTAGTAGTCCTCGCCGCCCTGGGCGACGGCAGAGAGCCAGTAGCCGGCGTTGCCGCGCTGGATCTTCGTCACTCCGACCATCTGTAAGGAAAGTGCGTCGGAGCGCTTCCCAGTTCCGGGAAATTGGGAACCCGCGTTCGGGTTCATAATGTGTCGGCGGTCGGGGTTGGTGGCACTTCAGGGGTCTCGGGCTGCGGAAACCTCGGTGCTCCGGTCGGGCAAGCTCGCTGTGGAACTGCTGGCGTCTGGGCTAGACAGAGGCTTGGCATCGCACTTGGCCTGTTGCCATATGGGCTGCGAGCTGGCGGGACTGGGGCTGGGTGACAACCCCGACCGGCGCCCGCGCCCGAGCAGGGCGCGGCGCTCCCCGGCGGGCTCGACGCCCGGTGGGGAGCGAAGGCTGTAGCTGGCTCGGGTCGCGAAGCGAAGATCGTTCCCGCGCGCCAGCGTGGGCGGGGCCGGCCGGTGGCTGGCCGCGAAGCGGTCTGCTCAGCCGGCCGCCACCCGTGCGAACATACGTTCGTGGCGGATGGTTATGTCAAGTTCCGCTCGGCGCTCGCCGCCCGCGACCTGGCGGGCGCGTTCGAGGAGGCCAGGCGCCTGCCCGGGCTGCTGTCGCTGGTCGACGCGCTGGAGCTGACGCTGCTCGCCGCCGAGAAGGCGCCGGCGGCGACCTTCGAGGAATGTGCGGCGCGCTGGCTGGCGCGGGTGACGGTCGAGCGCAAGCTCTCGCTCTCAGCGATGATGGACGCGGGCGAGCTGCTGAAGATGGCGCCGAGCGTCGAGCCGCGAAGCACCTTCGGCCGGCTCGCCGAGCTGACGCTGTAGGGGGCGCCGGGAGGAGCGGCGGCGGCCCACTCCTCAGCCGGGCAGACCCCCACCCGCCCCGATACCCGCAGCCCCCGCCCGGCGCCGGGCGGCGCACCGAGCGCAGCGAGGGCAAGGGAGCGCAGCGACCTTGCGCCCGGACGAGCCGGGCGACAAGATCGGGATCGGGGCGGGGTGACTCAGGAGACGAGCACGCCACCCCTTGCCGCGTCCGCGATCTGCGGGGCGCGGAGGCGCAGCTTGATCGCCCCGAAGGCGTCGGGCACCACCACCTCCGTGATTCGCGCCCGCGGCCGAGACCTCGGGGGCGCCAACCCGACCGCCTCGATCACGTCGCCCTCGTTCAGCCCGTCGCGACAGCGCTCGGCCAGCCTCCCGCTCACATACACCGCGGTCCGCGTGCTCCTCCCGCCCTCTCGCTCGGGATAGCTCACCAGCGTCAGCCGGCAGACCGCCACCCCCGCCTCGCTGATCGCGTCCTCGGGCTGTCGGTCGAGCTCCGCCCGCTGGCTGAACCGCGCCGCCTTGTCCTGCTTCTCCATCGTCTGCTCCTTCCTCTCGGCCCCGTAGGGCTCTTCTCGCTCACTTGCCAGCCGGCAGGCCCGGGACAGCCGAACCGCGCACCGAGCGCAGCGAGGGGAAGGGAGCGCAGCGACCTTGCGCGGGGCGGTGCCCGGGCTAGGCTGAAGCCAAGTGAGCGTGGGCCCGGGGTCGGGAGAGCGGACCCGAGCGGCGTTCCTGACCCGAGGGGCCGCTACTGCTCGAGCAGGCTGCCTGCCGAGACGCTGAGGGCAGCGGCGAGGCGGAGCAAGGTCGAGACTTTCGGATCGCGCTTACCCGCCTCGATCCGGCTGACCTCGGTTGCGTGGACGCCGCTGCGTTCGGCGACTTGTTCTTGGGTTAGTCCCTGGCCTTCTCGCGCTTCGCGGAGCCTGGCGCCGAACTTCGTCAGGGAGGGAGGGCCGGGCACCGCGCCATCGTCTGGGCTGCGGCGTCCAAGCTCCATAGGGAAGTTCACAAGTTTTCTCGGTACGCTGTTGGTTCTGGTGCGGCTCGACGAGGTGCACCGAGCAATAGGGCCGGCCCCGGCGAGACGTCGCCAAACGAATCCGAGACCGACCCATCAAACCGGCGGATCAGCCGCCCTTGTAGATCATGTGCGCGCACTGAACCGTCGGCATCTTCTTGATCGTCATCCAGCAATCACCCCCTCTCCCAGACTCGGCCCGGCGCCCACCGCCAGGGGGAGGCTCAATGCTAAGTATTTCTCCAGCATGTTTCGGTCGGTGAGCAGTCGCCGACGCCGTAAGTAGCAAAGAAATCTCTATGCTCTGTGACCACTGAGTGAACGAGAATCCATCAGCAGCGAGATTCAGCGAGGGGGACCGCGGAGTGGGGGCGACGAAAGCACGAAAGCGGCCGAAACCGATCGAGGAGGTCGTCCAGTTCGCGCTGGGCCACCGGATCCGGGTGCAGATCCTGATTGTGCTGAACGAAGGCATCTACACGGCGGCTGAACTCGCAACCATCATCGATGAGCCCCTCAACAACGTTGCGAACCACCTGCGCAAGATGCTCGACGACGGCTCGGTCGAAGTCGCCCGGGAAGTGCAGAAGCGCAACGTCACGCAGTACTGGTACCGGGCCGTCGAAATCCCCTTTCACTCCCAGGAGGAGGCCGAGGCGATGACCGAGGTCCAGCGGCAGGTGACCGCCGGCGCGGTCGTTCAGTCGGGCTCGGCCGAGGTCCTGGCCGGCCTCTACGCCGGCAGGCTCGCCGACCCGCGGGCGATCGTCTTCTGGCACGGCTACAACGTCGATGTGGAGGGTCGCGAGCAGATCGAAGCGGAGAGCGCGCGCTACCTGGAGCGCCTGCGCGAGATCGAGCTCGAGGCGGGGCTCCGCCGCGCGTCCTCGGGCGAGGAGTCGACCTCGATGATGCTGAACCTCGCGGTCTTCGAGCGGGCTCGCCAGTGGACTGCCGCGGCGCAGCTGCTCACCGAACGGTGATCGATGTTCGGATCGTGATTGATCGGCCCCTGCCGATCTGAAAACTTCTACCTATCAACCGACGTTAGACCGCGGAGCGGGTCTCCAATCCACCTCCGGACGCGGTCTCGGCGGTGCGGCGCGTGGCGGGGGTCCGCAGCCACTCTCCCGGCCTGCGGAGATCGGTGCGCGCTGCGCCGGTCGGTTGATGCCCGGAATGATGACCGACCAACCTTCCTCCACCGCCACCACCGAGCACTTGCCGTCCGTTCGCGGCCGAGCGAACGGCAAGCCGACGGGCGCGGGCGGCGAGCGGTTCGACTGGAACCTGCTCGTCGCCCGGCTCGTCCATCCGGCGGTGGTGATGATCGTCGAAGCCCTCTGGTCGATCGAGGAGGCGGCATCGCCGACCGACCTGACGCGCATGTTCGACCACCCCGACGGCGACGGCTACAGCCTCTCGCTGATTGCCTACCACGCAAGGCGCCTTTCGATGGCCGGCGTTCTCACGGTGGCTCGCACCGAGTTGACGGGGCGCAACCAGGAGACCTTCTACGCACTCGCCGAGCGGTCGTGAGCGAGGGAGTGACCATCACGGCCGAGCAGCGCGACGCGCTCTATGACCAGATCGTGGACCGGCTGAGCGGGATCGGCGATGTCTGGCTGGCGGCGAGCGCGCGCGACTTCGAGGGCGCCACGAGGCTCGGTCGCGAGTTCTGCGACGACCTCGGCCTGGTGCTGGACGACCTCGGGTTCGGTGAGGGCAGTGGCGAGGCGGTCGAGCTGAGGACACCGCCCGCAGTGCTGCGGCGGGTGCTGAGCCGGCTGTGTGCGTCGGCGATCGGCCAGGACAGGGCCGAAGCCCCAGAGCGGGAAGCCGCCCGCGAGATGCAGGAGCGAAACCGGCTCGTCGTGCAGACCTGCCAGACAGTCCTCGCCCGGATCGCCTCGGGATAGCCAGAGCACAAGAAAGGCCCGGGACCTCTCGGCCCCGGGCCTGCGCTCGGCGCGCCGGGCTAGAAGGAGATGTCCTCCTCGGGCTCCGCCCCGACTCCCGCTGCCACGGGCTCGGGCTCTCCGCCCTCGGCCTGCGGCTCGTCGACCGGGAACCGGTCGGCCACCGGCTCGGGCTCGGCCTCCTCGTCCTCGGGCTTCACGCCGAGGAACTGGATCATGCTGGCGACGATCTGCACCCGCTGGCGCTTGCCGCTGCCGTCCTTGGCCTCCCACTCGCTCCAGTCCAGCCGGCCGTTGACGGCGACCGGGCGTCCCTTGGCGAGGTACTCGGCGGCCGCTTCGGCCTGGCGGCCCCAGACGACGACGTCGAGGAAGTTGGGCTTGTCGCTCCACTCGCCGGTCTGCGCGTCCTTGCGGCGGCTGTTGACCGCGATCCGCAGATCACAGACCGGGTTGCCGGCGGCGATGTAGCGGAGCTCGGGGTCGCGGGTCAGGTTGCCGGTGATGGCGACGACGTTCAGGTTTTCCATTTCAGCCTCCTTCGAGAGGTGGTTCGTTTGACGAGCCCAGGCCGGGCGCGCGAGCGAGCGCGCGGAACCGGAGCCGGAGGCGGAGGGGAACCCCCCTCGTGGGGGTTGCAGCGCGGGAGGCGCGCGCCATCCTGAGGTGAGGAAATCGGGCCTCCTCTCGGGGGCTGCCGGAAATCTCCGGCGCCTCGCCGGCCTCATCGCCCGCGGCGGCGCCCAGCTCCAACCGGCCGACTGCCTACGCCGCGATCGGCTCGGCCGCCGCCCCCGCGCCCGGACCGGGGTCCCCGAGCGCGGCCAGCGCCACCTCTTCGATCCGCCGGGCCAGGCCGTCGATCAGCTCGCCGAAGCGCTCGATCTCCTCGCCCTCCGACCAGCTGGTGACGTAGGGGACCGAGTAACCGGCCGTGTCGAAGCCGACGGCGGCGCAGACGGTGAAGGCGACGCACTCGACCACCACCTCCTCGGCTTCGCGGCTCAGCGGCACGGCCTCCTCGCCGGCTTCCTCCGCGGCCTTGCGGGCAAAGTGCAGGAGCGCGTGGCTCAACTCGTGGACCAGGGTCTTCACCTGCTGGTTGGCCGAGTAGGCGGGGGAGACGGGCTCGACCCCGATCGCCTCGGTCAAGAGGCTGAAGTAGCCGTTGGCGCGACCGGGGATCTCCCCGACTTCGACGGCGGTGACGCCGACCTCGGTCGCAAACTCGCAAAGCGGAGCGAAGAGGCCGCCGAGCTCCGCGCCCTCGAGCGGGACGATCGGCGGATCGAGGTCCACCGGCTCGCGCTCGGCGTCGGGGATCGGCTCGACCTGGGCGCGGTCGAAGACCTTCACCATCCGAAAGAAGCCGCGGGGCCTCTTCTCGGGATCCGCGCCTTCCTCGCGCCATCGCGCCAGTGCCTGTTTCGACGGCGAGCAGTGCGCCCAGATCGAGATCCCGCGCTCGCCGCGGGAGACCTGGTAGCCCAGCTTGCGCCAGCGGTCATAGCCGGCGACCCGCGTCGCGGTCGGCCGCTGGACGGCGATCAGGATCTGGTTGCGAAAGCTGTAGCGGTGAAAGAGATGGCGCAGTGAGAGCCAGCGCTGCCACCCGTCGCTGCAACGCAGCTCCTCAACCGCACGGTTCATCAGCTCGCGCTCTGCGGCCCGCCGCTCGGCGCGCTCCTCGTCGCTCAGCCTGCGTCGCGCTCTTCCCATGTCAGCCCCCTCGGGTCCGGCCCGCCGCCGGCCGGCGGGCGATCGCCGACCCCGAGCACGGCGGAGCCGTGCCAAGCTCGGGAGGCGGCGCCCGCCGACCGGCCCGGCAGCCGCTCACCGCCAGCGCGCGGTCGAGCCGTAGCCGGCGATCTCGTCCTCGCGGACCGCGCTGGCGCCGCCGGCCGCCATCGCGGCTCGGATCGCGGCCAGCTCGCGGCGGCCCTCGGCGCGCGGGCTGCGGGGGATCGCCCGCAGGCGGCGGAACTCCGCGCGGGCCTCGGCGGCGGTGACGGGCACCGCGTAGGTGACGCCCCGCTCGGCGGCCATCTCGCGGAGCACTTCGAGCTGGCGGGCCGAGGGCTTGTTCTGGCTGTGGTGGTGCTTTGAGTTGGTCATGGCCCCGCCAGAGCGGGCCGGGGGAGCCCGGCGCAGCCGGGCGGAGGAGGTCTGCTAGGCGTGGAGGGCCGGGACCAGCTCAAAGCAGCCCGGCTAGGGAGGGGACCCGCCCGAGCAGGCCCCCTCCGCCGGCCCTATTTGGTCGCGCGGGCCCGAAGCGCTTTCAGATCGCCGGCGAGGAGCTTCTCGACGTCCTTCTGCACCGAGTAGGGAACCGACCAGCGGATGCGGTCGGCCTGCGCGACCGCCTCGGGCTTGGCGAGGATCGCGGTGGCGAGGGCCTCGGCCGCGACCTCGGCCAGGTCCTCGACGCTCTTGGCGCCCATCACCTTGCGGACCAGCTCGACGGTGCACTGCTCGCGATCGGCGTAGGTGACGGTGGTGCGGGTCTTGCCGTTCTTCAGCGCCGTCTCCTCGACCTCGTGCAGCTGCGGCCAGACCAGTCGCAGGCCGGCCCCAGCCAGCTCGGGGTTGCTGGCGATCATCACCAGCGTCGCGGCCTTGGCGCGCTGCAGGCTCGCCTGCTTGCGGCGGCCGGGCGTCCGGGCCTTCAGCACCTTGCCCCAGAGCACTTCGTTGAAGGCCACCGCCTTCGCCTTCAGCCGCTTGGCCCTGGCCTGCGGGCTCTCGGTCGGCTTGGCGTCCTCCGCCGCGGAGCCCTCGCCGCCCGAGGGGCCAGGCGCCGCGGCCTTCCTCTCGGCGGCCGCCTTCTCGGCGCGCTCGATCACGCGTTCGGCGAGGTCGACGGCCAGCTCGGTGTCGGTGATGAAGCGGGCCGTGCTGATGAAGCCGCCGCCGCTGCCGGTGTGCTCGACCAGGCAGCGCGCCGCCCGGGCCGCGTCGATGTCGGCGGAGTCGGGGCGGATGATCGGATCGGCCTCCGGGGAGACGTAGGGGCTCGCGTCGCGGTAGCGCTCGGCGAGCGCCTTGTGCTTGTCGGGGTCGGCGACCACCTCGCCGAGCCCGAAGCCGTTGACGGAGACCATCGTCGGCTTGTCCTCCTCGCGCGAGCGGCCGGCGGCGACGAAGACGTCGTGGAAGTCCTCGACGAACTGGGTCGCGCCGACGTCGTGGCGATCGGCCCACTCACACAGCCACTCGGCGACGGCGGGGGAGACCTTGGCCACCTGGCGCAGCTCGCGCTCGGCCTTGACCGAGACGCGCCCGGCGGCGATCGCCTCCTGCACGGCCTCCGGCAGCTTCAGCAGCCGCAGGTGCAGGCCGACCCACTCCGGCTTCTTGCCGGCAGCCGCGGCGATCTCCTTCACGGTCCCCAGCTCGCGCTCCTCGGCGAGGGCTCTGAGGTCGCGGGCGGTCGCGATCGGGTCGAAGTCCTCGCGGTGGTGGTTCTCGGCGAAGGCGATGCGGCGGTCGCGCGTGGGCTGCGGCGCGATCGGGACCTCCTCGAGGCCCGCCTTCTGGGCGGCGCGGAAGCGACGCTCGCCGGCGAGCAGCTCGCAGCGGCCGTCCTCGCGGACATAGACAGGGAGGGGCTCGATCATCCCGACCTCGGCGAGGTTGGCGGCCATCTCCGCTTCCTTGGCCGGGTCGAAGTGGGTGCGGGCGTTGTAGCCGTCGATCACCTCGATGCGGTCGATCGCGACGTGGGGAGTGGTGAGTACCTGCGTCATCGCAGACTCCTTTTGCTCTCGCTCCCGCCCGATGCGGGAGCCGGTGCCCCCGCCCCGCACGCGCAGCGTGCGACCCTCGGGGGCGGCGGCTCCCGCAGAAGGGGGGGAGGGGCTCCTTCAACCGACCTCGAGGTCGGGCCGGTCCCACAGTCGCCAGCCCACGCCCCAGGAGTTGATCACCATCTTCTCGGCGCCGGCCCTGGCGAGGGTGACGCGCAGCTTGTTGATGTGGGATCGCAGGACTTCGCAGCGGGTCGGGTCGTCGCTGCCCCAGGCCGCCTGCATCAGCTCTGCTGCGGGCACGACGCGTTCGGGCCGCTTCGCGAGACAGAGCAGCAGGGTGAAGCGAATGCCGGGGCAATGAACCGGCTCTCCGGCGACGCTGAGGGTTCGGGCGGCGGGGTCGATGCGGAGCGGCCCGCGCACCAGCGGCTCTTCAAGCCCGATCGGCTCCGGATCGCGCGTCAGCGCACCGCTGTCGAGATCGCCGCGGCAGGCAAGGCGCCAGTCGACGGCGCCGGCTGGTCGAAGGCGCAGCGCCCAGTTGCCGAACTGCGTGAGGCGCGCTTCAAGCTGCCCGGCGTCGTTCTCGACGAAGACCCGGGTGAATCGTCCGGGGCCGACCAGCTGGCGCGCCTCGCTTGCATCGAGTGCTGATGCGTCCATCGTTGCCTCCTGGCTCGTTGACGGCTGTCGCCGACGGAGCCGGAGCGGCCGCTGCCATGCTCAGGAGGGGCGGCCGTCGACGGGACGGGCCCTACATCGCAACGGCGTCAGCGCGGCCGAGGAAGGGTGGACGCGCCGGCGCGAACTCAGGAGCGGGGCGCGCGCTCGATGACACGCAGCTTGTCGAGCGGCACCGCGCGAATCCGGTCGATGTCCATGTCGCCGGGCAGGTTCGTGAACTCGACCATCGCGTGGTTGTCGTCGAACAGCTCTAGGACGCCGCCGCGGGCGCCTGCCGGCGTGCCGGCGTCAGGCTCGACCAGCTCGACGACGTCGTACTCGACGATGTGTTTAGTGGTGGCCATCGTCATTCGATGTTAGAGCGTCGGGTAGGCGCTGACCAATCGCGGCGGGCAATGTGCATCGCTGTAGTGCCAGGCGGTTCGGATCGTCGCGGTGCGGGCGCCGAGCGTCAGCTCGACATCGACGCGGCAGATCAGCCCGTACCGGCTCGCGTCCCGAATCCTGGAGACGGGCTCGCTCTGGACCGCCGCCCTGATCGCCCCCCAGATCGAGTCGACGTCGCCCAGTCCGACACGGAGGACCGTCTCCCATTCGGGTCCATGCCCATGCGGGGCGAGGATCCAGCCGCCCCACTTCGAGGGCTCGCACCACGCCTCGGCTGCCCGCGGCAGCACCTTCCCGAGTTGTGGCGGCCAGCTCATGCGGGCCGCACCCTACTGTCGGCGTCAGTCCTTGAAGCTGTCGGCCAGCTTGGCCACGTCGACGATCGATACATCGAGCGCGGTGGCGATTCTCCTTACCGTCGCCCAGGTCGGGTTCGACTCCCCCCGCTCGATGACGCTGAGGGTTGAGGCCGTGATGCCGGCCTCGTGGGCGACCGCTTCCTGGGTCATCCCGCTCCTCTCTCGGAGCTGGCGGATTGCCAGCCCAAGTCCCCGCTGTGGCTGCTCGGAGGGTGCCATGAGCAAACCGTCGCAGCTTCAAGGAGTCTGGTCCATGTAGCTAGCACCTAGAGATATATCTAATTCCCTGCTAGGGTCCAGGCGACAGACAAAAAGTGCCCCCGCGCTGCGACAACAGCCGGGGGCGTGGCACAGGAGGAAGAGCTCCCATGCACTCTCAAGATATTCCGAGGCGCTGTGATTCGCCCCCTGCGCAGGTTGATCGCAAGATCGAGGGCGAGGTTTTGGCGTTCGTCCTCGATCAGCATCCCGATCAGCTTTCAGAGGCGGAGCTTTGTCTCGCGTTCAATCGCGACTGCCGCGAGTTCTCCAGCGCCGACGCGATCGCCCGGGCGATCGGGGAGCTGGTGGGCGGCGGGCTGCTTCACCGGCGGGATGCCTTCGTCCTGCCGACGCGTCCTGCGCTCTACTACTCCCGCTTGGAGGTGGAGTGGTGAGTCTTGAGGCTCTCTGTCGAGAGAAGTCGACCGGGGGGCAGGCGGCGGGCTGACGCCAGGGCTCCCAGCCGCCTCCCACACCCGCTCGGCGCGCAGGCCACCAGGTGTGAGCCCAGCCGGTCCTCTCATCTCCGGATCGGCGGTCCCGCCATGACGATGCCACCGGGAGCCGGGGCCAGGGCTCGCGCCAGCGTCGGGCGGGTGTGGGAGGGGGCAGGAGCCGACGGAGACTTCCCCGCTCTCGTGGCTGGGCGCTACGTGCTTGCGCCTGGCGCAAGTCCCTCTTTGGCGGCTGGATTTCGGGTTGTCAGGCAACGCACCTGGCACGACTGAAGCTGTCGCGGAAGCGGTCGATCAAGGGGGCGAGAAGGAGGTTGGTGTCCGGGTCGTACGCCTGCAGCTTTGGACACCGCCCTTCTTCTCACGCGATAGCGATAGTAGCTTGGGATCGAGCCCAAATCGGCGGGGCGGGCCACCTCCATACCGGGATTCGAATAGCTTCGCTTCTTATGCGGGCGGAGGCATGGCGCACGGTGCGATAAGCGCCGTGACGCAGCCGTGGCGAAGAAAAGGACATCTCTCCTAGCCGCTAAAGCAGGGCTTTTGTCCCATTTACGGGGGCGTAATAACCCATTGCGCTCGTTGGCTGCCTATTCCAAGATCCTCGCTCTGCAACCCCTAGGGCATCCAGGGATGGTTGTGGCCACACCGGGCCTCTCGGTGAGGCGTAGCGAGACCGATTACCTCACAAACGGAGGAGCGAAATGAGCCAAGACGGAGGTCATCAGCAGAAAGGCAGTACTCGCAGAAAGATGCTGCAGGGTATGGGCGGCGCCGGTCTTGCTGGGCTGGCGGTGGGCGGCCTTGGTGGTGTCCTGCTAAGTGGAGGCGGCGACGGAGAAGGCAGTTCGTCAGGCAGTTCCGGCGGAGGCCCGATCACTGTTGGCTCAGCGCTCCCGTTGACCGGCGCGTACGCGTCCGACGGGCTGGAGATGAAACGAGGCATCGAGCTGGCGGTGTCAGAGCTCAACGCCAAGGGAGGTGTGTTGGGCAACGAGCTCAAGACCGAATTCCTCGATGTCGAAGACTTCGCCCCAGACAAGACCGTTGCGACGTTCCGGCGGCTCGTGTCGAATTCAAGCGTGGCGACGATCATCACCGGGTACATCCTTTCGGTGGGTCCGGAGATCGACGTGGCGGCCGAAGCCGAAATGCCGTACTACGGAACGAATACCTCATCTGCTGCCGTGGAACAGCTGTCCAAGGATCCCGAAAAGTATGCGACGTGCTTCCCGAACCTCGACTCGACCGACGTTTGGTACGCGCGAATGTTCCCCAACTTCGTCGAAGAACTGGAGGAAACGGGAGGATTCAAGCCGCGCAGCCGCACGATCGCGATCATCGCCGCGAACAACGCGTACAGCGAAAGCATCGCGGAAGTCCTTCGCGATGAAATGGCGAAAATCAACTGGAAGACATCTCTGTTCGAAACGGTTGTGGCGCCAGTGAATGATTGGGGCCCCACTCTCAACAAGATCCGGCAGGATCCGCCTGACATCATCTTCAACACCGATCTAGCCCCTGGCGACCTCGCAGCATTCGCCAAGCAATTCGTGCAAAATCCGACTCCTTCGCTGATCTATGGACAGTACGGCCCGTCCGCGCCGGAATTTCTGGAACTGGCAGGCGATGCCGCGAACGGTTGGCTCTGGGCCACTTTGGTCGGGAGGCTGCCAGACGAAAACGGCGCCGCGTTCGTCAAGCGGTTCGAAGAAAAGTTCAACTCCGCACCTGGGCTCGCCATCTCGGCGATCACCTACGATCTCACCTACCTATGGGCCCAGGCGGCGTCGCTTGCGGGGGACCCGTTCGATGGTGCGAAGGTCGGGTATTGGACCAAACGGTCGCGCTACCGAGGTGTATGTGGCGTCTACTGGCCATATTCATCCGGTGATTACGTGCGCTCCTATCCGGCCGAGATCGATGATCCGTCTGCCGGTCAACCGGCGCTCTACTTCCAGGTGCAGGGCGGGGAGCACAAGATCATCGCTTTCGAGCCGTTCACCGAGACGAAGTTCGAAGTGCCTCCATGGATGGCGTGACGTCTGTCCTCAACCCTCCGGTTCTCGAATGTCGAAGCGTTGGTAGGACGTTTGGCGGGGTCCAGGCGCTGACCGACCTCTCCTTGGCCGTGCGTCAGCGAGAGGTCGTCGGGGTGGCGGGATCTAACGGGGCCGGAAAGAGCACTCTGTTCAACGTGGTCGCTGGCGCGCTGCGGCCGTCCAGCGGGGAAGTCTGGTTTGACGGGGAGCGTATAGATGGGGAGCGGCCGGACCAGGTCTGCAAGAGAGGAATCGCGCGTACCTTTCAGACGCCGCCGCAGGCAGGAGAGGAGACCGTGTTCCAACACGTGTCGCTCGGTGCCTGGTACGGCCGCCGCGGGTTGCGGGGAGTTCGCGGGAATCGCCGTGTCGTGGAGGCGCAAACCTGGAGCGCGCTAGACGCGGTCGGCCTGGACAATCATGCCGAACGCCAGCTCGCCGACCTCAATCACTTCGATCGCAAGCGCGCGATGCTTGCGGCCGCGTTGTCTTGCGGACCGAAGCTGTTGCTGCTGGACGAGCTCGCTGCTGGTCTCTCACCGGAGGAGGTGGACGGCCTGGCAGGCATCGTCAGGAGCCTGGCCGTGAGCGGTCTGACGTTGCTGGTGATTGAGCACCTGATGAGCTTTCTCTCCGGAACGGTCTCGCGGCTGGTCGTCATGCACGAGGGGAGGCTGCTGTTCGAGGGGACCGTGGCCGAGGTAGCCGCCAGCGAGGCCGTAGTCCGGACATGGCTGGGCGGGGGGACGAGATAGTGCTGGTCGCCGAGGAAGTCGCAGGTGGATACGGTTCGAGCACCGTGGTCGACGGCATCAGCCTTCGCGTCGACCGCGGTGAAGTGGTGGGGCTACTGGGGCCGAACGGTCATGGCAAGACGACGGTGGCTCGGCTTCTGAGCGGGGTGCTTCCGTTGCGTGGGGGCAGGATCCATCTGAACGACGACGATGTAACCGGAGCGCAATGTCACGTGATCGCCCAACGTGGTTTGACACATGTCCCGCAGGGTGACCTTCTCTTTGGAGACATGACAGTAGTGGAAAACCTCCGGATGGGCGCGTTTCTTCGCAGCAGGTGGTCGCGACGCGCTGAGCTCGTCGACCGTGCGTTTTCACTCTTCCCGCGGCTGCATGAGCGGCGCGACAGTATCGCCCGAACGCTCAGCGGTGGCGAGCGACGCATGTTGGCCATAGGGCGCGGGTTGATGGCGGGCGGGACCGTGCTTGTCGTCGACGAGCCGGCTCTCGGCCTGTCGCCGTTGATGGTCGAGACCATATACGACGCTCTGCGGAACCTCAGGGACGACAACACGTGCCTCCTCATAATCGAGGAGACCCCCGGTCGGTTAGAGCACATCGCAGACCGCCTCTACCTGCTCGACGGGGGCAGGATGGTAGCGGAGGGCCCAACGGGCGAGATCCTCGCTGACCAGGCACTCCTCGCGACATACCTCGGAGTACCCAACGACGGGGAGGCGTCATGACGGACGTGGTCCAGGTGCTGTACAGCGGCTTGTTGCTGGCAGCGATCTACGCTGCTCTGGGGATGGGGCTTGCACTGATCTGGAACGCGTTGAACTTTCTAAACATGACCCACGGCGCCCTCTTTACGGTCGGTGGGTACGCTGCGTGGACGGTCCTCGACGTAACCCACGGGCCACCGCTTCTCGGCCTTCTCACCGCCTGCGTCGCTGCCGCCGTCGTCGGCGGCGCTGCGTACCTGGTGGTCTTCCGCCGACTGCTTGAGCGGCCGGATGCAGAGATCACGACCATCGTCGCAGGGCTAGGTATCGCGATCATGCTGGAAGCGGCCGTTCTGCTGATCTTCGGCCCTCGCCAGAAGGCGTTGCCCGAGCTCGCCAGCGGGACCATTGACCTGCCTGGGGGGGTTACCGGCCAGGTCAACGACGTGATCGTGATGTGTACGTCAATAGCGGCGCTGATCGCGATGGCTGTGTTCCTCGCGAGGACTCGTTACGGACTTGCGATTCGGGCCCTTTCGCAGGAGCGGGTTGGCGCGAGGCTGATGGGAGTGAACACGTCGGTCGCCTTCCTGATGGTGATGATGATGGGGAGCGCCTTGGCTGGCCTTTCTGGAAGCCTGCTTGCAAACGTCACGTTTCTCTCGCCCACTGGCGGCTTCGAAGCGCTCCTCAAGGGCCTCATCATCACGATCGTCGGAGGACTGGGCAGCCTGCGTGGCACCGTCGTCGCGGCCCTCGCCGTGGGAATGATCCAGACCGCAGCGTCCTTCTACCTTGGCGGACGCTGGGCCCTGCCGGTGCTCTTCGGCGCGATCTTCGTCCTTCTGATCTTGCGACCGAGCGGCTTTGCCGGCCGGCTCACCGTGGAAACGGGTGGATCGCGATGAGCGTACTGTGGAAAGGCGCCGGGGCTGCGGAGAACCTCTCAGGCGCAGCGGGCGGTGCGAAGAGGAATTCACCGGCGCTTGGAGTCGCTGTGCTCGTGGTGGCGTTGGGGCTCGTTCCGCTCCTGAGCCTTAGCGAGTACACGATCGGCGTGCTGACGCTGATCTTTATCTACGCGTCAGTCAATCTCAGCTGGAACTACGTACTGGGACACGCGGGAATCCTGTCGTTTGCCTCACTCGCCTTCTTTGCCATCGGCGGGTATACCGCCGGAATCCTGAACACCGAGGCAGGCATCTCCCCGTGGTTGGCGTTCCTTGCAGGCGGAGCTGCTGGCGGGCTGGCTGGCCTCGCCGTCGGAATTCCCTCGCTGCGGCTCTACGGTCCGTACATGGTGCTCTTCACGCTCTGCTTTCACATGATGATTCAAGTCGTGATCAGCACCGACACAAGTGGATTCACCGGCGGGGCCCTGGGGCTCACGGGAATCGAATCCCTCGGCCTGCCCGGCGTCGGCGACAAGGTTGACGCCGGGTACTACCTTGGTTTGTTGCTCGTCGCTGCTACGTACCTTGCGATCAGGAAGGTATTGAATGGGCCAATAGGCCTCGCTCTACGGAGCCTCCGCGACGACGAGGCCGCGGCAGTTGCCCGAGGCGTGTCACGTACCGCGCACCGGCAGATCGTGTTCGTGTCGTCGTCGGTGTTGCTGGGTCTGGCAGGTGCGTTCTACGCTTGCTACTACGGGTACATTTCTCCGGTGGTTCTGAGCCTGGCGTTGGTTATGAACCTGTTTGCAATGGTCGTAGTGGGCGGGCTCGGTTCGCGGTTGGGGCCGGTGCTCGGTACGGCCCTTCTCGTATTGGTCAATGAACAGCTACAGAGTGCCGAACTGTGGCGACCGTTCATATGGGGCGCGATCGTCGTCGTCACCTTGCTCTTGGTGCCCAGGGGTATCGCCCCAGCCGCTGGTGAGGCGTGGCGGCGTCTGAGGAGGATGTTCGACGAGTGGATGGAGGAGGAGGTCGAGGTGAGCAGTGACACTTGACAGCAAGGTGGCGTTCGTGACGGGCGCCGGGTCCGGAATAGGCGCAGCAACTGCCCGCTTGCTTGCCCAGCGTGGTGCGACGGTTGTGGCGGCAGACATCGACAGGGGCTCAGTGGAGGATGTCGCACAGGGCATCGGCGCCAGCGGGGGAAGCTGCGTCGGGGTGGAGTTGGACGTGACCGATCCCGTGTCGGTAGATCGTGCCGTCGGACACGCCGGGGAGGCGAAGGGGACCGTGGACGTCGTCGCGCATTGCGCCGGGGTGGTTCAGGTGGGCAGCATCCTCGAGACCCCGGTCGAGGAGTACGAACGGGTGATCGCGGTCAACCTGGGAGGGACGTTCAATGTCTGCCGCGCCGCAATCGCTCGCATGCGGGACACGGGCGGCGGAAGTATCGTCGTTATGGGATCGATGGCCTCGCTCAAGGGCTTCGCGAGTTTCGGTGCCTATTGTGCTTCAAAGGGGGGTGTCCTGCTGCTGGTGAAATCGCTGGCGCTTGAGTGGGCCAGCAGCGGTATCCGGGTCAATGCGGTGTGTCCTGGAGTGATTCGCACGGCGATGCAGAAGGACATCCTGGGGGCGATTTACGATCGCCGGCCAGTGGACGAGAGAGAGTTCGATGATCTCTTGCAGCCGCAGGCGAGCTCATTTCAGGCGATCGAACGTGCAGGGACGCCGGAGGAGGTGGCCGAGGCAGTGCTGTATCTGGCGAGCGACGCGGCAACGTTCGTCACCGGCACCGCGCTGTCGATCGATGGGGGCGCTACGGCCGGCTGATCGCGCGCTCATCGCTGGGAAATCGAGAGAGAGGAAGACCGAGCATGATTCCGAACATCGGACCGCTGGAGATAGGGGTGCTTTTGTTGCTCGCGCTCGTGGTATTCGGGCCGCGTCGGTTGCCCGAGCTAGGCAAGTCTCTGGGTGGTGGACTGCGTCAGTTCCGCGCTGGAATCAGGGGCTCCGATGACGAGGGGGCCGGGCGGCGTTCCGCGGTCGACGCCACTGCTGCGCCGACCGCAGCGCCCCCCCAGGACACCACCCGGACCTCGCGCGAGTCGCACTGATCGCGTGGGTGACTTTTGGGTCGGGTTGCGACTCCGCGGAGCCGCCGGTACTCGTCGCCGATGGCGTGACGACACGTCCCGTCGGTCGCGAGATCGGCATCGAGAGTATCTCCCTGACCATTCGCCGCAGCGAGACCGTCGGTCGGGGCGACTGCCAGACAGGGCTGGATCGCATCCGCGATTCGCTTTCTTCGCCGCCTGGCGCCCGTTGTGGCTGATCGTTGGCGCCTGTTTGGGGCGCTGGAAATGCTCGGCAGCGTCGCCCAGGCCGAAGGCTGGCACATCTCCACCCAATTCGTCGCCGCCCTGCCCTACATCGGCACGGTCGTCGTCCTCTGCGCCCGAGCCCCGATCGGCAAAGTCGTGCGGCGGCAGCCTCGACTAGCCAACGGCGCTCGGCGGTCCCTTCCAGCGCGACGGCCGAGTCACGCGCTGCGGGTCGGTCGGCTGGCGACCAGCCCCTAGCTGGCGACCAGCCCCTGGTGGATCGCGTAGCGCACTGCCTGGGCCCGGTTGGAGACTTCGATCTTGCGGTAGATCGTGGTCAGGTGGTTGCGGACGGTCTTTTCGCTGATCGAGAGCTCGGCGGCGATCGCCGAGCTGCTCATTCCCATTGCCACATGACGGAGGATCTCGCGTTCGCGCTCGGTCAACTGCGGCGCCCGTTTGCTCGGCGCCTGGATCGGGAAGGTGCACCTGAGGACGATGCAGTGGTCGGCGCGGTGGGTCTCCAGGGTTCCGTGCAGGCGGGCCGTTTGGTCCTTGAGGAACTGGAGGTGCAGGTGCTTTGGGAGGGCGGACTCCGCTGGCAGTGAGGCGCGGGCCCGCTGTCGGGCCTCGATCAGGAGGTCGGACTCCTCATGGCGCAGCTCGAGCGCGAGGTCGACGGGCGGATCGGCCGCGCCGAGCCGGCCAAGCATGTCCCGGACCAGGTTGTAGGAGGAGGCTTCGAGCTCACCAGAGAGCTGTATCGGGGCCTCAGGCGTGCGAACGGAGACCTTGATCCCCTTCAGCTGCGAGAGGCGCTCGGCATAACGTCGTGTCCGGTCCTTGATGTTGGCCTCGCCGTTGCTGGCGTCCTCGAGGTGGCCGAGCGCCGTCCGGTAGGTCTCGACCAGCCGCAGCGCGGCTTCTAGCGTGTCCGCCGCGTCGGTCTTCGCGCTCGCCATGAGCAGCCGCTCCTCGATCGCCGCTAGCTGGACCGAGCCGCCCGCGAGCATGAGCCGGATTCGCTCTCGCTCGTGCGCTTGCGACTCAGCGGTCTGGGCAAGGCGGCGAGTCAGCGACTCGATGTGGTGCTCGCGCGCGCCGAGCACCTCCTGGTAGAGCCCGTTGGTATGGATCAGGAAGGCAAGCTGGGCGGCGATCGAGCGCAGCAGCTCCTGCTCGTGGTGGTTGAGCACGCCGGGCTCGTGGGCGAGGAACTCGACGACGCCTTCGATCGAGTCGCTGTGCCGCAGCGGGAAGCAGGCCCATGCCCGCCAGCGCGCCTCGCGGATCAGATCGCGGCGGGCCGTCATCGGGTGCGTGAGCAGGTCCTCGATCACCATCGGCTCGGCCGTCTGCATGACCAGCCCAGCGAGACCCTCCTCGAGCCCCCAGTGCGCGATCCCCGAGACGTACTCGGGGCTGTAGCCGACGTGAACAGGGGTCACCAGAGCGCCCTGGGAGGAGTCGATGATCGAGATCGAGCCGGCGTCCAGCTGCAGCAAACCGACGATGTTGCGCATCGTCGACTGCAGGGACTGCTCGAGATCGTCGGACGCCGCGAAGGATTCGGAGATCCGCCGCATCAGGATGAAGGCAGCCTGGGCGACGCCGATCTGCTCGCGCGCCTCGGCCAGGTGGTCGGACCCCACCTCGAACAGGCGCAGCCAGCAGAGCGAAGAAGCCAGCGCCGCGGTCGTCTGCTGCGCGTTGTCGCTGCGGGCGATCGCGAGATGGACGTTCGTCCTCGATTCCCAGGAGAGGGCGCAGGCCGTGCGGCCGCCGCCGACCGAGACCTGCTCGGCCTCACTCCCGGTTGTCGTCAGCTGCTCAAGGATCGAGTCCAGGAGCTCGTCGGTGAGCATCTCGAATCCCTCCCAAGAGCCGACGTTGACACGCTCGTCCCAGGTTTCGGGCTCGGTCCGGGCAAGAATCACCAGACCGCTGGCCGAAAGGGCGCTTAACAGAGACCCACCAACGTCGGTGGCACTGATCCGGCCGGTCGGTCGTGAGAGGAACTTCAAGGAATCCGGACCGATTCTATTTCAAGAATTTGCCGGTGCGAAAGAGGATGTTCTGACTACTTTGGCCCTAGGAAGAATGTCCCAGATGCCCCGATAAAGCTCCCATTGCCGGGACCCCCGCGCGTCCTTACCTTGCCCTCACATGTCCAGCGAGGAATTTCGCCTGGGGGCCTGGGAGGCCTCGGCCCCACCACATCGGTCGCTCTGGCTGCAGCAGGCCCTGGCGGCCGAGGAGGGCGCCGAGCCGCGCCCGCTGGAGGGTCGGGGCAGCTGCGACGTCTGCGTCGTCGGCGGCGGCTACGTCGGCCTCTGGACCGCGTTGCGGCTGCGCGAGGCGGACCCCGCATGCGCGGTGACCGTCGTCGAGGCCGACATCTGCGGCGGCGGCGCCAGCGGACGCAACGGCGGCATCGCCTTCGGCTGGTGGGCGAAGTTCCCGTCCCTCGAAGCGAAGTTCGGGCGGGAGACCGCGCTCTGGCTGTGCCGCGAGACCGCCGTCGCCGTGACCGAGATCGGGACCTTCACCCGCGAGCACGCGGTCGAGTGCGACTACATTCCCCGCGGCTGGCTGTGGGCGGCCACCACCGAGGCTCAGCGCGACGCCTGGGCCGGGACCGTGCGGGCGGTGGAGGCGGCTGGCTGCGAGGACGTCTTCACGCCGCTGGAGGGGGCCGAGCTGCGCCGCTATACGGGCTCTCCACACAGCGTCGGCGGCGTCCTCGAGCAGACGGGAGCGACCGTTCACCCGGGGCGGCTGGCCCGCGGCCTGCGGGCGGCCGCGATCGCGGCCGGGGTGGAGGTCCGCGAGTGCTCCCCGGTGACGTCGTTCGAGATCGGCGGCAAGGTCCGGCTGCGGACCCCGACGGCCGAGATCGAGGCCGATCGGGTGGTGCTCGCGACCAACGCGTGGATCTCGCGAATCCCGGCCTTTCGCCGCTCCTGCGTCCCGATCTCCAGCGACGTCGTCGCCACGGCGCCGGCTCCGGAGCGCCTCGCGACGCTCGGCTGGGACGGCAGCGAGGCGGTTTCCAACTCGCGGATGATGGTGAACTACTACCGGCCCACCGCCGACGGCCGGGTGGTCTTCGGCCGCGGCGGCGGCACGCTCGCCTTCGCCGGTCGCGTCGGCACCGCCTTCTCGATCAACCCGCGGCGCTGCCGGGAGACCGAGCGCGACCTCTTCGAGCTGATCCCCGACCTGCGCGGGGTTCCCGTCGCCCATTCCTGGTCGGGCCCGATCGACCGCAGCGCGACGGGGATGCCCTGGTTCGGGCGCCTCGACCGCGCGGGCAAGGTCCTCTACGGAGTCGGGTTCTCCGGCAACGGCGTCGCCCCCTCGCTGCTCGCCGGCCGCACGCTCTCGGCGCTGGCGCTCGGCCGCGACGACGGCTGGGCGACGAGCCCCTTGGTCAGCCAGCGCCAGAACGGGTTCCCGCCCGAGCCGATCAGGTTTCTCGGCGGGTTGCTGATCCGCGGCGCCGTCGGGCGCAAGGAGTCCGCCGAGGCGCGAGGCGCGCGTGGCTCGGCTGTCGACCGTCTTCTCGCCTCACTCGCGCCAGCCGGGATCTACGCCGCCGAGGAAGAGAAGCCACAACTGACGAGCACGCCCCAAGGGAGGTAGTGATGACGACGATAACCCCCGACGAGACAAGCCGCTCACTCGAGGCAGACGCCCTCACCGGCGCCTTCGACTCGTTCATGCCGGCGATCGAGGGAAAGACCGCGATCATCACCGGCGGCACCCGCGGGATCGGCCGAGCGCTGACCCTGTACTTCGCGAAGCTGGGGGCGACGGTCATCACGAACGGCCGCGACAGCGCCCTGCTCGAGCAGGTCGCGCAAGCATCCGCCGACCTGCGCGGCACGGTGCTCGGCGTCGCCGGCGACATCGCCAATCCGAGCCATCGCCAAGACGTCGTCGAGGCGGCCGAGCAGGCCGGCGGTCAGGTCGACATCCTGCTCAACAACGCCGGCGCCACCGCCGCCGCGAGCCTCGCTGAGATGACGCCCGAGCAGTGGCGCTACGTGCTCGCGATCAACCTGGACGCCGTCTTCGAGATGACCCAGCTCGCGAGCCGGACGATGCGCGAGCGCGGGGCCGGTAAGATCGTGAACCTCTCCTCGATTCTCGGCACCACGGCGCTGGCCGAACACGCCAACTACTGCGTCAGCAAGGGCGGGATCGAGCAGCTGACGCGCTGCCTCGCCGTCGAGTGGTCGCCGCTGGGGGTCAACGTGAACGCGATCGCCCCCGGCTACGTGAAGACGCGGATGAACCACGAGTACCGCAACGACGACGCGTTCCGGGAGGCGATGCTCGCCTCGATCCCGGCCGGCCGCTTCGGCGAGCTCGAGGACATCGTCGGCCCGGCCCTGTTTCTCTCTTCCCCGTTCAGCGACTACTGCCACGGGGCGATTCTCGCCGTCGACGGCGCCTACCTGTGCCGCTAGGCCGAAGCCTCAAGAAGGAGGAGACACAGAAGTGAGTAGCTTGCTCGGAATCGACGTCGGTGGGACCTTCACCGACGTCGTCCTGTTCGACGAGTCGGACGGGAGCCTGACGATCGACAAGGTCCCGTCCACGCCAACGGATCCCTCGCAGGCGGTGATCAACGGGATCACCAAGCTGCGGGACCAGCGCGGGATAGACGTCTCTGCGCTGACGCTGTTCGCGCACGGCTCGACCGTCGCCACCAACGCGCTCCTGGAGATGAAGCTGCCACGGGTCGCCTTGCTGGTCACGCGGGGCTTCCGCGACGTGCTCGAGATCGGCGACCAAATGCGCTCGAACATGTTCGACCTGACGCTGCGCAAGGCCTCGCCTGCCGTCCCCCGCGACCTCGTGATTGAGGTCGACGAGCGCCTCGACCGCCTCGGCAGCCCGGTCACCGAGCTGAGCTACGCGGAGATCGAGCGGGTCTGCGACCAGGTCGCCGCGCTGGAGCTCGACGCCTGCGGGATCTGCTTCCTGTTCTCCTTCCAGAACGCGGCCCACGAGCGCGCCCTGGCTACCGCTCTGAAGGAGCGGCTGCCGGACCTGCACGTCGGGATCAGCGCCGACATCTGCCCCGAGATCAAGGAGTACCCGCGGGCCTCCACGACGGTGATCAGCGCCGCCCTGCAGCCGCTCGTGGCGAACTACATCCACGGCATCGAGCGTGGCCTGGAGGCCGAGAAGGTCGGAGGCCAGTTCTTCGTCATGCAGTCCTCGGGCGGCGTGATGTCGGCCGAGGAGGCGGCTCACAACGCCCACCGGATGATCCTCTCGGGGCCGGCCGCCGGCGTGATCGCGGCGAGCCGCCTGGCGGAGGCCGATCCCGCCTATCGCAACCAGATCACGCTCGACATGGGCGGGACCTCGACCGACATCTGCCTGATCCACGACGGTCGTCCCCGCAGCGGCGAGGAGACGGTCTTCGACGGGCGGCCGATCAAGGTCCCCCAGATCGACATCCACACGATCGGCTCCGGCGGCGGCTCGATCGCCCACATCGACCCGGCCGGGCTGCTTCACGTCGGCCCGCAGAGCGCCGGCGCGACTCCCGGCCCGGCCTGCTACGGCCACGGGGGCACCGAGGCGACGGTCACCGACGCCCACGTCGTGCTCGGACGCATCGATCCGGGCTCGATCCTCGGCGGCGAGATGCGGATCGACGCCGACGCTGCGAGGTCGGTGATCGAGCGCAGGGTCGCCACGCCTCTCGGCCTCTCGATCGAGGAGGCGGCGGCGGGGATCCTCGAGGTCAGCGACGCCCAGATCGCCCGCGGCATCCGCGTCGTCAGCGTCAACCGCGGCCACGACCCGCGCGACTTCAGCATCGTCGCCTTCGGCGGCGCCGGCGCCCTGCACGCGCTCACCGCCGCCGCCCTGGTCGACGTCGGCACGGTGGTCGTGCCGACGGTGCCGGGCGCCTTCTCGGCCCTCGGCCTCGTCAACGCCGACGTCAAACACCACCTGTCGCGGACCGTCGAGAAGCCGGTCGGCCAGCTCTCCCCGGGCGACCTCGAGGCGACCTACGCGAAGCTGATCGACACCGGGCGTGAGCGCCTGGCCAAGATCGGCGCCAACTCGCTGAACGAGCAGTTCGTCCGCATGGCGCGGATGCGCTACACGTGGCAGGACAACACCGTCCAGGTGATCGTCGGCGAGGAGGCGGTCGACGAGGCATCGCTCGCGGCGGCGCTGTCCAGCTTCCACGCCGCCCACGACCGCGAGTTCGGCCACAGCAACGCCGCCGACCCGGTCGAGATCGTCTCGGTCAGCGTCGAGGCGCTCGGCTCGCTGCCGCGGCCGAGGCTGGAGGCGGCGAGCCTCGACGGCGGCCCGGGCGCGCCGCCCGAATCGCGGCGGCGCAAGGTGTTCTTTCGCGGCGAGGGCTGGATGGACGTGCCGATCCTGGCGCGTGAGGCCCTCGCCCCCGGCATCGAGCTGGCGGGGCCGGCGATCGTGGAGGAGCGCGAGGCGACGACTTTGGTCACGCCGGGCGCCAACCTCCGCGTCGACCCCTTCGGAAACCTCGTCCTTACCCAGGAGGGAGACAGTTGAGCGTGAAGACCAAGGACCCGATCACCACCGAGGTGATCCGGCATTCGTTGGAGACGATCGCCGAGGAGATGCGCACGGCGCTGTACCGGACCGCGTTCACCGTGGTCGTCAAGGACATGCTCGACTACAGCTGCGCGCTCTTCGACCGCCACGGGCGCCTGATCGCGACGGCGATCGACATCCCGACCCTGATCGCGTCGATGGGCTCGGGCCTGCGCGCGGTGATCGACAAGTGGGAGGGCCGGATCGACGCCGGTGACGTGTTCCTCACCAACGACCCCTACAACGGAGGCACCCACACGCCCGACGTCCACATCTTCATCCCGATCTTCGACGGCAAGGGCGAGCGGGTCGGATTCGCCGGCAACATCGCCCACCATGCCGACTGGGGCGGGCGCGTGCCGGGGACGGTCTCGGCGGCGAACCAGTCGGTCTACGAGGAGGGCGTGGTCTACCCTGCGGTCAAGCTCGAGCAGCGGGGCGAGCGCAACGAGGCGGTCTACGACACGATCGTCGCCAACCTGCGCCAGCCCGATCTCAACATGGGTGACCTGCGGGCGCAGCTCGCCGCGGCCCGGACCGGCGAGCGGCGCTTCGCGCGGCTGGTCGAGCGCTACGGCACCGAGGTCGTGCTCGGCGCGATCGACGACCTGATCGGCCATGCCGGCGAGCGCACCAAGCAGGAGGTCGCGGCCCTTCCCGACGGCGTCTACGAAGCCGAGGGCTTCCTCGACGACGATGGCTTCAATCGCGGCGAGCCGGTGCGGATCCACGCCCGGATCGTGATCGACGGCGACTCCATCGTCTTCGACTTCAGTGGCTGCGCGGAGCAGACGCCCGGCGGGATGAACTGCCCGCTGGCGACGACGCGCTCCGACGTGCACTACGCACTGAAGTGCATCATCTCCGATGACATCCCGTTCAACGAGGGCTCGATGGAAGCGGTCGAGATCATCGCCCCGCCCGGGAGCATCGTCAATCCGGGGCGGCCCGGTGCGACCGGCGACCGCCACCTCACCTCGCAGCGGGTCTGCGACGTCACCACCAGGGCGCTCAGCCAGGCCGCCCCCGAGAAGGGCTCGGCCGGCTGGTTCTCGGGCTGGCCGTTCATCATCTGCGAGTCGACCTCGCCGAAGACCGGCCAGAGCGTCGTCCTCCTCGCCAACATCGGCGGCGGCGCCGGCGCCGCCAGCAGCCATGACGGGGCCGACGGCGTCGATATCCACGGCGCCAACTGCGCGATCATCCCGGCCGAGACCGTCGAGGTGAACTACCCGCTGCGGGTCGAACGCTACGAGCTGATCCGGGACAGTGGCGGCGCCGGTCGTCAGCGCGGCGGCCTCGGCATCCGCGCCGACTACCGGATCCTCTCCGAGCAGCCGATCTTCTTCCAGTCCGAGGTCGAGCAGTCCAAGCAGGATTTCGCGCCGGCGCCGATCGACGGCGGCATGCCCGGCTCGGTCTCCGGCGTGCTGCTGCTCGGCGAGGACGGCGAGGAGCGGCCCCAGGACCCCAAGAGCGTGTTCGAGGCCCGCGCCGGTGACGTCGTCTCGATGCGTGCCGGCGGCGGCGGTGGCAGCGGCGATCCGCGCCAACGCGATCCCGAGCTGGTGGAGGCCGACCTGCGCACCGGGCGGATCTCCGAGCAGGTCGCGCGCGAGCTCTACCGAGTCGAGGTTGCAGCCGACGGCGGCGTCGCGAGGACGGAATGAGGCAGCCGCAGAGATCACACGTGAGCGAACTGAACTGAAGATCAGATGAAGATGAGCGAGACGCAGAGCATCGCCCCCAACCCCGAGCGTACCGAGGTTCCGGCATCGGAGTTCCGCGAAGGGGTCTCCCGAGTCGCCGACGCGATCGGCGGCCGGGGGCTCGCCTCCGATCGCGCGGCCGCCTCCGCAGACTGCGCGCCAACTGCCGCCGCCGGTCACGCCTCCGCAGCGATTGGGGGACCGACCGGATGAGTGCTGAAGCGACCCCGCGTGCCGTCGAGCAGCAGGCTGGGAGCTGCCCAGAGGGCATTCTGACCCGGGAGTGCCTGGCCGAGCTCGCCGCCAGCGGCCGGGTCGAGACTGTCGCCCTCGCCATCCCGGACCTCGAGGGGCGCCTGCTCGGCAAGCGGCTCACCGCCGAGCACTTCCTCGCGGACGTCGCCGACCACGGGGCCGAGGGCTGCCAGTACCTGCTCGCCTCCGATGTCGAGATGGCCCCGATCGCCGGCAACGAGCTGGTCGGCTGGACGACCGGGTTCGGCGACATGATGCTGCGGCCCGACCTGACCACGGCACGGCTGCTCCCCTGGGAGCCCGGCAGCGCCCTGGTCCTCGCCGACGCCTTCGACCTCGCTTCCGGGGACCCGGTCGCGGTGGCGCCGCGCCAGGTCCTGCGCGGGCAGCTCGACCGGCTCGCCGCCCGCGGGCTGAGCGCCAACGCAAGCACCGAGCTCGAGTTCATCGCCTTCCACACCAGCTTCCGCGAGGCCTGGGAGCGGCGCTATCGTGATCTCAGGCCCGCCGTTCCCTACAACAGCGACTACGCGATCTTCGACGGGGGTGGCATCGAGCCGCTGGTGGCGCGGATCCGGGCCGAGATGCAGGCGGCGGGAATGACCGTCGAGGGTTCCAAGGGCGAGTGCAACTTCGGCCAGCACGAGGTCAACTTCCGCTACGGGGAGGCGCTGCGCATCGCCGACGAGCACGTCGTCTACAAGGCGGGGGCGAAGGAGATCGCCCGGCAGAGCGGGATGGCGCTGACCTTCATGGCCAAGTACGACGAGCGCGAGGGCAGCTCCTGCCACATCCACCTCTCGCTGACCGGGCCCGACGGCGCCAGCGCCTTCGCCGCCGATCGGCGCCTCCTGGAGATGTTCGTCGCCGGGCAGCTCGCCTGCCTCGGCGAGCTGACGCTGCTGCTGGCGCCGCACGTCAACTCCTACAAGCGGTTCGTCGACAAGTCGTTCGCCCCGACCGTCGTCGCCTGGGGGTACGACAACCGCACCTGTCCGATCCGGGTCGTCGGCCATGGCGAGGGCCTGCGCTTCGAGCACCGCCTGCCGGGTGCCGACGTCAACCCCTACCTGGCGATCGCCGCGGCGATCGCCGCCGGCATCCACGGGATCGAAGACGAGCTGGAGCTCGAGCCCCCGGTCGAGGGCGATGCCTACGCGACCGACAAGCCGCGGATCCCGAGCACGCTGAACGACGCCTGCGAGGCGTTCGCGGCCAGCGAGGTCGCGCGGCGGGCGTTCGGGGACGGCGTCGTCGACCACCTCCTTGCCCGGGCCCACGGCGAGGTGGCCGCGGCGGCGGGGGTCGTCAGCGAGTGGGAGCGCGTGCGCGGATTCGAGCGACTGTGAAAGGAGGCGGTCAAATGAGCGGCGACGGACAGGAGATGCTGGAGGTGATCGAGCCGGCGACGGCCCAGGTGCTCGAGCGTGTGCCGCGGAGCGGGCCGGACGACGTCGACGCGGCGGTCGCCAGTGCCAGGGCGGCGCTGCCCGCCTGGCGGGCGCTGCCCGCACCCGAGCGGGCGGCGGCTCTGCGGCGCGTGGCCGACGGGCTCGAGGCCGAGCTGGACGAGATGGCGCGCCTGGAGGCCCGCAACGCCGGCAAGCCGATCGGCGACGCGACCGGTGAGATCGGCATGGTCGTCGACGTCTTCCGCTACTACGCCGGCGCCCCCGAGCGCCTGCTCGGCGACACCTTCCCGGTCAGCGGCGGGCACGCCTTCACGGTCCGCGAGCCGCTCGGCGTCGTCGGCTTGATCACGCCCTGGAACTTCCCGCTTGCGATCGCCGCCTGGAAGATCGCCCCCGCGCTCGCCGCGGGCAACACGGTCGTGCTGAAGCCGGCGGAGCTGACTCCGCTGACGGCGCTGCGCTTTGCCCGCATCGCGCTGGAGGCCGGTCTCCCGTCCGGCGTCGTGAACGTCGTCGTCGGCCCGGGTTCGAGTTGCGGGCAGCGCCTCGTCGAGCACCCCGACGTCGCCAAGATCGCTTTCACCGGCTCGACCGAGGTCGGCCGGACGATCGCCGCGGGGGCCGCCCAGACGATCAAGCGGGTCACGCTCGAGCTCGGCGGCAAGTCGCCGAGCCTGGTCTTCGCCGACGCCGACCTCGAGACGGCGGCCCGCGCTGCTCCGGCAGCCGTCTTCGGCAACGCCGGGCAGGACTGCTGCGCGCGTTCGCGGATCCTCGTCGAGCGCTCCGTGCTCGATCCGTTCCTCGAGGAGCTCGCCGCCGCCGTCGCCGCGATCCGGGTCGGCGATCCGCTCGACGAGTCGACCCAGATGGGGCCGCTGATCTCCTCCGGCCAGCGCCAGGCGGTGGCCGGCTTCGTTCCCGACGAGGCCCCGGTCGCGATTCGGGGCGAAGCTCCCGATGGGCCCGGCTTCTGGTTCCCGCCGACCGTCCTCTGTCCCGTCGACCCCTCGGATCGGGTCGTCCGCGAGGAGGTCTTCGGCCCGGTCGCGGCGGTGATCCCGTTCGAGGACGAGGCCGAGGCGATCGCCCTCGCCAACGACACCATCTACGGCCTCTCGGGCTCGATCTGGACCCGCGACGGCGCTCGCGCCCTGCGCGTCTCCCGCGCCGTGCAGACCGGCGTCCTCTCGATCAACTCGAACACCTCGGTTCGCGTGCAGACGCCCTTCGGCGGCTTCAAGCAGTCCGGCTACGGGCGCGAGCTGGGACCACACGCGCTCGATGCCTACAGCGAGACCAAGACCGTCTTCTACGCGACCGAATGACGGGACGGCTCGAGGACAAGGTATGCGTCGTGACCGGCGCTGGCGGCGGCATCGGCGCCGCCACCGTCGCCGCGATGGCCGCCGAGGGCGCCCGGGTGGTCGGCGTCGATCTCGGCCCCGGAGCCCCCGGCGACCTCTCGCTGTGCGCCGACGTCGCCGATGAGGAGCAGGTCATCGAGACCTACCGGCGCGCGGCGGAGGCCTTCGGCCGGATCGACGTCCTCTTCAACGGGGCCGGCATCTCCCCGGCCGACGACTGCTCGACCCTCGACACCGAGCTGAAGGCCTGGGAGCGTGTCCAGCGCGTCAACCTGCGCTCGGTCTTCCTCTGCTGCAAGCACGGGACCCCGCACCTGCTGAAGAACGACGGTCCGGCGCGGGGGTCGGTGATCAACGTCGCCTCGCTGGTCGCGGTGATGGGCTCGGCGACCTCGCAGATCGCCTACACGGCCTCCAAGGGCGGCGTCCTCGCGCTCTCTCGCGAGCTCGGCGTCGAGCTGGCCCGGCGCGGCGTGCGCGTCAACGCCCTCTGTCCCGGCCCAGTCGACACGCCTCTTCTGCAGAAGCTGTACTCGCAGGACCCGGCGGCCGTGGAGAAGCGGCTGGTGCACATGCCGATGGGCCGGTTCGCCCGCGTCGAGGAGATCGCCAGGGCTGCCGTGTTCCTCGCCTCCGAGGACTCCAGCTACGTCACCGCGACCGGCTTCATGGTCGACGGCGGCATCAGCGCTGCCTACGTAACCCCAGAGTGAGGAGCAAGAACCGTGCCGAGAGGAATTGGATTGAAGTCGATCGCGGCGGTGGTGGAGGTCGGGCAGCGATGAGGACGGGCCGCGACCGGGTCTTCTGGCCGGAGCTCGACCATCGCTACCCGGTGATCGTCGACGCCGAGGGGGTGAGACTGCGCGACAGCGAGGGGAAGGCCTATCTCGACGCGATGAGCGGCGGCTCGATGGCGGCGACGCTCGGCTACGGTCGCGGCGACCTCGTCGAGGCCGCGCGGCGGCAGGCCTCGCACCTCTCCTTCGCCCACAACGAGCTGCTCACCTCGACGCCGCAGGAGCGGTTGGCCCGCGAGCTCGTCGCCGTCGCGCCGCCCGGGATCACCCGAGTCCAGTTCGTCACCGGCGGGGCGGAGGCGAACGAGGCGGCCCTGAGGCTCGCGCGCAGCTATCACGTGGAGCGGGGGGAGGAGCAGCGCTGGCGCATCGTCTCGCCCGCTCAGGCCTACCACGGGCCGACGATGGCGACGCTGGCGCTGACCGGTCGTCCGGGCCTCTACGAGCCGTTCTCGCCCTACCTCGCCGACCATCTCCACGTGCCACCGGCGACCTGGAGGTTCGACCCAACGGGGGAGGCCGCCCTCGCTGCGCTCGATCGGGCGCTCGACGAGTGCGGTGAGGAGATCTGCGCTTACTTCTGCGAGGTCGTCTCGGCCGCATCGCTGCCCTCCTACACGCCTCCGCTCCGCTTCTGGGAAGGGCTCGCCGAGCGCCGCGAGCGGCACGGCTTCCTGATCTGCGTCGATGAGGTCGTGACCGGCGTCGGCCGCACCGGCGAGTGGTTCGCCTCCGAGCGGTTGCCGTTCGTGCCCGACGTGATCGCCACCGCGAAGGGCCTCGGCGCCGGGTACGCGGCGATCGGCGCCGTGCTCTGCGACGACCGCGTCTACCGGACCGTCGAGGCGGGCTCGCGGCGGCTGCCGCTGGGCCACACCTGGAGCGGCGCGCCGCTCTCGTGCGCGGTCGGGGTCGCGGTCCTCGAGGCGCTGCAGGACGAGGGCCACCTCGCGTACGTCGCCGAGCAGGGCCCATGGCTGCGGCAGGCTCTCGCCGACGCCCTCGGTGAGATGGCGATCGTGCGCGAGGTGCGCGGCCACGGGTTCCTGCTCGGCGTCGAATACGTCGATCCCCGCGACGGCCGCTCCTTCCTGCCGCCGCAGCTCGGCGTCGCCGGGCGGATCGACGCCGCCTGCATGCGACGCGGTCTCGTCATCCTCTCGACCGCGCCGACCGGGGACGGCTTCGCCGGCGACCAGAGCCTCTTCGCGCCGGCCTTCGCCGCCGTCCGGGACGATCTCAAGGAGATGGTCGCGACCTTCGCCGACGCGGTCAGGGAAGTCGCCGACACCGTCGAGGCGGAGCTGGCCGCTGTCGATGCGCCGCCACTGCACGGGGTGAGCGCATGACTGCCTCCGATCGAGTCAGGGCGCTGATCGTCGAGCACGAGCGGGCGACTCCCGGGGGCCTGGTCCAGAGCTGGTTGGAAGAGCGCGCCGACGTCACGGTTCTGCCGATCGACGTCGAGGGCACGCCGCAGCCGGACCTGGGCGAGTACGACGTGATTGTCTCGCTCGGCTCCGAGTTCTCGGCCTACGACGAGCTGCCCTGGATCGCGCAGGAGCTCGAGCTCCTCGTGGAGGCCGACGAGCGACGGGCGCCGGTGCTGGGCATCTGCTTTGGCGGGCAACTGCTCGCCAGGGCGCTCGGCGGCAGCGTCTTTCCCGCCGACTCGGCGGAGATCGGCTGGCTCTCGGTCGGCAGCAGGGAGACGGGCCTGATCGCCGACGGGCCCTGGTTCCAGTGGCACTTCGACACCTTCTCGACGCCGCCCGGGGCCGTCACGCTGGCCGCCAACGAGGTCGGGCCCCAGGCCTTTCGGATCGGTCCGCACCTGGGCCTCCAGTTCCATCCCGAGGTGACCCAGAAGATCATGGACGACTGGGTGGCCGTCTTCCGCCACGAGCTCGACGAGCACGGGGTCGCCCCCGACCGCTTGCTGGAGGAGACCCGCCGCACGCTGGCCGTCTCCTCGGCCAACAGCATGCGCCTGCTCGAGGCGTTCTTCCGGACGCTCGAGGACAACCACCCCCCGAGGAGGGCCAATGCTGACCGCTGACGTTCACGCATCCGACACCGCCGTCCTGCCCCGCTACCTGGACGTCGGCTATCGCAAAATCGATCGTGGCGGGGGCGTCTGGCTCTACGACGCCGTCGGCGAGGCGATCCTCGACGCATGCTCGGGTGGGGCGATGACCGCCTGCCTCGGCCACGGCCCGAGTCCGATTGCCGACGCGGCGGCGGCGCAGGCCGAACACGTCCCCTACGTCTACGAGCACTTCTTCAGCAACGAGCCGCGCGAGCTCCTCGCGGCACGGATGGTGGACCTCGTCGCTCCCGCGATGGGCAGGGTCCGGTTCTGCACCGGCGGTTCCGAGGCCAACGAGATGGCGCTGCGGATGGCGCGCAGCTACCACGTGGAGCGTGGCGACTCCGCGCGCTGGCGGATCATCTCGCCGGCGCAGGCCTACCACGGCGCGACCCTCGGTGCCCTGGCGCTGAGCGGCCGGTCCTCGTTGAAAGGCGCCCTCGATCGCTACCTGCCGGCGCATCTGCACCTCTCGCCGCTCTCCTACCGGCAGGATTCGACGGGCGAGGCGGCGCTGGCCGAGCTCGATCGGGTGATCGAGGAGGCTGGACCGGAGTCGGTCGCGGCCTTCTTCTGCGAGCCGGTCAGCGGCGCCGCGATGCCCGGCTACTGCCCTCCGGCGGCGTTCTGGGAAGGGCTGGACGAGCGCCGACGCGAGCACGGCTTCCTGGTCTGCTTCGACGAGATCGTGACCGGGATCGGCCGCACCGGGTCCTGGCTGGCCGCCGACCGGCTGCCGATCGAGCCCGACATCGTCAGCGTCGGCAAGGGGCTGGGAGCCGGCTACGCGCCGCTCACGGCCGTGCTCTGCCGCGAAGAGGTCTACGCGGCCTTCGAGCAGGGCTCGAAGGCCTTCGAACACGGCCACACGTGGGATGGGGCGCCGCTGCCCTGCGCCGCCGGCCTCGCCGTCCTCGACGAGATCGTCGAGCGAGGCCTGCTCGACCGGGTCGCGATGCGCGGCCCGTCGCTGCTGGAGGAGCTGCGGTACGCGGTCGACGAGCTCGACCTCGTCAGCGACGTTCGCGGCCGCGGCTTCCTGCTCGGGATCGAACTGGTCGACCCTCGTGACGGCGCCCGCGTCCTGCCGCCGGAGGTCGATGCCGCCATGCAGCTCGACCTGCTGGCGCTCGAGCGCGGCCTGCTGGTCTCCTCGTCGCACGCCTCGGCCGACGGGGTGGTCGGCGACCAGGTCGTCTTCGCACCCGCGTTCACGGCCAGCGACGCCGAGCTCGCCGAGATGGTCGCGCGGCTCGCGACGACGCTCTCCGAGCTGCAGGCCCGCCTCGTCCGGGAGCTCGGTCCGTGAGCGGGCTCGGCGACGCGCGGTTCGTGGCGCTGGGGATAGCGGACCTCAACGGCTCGATTCGGGGCAAGGCGCTGAGCCCGGCGGCGTTCGAGGCCGCGGTCGCGGAAGGCACCGCGATGACGAACTTGATGCTCGCCGTCGATCCCGTCGATGCGCCGATCGAGACCTACGAGACGATCGGCCTGTGCTCCGGAGCCGCCGACCTGATCGCCCGGCCCGACACCGAGACGCTGGGCGAGCTGCGCTGGCGGCCCGGCTGGATGGCCTGCCTCGCCGATCTCTGCTGGGCGGACGGCTCGACCTGTGAACTCGCCCCCCGCAACGCTCTGAGGAGAGCGCTCGCCGAGATGCGCTCGGTCGGCTACGAGGTGCTCGCTGCTTTCGAGTACGAGATCCGGTTGCTCGACGAGGACGGCCGGCCCCCGTTTGCCGACATCAGCTACAGCGTTGCCGAGATCGCCGGGCTCGACGCCTTCCTCGAGCGGCTGCACAGCGGGCTCGAGGGCCTCGGCGTCGGCCTCGCCGCGGTCCACACCGAGGCCGGTCCGGGGCTGCTGGAGATCAACCTCGACGCGCGCGAGGGACTGCGCGCCGCCGACGACGCAGCATTGGTCAAGCTGGCGGTGAAGGAGATCGCCGCCAGCTTCGGCTGGCGGGCGAGCTTCCTTGCCAAGACGGCACCGGGGGAGGAGGGCTCGAGCGGGCACATACACCTCTCCTGCTGGGCTGACGGCGAGAACGCGTTTGCCGGCGAGGCAGGCGCCCTGTCCCCGGTCGCCGCCGGCGCAATCGCGGGGATGCTCCAGCACATGCCCGCGGCCTCGCTCCTGCTCAACCCGACGATCAACTCCTACAAGCGGCTCGTGCCCGGCTGGTTCGCGCCCGTCAACGCGACCTGGGGGTTCGACAACCGCTCGGCCGCTCTGCGGCTGATCGCCGGCTCGCGGCCCGGCCGCTCGCGCGTCGAGTGCCGCCGCCCGGGGGCCGATGCGAACCCCTACCTGGCGCTCGCGGCGCTCGTCGCCTCCGCCGCGAAGGGGATCCGCGAGGGCGCCACGCCGCCGGAGCCGGTCAGCGGTGACGCCGCCGAGCAGGCGGACGCGCCTTCGCTGCCCGCGTCGCTCGAGTCGGCGCTCAGCGCCTTCCGCGCCGACACCGCGCTGCACGCCGCTCTCGGCTCCGAGCTCAGCGCCCACTTCGAGGTCTCGCGGGAGTGGGAGCTGCGTGCCTGGCAGCAGTCGGTCAGCGACTGGGAGCGCGCTCGCTACGAGGCCGCGGTCTGATGCGCTCCGGCCAGGAGCCGGTGATCGGGATCTGCGCGGTGGCCGAGCGCGCCCGCTGGAGCTTCTGGGATCAACGCGCGCACCTCGTCAGCGACTCCTACGTCGGCACGGTCCAGCGAGGCGGCGGCATCGCCCTGTTGCTGCCCGTCGCGCCGCCTGGCGCCGTCCCGGCGCTACTCGCTCGCGTCGACGGCGTGATGCTGATCGGCGGCGCCGACGTCGATCCGAAGACCTACGGGGCCGAGCCGCACCCGGCCACCGAGGCCACCTACGTCGAGCGCGACGAGTTCGAGGTCGAGGTCGTGCGCCTCGCCCGGCAGCGGCGTCTGCCGCTGCTCGGCATCTGCCGCGGGATGCAGCTCCTGAACGTCGCCCTCGGCGGCACCCTGGTCCAGGACCTGCTCGCGCAACCCGAGAACCCGCACCGTCGCCGCCTGGGGAGCTTCGACGGGACGGGGCAGACGGTAAGGCTGGAACCGGGGTCGCGCGCGGCTCTGGCGGCAGAAGAGCACGAACACGTCGGCTGCTGCCACCATCATCAGGCAATCGACCGAGTCGGCGAGGGGCTGCTGACGACGGGCGTAGCCGAGGACGGCGTGCCCGAGGCGATTGAGACCGGTCCGGATTGGTGGGCGCTTGGGGTCCAGTGGCACCCGGAGGCCGACCCGGACAGCCATGTGATCGCGTCCTTCATCCTCGCCGCCCGGGGGCCAGGTGGTTGACACCGCGCTCGTAGCTCGCTGAGCGCATGATGATCCGGGTCTCGGTGCCGGCGGCGCCGGCGTCGCGGCGGATCCTGCGGATCGTCTGGTCGAGCTCGTCGGCGTCGCGGCAGGCGACCCGCAGCTGGTAGTCGAAGCGGCCGGTGAGGAAGGTCATCTCGGTGACGGGGGTGAGGCTGGCGACGAGCCGCTCGAAGTCGTCGGGGCTGGTGGTGGGGAGGATGCGGACGTCGATCACGGCGTCGAGCGTGCGGCCGACGCTGCCCGGGTCGACCTTCGCCGTGAAGCCGGTGATGACGCCGTCGCGTTCGAGCCGGCGGACGCGGTCGGCGGTGCCGTGTGGGCTGAGCCCGACCTCGGCGCCGATGCTGGCGAAGGAGGCCCTTCCGTTTGTACTCAGCAGGCTGAGGATTTTGCGATCGATTTCGTCAAGCACTGTGGAATCAGAGAAGTTCAGACGTTAAATCTGGATATTCAGAGAGTATCGCCGATGATCGCTGAAACTCCAACACCCCAGGGAAGGATCAGCGATGCGCGTCGGCGTGCCCACCGAGATCAAGCAGGACGAGTACAGGGTTTCGATCACCCCCGCCGGCGTGCGCGAGCTGGTCGCCGCAGGCCATGAGGTCTTCGTCCAGGCCGGCGCCGGCGAGGGCTCGGCGATCGGCGACGGCGACTACGTCGCCCAGGGGGCGCAGATCGTCGCCGACGCCGACGCGGTCTTCGCCGAGGCCGAGCTGATCGTCAAGGTCAAGGAGCCCCAGCCCGAGGAGGTCGCGCGGCTGCGGCCCGGCCACACCCTCTTCACCTATCTGCACCTGGCGCCCGACCCTGAGCTGACCGCCGGCCTGCTCGAGTCCGGTGCCACCTGCATCGCTTACGAGACCGTCACCGACGAGGGCGGCCGGCTGCCGCTGCTGGCGCCGATGAGTGAGGTCGCCGGCAAGATCGCGACCCAGGCCGGCGCCCACGCGCTGCAGCGCCCGCTCGGCGGCCGCGGCCTGCTGCTCGGCGGCGTCCCCGGCGTCGCCGCCGGACGGGTGATGGTGATCGGCGGCGGCGTCGTCGGCCAGAACGCCGCCCGCGTCGCGGTCGGCCTCGGCGCCGATGTCTTCGTCTACGACCGCTCGATCGACCGCCTGCGTGAGCTCGACGCCCTCTTCGAGGGCCGCGTCTCCACCTGCTACGCCTCCAGCCTGGAGATCGAGCGCCGTCTGCCGGAGGTCGACCTGGTGATCGGCGCCGTGCTGGTCAAGGGGGCCCGCGCCCCTCGCGTGATCACCCGCGAACAGCTGACGCTGATGCAGGAGCGCGCGGTCCTGGTCGACGTCTCGATCGATCAGGGCGGCTGCTTCGAGACCTCGCGGCCGACGACCCACACCGAGCCCACCTACGAGGTCGACGGGATCACCCATTACTGCGTCGCCAACATGCCCGGCGCCGTCCCGGTCACCTCGACCGGGGCGCTGACCAACGCGACGATGCCCTACGTGCTGCGGCTGGCCGATCAGGGAGCCGCGGCCGCCCTCGCTGCCGACCCCGGCTTCGCCGCCGGGCTCAACGTCGCCGCCGGCCGGCTCACCAACGAGGCGGTGGCGCAGGCGCAGGGGCAGGAGTGGGTGCCGGTCGCCGAGGCGCTGGGGGCGGACAGCGCCGCGGTGGCGTGATCGAGAGGATCGGCGTGGTCAACAGTGGCATCTTGGGCGCTCGCATCGGCGAGGGTTGCCGGTCTTCGGTGGCCGGGACGGCAATGAGGCGCGTAGGTGATCGTCCGGTAGGCTCGCCAGCGCACGGAGGAGAACTGGATCTTTCGGTTCGGCAACGGGAATAGGACGAGGGTTCGAATCCCTTCAGCCGACTCACCCGAGATCCCCCTCGACAGCGGGATTTCGGCGTTGAGGCGGGGCATTCTGGAGATCAAACCGCCCCCGGATATCGTGGATTTCAGGCGCTCGCCTTGGGCGAGTCGCCGCCGCCCGCAAGGAGCCGGAGGTCGGGCCTGCGCTCGGCGGTGAGGTGCTTGCCCTGCAGGGAGCGCAGGGCGTTGACGTTTGAGAGGATCGCCGAAGTTGCAGGATTCACTGATTCGTCGTCGTGGGAGCCCCGGTTGCCGAACTTGCGCAGGCGGTGCAGCGTTCCGACCTCGAGGTCGTCTATCGCCTTGCTCTCATGCAGGCGATCAATCATGTCCTCGACTGAGATCCCCTTCTTCAGGCGGATCGTCTTCGCGGTCGCCAGCTCGCGACAGAACCGCTCGACCGCCTTTCGCACCGCTCCCGCACACGACTCTCGGCGCGCCAGCTCTCCCTCTGCGTTGGCCTCCGCGTAGCTCAACAGTTCGCTCAGACGACCTTCGGCCAAAGCGATCTGTGGGTCCGGCCCGCTGCCGCGCTCAAAGACGTATTTGGTGAACGAGTTGACGGCCGCAAACTGCGCCTCGACCTGACTGGCGAAACGGCGCTCGTGGGTCATCACGATGACCTGGCGGTCGCGGCTGATGCGGGCCAGAAGGTGGATCAGGCTCTCTTCGTGGCCCTGGTCCATCGACTGCACCGGATCGTCCAGCATGATCATCAGCCAGCCCGGGTTGCGATCGACGCGCTGGGAGAAGTAGAGGCTCAGTCCGAGGCAATTGCCCTCGGCCTCGCTGAACATGGTCACCGGGTTGACCGGCTCGCCGTGCGAGGTTGCCGCCAGCGCGGCCTGGCGGCGTTTGGTATCGCGGATCGTGATGCCCGAGATCTTGATGTGGTGGCCGGGGCTGAGCTCTTCGTAGTAGCGGGCGATGTCGCCGCTCAGAGTCTTTAGCGCCGCGGCCATCCGCGACTTCTCGGCCGCCTCCAGCTCGGCGACCAGGAACCGCAACTGCTCTTGATGGCCGCGCAAACGCCAGGCTGCCTCGACGGCGCGGCCGTTCTCGGCCAGGAGTACCGCCATCTGAAGGGCGCCCATCCGCTTCTTGTCGACCTCGTCGAGGCCAGAAAACCGCTTGGTCAAACGCAGCAGAAGCGCCTCGACCGCCGCCCGTAGCGCGGCGTGCCGCTGGCCGATCTCTTCGACTGCGCCGAGCAACTCCGCGACCATTCCCTCCAGGGCGCTCGCGTCGCCGTGCGGGCGGCTGGCGCTCTCATATGCGGCGAGGGCGGCGTCGGCCAGCCGCCTTGCGCGGATGCGGAGATCCTCCAGCGCGTCCTGCTCCTCCCGGGCGGCCACCAGTGCCGCGGCTTCATCTCCCTCGCCCAGCGACTCGATGAGGAGTCCGCCGGCATCGGTGTTCAGCGGGCCGACCCCGCTGAGCACGGCGATCCCGTCGCGCAAGCCACCGCGCGGGTCAGAGGGAGCGGGGCCGCTGGTCTGCTCGGCCTCGACTCCTAAGGCGTCGCGACGTTCGGAGTCAAGGGTCGAGTGCTCGCAGAACGGGCACACCTCGGGGTGCTCGGGGTCGACCAGACCCAGCCCTTGGGCCGCGAAGCTGGCGCGCTGGTTGGCCTCGTGCCATTCACGGTGGCGCTCTGCGTGGGCGAGCAGGCCGCGGATCGCACTCGCGGTCTCGGCGACCGGCGCGTCAAGGTCCTTGGCGCCGACCGCCAGGGCGTCCAGACCCGATGGCCGGCGGTCGCGGGCCAAGAGAGCGTCGAGTTCCTGCTGGGCCTGGGCACCGATCGCATCCCAGGCAGCGTCCGCGCCGAGGCCGACGAAGCTGCCGGCGCGGGCGCGCAGGTCTTCGGGCGCCTGCTCCAAAGGCTCCATCCCGGGTGCGGTCAGCGGCTGCACCGCCCTCGTCACCCGCTCGCGCAGACGTCTCACACGCTCATCGCGGTCGGTGTCGGTGCGCAGCCGTTGCAGCCGCTCCCGCAGCTGCCCGAAGCCCGCGAAGCCGAGGATCGCGCTCAGCTGCTCCCATCGGCTCTGCTGCTCGCTGTCGATCAGGGCCTGGATCTCGCATTGACCGAGAAACGGCCTGAAGGCGTCCTCGGTCCTCAGTCCTAGCGCCTTGACGTCGGCCGCCGGTTTGCCGTCGATGGTCAGCTCGGTCCCGTTGCCCACCAGGACCCGGCGGACGACGTGGCGGCGGCCGTCCCTATTGAGCGTCACCTCGGCGAAGGTCTCGGCGTCGGGCTGGGCATGGACGCTCCGGATCCACCCCGACCCTTGGTACTCGCCGCGGGTCTTCGAGCGCTCCTTGCGCACGATGCTGTCGAAGAGCACCCACTCGAAGGCCTCGGTCAGGCTCGTCTTGCCGGTACCGTTCTCGCCAGCCAACAGCACGACATCGCCCGACAGCACAATCTCGGCACGATCGGGATAGCCGCGAAAAGCCTGGACGACGATGCGCTCAAGCCGCATCGAGAATCTCCTGGAGCAGCCCTGCCCAGGCGTCCTCGACGGGCTCTTCGGCTAGGAGTGCCGCCGCCAGCGGCTCGAGCCCCGGATCGAGCTTCGGGGCGATCTCCCCCAGCGCGCCTTTGAGCGGATCTTCAGTCACCCGGTCGATCGTAGCCGCGTTGGGGTCCCGGCCGCACGCGAGCTCCCTGCTTGCGGCATCAGCCGGGCCACCTGGGGTGCGGCCGCTCCCACAGATCCGAATCGGCCCGGGCGAGCGGCGGCTCACGAGGGCGCCTGTGGGGCGTTCGATGCCAGCCCCTTGCCACTTTCCTTGCCACCCTGGGACATTTCGGGGACCCAACGGGCCAGGATGGCAGCGCATTTGGCTCTAGAGAGCGATGCCGGAGGAGGGACTCGAACCCCCGACACGCGGATTATGATTCCGCTGCTCTAACCAGCTGAGCTACTCCGGCGGGATGGTGGATGGTAAATGGCGAGCGGGTCCGGCGGCGGCCGGCGCACGGGGTGGGCGGCGATTCGGCCGCTGCTGGTGGCTCTGCTGCTGATCGTCGATGCGGTCGTGGTGGCGGCGCTGGGCTTCTCGCAGAGGAAGGGATGGCTGCCGCCGTTCATCGCCTTCGGGGCGATCCTGGTCGGGCTCGTCTGGCTCGAGGGGTGGTCGCTGGCGCACCGGCGCGACGACGACCGATAACGAGTGCCGTACTGGTGAGGCGCATTACTCCAATGATCGCTAGGTTGGGGGCGTGAGCGCGGAGCTGGATAGGGCGATCAGGACCGTCGTCCGCCAGTGCATGGGCGTCTCGCCGGGGGAGGACGTGCTGGTTGTCTGCAACCCGGTGACCGAAGAGATCGGCGCTCTGATGCGGATCGAGGCGCAGGGCGACGGCGCCGACGCGACCCTGGCGGTGATCTCCGAGCGCGAATCGGCGGCGGCCGAGCCGCCGGCGGCGGTGGCGGCGGCGATGGCCGCCGCGGACGTGGTGCTGGCGCCGACCGTGCAGTCGCTCTCGCACACCGCCGCGCGCAAGCGGGCGAGCGAGAACGGGGTCCGGATCGGCACCCTGCCGGGGGTCACCGAGGAAATGCTGGAACGGCTGATGACCGGCGATCTGGACGAGATCCGCCGCCGCGGCTGGGCGCTGGTCTCGGCCTTGAACAGCGGCAAGGAGGCGCGCATCACCTGCCCGCGCGGCAGCGACTTCAGGCTCGGCCTCGAGGGCCGGCACGGGATCGTCGACGGCGGCGAACTCTCGACCCGCGGCGCCTTCGGCAACCTGCCCTGCGGCGAGGGCTTCATCGCCCCGGTCGAGGGCAGCTGCGAGGGCGCGCTGGTGGTCGACGGCTCGATCGCCGAAATCGGCCTGCTCGACACGCCGACCAAGCTGACGATCAGTGGCGGCCGCCTGACCGAGGTCGACGGCCAGGCGGGCAAGGAGCTGATGGGCCTGCTGACCCCGCACGGCGAGGAGGCGACGACCGTCGCCGAGCTGGGGATCGGCACCAACGAAGAGGCGATCCTGACCGGCAACGTGCTCGAGGACGAGAAGATCCTCGGCACCGCCCACGTCGCCTTCGGCGCCTCGGCGGCGATCGGCGGCACCGTCCAGGTCCCCGTCCACCTCGACTGCGTGCTGCTCGAACCGACGGTCGAAATCGACGGCGAAGTCGTCGTCAGCGGCCGCGAGCTCTTGATCTAGCCGGGGCTAGTCGCTGCGGCGGCGAGCCGCTTCGACGTTCGCTTCCAGGTGGGCGACGCTGCCGGTCCCGGGGATCGGCAGCATCTGGTCCTGGGCGAGCAGCCAGGCCAACGCGGCACCCGGCTCGACCTCGGCGTCGCCGGCGCCCAGCGGGGCCCAGGGAATGAAGGCGATGCCGTCGCGCTGGCAGACCTCGAGCACCTCGGCCGAGTCGCGGTCGCCGAGGTTGTAGCGGTTCTGGACCGAGACGACCTCGACGATCCCGCGCGCCGTCGCCAGCTGCTCGACGCTGACGTTGGAGACGCCGACGTGGCGGACCTTGCCCTCGTCCTGCAGCTCCTTCAGCGCCCCGACCGACTCCGCGTAGGGGACTTTCGGATCGGGGCGGTGGAGCTGGTAGAGGTCTATGCGGTCGAGGCCGAGGCGCCGCAGCGAGCCCTCGCAGGCCTCGCGCAGCCGCTCCGGGCGGGCGTCGCGCGGCCAGGCGTTGGGGCCGGTGCGGGTGAGCCCGCCCTTGGTCGCGATCACCAGCTCCTGCGGATAGGGGCTGAGCGCCTCGGCGATCAGTTCCTCGCTGACGTTCGGCCCGTAGGAGTCGGCGGTGTCGATCAGGTTGATTCCGAGCTCTACCGCTCGCCGCAGGACGCGGATCGCCTCCTCGTGGTCGGCCGGCGGTCCCCAGATCCCCTCGCCGGTGATCCGCATCGCGCCGAAGCCGAGGCGGCGGACTTGCAGGTCGCCGAGGGCGATCGTCCCCGGAACCTCGTCGCTGAGGGGCTCGGCAGCCACGGCCGGACACACTAGCCTCCTCGGCATGTCGGTCCTGCTGGCGGTGCCCAACGTCTCCGAGGGGAGCGACGAGGCGCGGCTCGCCGAGCTCGAAGAGGCGTTCGGCCGCGGCGCCCTGGTGCTCGACCGCCACACCGACCGCGACCACGACCGCGCCGTCTTCACGCTCGCCGGCCGCAGCCCCGGGCTGCTGACCGAATCGCTGGTGGCCGGCGCCGAGCTGGCGGTCGAGACGATCGACATGGACGGCTACCGCGGCGCCCACCCGGCGATCGGCGCGCTCGACGTCTGCCCGGTCGTCTGGCTCGACCCCGGCGACCGCGATGCTGCCCGCACCGAGGCGGTCGCGGTCGCCGAGCAGATCGGCGGCCTCGGGGTGCCGGTCTTCCTCTACGGCGAGCTGGCCCGCGAGCCGGGCCGCGCCGAGCGCGCCTACTTCCGCAACGGCGGCCTCGCCGAGCTCTGGCTGCGGATGGAGTCGGGCGAGCTGCGGCCGGACTTCGGGCCGCAGCTGCCGCACCGGCACGGCGGCGCCACCCTGGTCACGGCGCGGCCGCCGCTGGCCGCCTTCAACGTCGAGCTCGACTCGGGCGACGTCGAGGTGGCGCGAGCGGTGGGGGCGGCGCTGCGCGAGGCCGGCGGCGGGCCGCGCGGGGTGCGGGCGATCGGCCTGGTGCTCTCGAGCGGCCGCGCCCAGGTCTCGACCAACGTCCACGACCCGCTGAGCGTGCCGCTCGGCGAGGTGGTCGAGCGGGTGCGGGAGCTGGCGGCGCCGCTCGGCGCCCGGCCGCTCGCGGCCGAGCTGGTCGGCCTGATCCCCGCCGCCGCCCTGCGCGGCTACCCCGAGGACGTGCCGATCCGCGGCTTCGACCCGCGGCGCCACGTGATCGAGGCGCGGCTGGCGGACCCGGGTTCCTGAGCGCGGCGCGGCCGGCGGCGCCGGATAGGTCCGCAGATCATCTGGCCCAGATCAACTAAATTCAGCAGATGGCCCAGAACCAGAAACGGCGCCGGCGCAAGCGTCGCGGCACCCAGGGCGGCCGGGTCGACACCAGTCGCCGCAGCTCGCGGCCGCGCAGCCGCGAGGAGGCGAAAGCGCGCGCCCGCTCCGGCCGCGCCGCGGGCTCCTCGCGCGGCAAAGAGGACCTGCCGCCGACCTGGCGCAACTCGGTCCTCCGCGGGCTGCTCGCGGCCGTGATCTTCACCGTCCTGCTGATGGTCATCTTCAAACGGCCGGTCGGCACCTCGCTGATCTTCGGCGGCTTCATGCTCGCCTTCTACATCCCGACCGGCTACTACATCGACCTCGCGATGTGGCGCAAACGCGAGCGCAAACGGATCCGCGAACGGGCCGAACGGGGGTAGCGGTGGCGATTGAGGTCGAGATGCTGACCGTCGGCGCGATCGCCGAGAACTGCTTCATCGCGCGGGCCGAGGGAGCGGAGAAGCTGGTCGTCGTCGATCCCGGCGAGGAGGCCGAGCGGATCCTCGCCAAGGTCGCGGAGATGGGCGGAGAGGTCGAGGCGATCCTCCTCACCCACACGCATTTCGACCACGTCGGCGCGGTCGCCGCGCTGGCGCGGGAGACGGGGGCGCCGGTCTACTGCCCCGAGATCGAGGTGCCGGTGCTCGCCGACATCAACTCCTACCTGCTGCCCGGCTTCGGGCCGTTCGAGAGCTACGAGGCGGACCGCACGGTCGCCGGCGGCGAGACGCTCGAGCTCGCCGGCCTGCAGCTCGACGTGATCTTCACCCCGGGCCACAGCCCCGGCCACGTCACCTACTCGGCCCGCGGCGAGGAGGCGATCTTCTCCGGCGACGTCCTCTTCCAGGGCTCGGTCGGCCGCGTCGACCTGCCCGGCGGCGACTGGGCGACCCTGGCGCGCTCGATCCAGGCGCTGCTCGACTCCCACTCCGAGGAGACCGTCGTCCACCCCGGCCACATGGGGATCACGACGCTGGGGCGGGAGCGCGCGACCAATCCCTTCCTCGCCCAGCTGCCGGCCTAGGGCGCGGGCCCGGACTTCCCTCTAAGGTCGGCAGCCAAGATGGCGAGCAAATTTCAGGCGCCGCGAGGCACCTTCGACGTCCTCCCCGGACCGGGGCGCGCCCGCGCCCGGCTCGAGACGGTCGCCGCCGAGCTCTTCGCCCGCGCCGGCTACGAGCCGATCCAGACCCCGGTCTTCGAGGACACCGACCTGTTCGAACGCGGGGTCGGCAAGTCGACCGACATCGTCCGCAAGGAGATGTTCAGCTTCGAGGACAAGGGCGGCCGCAGCCTCACCCTGCGGCCGGAGGGGACGGCGCCGATCTGCCGCGCCTACCTCGAGCACGGCATGCACAAACAGGCGCAGCCGGTGAAGCTCTCCTACCGCGGCACGTTCTTCCGCCACGAGCGCCCGCAGGCGGGGCGCTACCGGCAGTTCCACCAGCTCGGGATCGAGGCGATCGGCAGCGACTCGCCGCTCGCCGACGCCGAGGTGATCGTCCTGCTCTCCGACCTGCTGAGCGAGCTCGGCGTGCCGGGTGTGGAGCTGAAGCTCGGCAGCCTCGGCTCGCTGCCGGCGCGGCGCGACTACCTGGAGGAGCTGCGGGCGCACCTGCGCAAGCACGAAAACGACCTCTCGCCGGACGTGCGCGAGCGGATCGACCTCAACCCGCTGCGCGCCTTCGACGCCGACGACGACGGGACGCGCGGCGTGATGGCGAGCGCGCCGCTGCTGGTCGAGCGCCTGGCGGGCGAGGACGCCGAGCACTTCGCCGAGGTGCGGGCGCTGCTCGACGCCGCCGGGGTCGGCTACGCGATCGACGGCACCCTGGTCCGCGGCCTCGACTACTACACGCGGACGATCTTCACCTTCGACTGCGACGTGCTCGGGGCGCAGTCGGAGCTCGGCGGCGGCGGCCGCTACGACGGGCTGATCGAGCAGCTCGGCGGGCCGGCGACGCCGGCGGTCGGCTGGGCCTGCGGGATCGAGCGGATCCTGCTGGCGCTCGACGAGGAGGTCGAGGCGCCGGGCCGCGACGCCTTCGTCGCGATCGCCGCCGAGGAGCAGCGGCAGCGAGCGGTGGCGCTGACCCGCGAGCTGCGCCGGGCCGGGCTCTCCGCCGAGGTCGACCTGGCGGGGCGCGGCCTCAAGGGGCAGCTCAAACACGCCGACCGGCTCGGGGCGCGCCAGGTGCTGATCCTCGAGCAGGACGGCAGCGCCCAGCTGCGCGACATGCGCAGCGGCGAGCAGCGCCCGGCCGACCCCGGCAACCTGATCGACGAGCTGACCGGGGGCGAATCGTGAGCGAGAACGGGGTCTCCGCCGCCTCGGTTCCGGAGCTGAAGGCGAACCGCTTCCGCGACGCCTGGTGCGGCGAGGTCCTGCCCGACCGGGTCGACTCGCGGGCGCGGGTCGCCGGCTGGGTCCACCGCCGCCGCGACCACGGCGGCCTGATCTTCATCGACCTCCGCGACCGGACCGGGATCGTCCAGCTGGTCTTCAACCCCGACAGCTCCGGCGCCGCCTTCGAGCTCGCCCACAGGCTGCGGGCCGAGGACGTGCTGAGCGCCGCCGGCACGGTGGTGCGCCGCTCGCCGGAGACGGTCAATCCGGAGCTGCCGACCGGCGAGGTCGAGCTGCTGGTCGGCGAGGCCGAGCTGCTCGCCGACGCGCAGACGCCGCCCTTCCAGATCGAGGGCTACGCCGGCGAGGCGAGCGAGGAGCTGCGGCTGCGCTACCGCTACCTCGACCTGCGCCGCGAGCAGATGCGCGCGGGGCTGGTGCTGCGCCACCGGGTGACGGCGGCGATCCGCGAGTTCCTCGACGGCGAGGGATTCGTCGACGTCGAGACGCCGATCCTCACCCGCTCGACTCCGGAGGGCGCCCGCGACTTCCTCGTCCCCAGCCGCAACCAGCCCGGCTCCTTCTACGCGCTGCCGCAGTCGCCGCAGCTCTTCAAGCAGCTGCTGATGGTCTCGGGGTTCGAGCGCTACTACCAGATCGCCCGCTGCTTCCGCGACGAGGCGACCCGCGCCGACCGCCAGCCCGAGTTCACCCAGCTCGACCTCGAGATGTCCTTCGTCGAGGCCGAGGACGTGATCGGCGTCAACGAACGGCTGCTGGCCCACGTCTTCGAGCGGGTCGGCGGCCCAACCGTGGAGCTGCCTATGTCGCGGCTCGGCTACGACGAGGCGATCTCGCGCTTCGGCACCGACCGGCCCGACCTGCGCTTCGGGCTCGAGCTGGTCGACCTCTCGGACGCCCTGCGGCAGACCGAGTTCAAGGTCTTCCGTTCGGTGCTCGAGGGCGGCGGCGCGATCCGCGGCCTCAACGCCGGTCGCCGCGAGCTGCCGCGCTCCGAGCTCGACGGGCTGATCTCGCGCGCCCAGGAGCTGGGGGCGAAGGGGCTGGTCTGGGCGTTCCGCGAGGGCGAGGGCTGGCGCTCGCCGACGGCCAAGTTCCTCAGCGCCGAGGAGCTCGCCGACCTGAACCGGCGGCTTGGCGCCGAGGAGGGCGACCTGCTGCTGCTGGTCGCCGACAAGCCGGCGGTGACCAACGCGGTGCTGGGGCAGATGCGGCTCGACCTGGCGCAGCGCTTCGAGTTGATCGATCCCGAGGACCATCGCCTGGTCTGGATCGTCGACTGGCCGCTGTTCGACTGGAACGAGGAGGAGCGGCGCTGGGACGCGGTCCACCATCCGTTCACCGCGCCGGCCGGCGAGTTCGACCCCGACGACCCCGGCGCGGCCCGCGCCCTCGCCTACGACGTCGTCTGGAACGGCCAGGAGCTGGGCGGGGGGTCGATCCGGATCCACGACTCCGAGGTGCAGCGCGCCGTCTTCCGGGTGCTCGGGATCGACGACGAGACCGCCGAGGCCCGCTTCGGCTTCCTGCTCGAGGCGCTGCGCTTCGGCGCGCCTCCCCACGGGGGCATCGCCTATGGGATCGATCGAATCGTGCAGCGGCTCTGGGGAGCCGAGACGATCCGCGACGTGATCGCCTTCCCCAAGACCGCCTCTGGCTTCGACCCCCTGACCGGCGCCCCGGCCCCGGTCGACGCGGCGCAGCTCAGGGAGCTCGGCGTCGCCCTCCACAAAAGCAACCTCGCCGGGCACTGAGATGGCCCTGCGGGACTGGCTGCCCCGCAGATGGCGGCCTGTCCCCGGGCCGGGCCAGACCCCGATCCACGTCGACGACCCCTCATTCGATTCCTGGGAGGTCGTCCGCGACTTCGCCGATGTTCGCACCGCCCGCGCCTGGCACCAGGCGCTGGAGGAGGCCGGCATCGAGGCCGCCCTCACCTCCGACTGGCCGCTCGACCGCTTCGGCCACGGCGACATCGCCCTCCGCGTCCCCGCCGAGCGCTGGTCGGAGGCGGAGTGGCACCTCTCCAACCTCGACGACTGAGCCCGAGGTCGCGGCGCCGACGCTCCTCGCGCCCGGTGCTAACCTCGGGCCAAGGCTCGAGCCCGTACGAGAGCCGTCTCACCGTTTGACCCAACACAAACGGCGCGGGAGCCACCGTATCCCGGCCTCTTGGGGTCGGGATCAGGCACCCACCTTCTTATGAAGGGATCAAAGCCAGAGGCGGCAACGGCGGG
>JBFWMZ010000017.1:0-51452 GCA_050251335.1 Solirubrobacterales bacterium
CGATCCAGCCGGCCCCTCCGCGGGCAGCTCCACCCGCTCCGCGAGCAGCGCTCCCGGCTCCGCGCGCGACTCCACCGACGGCCCGCCCGCCGTGGTGCAGCGCTCCGCGGGCGAGGCCGAGCGCGGCGAGCTGGGCGACTACGCCGCGCCCAGCGAGCTGCTCGGCCTCGCCGACCTTGAACCAGCCCACCAGATGCTCGCGCTTGAGGAACACGGCCCAGGCGAAGGCGCAGGCGAGCAGAAATCCGGTGGCGCTGCCGCCCGGTCCTTCAACCTGACCGAGGATCGTGATGCCGAGCAGGACGATCGAGAGAAAGGCGGCGTAGATCACCTTCGCGATCACGGCGCCGAGCAGGGTCAGACCCCAGGCCTTGAAGGCCCTCCGGCCAGCATCCCCGAGCAGGGGGAAGAAGAGCGCGAACGGAGCCGCCAGCAGGAGGACGAAGGCGATCGCCGCCTGGCTGAACAACCTGATTGCGAGCCAGGCGAGCAAGAGAACCGCGCCGAGCAGGCCGATCGCGAACAGGGCCAGCATCGAGAGCCGGGTCAGCACCCCGTCGCCGCCCTGCGCGGCGACCTTCGCCTTGTAGGCGTCGTTCTTGTCGAAGAAGTCCCAGAGCGCCTGCCGCGCCGGGCTCCCCGGCGAGGAGCGCAGGTAGAGATCGATCACGCGGCGGGGCTTGCCGTAGCGCTGGGCAGCGAACTGCCCGCAAGCGTCCTTGGCCTCCTCGGCGCCGAGGTCGGAGAGCTCGGCGACCAGGGCGAGCGCCCCCTCGTCCTCGCAGAACTTCTCGTCGGCCTTCTCGACCGCCTCGGCCGGGGGGCGCGAGAGCGCCCAGCCGACGTCGGAGAAGTCGAGGCCGGCGAAGGGCACCTCGACCAGCCGCGCCCAGACGCTCGACATGGCTTCCGCGTAGCTGCCGGCGGGCCGCGAGGCGGTGCCCGACTGCGGCGCGCCGATGATCCCGAGCGCGACGCGATCGGAGATCGTGGCGAGCCGACCGACCGAAGCCTGCGGCTGCTGCACCACCCAGAGGCCGACCGCGATCATCGCGATCGCGGCGAGGGTGCCGGCGACGCCGGCGGCGACCTCGCGACGGACGATGCCCTTGTAGGCGAACCAGATCCCGCCGCAGACCACCGCCGTGGTCAGCCACGGCTGGGTGACCCGCGAGTAGAGGCGCCCGACCGCGGCGGCGATCTCGTGCATCGTCTTCCCGTCGGCGAACGGGTTCAGGCCGAAGGCGAGGCCGAGCAGCGCCAGGACCAGCTTGAGGACGAAGATCAGCCCGAGCCAGAGGCCGTTGAGGATCATCACGAACCCCTTGGTGAAGGTCCCCGTCGGCGCGTCGACCCCGGTGTCGATGAAGATGTCGAAGCCGTAGTTGGAGGCCGGATAGATGCTCTCCGGCGTCCCGTTGGCTTCGCAGCTGAGGCGGGTCCGGCGGTCGCGGATCTCGGTCACCCGGTCGCAGACCGGGTTGCCGATCCCGAGGCCGCTAAGCGGATCGACCTGGCCGCCGGCGCCGAGCTCCTTGCCGGCGGCGGCAGTCGCGGAGGGGGCGGGCGCCGGAGGTCCCGCCACTTCATTGCCTTTCCCCCGCTCCTCAGTGGCCGCGCCTTTGCCCTGGCCGGGCGCGGCGGTGCCGCCGGCCCCCGGCCGAGCGGCATCAGCCCCGGCGGCGAAGACCAGGAGCGCGGCGACGATGAGGACGGGCGCGATCGACCTCGCCGTCGGGAGCTTGCAGCGGACCATCGGCGCTCACCAGTCGAGCCGCTCGCCGGTCTGGAAGATCCGCAACAACCAGTCGGGCGGGGAGATCTGAACCGGCGCAACCTGCCCGTCGAAGTCGCGCATGTAGCAGCGCCCGGCGCGGTAGGACATGAGCCGGCCGATCGCGGCCGGATCGTCCTCGTCCAGGCGCAGCATCGAAAGCGCCTTTCGCGCCTGCGCCTCGCTCTGCACGCCGAAGGCAAAGAGCGCGCCGACCAACGGCTCCAGTTGGTCTATGTCCTCGAACATCTGGGTCGCGAAGACCGGGCTGATGTTGAACGAGCGGCCCATGCGGCTGATCCGCTCAAGCAGGCGGCGGCCTTCGCTGTCGTCGGAGAGGACGGCGACCTCGTCCGCATCCAGCACCGCGTGACGGTCGGGGTCGGCAGCGCAGATCCGCAGCGCGTAGGTCGCTAGCAGGCGCAGCACCGCGAGCCCGATCCGCTCTTCCTCGAGCAGCTCGGCCCGCGGCGTTCCCGGCAGGGGCAGCGTCAGGTTCGCGATCTGCAGGGAGATGACCTGGGCGTCGCCGACGACCGGCGGCTCGGACTCGGCGTCGCCGAGGCCGAGCCGGGCGAGGCCGGTGCCGTGGACCTCGACCGCCTTGCCGACCGCCGCCGCGTCGGGGTCCTCAGAGGCCGCGAGGCGACGCACGACCTCCGTCGAGTGGCGGGTGCCGGCGCCGATCGCCTCGGCGACGGCGAGCCGCAGCTGCGTCTGCCAGGCCGGCGGGACCGGAGCCGGCAGGATCGAGAGCAGGAATCCGTAGGTGAGGTCCTCGCGGGTCTCCTCGGGGGCGATCCGCATCGGGTCGAGCAATCCATCGTGGCGGCCGTCGCCGAAGCGGATCTCCTCCATGCGCTCGGCGACCCCCGGCAGCTCGTGCAGTCGGTGGTCGCCCTTGGGGTCAATGTCGACGATCAGCGAGCCCTGCAGGAACGCCTGCCAGGTGACGAACTGCTGGAACACCGTCTTGCCTGAGCCCGAGGTGCCGACCGCGAGGACGGTCGGCGGCCGGCTTTCCTGGCAGGCCTCGGCGAGGTCGAATTGAACCGGCTGGCGCGAGCCGGTCAAGGTGTGTCCGATGCATGGCCCGATCCGCGATCCGGCGTGGCTGATCGCGTGCGGGACCATCGCCCCGACCTGATCGGGGAGCAGGTGCTCCTTGTACTCGGGCAGCGGGAAGGTCGCCGCCGGCATTGAGGCGAGAAAGAGCCGGTGCTGCTCGCCGCCGGGGCGGTGCAGCTGCACCCGGCCGTAGCTCTCGCGCACCCGCTCGACCCGCTCCTCCAGCTCGGCGCCGTCGCGCCCGGCGACGGAAAGGAGCAGGGCGCTGCGCAGCAGTGGCGGCCGGTCGCCGCCGCCGAGCACCGCCTCCAGCTCGCGCGCGGCGGCGGGACGCTCGGCCCCCTCGACCGAGGGGCCGTGGGTTCCGGCGGCTTCCTCGTTGGCGATCTGGTCGGCGTCGACCTTGCGCTTGGCGACCTGGCGGCGGGCGTCGCGGTTGGCGACGAACTCGACCGAGAGCGTGGCGTCGACCGGGAATCTCAGCTCCAGGGGCGCGAACATCAGCTCGGCAGCAGGGCCGGGGACGACCGCTTCCTCGGGCATCGCACCGACGACGAGGGCGGCCTGATGCCCCCTCCCCCGCTCGGAGTCGACCAGCAGCGAGCGGCGCTCGATCGTCACCCGGCTCTCGTGCAGGCGCAGGAGGTCGTGACCGAAGGGCTCGAAGCGCTCCTCACCGGCGGCGTCGAGAAAACAGAGCGCCTGCGGCGCGAATCCCTCGTCGGAATCGGGCTCGCCGAGGCCGCGGGTATAGGCGCGGCGGATCAGCGTCGCGAGACGGTGGGCGCCGACGCGCTCGCAGTCGAGGTAGGCGAGCACCCGGTCGTGGGCCTTCTCCTCCAGGGAGCGCAGCGCCTCGATCTGGGGGCGTGAGAGGCCGCGATGCTCCTCGAAGCCGACCCGGGAGGCGAGGCGCTGCCAGACCTCGCCGGCCACCTCCAAGGCCGCGCCGAGCGGCCCGCCCGCCGGCGCGGGCGCGAGGCGCACCGCGAGGTAGGTCTCCGTGCGCGCGGCTTCGCGGCGCTCCAGCGCCGCCACGTGTTCGGCGAGGTGCTCGGCGAACCGCTCGGAGTGGCCGAAGCGCGGATCGAGCGTCGCCATCGCCCGGCGGGCGTAGAGACCGGGGTCGAAAGCGCGGCAAACACGAAGCAGCTGGAAGTCGGACTCGATCGCGTAGGCGAGGGCCTCCAGGCGCTCGCCGACCTCGATCTTGCGCTGCTCGGAGAGCCCCGGGTAGCTCTGCCCGGCCAGCTCGTAGACCGCCCAGGCGTCGGACGGGGTCCGCAGGACCAGATTGCCCCAGAAGAAGTAGTGCGGCGCCCTCACTCGAAGATCACCTCGCGCCCGGCGGGGATCTCGAGCACGCGCCCGCGACGCAGCGGTCCGGTGCCGGTGGCGCGAAGCCGCCAGCGGCGGGCGGAGGCGATCCGCTCAGCTCGGCTCCCCCCTCCGCGGGCGCCCTCGACCCTGACCGAGACCGGGTAGCGCAACAGCACCCGGGCTGGGCCGCGCAGGCGACCGCGCGGGTAGGTCGCCGTGGCGAGATCGCCGGTGACGACGATCCTCGGCGCGGCGTAGCTGAGCTCCGCTGGCCCAGGGCAGCGGCGAAAGGCGGCCAGTGAGCGCGGTCGCAGTCGCCAGGCGACCAGGGCCGCGAGCGCGCGATGCGGGCTGCGGCCGTCGATCTCGACGTTGGAGAGCGCCCAGGCGCCGGCCAGGGGCAGAACGCCGAAGCGAAGCGAGGCCGGCAGGGCGCCGACCAGGAGCCCGAGGCCCGGCAACCGGGACGCGAACGCCACCGCCGCCATGCAGGCCAGCCAGTAGCCGACCGCCCGCAGCTCCAGCCCGCCGGGGAGCGGGATGCGCCAGTTCTGGACGCGAAACAGGCGCCAGCGCCGCCGGAAGACGAGCCGGTAGGAGCGGATCACCTTCGGCTGGCGCGCGCCCTGGAGAGCTCCGCCCTCCATCTCAGAACACCGTCTCGGCGAGGCCTTTGGAGAGCGATTCGATCGAGTCCGGGCTGACCAGGAAGATCAGCGCCACCAGCGTGATCAGGACCACGCCGACGCTCGCTCCGATGTTGCGCGAGGCGAGCGCGCCGAGCAGGAAGAAGCCGGCGACGGCGATCACGACCGGCGCGCCGATTTTGCTCAGCAGGCCGCCGAGGCGGTTGCCGGCGCCGCTGACCTCGGCGCCACCGCCCTGCCCGAGCGATTTGTTCACCGCGGCCTCGGCGGACGCCGGGCCGAGGGCGCCCGACGCCGCCGGCTCGGCGGCGGCGAATGCCGCCAGGAGCAGCACGACGCTCCCGAGGGTGACTGCGATCCTGCGTTTCATCTCACGCCTCTCTTTCCGTTCATGGGTTCTCAGCCCGAGGTCGGGATGACCTCGATGAAGTCGACGTAGGGGCGCTCGCGGACCGCGATCCCGAGTTCGTAGGCGAGCGTGTAGGTGGCGCCGCCCTCGTCGACCGCCTCGACGATCGCGAGCACGGCTCGAGCGCCGCTGCGCCCGAGCCAGTCGACCCGCGCGAGGGACCGCAGCTGCAGCGGCAGAGTCGGCAAGGTGACTTCGGCACCAGGGGCCAGGTCGGCATTGAGGTTCTGGGCGGAGCCAGCCAGGTAGTTGCGCAGGGCGCGGGCGACGACCGTGTTGATCTGCTCGTCGTCGACCGCGCTGCGCGAGACGGTCGGAGCATCACGGCTGATCGCGGGCGCGCCGACGAAGGCGGGGTAGCCGACGAGCGCGAGGGGGCCGCCGCGCTCGTGGGCGACGGTGACGGTGAGGTAGACGGGCAGCGCCTGGGTGCTGAGCGCGGCGGCGACCGTAATCGCCCGCCCCCCGGCCAGCGCCGGCTGATCGGAGGCGACCTCCGCCCACAGCACTTCCTGGCGCCCATCGGCCGGGAGAAAGCCGGCATCGGCGTCGACCGCGCTGGAGAGAAATGGAGCGAGCGCCCGGGCGCGGGCAGCCGGGCGCTCGACGTCATAAGTGAGGTAGGCGCGCGCGAACTGGAGCGCAAAGGCCCGGCTCGGGGCGTCCGCCGTGGCGGCGGCCCGAGCCGGGGCGGCCGCCGCCGGCGCGAAGAAGAGCGAGCGGACACCGAGCAGAAGAAGCAGGGCCAGCACGCCGAGGGTGAGGTAGCGCGGAGCCGCGGCGCGGAGCGCGGCGGCCCGCTCGGTCAGGCGTCGACTGCTCATCGCTCGATCCCGAACTCGGGTCGCGGCGGGGCCGGAGGGGCGGCCGGCGCGGGCGGCGCGGCGGCCTCGGGCGCCGGTTCCGGGGCCACTTCGGGAGCGGGTTCGGAGACGACGATCGGGGGGCTCGGCTCGGCGACGGGCGCGGGCTGCTTCGGCGAGGCCTGACGGTGCTCTCGCGTGCGCCGCGGCTCGCGCTCGGGAGCCGTCTCGGGTCGCCGCGGGACTCGGACGACGGGCACCGTCGCGGGCGCCGGGACGGCGACCCGCGACGGTGCCGGATCGGCGCCCTCCTCGCCGGGGCGGACGAGGAGGGCGAGCGCGGCGAGCACGAGAGCACCTGCCAGAACCTGCGGCCAACCGATCCGCAGGCGGGGGGAACGCAGGCCCGAGCGCCCCGGCAACGGGGCGGTCGTGGTCGGCTCCTCGGCGGGTGCGCTCAGGGGCTCGTCGCCGAGCTCCTCCTCGCCGAGCAGAAAGACCTCATCTCGCTTGCCAGCCATGCCCCCGAGACGGAGGCGGCGGCGCGTTCGATACCCCGGGGCCTCAGATCAGCCGTGGAAGCCGACGCCCGCGCCTGCGGGTTCGGCTTCACCGCCGGAGGAGGGCGAGGACGAGCCGCCGCCCGAGCCGCTCTGGCTGCCGGTCGAACGCGAGCCAGCCGGCGGCGTCGCGGAGCTTTCTTCCGGGGCCGGGCTGGGGGTGGCCGACCCCTCGAAGCCGAACTCGCTGCGCTGTTCGCCGCCGGACTGACTGGCGCTTTCTGTCGTTTCGGGAGACGGGGCCACCGGCGTGCTGGGCGACGGGGCTGCGGCGGGCTCGCGACGCTCGGGCTCGGGGCCCGGCGCGGGCTCGGCCATCGGCTGCTCCTCGGCCGGCGCTTCCTCGACCGGGGCGGTCGGCTGCTCGACGGGCAGCTCCTCCCGAACCTGTGCGGGTGGACGCACGGGGCGCTCGGGCTCCGTCGCGGTCACCAGCCCGGGTCCGACGGTCGCGGTCAGCACGCAGGCGGTCGTCGCCGCTCCGGCACCGCAGGCCGCTACGATTTTCTGCCCGGTGCTCAGCACCGCGCCGGTCGCGCCGTCGGAGCCGTTGAAGGCGCCGGTCGCCTTGTAGGCGAGGGTGCGAATCCGGCCGCCGCCGGCCTGAACCCCGTCGAGCAGCGACGCGCCCCAGCCGCCGAGCCCGTCGAGGACGCCGGCATGGCCGAACTGCTCGGCGCCGGCGTAGCCGAGCAGGGCGGCCGAGCCGAGATCGTGGAGGTGGCCGTGCAGGGCGGTGACAAACGTTCTGCAGGGGCCACAGTGGGAGAGGTGGGCGCGCAGCACCGCGAGTTCGGCGCCCTCTCCTAGCCCGCTGACCTGCTTCTCGAGTACGAGGCTGCGGGCCTGGTCGCGGATCTCCGGGCACAGCTCGGAGCCCTGGACGGCCTCCATGCGTGAGCGCGCCTGCGCGGTCGCCCGCAGGATCAGCTTCTTCGCCGCCGGGAGGCTGATCTCGCAGTGCTCGGCGATCTCGGGCACGGTCATGCCGAGGCCATAGCGGAGCAGGATCGCCTCGCGATAGTTGCCGCGCATCCGGCCGAGCGCCTCCTGGAGGCGGGCGGCGTCCTCGCGGCCCTCGGCCCACTCGGGCGGCGGCGCGTCGCCGGCCTGGACGTCGCCGGCCGCTTCCAGCTCGACGGTCGGCCGCGCGGCGCGGGCGCGCAGCTGGTCGATCGCCTGGTTGCGGACGCTGGAGAAGAAGGTCGCCCGCAGGTTCTCCGGCGGGCGACCTTCCTCGGCGAGGCGGTGCAGCCGGATCAGGACCTCGGCGACGGCATCCTCCGCGTCGGCGCGGCCCAGCGAGCCGCCGAAGCGGCGCAGGACGTAAGCCTCACCGAGCGGGCGCAGCCGCTCGCACTCGCGCTCGAAGCGCGCGGCCCGCACGCGGGCCAGCGGCGAGGGTGCGGCGGTGGCCGCCTCCATCAGCGCCCATAGGGACGCCCCACAGCGCCTCGGCGCCCTCGCGGGCGCCGGCAAAATCGGATCATCGCCACCAAGACGGGCGGCGGACTGGTTTCGATACCCCCTGCCATGCCAACTACAACACAGGGGTACTCAAATAGGCGCGAGGCGGAGCGCTAGCTCCGCCTCGCACATTCGTCCATCGCCGCTAGGCGGCGGGAGTGACCGCAAGAGGTTCTGCCACCGGAAGGTCGCCGGGGTTCGACTGCACTCTGCCTGGCAGAAATTCGACCCGACTGGCGGAGATCGAATGCTCCGAGCGCTTGCCGCCGCCTTTTGCCTCCCACTCTCGGTAGCGCAAGTGGCCGCTGATCGCCACATGCCGGCCCTTGCGGAGATGGGTGGCGCACTTCTCGGCTTCGGCGTCGAAGACAGCGACCGTGATGTAGAGCGGGTCACCGAAGCCCTTTCGCTCTGCCACTCGCAGCTCGCAGACAGTGTGATCGCCGCGCTGGTCCAGAACGGGATCGCGGGTCAGGGTTGCGGTCATCGCAACGATGTTCATCTTTTCCTCCTAAGGGGCCGTGGTCGACCCGGTTGTTGACTGAAGATCGGCGCGGGCGCGCTGGCGCAGCCAGGGCGGCACGACGCGGACTCGGGCGCTGCGCCGGCCGCTCGGGTCGCCGAGGCGGGCAACGATCGCCTCGCCCGGCCCGAGGCGCTGCAGCTCGGACGGGTTGACCTCGAAGCGGTAGCCCCGGGTGCGGGTGCCCTCGTCGGCGGCGAGGCCGAGGCGATTGGTCTTCGCCGTCGTCTCCCAGGTCGGGACGGTGCCGATCGCCTGCGCCACCCACTCGGCATCCTCCTGGCCGCCGATCCGGTGGCAGATCAGCGCGGCGGCGGTGGCGCCGATCCGCTCGCGCACCGAGGGGCCGGCGGCGCGCAGGTCGGCGAGGGTCTGGGTGCCAAGGGCGACGCTGAAGCCGGCGGCGCGGCCGCGGGTATAAAGACGGTCGAGGGCGGGCGCCTCCAAGGCGCCGAACTCGTCCACGGCGACAAAGGTCCCCACCCCCCGGCCCATCAGGGCGCTGGCGACCGCGCCGAGATCGAGCAGCGCCATCTGCGCGATCGTGCGGCCGACGTTGCCGGTGCGGTCGGTGTCGAGGCGCAGGTAGACGACCTCGCGCGCCTCGATCGCGGCGCGCAGGTCGACGACCTCGACGCCGGGGCGGGCGGGGTCGAGCCAGGCGCGTGCGAACTCGGAGGTCGCGAGGTTGCGCAGCCGCGCGCGCAGGCCGACGATCGCCCGCTTCTCGTCGGAGCGCAGCGCCCCGGTGTCGCCGAGAAGCTCCGCGCGCAGCTCGGGCGCATCAACAAGCTCGCAGACGAGATTCTCCAGCTCGTCGGGATCGCAGCGCTCGGCGACGGCCGCCAGGGTGACCGGCGCGGCGGCCGCGTCGAGGGCGCGGAGGACGCTGCGCAGGAAGGGCGAGGCGGCCTGCCGGTAGAAATCGGCGTCTTCGGACCCCCACGCCTGAGCCGCGATCAGCCGCTCGGATCGCTCGTCGACGCTGCCGCGCGCAAGCGGGTCATAGCCGCAGGGGCCGCTCGGCGCGATCAGCCGCAGCGGCGCAGCGACCGCTGCGGCCGCGTCCTCGGCCGCGCGCAGCAGCGCCGCGTCGTTCTTCGCCTCGATCACGACCGCGCCGAAGCGCGAACGGACCACGTACTCGACCAGGAGCGCGGCCAGCGAGGTGGTCTTGCCGGCGCCGGTCGCTCCCGGCACGAGAACGTGGGCGCCGGACTCGGCGCTGCCGCGCGGCACGCAGACCAGCTCGCCGCGGGCGGTGCGGCCGATCGGCAGCTCGGCGTTCAGGGCGCCGTCGGCTCGGCGCTCGGCGAGATGCCGGCGCAGGCCGTCCAGCGGCCGCACCCGCCGCGCGGCCGCGATCTCGCGGTCGCCGCCCGAGCGGCGATCTTCGAGCTGACAGTGAACGGCCCAGCCGCAGGCGCCGGAGGCGAAGCCGCTGATCGCGGCGGCGAGCGGGGCGGCGAGCGAGGCCGCGGGAGCGAGCGCCGCGAGCAGCGCCAGGGCGAGGGCAGCCGGCGGAAGCGACAGCAGCCCCCAGGTCCAGGCGAGGCCGCGGCGGCGAGCGAGCGCGGCGAGAGCCAGGCCGAGAACGGCGGTCAGCGCCAGCAGCGCCAGCGAGACGAGCGCCAGCTCGGCGAACGCGGAGGCGTTGGCGAGGGCGTCGCGGGAGCGGATTGCAGCCATGCCGACAAGACGGCGGCGGGGCGCAATTCGACCCACCCCCGATCACGGGAGGACGGGCTCGTCGGTCAAGCGCGCATCGGCGAGCGCGACCGCGACGGTCAGTCGTCGGTGTCGGCGAGCGCCTCCGAGCGAGCCGCCAGCTCGGCGACGGACAACTCGAGGGCGCCCGCGATCTGCCTCATCGTCCCCCAGGTGGGGTTGACCTCGCCGTTCTCCAGCCTGGAGAGATGGGAGACGGAGACCCCGGCCCTGGCGGCCAGCGCGTCCTGGCTGAGATCGAGGTCTGGCTCCAGGCGGCGCTCGAACGGTGGCGCTGAGCGCAGGCTGTGGTTCGAGCGGCTGTGTCATTCGCCGACCGACGATCTCACAAGGGCGACGGCTAGCCCGCGCGTCCCTCGACCTGGGCGATCGCCGCGAGCAGGTGGTCGAGCAGCTCCGCCTCCGCCTCGGCGCGGGTCGAATATGGCCCGTCCTCTCCGTCCTCGAGGCCGTCGTAGCAGTAGCCGTCGTGCTCGACGAACCAGCCGGCGGGGCGGCCGTAGGAGAAGCGCTCGGAGATCGCCCAGTGGCAGTCGCGGTCCTTGCGGACGTCGCCGGCTAGCGCTGCGTAGTGGCGCTCGAGCAGGGCCGCGATCTGGGCGCCGCGCTCGGAGCCGGCCGCGCTCACTGGCCGACCGCCCAGTGCGCCGAGGACCCGTAGCCGACGATCTCGGAGTCGCGGACCCTGGCCTCGCCGCCGCGGTCGGCCATGCCCCGGCCGACTGCGCGCCGGTCGATCGCCTGCTCGGCGAAGCTGCTCTCCTCGCGGCCTCGCAGGCGCTGCAGCTCGGCCTCGGCCTCAGCGCTCGTGGCCGGGTAGGCGAAGCTCTCGCCGCGCGAGACGGCGAGCTGGCGCAGCTCGCGCATCTGCTCGGGGCGGGGCTTCTCGGGGGACTCGTTGACGGTCTGCATGACGCGCTCCTCTCGGGCTGATGGTGTTCGCTTGCGGAGCGACCCAGCCCCGGAGAAGGCGCGGCGCGCACCGAGCGCAGCGAGGGAAAGGGAGCGAAGCGACCTTGCGCGGCGCGCCGACCGGGGCAAGGTCGAGCGCAGCTGCGAACACCGAAGCCCGAGCGCCCGGGACTGTCTCTACCTAGAGCTCCACAACGCGCACGTAGCTGCCCGTCGCGGTCCGCTCTACCGCACGCTGGACACCGCCGATCGCCTGCGGGGAGCAGTAGTAGGACACGTCGGCAAAGCGGCCGGCGGCGATCGCCCGCCGCCAGGAGCGCAGGATGCGGTCCAGGCGGGCGGCCCCCTTCACGCTCAGCTCGACCTCGATCGCCGCGGGCGCGCCGCCGTCGCCGGGCAAGGCGATCAGGTCGCAGCGGTGCAGGCGCCGGCCGTCCTCCATCTTCAACGAGTAGACCCGCCGTTCCTCGGCGCGCTCGTGGGCGAGGGCCTCCCGCTCAGAGAGCAGGCGGACGCCGGCGACTTCCAGTCGCGCGGCGAGGCGAGCGACCGCAGACTCGTGGGCGACCACGGACCCGGAGATCCGCGCAGGGCCCAGGCGGCGGTAGCCGCTGAGTCGGAGACCGGCGGCGGTCGGGACGACCATCCTTTCCGCGCCCCAGAACTCCGAGCCGACCTCGATCATGCCGGCGCGGCGCAGCCGGCGCTCTCGCGCGAGGGTGACGCTGCGCGCGGTCCCCGCCCAGATCGAAACTGCTTCGCGGGGCACGAGGCCGAAGCGGGCGACGAAGCCGAGGACCTCGACGTCCCGGGTGCTGAGCCGATCCGATCTCTTGCCTCCTGCCATGCAGCCAAGACGACCGCCACGGCTGGAAAGGGACACCGCGCAAAAAAAGAGCCCGGCGCCGGAGCGCCGGGCTCTGGGAGGTGGAAGCCGCCGAACTACCCGGCCGTCACTATGGAGATCGACTCCGCGATCACCGAGTGCTTGGAGCGCTTCTGCGGCTTGGCATTGCCTTTCGGCTTCGACTCCCATTCGTTGTAGATGAGGCCACCGGAGACGGTGATGACCGCGCCCTTGGTGAGGGCCATGCACTGCTCGATCAGGCCCTCGCCGAAGGCGGGGTTGTCGCTGAAGGCGGCCACGTCGATGAAGACCGAGGACCTGCCCGGGTCGACCTGACGGACGCGCATGTTGCACACGGTTCCGTTCTTGGTCTCGCGCGACTCGGGGTCGCCGACGAGCTTGGCTTTGAACGGCTCTACGTTGATCATCTGATGCTCCCTTCGCCCGCTCTGGGCTGGATTCGATTACGCAGCGACTCAGCCCCCGGAAAGGCGGGGCGCGCACCGAGCGCAGCGAGGGGAAGGGAGCGAAGCGACCTTGCGCGTCCCGCCGTCGGGGGCAAGATGGAGCGGAGTTGAGAAGCCAGCCGCGGGCCGCTCGGATGCTCGATCAAACGAGAACGGCTCCAAGCCCGACCTCACCCGACCCCCCGGCGCGACCACGCGGCCCCAACCCGCGCGCGCCAGATCGACCCGGGCAGGGTCGCCTACGCCGACCGCCGATCCGCGCCGACCCCGGCGAGCACCAGGACCACGACCGGCCCGGCACCGGCCGCCCGACCGACGCGCCCTGGCGCTGCCCGTCGCCGACCACCGCACGCTGGCCCGCCTCGCTGCCAGGGCAACCTGCCGCCCGCATCATGCCCGCCCAGACCGCCGCGCCGAGCCGAGCCGCCGCCGACCTCGACCGCCTGACCCGGGACCTCGCCTCGCCGCCCTCACGACCTGCCGCCCTCGCCCCGAGCAGGCCAGCGCCAGACGCCCACGCCGGCCACGCTCGCATCCCGCGCCGCCCTCGCCGAGCCGCCGCCCGCCCGAGCCGCCGCCGCCCGGCCCGCCACATCCACCCCACCGGACCTACCTCAGACCCGATCGACACCCTTCCTGCCCAGCTGAACGACCACCTTGCCACCCCGCCCCGCTCCTCCTGCCCCCCTCGGAACCCTGACCACGGACACTCTCATCGTGAGGGTGCGTGGTCAGGGTTCCGAGGGGGCTCAAACCCAGGCGGGGCGGGGCGGCGCTACGGACGAAATTTCCGGCCTTTTGTCCGTAGCGCAAAGGCGGGCCGAGAGCGGGCAGCGGTCAGTCGACGAGCTTGCGCAGGGCCGCCCGGCCCTCGGCGAGACAGCGGTTGACCTTCGTGTAGGTCCAGCCCCGCCGCTCGCAAATGTCGCGGTAGGAGTAGCCCAGGCCGAACATGATCAAGGCGGTTCGCTCGTCGGGCTTCAACTGCATCATCGCGGCGATGAAGCGCTCGACCTGCTCGCCCCGCGCGACACGCTCGGCGGGGTCGGGGGTGTTAGCCGGGATCTGAATCTCGGGACCGTCCTCCGATTCGATCATGGTCCGCTGGCGCGCCAAGCGCTGCTTGCGGCCCTGTTCCCAGGCGCGGTGTTTGATCGCAACGTTGAGCCAGCGCACGGCGTCGACACCGGACGGCCCGTCGTAGAACCGGAGGAAGTCGATGCTCGCCTCCTGAAGCGCGTCCTCGGCCTCGGCCTCGCCGGGCGCGTGCCGCCGCGCCTGATTACGCAACGCCGCCCGCGCCTCGGTCAGCGCCTGCTCCAGGATCGCCGCCCTCCGTCCCGCCTGCTCGCTCTCTGGCTGGCTCGCCATACCCCGCCCCCGCGCACGCAGTGCGCGACACTGCGGGGTCTGGCGAGCCAGCCGGGAGCTGCCTCCGCCCCGACCCGCGCGGGACCAGGCCGGCGGGTCGGGACCGAGCGGGACGCCGAGGTGTCGGGCGTCTAGTTCCGCGCCTCCTCGCACAGGCGATTCACGCGCTCGTCGCTGACCCGGTAGAGCGCGCTGGTCGCCCGCTTGCGGCGGACGACCATGCCGGCGGTGCGGAGAACCGCCAGGTGCTTTGAGGTGTTCTGCTGTGAGGCTCCGACCGCCAGCGCGACCTCACCGACGGCCGCCTCGCCGTGGCGGCGCAGGTGATCGAGGATCAGGAGTCGGTTGGCGTCGGCGAGGACGGCGAATCGCTGCGCCACGTCCTCGGCCTCCATCGCGTCGAGTGGTCCTCTCGCGGCCATCGCTAGACCGCCTCCCAGGAGTGGGTCAGACGGTTAAAGCGGAGCGCGGCCTGACTTGGGACGAGGAACTCGCCGTTGCGGTTCAGAAGGCCGACGCCGCCGAGGTCACGGACGGCGCGATTGATCGCGTCGACCTGGCGGAACTCGCCAGGGTCGTCGGCCATCTCGCGGATCAGCTCGGCGAGCGTCAACTGCGCGGGGTGCCGCGAGAGGACGAGCGCCAGGACTCCGGTTTCGATGGCGGTGTCCCGCTGGACGGTGGTGGCTTCGTTGCGGGTATCTGGATCCGGGTGCTCGGAATCGCACCCGTGGCTACGGTGACTTTGCATGGGAGTTATGGCTCCTGTGAAGTCGTCTCGGGGATCAGGGTCGGCGCTCGAACGCCGGCCCCCCCGGGGCGCACTTGGGTTTTCAGGGGGTCAGGGGATCGGCAGCGAAAGCTCTCCCCCCTGCCGGCGTCGCGCCCGCGGAGCGGGCCCGACACCGACGACGAAGCGGTCTACCTCCAGGACCGTGCCCTGCGGTCGAGCGCCAGATCGACGTCCCACTGCCAGGGCGCCGAGCCGTAGCCATCGAAGCGGGTAACCAGCGCGGCGCGAAGCTCCGAGCAGAAGGCGCGAGAGCCGGAAGTTGCCCAACCCGGATGCTCACAGGATTGGTACTCGAGGCAGGCGATCGCCTTGCAAGCCTCGACGGCGGTCATTAGCTTCCCGAGGTCGGTCCATTCGTATTGCTCGGGCCGCGGCGTCGGGATCGGACCCGGCAGTTGGTCGCCGCAGTCGGGAAAGCGGTGGGCGACCGAGGCGATGCACTGTTCGAGCAGCTCGCGGCCGGCGGCGCTGGCGTTCTCGGAGCCGAGCGGTTCGAGGGCGCCGAGCAGCTCGTGGACGTAGGGCGGGTGCCAGTCGTGCCGTCCCTGGCGCGGGTCAGTGGGGCCGTTGATCGCGGCGCTCAGCACCGCGTCGATGTGGGGCGCGTCGACAACAAAGGCACTCATTCAGCAAGACCTCCCGAGAAGGCCCGCCCCCGGCGGGCGGGCGACCCGAGGCCAGGGCACGGCGAAGCCGTGCAAGGCTCGGCCGGGGCGCCCGACCGACGGGGGCGCTGCGAGTCGCCGGCGCTAGGACTCGATCCGCAGATGCGGGTCGAGTACCGAGGCGGCGGCGTCGAGGCCGTCAACGCTGAGCCGGTGTCCGGCGCGGTCGGCGAGATCCTGAAAGGCGTGCAGGTGGTCGTAGAGCAGCAGCCTTCGCTCGAAGGTGATCGCCTCCGCGGCGATCTCCAGCGACCGCGAGCGCAGCCCGGCGCGCTGGGCGCCGATCACGCTGCTCTCGGCGACCAACAGCGAGTGATTGCCCTCCCCCGCGAGGTAGGCACCGCGCAGCTCGATTCCGAGCGCTGCGGAGCAGCTCGCGAGGACAAGGACCGAGGCGCCGGCTTCGGTCAGGAGCGTCTCGCCGCCGACGGCAGCACCGTCGGAGGCGAAGATGATCGGCAGCGCAATCGAGGTCATGCGGCGACGGTAACGCCGCGATCGGCGGTCCCGATAAGCGGGCGGGAAGCACTATTCGAGGTCGACCGAGCGAACGGCGTTATGCCGACGTCGGCATAACGCCCTTAATGCCGAATAGGTGGTTATGCCGACCTTTCGAAGGAACCCGGCGTGCGAGCGGCGCACTTTCTAATGCGCTCGGCATAACAGACCCACCTCGCGTTCGCCGACCCGGTGAGCGCCATCCCCCGATCGCCCTATGAATCCTTGGTCGGAGACCCGTGCGAGCGTCTGCCTCGTCGAGCGCTACCCGTTCTGCGGGTCCGCGATCGATCCCGAGTTCACGAAATCGCCCGCGACGGTCAGTCTCGGCCCTCGTGGTTCAATCCGTGGCAGGTGACGGTGACGTGGTCGCCGGTGGTGACGCCGGCATCGCGGACAATGCCGGTGGGTGGTAAGCGGCTGAAGTCGGGCGCGACCTGGGCGTAGATCCCGTGGTCGACTATTTCGCCGGCAATGACTCGGCGAAGTCCACGCCGGCATCGACCCAGCGGCCGAGCCCAGCACTGTCCTCGATGCCAGCGGCCTCGACCGTGATGAAGCCACGCATCGGACGACCGGTGAATTCCATCGGCCCGACGTGCTCCTCGGACAGGGCCGCCTCCGCGTCCTCGCGGTCGAGACGGACCATCAGATCCTCCCCGATGGTCCCGCAGGCCATGTTGCCGTTCACCATCCAGGCGATCCCGCCGAACATCTTCCGCTCCGTCACGCCCGGCCGTCCGTCGATCACGTCGCGGATTCGTTCCGCCAGCTCTTCCGAGTACGCCACGGGACGCGGATTCTACGTGGCCTCAAACCATGCGTTGGCAGATAGCGATGAGTTTTGAAGCCGCCTCGTATTTGAGATGGCAGAGGGGCCAAGCGGGCTCCCGACGAAAGGAACACATGGCAGACGTGACGATCGCGAGAATCGACGAGATGGAGACGATCTACGACGGCGTCGCCCGTCGAGCGCGGGCCTCGCTGGGAGTAAGCGCCTGGGGGATGCAGGTGATGACCCTGCCGCCGAACTGGGACGGCTATCCCAATCACTTTCACGACGCGTCCACCGAAGAGGCCGGCCAGGAGGAGGTCTACATCCCTCTCGCGGGCTCGGCGACCCTGGTGGCGGATGGCGAGAGCTATGAGCTGGAGCCGGGGGTCATGGTCCGGGTCGGCCCCGATCAGAAGCGCCAGATCCAGCCAGGTGACGAGGGAATCCGCTTCATCGCCCTCGGCGGGGTGCCGGGGTGTGCCTTCGAGCCCTCCGCGTGGACCGAGCTCGGCGGCCCCCTGCCCGTTCCTCAGCAATGACCGACCCGGACGAAGCGCGTCTCATCGAGGCAGCCAAAAGAGGCGAGGAAGCGGCCTTCGTCGAGCTGACCTCGCCCCACCGCCGCACGCTGCACGTCCACTGCTACCGCCTGCTCGGCTCCCTGCACGACGCCGACGACGCCCTCCAGGAGACGCTGCTGAACGCCTGGAGGGCGTTGCCCGACTTCGAGCCGAGGGCGCCGCTGCGCGCTTGGCTCTATCGGATCGCGACCAACGTCTCGCTGCGGATCATCGAGCGCCGCTCCGAGTCGGCCCTGCCCCCCGACGCTCGCCTGGAGCCCTACCCCGACGATCTCTTCAACGACGCGCCCAGCGGCGAGCCGGGGCCTGAGGAGAGGGCGATCCTCAGCGAGGGAGTGGGCCTGGCGTTCATCGCCGCGATGCAGCTGCTCCCGCCGCGCCAGCGGGCGGTGCTTGTCCTGCGAGACGCGCTCGGCTGGCGGGCCGCAGAGGTGGCCGAGCTGCTGGGCGCCTCCGTGGCCTCCGTCAACAGCGCTTTGCAGCGAGCGCGCGCCGCCCTCGACCGCGAGCAGGAGGCGGGCGCTCTTGCCCGTGCCAACCGGCCGGCGGGCCGCGCCGAGGAGGCGGCGGTGATCCGCAGCTTTCGGGAGGCGTGGGCGCGGGTCGACATCGAGGCGATCGTCGAGTTGCTGACCGACGACGCGCTGCTGACGATGCCACCGGTCCAGATGCGCTTCGAGGGTGCCAAGGCGATCGGGCGCTTCTTCGCCACCGAGCCGGTGGGCGGCCGCCTCGACCGGATCAAGCTCGTCCCGGTTCGCGCAAATGGCCAGCCTGCCCTTGCGAGCTACGCCGATGAGGAGGGCGAGGGAGTACATCGCGCCTACGGCGTCATGGTCCTCGCACTCGACGGCGGGCAGATCGCGGGGATCACCGGCTTCCCCCGCGATGCCTCTCTTTTCGAGCGCTTCGGCCTCCCGGTGATGCTCTAGCTCCCGAGGTAACCGCCGAGCTTCTCCATCGCCGCGTTCCAACCCGCTTCGGCGCCGCCGCGAGCCGGGGCAGGGAGGGGGCCATCGCTCAGGGTCAACCGGGTCCTCTCGCCGTGGTCGTGCAGCTCGATACGGACGACGGTGCCCTCGTCCATTCCCATCTCGGGCATCGGGTCGGACTTCAGCACCAGCAGCTGGGGCTCGACCAGCTCGACGATCTCATAGCCAATTGAGAACTCGCCGCCCCCGTCGCGGCGGAACATCGTCAGCTCCCAACGACCGCCGATGCGAAGGTCGATCGTGATCCGCTCGCGGGGAGCTTCCATGTGGGCGGGGCCGTACCAGCCCGCGACCTCATCAGGGTCGGTCCAGGCCCGGAAGACCTGCTCTCGCGACGCCTCGAAGGTCCGCGTGATCAGCACCGTGCGCTCATCGCCGGCATCGGGGGCGAGGTCATTCATCGTCAGCTCCTTTTCCGCGCAGATGCGCGTGTAGTCGATCCATTCGTGTTTCCCAGGTCTGCTTTCGCGCAGCGATCCACTCCGCCGCCTCATTGAGCGGGTCGACCTGCATCCGGGTCGGCCGCCACTGGGCCTGCCGTCCGCGCACGACCAGACCCGCCCCCTCCAGCACCTTGAGGTGGCGGGAGACGGCGGGGAGGCTGATCGGCAACGGCGCCGCCAGCTCCCCCACGGTCGCCTCTCCCTCCGCCAGCCGGCTGAGCAGCGAGCGGCGGGTCGGGTCGGCGAGCGCGGCGAAGGTGGCGCTGAGCTGATCGGTGGTCATTATGAGACCTTATTTAACGAACCAGTTAAATACAAGCGCCTCCAACTGGCCCCGCGGGGCGCCGCTGATCGGGGCCGTTCCTCGATCATCTCGAAACCGCCCGGGGCAATGGGGTCCGCACCCGCAACGCCCGCTTGGCGGCGGTCCGCTCGCTACGGGCCGCCGCGACCGGACGATGCTTACTCTCGCCGCCCAGAGCGGGCTGCGGGCATCCGAGCTGACCGGCTCCGATGCGCGGACACTCGACCGACACCGGTCCCCACGTCAGTTGCCTCGGCAAGGGCCGAAAGCAGCGGATCACCCCGCTGACACCGGCGACCGTGACCCTGTTGTGAGCCTGGCTCGACGAGAGGCAGGGTGCGCCGGAGGATCATCTGTTCCCGGCCCGCGGTGGAGGGCGGCTCAGCCGCGACGCCCTGGAGCGGAGGATCGCCCGGCACGTCGCGACAGCATCAGCGGGATGCCCCTCGTTGGCGGCGAAGAAGGTGACGGCGCACATCCTGCGCCACACCGCCGCGAGCGACTCCTCCTCGCCGGCGTCGACACCTCGGTGATCGCCCTCTGACTGGGACATGAGCAGGTCGAGACAACGCAGGTCTACCTGCACGCGAACCTGGCGATCAAGGAACAGGCGCTCGAGCGGACCAGGCCCGCACATGCCGAGCCGGGGCGCCATCGCGCATCGGACAGAACGATGGCCATCCTAGATGCGCTCTGATTATGCCGAGCCTGATTGGGCGCTCACCGCCAACAAGTCGACGGCAGCACTGAAGTCGGCATGACCACCTATTCGGCATTAAGGGCGATCCACTCGAACTCACCGTTGATCAGCGGCACCTCATCGGGGTAGTGACCCACCCAGACCCGACGTTCCCAGGACTTCCACGAGTAGCGAGCCCGCCTGATCCGCGTCTCCGGCGTCATCCGTGCGAGCTTCGCCAGAAACGCATCGCGGCGCTGCCAGTCGCTGATCGGAAGCAGGGGCCAGCCGCGAGAGGGGTGGGAATCAACGTCCCCACCCCTCTCGGCGATCTCTGCCCCCGGGCTATCGGGATGCACGGCTGCGGCGCGGGCGCACCGCCTTGACCTCGGCCGCGAGGAACTGCATTGCCTCCCTGGCTCCGCGCGAGAACCAGCCGACCCGGTGGCTCCGCGCAACGGCGGCGTCGTCGACCAACTCGCCGGCGATCATCGCCTCGGTGAGGATCTCCATCACCTCGCCTTCGCTGCGAGCTGCCTGCACGCGCTTCCAGATGTACTCGTTGCAGGCGTCGCGGGTGGCGTAGTGGATCTTTTCGCGGTGCTCGCCCGATTTCAGGGCTTTTCGCTCGACCTCCCGCAGCTGCGGGAGGGCCAACCTGATCCCAGCCGCCGCGAGGCCGTCGTGATCGAACAGCAGGATCGCCGCGACCGCCTTGGCCCGGTTGAGGCCGTGCTCCTTGCGCCCCGCCGCTCCGCGCCGTTCGATCAGCTTGACGCCGACCTTTTCATTCGCCCGCTCGGCCGCAGCCTTGGCCGCTTTTGCTTCTTCCAGCTGCTTTTTCCGGGCCGTCTTCTTCTCGTCTTCGGTGGTCGGCTTACCGGCCTTTTTGGCAGCCTCGATCCGTTTTTGGTGCAGCTCCTCCGCCGCCTTGACCTTGCGCTCGACGTAGCACTCGGCGAGGTCGACGGCCAGCACGCGGTCGGTGATGAACGTCGCGGAGGAGACCCAGCCCCCTTGATCGACCTCGATCTCGACCAGGCAACCAGCGGCCCTGGCCCGGTCGACCTCCTCCTGACCGAGGCGGACGTCGTTGCGACCGCCCAGGAGGTAGGGGTCGACCTCCCTCAAGGCGTTGATCAACTTCGACCTCTTGTTTTCGTCCTCGATCAGGTTCTCGAGGTCGACGCTGTCGGGGTCGATCATCGTCGGCGGGTCATCGAACTTGGCCCGCGAGACCGCGTAGAGCACGTCGCCGAAGGAGTCGACGAGCTGATGCGACTCGACCTCGCCCCGCTCGGCCAGCTCGCAGGCGCACACGGCGATTCGCGGCGAGACTTCCGCGATCCGGCGCAGGTTGCGCTCGGCCTCCATCGTCACCGCTCCGCTGGCGAAGAAGGGCAGGCACCCCTCGGGCAGCTTCAATACCCGTTTGCGGTCGCCGACGTAGCCGGCGGATTTGCCCACCCGTTTCGCCAACGCTTTGTTGGTTCCGAGCTTCTCCAGCTCGGCGAGGCGCAGGAACCCCCTGGCCTCCTCGACCGGGTTCAGGTCCGCCCGGATCAGGTTGGCGACGAGCGAAGCGGCCAGGGCGCCCTCTCCCTCGTTGATCAGGACCGGGACCCGTTTCACGCCGGCGTCCTTTGCTGCGCGCCAGCGCCGCTCGCCGTCGATGATGATGTGATGGGTGCCGCCGTTGGGCCGCACGGTCAGCGCCTGAGTGATGCCGTGCTCTTCGATGCTGGCGACGAGCTCGCGATGCTTGTCGGGGTCGAACTCGGTCCTCGGGTTGAAGCCGTCCTCGACCTTGATCGCGTCAATGTCGAGCACCGCCATGCTGGGATCGCTCATCTGAGCCTCCTGCATTTGCGCCCACGCCCTCTGCGTGAGCCGGTGGCCCCGACCCGCACCCGCAGGGTGCGAAAATCGGGGTCCCGGCGAGCGCGGGAGGTGCGGCGCGTTGGGGGCGCAGGGGGCGCGCGAAGCTAGGCGCGGCGCCGGGCCGCGGAGCGCGACCCGGCGGAACTCAACCCAAGCTGGTCAGCGGCGGACTGGAGCCCGCTTCTTGCCAGGGTGCTTCTTCGGGCACTTCTTGGCGCCGCGTCGGTTGGCGTTCTTCTTCTTCACCTTGCCGCAGCGCTTATTTGCTGCGGGTTTCTTTGACTTCGCTTCCGGCAGCACCAGGAGCCTTACCGGATCTGAATCGCCCTCCAGGTAGGGGTAACCGCCGGCTTCGCGGACCTGCGCGCGCATTTCGTAGTTGGTCGGCCGGATCGTGCGACGGAACGGGTAGACCATCTCGAAGTGACCGTCGTTGCGGGTTCGATAGCGGCGAAAGGCGAGCCAGCCCTGACCGCTTTTCACCTGCAGGACGATCGTCACGTTGTCGTTGTGAGGACCGGGAATCTGCCCCTCGAAGTAGGCGGATTCGCCGTTGCGGACGGTGGTCTTCCGCGCTTCCAGACTCGGGTGGACAACCGTGTCGAGACTCGCGCTCGCGCGGAGTTGGCGGGTGGCGTCGCGATGGATCGCGATCACCTCCCGCGAGGGTCCGGCCGGGATCGGGAAGCGGAAATCGCCGCCCGCGTCGGTCAGGGCCATGCCGAGGAACTCGCGGCCGGAGCCGGTCTGGACCCGCGTCAAGATGCAGACCGGCGAGCTGGCGACGGCCCCGGTGGGGCTCCGCAGCGAGCCGGTCAGCGTCGTGCCGTCGCCCTGCTGAACGGTTTGACCGGCTCCGCCGCCGAGCTTGGCGCTGATCAGGGTCGCCCCGCGCTCTGCCGAGCGCTGGCAGTCGTAGGCGAGTGGCGCGGTGACGGGCGCGCCAACGTTGCCCTCTCCGTCTGAGAGCCAGAGCCGCAGTTGGTAGGCACCTGGCAGCCCGGGGGCATCGAGGTCGGCAATCGCCTGGATGTTGTCGCCGGCCACTCTGGTGGCGGGGACGACGACCTTGCCGGCGCCGTCGAGGACGGAGTAATGGGCGGCGTCGATCGGGGCGCCCGGGTCGACGATGTTCTGCCAGCGGAGATCGAAGCCGTCGACCGCCCGGGGGGTATTCGGCGAAGTCACGGCCAAGAGCTGGGGCGCGGCCGGGGGCGTCGTATCGTGAGGAATCGGAGCGATTGCGGCCGGGCCGGTAAAGCCGACCTGATCCTCGAGCCAGACGCGAAGCCGGTAATCGCCGGCTTTGGTCGGCCCCTCGATCCCGGTCAGGCGGGTGGGGTTCGTGGCGTTGAGGATCTGCTCGGGTTTCACTACCTCGCCGGCGGCGTTGAGCACCTGGTAGTGGACCTTCGTGATCGGGCTCCCCTGGTTCGGCGGCAGGGTGAACTGCGCCCCGAATCGGTCCAAGTAGCGGCTGGGGTTGGAGCTGGTGACCACCAATCCGGTCGGCGCCCCAGGCGCCGTGTTGTCGGTGTAGACGGGGCCTTGGACGCAGCTCTCGGATGCGGTGCCGTTGAGGCCAATCGCCTGGCCGTAGTCCTGCGCACATGCCTGGAGGGTGTGCGAGCCGTCGCTCAGGGTGGCGGTGTCGAGCGCGGCGGATACCGGCCAGGGGCCGCCGACGGGGCAGGGCTGGAAGACGCGCGCATACTCGCCGTTGGCCTGCGAGGCGTCGAGGTTGCACTGCGCCCGGTGATCCCAGCGGAATCGCTCGACGCCATCGACGCGCACATAGGTGAATCTCAGACCCGAGCCGTTGTCGGCATGGTTGAAGGTGACCGCCTGGCTGCCTTTGGCCCAAGCGCCGCTCATCAGGGTCGAGCCGTTGGTGAATCCGACCTGGGCGTTCTGATCGTCGGAGAGGGTGAAGACGAGCGTGTTGACGTCGGCGGCGTTGAAGTTGCTGCGATCGCAGCCAGCCGGCCGCACGCAGTTGACCTCGAAGGCAAAGCGCCAGAAGTCGGCATTGCCGCCCGGCCAGAGATGCGGCGCGAAGGTGGAGGTCGTGCCTGACGGGGCTCCGACTCCCTGGCTGAAAATCTGGAAGCCGTTGTTGGCGAAGTCGACTCCCCAGAAGCGCGCCCTCCAGCCGTCATTGAATGCAAGTGGTTGTCGGGTCCAACCCCCCGCCGTCTTGAAGTGGACGAACGGAGGCGTGTCCCAGTGCACGAAGCCGTAGGCGCCGTTGCCAGCGTTGCCGCTGGCCTGGTTCTCCGCGATCCGCAGGAAGGCGGCGTTGCCGGCTGGGTCGGGGGCCGGGCCGCAGTAGTTCTCGAAGGAGAAGATCCCGCCCGGATTCTGCGGGCTGGTGGTGTTGGTCCCGGTCCCGAAGCCGTTGGAGCCGACGTTGCCGGCACAGAGGACGGCCTTGAACTGACCGGCCGACGCGGCCTTGGCGGTCGCCGCCGAAACGACGCCGACGAGCAGGCAGATCGCGGCGAGGCACAGCGCGGTAAGGACTGGGCGGCGGGCGGCGGGCTTGGTCTGGGGTGGCATACAGCTCTCCTTTGTCCTCGCCGCGACGAGGCGGCGATTCCGAGGCATTGGTTCGTGTCACCCCCCAGACGAGGCAGCGGCGCAAAGCGATACCCCCGGTGAACCGCGAACCCGATTGTTTTCCGAGCGCTCAAACAACCTCTGGCACTCAACGGCTCGGAAAGCGGCACTCATATATCCGCTTAGATACGCCGTCAGGGCTAAAGGTCGGGCGGCGGTCAGGCGGCTGCGTCGACTGCCTTCAGCGGCGGCAGCGCCACGGTGTCGGGCCGATCCCAAAGCCGGTAGCCGACGCCCCAGGAGTTGACGACCATCCCGTCCGCCCCCGCCGCTTTCAGTTTCCTCCGCAGCCTGCTGGCGTGGCTCTCAAGGGTGCGCGTTTTCGCCGTGCCGTCGTGGCCCCAGATGGTCGCGAGCAGCTCTTCCTTCGTGTAGACCCGGTCCGGTTTTGCCGCCAAGACAGCCAGTAACTGGAATTCTTTGCGCGAGAGCTCCAGCCTGACGCCGTGCACGGTGGCGATCCTGATTTCCGGCTCGACAACCAGGGGTCCGCGGACCAGCGCGTGCCGTTTCTCCGTTTCAGCATTGATGGCGCCGCCCTCGAGGTCGCCCCGGCAGGCGATCCGCCAGTTCTCCTCCTCCTCTTTGCGGAGGTGCAGCTCCCAGTTGCCGCCTTCGCTCAGCCTGGCCTCGATCTCGCCGGCCGCCGTTTGGATCGAGACCTTCGTGAACCTGCCCGGCCCGACGACCCTCAGCGGGGCGCCTCGGTCGATAGATGCATCCATTGTCGTTCCTCCTGACTCGGTGACGGTGGTCGCCGAGCCGCCCGGCTGGGAGCGGAGCGAGCGGAACCCGAGCGCAGCGAGGGCGCGAAGCGAGGCCCGCGGAGCGGGCCTTTCGAGCGAGCCCGATCCCTGCCAGGCTCGGAGCGACCACCGTCACCGAGGCGGGACCGCCGGGAGCATCAAGGCTCCCGGCGGGTACAGCGTGAATCTCAGCCGCTGACCGGCATCCGTTCGATTGCTGCCCTGCCGGCGTCGAGCTTTCCATCGAGGTCGACGAGCTGGTTGTCGCGCTTGCCCTGGAGGGTTGCGACGCGGGCGTTGTAGATGCGCTTTTGGTCATTGCGCAGCTTCTGGATCGCAGCGTCGTCGTCCTTGAGGACGAGCTGCGCCGCCGAAGCCTTGGCGGCGCGGACTGCCGCCTTTTCCTTTCCGTAGCCGGCCTTGAGGTCGGCGAGTTCCTCTCGTTCGAGTTCGCCGTCGGCGACGAGGCGGTCTACGCGCCGTTCAATCGCTTCCTGAAACTGGGGCTGCTGGGAGGTCGCGGCAGCGGCCTTCTGTTTGCGGAGCCGTTTGATCTCTTTGTGGAGGGTCTCGATTCGGTCCCCAAACTCGTCTTGAATGCGGGCAAGCTCGGTTTCGTAGTTGGCTGCGGTCGACGCCAAGCGGGCGTCGTACTGGCTGCGCAGGCTGGCGAGTTCGCCGGACTCGGTGCGGCGGATCGTCTTGGAGCCCTTCTCGAAGGCGCGGTTAGATTCGTTCTTCGCCAGTGCTTTCGCGCGGTTGAACAGGGCGTTCGATTTGTTCACCGCGGCCTGGTGCTTGTTGTCGAGCTGGCCGTCGTAGGTGGTCTTCTGCGCGGCGGCGGTCGGCGTGCCGGCGAGCGTGTCGAGTTTGTCGACGAACTTGGCAAGCGCTTTGTATTGAGCGCTGTCGGAGAACGGCGGGACCCTGGCAGCGCTAGCGCTCGAAGCCAGCAGCGCTACGGCGAGAAGGGCGACGCCGGCGAGCGGCACGAGCAAACGCAGCCTACGGAGCGAAATCATCTTGCAGGAGACTCCTTCTGGTCGGCGCCGGTTGCGGCGCCGGTCGTATGAGCGCTTTCCCTAACCCGGTTCTTGCCCGGTCGATGCGTAGACCGCCGAGCTCATCGCGAAGACGATCAGCCCCAGGACGGGGACGGCGGTGCGGTCGAAGTCGAGCGCGAGACCGACCGCGACGCCTGGACGATGCCGTATCCGATCACGCAGAACCGCAGGAAGTCGCCGTCTGCGAGAACCTCCCGCACCGCCTCCAGATAGACCGACAGCCTGAGTACGAACCAGACGCCGCGCGAGGTGACCAGGAAGCCGCGCGAGGTCCATCAACCAGGCTCCCTCTCGGGAAGGACCCCCCCAGTCGAGCGGAGAGGGCGTATACCAGGCCCATCGGTCGATGGCCGTTAGCTGGCAGAGGCCAGAGCAGCGCCGGCGATCGCCTCGACGCAGGCTGTCAACGGAAGCCGCGTCGAGTCGAGGGTCAACTGGTAGAGCGCCGGGTCCAGTGGATCGAGACCGTAGAAGTGGCGTACGTAGGCGTCGCGGGCAAAGTCGTCGGTGGCCTGGCGCCAGCGCGCGGTATCGCGGTCGATGTCCTCGACACGCATCGCCTGCTCGACCCGGGCCTCGATCGGACCGGACATCCGAACGTGGACCGCGTGCGGTACGTCGCGCAGAACAACTGCGGCGGCGCGGCCGAGAATCACCCCGCCCCCATGTACATAGCCGCGAATCTCCTCCTCATTCATGCGCCGAAACTCTTCGTCGGCGATCCGGTCGGCCTCCTCGGTGACCGGCGCTGCCTCCGAGGCCCCGGCCGCGAACTGGCGGACGAGCTGACCCAGCGAGCGCCCGACCTGCGGCTCCTCGCGGCGCGCCTCGGCGAGGGGACCGGCGACGAGGTCGGCGACTCCCCGGTACATCACCCGTTCGGCGAATGGAAGTCCGAGTCGTTCGGCCAAAAGTGGCCCAACCCGGCTTCCGCCGGCGCCATAAGAGGCTGAGATCGTGACCAGCGGCTCGGGGCTCATAGATTCGACGCTACACCGACTTGCAACTTCGCGCTCGCGCTCCTCAATGAGCTGACGCCATCTGACCTGAGAGCTTCTGATGGAGCAGGTCGCTGCGCTCGTTGAGGCCGGTGATCGATAGCTCGATGTCGTGGCGGCGGTAGTGCCCTTCGATCGCGTCGACCGCGGCGATCGCCGAGGCATCCCAGAGGTGGGCGCGGGAGAAGTCGACGATCACCTTCGGCGGGTCCTCGCCGTAGCGGAAGGACTCGATCAGCTCCTGGTCGGAGGCGAAGAAGACCTCGCCGTGGACCGAGTAGAGGCAGCTGGCACCGTCCGGGTCGACAACGCGGTCGACCTCGACCAGGTGGGCGACCCGGCGGGCGAACACCGCCATCGCGGTGAGAACGCCGGCGCCGACGCCGATCGCGAGGTTGTGGGTGGCGACGGTGGCGACGACGGTGACGCCCATGATCACGGTCTCCCCGCGGGGCATTCGACGCAGGGTGGCCGGCGCGACCGAGTGCCAGTCGAAGGTCGAGACCGCGACCAGGATCATCACCGCGACCAGCGCCGCCATCGGGATCACGGCGACGACACTGCCGAGCCCGACCACGAGCACCAGCAGGAAGGCACCGGCGGAGAAGGTCGAGAGACGGGTGCGGGCGCCGCTGGTGCGGACGTTGATCATCGTCTGGCCGATCATCGCGCAGCCGGCCATGCCGCCGAAGAAGCCGGTGATGACGTTGGCGATGCCCTGCCCGCGCGACTCGCGATCCTTGTCGGAGCCAGTCTCGGTGATGTCGTCGACCAGCTTCGCCGTCATCAGCGACTCCAGCAGGCCGATGATCGCCAGCGTCGCCGCGTAGGGCGCGATGATCGTCAGGGTCTCCAGGGAGAAGGGGACCGCAGGGATCCCGAGGATCGGCAGCGTGTCGGGCAGCTTGCCCTCGTCGCCGACGGTCGGCACGCCGATTCCCCCGACGACGCAGGCGACGGTCAGCAGCACGATCGCGACCAGCGGCGCCGGGACCGCCTTGGTCACCCGCGGCAGCAGGTACATCACCGCCAGGCCCGCTGCGACCAGCGCGTAGACGACGGCGCCGCCGTCGGTCAGGTGCGGGATCTGGGCGAGGAAGATCAGGATCGCCAGGGCGTTGACGAAGCCGGTCATCACCGAGCGCGGCACGAACCGCATCAGCTTCGCGACCCCCAGCCCGCCGAGCGTGATTTGGATCGCCCCGGCGAGGATCGTCGCCGCCAGCAGGTACTCGACCCCGTGCTCCTTCACCAAGGAGACGACGACCAGCGCCATCGCCCCCGTCGCCGCCGAGATCATCGCCGGCCGGCCGCCGGTGAAGGCGATCGCCACCGCCATCGTGAACGAGGCGAAGAGGCCGACGCGAGGATCGACTCCGGCGATGATCGAGAAGGAGATCGCCTCCGGGATCAGGGCGAGGGCGACGACCAGGCCAGCGAGCAGCTCTATCCGCAGCAGCTTGGCGGAGGGCAGCGTGGGGCGGTCAGGCAGCGTCGGGCGGTCGGGGAGATATGCGGCGAAGTTGGGCATCTGTCTCTTTTCGTGGCTGGGGAGCTGTCCCCAACACACGGCCACCGGCGGTGGCGTTGCGACAGGATGCTCGAAGTTCTCGGTAACCGACTGGCCAGGTGCCTCGCCGATCTCGCCTCGAAGGCGACTGGTCAAACCCTACATGAACGTAAGAGTAGTGGCATAGCCCACTCAGGCGCTGGTCACTCGCTTGCGACCCTGGTCGCGTTTTTCCTCGCGTTCCTTCTCTTTTTCGCGCACTTCCTTGCGCTTCTGCGCCCGCAGCCGCTGCGCCTCCTTGCGGGTCAGCGGCATCTTCGGCGCGACTTCCTGGCAGCCCTTGCCGACACAGGTGGCGAGCCGTTTCATTTCGCGGTGCAGGAAGTTGCGGATCGGGAAGAAGTTGGGGACCTTGTGCAGCGAGTTGAGCTCGTTGGGGTCGCGGTTGATGTTGTAGAGCTCCTTCTCCCCGCTCGGCCAGGCGATGTACTTGTAGGCGCCGAGGCGGATCCCGGCGTAGTCCTTGGGCGGCGCCAACAGCGAGGCAGAAGCCTGGTTGCTGGCGCGGGCGGGAGCGCGAAGCGCTCCGTCGGCCTCGACGTCGTTGGTCTCGACGAAGGACTCGAAGAGGATCGGCCGGCGGGTGCGCAGCTCGGGGTCTTCGAGGAAGGGAACGAGCGAGCGGCCGTCGACGCTCTTGGTCGGCTCGACGTTCGCGAGGTCGAGCAGGGTCGGCGCGATGTCGATGTTGGCCGCCAGCTCGCCGGTCTGGCTGCCGGGCTCGATCCCCGGCCCGCGGATCAGGAACGGCATGTGGGTGGCCGGCTCGTAGGCGAGGAACTTGCCGCCGAGCAGCCGGTGCTCCCCGAAGAAGAAGCCGTTGTCGGAGACGAAGATCACGTAGGTGTTGCGCATCCGCCCCAGGTAGCCGAGCACGTCGAGCACCCGCTTGACCCCGTCGTCGACCGAGCGCAGCGAGTCGAGCTGCTTCTGCCAGTAGACGCGGTAGGTGTGCCGCTCGCTCGGGGTCAGGTAGCCCGCTTCGCGGATGAAGCGCGGCTTGTCGGCGACGTTGCCCTCGTTGAGGCCTTCGCTGGTGTCGTGGGGCAGGCGGGCGCCGCGGAACCAGTTGTAGTGGCGCGGCGCCGGCTCCGGCCCGGCCGGGCGGCGGAAGTCCCCGTGCGGGGCCGAGTAATCGAGCTGCACGTAGAACGGCTGCCCCGGTGGGGTCGCGAGGATCTCGTTGGCTGCGATCTCGGTCAGCTTGTCGGTGACGTGCAGGCACGGCTGGCCGTCCAGCGGCGCGTACGGACACCCGGCGTCGTCGCGCACGCCGTACTCGCGCGTCTCCCAACTGCCGGAGTCGCCATAGGGGCCGACCAGCTGCCCGTTGACGTTCAGCGTGTAGCCGTAGAAGTAGTGGGTCTGGTCCTCGTTGACCAGCCCGTACCAGGAGCTCCAGCCCGGCGGCACCTCGAGGCCGCTGCTGAACGGCGCCTGCCCGTAGCCGTTCATCACCTTGCCGACGTGGACGGTCCTGTATCCCGCCCCCTGCAGCCAGGTGGCGATGTTGTTGTTCGCGGCGCCGCGGAAGGAGAAGCCGGTGTAGCCGCCATTCGGGGGGTTGTTGCCGCGGACGTTGTTGTTGTGGGAGTAACGCCCGGTCAGCAGGCTGACCCGCGAGGGGCAGCAGAGCGGGTAGGGCACGTAATAGCGGTTGAAGCTCATCCCCCGTTTGCCGATCAGGTCGAGCGTGTTCGGCATCGCCCGCGTCGCCGGGGCGCCCGGGTAGGAGCGGTGCGAGGCGTAGAGGCTGTCGAGCGTCTGGTCGTCGGTCTGGATCACGACGAAGCTCGGCGCCTCGCCCTGCGCGTAGGCAGGCGGAATCGCGGCAGGGGCCGCCGGGGCCCCTGCAAGGCCCAGTGCGACCGCGCAGAGGGCGGCCAGGATCGTTGTTTGTCGAATTGCTCTCATCGGTTCAACTTGCCGCAACCGCTCCCCCGCCGGCGAGTTGCGGCGGAACCTTACGTCACGTAACTGTCGGAAAGCACGACCAGCTCCGCGCCGCTTAGACCTCGACCACGACCGGGAGGATCATCGGCCGGCGCCGCAGGCGCTTGTAGACGAACTGGGCCAAGTCGTCGTGGAGCATCTTCTCGATCAGCTCCACCTCGTGCACCTCGTCGTCGGCGGCGCGGTCGAGGGAGGCTTCGATCGCCTCGCGGACGGCGGCGACGAACTCCCCCTCCTCTTCGGCGAGCGGAATTCCGCGCAGGACGATCTCGTGCTCAGCCACCGTCTCGCCCTCGTCGGCGGAGACGGTTGCGACCACGAACATGATCCCGTCGCGGGAGAGCGCCCGCCGGTCGCGCATCGCGCTCTCGGTCGGATCGCCCAGCTCGATCCCGTCGACGAAGAACATGCCCGAGCGCTCGCGATCGCCGAAGCGGGCGCCGTCGGCGTCGATTTCCAGCGGCAGGCCGTTGTCGCCGCGAAAGATGTTCTCGGCGGCGATGCCGAGCGATTCCGCCATCTCGGCGTGCAGGCGGATGCGCTTGTGGTCGCCGTGGACCGGCAGCACGTAGCGCGGCCGGGTCAGGTTCAGCATCAGCTTCAGCTCCTCGCGGTGGCCGTGCCCGGAGGTGTGGATCGGCGCGTCGCGGGCGGTGACCACGTCGCAGCCGATCTTGAACAGGCGGTCGATCGTGTCGTTGATCGCGCGCTCGTTTCCGGGGATCGGGGTCGCCGAGAAGACGATCGTGTCGCCGGCGTGCAGCTTCACCTGACGGTGCTCGCCGTGGGCCATCCGCCGCAGCGCCGCCAGCGGCTCGCCCTGGGAGCCGGTGGTGATGATGACCAGCTCCCGGTCGGGCACCTTGCCGAGCCCTTTCGGCTCGACCAGCATCCCCTTCGGAACGTTGACATGGCCGAGGTCGCGCCCGATGCCGACGTTCTTGACCATCGAGCGCCCGACCAGCGCCACCCGCCGCCCGAGCCCGTCGGCGGCGTCGATCACCTGCTGCACGCGGTGGATGTTGGAGGCGAAGCTGGTGACGATGATCCGCCCCTCGCAACGGCCGAACACCTCGCGCAATTTCGGGCCGACGTCGGACTCCGAGTGCGCGAAGCCGGCGCGGTCGGCGTTGGTCGAGTCGCCACAGAGCAGGAGCAGCCCCTCCTCGCCGAAGCGGACCAGGCGCGCGATGTCGGCGGGCTGGCCGTCGACCGGGGTCTGGTCGAAGCGATAGTCGCCGGTGAACAGGACCGTGCCCAGGCCGGTCGTGAGGGCGACCGCGGCGGCGTCGGGGATCGAGTGGGTCATGTGCACCAGCTCGAGGCCGAACGGACCGGCTTTGACCTTCTTGCCCGGCTCCAGCAGTTTGATCGGCGTGTGGAGCTTGTGCTCGTCCAGCTTCGACTTCGCCATCGCCACCGTCAGGCGGCGGCCGTAGACCACCGGCACCTTGTCTTCGCCCAGCCGGCGCAGGACCCAGGGAAGCGCGCCGAGATGGTCCTCGTGCCCGTGGGTGATCACGATCGCCTCGATGCGGTCGGCCCGTTCCTCCAGGTAGGTGAAGTCGGGCAGGACAAGGTCGATCCCGTGCATCTCGGCGGTCGGGAACCGCAGGCCGACATCGACCACGACGATTCGGCCGTCGTACTCGACGACGGTCATGTTCTTGCCGATCTCTCCGAGGCCGCCGAGCGGCAGGATGCGAAGGGTTGGTTTGGCCATCGCTCGACCCTACAGCCGCGTGAGGGTCGGGAGGTGTGTGCCGCATCGCATCAGGCGGGCTCCGTCGCCAGCCGCCCGCGGCCGAGCCTGTCGACGGCCAGGGCGGAGGCCTCGGGCCGGCAGCGCCAACCCAAGGCCACCGCGACCAGCGACAGAGCGGCGAGCGCGAGCAGGCCGGGCAGGTAGCCACCGCTGACCGCGGCCGAAGCGGCGAGAACGAGCGGCCCGAGCGCCGCGCCGGCGATCTGCGCGGAGGAGGACATCCCCTGCAGACGTCCCAGCGCAGCGGTGCCATAGGTCCGCGCCCAGACGGTGCCGTTGGCGGTCGTGCCGAGGCCGTTCGCTAACCCGAGGACGAGGAAGCCCGCGAAGGCGGGTCCCCGCAGACCGCTGAGCATCAGCCCGGTCGCGATCGCCAGGGTGACGCCGATCGGCGCCAGACTCCAGTGCACCGCGCAGCGGTCGGCGATCATGCCGCCAGCCGCCGCGCCCACGGCGACGCAGGCCGCCATCGCGCCAAGCGCGAGCGCCGCCTGACCGGCGGAAAGACCGACGCTGGCGAGCAGCGAGACCGAGTTCAGGACCAGGGCGGTGCTGACCAGCGGCGCCGCAGCGAGGACCACCAGCAGTCGTGGGGCGGCGGGCAGGCGCAGGGCTTGCCGCAGCCCTAGCCCACGGGTCCGGGCGCTGCGGGAGGCCGGGCGCTGGGAGCGCCGCGCGGCGAACCCGAGCGGCAAGATCGCAACGAAGAGGGCGACGGCGACGAGTTGCAGCGCCGCGCGCCAGCCGAAGGCGACGATCAGCGCAGCGGCAAGACCGGGAAGGACGACGCCGGCAACCGTGATCCCCTGGGTGGCGAGCGCCATCGCCCGCCCGCGCCTGGCCTCGAAGCTCGAGGCGACGATCACCGTGCCGAGCAGCGGGAAGGATCCCTGCCCGAATCCGCGCATCAGGCAAAGTGCCAACAGCACCATCGCGAGGCCGGTGGCGGCGCTGAGCACCAGGCAGGCACAGGCGAGGCCGGCGGCGACCGCGAACCAGACGAGGCCGGCGCCGAAGCGATCGATCGATCGCCCGACCGCCAGCACCATCGTCGCCGAGACCACCGTAGCCCCCGCGTACAAACCCGAGAAGGCGGCGCGGCTGACGCCGGTATCGCGCAGCACGTCCTCGACGAAGACCGCGAGGAAGAACGACTGGCCCGGAGCGGAGGCAAGTTTGGCGATCGCGCCGAGCGCAAGCGCCAGGACCGCAGTGAGGGCGACGTCGGGGCGCCTCAAAGGGGCGCCGAAGCAGTGGGCTGACCAGCGCTCAAACGGATTCAGCGACCCGCGCCCGCGCCGGTGGGCGGTTCGACCGGCAGGTCCGGGAGGTGCTCCCAGAGATCGCGCAGTGCCGCGAACCGCTTGCCTTCCGGCAGCCGGGACAAGGCGCGAACGACCCCCTCGCCTCCACCCCGTTCCTCCGCCACCTGAATCAGGTCCTGGCGCGAGGCGGGCCCCGACTCGAACGCCGGTTTCACTACCGAACCCAGCTCCATTCGACTTACGACTTCCAAGGATTCCCCATTTCTTGTCATACTCTACCCTTACGTGAATGTAGAGTAGCTAATGCGACCTCCGACGGTGGGAGCTGCATCCTCCTCGAAGAGCCGTCGGGGGTCGCAGTTCAGAAAGCGGACACATTGGGACAACTTCTGAAACTCAAGGAGACCGCAACGGCTGCCACTGCCGAGCGCGGGCGTGTCCTCGTCGCCGACCCGATTTCCGAGCGGGGGATCGCGCGGCTGCGCCAGGAGTTCGATGTCGAGGTCGCCGAGGGCTGGGACCAGCAGGAACTGCTCGAGAGGATCGAGGACTTCGACGCCCTGGTCGTCCGCTCCGGCACTCAGGTCGACGCCGGAGTGATCGAACGGGGCACCGCATTGAGGGTGATCGTGCGAGCCGGCATCGGTGTCGACAACGTCGACATCGGCGCCGCTACCCGGCGCGGCATTCTCGTCGCCAATGCTCCTGAGTCGACGGTCCTCTCGGCCGCCGAGCTGACGATCGCACTCTTGCTGGCCCTTGCTCGCAATGTGCCGCAGTCCGATCGGGCGCTTCACGAAGGGGAATGGGCGCGAACGCGCTTTACCGGCGTCGAGGTGGAGGGAAAGGTTCTGGGCATCCTCGGCCTGGGGCGGATCGGGCGCCTGGTCGCGGCCAAGGCGCGGGCGCTCGGCATGGTCGTGATCGGTTTCGATCCATATATCGGCGCAGAGCGCTTTGCCGAGACGGGTACCGCCCGCTGTGGGGGTCTGGACGCGCTGCTCGCTCGCGTCGACTTCCTCACCATCCACCTTCCGAAGACGGCGAAGACGGACGGGCTGCTCGACGAGGCGGCTCTCGCAAAGCTGAAGCCCGGCGCCAGGCTGATCAACTGCGCGCGCGGAGGAATCGTTGTGGAGTCGGCGCTGATCCAAGCACTCGACAGCGGCGCCCTCGCAGGTGCGGCGCTGGACGTCTTCGAACACGAGCCGCTGGGAGACCACCCCCTGCTCGAGCGCCCGAACGTAATCGTCACCCCGCACCTCGGCGCCTCGACTCACGAGGCGCAGGACGCGGCCGGCGTGCAGGCCGCAGAACAGGTGATCGTCGCCCTCGGCGGCAACGAGATCCCCGCCAGCGCCGTGAACCTTCCCATGGCCCCGGTTCCCGTGTCTGAGCCGGGCACGGGTCCGGGGATGGGACTGGCACACCGACTGGGGGCGCTGTCGGCGGCGCTGATCGACGACGACGACTCGCTTAAGGGTGTCGAGGTCGCCGCGCGGGGCAACCTGGCCGAGTTGGGCCTGCCGCTGCTGGGCGCCGCAGCGCTCGCGGGGGTTCTGACCGAAAGCTCCGAATCCGAGCTGAATTTCCTCAATGCCCCCCTGATCGCCCGCGAGCGCGGGATCGGCCTCACCGAAGTCCGCGAATCGGACGACGAAGATCCGTCGGAGGTATTGCGGGTGTCGGTGATTGCTTCTTCGGGCGAGCGAATGGATGCGCTCGGAATCCCGGGCACCGGTGGCATGCCCCCACGTCTGTTGGGGCTATGGGAGCAGCACTTCGACGTCGAACTCGCCACCTACCTCGTCGTTCTCCAGTACGAAGACCGGCCGGGAATGCTCGGCTTCGTCGGCACGCTGCTTGGCGAACGTGGCCTTAGCATCGTCTCGGCTGCGGTGGGGCGCCGGGCCCGTGCTGCGTCAGCATCCGACGACGGCCAGGCCGCGATGGTCATCACCCTCGAACAAGCCCTGCCAAGGGAGTGGTTGCAGGAGATCCTCGAGCAGCCGGGATTTCTGGCTGGACGGTCAATCACCCTGAATGGCCAAGACGGAGCAATAAGGTAGGAGCACTAATGGATTCGACGGCACAGACCGAGAGCACCGGCCTTCACCAGATCGGCGAGGTCGCCGAGCAGGTTGGTCTTTCCCTGCGCACCGTGCGCTACTACGAGGAGGTCGGCCTGCTCTCCGCACCGGCCAGAACCGAGGGCGGCTTTCGCCTCTACGGCGCCGAGCACGTCGACCAGCTGCTGCTGATCAAGCAGATGAAGCCGCTGGGCTTCTCGATCGACGAAATGCGGGCGTTGCTCGACGCCCGCAAGACCCTTGAGGGAAGCGCCAGCACCCGCAAGCGCACAGAGGCACGCGACCGGCTGGAGCGCTTCGCCGAGCTGGCCAGCGAGCGCTGCGGCGAGTTGCGCAAGCAGCTGCGCAGCGCCGAGCGGTTCGCCAAGCAGATCCGCAGCGAGGCCGAGAGCGGCGATTGATCGTGGCCTCCACCCCCGCGGCCGCGGGGGTGGGAGCGCTGACCGCGCAGGCCGAGCGCCGGCGCACCTTTGCGATCGTCTCCCACCCCGACGCCGGCAAGACCACCACCACCGAGAAGCTGCTGCTCTACGCAGGGGCGCTCGACCGCGCCGGCTCGGTCAAGGCACGGGCGGGGCAGAGTCAGACGACCTCCGACTGGATGGAGTTCGAGCGCCGCCGCGGCATCTCGATCACCGCCACCGCCCTGCAGTTCCCGCACGGCGGGCGCGAGCTGACCCTGCTCGACACCCCCGGCCACCACGACTTCTCCGAGGACACCCTGCGGGTGATGACGGCGGCCGACTGCGCCGTCGTCCTGCTCGACGCCTCGCGGGGAATCGAGCGCCAGACGGCGCGCCTGCTCGAGGTCGCCCAGGCACGGCGGATGCCCCTCCTCGTCTTCGTCAACAAGTGCGACCGCCCGGGCTTGGAACCGCTCGGCCTGCTCGACTCGATCGAGGCCGGGATCGGGGTCCCGGCAACGCCGCTCAACTGGCCGGTCGGCGAACCGGGGGACTTCCGCGGCCTGATCGAACGCGGCGACGACAGCTTCCTGCGCTTGGGCCGCACCGCTCATGGGGCAACGGCCGTCGCCGAGGAGCGGATCACCGCCGAGCGGGCCGAACGCGAGGAGGGCCCCCCGTGGCTGCGCGCGCGCGAGGAGCTGGAGCTGGTCGAGTCGGCAACTCTTGAGTTCGACCGCGAGCTCTTCCACGGCGGCGAGCAGGCGGCAATCCTGTTCGGCTCGGCCGCCTGGAACTTCGGCGTGCGGATGCTGCTGGAGTCGGTCGTCGAGCTGACCCCTCCCCCCCGCCCCTTCGCCGACCAGGAGGGGAACGAGCGGCCGCTCGAGGCTCCCTTCTCCGGCTTCGTCTTCAAGGTGCAGGCGAACATGGACCCGCGACACCGCGACAACCTCGCCTACCTACGGATCTGCTCGGGTCGCTTCGAGCGGGGGATGCGGGTGACCAACGCCCGCAGTGGGCGGGAGCTAGCGCTCAACTATCCGCAGCAGATCTTCGGGCGGGAGCGCTCCACCCTGGACCAAGCCTGGCCCGGCGACGTGATCGGGGTGGTCAACGCCGCCGACCTGCGGGTCGGCGACACCGTCTTCAGCGCCGAGCCGGTCGTCTTCCCTCCCGCCCCGCGCCTCGACCCCGTCCGCTTCGCGGTCGCCCGCAACGCGCTCGGCCAGCGCCACAAGCAGTTCGAGCGGGGGCTGCGCCAGCTCGATGGCGAGGGCCTGATCCAGGTCCTGCGCCGCGATCCCGACCATCCCGAATCGATCCTGGCCGGGCTCGGCGAGCTGCAGTTCGAGGCGGTCGCCGAGCGGATGAAGGTCGAGTTCGGGGTCGAGCTGCGGCTCGAGCCGATGCGGCTGACGACGGCTCGCCGCGCGGACGTCGCCCTTGCCGAGCGGCTTCGCGGCTGGCCTGGCGCGGAAGCCTTTTTTCGCTCCGACGGAGCCATGCTCGCCGCGTTCCGAGACGAGTTCGAGCTGGGTCGCTTTCTTGAACGGGATCGAGGCGCCGAGCTCGGCAATGATGCGCTCGGCGAGCTCTTACTCGCTAGCCATTCGTGAGCACGGTTTCCGGCTGAAACCGCTGCTCGGCTTTATGCGCCGGCCTGGTCCTGGATGTCGAGAACCCGGCGGAGGAGGGTGGTCAGAGTGCGCCGCTCGTCGGCGGTGAGCGTCCCAAAATTCGCGGCCTCGATCTTCTCGATGGAAGGCATCACAGCAGCGAGGACTTTGTGGCCCGCCGGCGTCAGATCGATGCTGTGACGGCGTCGGTCGCTCGGATCGGGCGCCCGCGAGACTAACCGGCTCTGTTCGAGGCCGTCGATCAGGCGGACGACATGACTCTTGTCAGCGTCGAGCCGATCTGCGAGCTGCTGCTGGGAGAGCGCGCCGAAGTCGGCGAGCGCGACCAGCACCCCGTAATCGGCGGTCCCGAGGTCCTGTTCGCCCAGCGCCTGCTGCAGGTCGGCACGGGCGCGCCGCGATACCCAGCCGGCCAGGAAGGTCGGCAGCGCCAAGAGCGAGGGGGGGCGTTGGATCGGCGACGCCATGCCGGAAGCCTATCAATCTGACTGGCTCGTCTACTGTTGCTTATGCTACTGTTGTTTAAGTCAACTATCTCGCTCTTGGGAGGATGCCAATGAGGCCAATCACGAAAAGCAGCGATCCGCGCCAGGTGGATCGCACTTACCAGAGCTCCGACCCACGCCGGTGGATCGCCCTCGGAGTACTCCTGCTGGCCGCCGCGATGGATCTCATCGACACGACCATCGCGACCGTCGCATTGCCGGCGATCGGAGACGACCTCGGCGCGGGTCAGGCGGCGCTCGAGTGGGTCATCGCCGGCTACAGCCTCGCCTTCGCCCTCGGCCTGATCACCGGCGGCCGGCTCGGGGACGTGTTTGGACGCAGGCGGGTGTTCGTGTTCGGGCTCGCCGGTTTCACCGCCGCCTCAACGCTGTGCGGCTTCGCGCCGACCGCGGGGACCCTCGTCGTCGCCCGCATAACGCAAGGCGTGTTCGCGGCGTTGATGATCCCCCAGGTCCTTGCGATCATCACCGCCAGCTTTCCGGCCGCCGATCGCGCGAGGGCCTTTGGCCTCTTCGGGGCGGTGGCGGGTATCGCAACCGTGATCGGCCCGCTGCTCAGCGGCGTGCTGCTCGAGCTCGACTTCTTCGGCTGGCGACCGATCTTCCTGATCAACCTGCCGCTCGGGCTGGCCGGATTGGCCGCGGCGCACATCTTCCTGCGCGAGTCGCGCAGCGATGAGCCGCCGCGCCTGGACCCAGTCGGAGCGACGCTGCTCACGGTTGCACTGGCGCTGCTGCTCTTTCCATTGGTCGAGGGACATCAGCTCGGCTGGCCGCCGTGGACCTTCGCGGCGCTCGCGGCCTCGCTCCCGGCGCTGGCTCTCTTCGCCGCCCACCAGCGCCGACGCGAGCGTCGCGGTAATTCGCCGCTGGTGCCCCTTTCCCTATTCAGGGAACGGGCTTTCGCCGGCGGAACGCTCGCCACCCTCGCGTTCTTCTCGGTCCCGCCGGCCCTGCTCTTCGTCACGACCATCACCCTGCAGGCGCTCGGGTTCTCGCCGATGCACACCGCCCTCACGTTCGTCCCCCTCTCGCTTGCCAGCGTGCCCGCCGCCGCAGTGTCTGTCGCCCTCGCGCCCCGCCTGGGACGGAACCTCCTGCTCGGCGGGGCGCTCATCGTCGTGCTCGGAATCGCCGGGATGCTGCTCACCGTCGAGCTGGTCGGCGCCGGGCTCACGACCTGGGACCTCCTCCCCGGCACGGTCGTCACCGGGTTCGGGCTCGGACTGGTAGCGCCGACCCTGATCGACGTTGTCCTGGCCGGCGTCGACCCTCGACATGCGGGGAGCGCCTCGGGTGTCCGTTCGACCGCGTCGCAGCTGGGCGCAGCGGTCGGCGTCGCCCTCGTCGGCGCCGTCTTCTACGCAACGGCCCCCGACCCGGCCGCTGTCGCGAACTCGCCCGAGGCCTATGCAAAGGCCCTCTCCGACGGCCTTTGGTATGCGCTCGCGGTTGCCATGCTGAGCGTTCTAGCCATGCTTTTCCTTCCCAAGGCGAAGGCAACGAGGGCGAAGCCTCGCAATTCGCGGGCTTCGGAGGAGGGGCCGGAGCACTCGCAAGGCCGGAGCCGGAGGCGTCCAGCGAGGGGCAAACCTCACGTTACGGTAGGGTGTTAGAAATGCGGAAGCAGACGGAAGAAATCTTTCGGGCCATGCGCAAGGGAAAAGCGCGGCCCAGCTCACTCAGCAGCATGAAACGGCTGACCCGCCGCCAGCGGGCTCGCGAGGCCCTTTCCGAGGCGAACTCGAAAGGTGGTCGGAGCGCAACGCGGTTTGGTGACTGAATCCGGCCTGGGGTGGATCAGCGTGAGCGAAGACGAGTTCAGGGTGCACCGACTGACCGATGCGGGAAAGCCGGCCCCGGCGGACCACCTTGCCGCGATCGTCGAGTCCTCGGTCGACGCGATCGTCAGCCTGACCCTCGACGGGATGGTGCTGAGCTGGAACCGGGGCGCGGAGTCGATCTACGGGTTCAGCGCCGCTGAAGCGCTGGGAAAGAGCTTTGAGAGCCTCGTCGGGACCGGCGTTGACCCACTTCCCAACTACGCCGAGCATCTTCCGGCCGGAGCCGCGTCGCGGTTCGAGCAGGACACCGTGCACCGGCGCAAGGATGGCCGTCGAGTGGATATCGCCCTGACCGCCGCGCCGATCGGGGAGGCCGGAGCAACGATACGGGCGGCGTCGATCATTGCTCGGGACATCAGCGAGCGCAAGCAGGCAGAGCGTCGCCTTGCCGAGCTCGCAAACCAGGATGACCTCACGGGCCTCGCCAACCGACGCCGCTTCCACGAGCAGTTGCGGCGGCATCTCGATCGATGCGCCCGCCATGGCTGGCAGGGCGCCCTACTGCTGCTCGACCTCGACCGAATCAAGAAGGTGAACGACACGCTCGGCCACGGTGCCGGCGATCAGGTGATCAAGCAGAGCGCCGATCGCCTCTCCCGCAGGCTGCGCCGCGAGGATCTGCTGGGTCGGCTTGGAGGCGACGAGTTCGGAGTTCTGCTCACCGAGGCGGACGAGAAAGCGGTCGAGATTGTTGCGGAGGGCCTGCTCGCGGCCCTGCGGGCGGGCGGAAACGCGACGACCAGCATCGGCGCCGCCCCAATCGGCACTCCCCTTGGTCTCGAGGAGCTGATGATCCGGGCCGATGTCGCGCTCTACTGCGCGAAGGACCGGGGTGGCGACACGAGCGTCATCTACGACCAGAGCATGGACGCGCGCTTCGAGGAGGAGCGATGATCCGGATCGTCTGCCCCAGCTGCGGCGAGTCCCAGCGTGAGCAGCTCAAGGCCGAGCGCCAAGGCAAGAACGCGATCTTTATCGCCTGCCTGACCTGCGGCCATGTCTGGCAGCGCCACCCCGACGACTGTCCCGGCTGCGGAAAGCGGACGCTCACCTCGGTTCGCAAACCGCTGATCGAAAAAGCTCGTGGGACTCAGCAGTCGATCATCGGCTACCGGATCGCCAAGGAGTGCGCCGCGTGTGGGTGGGTATCGGAGTGAGCCATGGGCGAGATTGAATCCGACCCTCGGCCGGCCGGTCCGCGGCGCCTCGACCCGGCCACCTTCCAACTGCCGGTCGAGCGGATCCGATCCGGCTACTACTCCGACGCCTACTTCAACCAGGCCAAGACGACCCTCGAGCGGGAGGGGAACGCCGCCAACGTGACAATGCAGATCTTCCAGCGCCACAAGGCGATGCTCGGAGGCATCGACGAGGCGCTTTCGGTGCTGCGTCTCTGCGCCGGGAGCGAGACCAAGGGAGACTGGCAGGCGGGATGGGACCAGCTGTTGGTCAAGGCCCTCCACGAGGGGGATGCGATCGAGCCGTGGGAAACCGTGATGACAATCGAGGGGCCCTATTCGCTGTTTGCCCACCTGGAGACCGTCTACCTGGGTTGCCTGGCGCGGCGGACGCTGGTGATGCGCAACGTCCACACGGTGGTCGAGGCCGCAAACGGCAAGCCGATCATCTTCTTTCCGGCACGCCACGACCATTGGCGGGTCCAGACGGGGGACGGCTGGGCCGCCCACGTCGCCGGCGCGATCGGAGTCTCCACCGACGCCCAGGCCTCCTGGTGGGGCGGCCGCGGTCTGGGAACCGTTCCCCATGCCCTGATCGCGGCCTATGGCGGCGACACCGTCGCAGCGGCAGAGGCGTTCGCCCGGCACTTCGGCGATGAAGTGAACGTCGTCGTCCTGGTGGACTTCGCGAACGACTCCGTCAAAACGTCCCTGCAGGTCGCGGATGCCTTAGGCGATCGACTCTGGGGCGTACGCCTCGACACCTCGGACACTCTCGTCGACCGCTCCCTCTGGCAGGAGATGGGTGACTTCAAGCCGACCGGGGTGAACGTGGCGCTGGTCCAGAAGGTCCGCGAGGAGCTCGACCGCCACGGCCACGAGCAGGTGCGCATCGTCGCCTCGGGCGGCTTCGATCGGGAGAAGATCGAGTCGTTCGAGCAGGCCGGCGCCGCCGTCGACGCCTACGGCGTCGGCTCTGCCCTGCTCGCCGGAGAGAACGACTTCACCGCCGACATCGTCAAGGTCGAAGGGCGGCCGCTTGCCAAGGTCGGCCGAAGCTTTCGTCCGAACCCGGGGCTCGAACCGGTCGACTGATCAGATCGGCCCGGCCACGGTGTCGGCGCGAGCCGCCCGCTTTGCGAGCCGGTCGGCCAGCGCGCGGACGTAGTCTCTTCCCTGCGGGCCGTTCTCCAATGCCGCCAGCCAGCGGTTGGGGATGCCGCGCTCGCCGACCCGGGCGCCGACGATCGCCCCGGTCATCGCGGCGATCGTGTCCGTGTCGCCGCCACACGCGACCGCAAGCGTCACCGATTCCTCGAAGTCAAGGCCTGCCTCCGCGATCAGGATCGCGACCGGAACCGACTGATGGCTGGCGACCGTCGCCCCCATCGCATCCGCCAGCCGGAGCGGATCGGGACCGGCGCTGCAGGCCTCGGCGGCGAGGTCGAAGGCGGCCGCGAACTCGCGCGTGCGGATGGCCGCCCGGGCGGCGGCGAGCGGAGAGCGCGAATTGAGTGCCGCGGCGATCGCCGCTGCTTGAGCCACCGCTCCGTCGATCCCGACCGGGTGAGCATGGGTCAGGCTCGCGCTCTGCCCTGCCTGCGACTCGACGACGATGTCGTCGAAGGCGAAGCGAACGGCGATCGGGGCGACGCGCATCGCGGCGCCGTTGCCGAACGAGCCGTCGGCGAAGACCCTGGGAGCGGCGTCGTCCATGCCCTCGCGCCAAAGCCGGAAGACCGCTTCGGTGCCAGCGCCATAGCCGCGCCGAGGTTCGTGGGCCCGCAGGAAGGAGCTTCGGAGGTCGGCGGGTTCGACTATGTCGTTGCGCAGCAACGACTCCGCGAGGGCGATCATCATCTGCGTGTCGTCGGTGTAAGCGCCGCGTCCGAGCCTGCCCTCGCGCATCTCCAGCGGTGGCTCGAAGGATCGCGGGGGAGAACCCTCGAAGGGCATGCCGATCGCGTCGCCGACAAAGGTTCCGAGCATCGCGCCGCGAGCCGTTTCCCAAAGGGAGGCACTCGATCGGTCGGCCGGCGTTTGAGGAACGCTGCGCAGCAGTGCCCTGCCCCGCTGCCTCGCTTGCTTGCGTCGATCGTTCAGCATCCCAACTCTTACGTGAGTGTAGAGTATGGCCGGCCCACTCGCCCGGACGGCGCCTTGAATGCCGTGATCGACCCGGCGGTCCGCCTTCACCGCACCGAAGCCGTCGGCTTCGCCGCGAATCGGAGCTTTCGTCGCTGACTGGTCCGAAGCGCTGCGCCGACCTGCGCGCCGGCCTGCCCGGGATCGCGACTCACCAGCTCGGCGAGAGGCTGCGTGAGCAGCAAGCCGCCGGAGTGGCGCTCTCAATCAAGTTATTGACTTTCCATCGGAGAGAGGCCGTGAAATCAGTGGCCTTCAACAGGAGGTTAGAAGCGGCGCTCCTACGACTCGCCCGGACGCGGTTGGGACGAGACCGTGGCGTCGTGGCGGTGGAGGCGCCCTTTCCGGCGATTGCCCAGCCTTGAATCGTCTTCGGGCGACGCGGGTCTAAGCGGCAATGTCAGAACGAAACGCAACGGGTCGCCAGCGCCTGATGTGGGGCGTTGGCGCCCTGGGCCTGCTGGTGGTCGTGCTGCTCGCGGCCGGCCTCGTCCTTGGCGATTCCGACGGCGACTCCACCCCAGCGAAGCTGACCGAGGCCGAGCGCGCCGCCGCGCCAAAGATCCTCACCGCGAACCTGGCGCAGGGCAACGAGATCGTCGACGGCTCGATCGAGGAGAAGCTGGCGGAGCTGCGCGGAGTTCCTGTCGTTGTCAACCAATGGGCCTCCTGGTGCACGAGCTGCCGGGCCGAGTTCGGATTCTTCCAGCAACTCTCGGAGGAGCTGCGCGACCGGGTGGCCTTCGTCGGGCTCGACTCCCAGGACGAACGTCCCGCCGCCGAAGCATTCCTCCTCGATTTCCCGGTCAACTACCCGAGCATCTTCGACCAGAGCGCCGCGCAGGCGGCCTCGATCGGCGGAGGGCAGAGCTGGCCGACCACGGTCTACTACGACGAGACGGGCCGCCAGACCTACGTCCGGCAGGGCGGCTACTCGACCGCATCCAGCCTGCGCGAAGACATCGAGCGCTACGCCCTGTCCGCGCCGGGCTGAGCCATGGACCCGGCGACGGGCATCGGGCTGCCGGCCGCGCTGGCCGCCGGCTTGGTCTCCTTCCTCTCCCCCTGTGTGCTGCCGCTCGTGCCCGGCTACCTCGCCGCGGTGCTGGGGCTCTCGGTGGACGAGCTGGACGACGCGCCGGCCAGCCGGGTCCTCCTTCCCAGCCTGCTCTTCGTCGGCAGCTTCTCGGCGATCTTCATCGTTCTCGGAGTCAGCGCATCCGGGCTCGGCCAGGTCCTCAGCGAGCACCGCGAGCTGCTGGAGAAACTCTCCGGGGCGGTGATCGTCGCGATGGGCCTCTTCTTCATCGGCTCGCGCTACGTCCCGCGGCTGAACCGGGAGTGGCGGGTCGAGGGCCTGATGGAGAAGGCGGGTAGCGGTGGTCCGGTCCTCGCCGGTGCGGCCTTCGCGATCGCCTGGACGCCGTGCGTGGGACCGACCCTGGCGGCGATCCTCAGCGCCGCCGCGCTCAGCGAGTCGGCTCCCCGTGGAGCCTTCCTGCTCGCGGTCTACTCCGCCGGCCTGGCCATCCCCTTTCTGCTCACGGCGCTCGCCTTCGCGCGGATGAGCACCGCGTTCGCCTGGGTCAAGCGCCACTACTCGGCGATCATGGCCGCCGGCGGCGTGATCCTCGTCGTCATGGGGATCTTGATCTGGACCGGCGAGCTGTTCCGGCTCAACATCGAGGCCCAGCGCTTTCTCGAAAGCATCGGCCTCGATTTCTTCTCGGAGGTGTAGGGGCTCAGCCCTGGCTGCGCAGCCGCTCGATCACCGAGTCGGTGAGATCGGAGGGTGGCGGGGACTCGCGCGAAAGACCACGCAGGCCCTCCAGCGTGCGACGCAGCGTGGCCAGCATCCGCCCGCACTCAGGGCAGAGGCCGGTGTGGGCCTCCAGCCGATGGCGATCGGACTCGGGGAGCTCGCGGTCAAGGTAGTCGGAGAGGTGGGCGCCGGTCCAGCGGTGCTCGCGCATGAAACGGCGCTTCTCCAGCCATCGGCTGATCATCGGTCCTCCCCCAGATACTCGTCGATCGCCGCCCGGACCGCCAGCCGCGCCCGGTGCAAGCGGCTCTTGAAGGCTGCCTCGCCGAGACCCATGACCGCCGCCGCCTCGGCCGTCGACAGCCCCTCGACGTCGCGCAGGATCAGCGCCTCCCGATAGCGGGGATCCAGCTCGCCGACCGCACGCTCCAGCGCCTCACGCAGCTCTTCCTCGGCGGCCCGTTGCTCGGGCGCCTCGCTCCAGTCGGCCACCTCGGCGGCGGGATCGGCGTCGAGCGTGCTCAAGCCGGCAACCGGCCGCTGGCGAACCGAGCGGCGCTTGGCCTCGTTGAGACCGATCCGGTAGAGCCAGGTGTAGAACTGCGCGTCGCCCTTGAAGCCGCCGATCCCTCGCCATGCGCGCAGGAACGCCTCCTGGGTCACGTCCTCCGCCTCGCGGCTGTCGCCGAGAAAGCGGAAGACGACCGCGTAGAGCCGGTCGGCGTGGCAGCGCACCAGCGCCTCGAAGGCGCGGCGGTCGCCGCCCTGGGCGCGTTCGATCAGCTCTCGCTCCTCCGTCGCCGGTTGGGGCGCCATCCCCACAAGCTTGTCAGGAGCAAGGCACGCCGCGTCTCCCCCTCGCACCGCGGCCCCGATCTCCATAGCGAATCCGCTCATATGGCTTGGACCGCGCGTCGCGCGAATCGGTTCGGCCTTGCCAATCATCGGCGGATGCTTGCCTGCGGGAAGAACGCCGCCAGGGCGAACCAGAACTGGTCGTCGCTCAGCAGCCGGGGCAGCGTCTCGCCGCGCAGCGGACCGGCGCTCGCCCGCCCGTCCATCCCCCAGGTCGAGCCGGTCTGCGAATCGCGGAAGCTGCCCGCCCGCGGGCCGGGCGCGAAGCTCAAGGTGCGGCCGGCGACCCGTCGCTCGAACACCGCCGCGGCGCCGATCGAGCGCCCGCCGGCGACTGCTGCCTCGTCGAGCGCCGAGGCGACCGAGGGGTCGAAGAAGACGACAACCGGACGGCCGTCGATCTCGTCGGCAAGCGGCGCCTCGCGCCGCAGCCGGGAGAACGGGTAGACGACCGCCGAGCGCGGCCCGGTCTGCACGGCGGCGACCCGTTCCTTCGGCGGCAGGCGATCGTCGGCGGCGTCGGAGAGGGCGAAGGGGGCGCTGCCCGGCTGCTCGTAGGCGACGTAGGGGTTCTGCCCGTAGGGGCGATCGTGGCCGGTCTCGGTCGAGAGCACGCTGCCGTCCGGGTACAGGCGCATGAACTGCGCCCAGGAGAGGATCTGCGAGGGGAGCGCGCGCAGCCGCTCGCCGCTGAGCTCGCCGACCACCGCTTCTCCGGTCAGCTGCTGCCACCACGACTCGGTCTGGCGGTCGTACATCACCAGGTCGGAGTTGCGCAGGTTGCCGGTGGTGCCGAAGTCGAGGACCCGGTCGCCGCGGCGCCGATCGAAGACGACGGTCGAGTTGCAGAGCGGGCAGTAGGTGACCGCGATCGACCGGCCCGCCAGCCGGTCGTTGACGATCTCGTGCCAGACGAGGATGCGGATCGGGTAGGCCCGCGAGGTCCCCTCGATCTCGACCACGGCGACCGGCTCGCGCGGCTCGAGGAAGCGCTCGCCCGCCGCGACCGCCACGAAGCGAGGCCGGTCGATCGCCGGGATGCCGTCCTTGCCGGGGCCACCGCTGGCGAAGTCCTCCAGCGGCACGGTGTGCCGCGAGAAGTCGGTGCTCCAGCCGGCCGTGTCGACGCCGAGCCCCGAGGGCGCGCTCGGCTCCTCCCGGCCGCCTCCGCAGCCGGCGAGGATGAGCATGAGGGCTAGCGCGGCCAGCGCCGTCGATCTCACTGTTGGATTGGACCCGGCGGCGGGCCGAGCGATTCAGCCGCCTTCGACCGCTCCTCCCCGACGCTGGATCGCGACGAACCACACCGCGCCGGCGACGGTCAGCATGCAGGCGACGTAGAGGTTGAGCCGCTGGCCGAGGAAGTAGTGGGCTGGATCCACCCGCAGCAACTCCTCGAAGATGCGGAAGGCGGAGTATCCGGCCACGTATAGGGCGAAGAGGCCAGGGGGCCTGATCCGGCGATGGTGCCCGAGCCAGACGAGAAACCCGGCGAGGCCGAGGTTCCAGATCAGCTCGTAGAGAAAGGTCGGGTGGAAGGTCGCGAAGCCCTCGTACCCGGACGGGCGATGGGCGGGCGAGATGCGCAGCGCCCAGGGCAGATCGGTCGGCCCGCCGAACAGCTCCTGGTTGAAGTAGTTGCCGATCCTGCCGACCGCCTGGCCGACCAGGAGGGCGGGCGCGGCGGCATCCATGAACGGGCCGGGCGAGACCCCGGCACGGCGCAGGCGCCATAGGCCGACCGCCGAGCCGAGGGCGATGCCGCCCCAGATTCCGAGGCCGCCTTCCCAGACGGCGAACGGCCCCCACCAACGATCTGGGACCTCGCTCCAGCTCGTCGCCAGGAAGTAGAGGCGGCCCCCGATCAGGCCCGCCGGAAAGCCCCACATCGCCACCTCGTAAACCAGCTCGCGCGAGCCACCCTGCGCCTCCCAGCGACGGACCGTGATCCAGATCGCAAGTGCCAGCCCGACCACGTACAGCAGCCCGTAGACGTGGAGCTCGAACGGGCCGAGCTGAAAGCCGCTTGCGGCGGGGCTGGGTATCGAGGCAGGCATCACCCGACTCGGACCCGCCGCCGGGCGGCGCGATTCAGCCGCGGGGCGCCGTCGGCTCTCGTCCTGCCGCGGGCTGCCGGAGAGGTCACGGCATGCGCTTCGGCACGCGGCGACGCCGGGCGAGCATCGCCGCGGCGCCGAGCACGACGAGGGCGAGAGCGCCCGCCCCGATCCCGGCCAGAACCCCGACCGTCAGGCTCCCCACCGCAATGACGAGCAGCGGAGTGGCGGCGCAGCAGCCGATCGCCAGCGCGGCGACGCCAAGGGCCGCGAGACCGGTCCCTCGTCCCGCGCTCCGGTCGGGAGATCGACGCTGGCGAGGCTCGGTCATGGGTCGCCGCTAGCGCTTCCCCTCGAGCTCAAAGCTCAGATCGGCGGACGACTCCCAGCAGAGTCCCGTCCGGCGTCGTCACGAGCGAGGTCGTGAGGCCGCCCGCCTCCATGCGCTCGCGCAGAGCGTCGGCTCGCGTATCGGCGCGAACGGTCGAGGGTCCGGGCTCCATCACCTGCTCGGCGCTTTCGCCCTCGGCGTCCCGCAGCGCGCTCAGGCGCACTCGCCCCAACACGGTCTGATCCTCGGCGACGACGATCGCGAAACCGTCGGGGGAAGCCTCGATCCACGCCCGCACCTCCTCGCTCCGATCGGCAAGCCGGCAGCGAACGAGGTCGTCTCCGAGGACGTCGATCGCTCGCCGCTCGGCGGCCCTCTCGCCCTCGCGCGGCAGGCCGCGGGCCAGGTAGTCGACCTTGCTCGCCGCGTAGTCGTAGACGCGCTCGAACCCGAGCGAGTCGAGTCGTGCGGCGGCCCGGGGGCTCATATCGCAGAGGTAGTCCCAGCAGTAGACGATCACCGGCCGGCGCTTGTCGAGCCCCGCGGTCGACTCGGCGTCCAGCTCCTTGAGCGGGATGTTGATCGCGCCGGGCAGGTGCTCTTCGGCGTACTCCTCGGCCGGCAGGACCTCGACCAGCTGGGCGCCGGCGTCGAGGAGGTCGCGAAGCTCGGCATAGCCGATCCGCTCGGCCATCAGCCGCCCCCTTGCAGCGCCGCTCGAATCCACTCATGCGGCGGCAGGTGCTCGAGCCCGATCGAGCTCCGGTAGAGCCGGCACTTCATGCCGAAGTCCTCGCGCTCGGCGGCGCCGGGCTCGACGTCGGCGCCGTCGACCCGCACCGTGGGAGAGCCGAGGAAACGCTCGCGCTCGGCGTCCTCGACCGTGCCCAACTGGCGTAGCTCGACCGCCTCCGCGATCCCCTCCTCGGCGAGCAGGGCCCGCAGCTCGGGAAGCAGCGCCTCATAGCTCGGGCAGCCCTCGAAGTAGAGGAGCTCGACCTTCATCGTCGGCCGCCCGTGGCCGCCGTGGAGTCGATCGTCGCGCAGCAGGCGACGTGTTCGGCGTTGTCGGCAAGCAGAGAGTCGGCGAGCGTGACCAGTTCGCCGACCCGGGGGTCCGCGACGCGGTAGATCACCGAGCGCTGCTCGCGGCGGGTGGTGACGAAGCCGCACCAGCGCAGGCAGCCGAGATGGGTCGAGACGGTCGCCTGCGGCAGCCCCAGGCGCGCCACGATCTCGCCCGCCGAGAGCTCGCCCTCCTGCTCCAGGAAGCGCAGGATGCGCAGCCGGGTGGGATCGCCGAGGCCGCGGAAGTACTTCGCCAGGAGCTCTGCCCTGGCCGGCGTCGGGGCGAGCGCGAAGGGCGAGGAGGAGACGGCGTAGTTCATATCGGTAGATTACGATATCGGAATTAACCGATAGATGTCGGATTCGAAGGCGGCACCTCGCCTGGCGCGTCGGAGACGACGATTCACCGGATCCCCGGTCAACGTTGCTCCGGGTTGGGAAAATCGGAGCGGCAGCCGGCGTCCCACTCGGAGCGTTGGTTGCCGTGCGCGGGGATCCCGCCGGCGTCCTTGAGCATGCGCGCCAGGTGGAGCAGGTTCCAGGTCATGAACGTGGTGTTGCGGTTGGTGAAGTCGTTCTCGGGCCCGCCCGAGCCCTCGTCGAGATACGAGGGCCCCGGCCCGACGGCGCCAATCCAGCCGGCGTCTGCCTGCGGTGGGATCGTGTAACCGATGTGCTGGAGCGCGTACAGCGTCTCCTGTGCGCAGTGCTTGACCCCGTCCTCGTTACCCGTGACCAGGCAGCCGCCGACCCGCCCGTAGTAGGCGTACTGACCGGCGTCGTTGAGCAGATGCGAGTTCCCGTAGAGGCGCTCGATCACCCGCGTGCAGACCGACGACTTCTCGCCGAGCCAGATCGGCATACCGAGGACGAGGATGTCCGCGGCCATCACCCGCTCGAAGATCGCGGGCCACTCGTCCGCTTTCCACCCGTGTTCGGTCATGTCCGGCCACACACCGGTCGCGATCTCGTGGTCGATCGCGCGGATGCACTCGACCTCGACACCGTTGCGGCGCATGATCTCGATCGAGATGTCCATCAGGCCCTGGGTGTGGGAGAGCTCGGGGCTGCGCTTCAGCGTGCAGTTGATGAAGGTCGCCCGCAGGTCCGCGTAGTCGGTGGCGCTCTCCTCGCACAATCGGACCTGCTTCTCGTCGAGAACGTCTCGATCGCTCATGGGATTCCCTCCAGTCGTCGCTCTGCTGGGTCCAGCCCGGGCGCCGTTACGCGGGCGGGCTGTCCGCCGCCGGCGGCTCGTCGGCGAGATCGCGCAGCCCGCCGACGGTCCGGCGCAGATTCCTCAGCATGCGGCGGCAGTTCGGGCACCAGCGCGCGTGGCGCGCGGCCGCCGCTGCGGTGTGCCCGTCCAGGTCACCGTCGATCAGGTCGGACATCTGCGCTCGCGCCTCGCGGCAACGCCGGTGGTGGAGCGCCATCGGGTTGATCGTCGGGCTCACAGATATCCCTCCGCGAAGTAGTGGTCGAGCTTCTCGCGCAATGCCAGCCGCCCCCTGTGCAGGCGGCTCTTCAGCGCCCGCTCGCCGATCTCCAGAACCTCTGCAGCCTCCGCGGTGCTGAGGCCGTTGACGTCGCGCAGGGTGAGCGCCGCGCGGTAGTCGAGTGGCAGCTCGCCCAGTGCCGCCTCGACGGCGCCGAGGAACTCGCGCGACTCGAAGACACGCTCAGGCTGGCTCCCCCACCCCGGGACCCGCTCACCGACCATGTCGTCGACATCGAGCGAGTCCTCCGGCGGGCGACTGAGGCCGCGATAGGCCTCGTTGATACCGATCCGGGTCAGCCAGGTCGAGAAGCGCGAGCGGCCCTCGAAACGGCCGATGCCCTGCCAAGCGCGCATTAGGGCCTCCTGCACCGCGTCATAAGCGGCATCGCAGTCGCGGGTGATCCGGTACAGGGTGCGCCGCAACCTGGTCGAGTGGCGGCTCGCCAGCTGGTCGAAGGCCTCGCTGTCGCCGCCCTGGGCGCGGGCGACGAGACTCTCCTCGCTCTCGGCCGGAGCCAAGCGTTGGTCGTCGTTCAGGGTCAGTGCCATCAGTCGCAGCTTTGACCCTGGCGCCGCCAAAAGGA
>JBFWMZ010000017.1:51552-63791 GCA_050251335.1 Solirubrobacterales bacterium
GCCTCGCTGTCGCCGCCCTGGGCGCGGGCGACGAGACTCTCCTCGCTCTCGGCCGGAGCCAAGCGTTGGTCGTCGTTCAGGGTCAGTGCCATCAGTCGCAGCTTTGACCCTGGCGCCGCCAAAAGGATTCCGAATCCTCGCCGGCCTCCAAGGGTCTGATCCATGCAAGGCGACCTGAACCGACCGGAGGTATCGAGATGAGCGTGACCATCAACCTGACCGAAGGCAACTTCCAGAGCGAGGTGATCGAGTCCGACCTGCCCGTGCTGGTCGACTACTGGGCGCCGTGGTGCGGGCCGTGCCGGATCCTTGGCCCGATCGTCGATGAGCTCGCCCGCGAGCGCGCCGGCTCGCTGAAGGTGGCCAAGGTCAACGTCGACGAAGAGCCCGAGCTGGCCACCCGGGCCGGCGCGCTCAGCATCCCCTTCGTCGTCCTCTACCGCGGCGGAGAGCCGGTCGCGAGCTCGGTCGGCGCCCTGCCGAAAGCCCGGCTGGAAGCGGCGCTGGGGCTCGAGGCCGAGCTGGGCCAGGCGGCGTAGGATCACCCGGGTGACAGCGCCGACGCCGGCCCTGGCGGAGATCCGCGTTCAGAGCGCCGAGGGGGAGGAGCTGCGCCTCGGCGACCTGGTCGATCGGGCGACGATCCTGGTCATCCCCCGCTACTACGGCTGCCTTCCCTGCCGCGACTACCTGCGCCAGGTCAGCGACCGTCTCGACGAGCTGGAGCGGGCGGGGGTGGGAGCGCTCGCCGTCTCAGTCGGCGCACCGCACCAGGCACGCTGGCTGGTCGGCGAGTACGGGATCGGGTTCCCCCTGCTCCTCGACCCCGACCGCCGTGTCTACGATGCCCTCGATCTGCCGCGCCGGTGGTGGGTCGTCCTCAACCCGCGCGGCTGGTGGAACTACGCGCGGGCGATCTTCCGCGGCAACCGCCAGGGCGCGATCGTCGAGCCCACCCAGCTTCCCGGCCTGGCCGTGCTCGACGCCGAAGCGAACGCGGTCTGGGTCCATCGCGGCAGGGCACTCGGCGACTATCCGCCGCTGGAGCGGGCACTCGCCGAGGCTCGCTGAGTCGGCGGGCCGCGACTCGACGATCACCCCTGGGGCGCGGCAGGCGCCGGCGGGATGGCGCATCCGCCCAGAATCAGGGCCGTCCCGGTGCGCCTGTAGCCGGCGCTGGCCAGAAGCAGGCCGCCGAAGCGAAGCGCTCCGCCGAGCGGTCGCGCTCCGATCGCCGGCCGACGCGATCTCCCGAGCGACCCCAGAAGGGCAAGCGAGAACCCGATCGCCTGCCTGCAGACAATCGCCCGAACGCCGAGTGGACCGAGCTTCCCGGAGTTCCTCGCGCCGTACGCGGCGGCGCAGAGAAAGGCGAGGTCGGCGGTCGTGTCGAGGTCACGGCCAAGCCGGGTTATGCCGCGACGGCGCGCGAGACTGCCATCCAGCCAGTCCGTTGCTCCGCCGAGCGCGATCAGGACGGGCAGCCCAAACCGGGAGCCGCCCGCGCCAGGCAGGAGCGGAACCATCCAGAACCGGGCTAGCGTGACGGCGTCGGCGGCGCCGAGGCGGGCTCGCGGCCTACCACGCGGATCCTCTGCCATCCCCAGATGCCAGTCCACCATCTTGCAGACGCCGGCCCACCAGATCAGGCCACCTTGCAGCGGAGACGAAGTCCAGCCGAGACGCTTGGCGGCAGGCGCCGCGAACAGCCAGGCCGCCGCCCCCTTTACTCGCCAGCTCCGCGCCTGGATCGCAATCCCGGACCGGCTCTCGCGAACCTCCTCGGAGCGACGGAGCGCCTCGGCAAGGAACCGCGCCCATGCGTCGGGCCGGAAGCGGCCCGCTCGCAGCTCGCGCAGGAGGTTCGCGCTCCAGAGCTCGCCCGCGGTCGGCGGGCGCGGCGTTGGCGCCTCGGCGACCCGGTATCTCGGCCTCTGTCCGCTACTCATTCCCGACGCGCACGCCTCAGCTCGACACCCCGCCAGAAGGCGACATGGCCGCGGATCTCCGCGGCGGCGGCGCTCGGATCAGGGTAGTACCAGGCAGCGGCAGGGTTGCGCTCGCCGTCGACGATGACGTCGTGGTAGTTCGCGACCCCCTTCCAGTGGCACGTCGTGCGTTCCTCGCTCGGCTGCAGATTCCCGAAGTCGACGTCATCGGGCGGGAAGTAATGGCGGCCCTCCAGCAGCACCGTGTGCTCGCTCTCCGCAAGCACGGCTCCGTTCCAGACGGCCTGCATGGGACCGCTGGTCTGGACAGCCGACACCGCTCCGTCCTGGGAGAAAGCGCGGGAGCGACGATCCGTCCCGCTACCGCGAAGGCGCCGGACCACCGAGTTGAGGGCACTCATGCCGACACCTGCGAAGCGAGGAGTCGCTGGTCCCCCCGCCTCGCGAGGCGCTCGCGCTCGTAGGCTTCGACGAACTTCAGCCAGAGCTCGCTGCGGGTCGGAAACGGCGCGACTGCATCGGCCAGGGTCGCGATCGGCACCTCGGCGACGACCGCGATCGTCGCCGCCTGCAGCATGTCCGCGACCTCGGGCCCGACGAAGGTGGCGCCGACCAGGACCTCGCGTTCGCGGTCGACCACGAACCGCGTGGTGCCGGTGGCGCCGCGACCGTGGAAGGCCGCTCCCGCGGTTCCGGAGGTGGGCAGGTCGAGCGCCTCCGCGGGCACGCCGGCAGCAAGCGCGCCCTCCAGCGTCTGACCAACCGCCGCGACCTGCGGGTCGGTGAAGATGACCCGCGGCGCGGTCGACCCGTCCGCGACCGCGACCACGTCGGAGCCGAGGATGCGGTCGGCAGCGACCCGGGCCTGGTACTTGCCCGAGTGGGTGAGCAGCGAGCGACCGTTGACGTCTCCGACCGCGAACAACCAGTCCCGGCCCGGCACCTGCAGGCCGTCATCGACCTCGACGTAGCGGCCGGGCTCGAGGCCGACGCTCTCGAGGCCGAGGTCTGCCGTCAGCGGTCTTCTCCCCACCGCGGCCAGCAGCCGCTGGCCGCCAACCGACTCGCCGCCCTCCAGGCCGACCGTGTAGCCCCCGCGGTCGCGGCTGACAGCGGTCGCGCGGGTCGCGAGGCGAACCTCGACGCCGCGCGCCTGCAGAGCGTCCCGGAGCTGCCGGCCGGCAAAGGGCTCCTCGCGTGGCAGTAGCTGCTCCATCGCCTCGACCACGGTGACCTCGGCGCCGAGGGAGGACCAGGCCTGGGCCATCTCGACGCCGACGACGCCGCCGCCGAGCACGACCAGGCTGTCCGGGACCTCAGCCGCCGTCGCGAGCTCGCGATTGGACCAGGCACCCGCCTCCGCCAACCCCGGGATCGGCGGGACCAGGGCGCCGCTGCCGACCGCGATCACCACCGCCTCGCGAGCGACGAGGAGATCCTCACCTACCCGCACCCGCCGCTCGCCCTCGAGCCGCGCGTGGCCGCGGATCAGCTCGACCCCGCGCTCCCGTAGCCAGGGAAGCTGGTGCGCGTCGGTGAGGTCGCCGATGATCGCGTCGCGTCGACGCAGCGTCGCCCCTGCGTCCACCCCGCCGCTCAGCGCCTCGGCGGCGCCCGGAACCCGGGCCGCCTCCGCGAGCACCTCGGCGGGGCGCAGCAGCGCCTTGGAGGGCATGCAGGCGTAGAAGGAGCACTCGCCACCGACGAGCTCGCGCTCGACGATCGCGACGCTCTTCTCGCCGCGCTCGGCCACCCGTCCTGCCAGCACCTCGCCGGCCGGGCCCGCGCCGATCACGATTACGTCGAATTCGGTTCTCATCAGCTCCGCCTTTGGCTCGATCGTTCTTTGGCGCCCCCGGCGGGACCCTTCGTCGATCAGGGTCCCGCGAGGGCATGAATCTGAGTCGCGAGAGGCGAAAAGGATTCAGCGGTCCGGCGCGGACCCGGCTCAGCGACGCTCGAGCGTCCGCAGGAGCGCCAGGACGGCTCGCGAGAGCGCCCTCAGGCGCGGGCTGGCGTAGCGGGCCGCGAGATGGGAGTCGGCGGCCCGTGCCGGACCTTCGGCGAAGGTCGGGTAAGGGTGAACCGCACGCGAGACGTCGTCGACCTTCGCACCCTGAGCCACGCAGGCGCTCAGCTCGGCGATCGCCTCGCCGGCGGCGGTGGCCACGACGGTCGCACCCCACAGCCTGCCGCGCGGGTCGGCGACGAGCTTCGCGAAACCGTGGGCTTCGCCCGCCGTGATCGCTCGGTCAAGCGTGGTGTAGCTGGACTCGACGACGATCGCCCTCCCGCCCCAGCGCTCGCGGGCCTGCTCCTCGGTAAGCCCAACGCGGCCCACTTCGGGATCGGTGAACGTGACCCACGGCAGCGTGGTGCTGAGCTTGCCGCGAGTGTGGAAGAGCGCGTTGGGCGTCGCCACCCGGGCGTGGTGGGCGGCGACGTGGGTGAACGGTAGGAGCCCGGTCACGTCGCCGACCGCATAGAGGCCGCGAGCGCTGGTGCGCAGGGTCCGATCGACCTCCACAGCGCCCCGCTCGTCGAGCCGGACGCCGACCGCGTGGAGGCCGAGCCCCGCGGTGCGAGGGGTGCGGCCGATGGCAACCAGAAGCCGGTCGAAGCCGATCCTCTCGCCGTCGGCGAGGGCCAGGGCGTCGCCGTCGACCGCATCCACCCGACTCGAGAGGCGCAGGTCGACTCCCTCGGCGGCGAGCCGCTCGGCGATCAGAGCGCTTGCCCGCGGCTCCTCCTTGACGAGCAGACGGTCGGCCCGCTGGACGATCGTCACCTGGGACCCGAGCCGGGCGAACGCCTGGCCGAGCTCGCACCCAATCGGCCCACCGCCGAGGATGACCAAGCGGGCGGGGAGCTCCCGGAGGCCCCAGACGCTGTCGCTCGTCAGTGGCCGGGCATCGGCGAGGCCCTCGATCGACGGCATCCGCGGCTCCGAGCCGGTGGCGATGATCGCGGCGCGAAAGCACAGCTCGCGATCCCCAACAGTGAGCCTGCCGGGCGCGGTGAAGCGCCCCGTCGCCTCGATCACCTCGACTCCCGCCTCCCGCAGGCGGTGCGGGGAGTCCTGGGGCTCGATCGCGCGGATCGCGCCCCAGACGTGCTCCATGACACGAGTGAAGTCGATCTGAGGATCGACCGGCTTCAGGCCGACGCTGTCTGCGTGGCGCATGCGATGAGCCAGGCCGGCGGCGGCGATCAGGCTCTTGCTGGGGACGCATCCGGTCCACAGGCAATCCCCGCCGGTGCGATCGCGCTCGACCAGCGCCACGCGCGCTCCGGTCCCGGCAGCGATCAGGGACGAGACCAGTCCCCCGGTGCCGCCGCCCAGCACGACCAAGTCGTAGCGCTTGCTCACGTTTCGGCCTTCCTTGGAGGCAGCAGCTCGATCAGCTCGGCGTTCTCGCGTGGGTCGAGGAGGGCGTGCTGAACGCAGGCCGGAACGATGCGGTCCTGATCGGGGTGGGCCATGCCGTAGGAGCAGGCCCGCAGCCGTTCCTGGGCGGCGCGAACCTCGGGCGCCTCGGCGATCTTGCCGCGCTCCAACCCCTCCCAGGCTGGGCGCACGATCTCGGCGTCGATGAAGGCGTGGACGACAAAGGTCATCCCGCGGGGCCGGCCGTCGAGCAGCCGCAGGAGGCCGGCTCGGCGCACGAACCGCCCAAGCCAACCGAGGGCCTGGGGCAAGAGGCGCGCTCGGCGGGCGGCAAGCCGCGCGATCGCGATCGCCAGGATCAGGGGCGGGCGCTCGAAGTCCATGCCGCCGAAGGTGTCAAGGAACGCATCCCTCGCCTTCAGGTCCTTCGGATCGCGATCGTCGAGCAGCGCGGTCCAGCGGCCAGCGGCGAGGACGCCGTAGGCGGAGCGGTTGCAGCGAGCATCGCCCATCTGCAGGTGGCGCCACGGCAGTCGCGCACCGACGCCGCGCTCGATCTGCTCCCAGACCGCGTCGATGCTGACCTCGTGGAAATCCTCACGCCAGCGGGCCGGGTTGCCGACGAAGGCTGCCGGCTGAAAGGACAGCATCCCGAAACCCATCGCGCTGCAGTCGCGGACAACCTCGGCCACCTGGCCGAGGTTGTTGGGGGTCACCGTCATGTTGTGGGCCAGGTCGCAGCGAACACCGTGATCGCGGCGAAGCCGCTCGAACAGAGCGACGAAGCGGCGGCGGTAAGGGTTCAGCTCCGACTCGGCGCTTGGCCGCGGGATGCCGCGCCGGCCCAACATCAGGGAGTCGAAATGCCCGGCGAAGCGGAGCAGGTCGAAGCGGCGATGCCCATCGGGCCCGACGGCGAGACGCTCGAGGTACTCGTAGTCGAAATCGCCGTGGGTCATGCTCGTCGGCTTGCGCCCGTGCCGCTGCATCGCCTGCAGCGCGGCGGCGTGCTCATCGGGGTCGAGCAGGGTCACCTCGCCGCCGATCAGCTGCGCGTGCTGGCCGGGGCCGCGGCTGGCGCGCAGGTACTCCATCTGGCGATCGACCTGGGCGACGGTATGGGGGCCGTCGGTCCGCACCCGGTTGGCCTCCTGGGCGTGATAGCAGGGCGTACAGGCCAGGTTGCAGCGGGGGAAGACCCCGTGCGTGCCCTCGCAGCCGGCACTGCGACGTCCCAATAGCTGCGCCGGTGTGCGGACGTGAGCAGGAAGATCTGCCCAGCGGTTGGCGAGGGCCGCGGCAGTCTCCGGATCAACGGGTCGAGTCGCTCTCCCCAGTTCACCAAAGCACTTGGCAGCCGCTTTCAGGATGGAAGTGGGTCGGATCACTTGGCCATCAGACCACGGCGGGTCCCATAGGGTTCGCGCTCGCGGCGATTCGCATCCCCCCGCGATCACAGAGCCTCCCGTGCGGCGCGGGAGGCGAGCGCGAGCGCAAGGATCGCGGGCACCAGGAAGAGCAAGGAGAGGGCCGCGGCGACAGTCGGGTCTGAGCCGATGAACGGGAGCAGCGTCAGCGGCAGCATCGGCAACCCCCCGCCGACCGCGAGCGAGCTGCCGTACTGACTCCAGGAGACGAGGAACCCGAGCAGGGCGGCGGCGGCGAGCACGGCGCGGGTGCTCGGCAGCGTCACCAGGACCAGGCGGCGCAATGGCCCCGTTCCGAGGCTGCGCGCCATCTCCTCGAGCTCGATCACCCGCGGGCTGAAGGCCGGGATCAGGACGAGCAGGACATAGGGCAGAACGACCGTCAGGTGGGCCAGCACCAAGCCGACCCGGGTGTCGGCCAAGCCGAGGCGGATGAACCACTCGGCCAGCCCAGTGCCGGTCGCAAACGGCGGCACCAGGAGCGGCAGTGCCAGCACCAAGAGCACCGCGGTGCGCCAGCGCCCGTGAGCCCGTCCGAGCGCCCGCGCGGCGGGCCAGGCGATCAGGACCGCCAGCACCGTCGTCATCAAGGCGACCGCCAGCGAGTTGATCGTCGCCGGGCCGGCGCCGCTGCCCTCGAAGGCCACCCGAAATCCCCGCAGCCCGAGCTGCTGGGGAAAGAGCGAGGGATAGCGCCAGACCTCCGCGAACGCCTGCAGGGCGAGCACCGCCAGCGGCGCCGCGAAGAGCACGATCGCGATCGTCCCCGCCCAGCGGATCGACCTCCGCTCACTCATCGCCGGCGCGTGCAAGGCGCATCACCACGAAACCGATCGCGATCGAGGCGGCAGCCGCCACCAGCAGGCTGGCGGCAGCTTTTCCCTGACCCGACAGGGCGCTCGTCTGGGTCGCCTGGGAAGCGTAGGTGGCGAGGGTCGGCGGGTAGTTGGGACCGACGACCAGCGGCACCTCGAAGGCGCCGAAGACGAAGGCAGAGACGATCATCGTGCCGATCGCCAGCGGCCGGCGGACTGCCGGCCAGACGACCCAGCGCAGCACCTGGAAGGGGGAAGCGCCGAGCACCGCGGAAGCCTCCTCGCGCTGGCGCAGCGTGTGGCCCATCACGGCCAGCAGGAGCAAGACCAGGAAGGGGGTCTCCTTGTAGACGTAGACGAGGATGATGCCCAGGCCCGACTGGGCGTGGACGATCCCGAACGGGAGGCTCCCGAGAGCCCGCTCGGCGATCCCGCCGGGAGCGAGCCAGGCCACCGCGACGACCGCGACCAGCAGGTGGGGCACGGTCACCGGCAGCGAGAAGGTCGTCTTCAGGCCCCGACCGCGCGAGCGCAGCCAGGTGGCGGCGAGGAGGGCGAGCGCGGCCGATGCCAGGCTCGCGATCAGCGCCAGCTGGGCGGAGAAGCGCAGCGCGTCCCAGAAGACCGGGTCGGAGAGCAGGGCCCGCCAGCTGTCCAAGGACCAGGTCGAGACCCCACCGCCGAGCGCCGGCTCGACGCTCTGTTTGACCGCACCCAGCAGGGCGCCCCCGAAGAGGACGACGGTGACCAGCAGGGCGGGGAGAAGCCGGATCGCGTCCCCCGGCAGCCGGGCGGACCGGGCGATCACCGGCGGCGGCGGGGCCGAGCGCGAGCCTAGGACTGCCATCGCTCGAGGTCGAGCTCCTGCTCCCCGTCCGGGCTGGACGGGAGCGCCAACGGGATCCGCCAGACGTCCTCGATCGGGAGCGAGATCCGCACCCAATCGCCGGCGACGGGTGCCTCTGCGGGCGCGACGGTCGCCTCCAGGCGGAGATCCCGATCGCCGAGCCGCAGCCGCACCGCGGCGCCGGTGTAGATCGCCTCCAGAACCTGGAGCTCGAGCGGACCGGCGGGGTCGAGGCGAACGCGCTCCGGGCGGATCGTCACGCACGCCTCCCCGTCGGGTCCCGGCACCGCCACCGCGGCGTCGCCGACCAGCATCAGACCGCTATGTACCACGCCGCGCAGGATGTTCGTCGAGCCGAAGAACTTGGCGACGATCGGCGAGGAGGGGCGCTCGAAGAGAACGCGGGGCTCGTCGTGCTGGACGATCGTGCCCTCCAGCATCAGCGCCACGCGCTGACCCAGCTGCGCCGCCTCGGCACGGTCGTGGGTGACGAACAGGGTGGTCAGCTGCCGCTCCTGCTGAAGGCGCGCGATCAGCGCCCGCAGATCCTCGCGGCGATTGGCGTCCACGGCCGAGAGCGGCTCGTCGAGCAGGAGGATCTGTGGGTCGGCGCAGAGCGCTCGCGCCAGGGCGATCCGCTGCTGCTCGCCGCCGGAGAGCTCGTTGACGCGGCGAGCGTCGAAGCCGTCGAGGCCGACGTCGCCGAGCAGCGCCTTGGCACGCGCCCGGCGCTCCCGGCGGGGGACTCCTGCCGCGCGCATCGCGAAGGCGACGTTCTCGGCCGCATCGAGATGCGGCAGCAGGCGTGGCTCCTGAAAGACGACCGCACAGTGGCGGCGATGCGCGGGCAGCCGGTCGATGCGAGTGGAGCCGAGCTCGATCGCCCCGCCGTCGAGCGATTGCAACCCGGCGATCGCCCGCAGCAGGGTCGTCTTGCCGGCGCCCGATGGGCCGACCAGGACGGTGCGGGTCCCGGCGGGGACCTCGAGGTCGACACCCCGAAGCACCGGCGCCTTGCCACGCGCCACGATGAGGCCGCGGCAGGCGAGGGCGCCTATCTCAGCACCGCCTGCGTCCATGCTTCTTCGATCGGCACGCCCCTGCCCGCCGGCAGCTCGGTCAGCGCCTCGCCGAGGCTCGACAGCAGGAAGGGGCTGCGGGCGCTCGGCTTGCGAAGGGCGACAGCCGCCGCCGCTGGGAGGCGGGCTGGGTCCAGGACCGACGGGGTCCCCAGCACGCTGGGGTCCGCCATCGCGGTCTGCAACTTCGGGTCGAGCAGGAGATTTGCGACGACCTCCGCGCCGGCGGCGTTGGCGGCGTTGGCCGGGATCGTCACGTAGGAGGTGTTCTGCAGGGCGCCGCCGCCGATCAGAAACGGCCGCACGGTGGCCGGGAACTTGCCCGCCTTGACGCCGAGGTTGAGGAAGCTCGCGTTGTAGCTCATGTCGAAGTCAACCTGACCGTTGGCGAAGAGCTGGTCGAGCTCGTCGATCGAGGTCGGGTACTGGGCCCCACCTTCCCACTGATACGGCCTCAGCGCCTCGAGGAACCGGAGGCCCTGCTCGACGCCCCCGAGACGTTGGATCACCTGGCGGACGAAGGCCGCGCCGGTGAAGTCGGGTGGCGCGGGATAGGTGAAGCGACCCGGATGAGCCTTTGCCCAGGCAAGCAGCGCCGGGAAGCTGGTCGGCGGCGAGCTGACCCGGGAGGTGTCGTAGCCGTAGACGAAGGCGGCCCCCTGCCAGGGAGACTCCTGCCCGGCGACAGGCACCTGGAAGTCGCGGTTGATGATCGGCGCGCTCCAGTCGACGTAGCGAGAGTTGGGCAGCTGCCGCGCCCAGTCCTTCCGCCAGAGACCGGCATCCTTGCCTTCGACGAAGTTCTCTCCGTTGATCCAGATCAAATCGACCGCACCGCCCGATGACTTGCCGGCTTTGCGCTCGGCGACGACGCGATTGAGGGCGTCCACGGTGTCGTTGACCGGCACCCGCTTGACCGTGACGCCAAGCTTCGCCGCGGCTGGACTGACGTAGTCGTCGACGAAGGCGTTAGTCGCGGCGTCCCCCCCGTACATCCACCAGTTGACCGTCTGCCCTCGGGCCTCGGAGAGGACCTGCGACCAGCCTCTGTCCGTCGCATCCGCGGTATCGGTCGAGGATGAGCCCCCGCAGCCGGCCTGCAGAACCGCGCCGAGCGCGGCAAGCAAGAGGAACGTTCCGAGCAGTCCTGCGCGGCGCCTCAAACCGTGCCTCCTTGGTCGCGATTTTTCCGTCCTCATCGTGATTTCCCAGTCGGACCCCGGCCAGGGCCAAAGGATTCAGGCGAAAGCGCCGGGTTTGCCCAGGATCAGCGCCCACCGAGGATCCGGGTGGCGAGCACCACCCGCTGCAGGGCCGTGATCGCGACCAGCGCCGCGAAGGCCCAGGCGATTCCGGCCGCCGCCTGCGGGAAGAGGCAGATCAGCACGTAGACGACGATCGTCTCGGTGCCCTCGGCCAGGCCCGAGGTGAGCCGCAGCGAGCGCTCGTCGCCAAGGTCCAGCCGCAGTCGCTCGACCAGCGAGGAGAACGAGAGCAGCGCCACGTTGTTGACCAGGTAGGTCGCCAGCAGAACCACGCAGGCGAGCCGGGCGCTCGGCTCGGCGATCGCCACGGCGACCACAAATCCCGAGTAGACGACGAAGTCGGCGACGAAGTCCAGCAGCCCGCCCAGCTCGGTCGCGCCCGAGCGCCTGGCGACGGGACCGTCGAGCCCGTCGAGCGCGCGGTTCGCCAACCAGAGCACGAGGGCCAGGGCCCAGTGGCTGCTCGCCGCCGCCACGCACGCCCCGATTCCGACCAGCAGGCCGGCCGCGGTTAGCCATCCCGCGCGCACCCCGATGCGATCGAGCGCCTCGGCGCCGCGGTCGAGCGCCGGCGCGAGCCGTGCGCGCGTGGCCTGGTCGAGCACGACGAGCGATGCTATTGCAACGTTCGCGGGCGACCTGGAAGCGAGGTAGGGAAAATGAATCAGTTCCTCCCGCTCCGGGTCAGAGTGTCGATGCCACCTTCGGGCGCCAGCGAGGCTGAGGGATGATCGCGGACATCGCCGGGCTCGTGCAGGAGGCGGGGATCGCGGCGCCGGTCGCTTTCGTGCTCCTCTACGCCTGCCTGACCCTCGCCCTCGTCCCCGGCTCTGTCTCCTCGGTCGCTGCCGGGGCTCTCTTCGGCGCCGCCTGGGGGACCGCCCTGACCGTGCTCGGAGCCACCCTCGGGGCGACGATCGCCTTCGCGATCGCGAGACGATTGGGGCGCGCTCGGCTGCTCGCGCGCGGCGGCAGACGCTTCGATTCCCTCGATGGCTGGGTCGAGCGGCATGGGTTCCTGGCGGTGCTCTACGTCCGCCTCGTGCCCCTGTTCCCGTTCAGCGCGGTCAACTACGCGTTCGGGGTCACCGCGGTTCGCGGTCGCGAGTACCTGGCGGCGACGGTGCTCGGCATCATCCCCGGCACCTTCGCCCTGGTCGCGCTCGGCAGCACCCTCGGCAACCCGGGCTCGCCCGGATTCATCGCGGCCCTGGCGCTGACCTTGGCGCTGGCGGTCCTCGCCCCGCTGGTCGACCGGGCGCTGCGCCGCAGGCGAGCGAGACTCCCCGGCCACAGCGAGGATCCTCCGCCGCCAGCGCAGGCCCCCGTCTCCTAGTCCAGAACCTCGACCTCGCCCCAGAAGGCGACGTGATCGCGGATCTTGCGGATCCAGGGCCAGGGTCGGCGGTAGGTCCAGGCGGCGTCTCGATCCTGCTTCCCGCCCACCTCGACGTTGTAGTAGCTGGCCA
>JBFWMZ010000018.1:0-58959 GCA_050251335.1 Solirubrobacterales bacterium
GCGGCCTTTCGGGCCGAGGGTGACCTTGACGGCGTTGGCGACGGAATCGACGCCGGCCTGCAGGGCCCCCCTTGCCTCCTCTGAGTACTTCAGCTCCTTGTGAGCCATCTCTGTTCAGTCCTCCTTGTTTCGGTAAGTCCGGTGGTAGGGGGTCAGGCGACCTTGGCGAGGACGTCCGACTCGCGCAGCACGAGCAGGTCGTCTCCCTCGACCGTCACCTCGGTGCCGCCGTATTTGGAGTAGAGGACCTCGTCCCCCTCCGCGACGTCGAGCGGGCGGCGAGTGCCGTCCTCGTTGAGCGCGCCATCGCCGACGGCGACGACCTTGCCCTTCTGCGGCTTCTCTTTCGCCGTGTCCGGCAGGACGATGCCGCTGGCGGTCGTCTCCTCCTCGTCGACTGGTTTGACGATGAGCCGGTCCCCGAGGGGCTTCAAGTTCATCCGTGAACCTCCGTCTTCAGGTAAGTGGTGGTGGGAAAAGCTGGGAATCGCCGCTCTGAAGCCGTTTTCCGCTCCTTGTGGCGCCTGGCACTCTACATGGGAGAGTGCCAACAGAGTTGAAGATAGCGAAATCGCGCCGCCGGTCAAGGGATGACGCTGGGATACCGATCTTCTGGCCCCCATAGGGGCTAAAAGATCGGGGTACCGAGATTTTGGCCCTAGTCGGAGGCGAGGAGGCGGCAGCCGAGGAGGGAGGCGAGGCCCTCGCCGCCGCGGGCCATCACCCAGTCGTGGTTCCACTCGAAGGCCGGCCGCAGCAGCGGCGCCAGGCGGTTCATCCACGGCTTCGTCGTCCGCACGTCCCACTCGTAGAGGACCGCCGTGACTCCGTCCTGCTCGTAGAAGCGCCAGCGGCCGACGCCGGCGAGCTCCCCCGCGGCGCGGCCTTCGAGCAGGGTCGGCGGCTCGACCCGGGTGGTCTCGATCTCGAACTCGACCCGGTAGGGGAGGAGGCTGCGCCAGACCATCCGCGAGACGCTGCCGACGTCGCCGCCGCCCGGCGGCCGGCTGACCTCCTCGGCGACCTCGACCCCGCGCCACCAGCTCGGCCAGCGCTCCTGGTCGTGGATCGCCGCGAAGATCGGCTCGCGCGGCGAGTCCAGCAGCCAGGTGGTGAGGAAGGAGTACTCGGCCACGCTCCCTCCCCCCGCCTCAGTTGCGGTGCGGCGTCTCCCCGTTGCCGATGTGCGGCGCCGGCGGCTCGACGATCTGCGAGAAGCGGATCACGGTGACCAGGTCGTCGTCGTCCACCGGGCGGCTGTAGAGCTGCTCGAGAAAGCGCTTGGTTTCGTCCAGGCGGCGGAACTCGGGGTTGTCGTGCTCGATGTCGCGTCGCGAGAGGCGCGCCACCTGCTTGACGTCGACGTCGTCGATCACCGCGGTGAAGATCTTCTCGCGGGGGCTGTGACGGGGGCCAACCGTGATCCAGACGACCTGCCCGCGCTCGTACTTGTTGCTCTTGTCGCCGAGCCGAATCGTCGCGGTCTTGCGCCCCCGCTTCAGCTGGTCGATGAAGAACGCCGAGTAGAAGTTGAGTACGTAGATGCCACCGCGCATGGGCGCCGCGGAGCCTACCGGAGCCGAGCTCCGGCGCCCGGCTGGACGGATGTTCGATCAAGTGTGAAGGGGTTCGCCGGGGCGTCCGATGAGGGGAGCGCATGCCCATTTCGCGCTCCCTCCCCCGTCCCGGCCTGATCCTCTCCCTGCTCTGCGCCACGGCGCTGGCGCTGCTGCTGCTGAGTCCGCTCGCCAGCCGCGCCGCGGCGGCCACCTGCGGTGGCAAGCACGTGACGATCATGGGGACGCCGGGCGACGACACGATCGTCGGCAAGGGCGCCAGCGACGTGATCGACGGCGGCGGCGGCAACGACACGATCCTCGGCGGCCGCAACGGCAACGACACGATCTGCGGCGGCCCCGGCAACGACACCCTGAAGGGCGGCAGGGGCTACGACGCGCTCTACGGCGAAGGCGGCGACGACAACCTCGAGGGCGAAACCGGGTCCGACATGCTCGACGGCGGCGAGGGCGACGACCGCCTGTTCGGCGAAAAGGGCGCCGACAAGATGCACGGCGGCGGCGGCGGCGACTTCCTGATCGGCGCCAAGGGCCCCGACCTGCTCGACGGCGGCGCTGGCAAGGACCTCCTCGACGGCCAGCAGGGCTCCGACCTGCTCGAGGGCGGCGGCGGCGACGATCGCCTGCTCGGCGACAAGGGCAACGACAGGGCGCTCGGCGGCGAGGGCGACGACCGGATCGAAGGCGGCCCCGGCGACGACCCCGATCTCAACGGCGGCCCCGGCTCGGACGAAGTCCTGGGCGGCGCCGGGATCGACTTCGCCAACGGCGGCCCCGGCGACCGCGACATCGTCCGCGGCGACTCCGGCACCGACACCCTCTCCGGCGGCCCCGGCAACAACGACATCGTCTCCTTCGCCAGCGCCACCCGCGGAGCCGTCCGCGTCAACCTGATCGCCGAGACGGCGAAGGGCGACGGCCACGACAAGCTGTCGGGATTCGAGGACGTGGTCGGCTCGCCGCAGGGTGACGAACTGCTCGGCGACGGCGACGGCAACAAGCTCGACGGCGGCGTCGGCGACGACGAACTGCGCAGCGGCGGCAACCAGGGCGAAGCCTTCGGCGGCCCCGGCGACGACGACTGCCAGGGCTTCACGGTGGAGAACTCGTGCGGCCCCGAACCGACCACGCCGCCGGACGGCACCTACGTCGTCCTCAACCGCGGCCTCGACGGCTCGAGCCTGGTCGTGCAGGGCGGCAGCGGCGACGACAACCTCAACCTCGGCCGCACGGTCGAAGGCTGGACGGTCTCCGACAGCGGCCCGATCTACGCCGGCGACGGCTGCGCCAACGTCAGCGCCAGCGCCGTGGTCTGCGGCGGCGAGCCGACCCTGGCGCTGATCGTCATCACCGGCGGCGACGGCAACGACAAGATCGCGATCGAACCGAGCATCCCCAACAACGCCCACGTCCGCGCCAACGGCAACGCCGGCAACGACGAACTGATCGGCGGCGACGGCGACGACGTGCTGGAAGCGGGCGAGAACTACAACAACCCGAACAACGGCAACGACCGCCTCGAGGGCAACGGCGGCGCCGACGTCCTCTACGCCGACCCCGGCGCCGACGTCCTGCTCGGCGGGCCCGGCAACGACCTGCTGGTCAACGCGGTGCCGGTCTGCCAGGGCAACACCTACGACGGCGGCCCCGGCATCGACACCGTCTCCTATGGCCGCTCGAGCACCGGCGTCGACGCCACCCTCGGCGGCAGCGGCGGTCCTCCCGGCTGCGGCAGCCCCGACCGGATCCTCGGCGACAACGAGAGCCTCGAGGGATCGGACGGCGCCGACACGCTGGTCGGCGACAACGGCCCCAACAGCTTCCTCGGCCACCTCGGCGCCGACACCTTCATCGGCAAGGGCGGCAACGACTTCATCGACTCCGCCGACGACGGCGCCCGCGACAAGAAGATCGACTGCGGCCCCGGCGGCGGCGAAGCGATCACCGACAAACCCGACCCGAAGCCGATCAACTGCAACTAGGTGAGCTGTTCCTTATCCCGGAATAGTGTGGATAAGGAACAGCTGGACGCGGTCAGGCCTCTGGGTACCCGCCCTCGCCGATCAGCGGCACGAAGCGGCAGGGGGCGACGGTGGCGCGGGTCAGGCGCTCGCCGTGGCGGTGGAAGGTGACGAGCGTCTCCTCGCCTTCCTCGACCACCGGCACCACCAAACGGCCGCCGTCGCGCAGCTGCTCGACCAGCGCCGGCGGCGGCCCGGGCGCGGCGGCGTGGACGGCGATCGCCGCGAAGGGCGCCCGCCCGGGATCGCCGAGGCTGCCGTCGCCGATCTCGAGGTGGACGTTGGCGACGCCGAGCCCGGCCAGCGCCCGCCGGGCCGAGCGCGAGAGCTCGGGGTCGCGCTCGATGCTGATCACCTCGGCGGCGAGCAGCGCCAGGACCGCGGCCGAGTAGCCGGAGCCGGTGCCGACCTCGAGCACCCGCTCGGTCCCCGTCAGCGCCAGCTCCTGGCAGATCGCGGCGACGATCCAGGGCTGGGAGATCGTCTGCTCGCCGCCGATCGGCAGCGCCGAGTCGACGTAGGCGCGGTGCCGCAGCCGCCGCGGCACGAAGGCCTCACGCGGCACCTCGCCCATCGCCGCGAGCACTCGCTCGTCCCAGATGCCCCGGGCCCGCAACTGCTTCTCGACCATCGCGGCGCGGCGGGCGGCGTGGTTGCTCATCGGCAGATATTCGCGCCCCGCCGCGAGGATGGCGCAAAAGTCGCCATATAGGCGACTATCGCGCCATCGGGCGGCAGTGGGATGGCGCTAGTAGATGTAGTTGGTGAGTTTCGGGGGGTCGAGGACGGTGACGCGGCCGCGGCCGGAGCGGACCACGCCGGCCCGCTCGAGCTCGGCGAGGAAGCGGCTGACGCTCTCGCGCGAGGTGCCGGCGAGCTGGGCGAGGTCGGTCTGGTTCATCCGGATCGTCACCTCGCCCGAGCCGTTGGTCTCGGCCCGCTCGCCCTTGCCTTCGCCCGCCTCGCGGCTGAGCTGGGAGAGGATGCCGGCGACGCGGCTGGGGACGGTCTGGAAGGACTGACGCGAGATGCGGACGTTGGCGGCGCGCAGCCGCCGCACCAGCCCGGCGACCAGCTTCAGCGCGATCTCCGGATGGCGCGAGAGCAGGGCCCGCACGTCGCCGGCCGGCAGCGCCAGCAGTTCGCCGTCGGTCAGCGCCTCGGCGCTGGCCGAGCGCTTGTCGCCGTCGAGCATCGCCAGCTCGCCGAAGATCTCGCCGGGGCCGAGGGTGGCGAGGGTGATCGCCCGCCCGTCGGAGTGCTCGCGGGTGACGCGGAAGCTGCCGGTTTTGACGATGTAGCAGGCGTCGGAGTTGTCGCCCTCGTGGAAGACCCGCGTCCCGGCCGGGAAGGAGCGCGGCACGGCGACCTGCGAGAAGCGCTCCAGCTCCTCGGCCTCGAGATCGGAGAAGAGCGGCACGCTCTGCAGCAGCGCGACGGCGCTGAGCTCGGCGGCGGCGCTCTGCTCCCCGGCGGACACGGGGACGATTATGGACTAGCGCGCTCGCCGCAGCGCTCAGCGCGCCGAAGCCGTGAGTTTGCGGGGACCGCGGCTGAAGCCGGCGCCGAGCAGCGCCTCCTCGTGGCCGGAGCCGATCACCGCCTCGCCGTCGAGTTTCTCGATCGCCAGTTTCGGCAGCTGACCGGCGCTGACGGCGTCGGCGAGGGCGCGCATCGCGCTTCCCAGCTCCTCCTCGGACATCCGCCGCAGGCGCAGCACCCCGCGGCCGCCTCGCTCGACGAAGATCTCGGGCTCGCCGTCGCGAAGCAGCAGGTGGGCCCCGGGGGTGCGGCCCGGTTTGCGGCCGCCCTCGAGCTTCGGCCAGGGCAGCGAGGCGCCGTAGGGGTTGGCCGGGTCGGTGGCGGCGAGGACGGTGAAGGAGCCGTCGGCTTCGGGCAGCGAGCGCAGCCGCTCGACCGCTCCGGGCAGCGCGAACTGGGCGCCGCCGAGGCCCTCGACGAAGTAGCCGCGGCGGGCGGTGCCGAGCAGCTCGAGGTTGCCGAGCTCGGCGTAGAGGGTCGAGAAGCCGCCGGGAACGCCCTCGGCAAGGACCGTCTCGCGGGTGACGATCCCGTAGCGCTCGAGCATCAGCTCGGCCTGGGCGCGGAGCCGGGCGCCGGGCCCGGGGGCGTTGGCGAAGAGCGGCGCGGTCAGCGACCAGCGCCCCTGGACCGCGGCGCCGGCGGTCGAGCGGCGGCGGGCGAAGCGGCGGCCGGGACGTTCGGACGGCGGCACCGCGCGCAGCCGCGGCGCCCGCAGCGGCGCGAAGGCGTCGTTGGTCACCTCGCCGGTCCAGGCCAGGTCCCAGAGCGCGTTGTGGAGCTCCTCGGCGGGGTGGTCGAGGTCGGCGACCAGGTCGAGCCAGAACGAGGGGCCGGCGACGAGCCGCTCGCGGATCGCGTCGTGGACCTCGCCACTCGGCGACTCGAGCTTCGAGTTGGCCGGCGGCGGCCCGGCGAGGCGGACGTCTTCGCGGAAGTAGAGGGCGACGCGGCCGTCGGAGCGGCCGAGCGCGCCGGCCCCGATCCAGACCAGCTCGCCGCTGGTCGAGAGCTCGTCGAGCCAGCTCGGCGAGTAGCTGCCGAGCCGCCGCGGCAGGACGTCGGCCTCCCACACTTTCGGGGTCAGGGCGACGCCCTGCAGCGGCACCAGCGCCTCGCGCAGGCGGTCGAGGCCGGCGCCCGCCGGCCGGAAGGCGTCGACGTTCTGCCAGCTCGGCAGGAAGCGGGCGAGCTCGGAGCGATCGGCCGCCTCGACCTCCTTGCGCAGGCGGGCCAGGCTGGCGCGGCGGACGCGGCGCAGGACGTCGGCGTCGCACCACTCGCGCTCGGTGCCGCCGGGCAGGAGCTCGCCCCGCACCATCGCCCCTTCGGCCTCGAGCTCGCGCAGCGCCGGCCCCGGGTCGACCCCGTAGCGGGCGGCGAGCTGGTGGGTCGGGAAGGGACCGTGGGTGCGGGCGTAGCGGCGGACCAGGGCGCGCATCGCGTCGGGGTGCTCCTCGAGGAAGGTCTCCGGCAGTCCGGGCGGCTCGGGGACGCCGAGCGCGTCGCGGTAGAGGCCGGCGTCCTCGGCGGCGATGTAGCGCTCCTCGCCGGCGATCCGGACCAGCGCGACGCGCCGCTCGGCGATCAGTTTCTCCAGCATCGACTTCGCTGAGTAGCCCTCGGCGACGCGCTCCTCGCACTCCTCGGCGGTCAGGTCCCCGAGGTTGCGGAGCAGCTGCTGCAGGGCGTCGCGGTCGCCGGCGCGGCCGGCCTCGGTGCGGTGCTGGAGCTGCGCCTCGACCTCCTCCAGCGCCTCGGGGTCGATCAGCTCGCGCAGCTCCTCCTGGCCGAGCAGCTCGCGCAGCAGGTCGCGGTCGAGTGCCAGCGCCGCGGCGCGGCGCTCGGCGTTCGGCGTGTCCCCCTCGTACATGTAGGAGGCGACGTAGTCGAAGAGCAGCGAGGAGGCGAAGGGCGAGGCGGTCGGCGTCTCGACCTCGACCAGGCTGAGAGATCGAGCGTGCAGCCTTCGCAGGAGATCGTCCAGGGCCGGCAGGTCGAGGACGTCGCGCAGGCACTCGCGGTAGGTCTCGAGCACGACCGGGAAGCGGGGGAAGTCGCGGGCGACTTCGAGCAGGCTCTGGGACTTCAGCCGCTGCTGCCAGAGCGGCGTCCGTTTGCCCGGGTAGGCGCGCGGGATCAGCAGCGAGCGCGAGGCGTTCTCGCGGAAGCGGGCGCCGAACAGGGCCGAGCCGGAGAGCTCGCCGACGACCAGGTCTTCGATCTCGTCGGGCTCGATCAGGACCAGGTCGGCGGGCGGCGGCTCGTCGGCGTCGGGCAGGTGGATGACGATCCCGTCGTCGGACCAGATCGCGTCGGCCTCGAGATCGCGCTCGTTGCGGATCTTGGCGGCGAGGGCGAGGCCCCAGGCGGCGTGGACGCGGCCGCCGTAGGGCGAGAGCACGCAGAGCCGCCAGTCGCCGATCTCGTCGCGGAAGCGCTCGACCACGATCGACTCGTCGGAGGGCACGACCCGGGTCGCCTGCTGCTGCTCGCGCAGGTAGGAGACGAGGTTGTTGGCGGCGCGCGGGTCGAGGTCGTAGTCCTTGGCCAGCTCCTCGGGCTCGCGGGCGACCGCCTCGCGCGAGAACGCGCCGATGGCGCGGCCGAGCTCGGCGGGGCGGCCGATCCCGTCGCCGCGCCAGAACGGCACCGCCCCGGGGGCGCCGGGCGCCGGGGTGACGATCACCCGGTCGCGGGTGATTTCCTCGATCCGCCAGCTCGAGGAGCCGAGCAGGAAGGTCTGGCCGGGACGGGCCTCGTAGACCATCTCCTCGTCGAGCTCGCCGACCCGCCGGCCGTCCGGCAGGTGGACGCCGTAGAGGCCGCGGTCGGGGATCGTGCCTGCGTTGGTGACGACCAGCTGGCGGGCGCCTTTGCGGCCGTGGATAGTGCCCTGGGTGCGGTCCCAGACGATCCGCGGCCGCAGCTCGGCGAAGCGGTCCGAGGGATAGCGGCCGTCGAGCATGTCGAGGACGTTCTCGAGCTGTTCGCGCGAGAGGTCGCGGAAGGACTCGGTCGCGGTGACCAGCTTCTCGACCTCGTCGACCTCCCACTCGTCGAGGGCGGCCATCGAGACCAGGTGCTGGGCCAGCACGTCGAGCGGGTTGCGGGGGATCACGGTCTCCTCGATCACCGCTTCGCGCATCCGCTTCGCGACCACCGCGCACTCGAGCAGGTCGCCGCGGTATTTGGGGAAGATCCGCCCTTTCGAGACTTCGCCCATGCGGTGCCCGGCGCGGCCGATCCGCTGCAGGCCGCGGGTCACCGACTTCGGCGACTCGACCTGGATCACGAGGTCGACGGCGCCCATGTCGATCCCGAGCTCGAGCGAGCTGGTGGCCACCAGGCAGGGGAGGTCGCCGGACTTCAGCAGCTCCTCGACCTGGGCGCGCTCCTCGTGGGCTAGCGATCCGTGGTGCGCGCGAGCGATCTCGACGTAGGGGGCGTCTGGGGAGGGGGGCTCGCCGGAGCTAGGGCTAGGTATCTCCGCCGAGCCCCCCTCCGCGTGGCCGGCATGCTCGGTGGCAGGCAGCTCCTGGTCGCCTTCGCCGTTTGCGAGCTCGTTCATGCGCTTGGCGAGGCGCTCCGCCGCACGGCGGTTGTTGACGAAGATGATGGTCGAGGTGTGTTCCTGGACCAGCTCGAGCAGCTTCGGGTAGATCGCGGGCCAGATCGAGCGGACGTGGGCGCTCGGCTCGATTTCGGTCGGCGGCGGGCCGTCCTCGCTCGGGTAGGCGGGGGCGCCGGGGTCGGACATGTCCTCGACCGGGACGACGATCTCGAGGTCGAGCTCCTTCCGCTGGCCGGCGTCGACGATCTCGCACTTGCGCTTCGGGCCGACGAGGAACTGGGCGATCCGCTCCAGCGGCCGCTGCGTCGCCGAGAGGCCGATCCTTTGAATCCCGGGGGCGGACTCGCCGGGGTTACTTGCCGGTTGCCCCGGCGAGTCCGCCCCCTCGCGGTGGCGCCGCACGTGGTCGTCCAACCGCTCGAGAGTGAGCGCCAGGTGCGACCCTCGCTTAGTTTGGGCGACCGCGTGGATCTCGTCGACGATCACCGCCTCGACGCCCGTGAGGGTCTCGCGCACCTGCGAGGAGAGCATCAGGTAGAGCGACTCGGGGGTGGTGATCAGGATGTCGGGCGGGCTTTTCGCCATCTGCCGCCGTTCTTTCTGCGAGGTGTCGCCGGTCCGCAGGCCGACGGCGATCTCGGCGCCGATCCCCCGCAACGGCGCCCGCAGGTTGCGCTCGATGTCGTAGGAGAGCGCTTTCAGCGGCGAGACGTAGACCAGCTTCACCCCGGTCCCGAGGTCGGACTCGCGCGAGAGCTTGTCGATGCCCCAGAGGAAGCTGGCGAGCGTCTTGCCCGAGCCGGTTGGGGCGCAGATGAGGGCGTTGGCGCCGCCGGAGATCGCCTCCCACCCCCCGGCCTGGGCCGGCGTCGGGCCCTCGAAGGAGGCCTCGAACCAGCGCCGGACCGGCGCCGAGAACGGCGCCAGGGGATCGGATTCCGGGGTGCGTTTCCGCGCGGTGGTCAACCCACCGATCTTACGCAGCCGCCCGCGCCGGCTCCCGCCGATGGGCCGATTTCGGGACTATGGCTCCCGATATCGGCCCATCGGCCCCTCAGCGGGTGCCGCCGGCGAACTTGACGAATTCGCGCCAGGAGGGCTTCGGGACGAAGCCTTCCTTGAACAGGCCGGAGCCGTCGCAGAAGTTGCAGGCGCCGGGCTGGTCGTCGACCGAGAACCAGTAGACCCGCTTCAGCTTCCAGGCCGCGACCTTGGCGCTGAGCAGGGTGAAGGCGCCCTTCAGTTGCCGCGCCTGGCCCCGCAGGCCCTTGGCGAAGATGTTCAGCAGGGGGTTGGCGGGCGGCGGTTTCGAGCTCCAGCCGAGCTCGGTGATCCAGAGGCCCTTGGCGGCGTCGTGGTTTTCGCTCAGGACCTGGCGGAATTCTTCGATCTCCGGCGTCAGTTCCTGGTACCCGCCGGAGTAGGGGTGCAGCGCAACGCCGTTGAACTTGGTCTTCACGCCCGGCGTCCTCTCGTACATCGTCTGCAGGAATCTGGAGGCGTAGGGATTCGTGGCGCCCCTCGCCTTGCCGCCCTTGGGCCGCGCGAAGAGGCCGGCGAGGATCACCTGGGCGCGGGGGTCGGCGCTGCGCAGGGCAGCGAACGAGAGCTTGACCAGCTTGCCGTATTCGGCCGCGTTGGGATGGACGACGAAGTAGTGGAAGTTGGGCTCGTTCCAGATCTGCCAGTTGCGGATCGGGCGCTTGGGGACCGTCGGGTTCTGCGCCCAGAGGCTGCCGTTCGGGCCGTAGCGGCGAACCAGCGTCTTCAGCATCGCCGCCCAGGCGCTGGCCGCCTTGCCGGCGACCGGCAGCCGGGCGGGCGCTCTGGCACCGCCGGTGCCCGGGACGTTGGCGTATGGCACCGCCCAGGAGGGGGCGCCGGAGATGAACGGCAGCATCTCCAGGCCGGCGCTCGCGGTGCGTTTGACCAGCTGGTCGATTTCGGTCAGATTGAAGCTGTTGCGGGTCGACTCGATCGAGCCCCAGTCGATCGGGATGCGGACGCTGTCGGCGCCGCCGCTCTTCAGCTTCGACCACTGTTCCTCGGTCGGGTTGCCCTGCGGCACGACCCCCCAGAAGTTCCCGGGCACCGCTTGGGCGGCGGTCGCGAACGCCAGCAGCGCCAGCAGGGAGAGGGACGTGGCCAGCGCGAGCGCGCGCGACTTCCTCAGCATCTTGTACTTCCTCGCTTTCGCCATCGGGGGATTCAGGCGTTCGGAGAGACCGGGGACCCGGAGCCGCCGCTGCCCTGGCGACGCTGGCGGTAGATCACCGCGCCGATCGAGATCGCCGCGAGCACCGCGACCGCGATCAGGATCGGGACCAGCGGCGAAGAGCCGCCGCTCGAGTGGGAGGCCTGTTCGCCGCTTTCGGTGCCGGGAACCGGCTTCCCTTCCTGCAAGCCTTCGCTGCCCTGGCCGCTCGGGCTGCCGCCGCCGGTCGAGCCGCTGCCGCCGCCGCCGCCGTTGTTGCCCGGCGCGCCCCCGGCCTTGCTCTTTTCGCTTTCTTCGGAGTCTTCTTCGCCGCCCGGCGCTTCGCCCTTGCCCTCGTTCGAAGCTTCGGCCGACGGTTCCTGACCGTTGGAGGTACCGGCCTTGTTCTTCTTGCCTTCCGCCGTCGGGATTTCGATTTCGTATTCGGCGCAGCTCGAGTCGGTGCATTCGGCCTGGGCGAGCGCCGGCAGGCAGGCGAAAGCGACAAGGGCCAGCACCGAGAGGAGCGAGAAGGAGAGCCGGGCCGAGCTACGGGGGCGGTGGCGGGGCCTACGCATTCCGCGCAAGGTTAAAGGAATGGTCGGCGCTTGCACCGCCATCCCCGCCGGCCGCGGGCGCGAACCCCCCAGGCGGCGGGCGTGAATCCGTCCTGCTCGTTCACTCATATCGCGCTCTTCTCCGCTCTTCGTCATTTCTGCCGCGTTCCCTGACCGCGCAAACCGACCGCGGGCGCCAACGTTGCGGTCGGCAGGCCAGAACCCGCAAATCGCGGAAAGGCGGCAGCAAACTGACTCCCCCTACCTCCGATCGATTGCCAAAAACCTCCTATCCAACAGGTAGATGACGCCGCTGCCGATATATCACCGCGCCGATCGAGATCGCCGCCAGCACCGCGACCGCGACCAGGACCGGGACCACGGGCGAGGAGCCGGCGACCTCGCTCGACGGTCCCGAGCCGCCGCCCAGGGACCTCTCGCCGCCAAGGCCGATCGTCGCCCTGCCGCCGCCAGGGTCGTTGCCGCCGCCGCTGCCGCCTCCCCCAGGACCGCCGTCGTGCTTTCCTTGAGGTTGGTCTTCGCCTTCGCTTTCAGGACCCTCCGCTCCCTGGCCACTCCCCCGGGGTTTAGGCGAAGTGGGACCGGATTCCCTACCGCCTCCTGGATTGGGATGCTGGGGGTCTTCAGCCCCGCTGACTGGGAGCATTCCCTTGTCGAAATATTGGACACAGCTCGAGTCGCAGCTTTCAGCCTGAGCGAGCGCCGGAAGGCAAGCAGATGCCAGCAGAGCCAGCATTGAGAGAAGCGCGAATGAGAGTCGGGCCGAGCCGCCGCGGCGGCGACCCCGAGCGCTTCCGCGCCCAGCTCGAGGGCTGGACGGCGTTCGCGGCGCCGGCGATCCTGATCCTGGCGCTGGCGCTCGCCGGCGGCGGCTACGACGTGACTCCGCGCCACATCGCCGGCCTCGCGGTCTGGCTCTTCGTGGTTCTGCTCCTCGCCCTGGGAGCGGCCTCGCGGGCGGCGCTGGCGAAGCCCTTCTACTGGGCGAGCGGGCTGATCCTCTCATTGGCGCTCTTCTCCGCCCTCTCCTCGGTGTGGTCCGGCTCGGTCGAGATCAGCGTCATCGAAGCCGACCGGGTGCTGATCTACCTCGGCGTCTTCTTCGCGGCCTTCCTGATCGCTCAAACCGACCACAGCCGCCAACGTTTCGGTGAAGGGCTCTGGATCGCCCTGCTGGGGGTCGCGGTGCTGATGCTGGCGACCCGGCTGCTGCCCCACGTCTTCCCGGTCGCCGCCGGGCTCGACAGCGGCTCGCGGATCCGCTACCCGCTCGGTTACTGGAACGCCAACGGGGTCGCCTGCGCGATCGGCGTGGCGCTCTCGCTGTGGATCAGCCGCCGGTCGACGGTCCCGGTCCTGCGCTGGGTCGCGGTCGGCGGCCTGCCGGTGCTGTTGCTGGCGCTCTACCTGACCTACTCGCGCGGCAGCCTGCTGGCGCTGGTTGTCGCCAGCATCTGCCTGATCGCCCTCTCCCACGACCGGCTCTGGCTGCTCTGCACGCTGGCGGTGGGCGCCCTGAGCGCGCTGCCGGCGGTGCTCTACGTCCAGGGCCACACGGCGATCTCCCAGAACGCCAACTTCTCCGGGGTGATCGGCCAGGGGGTGGCGGCGCTCCTCTACCTGGTCGGCGGGGTCCTGCTGGCGCTGGCGCTCCACTGGGGCCTGCGGCGTCTCGAGCGCGGCGGCGGCGAGCTGACCGGCCGGGCGCTGGCGCTCTCGCGCGACCGCCGCGTGCTGCGCGCGGTCGCGATCGGCGCCGCCGTCCTCGCCCTGATCGCCGCCGTCGCCGTCGGCCAGCGCGCCTGGGACCAGTTCACCAGCTCGGACATCGAATTCTCGAGCGACCCCGACTCGCGCATCGGCAGCTTCTCGGGCTCCGGCCGCGACGAATTCTTCCGCGTCGCCCTCGACGCCTTCGACGAAAGGCCGCTGCTCGGCCACGGCGCCGGCACCTACCAGTTCTCCTGGTTCGAGCTGCGCGACATCGACGTCCCGGTTCACAACGCGCACTCCCTCTACCTGCAGGCCTTCGCCGAGCTCGGAATCGTCGGCGGCGTCCTCACCCTGGCGACGGTCCTCGCCCTGCTCTGGATCGGCTTCTCGGCCTGGCGCGCCGCCGGCGGCCCGCAGCGCGAGCTCTACGCCGCCCTCTTCGCCGCCGCGCTGGCCTTCGCGGTCGCCGCCGCGATCGACTGGCTCTGGCAGATCGCCGCCCTCGGCTTCGCCTTCTTCCTCGCCAGCGGCGCCCTGGTCGCCGCTCGCTGCGGACAGCTGTCGCGGCGGCGGGCGACCGGCAACGGCCGCGGCCGCGCCCCGCGCCGCTACGGGCTGGCGGTGGCCGGGCTGGCGGTCGCCTGGCTGACCGCGCTGGCGCTGGTCGGCCCGCTGCTGGTCGACCGCGAGATCGACGCCAGCAAATCGGCGGCGGCGGCCGGCGAGATCGAACGGGCCGTCGAGCATGCCAACACGGCGCGCTCGATCGAGCCCTGGGCGGCGACGCCCTACGTGCAGCTCGGCCTGCTGGCGCAGGCGCAGAGCGACTACGCGACCGCGGTCGAGCGCCTCGGGCAGGCGATCGACCGCGAGGACCAGAACTGGATCCTCTACTACCTGCGCGCGAAGGCCCAGCACGAAGCGGGCAATACGGCGGCGGCGGAAGCCGACCTCGGCAGGGCGCAGCAACTGAATCCGCTCGAAGCGTGTTTGACTAAGGGCTGGGACGGCTGCGGATGAGCACTCCGGACGTAGAGCGCGAGGCGCGCGAGCGGCAGAAAGCCGCCAGCGGGGCGGGCAACGGGGCGACCGCGCCCGCCACCCGGGTCGTCGCCGAGCCGGGGCCGGGGGTCGGGGCGGAAGCCTCGCGGCGCCGTGGCGCGCTGCTGCGGCGCATCCTCGCCTGCGGCGACTGGGCGGCGCTGGCGGTGACCCTGATGGTGGTCACCGCGGCCAGCGCCGAGACCGACGTCGCCACCCTCTTCTGGGCGGTGCTGTTCAGCCCGGTCTGGATCGTCGTCGTCAAGTTCCACGGCCTCTACGACAACGACCACCGCCGGATCCGCCACAGCACCCTCGACGAGCTGCCCTCGCTGGTCTCGGCCAGCGTCGTCGGCACCCTCGTCCTCGACGGCCTGCTGTCGCTCAGCCCGGTCGGCCCGCTGGCCCCGATCTCAGCGATCGCGGTCGGGGTCGGGACCCTGGTCGGCAGCTTCTTCTGGCGCGGCGTGATCCGCTTCTTCTGGCACCGCCTGACGCCGCTCGCCCCGGGCCTCGCGATCGGCCCGCCGCGCGCCGTCGACATGGTCGCCCGCCGCGTCTCGACCCACCCGGAGACCCGCCTCGAGCTGGTCGGCTACCTCGCCGACGCCGACGCCGAGAAGGCGCGGGAGCTGCCGCGGCTCGGTTCGCTCGCCGACATCGCCGCGGTCGCCGACAACTACGAGATCGAGCGCGTCGTCGTTACCGAACAGGAGATGAGCGAGCCGGCAGCCGAGCGGCTGATCGAGCAGTGCAAGGCGGCCGGCCTGGCGCTCACCTTCCTGCCCCAGCACTACGGTTTGCTGGGACCGGGGATCGAGCTCAACCGGCTCGCCGAGCTGCCGGTCCTCGACTTCCGCTTCTCAGACCCGCCGCGCTCGACCCAGGCGATGAAGCGCGGCATGGACCTCTTCGTCTCCTTCTTCGGGCTGTTGCTGCTCTCGCCGCTGCTGTTCGCGATCGCGCTCTGGATCCTGCTCGACAGCGGTCGCCCGGTGCTCTTCCGCCAGCGTCGCGCCGGCAAGGACGGGGTCCCCTTCACCCTGCTCAAGTTCCGGACGATGGTCGCCAACGCCGAGGATCTGCTGCCCGAGCTGATCGACCTCGAGTCGCTCTCGGAGCCGGCCTTCAAGATCCGCAACGACCCGCGGGTGACGCGCTCGGGCCGCTTCCTGCGCCGCACCAGCCTCGACGAGCTACCGCAGCTGATCAACGTCCTGCGTGGCGAGATGTCGCTGGTCGGGCCGCGACCCGAGGAGGAGTCGGTCGTCGCCCTCTACGACGAGCGCCAGCGTGGCCGCCTCGCGATCAAGCCGGGGATGACCGGGCCGATGCAGGTCTACGGGCGCAGCGACCTGACCTTCGAGGAGCGGCTGGCGATGGAGCGCGACTACCTCGACAACCTCTCGATCTTCACCGACCTGGCGATTTTGATGCGGACGCCGCGGGCGATGGTCCGGGGCGACGGCGCGTACTAGCTTCTTCCCGCCATGCCCGAGCTCGAGGTCGTGATCGTCAGCCACGGCGCGCCGGCGCTGCTGCGCCGCTGCCTGGCCTCGCTGCGCGAGCAGCCGCCGACGCGGGCCGAGCTGCGGGTCACCGTGGTCGACAGCGGCAGCCCCGACGAGACCCCGGAGGTGGTCGCCCGCGAGTTCCCCGAGGTGCGGCTGCTGCGCGAGGCCAACATCGGCTTCTCGGCCGCCAACAACCTGGCGCTGCGCGAGAGCGCGGCCGACTTCGCGCTGCTGCTCAACCCCGACACCGAGGTCTACGCCGGGACCCTCGACGCGGCGCTGGCGCGGCTCGACGCCGACCCTCGGATCGGGATGGTCGGGGTCAAGCTGGTGACCGAGTCCGGAGCGCTCGACCACGCCTGCAAGCGCTCCTTCCCGACCCCGCTGGCGGCCCTCGCCCACTTCACCGGGATCGGCCGCGGCGAGGGCGCGGGCGCGCGGCTCTCCCAGTACCGGGCGACCGAGCTCGGCGACGACGAGCCGGGCGAGGTCGACGCGGTCAACGGCGCCTTCATGCTCTGCCGCGCCGCGGCGGTCCGCGAGGTCGGCCTGCTCGACGAGGGCTACTGGCTCTACATGGAGGACCTCGACTGGTGCCACCGCTTCTGGGACGCCGGATGGAAGGTCTTCTACGAGCCGGCGGGGACGGCGCTGCACGTCAAGGGCGGCTCCAGCGCCGGGCGCCGGGCGCCACGCCAGGAGATCGCCTTCCACCGCGGCATGGGCCGCTTCTACCGCCGCTTCGACGCGCCCGACGCGAGCCCGCTGCTGAACGCCGCGGTCTATGCCGGGATCGGCGCCAAACTTGGCGCCAGCCTGGCGATCACCGCCGTCCGCGGCCGTTGAGGCAGCTCGCGCTGCAAGGTTTTCCCACCCTATAGAGGGTAAAAGCGCTGCAACGCGATCGAAGGCTAGGCGCGGCGGGCGATGTAGGCCGTCTGCCAGATCGGCAGCTCGGGGGAGCCGAGGTCGAACTGGCGCACGTCCTCCCAGCCGGCCAGCAGCGTCCCCTCGACGTAAGCGCGCGGGTGGTAGACGCTGCAGAGGTTGCGCCCGGCGAGGCGCGGCCGCTGGACGACCATCTCGCCGGCCGCGAAGCGGCGCCGTTCTGCCGGGCCGAGGCGGTCGGCGACGCTGGCCCCGAGGACGCTGATCACGAGCAGGCCGCCGGGGGCCAGCACCCGGCGGAACTCGGCCAGCCACTCGCGTTGCAGCTCCTCGTCGAGGTGGGTGAAGACCGAGAGCGCGTAGATCAGGTCGAAGCTGCCGCTGACGTAGGGGAGCGGCGGCGCCGGCTCGTTGCGGGTCACCCGCAGCCGGCAGAGGTTGCGGGCGCACCAGTCGACCAGCTCGCGGTTGTAGTCGCAGCCGTGCAGCTCGGGGCCGGCAACCGCGGACCAGTGGCGGGCGACCCGGCCGCAGCCGCAACCGAAGTCGAGAACCGCTCCCAGCACCTCCAGCTCGCTGCCCATCGAGTGGACGGCGCCGCGGATGCCATCGAACATCTGCCGGCCGATGCGCAGGAAGTGGCCGCTGTCGGCCGAGCGGCCGGCGACCAGCAGCCGCAGCCGCGGCGGCGGCAGCGGCATCCCGTCGGGACCGCAGACGCAGCGATCGTGGACGCGGCGCACCAGCCACTCCTCGCGCAGGCGCTCGGCCGGCCCCAACAGCCGGGCCCGATCGAGCCCGTCGGCGATCCGGCTACGCGTGTGCCCCTGCATCCCGATCCCTCAACCGCACCGCTCGGGAAAAGTCGCGGTGCTCGTCAGGCGCCGGGCCCCGAGGCGGCGTCGGTGACCCGCTCGGCGACGAGGATGTCCTGCAGCGTCTCGGACCCCGGCGTGCCCGACCAGACGCCGAGGTGGAGCGGCTCGCGGACCCGCAGTCCGGCCGCCGCGCACCAGGCGCGGACGTCGTCGGCGGGGAAGGCGGTGGCGGCCTCGGGCTGGGCGGCGTCGATCGTGCGGCCGCCCGGGATCGGGTGGGTGAAGTCCATCAGCGCCGCGCCGCGCCCGAGCGCCGCCTCGGCCTCCGGGGTGAGCAGGAAGAAGGTCAGCAGGCAGCTGCCGCCCGGCCGCAGCACCCGCGCCGTCTCGGCCAGGTAGTGCTGGGCTTCCTCGCGCAGCAGGTGGGTGAAGAGCGAGGTCGCGAAGGCGAAGTCGAAGCTCGCGTCCTCGTAGGGGAAGCGGAACTCGGTCGCGGCGATGTCGCCGAACGGGTTGTACTTGCCGTTGTGGACCGGCGCCCACTCGAACTCGAAGTTCGGCCAGCGGCTGGAGATGTGGCGCCGGCACCAGCGGACCATGCCGCGGCCGACGTCGAAGCCGGCGTAGGAGCCGCCCTGCAGGTAGCCGGTCAGCGGCATCGCCATCCGCCCCACCCCGCAGCCGACGTCGAGCACCCGGTCGCCGGGCTGCAGGCCGCCGAGCTCGCGAAAGAAGCCGAGGAACTGCTGCCCGGTCGCCTCGTAGTCGCCGGCGCCGACGAACGAGAGGTGGCGGGGCGGCAGCGGCGGCAGCGACCGATCGCGGCGCCGCGCCGCGAGGAAGTCGGCGGGGCCCCAGCGCAGCCGGCGGGCCGCCGCCTTGGCCAGGTAGATCGCCTCGTCGCGCACGGCGGCGGAGCCTAGATGACCTAGGCCGCCGAACCGCCGGCGGGCCTCTGGCCGGGTCCCGGCGGCGGCGGACGGCGGCTGACCGCCGGCGAGCGGCCGCTGGTCACCGAGATCCAGCGCGAGCGGCGGCTGAAGACCCCCGCCTTCACCCGGTCGGTCTTGCGGACCAGGGTCAGGGTGCAGAGCGCCCCGAGCAGGGCGATGCCGGCGGCGACGGCGAAGGTGACCTCGAAGGCGGTGACGTGGGAGGCGGCAACGTCGGGCCGGATCAGGTTGAGCAGGGGGCTTTCGGGCAGGTGCTTGAACCCCGATTGCTCGGCTTCGATGATCAGCTCGCGGGCCCGTTCGACCTGCGCGGCGGTCGGGTGGACGCCCTGCTCGGCGAGCTTTTCGTCGAGCACGTGGAAGTTGACGCCGAGCTCGACCGCGGTCAGGGCGGCGATCCCGAGCGCGCCGCCGAGCTGCTCGGAGGTGTTGATCATCCCCGCCCCCTCGCCGACGTCCTCGGGCGGCACCGCGGTCAGGCCGGTCGGGTCGTTGACGGTGAGGACGATGCCGAGCCCGAGTCCCTGCAGCAGCAGCCCGGGGATCAGCGCCACCGCCGATTCCTCCGAGACCGAGAGGGCGAGGACGACCCCCGAGGCGGCGAGGATCAGGAAGCCGGCGACCAGCGGCCAGCGGCCGCCGAAGCGATCGAAGGCCTTGCCGGCGAGCGGGCCGGCGAGGATGATCGGGATCGTCGCCGGGATCAGCGCCACCCCGGCCGCCGCCGGCGAGACGCCGACCACCAGCAGCAGGAAGAACGGGGTGAGGAAGCCGAGCCCGAGCTCGACCATCCCGGCGAGGACCTGGCTGAGGTTGGCGGCGAGGAAGTTGTCGTGGCGGAACAGCTTGAAGTTGATCATCGGGTTGGCGGCGCGGCGCTCGACCGCGAGAAGACCGGGATCAGGAGCACGCCGGCGACGATCGGGACCAGCGTCCGGGGGTCGCCCCAGCCGGCCTGCGGTCCTTCGCTGAGCCCGAAGATGAGAGCGCCGACGGCGACCGCGAAAGTGACCACCCCCGGCAGGTCGAGGTCGCGCGAGGCGTCCCGGTCGGGCTCGAGCTCCGGCGTCGCCCGCAGGGTGATGAGGATCGCGATCACCGCTAGCGGCACGTTGATGAGGAAGACCAGCCGCCAGTCGATCGCCGTCAGCGCCCCGCCGAGGACCGGCCCAAGTGCGGCGAAGAAGGCCGAGGCGCCGGCCAGGACCCCGAGCGCCGACCCCTTCTGCTCGTCGGGGTAGACGGCGCTGACAATCGCCAGCGCCGTCGGCATCATCAGCGCCGCGCCGGCTCCCTGCAGGGCACGGGCGACGATCGCCCAGGCGAGGTCCTGCGAGAGGCCCATCGCGGTCGTCGCCAGGCCGAAGACCACCGCGCCGAGGAGGAAGACGCGGCGCATCCCGAAGAGATCGCCGAGGCGGCCGCCGAAGACCATCAGCGCCGCCAGCGGCAGGATGTTGGCGGTCATCAGCCACTGCGACTCGCCGACCGAGGCGTGCAGGTCCTGGATCGCGTGAGGGGTCGCAAGCGGCACCGCGGTCTGGTCGACCAGGATCATCGAGCTGGCGAGGGTCATCGCCGCCAGCGTCAACCGCATGTTCCGCCGCGAGGTCACCGTCGCGGCGCCAGCCTATTCGCGCCGCGGGTCGGCTACCAGGGGAGCTGGTCGGTGATCTCGGCGAGCCGCGGCGCGGTCCTGTCGCGCTCGGAGAGCAGCGGCTCGGCGATGCCCCACTCGACGCCGACGTCGGGGTCGTCCCAGGCGATCCCCTTCTCGGTCTCGGCGTCGAAGAGGTTGGAGACCAGGTAGCAGACGTCGGCGGTCTCGCTCAGCACGGCGAAGCCGTGGGCGAAGCCGACCGGGACGAACAGCTGGCGGTGCTGGCGGTCGTCGAGCCGGTGCGCCTCCCACTGGCCGTAGGTCGGCGAGTCGCGGCGCAGGTCGACGGCGACGTCGAGGATCTCGCCGCGGGCGCAGCGCAAGAGCTTCGCCTGGCCCGGGCGGGTCTGGAAGTGGAGGCCGCGCAGCGTCCCCTTCGAGGAGCGCGAGTGGTTGTGCTGGACGAACTCGGCGTCAACCCCGAGCTCGGCCCAGGCGTCGCGGCTGTAGGTCTCGACGAAGAAACCGCGCTCGTCGCCGTGGACGGCGGGCTCGACCAGCACCACGCCGTCGAGCTTGGTCGGGAGCGCCTGGGCCATCAGATGCTCGCCTCCACTACCCGAGCGCCTTGCCGTACTGTCGTTCGTAGTACTCGCGGTACTCGCCGGAGCGGATCGGTCCCCACCAGTCCTCGTTGTCGCGGTACCAGTTGACCGTCTTCTCCAGGCCCTCGGCGAAGTGGACCTGGGCCTCCCAGCCGAGCTCGGTCTTCAGCTTCTCGGAGGAGAGCGAGTAGCGGCGGTCGTGGCCGGGACGGTCGGCGACGTACTCAATCAAGGACTCGTCGCCGCCGGTCAGCTCGATCACCCGCTTCACCACCTCGATGTTCTCGCACTCGTCGGGGCCGCCGACGTTGTAGGCCTCGCCGGCCTTGCCCTTGGCGAGCACGGTGTGGATGCCGCGGCAGAAGTCCTCGACGTAGAGCCAGTTGCGGACCTGGCGGCCATCCCCGTAGACCGGCAGCGGGTCGCGATGCATCGCGTTCAGGGTGATCAGGGGAATCAGCTTCTCCGGGTACTGGCGCGGGCCGTAGTTGTTGGAGCCGCGGACGATCGAGGCGTCGAGGCCGTAGGTGTGGACGTGGGCGGAGACCAGCAGGTCGCCGGCCGCCTTGGTCGCCGAGTAGGGCGAGGAGGGGTCGAGCGGCGAGGTCTCGGTGAAGGAGCCCGACTCGATCGAGCCGTAGACCTCGTCGGTCGAGACCTGGACGTAGCGCTCGACGCCGAGCTCGCGGACCGCGTCGAGCAGGGTGCCGGTGCCGATCACGTGGGTGCGGGCGAAGGCGTCCTGGTCGTCGATCGAGCGGTCGACGTGCGACTCGGCGGCGAAGTTGACCACCGCCTCGCAGCCGGCCATCGCCTCGCGGACGATCGCCGGGTCCTCGATCGCGCCCTCGATCAGCTGCACGCCGTCGGGCAGGTTCTCCGGGCGGCCGGCGTAAGTCAGCTTGTCGAGGACGACGATCTCGTGCTCCTCGCCGGCGATCCGCACGTAAGTGGAGCCGATGAACCCCGCCGCTCCCGTCACCAACAGTCTCATGCAGCAGCCTCCTCAGCTTCTCGTTGGGCCAGGTAACCGGCCAGACCGTCCCGCCACGATGGCAGGCGGATCGGGTGCTCGCGCTGGCTTCTCAGCGCCGAATAGTGGGGCCGCGGCGCCGGGCGGCCGAATTCCTCGGTGGTCACCGATAGCACTTTGCAGTCGACTTTCGCCTGCTCGAAGATCTCGCGGGCGAAATCGTAGAACGAGCACTCGCCGGCGGCGGCCATGTGGTGGATCCCGTACTCGACCCCCTCGATCAGCCGCACGATCCCGTAGGCGAGGTGCCAGGTGTAGGTCGGCGAGGCGACCTGGTCGCGGACCACGGTGACCTCGCTCTGCGTCGCCCCCAGCCGCAGCATCGTCTCGACGAAGTTGTTGCCGCCGATTCCGAAGAGGCCGCCGGCGCGGACGACGAAGTGGCGCTTGTTTGCGGCAATCGTCGCCTCCTCGCCGGCCAGCTTGGTGCGGGCGTAGGCGGACAGGGGCGCCGGCTGGTCGGACTCGACGTAGGGCGCCCGCTTGGCGCCGTCGAAGACGTAGTCGGTGGAGACGTAGACCACCGCCGCCCCGAGCTCGGCCGCAGCGGCGGCGACGTTGCCGGCGCCGGCGCCGTTGACCGCGAAGGCGGCCTCCTCGTTGCTCTCGGCGCCGTCGACGTCGGTCCAGGCGGCGCTGTTGATGACCACGCCGGGCCGCTCGAGCTCGAACTTGCGCCGCACCGCCTCGGCGTCGGTGACGTCGAGCTCGGCGCGGCCGAAGCCGACCACGTCGTGACCGGCGTTGCCGGCGGCGAGCATCAGGTCGCGGCCGAGCATGCCGGCTGCTCCCGTCACCAAGAGCTTCACGGCGACACCTCGGACATCAAACGATTTCGATCTCGCAGTTGTCCCCGGCCAGCATCCGCAGGGTGCGGGGTGGGCCGTCGGAGCGGGTCAGCTTGACGTTGCGGCCGAGCAGGCTGGCCTCCATCCGGGTGCCGAGGTCCTGGACCACCGAGCCGGAGAGGACGATCGAGTGCTCGACCTCGCAGCGGCTGATCTCGACCTCCTCGCCGATCGAGGTGTAGGGGCCGATGTAGGCGTCCTCGACCTTGGCGCCGGCGCCGATCACGGCGGGGCCGCGGACGACCGAGCGGATCAGCTTGGCGCCCGGGGCGAGGACGACGCGGCCCTCGACCCGCGACTCCTCGTCGACCTCGCCCTCGAGGTCGGTCTCGATCTCCTCCAGGACGAGGCGGTTGGCCTCGAGCATGTCGGCGAGCTGGCCGGTGTCCTTCCACCAGCCGGTCACCACCTCGGAGCGAACCGCCTGGCCCTCGTCGATCAGGGTCTGGATCGCCTCGGTGATCTCGTACTCGCCGCGCCAGGAGGGCTCGAGCTTGCGGGCGGCCTCGAAGATCGAGGGGCTGAAGAGGTAGACGCCGACCAGGGCCAGGTTCGACGGCGGCTCTTTCGGCTTCTCGATCAGGCGCACGATGCGGTCGCCGTCGAGCTCGGCGACCCCGTAGTGCTCGGGATCGTCGACCGGGGTGAGGAGGATCAGCGCCTCCGGCTCGAATTCGATGAAGTTGGAGACGAGGCCGCGCAGGCCGTCGCGCAGGAGGTTGTCGCCGAGGTACATGACGAACGGCGAGCCGTCGAGGAACTCCTCTGCGGTCAGCACCGCGTGGGCGAGGCCGGCCGGCTTGTCCTGGACGATGTAGGCGATCTGGGCGCCGAACTGCGAGCCGTCCCCGGCCGCCTCGCGGATCTCCTCGCCGGTCTCCGGGGCGATGATGATCCCGATCTCGGTGACGCCGGCGTCGACCAGCGCCTCGATCCCGTAGAACAGGACCGGTTTGTTGGCGACCGGGACCAGCTGCTTGGCCGACGTGTGCGTGATCGGGCGCAGCCGCGTGCCGGCGCCGCCCGACAGGATCAATCCCTTCAGAGGCTCCATGAGAGGCTGGAACCCTAGCTGAGCCCTTCTCTGGTTGCGGGAGGTCGCCCCATCCCGCGAAGGGACGCCTATTTCACGCCGTAGAGGTCGACGTCGGTCAGCTGCAGGTTGAGATCGGAGCCGCGGGCGCTGGTGTAGACGTCGAGCCCGCCGACGACCGCTTCGCTCACGGAGTAACCGGGCGGCGGGGTGACATAGGCTTCGATCAGCTGCTTGTAGTCGATCGTGTAGTTGACCCACGGCCCTTCGGGCGTCATCGTCGGCACAGCCGGGCTGAGGCGCGACCCGATCAGGAGCCTTGCCGGTCCCCCGGCGACTTCTCCTTCCCAGAAGACAGGATTCGGAGGTGGTGGCAGCGTCATCCCCGGCTGCGTATAGAGCAGGACGCCCAGCAACTGGTGTTGGACCACTTCTTTGCCGCCGTTGAGGAAGGTGATATGGAAGTCCGCCGAGACGTCGGCAGTCGGAAAGCCGACGCACTGAGGTGGGCCTGACGAATAGGAGACCCGCGATTTGAAGCTCGCATTTACCTCTTTGTATTCGGCCAGGTGAGCGAAGTTTTCGCGCAGGTGGGAATCGGGGATGTAGGGCCAGCGCTGGTAAGAGAGGCCGACCTCGCGCAGCTTGCAAGGTTCGGCTGCCGCTTTGGAGAAATTGAGGAACTGGAACTGGATCGGCGTCCCAGAGCCACCGCTTTCCCACCAGACCGACCAACCCGGATAACTGTTGAGATCGGCCAGGGTCCAGCCATTCCCGTAGCCGTTCGATCTGGTGTCGACATAGAAGCTGGGCGCGGCGGCGTTGGACGAGCCGGCCACGGCGGTAGGCAAACAGGGGAAAGATGAGAACCGCGTCGGGTCAGTCGCGTTGCCGACGAGGTTGCCCTCCGACATATCGCTTCCCCAGGTGGCGCAGGCGTTCAATTCGGTCGGCGATGCGTTGGCCAGCGTCAGGCCGGCACGGTAGTCCGGGCCCGGGTTCCAAAGCATCTCGACCTTGGTGGCGGCGGCCGTGGCCGGGAGCGCGAGACAGCATGCGACAACTGCGAGGAGACCGAGCAGGGGCGGGGAGGAACGGCGTCGACGGGGCATGCCGTCGATTACTGTGCATCTGCCTGTTTACATCAAGGTTTGCGGACGAATATGCGAGCCGCGGGAAACATACGATCGGCTCGACGAGATGCGACCGACCGTGTTCATCCCCAACTACGAAGGCGCCGCCCGGATTGGACGGGCGCTTGACGGGCTACGGAGCCAGAGTCGCGAGCTCGACTTGGTCGTCGTCGACAACGGCTCGGGCGACGAGTCCGTGTCGCTGGTGCGCGATCGCTACCCCGAGGCGACGGTCCTCGAGCTTGGCGCCAACCTCGGCTTCGGGCCGGCGCTGAACCGCGGCATCGCCGCTCATCCCGACGCCGACCCGGTGATCCTGCTGAACGACGACGCCGCCCCCGAGCCGGACTTCGTCGCGGCGCTACTGGAGCGGCTCGACGGCGCCGAGTCGGTGGCGGGGGTGATGGTGCAGGAGGCCGACCCGGGGCTGATCGACTCGGCGGGGGTGGTCGCCGACCGCACCCTGATGGGCTTCGACTACCTGCACGGCGAACCGGTCGCGGTGGCGGCGACGGCGCCCGACCCGCTCGGCCCGACCGGCGGCGCCGCGCTGTACCGCCGCGCCGCCTTCGAGGCGGTGGGTGGCTTCGACGAGCGGATCTTCCTCTACTACGAGGACCTCGACCTGGCGCTGCGGCTGGCCGCGGCGGGCGGCCGCTGCCGGCTGGCGCCGGAGGCGCGGGCCGTCCACGCCTACTCGGCCAGCCTCGGCGCCGCCAGCGCCGCCAAGTACGCGGCGACCGGCTGGAGCCGCGGCTACATGCTGCGCCGCTACGGGATCGCCGCCGAGCCGCGGCTGGCGCTGCGGGCGCTCGCCTGCGAGGGCGCGCTCTGCGCCGGCCAGTTGCTGCGCGACCGCACCGCCGCCGGCCTCGCCGGTCGGCTCCGCGGCTGGCGCGCCGCCCGCGACCTGGAGCCGCGCAGCGCCGCCGGCGCCCCCCTCCTCGACCTCAGCGCCCGCGAGTCCCTCGCCCTCCGCCGCCGCCGCCGCGGCTAGACCTGCGGGCCAAAAAGTCGGGGTACCGATGTTTTTGGCGTCATGGGGCCGAAAATGTCGGGGTACCGATGTTTTGGCCCCTGGGGTGTGCCTCGGTTAGGGGGCGCCGAGCCAGGTCCGGGCGCGGTCGAGATCGCCGGAGCGGTGCAGGCGGCGGCGCTCGCGCAGGGCGCTGGGCAGGCGCGACAGGCCTTCGAGCTTGCCCCGCAGGGTCGCGCCGAGGCGGTGCTGGCGGGCGGCGCGGGCCAGCGAGCCGGCCTCGACGGCGACGATCCGCGGCAGCGCCGCGGCGGGCATGAACTTGGCCTGGGTGACGATCCGGTTGCGGGCGACGAGCCGCGCGTTCCAGGCGCTCGGCCGCTCCGCGCCGGCCAGCCAGGAGGCGTTGCCGAGGTGCCAGACGACCGCCGCCGGCTCATAGGCGAACCGCCAGCCCGCGATCCGCGCCCGGACGTTGAGGTCGACGTCCTCGTAGAAGGAGAAGTAGCTCTCCTCGTAGCCGCCGAGCGCGGCGAACAGCTCGCGCCGCAGCAGGCAGGCGGCGCCGCAGACGCCGAAGACCTCTCGCGGGTGCCGGTAGGCGTCGGCCTGCGGCTCGCCGGCTCCCGCCTCGTAGGCCCGGCCGTCGGCGGTGAGCGCCATGCCGGCGCTGTAGAGGCGCGCGGTCTGCGGATCGCCGGGGCCCGCCGGGTCGCCCGCCTCCTCCCCCTCGAGCTGCAGGATCCGCGGCTGCGCCCCGCCGAGCCCGGGGTCCGCCGCCAGAGCCGCCACCAGCGCCCCCACCGCACCCGGCTCGAGCACCGTGTCGGCGTTCAGCGCCAGCAACAGCGGCGCCGCGGTCCGCGCCGCGCCGAGGTTGACCGCGGCGGCGAAGCCGCTGTTCTGCGGCAACGCGACGTGCGGCACCTCGCGCTCGCGCAGCAGCTCGACGGTCGCGTCGGCGGAGCCGTTGTCGACTACGAGCAGTTCAAACGGGTGATCCTGGCGCTGCAGAGAATCGAGACAGCCGGGCAGCAGCGATGCCGAGTTCCAGCTGGGGATCACCACCGCGACCTGCTCCGCCATCAGGTCGGCAGCCTGACAGACCGCGCCTATAACCTGAGACTAGGGTTACCTGCCAGATGGCCGTCGAGAACGTCACCGACACTTTCCCCACGGAAGACCTGAAACCGGCGCCCGGGCCCGCAGGTCCGCTGGCGATTCAGGTCGAAGATCTGCACAAGGCCTTCCGCATCCCGACCCAGCGCGTCGACTCGCTCAAAGAGCGGGCGGTGCACCCGTTCGCGCAGCGCGAGCACCGCGAGCTGCGTGCCCTCGACGGCGTCAGCTTCGAGGTGCGCCAGGGGGAGTTCTTCGGGATCGTCGGTCGCAACGGCTCCGGAAAGAGCACCCTGCTGAAACTGCTCGCCAGCATCTACCGCGCAGACGGCGGGACGATCCGCATGGCCGGGCGGCTGGCGCCGTTCATCGAGCTCGGGGTCGGCTTCAACGTCGAGCTCACCGCCCGCGACAACGTCGTCCTCAACGGGGTGATGATGGGCCTAACGCCGGCCCAGAGCCGAGAACGGCTCGACTCGATCATCGAATTCGCGGAACTCGACGAATTCGCCGACCTGAAGCTGAAGAACTACTCCTCGGGGATGCTCGTCCGCCTCGCCTTCTCGCTGATGCTCGAGGTCGACGCCGACATCCTCCTCATCGACGAGGTCCTCGCCGTGGGCGATGCAGCCTTCCAGCAGAAGTGCGCCGATGCCTTCCACGGGATGAAAGCTGCCGGCAAGACGATCATCCTCGTCACCCACGAGATGTCGACGGTCGAAGAATATTGCCATCGGGCGATGCTGATCAGCGACGGCCGCATCGTCGAGATCGGTGACCCCGGTGAGGTCGGCCGCCACTACCTGCAACTGAACTTTGAGCGCCTCACCCAGAGCACCAGCCACACGATCGATGACGGCGCCGGCCAGTCGGACTCGGTCCGACTGGCCGGCGCCCACATCGAGGGGGCCAGCGACGATGAGGTGCGTTCGCTCGCGCAGGGCGAAGAGATCCGGCTCGAGGTCGAAATCGAGATCCTCCAGGATCTCGACGGCGTCGACGTCGGCTTCATCGTCGCCAACGCCGACGGCGTCGGCATCACCGCCATCTCCACGCCGGTCGGCGGCGAGCTCGAAGATCGGGCGGTGCTGGCGGGACAATGGATCAAGGTGGCGCTAGCGCTCGAGAACCCGCTCGCCGCCGGCCACTACTTCGTCCACTGTGGCATCAACCGCGCCGAAGGCGGGGTCGCCCTCTACGTCCACAACGCGGTCGAGTTCGTCGTCTACGGCGGCGGATACGGCCGCGGCATCGTCTCGCTCGCGCACTCGGTGCGGGCCGAGATCGAGGGCGGCGGATGAGCAGCGAAGCCTCCCATCCGGAACTGCGTGAGGTTCACGGGCCCTCCGCGCTCGGGGGCGGCCGCCGCCGCTTCTTCGACCTGCTCTGGCTGACCTCGATAACCGAGTTCAAGCGGGTCTACTTCGGCACCGTCCTCGGCTACCTCTGGTCGCTGATCCGCCCGCTGATGCTGTTCGGCGTCCTGCTCTTCGTCTTCACCCAGGTCTTCAAAGTCGGCAGCGACGACGTCGAACACTACGCCGTGATGCTGCTGCTCGGAATCGTCATCTACACCTTCTTCCAGGAATCGACGACCAACTCGGTCACCTCGGTGGTCGCGCAGGAGGGAGTGGTTCGCAAGACCCAGTTCCCGCGGCTCGTGATCCCCCTCTCGACCGTGCTGACCGGTCTCCTCAACCTCGCCGTCAACCTGATCATCGTCGTCGTCTTCCTCTTCGCCTTCAAGGTGGACCCGACCTGGACCTGGCTGCTCTTCCCGCTCGCGATGGTTGTCCTCTTCGTTCTCACGGCGGCGGTCAGCATGGCCCTCTCGGTCCTCTACGTCCGCTTCCGCGACGTCGCGATCATCTGGACCGTGGTTGCGCAGGTGCTCTTCTACGGCACCCCGATCCTCTACCCGGTCACCTTCGAGGGGAGCGCCACCTTCGAACGCCTGATGATGATCAACCCGCTGGCGGTGATCCTCGAGCAGGTGCGCGTCTGGGTGCTGAACGAACCGGGGGCGCCGACCGCAGTCGAGGCCGCCGGCGGCTGGGCCGGGCTGATCCCCGCCGCCGCGATCTCCGTCGCCATCTGCCTGCTGGCGGGTTGGGTCTTCAAGCGCGAAGCGCCACGCGTCGCCGAGAATCTCTGAGGCGCGAGCTCCAGGCTGGTTGCCCGCCACGTGCCAGGTGTGGTGCACGAGCACGGCGAGGACCGCGAAGGCGCGCACGGTGTCGAGCGTCGCCAGCCGTCGCGGCCGGTGCTGCCGGGCAGAAGAGGGCGAACGTGCCGGCTCTCAAGCGGTCCTGCGCAGAGGGCGGTGCCGGGCTCGAGTGAACTCGCGCACCCGCGCCAGACTACCGATCGGGGCCGCTGCCAGGCGCAGGTTCCGGTCCCTATACTCGCCCTCGCATGGCCCCTGCCCCGCGTGTCTGCATCGTCTCAGCCAGCGGCCAAAACGTCTTCTTCTCCGAGATCCTGGAAGCGTTTCGCGATGCCCTGCAGGGCGCTGGCTTCACCGTCGAGGAGGCGGCCGACCACTTCCCGCCGCTGCAGGACGACCTCGTCTACATGTTCATCCCGCACGAGTACTTCCCGCTCGTCGGGCCGGTCGCGCACCCCTCCGACGTCCAGCTCGCCCGCTCGGTCGCGATCGGCACCGAGCAGCCCGGGACCCCCTGGTTCGAGCTGGTCTGCCAGCTGGCGACCAAGGCCGGCGCCACCGTCGACATCAACCGCCTCGGCACCAAGGAGCTGAACGACCGTGACATCGACGCCGAGTTCGTACCGCTCGGCTACGTCCGCGCCTGGGACCACTGGCACAGCGAGGAGCAGCCGCGCTCGGTCGACCTCGCCTTCCTCGGCGGCTACAACGACCGCCGCGCCCACGCGCTCGCCACCTGCGCCCCGGTGCTGCGCAACCGTACCTCGGCGCTCTACCTGACCGAGACCGGCAAGCCCCACGCCCGCGGCAGCTCCTACTTCCTCTCGCACGAGCGGAAGTGGCAGCTGATGGCCGACTCGCGGCTGCTGCTGAACGTCCACCGGGCCGAGCTCGGCTACCTCGAGTGGCACCGGATCCTCGGCGCTACCCTGAACGGCTGCGTCGTCCTCTCCGAGAACGCGATCGGCGCTGAGCCGCTCGTCCCCGGCGAGCACTTCGTCGCTGTCAAGTACGAGGACATCCCGTTTGCGCTCGAGGCGCTGCTCGCCGACGAGGACCGGCTGCGGCGGATCCGCCACTCGGTCTACGAGCTGCTGCGCACCGAGCTGCCCGAGGAGCGGACCGCGGAAGTCCTCGTCGCGGCGGTCGAGAAGGCGAGCAAGAGCCACAAGACCGTCGGCGCCTGGGGGCTGCCCTCGCCCTCGCCGGTCGAGCTCGAGGCGCCCCCCGACGGCTGGGAGGAGCACGCCGAGGTGATCGGCGCCGACCTGCCGATGCGAATGGCGCTGAAACACCTCGTCGTCCGCCAGAAGGCACTCGAGCGGCGACTTTCGGAGCTCAGCAACGGCATAGTCGAGGCCGCGGACATCGTCGAGCGGCTCGGTCCCGTCCGCGAGGAACCCGAGGTCAGCGTCATCCTCACGATCTACAACTACGGCGACCACGTCGGCGAGGCGCTGCGCAGCGCCGGGCTCTCGACCGTGCAGAACATCGAGGTCGTCGCCGTCGACGACGCCTCGACCGACAACTCGGTCGCCGAGGTGCGCCGGGTCTGCGCCGAGATGCCCTGGCTCTCGGTGAAGCTCGTGCGGCGGCAGAAGAACGGCGGCCTGCCGGCGGCGCGGAACCTGGCGGTCAGCCACGCCGCGGCCGAACTGATCTTCGTCCTCGACGCCGACAACGAGGTCATCCCCAGGGGTCTCGAGCTGCTCCGTGACGCGCTCGCGGAGAACGCGGCGGCGGACTTCGCCTACGGGGTGATCGAAACCTTCGGCGAGACCGGCCCGATCGGCCTGATGAGCTGGCTCGACTGGGACCCGGTGCGGCTGCGGCGCGGCAACTACATCGACGCGATGGCGATGATCCGCCGCTCGGCGCTGGAGGCCGTCGGCGGCTACCCGACCGAGGAAGCCCTCTACGGCTGGGAGGACTTCAGCGTCTGGCTGGCGATGGCGAGCAAGGGGATGAATGGGGTGCGGGTGCCGCAGTTCGTCGCCCGCTACCGGGTGGCTCCCCACTCGATGATCGCGCTCGCCAACATCGACACCTCTGCTGCCTGGGCGACGCTCCTGCGCAAGTACCCGACGCTGGTAGCGCCGGTCGAGGTGCCAGCGGCGAGCGAGACCTAGCGCCCGCGCAGGCGCTGGACGCGCGTCCAGAGGCGCCAGACCTTCGTCGCTTCGATTCCGCGCAGCTGGGCGATGGCGACGTCGTAATGCTCCGAGAGGTTCTCGTTGCGCACTTTTAGCTCGTCGAAGTGCTCCTCGAGGCGCTGCAGCCTGCTCAGCTCTTCGCTCGCCCGCAGCAGCCGCCCGTTGGCTTCGTGCAGCCGCACACTGAGGTCGTGCTCGCGGGCCCGCGCGGCGGCCACCTCGCGGCCGAAGTGCTCCTCGACCTCGGTCACGTGCCGTTCCGTCGCCGCGGTGCGCTCGTTGGCGGCGTCGAGCTGGTCGCTCCACCACCTGACCTCGAAGGAGTCGGCGAGGGTGATCAGCCCGGGCAGCTCCGGCACCCCGGCGCCGGCGACGACGATCGTGTAGGTCTGCCCGCCCGGCTCGATCTCGGCGATCCGTTTGACGCTGCCGCTGGCGGGGTCCTCGACCGAGCTCTCGGCGGGCTGGATCGCCGACGCCAGCCAGGGGTGCTGGACGTGCTCGGCGAGCTGCGGGAACTGCTCGCCGACCAGCGCCCGCAACTCCTCCGGGGTGTACTCGTGGACGTGGTGCTCGTTGTCCTCCTGGTAGACGCCGGGGTTCGGCGAGGAGACGAGGAGGAGGCCGTCGGGCCGCAGCACGCGGCGCAGCTCGGCCAGCACCGCGGAGCCGTCCTCGATGTGCTCGATCGTCTCCCAGCAGACGACGGCGTCGAAGCTGTCGTCGTCGAAGGGCAGCTTGCGCAGATCTCCCTGCACCACGGAGCCCTTCTCCCCCAGCCGCCGGTCCGCCTCCTCCACCGCCTCGGCGGAGATGTCGACCCCGGTGACGGTGGCGGCGACCGCGGCGAGGATCGCCGAGCCGTAGCCGGTGCCGCAGCCGGCATCGAGGACGTCCTTCCCGGCGACCGCCTGCGCCGCCCACCAGTAACGGCAGCGGTGCTCGGCGTCCATCAGCGTCCCGCTCGAGTGAGAGGGGTCGAAGCGCTCCGGATGCTCGGTCGCGGAAGCCACGTCCTGATCGTAGCCGCCGGGCTACCAGTCCCCGCTGTAGAGCCCAGGAACCTGCCGGTGGTTGCTCCAGTGGCCCGGCGAGGGCTCGCCTTTGCGCTCGAACACGGCACCCCACCACTCCCAACTGGGGTTCGGAAGCGGCCCGTGGGTCTCCTCCGCGGCGAGCTCGAAGCCCTCGCCTTCCAGCGCCGAGGTGAGAAAGGAGCGGGTCATCGCCCAGATCCAGTGCGAGTGGTCGACCGCGTCGACCTCGAAGACGCGGTAGTCGTGCGAGGACTCCTCGAGCGGATACAGCTCTTTCCCCTGCGGGTTCCCGGGCAGGTAGACGAGCGTGCCGGGCGTCTCCTGCTCGACCAGCATCGGCTGCACGATGCAGAGCCGATTGCCGACCATCCTCACCATTTCGGTGATCGTCCCGAGCAGTGCCGGCTGGTGCAGGAGGATGTCGAAGAGGACGCAGATCTCGAAGCGGCCGGTCAGGCTCGACATGAAGAGCGGATCGGAGAAATCACCCTTGCGGAAGTCGATCTGCGGGTTCTCGAGCCGTGCTCTTTGCCAGCCCGGCGTCTCGAGGCTGTCGACCAGGAGCACCTGCTCGACGCCGCGCTGGGCGCACTCGACCGTGTAGCCCCCGTCGACGCGCCAGACGTCGCCGAACACCACCGCACTGGACGCCGGAAGGGCGCGCTCAAGCATCTTCAGCTTGAACTGAACCAGCGAGTCGTTCTCTTCTAGCGGCAAGCCTCTCTCCTCACGTCGGTCGGTCTGGACGCGCGGGATCATAGGCGAGGCGCCCCCATCCGTTACGGCGGTCAGGCGGTGCCGTTACCTTTCGCCACCGGATGACGATCGCTTCGCTTCGCCGGCGACTCGACGAGTCGCTCTTTCGCCAGCCGCCGGCTGCGGCCGCTGGCGACCGCCTGCCGGCGCTCTTGGTCGGCGGCGGCCTCTTCGCGCTAGCGATCCTGCTGCAGATGCTGCGGATCGGCTGGTCCCCCTCGCTGCACTCGCTGTGGGCCGAGGACGGTGCCGTCTACCTCTCGGGGGCCGTCCACGACAGTTTCGGCGGCAGCCTCTTCGACACCTACGCGACCTATCTCGTCTTCATGCCGCGGCTGATCGCCGAACTCGCCGATCTCTTCCCGCTCGGAGAGGCGCCAGCGGTTCTGACGATCCTCTCCTGCGCCGTCGTCGCCCTCAGCGGCTTGATCGTCTGGGTCGCTAGCCGAGGCCTCGTCGAGAGCCCCTACCTGCGGGGCGCTCTGGCGCTCCTGATCGTCCTCGCCCCCGTCGGCGGCCTGGAGTCGACCGCCTCAGCCGCCTACGTGCCCTGGTTCATGCTGTTCGCGACCTTCTGGATCCTGCTCTGGAGGCCCCGCACGGCGCCAGTCGCGCTCGGCGCCGGCCTCTTCGCGCTGCTGACCGGGATGAGCAGCCCGGGCATCTGGTTCTTCATCCCGCTGGCGCTGCTGCGCACGCTCGCCAGCCGCGACGGACGCGACGCGCTGCTCCTCGCCGGTTACTGGGCGGGCGCGCTGGTCCAGGTGCCAGTGCTCCTCTTCAATGACGAAACCGCGGTCAGCCCGCAGTGGACCCACGACATCTGGACCGACTACCTGGAGCGGGTCGTGGCCGGCGCCGCGCTCGGGCTGCGGCTCGCCGGCAAGCTCTGGGAGCAGGTCGGCTGGGTGCTGCTGATCGCGATCCTCGTGTTCGCCATCGTCGCTCTCGTCTACGGGATCAGCCGCACCAACTTCACCGCCCGCCTCTTCGCCCTGATCGCGATCCCCACCTCGCTGGCGATGTTCGTCGTTTCCGTCTACCAGCGCGCGGTCGGCAGCGAAATGCTCTGGCCCGACGGCCACTACGTCGAATCGGCGGGCCGCTATGCGATCGTCCCGGCGATGCTGCTGGTCTCGGTCGCGGCGGTGATGCTCGACCGCCGCTCGCGCCGCCGCGAGGACGAAGGCCGGCCGCGCTGGCTCGGCTACGCGGCGCTCGCCGCCGCGATCGTCGTCGTCGCCGTTTCCTTCCGGGTCGAGAACGTCGGCCTGCGCGGAGCGCCGCCGTGGGAAGCGGCGCTCGACCACGGCGCCGAAGTCTGCGCGACCGAAGCCGCAGCGACCGAAGCGCCGATCCCGACCTCACCGCCAGGCTGGGGGCTCAACGTCCCCTGCTCGCAGCTCACCTCGTTTGGCGCGAGGTAGCCGCCCGGCTAGCGGCAGACGCGCACCAGTTGGGCCGCTTCGACGTGGACGAACCACTGCTTCTTCGCCCGGTCCCCGGGAATCGTCAGCATCGTCGTCGAGCCGCCCGGCGCGGCGACGATCTGGACCGGGAATTCGCCTTCGGCGAAGCGGCGCAGGCTGATCGTCACCGGCCCTCCCGGCGCGACTTCGATCGCGTTCGCCCCGACCGCGAGCGGCACCTGCTTGGCCGCCGCCTCGCCGGGCCGCAGGGTCGCGCACTCCTTGCCGGCGGGCGCCTTGGCGGCGAAGCCGGGGACGGTTTCGTGGCCGATAGGCAGCGCCTGAGAGAGGACTAGGTCGGCGTAGTGCTGGGCGGTCGGCGAGGCCGATTCGAGTTCGGAGACGCTGTAGCCGGGCGTCCCCCAGCGATCGACCGCTTCGAACCACTTTTCGGCTTCGATCAGGAACAGCGAGGGGGTCCCGGCGATCTCCGGCGGGTAGAGCGTGTAGTTCGGCGCCACGGTGTCGCGGGCGATTTCCAGCGCCGCGATGTCGCCGCGGGCGAGGACGCTCTGTTCCTTCTCGTAGTCGCTGCCTTCCTTCAGCTGGGCGAGGTTGGGGCCGATCGCCAGCAGCGCCACGGCGCCGATCGCCAGCAGCGCGTTGCGGTTGAACCGCCAGCCGCGCGCCAGCTCCGCTGCCATCAGGAGGACGAAGAGGGCGCCCGCGTAAACGTAGCGGGCCGAGGAGGCCTCGCGGCCGGGGACGAAGTTGAGCGCCGCCAGCAGCCAGTAGACGACCCCGGCGGCGGCGACCGTCCAGAAGCCGCGCGGAATCCCCGGCCGCCGCCACTGGGCGAAGCCGACCAGCGCCAGCGCCCCGATCAGCAGCGGCCGGCCCCAGTCGTTGTGTCCGGTTTCTCCGGCCTTGACGGTGCTGAGCCCGAGCAGCGAGCCGATCGCCGAGGCGAAGCCTTCGACCACGTACTGCGGCGAGGCGAGGATGTTGTGCAGCGTCAGGTGCTTTTCGGCGTCGTGGCCGTAGCCGGCGAACCAGACCAGGTAGACGAACAGCGGCAGCGCGAAGACGAAGGCGCGGCGCCAACCGCGCTCGCGGTGCTTGAGCACGACGTCGAAGAAGCCGGCGACGATGAAGGCCAGCCCGAGGCTGCCGGAGATCGTCGCCAGGGTGAGCATCGCGCAGGCCCAGGCGTCGCCCTTCGCGTCTTCGCGGTCGAGGAAGACCAGCATCGCCAATCCGAACACGACCGGCAGCGTGAACTCGTTCTCGAACGGCCAGATGATCACCGGCCAGGCCGAGCCGAGGAAGAGGAAGAGGACGGCGGCGATCAGCGCCAGCCAGGCGCCGACCCGGCGCCGCATCCAGACGAAGAGGAGGACCGGCGCAACCAGCACGGTGATTCCCATCACGATCTGTTCGGGCGTGTTGGAGGTCATCCCGAAGACCTCGAGCAGGACCTTGGTGATCAGCACCGGGATGACGACGATGTGCTCGTTGTGCGGGTCGAAGAAGGAGTGGGCGCTCCACTCCTGACGGTCGAGCAGAAAGGCCCAGGTGTCCTGGAAGAAGGTGACGTCCCACTGCGCGACGACGAGCACGACGGTGGCCGCGACCAGCGCGACGCCGAGCAGGAGGACGGGCGCGTTGCGCCCTCGCGAGGCTGCCATCAAGCGGGCGAGTCTATTGCCGCTGGCGGGTGATCGCCGACCGTCGCGGGAGCGTCGGCGTCGCGGTCGCGGCGCAGCGAGACGAAGCAGAAGCCGGCCAGGGCGGCAGCGGCGATCAGCCCCGAGAGGAACGAGTAGGAGGTGTCTTCGGGCGGTTCCAGCGCCGGAACGTAGAGCGCCAGCATCGTCGCCGCGTTGAGCAGCAGCAGCCCGATCGCGAAGCGCGGGAAGAGCGAGCGGACGCCGACCGCGACAGCGGCGATCAGGAGCACCGGGATGAAGAGGCTGCCCTGGTGGATGACGGTGCTGGCGCGCTCACCGCCGAACATGATCAGCGCCCAGCCGATCGCGCCGACCGCGGCGGCGAGCAGGCAGAGCAGCGCCAGGCGCCACTCCGCCTCGCTGCGCGCCGGCCTCCATATCCGCGCCAGCATCGTCACCAGGCCGATCAGCAGCAGGCCCAGCGAGGGCAGCAGCCGGTAGAAGGCGATCGCCCGCATACGCTCGACGAATTCGCGCGGGCTGCCGTCGAAGAGCGCGTCGAAGCCGGCCTTGAGGTCGGTGGCCATCGGGCCGCCGCCGGCGATCGCGACGAAGTTCTCGGCCTTGGCGTGGACCATGCCGCCGAAGCCGTATTCGCCATAGCCGTCGGCGATCGCTTCGGTGGTGCTGCGGTCGTCGACCTCGAGCTGGCCGCCGAGGAACCACTTCGTCAGCCGGTTGCCCGGCGGGTCGCCCCAACGCTGGTAGGCGGTCCAGGGCAGCATGAAGAGCGCCCCGACGAGGACGCCGACCCCGATCCAGCGCCAGGACGGCATCGCCCGGAAGGCGGCAATCGCGAGCAGCGGGATGACGCCGAAGACGCTGGCGCCGTGGCCGAGCAGCGCCAGGCCGAGCAGCGCCGCCAGGAGCGCCGCGCCCCAGCAGCTGCGGCGCAGGTCGGTCCAGAGCGGGCTCAGCACGAGCGCCGCCGCGCCGAGCAGCATCGCCGCCGGCAGCATCTTCGGCCAGACGAAGAAGCCGTTGACGATCGCCACGTCTGAGACCAGCACGGTCAGCATCGCCAGCCCGCGGGTCACCCGGCCGGCGCGGCCGGCGAGGAGCAGCGCCCAGAGCCCGACGATCCAGAGCTGCTGCAGGAGGACCCCCATCACCTGGTAGTGGAGACCGGCGTTGTCCCAGGCGAAGGTCCGCTCGTAGAGCGCGTAGCCGATCTGCAGCGGCGGCCGGTCGCTGGACAGCCATTCGCCGGGAAAGATCGGCGGCGTGCCGTTGTGGCCGTTGTTGAAGAACCAGTCGGAGAAGAAGTGGGGAATGTCGTTGTCCGAGGGGAGCTGGCCGGAGAACCGTCTCGAGGCCATCGCCAGCGCTTCGTGGCTGCCGCCGTGGATGAAACCGAGGAAGACGAGGAAGGCCGAGCCGAGCGCCCAGAGCCCGATCGGCACCGCCAGGCGCCGCAGCAGCCGGCGCTCGATCTGGCCGTCGTAGAGCGACCAGGCAGCGAGCAGCAGCGCCCCGAAGGCGACGAAGAAGGCGGCGGTCTGGCCGATCTCGTGGCCGCCGTAGAAGGCCCAGAAGACGAGCATCGCGGCAGCCCCGGACGCCGCGAGGAAGCTCGCGAGCAACACCGGCTCCCGTCGCTCGCCCCGGCTCGCGACGTACAGAGCGGCCGCCCCTCCCGGGAGGCCGGTCAGTACGAGGTGGATCGCGAGCAGGAGCAGAAGTTCGCCCTGCACCATTGGGCCCAAGGTTTACACAGATCGACGCCGATACACTCGGCCGCGATGGCTGCCGACCCCGCCACCGCCAAGGCGCCGCCCGAGAGCGGCGAGGAGCTGGCGCGGCTGCGGGAGGAGAACCTGCGGCTGCGCGACCTGCTGATCGCCAAGGACGCCGAACTCGGCTCGCTGAAGGGCCAGGTGGCGGCGCTGGAAGCCGGCAGCGCGCGGGTGCTGAAGCTCTTCGCGACGATCAAAGGGCGGATCCCGGGGCCGCTGCAGCGTGTCCTGATGCCCCTGCTGCGCCGCCTGCGCGGCTGAGCGCAGATCACCCGTGCCGCGCTTCACCGTCCTCACCCCGGTCTTCGAACCGCCGGCCCCGGTGCTCGAGGCGATGCTGCGCTCGGTCCGGCGGCAGAGCTTCGGCGACTGGGAGCACGTCCTCGTCGACGACTGCTCCCAGCAGCCGCACGTGCGCGAGATCCTCGAGCGGGCGCAGCGCCGGGACCCCCGCGTCCGCGTCCTCTTCCGGGCCGAGAACGGCGGCATCGTCGCCGCCTCCAACGACGCCCTGGCGATCGCCGAGGGCGAGTTCCTCGCCCTGCTCGACAACGACGACGCGCTGCACCCGGACGCGCTCGCCCTGGTCGACGAGGCGATCTCCGATCACGCGGACGTCGACTACGTCTACACCGACGAAGACAAGATCGACGAAGCGGGGCACCACGGCGCCCCCTTCTTCAAGCCGGACTGGTCGCCGGAGCGGATGCGGACGCAGATGTACACCTGCCACCTCAGCGTCCTGCGGCGCGAGCTGGTCGAAGAAGTCGGCGGCTTCGATCCGGAGTTCGAAGGCTCCCAGGACTGGGACCTGGTGCTGCGGGTCACCGAGCTGGCGCGCGCGGTGCTGCACGTGCCGCGGGTGCTCTACCACTGGCGCACGCTCGAGACCTCGGCGGCGGGCGGCGGCGAAGAGGCGAAGCCATGGGCCTTCGAAGCCGGAACGCGCGCCGTGCAGGCGCACTGCGAGCGGATCGGCTTCCCGGCCGAGGTGAGCCGCGACGAGAGCTGGCCCGGCGTCTACCACCTAGAGCCGCGGCTCGAGCGCGAACCGGCGGTCAGCATCGTCATCCCCACCGCCGGGATGACGCGCGAAGTCCGCTACGAGCGGGTGGTGCTGGTCGAGCACTGCGTCCGCAGCATCGTCGAGTCCTCGACCTACTCGAACTACGAGATCGTCTGCGTCGTCGACAGTGGCGCCGACCCCCGCACCTTAGCCAGCCTCGAAGAGATCGGCGGCGACCGGCTACGGAGCGTCGACTTCGACGAGCCCTTCAACTTCTCTGCCAAGATCAACCGCGGCGCCGTCCACAGCGAGGGCGAGCAACTCTTGCTGCTGAACGACGACGTGGAGATACTCACCCCGAACTGGATCGAGCGGATGGTGATGTATGCGGAGCGGCCCGGGGTCGGCGCCGTCGGAGCGCGGCTGATCTCGGAGGACGGGCGGCTGCAGCACGCCGGCATCCTGTTCGAGAACGTCGGCTACCCGGGCCACATCTACCACGGCTTCGCCGGCGACTTCAACGGCTACTCGAACAACGTCCTCGTCGCCCAGAACTACCTGGCGGTGACCGCCGCCTGCCTGATGACCCCACGCGCCGACTTCGAACGGATCGGCGGCTTCAGCACCACCTTCCCGATGAACTACAACGACATGGACTACTGCCTGAAGCTGCACGCCGACGGGCAGCGGATCGTCTACGACCCAGACACGGTCCTCCACCACTTCGAGTCCTCGAGCCGCTCGACCGAGGTCGAGGACTGGGAGAAGGACCAGCTGCGCGCCCGCTGGCTCCCGCTGACGATCTCAGACCCCTCGACCAACCCGCACCTGCGCCACGGGATGCCGCGGATGAGCTCTGTCTTCGCCTGGATGCGGCGCCGGCCGCGGCTTCCTCACCGCGTCTAGCGCTAGCCCCCGGTCGGGCAGACGCGCGCCTTCTGCCCGGCTTCGACCCGGACGTACCAGGGCTGTCGAGCGACGTCTCGTGGGATCGTCACGGTCGCCACCGAGTCGCCTTCGACGGTTCCCAGCTGGACCGGGAACTCGGTCGCTGCGAAGCGCCGCAGGGAGACGCTCGCGGGCGCTCCGGGGGCGAGCGAGATGACCGTCTTCCCCGGCCCGATTGGCACCTGCTCCGCCGGGTCACCCGGCTGCAGGACCGAGCACGAGGGGTTGCTCGCGACCGACTGGGCGCCCGCCGGCGCGACGGCGAAATCGATCGGCAGCGCCGCCGCCAGGGCGATGTCGGCCTGCCGCCTGCCGACTTCGGGCGCGATCGTCAGTTCCGCCGGGGAATAGCCGGCCGGCCCGAAGGCATCGACGGCTTCGAGGTATGGGCCGGCTTCGACGCTTTCGAGGGTCGAGGTGCCAGCCACTTCTTCGGTCAAGGCGAACTGTGGCGCCACCGTCCGCCGCGCGATTTCGAGCGCCCCGGTGTCCGCCTTCGTGATCACCGTCGCTTCACGGAAGAATTCATATCCTTCCTTGAGGATCCCCAGGTTCGGGAGGATCGCCAGTCCGGCGAGGACCCCAATCACGGCGAGGGTGCGGCCGCCAGGCCGATAGCCCCGCAGCAGTTCGGCGCCGATCATCAGCACGAAGACCACGCCGATGTAGACGTAGCGCGGGCTCGCCGCTTCGCGCCCGGGGATGAAATTGAAGGCGGCGAGAAACCAGTAGCTGAACGACGCTGCCAGGACGGCCCAGAAGCTGGCGGGAAAGCCGCGGCGCCGGCTGACCGCGTAGATCGCGGCCGCGACGGCGGCGATCAGCAGCGGCCGGCCCAAGGCGGGATCGACCGGAACGCCAATGCCGCTGCTGCCGAGCCCCACGAGCGCCGCGAAGGCGGTGGCGAACCCTTCGAACACGTACCGGGGCGAGGCGAGGACGTTCTCGAGGCTGAGGTGATGTTCGACGTCTTTGCCGTAGTGCAGGTACCACGCGAAATACAGCAGCGCCGGGATCGCCACCACGAACAGCCGCGACCAGCCGAGGCGGCGGTGCTCGACGACGATCGCGACGAACGCGGCAGCGGCGAACGAGATTCCGAGGCTGCCGGAGAAGAGGCTAAGGATCAGGAGCAGGCAGGCGCCGACGTCGCCGCGCCGATCCTCCCGTTCGAGCGAGAGGAGCATCGCCAGGCCGAACATCAGGGGCACCGTGAAGGCCATCTCGAACGGCCACAGGAGGGTCTGCCAGGCCGCCCCGAGAAAGAGCAGCACCGACACCCCGAAGACCGCCAGCCAGGGATCGACGCGCTTCCGTGCCCAGGCGAAGAGGAGCCCCGCAGCGGCCAGCAAGACTGCCGTCGCAAGCAGGGTTTCGGCGTGGTTGTTGCCGATGCCGAAGAGCTCGAAAAAGAGCTTCTCGGCAGCGATCTGGAAGGCGATCAGGTGCTCGTTGTGCGGCAGCAGCAGGTTGTCGAGCGACCACCCCTGTCGGTCGATGACGATCAACCAGGTGTCCTGGTAGAAGGTCAGCTTCCAACTGAGAGCGATGATTAAGATCGCACTCGCAGCCAGGGCCACGATCAACGTCACGACGGTTGCCGTGCGCCGCTCGAGGAGAAGGCTTTCGACGCGAGGCGATCTCAAGGTACCGGACGGCAAGCGGCGGCGACCATATCGTGATTCCCGGCGTGCTCGTGGCGCCAAGCCCGCCGCGGCCGCCTCACCGGACCTGTGCCGGCTGCCTGGATAGACTCGCGGACTTCCTGCCCAGTTTTGAACTACGAGCGCCTTTACAACTACCGCTTCCGCAACGTGGACCAAGACGGTCGGATTGCCGTCTGGGGCGAGATCGGACCCCACGTCCACGAGCTGATGGACCGTCCTCAGAAGATCCTCGACCCGGCGGCCGGTCGCGGTGAGTTCATCGGCGCGGTACCCGCGCGCGAGACCTGGGCGGTCGATGCGGTCGAATACGACGAGGCGAACCACAAGCCCGACACGCACGTGATCGTCTCCTCGATCCAGGATGCCGAGCTGCCCGAAGCCCACTTCGACGGCATCTTCGTCTCCAACTTCCTCGAGCACCTGCCGACCCAGGACGCGATCGCCGACTTCCTGGAGAAGATGCTTCAGACCATGGAGAGCGGCGGGCGGATCGCAATAATGGGGCCCAATTACCGTTACTGCTCAGGCGAATACTGGGACTTCGCCGATCACCATGTCGCGCTCACCCACCGCGCGATCGAGGAGCACCTCTACGCAGCCGGCTTCGAGGTCTCACGGACGATCCCCCAGTACCTCCCCTACTCCTTCCGTGGGCGCCACCCGACCGCGCCGTGGCTGGTGCGGATGTACCTTCACACTCCGTTTGCCTGGCGTTTCCTCGGCAAGCAGTTCTTGGTTATCGGGCGCCGACCTTAGGGCTGGCTGACGCCGCCACCCTCGGTCGCGCCGTCAACGCTCGCGACCCGGCTGTCTCGCCGCTGCGGCGTCCCCACCCGGTAGTCGCCGCGGCTCAGGGTGCTCTCCAGCCAGACGTAGAGGACGATGAAGAGGTAGCGGCTGCCCATCTCCTTCATCGCCAGCTTCGCCTCGCCGGAGGTGCGGTTGGTCCAGCTGTTCGGCACCACCGCGTAGGAGTGGCCGCGGACGATCGCCTTCAGCGGCAGCTCGACGGTCAGGTTGAAGTGCTTGGAGAGCAGCGGCTGGACGGTTTCGATCACCTCGCGGCGGTAGGCCTTGAAGGCGTTGGTGGTGTCGTTGTAGCGGTGGCGGAAGAGGATCCGGATGAAGGTGTTGGCGAGGCGGTTGAAGAGGTACTTGAGGCGCGGGTAGTCGTAGATCCGGGCGCCCGGCATGAAGCGCGAGCCGAAGGCGCAGTCCCAGCCCTCTTCGAGCAGGCGGTGGTAGCGGACCAGGTCCTTGGGGTCGTCGGAGGCGTCGGCCATGAAGATCGCCACCGCGTCGCCCTCGAAGACGTCGAGGCCGGCGCGGATCGCCATCCCGAAGCCGCGTTCGTAGTGGCTGCGGTGGACGCGGACGCGCGGGTTGCGCTCGCCGATCGCGGCGACGATCGCGTTGGTCGAGTCGTCGGAGTCGTCGTCGACGACGATCACCTCGTAGTCGATCTGGTCGGCCTCGAGCTGGGCGGTCAGGCCCTCGACGGTGGTGCCGATCGACCCCTCCTCGTTCTGGGCCGGGATGACGACCGAGAGCTTCACGCCGGCGTCGCCATCCAGCGCTCGAGGTTCTGCTCGTACATCTCCTGCAGGATCTCCTCGATCCCGTAGCGCAGCTGGAAGTCCGGGTAGTCGGCTTCGAACGGGGCCAGGTCGGAGATCCACCAGCGGTGGTCGCCGATCCGCGGCTCCTCGCCCATCTCCCACTGCAGCTCCTTGCCGGAAACCCGTTCGCATACCTCGATCGCCTCCAGCATCGAGCAGTTGGAGAAGCGGCCGCCGCCGATGTTGTAGACGGCGTGGGCGCGGGGCGCCTTGCGGAACTCGTCGAAGGCGGCGATCAGATCGGCGCTGTGGATGTTGTCGCGGACCTGCTTGCCCTCGTAGCCGAAGACGGTGTACGGGGTGCCGGTCACGGTGCACTTCATCAGGTAGGCGAGGAAGCCGTGCAGCTTGGCGCCGGCGTGCTGGGGGCCGGTCAGGCAGCCGCCGCGGAAGCAGACCGTCGGCATCTCGAAGTAGTACCCGTACTCCTGGACCAGCAAATCGGCCGCCGCCTTGGAGACGCCAAACAGCGAGTGGGTCGAGGAGTCGATCGACATCGAGGTGTCGATCCCCTTGTAGTAGGGGTGGTCTTCGGGCAGCTCGAGCCGCTTCTCCAGCGAGAGCAGCGGCAGCCGGTTCGGCGTGTCGCCGTAGACCTTGTTGGTCGAGCAGAAGATGAACGGCGCCTCGAGCGCGTGGGCGCGGGCCGCCTCGAGCAGGTTGAGGGTGCCGTTGGCGTTGACCCCGAAGTCGATCTGCGGGGCGCTCGCGGCCCAGTCGTGGGAGGGCTGGGCGGCGGTGTGGATCACCAGCTCGATCTGGCCGGCGTGCTTGGCGAAGATCTCCATCACCCGCTCGGCGTCGCGGATGTCGGCGTTCTCCCACTGGAAGGAGCCGCCGTGCTCGCTGACCAGGCGCTCGGTCACGTGCGAGGTCGAGGACTCGGGGCCGAAGAAGCTGGCCCGCATGTCGTTCTCGATGCCGACGACGTCGAAGCCCTCGGCAATGAAGTGGTCGACGGCCTCGGACCCGATCAGGCCCCCTGCCCCGGTGATGATCGCAGTCGGCATTCAGTTCCTCTCGCGCTCTGGTTGCATTTCGGGCGGCCACGCTAGCGAGTCGGGCCGTCGGTCGTGTTGTCGGGCCTGGCGCTCCCTGGTGCGGAAACCCGCGCAGCGGCCCGAGTTCCGCTCCTCGGGGAGACGTTGTCTCAGACCGAGACTAGCGACGTGGCCTCAGGGAAAGCGGCGGCTACGGCTCAGCCGACCGCGAGCGCGGCCGCGATCCGGTCCTCGTCGGCGGTCAGCCACTCGTGGAAATCGCGCAGCACAGTCTCTGCGTCGCGCTGGGGCCGCCACTCGTCGAGGGCGAAGAGGCGCTCGCAGTCGGAGAGGTAGATCGGCACGTCGCCCTGGCGGGTCTCGAGCACCGGCGTGATCGGCACCTCGTTGCCGGTCAGCTGCTGGCAGATCGCGGTCGTCTCGCGCAGCGAGAGGCTGACCTCGCGGCCTCCCCCGACGTTCACGGTGCGGCCGTTCCAGCGCTCCTGGTCGAGCAGCTGGCGCTCGACCAGGTCGACGAGATCGTCGACATGGAGCAGGTCACGCACCTGCTTGCCCTCGCCGCCGAAACCGATGTAGGTGAGCGGCCGCTCGAAGTGGTGGGCGAGCATCCAGTGGGCGAAGACCCCCTGGTCGACCTTGCCCATCTGCCAGGGGCCGGCGATCACGCCGCAGCGATCGACCACCGCCGGCACCCCGAGGCCGTCCCGGTACTCCTCGATCAGGAGCTCGGCGGCGAGCTTGGTCGCGCCGTAGATCGAGCGCGTCCCGACGCCCATCGGGAAGTCCTCGGAGATGCCGGCCGCGGAGACGCCGTCGACGTCCTGGTCGGCGGCGATTTCGAAGCGGGTATCGGTCTCCTCGAGGCGTAGCTGGCGCTGCGGTGCGACGGGGTAGACGCGGCTGGTCGAGAGGAAGACCATGAAGGCTCCGTCGCGGCGGGCCAGCTCGAGGCAGTTGTAAGCGCCGGTCAGGTTGGTGTGGACGGGGAACGCGGTGTCGCCGTCGACGCCGCTCATCACCGAGGGCTCGGCCGAGCACTCGACCAGGGCCGAGATCTCCGGCAGCCGTTGCAGGTCCTCCGGGTAGCGGACGTCGCCGCGGACGACCTCGACGCCGGCGGCCGCGAGCCGCGGCAGGTTGAGCTCGGAGCCGCGGCGGTAGAGGCTGTCGAGCGCCATCACCACCCAGTCGGGGTGGCGTTCGGCAAGGGACACAGCGAGGTTCGAGCCGACGAAGCCGGCGCCTCCGGTTATCAGTAGGCGATTCACGGCCCGCGACGGTATCGCAACCACGGGACGCGCCACGCCGCCTCGGCGGCGATCGCGGCGGTCATCTTCGAGGCGCCCTCGCGGCGGTCGTGGAAGACGATCGGGACCTCGACGACGCGGAAGCCGCGGCGGGAGGCGCGGTAGGTCATCTCGACCTGAAAGGCGTAGCCCTTGGAGTCGACGCTGTCGAGGTCGATCGCCTCCAGCACCCCGCGGCGGAAGCACTTGAAGCCGCCGGTCAGGTCGCGGACGCCGAGGCCGAGGACGTGGCGGGCGTAGGCGGAGCCGCCGCGGCTCAGCAGCCGCCGGCTCGCGCTCCACGCCTCGACCCGGCCGCCTGGCGCGTAGCGCGAGCCGATCACCAGGTCGGCGCCCTCGGCGGCGGCCAGCAGGCGCGGCAGGTCCGCTGGATCGTGCGAAAAGTCGGCGTCCATCTCCAGCACCAGGCCGGCGCCGGCGGCGAGGGCGCGGCGGAAGCCGGCGATGTAGGCGGGGCCGAGCCCGCGCTTGCCCGACCGGTGGAGAACCTCGACCCGGTCGGGGAGCTCGGCGGCGAGCCGGTCGGCGATCGCCCCGGTGCCGTCGGGCGAGCCGTCGTCGACGACCAGCACCCGGGCGTCCTCGGGCAGCTCGGCGAGGGCCTGGGCGACGATTGGGTCGAGGTTGCCCGCCTCGTTGTACGTGGGGAGAACGAGCCAGGCCGGGCCCCCCGCAAATTCCGACATTAGCCCGACCCTATTACTCCAACCTTCGACTTAGCTAACTTGGGGAGGGTGAAGCGAGCGGTGGGGACCCTCATCGTCGCGGTTTCGCTGCTGGCGGCCGCGGCGGCCACGAGCGCGCAGGCGGCGAGCCTGCAGTCGGTCGGCAACTTCAGCGAACCGACCTTCGTCACCTCGGACCCCGGCAATCCGAACCGGCTCTTCGTGGTTCAGCGCAAGGGCAGGATCATGCAGGTCGAAAACGGAACGGTCAGCGAGTTCGCCAACATCGAATCGCAGGTCAGCAGCCCGATCGCGGGCGAGCAGGGTCTGCTCTCGATCGCCCTGGCGCCGGACTTCGCGAGCAGCGGCCGCGTCTTCGCCTTCTTCACCGGCCGCGAGCTGCCGTGGCCGGAAATCCACATCGCCGAACTGCGGGCCAGCGGCTCGACGGCGAGCTTCGCCCGCGACCTGCTGAAGATCCCCCACCCGAAACAGGGGAACCACTACGGCGGCCAGATCGCGTTCGGGCCCGAAGGGCTGCTCTTCGTCGGGACCGGCGACGGCGGCGGCAGCGACGACGAAATGCACAACGCCCAGGACCGGACGAGCCTGCTCGGCAAGATCCTGCGGATCGACGTCGGCTCGACCGTCCTGCCCTACGCGGTGCCGCCGAGCAACCCCTTCGCCGCCGGCCTCAACCCGAACGAACGGCTGGTCTTCGCCTACGGCCTGCGCAACCCCTTCCGCTTCTCCTTCGACCGCCTCTTCGGCGACCTGGTGATCGGCGACGTCGGCCAGAGCGCCCGCGAGGAGGTCGACTGGGCGCCCGCCGCGGCCAACCTCGGCATCGGCCGCAACTACGGCTGGAACTGCCGCGAGGGGAAGCTCCCCGGCCCGGCGACCGACCCCGGCTGCACGCCGGGCGCGAGCTTCATCGAACCGGCCTTCGACTACCCGCACGTCGATCCCGGCGGCGGCGCCGCCCACGGCTCGGCGATCATCGGCGGCTACGTCGTCCGCGACCCGTCCCTGCCCGAACTCGCCGGTCGCTACCTCTACGGCGACCTCAGCGGGGAAATTCGCTCGCTGGTCCTCTCCGAAGCGTCGACCAGCGACCGCGCGGAGAACCTGGTCGGGGTCAGCAACCTCAACAGCTTCGGCGAAGACTCCTGCGGCCGCGTCTACGCGGTCTCCGGCAACGGCCCGGTCTATCGCGTCACCGGCCCGACCCCGAACACCTGCACCCCGCCGCCACCGCCGGCGGTGGCGCCGCCGCTCACCCCCTCGGTGGTCGGCATCCGCGCCGTCACCCGCCGCGTCAAGCGCAACGGCCGGGCCCAGCTGACGGTCTGGGTCACGCCCTGCGCCGGCCGCCGCGGCGAGCCGGTGAAGCTGCTGCGCGGCAGGGCCCGGCTCGGCAGCCGCCGCCTCGACCGGGCCTGCACGGCGCGGTTCCTGCCGCGGGTCCGCCACCGGATGAAGTTCCGGGCCGAAATCGGGGCGGACGAGACGTACCTGGCGGGCAGCTCGCGGCAGCTGGGGGTGCGGGTCTACCGGCCGAAGAAGGGGAAGCGGAAGCAGAGGGGGAGCGGGCGGGTGCACGTGCCGGCCGGGGTGGGTCGGCGCTAGGAACGGGCTGGGGTTGGCGTAGGCGGTGCGGTGCGGCGGCCCCCGGCGCTCTCCTCGCGCCCCCGAGGGCCGCCTCTGCGCAGATCGGCAGCCGCCGCGCCACGCCAGCCGCCCGGGCTCGTGGCGAGCGCCGCTCTGGCCGTGTTGCCGCCGGGGTCGGGGCCGGGCCGGGCCGGAGGCGCGGGGGCGATCGCGAGGGCCCGCTTCGATGAGGTTGCCTTTTGCGTCGCTATTCGACGCAAAAGGCAACCTCGATGGCTGGCGCAGCTCTGTCCGGCTGGCTTGGGGCTCGGAACCGGGGAAGCGGGAGGCCGGACCTCGGCTCGTTGGCGGGGATAGGGGGTCGCTCTCCCCGGGAGCGGCGGAGGGTGGCCCCTAGCGCCGGCCTCGAATCCCGCCCGGAGGCGTCCCTCGAACCCGCCCCTCAGACCTCCCAAAGATCAGCGGTCAAGGCCTCAGCCGCCCATGCGTCATCCCCACCAACGCACTCCAAGCCGGCTTCGGATTGAAGCCGGCGCCACCCCCGAACAGCCCGACCGAGTCGCAGTAGTCGCACGACCCCGGGATGTCCTTCCAGGAGAACCAGAAGACGCCCTGCAGGTTCAGCGCCTGCTGGTTGCCGATCAGGAAGCGGTAGGCCTTGCGCAGCGAGCGGGCCTGGCCCCGGTAGCCGCGCTCGAAGGAGACGACGTTGGGGTCGAACTGCGAGCCCCAGCCCATCTCGGTGATGTAGAGCGGCACCGGGTCGTGGTTCCGGACCGTGACGCGGTGGAATTCGGTGACCATCTGCTCGAATTCGGAGACGGTCCCGGCGTAGGGGTGCAGGGCGACCGCGTCGAAGAGCTTCTTCGTGCCGGGAATTCGGTAGAGCCGCTGCAGGAACTTGGCCGCCGGCAGGTTGCCGCCGCTGCGCTTCCCCGGCAGGCCGAAGAGCCCCGAGGCGATCACCTTGGCGTTCGGGTTGCCCGCCCTGATCGCCGGCGCCGAGATCCGCAGCAGCCGCGCGTAGGCCCTCGGCGTCGCCGGGTTGGAGAAGTAGAAGAAGTTGGCCTCGTTCCAGATCTGCCAGCTTTCGATCGGCATCGGGTTGGTGATCGGGGGTTCCTTCGAAGAGCCGCCGGGTGCGTGTTCGGTCCAGAATTCGCCCCCCGGTCCGTAGCGCCGCGCCGCCGCTTCCAGGTAGCGGGCCCATTCCTGCCGCGCTTCGGGGCTGCCCAGCGGCAGGTCCAGGGTGCTCCCCGCCAACCAGGACGGCGTTCCGACGATGAACGGCTGCACCCGCAGGCCGTGGCGGGTGGCGACCATCAGCGTGCGGTCGAGCTGGCCCCAGCCGTAGGGGCTGCTCCCGCTCGGCTGGGCGCCGGCCCATTCGACCGGCCAGCGGATCGTTTCGATCCCGCCCGCCACCATGTATTCGGCGTCGCGGTCGGTCAGCCAGTCCTGCGGCGCGACGCCGAAGAAGCCGGCGGGCGGCGGCAGGGCCGGCTTGCCGGCCGCGACCGCGCCCGGCGGGAGGGCGGTCGCGGTCGCGAGCAGGCAGTGCAGTCCAAGGACGGCGGCGGCGCGACGGAGCACCGAACGAGGATAAATGTCTAGGTTCCCGGACGAATATTCGTCCGGTTAAACGCCTACGGCCGCGGACGTCCGTGGGTGATCGAGATGAAGGCGCGCCAGGCCGGCTTGGGCTTGAAGCTGTCGCCCCCCTTGAAGAGCCCGACCGAGTCGCAGAAGCTGCACGATTCTTCGATGTCCTTCCAGGAGAACCAGGTGACGCTCGCGAGGTTGAGCTTGCGCCGGTTTTTCAGCAGGTAGCCGTAGGCGCCCTTCAGCTCGCGCACCTGGCCGCGGACGCCCTGCTCGAAGGCGACTTCCTTGAAGTTGTTCTGCGAGCCCCAGCCCATCTCGGTGATGTAGAGCGGCACCCGGTCGCGGTTGGCGACCGAGACTTCGTGGAATTCTTCGACCAGTTCTTCCAGCGATTCGGTGTCAACCGCGTAGGGGTGCAGCGCGACGCCGTCGAAGTAGCGCTTCATCCCGCGAATCCTGTAGATCGCTTCCAGGAACTGGGCGGCCGGCATTCCCCGCGCCCCTCTCGGGTTGGGGCTGCCAAACAGCCCGGCCGCGATCACCTTCGCCTTCGGGTCGACCCGTTTGATCGCCGGCGTCGAGAGCTTCAGCAGCCGCGCGTAGCGTTGCGGCGAGGCGGGGTAGGCGAAGTAGAAGAAGTTGGCCTCGTTCCAGATCTGCCAGGTGCGGATCGGCAGCGGCTTCGGGATCGCCGGTTCGTACTGGACGACGCCGGGCGCGCGCAGCGTCCAGAATTCGCCGCCGGGCCCGTAGCGCTTGACCGCGGCCTGCAGGAACTGGGTCCAGGCCTTGCGCGCCCTGGCGGTGTCGATCGGCAGCTTCGTCCCTTTCAGCGAGAGCCAGCGGGGCGTGTCGACGACGAAGGGCAGCACCTGCAGACCGTGCCTGGTCGCTTCGGCGACGACGCCGTCGAAGGTGTCCCAGTTGTAGCCGCCGCTGCGGGTCGCCTGGACTTCGGACCAGACGAGCGGATAGCGGACGACTTCGATCCCGCCCGCCTTCATGTATTGGGCGTCGCGTTCGCTCAGACCGGTTTGCGGGCCGATGCCGAAGAACCCCTTCGGCGCCGGCGGCAGCGCCGCCGAGGTCGTCGTCTGGGCGCCGGCGCAGCCGGTCGTGGCGAAGAGCAGGATCGCCGCGCTGAGGCTGGCGACCAAGGCCAGGGCGACTGGGAATCGTCTCGTGAAAATCGGTTTCACCTCGCTGAAATCCGGGGTGGGCGGCGTAACGTCGGGTCACCCTGCAACACGGGCGGTCGCGGGATGTATCGGACCTGTCACCGGAGGACGCGACGGGCTAGTAGCGACCGCCGAGCTTGCGGTGATCCCAGCTTGCCGTTCGCAACGGCCGGAACCGGATCGCCACCCGCTTCGGTGCTTGCGCTTCGAGCGCCGCCTTGGCGTCTCCCTCGACCGAGTCGATCCCCTCCGCGTAGCGGACGGTGAGCTCCTCGGCGAAGCCAAGCACGGTAGCGGAGTCGCGCCGGATCTCCGCCTCCGCCTCGATCATTGCACCGCGCAATTCACCGTAGTCGTGCCCGGTCTCGACCAGCACCGTCGCCCGCGGATCCCGTTCGAGATTGCGGACCTTCTGCGATTTCGCGTAGGTCCAGATCCAGACCTCGCCGTCGCGCGGCACGTACCAGAGCGGCATCGAGTGCGGCCAGCCGCGCGGCCCGATGCTGGAGACGACCGCCACCCGCTCGCGCTCGAGCAGCTCGCGCTGCTCGGCGTCGCTGAGGGCGATCTGCGCTCGGCGGCTCACGCCGCGGAAACTACCGCGATCCGAAACGAGCGGCGGTAGGCGGTGGGGGTCGTCGCCGTCGCCCGGCGAAAGTGCTCGCGCAGCGAGGCGGCGGTGCCGAAGCCGCAGCGCCAGGCGACGTCCTCGACCGGCAGCTCGGAGGACTCGAGCAGCCGCCGCGCCGCCAGCACCCGGCGGCCGAGCAGCCACTGCAGCGGCGTCGTTCCCACCTCGGCGCGGAAGCGACGGGCGAAGGTCCGCGGGCTGAGGCCGGCGTGAGCGGCCATCGCCGCGACGTCGAGCGGCTGGTCGAGGCGCTCGGCGGCCCAGCGCCGGGTCGGCTCCAGACCCTCCTCGCCACCACCGTCCGGCTGTCCCCGCATGCCGGGGACAACCGCAGCCGGGCCGTCGAAGAACTGCGCCTGGCCGCCGTCGCGGTGCGGCGGCGCAACCATGTGGCGGGCGACGGCGGCGCCGGCCGCGGCGCCGAAATCGCTGCGGATCACGTGCAGGCTGAGGTCGATCCCGGCGCTGAGGCCGGCCGAGGTCAGCACCGCCCCCTCGTCGACGAAGAGCGCGTCGGGCTCGACCGTGACCGCCGGGAAGCGCGCGGCGAGCTCCCCCGCCCAGCCCCAGTGCGTGGTCGCGCGGCGGCCGTCGAGCAGGCCGGCGTGGGCGAGCGCGAAGGCGCCGGTGCAGACCGAGAGCACCCTGGCCCCGCGGGCGGTGGCGCGCCGCAGCGCCGCCAGCGTCGGCCCGGGCGGCGGCCGCAGCAGGTCGGCGTAGCCGGGGACGACCACCGTCTCGGCCCGCCGCAGCGCCCCGAGGCCGGCGGTCGGGGTGACGGCGAAGCCGCTGGTGGTGCGGACCGGCTCGCCGCCCGGCGAGCAGGTGGTGACCTCGTAGAGCGGCGATCCGTCGGGACGGTGGGCGAGGGCGAAGGCCTGGGCCGGCGCGGTCAGGTCGAAGGCGACGAGCCCGTCGAGGCAGAGGATCGCGACCCGGTGCCGCTCGGGCCGGCCGCGCTCGCGTTCGTCCTTTGTAGCCCTGTGGGCTACAAGAGACGAAGGCTCCGCCGCTTCACTCGCGATCATGGCAGAAATCTAGCGGACATTGTCATTTCTGCCACTGGCGCCCGGCGCCTGGCTCCGTCACCATCGCCGCATGCAGATCAAGATCCTCATCTTCGACGGCCTCACCGCGCTCGACGCGATCGGTCCCTACGAGGTGTTCCGCTCGGTCCCCGGCTGGGAGGTGGAGTTCGTCGCCCCGCGGGCGGGCGAGATCCGCACCGACGTCGGCTCCCTCGGCCTCACCGCCGACCGCGCCTACGCCGAGGTCGACGTCGCCGACCTCGTCCTCGTCCCCGGCGGTCACGGCAACCGCCCCCTGCTGCGCGACGAGCCGCTGCTGGAGTGGCTGCGCGAGATCGACCGCGGCACCGAATGGACCACCTCGGTCTGCACCGGCTCGCTGGTCCTCGGCGCCGCCGGCCTGCTCGAGGGTCGCCGCGCCACCGGCCACTGGCTCTACCTCGAGCCGCTGCGCGAGTACGGCGCCGAGCCGGTGAGCGGCCGCTTCGTCGAGGCGGGCAAGTACCTCACCGCCGCCGGCGTCTCGGCCGGGATCGACATGGCGCTGCACCTGGTCGGCCGCGAGGCCGGGCCCGAGGTCGCGCAGGCGGTGCAGCTGGGGATCGAGTACGACCCGCAGCCGCCGTTCGACGCCGGCCACCCCTCGAAGGCGCCGGAGCCGATCGTCGAGCTCGTCACCGCGGTCTCCCAGGCCCGCAACCCGGGCCTCGCCGAGCCGACTGGGCCCGATCCCGGTTAGCCGGCCGGCCTGGTCTGCGTTTCGAGCCAGTCGAAGACGCGTTCGTTCCGCAGCTGCGGGGCCATCGGCTCGCAGTGGTACTCGCCGCCCTCGGCGACCGTGAAGCGGAGCAGGGTGCTGCGATCCCTGCCGATCCAGCGGTGCATGGTCTCCGGCTGGCCGGGGAAGAACTGCTCGAGCTGCGGCGAGAGAATCGCGGTCGGGGCGCTGATCCGGCGCGCGGTGCCCTTGTCGAGCTTGAACTTCTGGGCCAGTTTCAGCTGCTCGTAGGCGTCGTCGCCGTTGCCGTAGATCTCCAGCCGCTTGGCGAGGCCGACGCGCTCGTATTCGCTGGCCCTGCCGACCACGTCGCGGTTCCAGATCCGGTTGAACTCGTCCTTGGCACCGCTGTTCAGCAGCCCGAGGAGCGATTTCAGGTTCTCGCTCCAGGTGCTGAAGCAGTCGTGGACGCCGGGATCGGTGACCAGCCCGGCGAGCCGATGCTCGGAAGCGGCCGCGCGGGCGGTGAGGTAGCCGCCGAAGCTCTGCCCGACGAGCGAGATCCGTCGCCTCTCGACCTGCGGGTGGGCGCGGAGGAAATCGACCACCGGCGTCACCACCCGGCCCCAGTCGGGGGTGAAGATCTGGCTGCGGAGGAAGAGGTTCGAGCCCTGGCCCGGCCCTTCGAAGATCAGCGCGTTCCAGCCGCGTTCGAGCGCGGCGGCGCCGCCGTAGACGTACATGTCGATGTTCTGCGCGTCGGAGCCGTTGTTGAGGATCACGGTCGGCCGTCGCCCCGGTCCGGGGCTGAGGAACCACCCGGGCAGCTTGCCGCCGTAGTAAGGGATGCGGACCGGCTCAAAGCGAGGCGAGAACAACGCCCCGGCCCGCGCGAACGCCGCCTCCATCTCGCTGTATACGGCGCCCTCGTGCCGCCGCGTCGGGGACTTCGAGGCGAGCACGTAGAAGAGCGCCTGGTCGAGGTACATCGCCGCCCGCAGGTAGCAGAGCCGGGCGCTCTCCTTGCGGCCGGCGGCTCGCTCGCGGTCGCCGCGATCGCGGACCTGGCGGCCGAGGCGGTGGAACTCCTCGAAGACCGAGCGCAGCGTGTCGCCCTTGCCGTGGATTCGGTCGAAGGCGGAAAGCACCTCGCCGACCTCGGAGGCGCCATAGCCGGCGCCGCCGAGCGCGAACAGCATCTGGAAGTTCAGCGCCGGTTCCTTGAAGAAGGTCGTCGCCGGCCGCTTGACCGTCTTGCTCGCGTCGCCAGGGGTGGTGGCGCGGGCGAGGCCCGGGACCTGGGTGAGGGCCCCCGCGGTGCCGGCCGCCGCGGCTCCGGCCAGCAGGTGGCGGCGACTGAGGGACGTTCCTTGATCCATGGCGGCTGCTCCTTCGTCGGGGACCCCGGCGGCTGCCGGGCGAGCGCGGATTCTGGCCGCCGCCTCGGACCTAAAGAGCTAGGCGGCCGGCACTAGCTCGAGCACTTCCCAGGGCCCCTCGCCGCACATCGGCTGGGTGCGGCCCTCGAGCCAGTCGGCCTGCAGATCGTCGTAGTGGCGGCTCGCCGGGTGGCCCGACTGGCCGGTGAACATCTGCCAGCGGGAGCGGTCGGGGGCGACCGGGTCGGCGACCATCCGCCAGCTCGGCCCCCAGACCGCGCGGTAGGGGTCGTTGGGGTCGTAGGCGACCTGGCTGACCGTCTCCTGGGCGCCGCCGGCCCGCAGGCGGCGGTTGAGGATCCTGTGCAGCAGCGGGTTGGCGTCGCCGAGCGGGTGCGGGAACTCCATCTCGTGGACGCTGCCCCAGCGCCAGGCGTCGGGGTCGGGACCGAAGCGGTCGCTGAGGTCGTCGAGGGCGCCGGCCAGCGCCTCGGTCGCCAGGTCCTCCCAGGGCCGGCCGATCAGCCGCGGGTCCTCTTCCTCCCAGAGCGCCATCAGGTGCGAGTGCCAGCGCCAGGGCGAGGTGCTGTGGGTGGTGAAGCCGTTGTCGGCGCGGTCGAGCCAGCGCTCGCCGAGGTCGCGATCGCCGATCGCCGCCCGCGCCACCTCGCGGCCGAGCCGCAGGATGAAGGCCTGGTAGATCGTGCCGGCGACGGTCTCGGGGTCGAGCCGGCCGTCCCAGGAGCGCAGCCGCTCGATCGCCGAGCGCTCGCGCTGGCCGCGCGGGTGGAGGCGGCCGAGCCGGCGCGCCGCCTCCAGCCCCGGCAGGGAGAGGACGTCGGTCTGCATCGCCTCGAAGTCCTCGAGGTCGCAGCGCTCTCGCTCGGCGAGCATTTCCTCGATCCGCCGTGCCCGGTAGCCGTCAAGCCACTCGCTGGTGATGTGGTGCGGGTAGGAGTCGCCGACGATCCGGTTGTTGGCGGTGACGAGGAAGCCGCTCGGCGGGTCGACCAGCTCGGGCAGCTCCTCGTAGGGGATCAGCCCCTCCCACTCGAACTCGCCGTCCCAGCCCGGCTTCGGCAGGTCGGGACAGTCGCCGCGACGCAGCGGCAGGCGTCCGATCAGCTTGTAGCCGATAGAGCCTTTGCGGTCGGCCCAGATCATGTTCGAGGGCGGCGCGGTGTGGCCGCCGAGCAGCTCGACCAGCCGCGGTCCCGACTCGACGTCGAGCACCTCGAGCATCCCGGCGAAGGCGGTCGGTTCGCGCAGCGCGGTCCAGGCGAGGGCCAGGGGCTCGGCCTCGTCGGCACCGAGCGCCTCGTTGACGATCGGCCCGTGGTGGGTCGAGCGCACGACCAGTCGCTCCGGCTCGCGCCCGTTGACCGGGATCTCCTCCGCGACCAGCTGCAGCGGCCGCCACTCGCCCTCGAACAGGTAGGTCTCGCCCTCGACCCGCTCGATGAAGAGGTCCTGGCAGTCGCCCATCACGTTCGTGATCGTCCAGGCGACGTCGTTGTTCTGGCCCATGTAGATGCCGGGCATCCCCGGCAGCGAGGCGCCGCGAACGAAGCGCCCGCCATGCCGCAACTCGATCTCGAACCAGATCCCCGGCATGCTCGGCGGCAGGTGCGGGTCGCCGGCGATCAGCGGCGAGCCGGTCGCCGAGCGCTCGCCCGCGACGGCCCAGTTGTTGGAGCCGCTGGCCTCGGCGGCGAGGCCGAGCGAGCGCCGCAGCGCGTCGATCTGGCCGGCGAGCGCCATCCCGTCGCCGCTCCAGGCGTCCTGGGTGCCGATCGGGTTCTCGCGCGGGTAGGTCGGGTCGAGCCGCGCCGCCAGCTCCGGCCCCAGCTCGCGCACCATGTCGGCGCGGACCAGCTCGCGCTCCCAGTTGGTCGAGAGGCCGAAGGCGAGCAGCTTGCCGAGGCTGAGGATGTCGACCGGCGCCCAGGGCTCGAACCGCAGCCGCAGGAGCTGCATCTCGAAGGGCGGCGCCGGCGCCGCGGCGGCGGCCGCGTTGACCCCGTCGCAGAAGCGCTGCAGCCGCGCCCGCAGATCGGCGTCGAGCTCCGCCACCTCGCGCTCGGCGGCCCGCCTGATCCCCAGCGTCAACATCAGGCGGTCGACGGGGAGCTGTTCGGGACCGGCGAACTCGGCCAGCCGCCCGCGCGCCACCCGGCGGTAGAAGTCCATCTGCCAGAGCCGCTCCTGACCGTGGCAGAAGCCCTGGGCGAAGAAGAGGTCCTCGCGCTCCGCCGCTTCGACGTGGGGCACCCCCCAGCGGTCGCGCCGCACGGTGACCCGACCACGCAGGCCGGGCACCTCGATCGTCCCCTTCGTCTTCGGCAGCGGCCGTCGCGCCAGCCAGTGCCAGGCGGCCGCCGCCCCGGCGGCGGCGAGCCCGGTTCCGGCGACACCGGCCAGTGCTCCCGCCGTCACCGCCCGCCTCCCCAACGAGCCCCTCGATCGCTTCCCCACCGACCGCTTCATACAGTCTGTGTATCAGGTTTGGCTGGGTGGCCAGGAGCAGCCTTTCCGCTGTCGGGCGGGGGCGGCTGCCCTCAGGCGACGAGCTCGCTCGGCAGGCCGCCCTCGGCCTCGAGCTTTTCGAGGTGGGTCTCCATCGCCATCGCCGCCATCGGCAACAGCACCGGCGGCACGTCGTCCCAGACCTCGGCGAGCAGCGCGGCGCGCGAGCGCTCGCCCCGCTGCAGAGCGGCGACGAGCCGGGCTTCGCGCGCTTCGCGGTGGCCGATGTACTCGTCGAGCTTGGCGGCCGGGTCGGTGATCCAGGGACCGTGGCCGGCGCAGATCAGCTGCAGCGGCTCGGCGCGGAGCAGCCGCAGCGACTCCATGTAGGCGGCGAGGCCGCCGCCGTCGGGGCCGACGATGGTCGAGCCGAGGCCGAGCACGAGGTCGCCGGCGAAGCAGACGCCGTCGTCGGTGAGGAAGCTGACGTGGTCGACCGCGTGGCCGGGGGTGGCGAGGACGCGGAGGCCGGCGCGCGCCTCTTCGTCTGCGCGCGGCAGGACCACCTCGGCGCCCGCCGTGGCGCCGATCCGCTCGGCGGCGGCGGTGTGGTCGGCGTGCGAGTGGGTGAGGAGGACGACGCCGATGCCGCCGCGCTCGGCGGCGACCGCGAGGATCGCCTCGACGTGGGCGTCGTCGTCGGGCCCGGGATCGATCACCGCGCACGGGCCTTCGCCGTAGACGTAGGTGTTGGTCCCTTCCAGCGTCATCGGCCCCGGGTTGGGGGCGAGCACGCGGAGGATCTCGGGGTGGCCGGGGGCGGGCTCAATCGAGTCCTGCATTTGGGCCCTCCTCGGTACTCAATGCAGGACTCGATCTATCCGTCGATCTCTTTGGCGATCGCCTCGCGCGCGTCGGGCGGCTCGAGCACGACCAGGTCGCCGGCGCCGCGCAGGATCTCGCGCACCAGCCAGGGCTTGCCGGCGTAGGGCAGCTCGACGACGACGGCGCCGTCGGCCAGCTCCTCGACCACGGTCCGCTCCTCGCGCAGCCAGCGCGCCCGCTCGGGGGAGACCCAGACCCGGGCGACCTCGGCGTTCGGCACCTCGCCGTGGGTCATCCAGCCCTCGACCCCGGCCAGCTCCTCGACCTCCGGCCGCGGCTCGAAGCTCTCGCTGGAGACCTGGGCCTCCTTGATCCGGTCGAGCTTGAAGTGACGGACGCCCTCTTTGCCGAGGTCGTAGGACTCGACGTACCAGCCCTCGCGCCCGTTCTCCAGCCGGTAGGGCTCGACCCGGCGGTCGGTCAGCTTGTCCTCGTTCTCCTTGTAGTAGGAGATCTCGAGCACCCGGCTCTCGGCGATCGCCTCGTTGACGAGGCGGGCGACCGCGGCGTCGCCGCCGCCGGCGGGGACGATCTCGAGGCCCTCGTGGGAGGGATCGTGACCGAGCGCGGTGACGATTTTGCGGCGGGCGCTCTGCAGGTTGGACTGCGGCAGGTGGTCGCCGAAGAGGTCGATCGCCGCGACCAGCGCCTTGGCCTCGAGCGGCAGGAGGCGCGCCGGGCGGGCGAAGTTGTCGCCGTAGGGCTCGGAGTCGACCTCGATCTCCTCGCCGACGATTTCGGCGTAGAGCACGTAGGTGCCGCCGCCGAAGTTGACGACGTTGAGCAGGTCGATGTCCTCGCGCAGCTCCTCGTCGGTCAGCTCCAAGCGCGAGCGCAGCTCGGCGATCGGCAGCCGCTCGCCGGCTTTGGCGGCTTCGATCAGCATCCCGGCGAGGGTGACGAGGCGGGCGAAGCGCTCGGGCCGGATCGCCGCCTCGCCGCGGCCGTTGGAGCGGCTGCGACGGGGCGCGTCGCGCAGCGGCCGGTCGATCGTCTCGGCCGGCTCGAAGCCGTTGGCGTGGCGCTTGTGCAGCAGGGCGCGGCGGCGCTCGGCCTCCTCGCGCAGCTCCGGCGGGTCGAGCACCTCGGCGTTGGCGCGCCAGCGCAGCACCCAGGCGATCAGCTCGCGGGTCGAGGCGTAGGGCGTCTCGAAGACGCGGCCCTTGCCGGGGGCGCCGTCGGAGCGCTTCGCGTTGCGGAGCTCGCCGTAGCGGCCGAAGTCGCGCTCGATCAGCCAGGCGATCCGCTCGCGGACGAAGATCTTCGCCGTCCCCTGGACCTCCCCCAGCTGCCAGTCGGCGCGGCTGCCGTAATCGCGGCGGTCGAAGTTCTCGGGCGGCGAGAAGTCGTGCTCGGCCTTGGAGGCGTAGCCGACCTTGCCCTGGATCCGCGAGAGGCGGAAGACGCGGACCGCGTCGCGCTCGTGCGAGTGGCCGATCAGGTAGAACTGGCCGCCGCGGAAGACCAGGTGGTAGGGGTCGACCTTGCGCTTCT
>JBFWMZ010000019.1:0-58143 GCA_050251335.1 Solirubrobacterales bacterium
GTCCGAGAGCGGCGTTAGCGTGAACCTTCATCCGGGTCCTCCTTGGCTTGGGCGTCAGAACCACAAGCCTCTGGGAGGGCCCGGATGCCTTTCAGGCGTTCACAACGTGTGTGGGCGGGTCAGCTAGTTCCCAAAACGGAGGGGATATGCGGGGATGGTTCCATTTGATTTCGGCGACCCCGCGCCGGAATCAAACCGCCCACATGCAGGGCATTCTCGAAAAAGCGGCTGATGGGATTCGAACCCACGACCTTCTGCATGGCAAGCAGACGCTCTAGCCAGCTGAGCTACAGCCGCGTACGGGTCCAAGATACCGGGCTCGGAGGGTGGTCGTCGCCGCCGACCCGTCCTGGACGCGGTCGTGCGGACGTTGGCGGTTCCGCGCTCGTCCTTTGTATGCCTTGTGGCATACAAAGGACGAGGGCCACGATACGAGAGGCGTACGGGTGTGGCGGAACTGTGGCCGGCGCTGGGGGACGGGGGCTAGAGCGAGGCGAGGGCCGCTTCGATCGGGGTCTCGCCGCTGACCGCCTCGAAGGTCCAGTCGATCGTGTGCGGGAGGAAGAGGCAGTCGTGGAGGATGGCGGCGACGTCGGCGCGGGGGATCTGTCCGCGGTCGAGGCCGGAGCCGAGTTCGACGCGGCCGGTGGGCGGCTCGTCGGTGAGGCCGCCGGGGCGGACGATCGTGTACTCGAGGCCGCTCGCTTCCAGGGCCTGGTCGGCGGCGGCCTTGGCGCGCAGGTACTCGCCGAAGACGCCGCCCTCGCCGGGCGGCGGCGGGTCGGCGGCGCCCATCGCGCTGACCATCAGGTAGCGGCGGATGCCGGTCTCCTTGGCGGCTTCGATCAGCTTGACGGCGCCGCCGAGGTCCATCGTCCGCTTGCGCTCGGCGCCCGAGCCGGGACCGGCGCCGGCGGCGAAGACGACCGCGTCGGCGCCCTTCACCGCCGCGGCGAGGTCGTCGTCGCCCTCGAGGTCGCAGAGGACCGGCTCGACGCCGGCGGCGTGGAGGTCGGCTTCATGCTCGGGGTTGCGGATCAGGCCGAGGACGTTGTGGCCCTCGTCGGAGAGAAGCTTGCCGAGCAGCAGGGCGATCCTGCCGTGGCCCCCCGCGATCGCGACCTCGATCTCGGCCATCTCAGCCGCCCTCCGGCGCGGCGTCGGCGCCGTCGCCGTCCGGCCGCAGCTCGCCGAGCAGCGACTCGAGGTCGAGGGGCTTGGTGAACATCCCCACCCGGTCACCCGGCCCGGGCTGCGGCCACGCCTGCTGCGGGCGGTCCCAGTAGAGCTCGAGGCCGTTCTCGTCAGGATCGCTGAGGTAGAGCGCCTCGCTGACCCCGTGGTCGGAGGCTCCCTGCAGCGGCACCCGCGCCGCGGCCAGCCGCCGCAGGGCGTCGGCGAGGCTGCGCCGGGTGGGGTAGCGGATCGCGACGTGGAAGAGGCCGGTGGTGCCGCGCGGCGGCGGCGAGCCGCCCTTCGACTCCCAGGTGTTGAGGCCGATGTGGTGGTGATAGCCGCCGGCCGAGACGAAGGCCGCCTCGGCGCCGTAGCGGGCCATCAGCTCGAAGCCGAGGACGCCGCAGTAGAAGGCGAGCGAGCGCTCGAGGTCGGCGACCTTGAGGTGGACGTGGCCGATGTCGACGCCGGGGTCGATCGGGTTCGGGGTGAGCTCGCCGGCGCCCACCCTCTCGGCCGCTCCATCCGGCTCAGCCAACGGTGCCGTCCAGGGCGGCGTTGACGAGGCGGTCGGCGTCGGCGTTCTCCGCCCGCTTGACGTGGCGAATCGACCAGCTCTCCAGCTGGCCGAGCTGGCGGGTCGCCTCGGCGTGGAGCTCGCGCAGGGTCGCGTCCTTGACTTTGTAGCGGCCTTCGACCTGGCGCACGATCAACTCCGAGTCTCCCACCAAGTCGAGCTCGGTGCCACCGATTTCGCGGGCGGTCGCGATTCCGAGCAGCAGCGCCCGGTACTCGGCGACGTTGTTGGTGGTGCGGCCGATCCGCTCGGCGTGCTCGACCAGGATCTCGCCGTCCGCGTCGCGGACGACGACCCCGACCGCGGCCGGCCCCGGGTTGCCGCGAGCACCGCCGTCGACGTTGACCGTCAGTCTCACCGGCCGCTCACCGGCCGCCCGCGACGGCGATCCGCCCGTCCGGCTCGGCGGCGGCGTTCCACTGGCGTGCCGCCGGGTCGAGCTCGGCCAGCCGCCGGCCCTCGGCGATCTCGAACACCGGCCGCGGCTCGTCGCCCAGGTCGACCGCCCACTGGTGCCAGGTCAGCTCCCAGGCGCAGGTGACCCGCACCTCGGTCGCCGAGCCGCCCCGCGACCCGACCGAGACCCGGGGAACGCCGAGGGTGCGGGTCAAGCCGGCGACGGTGCGGCCGGCCTCGGAGTGGTTGAAGCGGAAGGCGGCCAGCTCGAAGGGACCCATCGCCGCCGGGTCGACGTGCTCGCGGCGGCGAAGCAGCCTCCCCAGGCGCTCGCGGGGTGTCCGGTGGCGAGTGCGCATCTGCTCACTGAAGGTGCGTCTTGAGGCGCATCACGGCCTTGGTGTGCAGCTGGGAGACGCGCGACTCGGTCACCCCGAGCACCTCGCCGATCTCACGCAGCGTCAGGTTCTCGTAGTAATAGAGAGCGACGACCAGCTGCTCGCGCTCGGGCAGCGAGCCGATCGCCTCGGTCAGCCGGTCCTTGACCTCGTTCGAGGCGAGCGCCTCCTGCGGGTCGGCGGCGCCTTCGTCGGCGATCGTGTCGAGCAGGCTGACCTGGTCGCCGGAGGAATCGGAGACGGTCCACAGCTCGTCGAGCGCGTAGACCGAGGAGTTGGCGATCTCGAGCAGCGCCGTTTGCAGTTCCTCCTCGGTGATGTTGAGTTTCGCCGCCAACTCAGCCTCGCTCGGCGCCCGCTGCAGCTCGTGCTCGAGCTTCGCCTGGGCGCCTTCGATTTCGCGGGCGCGGGAGCGGACCGAGCGCGGCACCCAGTCGAGCGAGCGCAGTTCGTCGATGATCGAGCCGCGGATGCGGGTCATTGCGAAGGTCTCGAATTTGATCCCGCGCTCGGGGTCGAAGCGCTCGATCGCGCCGATCAGGCCGACCAGGCCGTAGGAGATCAGGTCGGCGTCCTCGACGTGCGAGGGCAGGCCGGCGCCGAGCCGGCCGGCGACGAACTTGACCATCGGCGAGTAGGCGACGACCAGCCGCTCGCGGGCACCGTCGTCGCCCTCGTCCTTGTAGCGACGCCAGAGATCGCGAAGCTCGACTTCTTTGACTCCGGTTTCCATCGCTCAGCGACCGATTCTATGGGTGTTTGCGGGGATTTCGGTCATGCGCGGGGGTGGCTTGCAGCGTACGTGTCACGCAGACGCGCGGCATCGACTCGGGTGTAGATCTGGGTGGTCGAGATCGACGCGTGACCGAGCAACTCCTGAATCGTACGCAGATCGGCGCCACCCTCCAACAGATGCGTCGCAAAGGAATGCCTCAGCGAGTGCGGCGAGACGCCGGCGGCGAGGGCCGCTTCGCGGGTCCAGAGCCCGAGCCGGCGGGTGACGTCGGAGTTGGAGAGGCGGCGGCCGCTCTTGGAGAGGAACATCGCCGGCTCGCGGTGCTCGACCGCAAGCGCCCGCCGTCCCTTCTGCAGGTAGCGGTCGAGCGCCCGCTGGGCCGGCGCCCCGACCGGCAGCAGCCGCTCCTTGTTGCCCTTGCCGAGCACCCGCAGCTGCTCGGTTTCGTGGTCGAGCGCGCCGAGGTCGAGGTTGACGATCTCCTCGCAGCGCAGGCCGCAGGAGTAGGCGAGCTCGAGCATCGCCCTATCGCGCAGCTCGAGTGGCGTCCGCGCCGGGATCCGCTCCAGCAGCGTCCGCATCTCCTCGGCGCTGAGCACCTTTGGCAGCTTTTCGGCGCGCTTCGGGCTGGAGACCAGCTCGGCCGGGTTGGCGGCGGCGCGCTCGGTGCGGACGAGGAAGCCGTAGAGGCCGCGGAGCGCCGCCAGCTTGCGGGCGACGGTGGTCGACGCGGCGCCGGCGCTGGAGAGCGCGGCGGCGTAGCGGCGAACGTCGCGGTGGCGAACCTCGCCGGGGCCGAGGCCCTGCGGTCCCAGCCACTCGACGAAGCCGCCGAGATCGACGCCGTAGGCGCGCCGCGTCCGCTCGGCGGCGCCGCGCGCGCGCAGGTCGCGGTCGTACTCGGCGAGCGCGGTGTCCCAGTTCACGAAAATGAGATTCGCCCCCGCGAGTCTCGGTCCTGCGCCGAGCGGCGCGCCGACGGTCGCGGCGGCGCTCACCCGATGAAGATCGGCGTTCCGACTTCGACTTCGCCGTACAGCTCTTCGACGTCGGGGATCGCCATCCGCACGCAGCCGTGGGAGGCGGCGCTGCCGAGCGAGGAGGTTTCTTCGGTGCCGTGGATGCCGGCGCCTTCGAAGATCGCCAGCCAGCGCGCCTTGATCGGGTTCGACGGCCCCGGCGGGATCGTCTGGCCGGCGAGGTCGCCGGCCCAGTCGGATTCCGGCACGTGCCAGGTCGGGTTTTCTTCCATCGCCTGGATTTCGTAGAGGCCTTCGGGGGTTTCGAGGCCTTCCATGCCAACCGCGACGGTGTAGGTCTTGGCCAGCTTCAGGTGCTTCCAGAGCCGCAGCGTGAAGCTGCTGCGGTCGAGCGTCAGGTAGGACGGATACTGGCTGGCGACGTCCTCCTTGGTCACTTCCGGCTTGGTCGCGTGGACGTGGGCCCTGATCGTGCGGCTGGCGTCGCCGCTCAGCACCGCCGCCTTCAGCTCGTCGCTCAGCAGGTTGTCGCGCAGCTTGCGGCCCTCCTGGCCGGCGACCACTTCGAGCGAGTCGCCGCTCGCTTCGACGCTCGCGTTCTGCGGCTCCTGGTCGACTTCCTCGGCGACGTGGCGGACAAAGCGGTTGATCGCCTTCTCCGAGTAGGCGAGGTGCGGCTCGATGCTGTCCTCGACTTCTTCGCCGCTGACGTAGCGCACCAGGCGGCCCGGGAAGCCGCCGTCCTGGCTGCGTTCGATCGCCGCTTCGATCGAGGGACCGAGATCGGCGTGGACCTTCAGCTTCTTGCCCTCAAGCTTCCAGGTCTCGCCTTCGAAGCGGACCCTGATCGTCTCGCGCAGGGGGTCGAGCAGCTTCTTCCGCAGCTTCGCTTCGGCCTGCTCCTCGGTGAGGCCGCCGACGTCGACGCCGCCGACCGTGATCCCCTCGGCGATCTCGTCCTTGTGCGAGCTGTCGTAGGCGTAGGCGTAGCCGACCGCGCCGAGCACCAGCACGACGAACGCGACCACGGCAATCCAGGACCTCCGTCCCATCTCTCCCCTTCAGTTCTCGCTTTTCGGACGATCAGGCAATGCGCTCAAAGCTGTTACGAAAATGATAGGCAGCCGGGTCAGTCGGCCTGGCGGGACGGGACCGCCTGCAATTTCGCGGTATTCGCCGCTTTCGACCCGCCTGCCTCCTTATCGGCAGGCGGGGCGGATATCTTTCGCCCCAATGCGCCCGAAGGACGAGGTTCGCAAGGAGGTCTGGAAGGCGATGGAACGCGAAGGGGTTTCGCGCTTCCCGGGCGCCGAGGGCCGGATCCCGAACTTCGCCGGCGCCAAACTGGCAGCCGAAAAGCTCGCTGGCCACCGGCTCTGGAAACGAGCGCGGGTGATCAAGGCCAACCCCGACTCGCCCCAGACCCACGCCCGCCGGCTGGCGCTGGAAGAAGGCAAGACGATGATCATGGCGGTGCCGCGGTTGCGCGACCCGCACCCCTTCCGCGTCCTCGACCCGAAGAAGATGTCGAAAGCGGCGGTCAAGGAGGCGGCGACGATCAAGGGGGCGCTCAAGCACGGTCGGGTGGTCGCCCTCGACGACCTGCCCGAGGTCGACTTCGTCCTCTGCGGCTCGGTCGCGGTCAACCTCAGCGGCGCCCGGATCGGCAAAGGCGGCGGCTACCACGACCTCGAGTACGGGATCCTCGTCGACGCCGGCAAGATCGACTCCCACACCGTGGTCGCCACCACCGTGCACCCGATCCAGATCCTGCGCCAGCACCTGATGGTCACCGCCCACGACCTCCCCTGCGACCTGATCGCGACGCCGCGGGCGGTGATCGAAGTCGAGCGCCAGTACGAGCGCCCCCGTGGCATCCTCTGGGACCACCTGCAGCCACCGCAGATCCGCGAGATCCCGGTGCTCGAACGGATGGGCTACGCGTAGGCGCCCCACCGGCCGCCGGAGCGCGGCCTGGAGTCCCGGCCGCCGGCGGGCTATCCTCGAATCGAGATCGTGCTCGGGCCCCACAGGGGATCATGGCTCGAGCTCGCCGTACCGGCCCAAACGTGGAGGCGACCTCAAAGCACCTCCGCGGATGGCCGGTCCTAAGTACAATCGCGCTCGAATTGGCCCAGCCCGAGCAAGCGGAAAGAGCTGCCAGCCCGTCGGCGAATATCTCGAAAGAGGTCATCGCCGTGCTCAAAAGCGAACTCGGCCGCGGGCCGACGAAGGCCAAGACGTATCTCCTCGACGAGTGCGTCCTGATTCTCCTGCGAGAGGGTCACACCCGGCAGGAGGAGACCAACCTCCGCGCGAGCGGAGGCCGATCGGTCGCACAGGGCCGCGTCGACGTCTCGGAGGCGATCCGTGAGCCTCTGATCTCGGTCGTCGAACGGCAGACCGGCAGGAGCGTGGTCGGCTTCATGTCAAGCAGCCAGCAGAATCCGAGCCTGCTCTCCTTCGTCTTCGTCCTCGCCGGCGAGCTCGCATCCGCACCCGCCTAGGTGTAGCCGGCGAATCTCCCGGCTCCGATCCCCCCGCTTGTCGGCAATTGCGGGCTTGCGGTTAGGGAACTCTGTGTTTGTCAGTAGGCTGACTCCCGTGCGCAACTTCGTCGTCGCCGCGTGGGAACGGCGTCGGAACCAGGAGCGAGAGCTGAGCGTGATCGAGGCCGATACGGCCGAACACGCGATCGTCAGGCTGGCGGCTTCGCGGCCGGTCGAGGAGCAGGCCGGCGTCTACGAGGCCTGGCCGGTCGACGACCCCGGCAGCGCTCTGCGCCTCACCTTCGCGCAGCGTCGGAAGCAACCCTAGATGAGTAGTTCCACGACCAGGCCCACCTGGATGACGCGCCCCCAGTCAAACCTCGCCGTGCAACTACTCATCTAGGAAGCGGCACGCGCCTTGTACGCCTGTGACCGCTGCGGCGCGCGCTTCCACTCAGCCCGCGCCGCCTCGCTCCAGCTCTGCCCGCGCTGCCTGCTGCGCGACGACGCCGCCTCCCACCTCCACTGGGCTCCGCCGGTCAGCGCCGAGGAGCGGCGGCGCGAAGGCGAGAGCCGCGCGCGTGAGGCGTCGCCCGATCGGGGTAGGAGCGGCGGCGAACCCGCCGACGAGGAGGAACGATGAACGACAGCGTCTGCGCGATGGAGTGAGCTTCCTCACCTCACTGGCCAGCTGGCCAGTTACGCTTGGCAGATGACCGCCGACTACGGCAATCCCGATCCCCGGCCGGCTTGGATCGAGGTCGACTGGCGCCAGCATCTGCACCGGGTCGAGTTGCCGGGAGCGCGGGTCAACTATGCGGAAATCGGGCAGGGCGAGCCGATCCTCTTCGTCCACGGGCTCGCCGGCAGCTGGCGCAACTGGCTCGAGAACCTGCCGCACTTCGGCGAGAGCCACCGGGCGATCGCCCTCGACCTGCCCGGCTTCGGCGACAGCCCGATGCCCGAGTGGGAGGTTTCGATGCCCGCCTACGGGCGGATGCTGAACGAGTTCTGCGAGGCGCTCGGGCTGGAGCGGGTGGCGGCGCTGGTCGGCAACTCGATGGGCGGCTTCGTCGCCACCGAGGCGGCGATCGAACGGCCCGAGCTCTACGAGCGCCTGGTCCTCGTCTCGGCCGCCGGGGTCAGCCTCGCCGAGGCCAGGGGGCGGCGCTTTGAGGCCGCGGCGCGGACGATCAAAGCGGCGGCGCCGTTCTTCCTCGACGCCGAACGCGACGTCTGGCTGAACCGCCCGCTCGGCCGCCGAGCCGCCTTCGGCTGGGTGATGCGCAAGCCGGAGAAGCTGCGGCCCGAGCTGCTGCGCGAGCAGGTGCGGCCGGGGCTGAACAGCGACGGCTTCGTGCCCTCGCTGGCCTCGATGGTCGGCTACGACAGCCGCGAACGGCTGACCGAGATCGAGATCCCGACGCTGATCGTCTGGGGCCTCAGCGATCGCATCGTTCCGGTCGAGGCGGCGCTTCGCTACCACCGCCTGATTCCGCGCTCGCGGCTGGAGCTCTTCGAGCGCACCGGACACGTGCCGCAGATGGAGCGGCCGCTGCGGTTCAACGCCCTGCTCGACGAGTTCCTGAAACCGGAGCCGGCGGAGATCGGCGACCGCGGCGAAGCCGCGGTCGGCTAGGCGACCGCTAGGAGGTGACGGCACCGCTCGCGGCGGAGGAGACCGTCGCCGCGTACTTGCCCATCACGCCGCGCTCGTACTCGGGCGGTCGCGGCGGCGACTCGTACTTCTCGATTCGCTCGGCGATCTGCTCGTCGGAGAGGTCGACCGAGAGGGCACGGGCGTCGATGTCGACGGTGATCTCGTCGCCCTCCCGCAGCGCCGCGATCGGGCCGCCCCTTGCCGCCTCGGGGGCGACGTGGCCGATCATCAGGCCGCGGGTGGCGCCGGAGAAGCGGCCGTCGGTGACCATCGCCACGCTCTCCCCCAGCCCCTCGCCGACGATTGCGGCGGTGACCTGCAGCATCTCGCGCATGCCGGGACCGCCGACCGGCCCCTCGTTGCGGATGACGACGATGTCGCCGGGGTTGATTTGCTGGTCCTTGACAGCGCGGAAACAGTCCTCTTCGGACTCGAAGACGCGGGCGGGGCCGGTCTGCTGGCGCCGCTCGGTGCCGGCGACCTTGACCACCGAGCCGTCGGGGGCGAGGTTGCCGCGCAGGATCGCCAGCCCGCCTTCGGGCTTCAGCGGCGCGTCGACCGGCAGGACGACCTCCTGGCCCGGCGCCTCGGTCGCCGACTCGGCGACCTCGCCGATCGTCTGGCCGGTGACCGTGATCGCCTCGCGGTGCAGGAGGCCGGCGTCGTCGAGCCGTTTGAGGATCACCGGCACGCCGCCGGCCGCGTAGAGGTCGGTGGCGACGAAGCGGCCGCCGGGCTTCAGGCTCGCGTAGAGCGGGGTGTTGCGGGAGATCCGCTCGAAGTCGTCGACGGTCAGCTCGATCCCGAGCTCGTGGGCGAGCGCGGTGAGGTGAAGGACGCCGTTGGTCGAGCCGCCGGAGGCGCAGACGCAGGCGATCGCGTTTTCCAGCGAGGCGCGGGTGATCACCTTGCTCGGGGTGATGTCCTCGGCCAGCACCCGCAGCACCAGCTCGCCGATTTTCTCCGCCACGGTCGGCTTCTCGTCGTCTTCGGCCGGCACCATCGCCGAGCCGCCGGCGCTGATCCCCAGCGCCTCGAAGGCGCAGGCCATCGTGTTGGCGGTGAACTGGCCGCCGCAGGCGCCGGCGCCGGGGCTGGCGACCCCCTCGAGCTCGTGCAGTTCCTCGTCTGACATCTCGCCCGCGTTGTGGGCGCCGATCGCCTCGAAGATGTCGAGGATCGTGACGTCGCGGCCGTGCCAGTGGCCGGGGGCGATCGAGCCGCCGTAGAGCAGCACCGAGGGCACGTCGAGCCGGGCCAGCGCCATCGCGCAGCCGGGGATCGTCTTGTCGCAGGCGCAGAGAGCGACGATCGCGTCGAACTGGTAGCCGCGGGCCATCAGCTCGATCGAGTCGGCGATCACCTCGCGGCTGATCAGCGACGCCTTCATTCCCTGGGTGCCCATCGTCACCCCGTCGGAGACGGCGACGGTGTTGAACTCCATCGGCGTCCCGCCGGCCGCCCGCACGCCCTCTTTGACGTGCTCGGCCAGCGCCCGCAGGTGGAAGTTGCACGGCATCGCCTCGGTCCAGGTGTTGGCGATCCCGATCGTCGGCCGGCGAAGCGCCTCGTCGTCGAAGCCGATCCCCTTCATGTAGGCGCGGGCGTGGGCGCGGTCGGGCCCGTCGAAGACGGTCGCGGAGCGGGGACGGGGATAGCTCGTCGCGGTGTTGGCGTCGGTGCTCATGAGCAGCGAAATCTACTGAGCCGGCTCGCGAGCCCGCTCCGCCAGTCCGAAAACGTCTACTGGACCCGCCCCCTCGCCGACGTCCCGGAGGCCGTTCTTGACTGCCTCGGAGGTGACCTCACGAGCCTTTTCGGCGGCGGCGAGCAGCTCGTGGCCGAGCGCCAGGAACGCCGCCAGCGAGGCGGAGTGGGTGCAGCCGGAGCCGTGCGAGGCGCCGTCGGGGTGGCGGGGACCGCGGATCGGCGTCACCTCCTCGCCGGCGTAAAAGTAGTCGACGACCTCCGCGCTGTGGCCGCCGGTGACGACCGCCGCCCGCGGGCCGAGCGCGACCACCGCCCGCGCCAGGTCCGGCTGCGCGACGCTCTCCTCGCTGCGGGTCAGCACCCGCGCCTCGGGGATGTTCGGGGTCACCACCGTCGCCAGCGGCAGCAGCCTTTCGACGCAGGTGCGTCGCGCGTCCTCGTCGAGCAGGATCGCGCCGCTCTCGGCGACCATCACCGGGTCGATCACGACCGGCGCCGCGCCGACGTATGCGAGCGCGTCGACCACCGCCTCGACCGTCTCCTGCCGCCCCAGCATCCCGATCTTCACCGCGTCGACGCCGATGTCCTCGGCGACCATCCGCACCTGCGAGACGATCGTCCGCGGCGAGACCGGCTCGACGATCTCGACCCCGACGGTGTTCTGCGCCGTGATCGCGGTGATCGCCGTCATCCCGTGCACCCCGACCCGCGCGAACGCCTTCAGGTCCGCCTGCACGCCGGCGCCGCCGCCGGAGTCCGAGCCGGCGATCGAGAGAACGGTGGGAACGCGCGTCATGGATTCCTCAGCCTAGGGAGCGGGATCGGCCGGCGCCGCTTCGCCGGGCGGCGCCTGCATGGTGCGCGTGTAGACGCCCATCGTCGAGCAGCTGAGGTAGCCGCGCAGCTCGAGGCGGGCGAGGGCGGCGGCGGCCTCGGGGCCGGAGAGGTCGAGCGAGGTGGCGACGGCGTCGCAGGTGGCGGCGCCCGCCTCGACCGCGGCGAGGGCGGCGGCGAGGGTCGGGTCGAGGGCGACGCCGCGGCGGTCGAGGCGGCGGACGCCGGGACCGAGCAGGGCGTCGAGGACATCCTGGGCGTCGCGGACCAGGCAGGCGCCGCCGGCGAGCAGGTTGTTGGGGCCGGCCGAGGCGCGCGAGTTGACCGGCCCGGGGACGGCGCCGAGGTCGCGACCGAGGTCGGCGGCCAGGTCGGCGGTGATCAGCGATCCGGAGCGGGCGGCGGCCTCGACGACGACGGTCATCCCGGCGAGGGCGGCCATGATCCGGTTGCGGGCCGGGAAGGTCCAGCGCCAGGGGGCCGCGCCGGGAGGCAGCTCGGAGACAACCAGGTCGGTCTCGCAGATGCGGCGCCAGAGCGAGCGGTGGGCGGCCGGGTAGGCGACGTCGGGGCCGCAGCCGAGGACCGCGATCGTGCGACCGGCGTCGATGGCTCCGCGGTGGGCACAGGCGTCGATGCCGAAGGCCAAACCGCTGACCACGACGAGCCCGGCAGCCGCGAGCTCGCGACCGAGGTCGCGGGCGATCTCGCGGCCGTAGGAGGTGGCGCGGCGGGCGCCGACGATCGTCACCGCGTCGAACGGCTCCAACCCTTCGAGCAGCCGCGGGTCGCCGCGGCCGATCAGCGCCCAGGGCGCGTCGCTGGCGTCGCGCAACCCGAGCGGATAGAGCTCGCCGTGGCGGCAGCAGGCCCAGCAGCCGGCATCGGCGAGCTGCGCCTCGAGCTCCTCCTCGCCGAGCGCCTCGATCCGGGCCAGCATCTGGCCGGCGACCTTCGGCGCCGTCGCCGCGGCCAGGTCCTCGTTGGAGAGCCGCAGCAGCTCCGGCGAGCGCGAGCCGGGCGCGCTCGTAGCCAGCCTTTCGATGTAGGGGCCGAGCAGCGCCAGCAGCCAGGAGCGGCGCAGGCAGTCCGGGCAGGATCGCGGGTCGGCGTCAGTCACGGTCCCTCCGCCGCAGCTGCAGCGCCTGCGCCATCTCCTCGGCGCCGATCGTCCCCTGCTCCGCCAGGTCGGCGATCGTCCGCGCCAGCCGCAGCGCCCGGTCGTGGGCGCGTCCGCTGAGCCGGTTGCGGGCGTAGAGCTCGGCCAGCAGGGCGCCGGCCTCGGCGCTGAGCAGGCATTCCCGCGCCTCGCCCGGCGTCATCTCGGCGTTGGTCCGGCCCGGCCCCAGCCGCCGCGCCTGCCGCTCGCGGGCGGCGGCGACCCGCTCGCGCACCGCAGCCGAGGGCTCGCCCGGTGGGCCGCCGATGTCCTCGGCGCTCGGCTGCCGCACCGCGGCGAGGATGTCGATCCGGTCGGCAAGGGCGCCGCTCAGCCGGCCGCGATAGCGCTGCACGGCGATCGGCGCGCAGGCGCAGTCGGGGTCGGAATCGCCGCGGCCGCACGGGCACGGGTTCGCCGCCGCGATCAGCATGAAGCGGCAGGGCAGCGTGCGGCCGCCGCGGGCGCGGGCAAGCGAGACGCAGCCGCTCTCCAGCGGCGCCCGCAGCGCCTCGAGGGCATCGCGCGGGAACTCGCAGAGCTCGTCGAGGAAGAGGACGCCACGGTGGGCGAGCGTGATCTCGCCGGGCTGCGGCGGCGAGCCGCCACCGACCAGGCCGGCGGCGCTGATCGTGTGGTGCGGGGCGCGGAACGGCCGGCCGCCGGCAGCGGCGGCGCCAAGCCTGCCGCAGGCGCTGGCGATCCGCGCCACCTCGAGCGCCTCCTCGCTCGCCAGCGGCGGCAGGATCGAGGGCAACCGGCTCGCCGCCAGCGACTTGCCGGCACCCGGCGGCCCGATCATCAGCAGGCTGTGACCGCCGGCGGCGGCGACCTCGAGCGCGTGGCGCAGGTGCGGCTGGCCGCGCAGGTCGGCGAGGTCGGGGGCGCCCGGCGGCGGCTCCGAGCGCAACGCCAGCGGCGCCGGCGGCGCCGGCCGCCACTCGCCCGTCGCCAGCGCCGGCAGCTCGGAGACGCCGCCCAGCGGCAGCACCTCGACGCCGCTGGCGAGCGCCGCCTCGGGCCCGTTCTCGGCCGGGACGACGACCGCCTCCACCCCGCCCTCGCGCGCGGCCTCGGCGATCGCCAAAGCGCCGTGGATCGGCCGCGTGGCGCCGTCGAGGGCAAGCTCGCCGGCCAGCGCCACGTCGGCCAGGCCGGAACCCGGCAGTTGCCCGGAGGCGCTCAGCAGCGCCGCGGCGATCGCCAGGTCCATCCCCGGCCCGGCCTTGCGCAGGCTGGCCGGCGCCAGGTTGACGACAATCCGCTGCAGGGGAAATTCGAAGCCGCAGTTGACGAGCGCCGCCCGCACCCGCTCGCGCGCCTCGCGCACCGCGGCGTCGGGGAGGCCGACGATCGCGAAGGCCGGCAGGCCGCGGTGGACGTCGACCTCGACCCGGACCGGGCGGGCGATGATGCCGTCGAGCGTGTAGGTGCGGGCGGTGGCGAGCACGGCCACGACGCTAAGGAGGCAAAGCGCACGCGTGGGTGACCGGCGTGCCAACTTCCGCCACGGGGTGGGGAGAAAGTCCTACGCCCCGCGACTTAGACGCCCCGATGACCCAGCAGCGCCTCAGCACCGGCCGCCGCGCCGAGCAGCTCGTCGCCGAGCGGCTCGAGGCGGCGGGCTGGCGGATCGTCGCCCGCAACGCCCGCAGCCGCCAGGGCGAGCTCGACATCGTCGCCCTCGACGGCCGCACCCTGGTCTTCCTCGAGGTCAAGGCCGGCCGCGCCGGCGCCGCCCACGGCCCCGAGCGCCCCGTCCTCTCCGTCGGCCCGCGCAAGCAGCTCCAGGTCCGTCGCCTCGCCGCCGCCTTCATGGCCGCCCGCCGAGACCTCCCCCGCTACGACGGCATCCGCTTCGACGCCGTCGGCGTCCGCTTCGACCGCTCAGACCGCGTCGTCGACCTCGAGCACCTCGAGGGCGCCTTCTAGAGGCGCGAGCGCGTCGATCTCCTCCACCGCCTGCCCCAACTGCGAGTAAGCCACGCTCTGGAACGACTTTCGATGCAGGGGCGAGATGCCGATCTCCTCGATCGCCGCCCGGTGCTCGGGGGTCGAGTAGCCGACGTGCTCCTCGAAGCCCCAGCCGGGATGCCGTTGCGCAGCCTCGCGCATGTAGCGGTCGCGGGTGACCTTGGCGATCACCGAGGCGGCGGCGATCGCGGCGCTGGTCGCGTCGCCGCCGATCACGCGGCGGTGCGGGACCCGGCAGCGGGGCAGCGAGAAGCCGTCGACCAGGGCCATCGTCCCGTCGTCCAGGCGCAGCCGCTCGAGCGCCACCCCGAGCGCTTCGACGTTGGTCACGTGCAGGCCGCGGCGGTCGATGCCGGCCGCCGAGCGGATCACGACGCTGACCCGCTCGGCCGCGCGCAGGACGCTGGGAAAGATCTCCAGGCGCCGCTCCTCGGTCATCTGCTTGGAGTCGTGCAGGCCGCTCAGCGCCCGCCGGTCGGAGATCGAGAGGGTCTCGTAGTCGATCAGCACCCCGGCCGCGACGAGGGGCCCGGCCAGGCAGCCGCGGCCGGCCTCGTCGGCGCCGGCGACGAAGCGGCTGCCGAGCCCGCGGTCGAAGGCGAAGAGGCGGCGGCTGCGCGCCAGGCGGCGGCGGTGGGTGCGCGGCTGCTCGCGGCGGCTCGCCCGCGGCGTCGCCTCGGGCGGCTGCTGCGGCTCAGCGTCCGCCGGCTGCTCGCGCGGCGTCACCCCCGGCTCAGAGGAAGCCGACCCGATCGGGAGGCCAGTAGGTGGCGAAGGCCTCGCCGATGATCCAGTCCTTGGGGACGGGGCCCCAGAAGCGGCTGTCGTCGCTCGCTCCACGGTTGTCGCCCATCATGAAGTACATCCCGGCCGGGATCGTGATCGTTTTCGGCAAATTGCAGGCGCCGGCGGAGCCGCAGGGAATGATGTAGGGCTCGTCGGCCTTCTCGACCCCGTTGACCACCGGGTGGCCGTCCTTGATCGAGAGCTTGTCCCCCGGCCCGGCGACGATCCGCTTGATGAAGTTCTGGTCCGACTCCTTGGCAGTCGGCTTGTCGCAGGCTTCCTCGGGCCCGTGCGGGGCGCCGCATTCGGTGCCGTTGTCGGCGCCCGCCGGCGGGTGGAAGACGACCACGTCGCCGATGTGCGGGTCGTGCAGGTCGTAGATGAAGCGGTTGACGAGCACCCGCTGGCCGACGTCGAGGGTCGGCTCCATCGATTCGGAGGGGATCTGGTAGGGCTTGACGATCCAGGCCTGGATCGCGAGCGCCAGGCCGAGGGCGAGCGCGACGATCACGGCGAGCTCGATCAGGCCGCCGAGTTTGCCCTGCGGCTTCGGGATCCCGAGCTTCAGTCTTTCGAGTCCTCGTCGGAGTCGCCGGCGGTCTCCGGCTCCTCGTCCTCGGCATCCTCGGGCGCTTCGGTGCTCTCCTCGGTCTCCCCAGCCGCGGGCGCCTCGGCGTCCGGGCCAGCCGCTGACTCAGCCTCCGCCGACTCCTCCGGCTCGGACGCCTCGGCCTGCTCCGCATCCGCGGCCGCCTCGGTCGCCTCCGCCGTCGGCTCGTCGCTCTCCCCCTGAGCGCCGCTGTCCTCCGTCTCGGCCTCGAGCGGTGCCGCCACCGTCTCGGCCTCCTCCTGCGAGACGCCCTCGGCGTCGGTCGCGGTCGCCTCCTCCGGCGCGGCGGAGACCATCTCCTCGTCGATTCCCCAACGGCGCTCGGCGACGCGCGCCGCCTTGCCGACCCGCCCGCGCAGGTAGTAGAGCTTGGCTCGGCGCACGTCGCCACGCGCCGCGACCTCGAGTTTCTCGATCTTCGGCGAGTGCAGCGGGAAGGTCCGCTCGACGCCGACTCCGAAGGACTGCTTGCGGACCGTGAAGGTCTCGCGCGCGCCTGAGCCCTGGCGCCGCAGCACCACGCCCTCGAAGACCTGGGTCCGTTTGCGGGTCCCCTCGATCACCTGGAAGTGGACGCGGACGCGATCGCCGGGGCCGAATTTGGGCAGCCCTTTCCGGAGCTGGTCGCGCTCGATGCTGTCAATGACGGAGCTCATCGCAAAAAGGTCTCTGTTTCGCTGTTTCGATGCGAGAAAAAACCGCCGGACCCGGAACGACTGGGATCCGCGCGGTGGCGGAATGGTAGAGCAAGCGCGGCCTCGACAGGCGTCCGGTCCGCCCCCGCAACGCGGTTGGCTAGCGACCGTGCAGCTCTTCGTGCTCGCGGGCGCGGATCCGGCTCTGCTCGAGCCGCCACTCGCGCACCTTGCCGTGGTCGCCGGAGAGCAGCACCTCGGGCACCTGCCAGCCGTTGTAGTCGGGCGGCCGGGTGAAGTGCGGATACTCGGGCATTCCCTCCAGCACCTCGCTGTAGGACTCCTCGGCGGCCGAGTCCTGGTGGCCGAGGGCGCCGGGCAGCTTGCGCATCAGGACGTCGGCGAGGACCATCGCCGGCAGCTCGCCGCCGGCCAGCACGTAGCGGCCGATCGAGACCTCCTCGTCGGCGAGATGCTGGTGGACGCGGTCGTCGAAGCCCTCGTAGCGGCCGCAGAGCAGGGCGACGTGGGGCTCGGCGACGAGCTCGTCGGCGAGCCGGTCGTCGAGCAGGCGGCCGGTCGGCGAGAGGAGCACGGTCCGGGGCCGCGGACCCTCGCCGTAGGCGGCGCGCAGGGCGGCGTCGACGACGTCGACCCGGATCACCATCCCGGCGCCGCCGCCGTAGGGCGAGTCGTCGACCTGCCCGGCTTTCAGCGGCGTCGTCCTGCGGTAGTCGAAGAGCCGCAGCTCGTTGCCTTCGGCGACCGCGTTGGTCACCGAGCGCTGGCTCCCGAACCACTCGAAGGCCTCGGGAAACAGCGTGAAGATGTCGAGTTTCACCGCGGCGCTCCCGCCGAGGCCACTGCTAATCGAGGATGTCGACGATGACGCGGCGGTCGATCCGCACCGCGGCGGCCTTGGCAATCGTGCGGATCGCGTTGGCGACGCGGCCGCCCTTGCCGATCACCCGGCCGAGATCGCCCTCGGCGACGCTGATCTCGTAGACCAGGTCGCCGTCCTCCTCCAGCTCCTCGACCTCGACCTCGTCGGGCTCCTCGACCAGCGCCTTGACGAGGAACTCGAGCAGCTCGGTGATCGAGCGGTCGTCGTCGTCGGCGGCTGGCATCGCCTCGCCGCCTCTAGCTGCCGTGGGCGGCGATGCCCTTGGTGCGCAGCAGGCCGGCGACCGTCTCCGACGGCTGGGCGCCGTGCTCGAGCCAGTGGCGGGCGCGCTCCTCGTCGAGGACGATCGTCGAGGGCTCGGTCTGCGGGTTGTACTGGCCGATCGTCTCGATCGTCCGCCCGTCGCGGGGCGAGCGTTTGTCGGCGACGACGATCCGCCACACCGGGTTCTTCTTCGAACCCACCCTTCTCAGTCTTATCCGCACAGCCATGAGCGGCGTAAGGCTACAGAACGGAGCTCGTCAGCGTCGCCGGATCTTCGGCTTGGGCATGCCGCCCTGCTGCATCGCCATCAGTTTCTGCGGGTCGGGCATCTTGCCGTTGGCCATCGAGCGCATCAGCACCCGCATCTGGTCGAACTGCTTGACCAGGGCGTTTACCTGCTGCACCTTGGTGCCGGAGCCGTTGGCGATCCGTTTGCGGCGCGAGCCCTTGATGATGTGCGGGTCGGCGCGCTCGGCCGGGGTCATCGAGAGGATGATCGCCTCGGTGCGGTCGAGCTCGCGCTCGTCGATGTTGGCGTTCTTCAGTTGCTTCATCGCCCCCATCCCCGGCAGCATCCCGAGGATGCCGCTGAGCGGACCCATTTTGCGGACCTGTTTCATCTGCGTGAGGAAGTCCTCGAGCGTGAACTGATCCTTTTTCAGTTTCTCCTGCAGCTCCTCGGCGGCCTGCTCGTCGACCTGCGATTCGGCTTTCTCGATCAGCGAGAGGACGTCGCCCATGCCGAGGATCCGCTGCGCCATCCGGTCGGGGTGGAAGCGGTCGAAGTCCTCGATCTTCTCGCCGGTCGAGGCGAAGAGGATCGGCTTGCCGGTCACTGCCTTGACCGAGAGGGCGGCGCCGCCGCGGGCGTCGCCGTCGAGCTTGGTCATCACCACGCCGTCGAACTCGGCCGCCGCGGCGAACGATTCGGCGACGCCGACGGCGTCCTGGCCGGTCATCGCGTCGACGACCAGCAGGACGTCGTCGGGGTCGGTCTTCTTGCGAATCCGGGAGAGCTCGGCCATCAGCTCCTGGTCGATGTGGAGGCGGCCGGCGGTGTCGATGATCAGCACGTCGCGGCGCTCTTCGCGGGCGCGGTCGAGGGCCCAGGCGGCGATCTCGACCGGGTCGGTTTCGGTCCCCTGCTCGTAGACGTGGGCGCCGGCGCGGCGGCCCATCGTCACCAGCTGCTCGACCGCGGCCGGCCGGTAGACGTCGCAGGCGGCGAGGGCGACGTCCTTGTTCTGCTTGCGGAAGTACTGGGCGAGCTTGGCGCAGGCGGTCGTCTTGCCCGAGCCCTGCAGGCCGGACATCAGGATCACGGTCGGGCCGCTGGACGCCATCGCCAGCTCCTCGCCGCTGCCGCCCATCAGCTCGGCCAGCTCCTCGTTGACGATCTTCACCACCTGCTGGCCGGGATCGAGGCTCTCCATCACCTCGGCGCCGAGACAACGCTCTTTCAGCGTCCGGGTGAAGGATTTGACGACTTTGAAGTTGACGTCCGCCTCGAGCAGGGCGAGGCGGATCTCGCGCATCGCCGCGTCGACGTCCCCCTCTGAGAGTTTGCCGCGCGAGCGGACCTCCGAGAGGGTCGACTGCAGGCGGTCTGAGAGCTGATCGAACATGAACAGACGACCTTAGACCCTGGGCCCCTCCCCCTCATTTGTCGCCCACAGGGCTACAAGCGAGGGGGTGGTCACTCGGCGAGCAGGGCTTTGGCGTAGTCCTCGGGGTCGAAGGGGCGCAGGTCCTCGAGCGTCTCCCCCACCCCGATCAGCTTCACCGGGATGCCGAGGTCGGCGGCGATCGCCAGCGCGATGCCGCCTTTGGCGGTGCCGTCGAGCTTGGTCAGGACGACGCCGTCGACCGCGACCGCCTCGGAGAAGATCTTCGCCTGGCGGAGGCCGTTCTGGCCGGTGGTGGCGTCGATCGAGATCAGCGTCTCGTGCGGGGCCTCGGGGATCTGCTTGGCGATCACCCGCCGCACCTTGCCGAGCTCGTCCATCAGGTCGGTCTGGGTGTGGAGACGGCCGGCGGTGTCGACGATGACGACGTCGGCGCCGCGGGCGCGGGCCGCCCCGATCGCGTCGAAGGCGACCGAGCCGGGGTCGGCCCCCTCCTGGCCGCGGATCAGCTCGGCGCCGGCCCGCTCGGCCCAGGTTTCGAGCTGCTCGGCGGCGGCGGCGCGGTAGGTGTCGGCGGCGGCGAGGACGACCGAGAGGCCGAACTCCCGGCTCAGGTGCCAGGCGATCTTGCCGATCGTCGTCGTCTTGCCGGTGCCGTTGACGCCGACCATCATCAGCACCGCCGGGTCGGCGGCGAGGTCGATCGGCGCCCGCGCCTTGCCGGCGACCTCGGCGAGGATCTCGATCAGGCGGTCGCGGACGGCGACGCCGTCGGCCGGCACCGCCCCCGACTCGACCTCGTGCTCGAGCCGCTCGACCACCGCCGCGGTGGTCGGGGCGCCGACGTCGGCGAGGATCAGCGCCTCCTCGAGCAGCTCCCAGGTCTCGTCGTCGATGCGGTCGAAGAGGCTGGCCGAGATCTCCTCGGTGAGCGCTTTGCGGCTCGCCGAGAGGCTCTCGCGCAGGCGCCGGAAGACGCCGCGGCGGCGCTCGGGCTCCTCCGCCTCAGGCGAGACGTTCGCGCTCTCGCGCGAACCCAGGTCGAGGATCTCCTGCCAGCTCGTCGCCATCGCCGGGGGAGGCTACTTGGGCGGCGCTGCGGAGCTCCTCGACGGCGGCCTCGAGGTGGTCGACGAGGCGGTCGGCGTCGGGAACCGCGGCGGGGTCGGCGAGCAGCCCGAAGCCGACCTGGCCGTCGTAGCTGAGGATCGCTATCGCGAGGCCGTGGTCCTTGGCGAGGAAGCCGATCGGGTAGATCCGAGCCAGCGGCCGGCCGAGCACGTAGAAGCCGACCTGCGGCCCCGGGAAGTTGGTGACCAGCAGGTTGAAGAGGCGGGTCGAGAAGTTGATCGCCGCGGTCGGGCGGAGGAGCCCCTGGGGCGCGAAGTCGCGCCACCAGTCGTTGACCCCCCAGATCGCTTCCGCCGCGTAGGGCTGCTTGGAGGCCTTGAGGCGGTCCATCGCGACGCTGACCGAGCGCAGGCGCTCGACCGGATCCTCGATCCCGACCGGCAGCGGTCCCCGCATCGCGGTCAGCTTGTTGCCTAGCTCGCCGCGCTCGTCTTCGCTGCGCACCGAGACCGGGACCAGGGCCTTCAGCTCGAGCCCGTCGAGCCGCACGCCCTGCTCGCCGAGCCAGCGCCGCAGGGCGCCGGCGACAACCGCCAGCGAGACGTCGTTGACGGTGCCCCCGAAGGCGTTCTTGATGCGCTTGAAGTCATCCAGATCATGGCTCGCCCAGGCGAAGCCGCGGCGGTCGCCGATCGGCCGGTTGAAGGGGACGGCCGGCGCCGGTCGGGCGAGGTTCCAGGCGACCTCCCAGAGGCCGGCGATGCCATCGCCGGCGCGACGCGCGGCGCGCGCCGGTTGCTCGCGGGCGCGGCGAAGCCAGGTGGCGACGCGGCCGGGCGCGGCGAGGAGGCCGGCGGCGGCGGCCCGGACCAGCGCCCAGCGGCTCGGCGTGCGGGCCGGCGACCAGGGCGCTTCCGCCGGCGAGGGCCCGGTCTCCGGCTCGACGTCGAAGAGCAGCATCCCGATGTCGACGGCGGAGATCCCGTCGGCCATCGCGTGGTGGGTGCGGTAGACGATCGCGAAGCGCTCGTCGGCGAAGCCCTCGACCAGGACCAGCTCCCAGAGCGGCTTGGCGCGCTCGAGCGGCGGCGCCAGTAACTCGCCGACCAGGGCCGCGAAGCGCTCGTCGTCGCCGGGCTGCCCGAGCGTCGCCCGCTTGACGTGGCGGTCGAGGCCGAAGTCCGGGTCGTCGACCCAGAAGGGCGTGCCCAGCCGCCACGGCGGCTGCAGCAGCCGCTGGCGCAGGCGCGGCACCTGGTGCAGGCGGCCGCGGAGGTGGGCGATGAACTCCTCGTGTCCCGGCGCCTCGCCCTCGCACATCAGCACGGCGCCGATCGCCATGTGCCCGTTGGCCCTCTCGTTGGCGAGAAATGACGTGTCGAAGGACGTCAGCCTCTCCAGGTGTCGGTGCGCCATCTTCCCTCCGTCCGAGGTCCCTTCCCCTCCCCTGCGCAGACACTACTCCTCCCGGCCAACCGATCAAAGGTTCCAGAGCGACGGGGGGCCGTGGAGCGGGCGAAGGGTCTCTAGGCGACCGCGGAGAGTTGGCCGCCGGCGCCTTCCGCGCCGGCGTCCTCCTCTGCCGCAGCTTCGCGCGGCAGCCGCCGCGAGACGACCTTGGTGACGCCGTCGCCACCCATGCTGATGCCGTAGAGGACGTCGGCCGCGTCCATCGTCCGTTTCTGGTGGGTGACGATGACGAACTGGGCGCGGTCGGAGAAGCGCCGGATCAGCTGCAGGAAGCGGTCGATGTTGGCGTCGTCCAGAGCGGCCTCGACCTCGTCGAGGATGTAGAAGGGGCAGGGCCGGGCGAGGAAGACGGCGAAGACGAAGGCCAGCGCGACCAGCGACTTCTCGCCGCCCGAGAGCAGTGAGAGCTTGCGCGTCGACTTGCCGGCCGGCGTCACCTCGATCTCGACCCCGAGCTCGTCGCGCCGCTCCCCCTCCTCCTCCTCCTCGGGCTCCGGCTCGTTCTCGTCGCTCGGAACCTCCTGCTCGCCGGCCGGACGCTCGTCGTCGCGGACCGGCCGCAGGCTGACCCGGCGCAACCGGCCGCGGCCGCCCGGGAAGAGGTGGGCGACCATCTCCTCGAAGTTGGCGGCGGTCGCCTCGAAGGTCTCCTCGAAGGCGCGCTCGATCTCGGCGTCGATGTCGCGGATCAGCGACTCCAGCTCGCGCATCGCCCGCTCGGTGTCCTCGCGCTGGGCCTGCAGCGTCTCGACGTGCTCGCGCGCCTCCTCGTACTCGCGCTCGGCCAGCGGGTTGACCGGGCCGATCTGGGCGCGGCGGCGGTCGAGCCGTTCCAGCCGGCGGTCGATCTCGGCCCGCTCCTCCTCGCTCAGCGCCGCCTCGGCCGGGGCGATCTCCTCACCGAGCTTCTCGCTGATAGCGGCCAGCTCCTTCGCCGCCTCGGCCTGGCGGTCGCCGAGGTGGGCGGCCTCGACCTCGGCCTTGGTCAACTCGTCGGAGGTCGCGGTCAGCTGCGCCTGCAACTCGAACTCCTGCGCCGAGCAGGCCTTCAGCTCCTCGGCGATCTCGTCGCCCTCGTCGGGCCCGCCGACCACCCGCTGCTCGGTCCGCTCGACCCGCGCCCGGATCGATTCGCCGACGCCCTCGACCGCGGCCAGCGCCGAGCGCACGTCGTCGAGCAGCCCCTCGCCGGCCTCGAGCCTGGCCCGCAGCGCTTCGCGGTGGCGCTCGCCGAGCAGGCCCTCGGCGCGCCGCGCATGGCGGCCGATCTTCTCCGCCCCGTCGCGCACCTGCGCCAGCGCCGCCTCGCGCGCCGACTCGCTCTCGGCGTCGGAGCTGGCGACGTCGTAGCCCTCGCTCGCCGCCCGCAGGCCGGCGCCGACCTCGCCCAGCTCCTCACTCAGCTTGCGCGCCCGCTCGGCCGGGGCGCTGCCGGGGCCGACGGCGAGGGTCAGCGGCCCGAGCTCGGCCCGCAGCCGCGCCAGCCAGGCGTCGACCTCGACCTCGCGGCTGCGCAGCGAGGCGGCTTTCACCGCGACCCGCTCCTGCTCGCCGCGCAGCTTGGTCAGCATCCCCCAGGCCTGGGTGCGCTCGCGGTCGCGGGCGGCGAAGCGCTCCTCGGCCCGCCGCCGCCGCTCGCTCACCTGGTGCAGCTTCTTCTCGATCTCGCCGCGCCGCGCCCGCGCCGCTTTCGCGACCTTCGCCGCCGCCGCCGCCCGGTCGGCGCCGAAGCGCAGCTCCTCGGCGACGATCTGCGCCCGCAGCCCAAGTTCCTCGCGCTCGATCCGCGCTCCCAGCTCGGCCGCCTGCGCCTGGCGCTTCAGCGGTCGCAGCCGCGCCCGCGCCTCGCGCTCGACGTCGAGCGCGCGATCGAGGTTGTCGCGGGCGGCGCGCAGCTTCAACTCTGACCGCCGCCGCCGTTTGCGGTGCTTGCCGAGGCCCGCCGCCTCCTCGACCAGCAGCCGCCGCTCCCGCGGCTTGGAGTGGACGATCGTCTCGACCCGGCCCTGGCTGATCACCGAGTGCATCTCGCGCCCGAGGTTGGTGTCGGAGAGGACGTCGGTGACGTCGGCGAGCCGGCAGCGGGCGCCGTTCAGCCGGTAGGCGCCGTCGCCGCCGCGGTCGAGCCGGCGTTCGACCGCGATCTCGCTGAACTCGGTCGCGGCGCGCCCGTCGGAGTTGTCGATCACCACCTCGACCTGGGCCTCGCGGCGCTGGCCGACGCCCTTGCCGCCGGCTGAGATCACGTCCTGCATCGAGGCGCCGCGGATCGCCCCCGGGCTCTGCTCGCCGAGCGCCCAGAGCACCGCGTCGGTGATGTTGCTCTTGCCCGAGCCGTTGGGGCCGACGATGACGCTGACCCCGGGCGAGAACTCGAGCTGGGTCCGCTCGGGGAACGACTTGAAACCCTTCATCGATATCGATCTCAGATACATGCGCTGGCGTCCTCTACTCCCTCAAAATGCCGGTCCAAGAGCATCGCGCCTCGCTCGGACGCCTACCGCGGCCCATTAATCGCCAAATTGCGTCAATGCCTGCTCTGCCGCGAGCTGCTCAGCCGCCTTCTTGCTGCGCCCCTCGCCGCTCCCGACCTGCTCGGAATCGACGATCGCCACCACCTCGAACCTGCGCCTGTGCGGTGGCCCGGTCGCCGCGACCACCTCGTAGCTTACGCGCGCCCCGCGCCGCGCCAGGAGCTCCTGCAGCGCCGATTTGAAGTCGATCCGGGTCTCCGAGGCATGCTCGATGCGCGGCTCGAACGCGGCCACGACGGCCGCCGCGGCGCGCTCGAAGCCGAAGGCCAGGTAACAGGCGCCGATCAGCGCCTCGGTCGCCTCCGGCAGCGGCCGCTCGCCGTCGAGCAGGACCGCGGCCGAAATCGCCGCGGTCAGGTCCTGTGGCTCGTTGGCCCGCAACATCGCCGGGACCCCAAGCTCGCGACCGACCGCCGCGCAGGAGACGCCGCTGACCGCCTGGTTGTGGATCTTGGTCAGGCCGCCGGCGGCGATCGCCGGGTAGCGGCCGAGCAGCTCGCTGGCGACCGAGAGCCCGAGCACGCTGTCGCCGAGAAAGGCGAGCCGCTCGTAGGAGTCGACCCGCCGCTCGGTCCAGGAGGAGTGGGTCAGCGCCTGCCGGCGCAGCTCCTCGGGAAGCTCGTCGATCAGGGCCGCGAGGGCAGCGACCGGCGAGTCTGCCTCGGCTGCCAAACCTCTATGCGGGCGCGTGCTCCAGCACGAAGCCGACCGCGTCGCCGACGGTCTGGATGCGGGTCGCCTGCTCCTCGGAGACGACGACCCCGTAGCGGTCCTCGAGCTCCATCACCAGCTCGTAGAGGTCGAGCGAGTCGGCGTCGAGATCCTCGCGGAAGCGGGTCGTCTCCGTGATCCGCCCGGCGTCGACTTCGAGCTCCGCGGCGAGGTGCTCGCGGACCAGGGTCAGGACCTCGTCGTGCGTCATCGCCATAACTATGACGCTTCGGCCCGCGGTGATCCGGCAGCTTCCTCGGCCTCGGCCTCGGCGAGGTCCCCGCGGCTGGCGCCGCCCTCGCGCAGCAGCGCCGCGGTGCGGCCGACCGCGTCGACCTCGGCGCAGCGGGCGGCGAGCCGGACCGCGTTGGCGATCCCCTCCGCCCCGGCCGAGCCGTGGCCGACGACGGCGATCCCGCGCAGGCCGAGGAGGATCGCGCCGCCGGTGGTGTCGGGGTGGAAATCGCGCCGCAGGCCGCCCAGCGCCGGTTTCATCAGCAGCCCGCCGGCGGCGGCGAGCGGGTTGGAGCGGGCGGCGTCGCGGATCGCGCCGGCGATCGCCCGCGCCGAGCCCTCCATCACCTTCAGCGTGACATTGCCGGTGAAGCCGTCGGTGACGACCACGTCGACCCTGGCGGCCGGGAGGTCGCCGCCCTCGACGTTGCCGGCGAAATCGATCCCCGGCGCTCCGCTCAGCAGCCGGTTCGCCTCGACCACCTCATCGCGGCCCTTGCCGGACTCCTCGCCGACCGTCAGCAGCCCGACCTTCGGCTTCGCCACCCCGAGCACCGCGGCGCTGAAGGCGGCGCCGAGAAAGGCGAACTGGACCAGGTGCTGGGCGCGGACGTTGACGTTGGCGCCGACGTCGAGGAACAGGACCGTTTTGTTCGGCGCCGGCAGCTGCACCGCGAGGGCGGGGCGCTGGACGCCCTGCAGGCGGCGCAGGCCGAAGGTGGCGGCGGCCATCGTCGCGCCGGTCGAGCCGGGGCTGACCAGGGCGGCGGAGCGCTCGGCGGCGACGTCGGCGGCGGCCTGCACGACCGAGGCGCCCCTCTTCGCCCGCACCGCGTGGACCGGCTCCTCCTCGTTGCTGATCCACTCGGTGGTGTCGATCACCTCGATCCCGTCGGTGCCGTCGAGGCCGAGCGCCCGGCGCGGGCCGAAGACGCGGATCCCGATCGTCGGGTCCTCGGCGGCCAGCCGAGCGCCCGCGGCGAGCACGTCGAAACCCTGCTCGGCGCCGTAGCCGTCGAGCGCGACCGTCACCGCTCGGGTTGCCGGCACGGCTATTCGGTGCTGGCGGGGGTCGTCGGATCGACGACTTTGTGCGAGACGACCTCGCGTCCGGCGTAGGTGCCGCAGGTCGGGCAGACCCGGTGCGGCAGCCGCGGGCTGTGGCAGCGCGGGCAGCTGTTGAGGCGCGCCTTCGGCGCCTTGTGCTGCGCGCGCCGCTTGTCGCGGCGGGCGGAGGAGGTTCTCTTCTTCGGAACGGCCATGGCGCGGGATGGTAGCTGACGGACGGTCCTAGGAGGGCGGGAGGTCACCGGGGCCCACTCTGAAAACGCTCCGCCTTCGGCTCCGCTTGAGTGTTTTCAGAGTGGCCCCCGGCGCCCTCTAGTACTGCGCGGCGATCACCGCCAGATCGTCGGCCTGCCAGGTGACCTCTCCTCCGCTCCAGCTCGCAAGGTCCGAGGCCTTCTCCGGGAAGTCGTAGTCGGGGTCGACCGTGGTGATCTGGGTGTCGGCTTTGACCACGTCGCCGATCACGAGGGATCGGGAGTGCTCGCGAACGCGGCGGAAGAGTTCCCGCTTCTTGTCCGAGCGCAGATGGTGGATCGAGAGGACGCCGATCACCAGGTCCCAGGGACCGTCGGGGAGCGGGTCCTCCATGCGGGCGAGCTGGACTTCGTCGTAGTCCTCGCGGGCGCGGAAGACCATGTCGGGGCTCGAGTCGAGCCCGATCACCCAGGCGTCCGGGTAGGCCTCTAGCAGCCGTCGCGTCGTCTCCCCCGTTCCCATCCCCAGCTCGAGCACCCGCTCGGGAGCGAAGGGGATCGCCGCGATCGCCGCTTCCTGAAGCTCGTCGTAGCGCGGCACCTCGGAGCGGATCAGGTCCAGGTAGCGGTCTGGTTTCCAGCGGGATTGAGCCATCTCGTAACCTCGGAAGTATGGCCACTACCCCGAAAACCGTCATCGACCTGACTCGGCTGGGGCTGCGCTCCGGCGAAGGCAAGCGACTCGATCTGCCGGTCGAGCTCGAGCCCTTCGAGCTCGGCGGCCAGACCTACCTCGCCGCGCCGCGCTCGCCCCAGGTGCGGCTCGAGGTCTCGCGCCAGAGCAGCGGCTACGCCTTCCACCTCACCTTCGCGGTCCACCTCGAGGGTCCCTGCATGCGCTGCCTCGCGCCGGCGGCGCTCGAGCTCGAGGTCGAGGCGCGGGAGGTCGACCAGGCGGCGACCGAGGACGAGGAGCTGCGCAGCCCCTACGTGGCCGAGGACGAGCTCGACATCGGCCGCTGGGCCCACGACGCGGTGATGCTGGCGATGCCCACCACCGTCCTCTGCCGCCCCGACTGCCTCGGCCTCTGCCCCGTCTGCGGCGAGTCGCTGAACGACGCCGACCCGAGCGCCCACGAGCACGAGCAGCCGGTCGATCCGAGGTGGGCTGCGTTGAACGACCTCAAGCTCGAGTGATTGGCGCTTTTGTTCGCCATAGGCGAACAAAAGCGCCAAATGAGCGCCGGCGGCGCTACGGCGCCTGGTCGAGCTCGGGCGCTGGCGCTTCGTCCTCGCGCCCAGCGAGCCGGTCGCGGCCGCGCTGGACGGCCGCGAGGAACTTCTGCAGGTTGACTTCCAGCGTGTTGAGGATCTCGTCGGCGTAGTCCTCGGCGCCGAGGCGGATTTCGCGCTCGCGGGTGCGGGCGTCCTCGACGATCTCGTCGGCGGCCCGCTCGGCCTGCTTGGTGACCTCCTCGTCGGAGATCAGGCGGGCCTGCTGCTCGCGCGCCTCGCGCACGATCCGCTCCGCCTCGCGTTTGGCCTCGGCCAGCATCTCCTGGCGCTCCTTGACGATCCAGCGCGCCTGCTTGATCTCCTCGGGGATCGTCGCGCGCATCTGGTCGAGGAGGTCGTAGATCTCCTCGCGGTCCACGCGCACCTGGTCCGTCAGGGGGACGGGACGGGCGTTGTGGACTACGTCGTCCAGCTTGTCAATGAGGACCAGAACGTCCATTAGCGAGTCGTAAGCCTACGTGTATGCGGGGTTTTTGGTGAAGAAGGGGTGAAACGGCGCGTTTTTTGCAAGCGCGCGCCCACTTGGCCATCGGGGTGTCGACAAAGCCTACCTTTCGCCCAGGCGCTCCGAGAGGGCGAGCGCCACTGGAGGCGGCACGAGATCGCGGACGTCGCCGCCGAAGGTCGCCATTTCCTTCACCCCGGTCGAGGAGAGGAAGCTGTAGTGCGGCGAGGCGATCACGTAGATGCTCTCGATCTCGGGGTCGAGCTTGCGGTTCAGCTGCGCCATCTCGAACTCGTACTCGAAGTCGGAGATCGCCCGCATCCCCTTGACGATCGCGTGGGCGCCGTTGGCGCGGGCGAACTCGACCAGGAGGGTCGAGAAGACCTGCACCTCGACGTTGTCCAGGTCGGCGGTCGCCTCCTCGATGAAGCGCTTGCGCTCCTCGGCCGTGAACAGCGTCTTCTGCTTCCGCAGCGGGTTGTTGACGACCCCGACGACCACCCGGTCGAAGACGTTGGAGGTGCGGGTGATGATGTCGACGTGGCCATTGGTGACCGGGTCGTAGGTGCCGGGACAGACGACGGTCCCGTTGCGCTCGCTCACTGTTCGGCCCGCCGGTAGATCGAGACGTCGGCGGCGCCGTAGCGGCGTTGCCGCAGCCGCTCCAGCGAGTCGATCGCCAGCGGCCGGCGGGCGCCGCTCTCGACGATCGCGCGGCCGTCAGGGGCGAGGAGGGCCGGTAGATGGGTGGCGAGGTCCTGCTGCACGCGGTCGGCGAGTCTATAGGGGGCGTCGACGAAGACGAGGTCGAAGCCGCCCGGGCCCTCGGAGGCCGGCAGATCGGCGGAATCCTTTCTCCCCTGCAACCAGCGGCCGGCGTCGGCGCGCACCAGCTCGGCCCGCTCGCGCAGCCCGAGCCGCTCGACGTTGCCGAGCGCCGGCCGGGTGTCGCGATCGACGAGGACCGCCGAGGCGGCGCCGCGCGAGAGCGCCTCGATCGCCAGCGCCCCGGTGCCGCAGTAGAGGTCGAGGACGCGGGCGCCGAGGACGCGCTCGCCGAGCGCCGAGAAGGTCGCCTCGCGGACCCGGTCGGAGGTTGGCCGCACCTTCCAGCCGCGCGGTGCGACCAGGCGCTGGCCCTTCAGATCTCCGGCGATCACTCTCATCAGAGCGGGATCGGGTCGGCGACGCCGGCGCCGAACCTCCTGCGCGCAGCCTCCAGAAGCGGGCCCAGCGCCGCGTCCTCGAGCGAGCCGTAGCGGTCGAGCAGCGCCAGCACCTCGTCTTTCGCCGCCAGCAGCAGCGCTTCGTCGTCGGGCAGCTCGGCGACCGTGAAACGGGCCTGGCCGCTCTGGCGGGTGCCGAGGATCTCGCCCTCGCCGCGCAGCACCAGGTCGACCTCGGCCAGCTTGAAGCCGTCGCTCTGGCCCTCGACCGCCCGCAGCCGCCGCCGCGCCAGCTCGCCCGCCTCGGCGGCGAAAAGCAAGCACTGCGAGGGGTGCTCGCCGCGGCCGACCCGACCGCGCAGCTGGTGCAGTTGCGAGACGCCGAAGCGCTCGGCCCCCTCGATCACCATCACCGTCGCGTTGCCGACGTCGATCCCGACCTCGATCACCGTCGTCGCCACCAGCACGTCGGTCTCGCCGGCGGCGAAGGCGCGCATCGCCTCGGCCTTCTCCTCCGAGCGCATCTGGCCGTGCAGCAGGCCGACCCGGAAGTCGCGCAGCTCGCCCTCCCGCAGCCGCTCGGCCTCGGCCTCCGCCGCCCGCCCGGCGACTTTCTCGGACTCGGCGACCAGCGGGCAGACGACGTAGGCCTGCCGTCCCTCGCGCAGCCGCCGCCGCATGAACTCGAAGGCTTCGCCGCGCTGCTCCTCCTCCACCAGCTTCGTCTCGATCGGCATCCGGCCGGCCGGCAGCTGGTGCAGCGCGGTGGTGTCGAGGTCGCCGTAGGCGGTCAGCGAGAGGGTGCGGGGGATCGGCGTCGCGGTCATGTGGAGGACGTGCGGCGCCAGTCCCTCCACCCCCTTGGCGTCGAGCGCCCGCCGCTGCTCGACCCCGAAGCGGTGCTGCTCGTCGACCACCACGAGGCCGAGGCGGGCGAACTCGACGGTCGGCTCGATCAGCGCGTGCGTTCCCAGGATCAGTCCCAGCTCGCCGCTCGCCAACCGCTCCAACGCCTGCCGCCGCTGGCGCGCCGGCGTCGCCCCGGTGAGGAGCGCGAACGGCGTCGCGTCGGCTGCCAGCAGGCGCCCCAGGGTGATCGCGTGCTGCTCGGCGAGCGTCTCGGTCGGCGCCATCAGCGCCGCCTGGTAGCCCGCTTCCAAGGCCCGCAACATCGCGTAGACCGCGACCACCGTCTTGCCCGAGCCGACCTCGCCCATCAATAACCGGGCCATCGGCTCCCCGGCTTCGAGGTCCGCGTCGATTTCGGCGAAGGCGTTCCGCTGGTCGCCGGTCGGGGCGAAGGGCAGGGTCTCGAGCCAGGCGGCCACCCGCTCTCCGGGCGGACCGAGCCTCGGCGCCGGCCGCGCCGCCCGCCGGCTGCGTTTGCGCGAGGCGAGCAGCGCCTGGTGCAGGAACAGCTCCTCGAAGGCGAGCCGCTCGCGCGCCGCCGCCAGCTCCTCCTCGGACTCGGGGAAGTGGGCCGCCGCGATCGCGTCGCCGACCGCCGCCAGCCGCCGCCGCGCCCGCAGCTCGGCCGGCAGCCCCTCGACCGCGTTTCGCGCCAGCCCGACCGCCTGCTCGGCCCATTCGCGGATCCGCTGCGGCCGCAGCGCCTCGGTCGCGGCATGGACCGGGACGAAGGAGGAGTCCTCGATCTCTCCCGCCCCCTCGTGGAGCAGCTCCCACTCGTTGACCGTGAACCCTTTCCCGGTCAGCTTGCCGGTCAGCAGCAGCTCGGCGCCCGGCTCGAGCTTCTCGGCCACCCACGGCTGGTTGAACCAGGTCGCCCGCACCGAGCCGCTCTCGTCGCCGACCTTGACCCCGACGATCGTCAGCCGCCGTTTGCGGAAGGGCCGCGGCTTGGCGCCCAGCACTTCGACCAGGACGGTCCCCGTCTCCCCCGAGCTGAGCGAGCCGAGCGGGCGCAGCTGGCGGTTGCGATGGCGGTGCGGGAAGCGCAGCAGCAGGTCCCAGACCGTCTCGATCCCCGCTTCCGCTGCCGCTTCGGCGAGTTTCGGGCCGACCCCGTCGAGAGCCTGGATCGAGACGTCGAGGACGCTCGGGCGCGGCCAGTGGAGGGGCGCCTGGCGCAGCCCGGCGGGCGTCCACGCCTCTTTTGCGGCGAACCGGCGCTCGCCCGCGAGCGGCCGCCCTGAGCCTTCCCTGATTACTGCGCCGCGAGCAGCCACCACCAGCTCGGCTGCCCCCCCTCGTGCTTCTCGACCTCGACCCCATCGGGGGCGTGGGTGTCGACATCGGCGAGCGCGATCGGCGCCCCCTCGCCGGCGATCACGGTGACGATCTCGGCCCCCTCGGCGAGGTGCTGGATCGTCGCCGTCAGGGTCGAGCCGGCACCGCCCCAGGCGACGATCTCGCCGCCGGCGAAGCCGACCGCGTCGCCCTTGCGGAAGCGGCCCTGGGCATCGTCGCGGGCCGCCGGGGCGACGCCGCCGGTGGCGACGTCGGCGAGCGCCGCCTCGAGCCGCTCGGCGTTCTGCTCGGCGCCGGCCGCGGGGTCGAGCTCGACCAGCGCCAGCAGGCTCGCCTGCTGCGAGGTCGCCGGCACCACCCGGGCCGGTTTGTCGGAGAGCTCGCAGGCCCGCTCGGCGGCCATCACCACGTTGGAGGAGCTCGGCAGGACCAGCACTTCCTCGGCGTCGACCCCGTGGATCCCCGCCAGCAGCTCCATCGTCGAGGGGTTGAGCGTCTCGCCGCCCGGCACGACGTGGGCGCCGAGCTCGGCGAAGAGGCGCTCGAGGCCGGTGCCGGCAGCGACCGCGATCGCCCCGGTCTGGGCGCGGCCGGCGCCGGCGGCGAGCCGAGAGCTGCGCTCGGCCATCTGCTCGCGCATGTCGGCGACGTCGAGGTTGGTCACCGCGCCGACCCCGTCGAAGACCGCCACCGCGCGCTCGGGCTCGTCGGTGTGGACGTGGACCTTCAGCGTCGCCTCGTCTCCGACCACCAGGACCGAGTCGCCGAGCGCCTCCAGCCGCGGCAGGTGGACCCGGTTGGAGAGGCCGCTGCCGGAGACGATGAAGTTGGTGCAGTACCGGTAGCGGCTGTCTTCGTGGTGGGGCTGGGTGAGGCGCGGCGCGTCGTGGCGCTCGACCTCGGGCAGCGCCGCGCCGTCGCCGCGCAGGCCGGCGACGACGCCGGCGAGGATCAGCACCAGGCCGTGGCCACCGGCGTCGACCACGCCCGATTCGCGCAGCACCTCGAGCTGCTCGGGGGTGCGGGCGACGGCGCGCTCGCCGTCCTCGATCGCCCGCTCGAGCACGGCGGCGAGGATCTCGTCCTGTTCGGCTTCGCCGACGTCGCGCCCGAGCCGCGACTTGTCGGCCTCGAGGTGGGCGAGCTGGCGGGCCAGCGAGTGCGCCATCTCGCGGAAGACGGTCAGCATCGTCCCCTCGGCCGGCTCGCGGACCGAGTCGTAGGCGGCGTCGGCGGCGCTGGCGAAGGCGGCGGCGACCAGCACCGGGTCGACCAGCTCGCCGGGCCGGCTGGCCAGCTCCTCGGCGGCGCCGCGGACGATCTGCGAGAGGATCACGCCCGAGTTGCCGCGGGCGCCCATCAGCGCCGCCCGGGCCAGTGCCTGGACCAGCTCGGTGCGGCCGACCTCGTCGAGTTCGGCGCCGTCGAGGCGGTCGAGCTCCTCCATCACGGCGCGCAGCGTCATCGCCATGTTGTCGCCGGTGTCGCCGTCGGCGACCGGGAAGACGTTGAGGTCGTTGACCTCCTGGCGGCGCGCCTCGAGCGAGGCGTAGGCAGAGCTGATGACCCGCCGGAAGCGGGCGATCGATGGATCGGGCATGCGCCAGAGAATCTATCCGGCGGCCGCGACGAATCCGCGACTGCCGGCGGCTCCGAGCCGCCTCTGACAACGTTCTGACAGCGCGTACCGCCGCGGCGCCTTTATCGGTACCTTCACGGCTTCCACCTGCGGGTGGAGGAAGGATTTCCCCCCGGAGGCCGATGAACCGGTCCGCCGATCCACGTAGTTTCGTCCCCTCCCCGGCCCGGTCGCTGACGCCCGGGCAAGAGCAACACCAGTCACCCGCCCGAAAGTAGAGGAGCAGCATGCGGCGTTTCGCAACCTGGGTCACCGGCCACCGCAAGACCGTCATCTTCGGCTGGATCGCGGCTCTGATCGTGATCGGGATGCTCGCGGGCTCGGTCGGCGCCGACTTCGAGGAAGAATTCAAACTGCCGAAGTCCGACTCGCAGGAAGCCTTCGAGCTGCTCGAAGACAGGTTCCCGGCGCAGTCGGGCGACACCGCGCAGATCGTCTTCAAGGCCGACCAGGGCGTCGAATCGGCGGCGGTGAAGAAGAAGATGGAGGGCGTTTTCGGGGAAGTCGAAGAGTTCCCCCACGTCAGCGAAGTCGCCAGCCCCTACGAGAAGGGCGGCGCCGCGGCGGTCAGCGACGACGGCACGATCGCCTACGCGACGGTCCAGTTCGACGTCCCGAATACGAAGCTGAACAAGGACAAGACGCGCGAAATCATCGACGTCGCGCAGGGCGCCGACGGCGACGGGGTCCAGGTCGAGCTCGGCGGCTCGCCGATCCAGGAAGCCGAAGCCGAAGAAGGCGACTCCTCCTTCGCGATCGGGCTGCTGGCGGCGGTCGTCGTGCTGCTGATCACCTTCGGCTCGGTGGTGGCGATGGGGCTGCCGATCATCACCGCGCTGTTCGCGCTCGGGGTCGGGCTCAGCCTCGTCACGATCGGCACCCATGTCTTCAGCACCGCCAACTTCGCGACGATCCTGGCGGCGATGATCGGGCTCGGGGTCGGGATCGACTACGCGCTCTTCATCCTCACCCGCTTCCGCAACGGGCTCGACGAAGGGATGCAGCCGCGCGACGCCGCGGTCAAATCGATCGACACCGCCGGCCGCGCGGTTCTGTTCGCGGGGATCACGGTGATCATCTCGCTGTTGGGGATGTTCCTGCTCGGCCTCAGCTTCCTTTACGGGGTGGCGATGGCTGCGGCGCTGGCGGTGCTCTTCACGATGATCGCGGCGCTGACCCTGCTGCCGGCGCTGCTCACGGTCGTCGGCCGTCGGGTCGATCGCTTGCGCTTGCCCGGCTTCCGCAAACGCTCGACCAGCACCGACGAAGACGGTCGCTGGTTCCGCTGGAGCCGTGAGATCCAGCGCCGGCCGGTGCTCTCGGCGCTGCTCTCCGGCGGCCTGCTGCTGATCCTCTGCATTCCGACCCTCTCGCTGCGGCTCGGCACCAACGACGCCGGCACCGAAGCGCCGGAGAAGACGACCCGGCAGGCCTACGACCTGCTGGCCGAAGGCTTCGGTCCCGGCTTCAACGGCCCGTTCGTGATGGTTGCGGCGCTGCCGGAAAAGGGCAACGACGAAGGCCTGACGCAGCTGAAGCAGCAGCTCGAAGGCGAGGAAGGAGTCGCCGCGACGACCTCGATCGAGCTCAACGAGGCCGAGAACACCGGCGTCTTCCAGGTCTACCCGACGACCTCGCCTCAGAGCGTCCAAACCACCGACCTGCTCGACCGCATCCGCGACGAAGTGATCCCGCCGATCGAGGCGAAAACCGGAGCGCAGCTCCACGTCGGCGGCATCAACGCGATCTTCGAGGACTTCGGCGAAGCGATCGCCGAAAAGCTGCCGCTCTTCATCGGCGTGGTCGTGCTGCTCTCGGCGCTGCTGCTGATGATGGTGTTCCGCTCGGTGCTGGTGCCGCTGAAGGCGGTGCTGATGAACCTGCTGTCGATCGGCGCAGCCTTCGGCCTGATCGTCGCCGTCTTCCAGTGGGGCTGGGGGGCGAGCATCATCGGCGTCGACAACACCGGCCCGATCATCTCGTTCTTCCCGATCTTCCTCTTCGCGATCGTCTTCGGCCTCTCGATGGACTACGAGGTGTTCCTGATGTCGCGGATCCACGAGGAGTGGGAGCACACCCACGAACCGAGCGGCGCGGTGACCCGCGGCCTGGCCCTGACCGGGCGGGTGATAACCGCGGCGGCGGCGATCATGGTCACCGTCTTCGCCTCCTTCATGCTCGGCGACGAACGGATCATCAAACTGTTCGGCCTCGGGCTGGCGGCGGCGGTGCTGATCGACGCGGTCGTGATCCGTTCGATCCTGGTGCCGGCGATCATGCAGTTGCTGGGGCGGCGGGCTTGGTGGTTCCCGGAGTGGCTGAGCCGGGTGGTGCCGAGGTTGAGCGTGGAGCCGCCGGAGGAGCGCGAGGGCGCTGAGCGCGAGCCGGTGCCGGAGGAGGCGTAGCGGCGGGACGGATTGTTTGCGGAGGGTGTTTCGGGAGGGGTGCCCGAGCGCCCCTACCGCAAAACCCTTCGCCCCTAGCTAGGACGTACTACGCCGCCTTAGTGACCTTGTTGCTCTTCAGGCAACGGGTGCACACGTAGGTCCGCAGCTGGCGCCCGTCCTCGACGATCCGAACCTTCTGCAGGTTGGGATCGAAGCGGCGCTTGGTGGCGACCATCGAGTGGCTCCGGGACTGGCCGAAGCCCGGGCGCTTGCCGCAGCTGTGACAGATCTTTGCCATCAGGACGGTGGATGGTAGCCGAACGGGCGCGCCGGTTCCCGTCAGGTCCCCGGGCTCAGCGAGCGTTGCAGCAGCGCCATCCGGGCGACGGTGAGCGCGGCGTTGCGGCCCTGGTCGCGCTTGCCGCCGCCGGCCCGGGCCAGCGCCTGCTCCATCGTGTCGCAGGTGATCACCCCGAAGGCGCAGGGGACGCCGGTCGCCAGCTGCACGTCCTGGATCCCGCGCGCCGACTCGGCGCAGACGAAATCGAAGTGCTCGGTCTCGCCGCGGATCACGACGCCGAGACAGGCGACGCCGGAGAACTGGCCGGTTTCCGCGTGCAGGCGGGCGGCGAAGGGCAGCTCGTAGGCGCCGGGCACCGAGGCGTGGCTGACCTGGGCGACCGGCACGCCGCAGTGGCGGAAGCCTTCGTCGGCGCCGTCGAGCAGGCGCAGCGCCAGGTCCTCGTAGAAGCGGCCGACGAGGACCGCGAAGCGCAGCTCGGCGAGCGCCGCGCGCTCCTCCTCGCCGAAGGTCTCGAGGAAGGAGCCGTCCTCGCGCGCCCGCCCGGGCTCAGCCACCGTAGCCGTCCCCCCGCTTGGCGCGCTGGGCGCTGGCGTCGCGTTCCTCCTCTTCGTGGATCATCTCCTCGTCGAGGTCGAGGCCCTGGTGGTGGAGCGTGTGACCCATCTTGTCGCGCTTCGCCCGCAGGTAGGCCTCGTTGTGGGGATTGGGCGCCGATTCGATCGGCACCTGCTCGGAGACCGAGAGCCCGTAGCCCTCGAGGCCGACGATCTTTTTCGGGTTGTTGGTGATGATCCGGATGCTGGAGAGGCCGAGGTCGGTGAGGATCTGGGCGCCGATCCCGTAGTCGCGCAGGTCGGCCGGGAGGCCGAGCTTGAGGTTCGCCTCGACCGTGTCGTGGCCCTCCTCCTGCAGCTTGTAGGCGCGCAGCTTGTTCAGCAGGCCGATCCCCCGCCCCTCCTGCGAGAGGTAGAGGAGGACGCCGCGGCCCTCGCGCTCGATCATCCCCAGCGAGGCCTCGAGCTGTTCGCCGCAGTCGCAGCGCATGCTGTGGAAGACGTCGCCGGTGAGGCACTCGCTGTGGACGCGGACCAGCACGTCCTCGACCCCCTCGACCTCGCCCTTGACCATCGCCACGTGGTGTTTGTCGTCGACCAGGGAGCGGTAGCCGACGGCGCTGAAGTCGCCGAAGGCGGTCGGCAGCCCGGTCGCGACGACCCGTTCGACCAGCTTCTCGGTGCGGCGCCGGTAGGCGATCAGGTCGGCGACGGTGACCATCTTCAGGCCGTGCTTCTCGCAGTAGGGGACGAGGTCGGGGACGCGGGCCATCGAGCCGTCGTCGTTCATCACCTCGCAGATCACGCCGGCCGGGATCAGCCCGGCGAGGCGGGCGAGGTCGACCGAGGCCTCGGTGTGACCGGTGCGCTCGAGCACGCCGCCGTCTTTGGCCCGCAGCGGGAACATGTGGCCGGGGACGACGATGTCGCGCGGGCCCGAGCTGGGGTCGATCGCGACCTGGATCGTGTGGGCGCGGTCGTGGGCCGAGATCCCGGTGCTGACCCCGCCGGCGGCCTCGATCGTGACCGTGAAGGCGGTCTGCAGCGGCGCCTCGTTTTTGGCCGTCATCAGGTTGAGGCCGAGCCGTTCGCAGCGCTCGGCGGTGAGCGCCAGGCAGATCAGCCCGCGCGCCTCCTTGGCCATGAAGTTGACCGCCTCGGGGGTCGCGAACTGGGCCGCCATCACCAGGTCGCCCTCGTTCTCGCGGTCGGCGCCGTCGCAGACGACGACCATCCGGCCGCGGCGGATTTCCTCGATCGCTTCCTCGATCGTCGCGAACGGGCTCTCGCCGGCGGCGTCGAGGGAGGCGGAGTCGGTGGTCGGGGTGGGGTCGCTCATGGGGTCTCCTTGGACTGGGAGGCGAATGGTGACAGGAGGCGCTCGACGTACTTGGCGACGAGGTCGACCTCGACGTTCAGCTCGTCGCCGCGGGAGGCGGCGCCGAGGGTGGTGCGCTCGAGGGTCTCGGGGATCAGCGAGACCTCGAGCCAGTCCTCGCCGAGGGCGGCGACGGTGAGGCTGACGCCGGCCAGCGTGACCGAGCCCTTGTCGATCGCGTAGCGGGCGAGGTCGGCCGGGAGGCCGACGCGCAGGCGGCGGGCGAAGCCGTCCTCCTCGAACGAGAGCACCGCGGCGACGCCGTCGATGTGGCCCTGGACGATGTGGCCGCCGAGGCGCTCGCCGGCCCTCATCGCCAGCTCGAGGTTGACCCTGGCGCCCGGAGCGAGCCGGCGCAGGGCGGTGACGGCGAGGGTCTGGTTCATCGCCTCGGTCTCGAAGCCGCGCTCGTCGGCGGCGACGGCGGTGAGGCAGGCGCCGTCGACGGCGATCGAGTCGCCGAGGCCGATTTCGGCGCCGAGGTCGGTGGCGATGCGCAGGCGGGCACCCTCGCCGCCGCTGTCGAGCGACTCGACCGTGCCGATGTCCTGGACGAGGCCGGTGAACATCACCACTCCCTGAAACGGGCGGTCAGCAGCGTGTCGGCGCCGACCCGCTCGGTGGTCGTGGCGAGGGCCTCGAGCCGCGGCGCGGCCGCCCCCCCATCATTTGTAGCCCTGTGGGCTACAAGCGGAGGGGTGGTTGGGTCGGGGGGGGCGAGGAGCACGGGTGCGACGAAGGTACGCGACTCGTCGATCTGACCGGCGGCGGCGAAGGCGCCGGCCAGGGTCCTGCCGCCCTCGAGGAAGAGGCTGGTGACGCCGCGGCGGCCGAGCATCGCCAGCGCCGCCTCGATCCGCTCGCCGGGGTCGAAGCTGTCGCCGAGGAAGACCTCCACCCCGGCCTCGCGCAGGGCGGCGACGCGGGCCGGCGGCGCCTCTGGCCCGGCGACGACGGTCAGCGGCGCCTGCTCGCGGCTGCGGACCAGCTGCGAGTCGAGCGGCGTGCGGGCTTTCGAGTCGAAGACCACGCGGTGCGGCTGGCGGGCGCCCGGGAGGCGGGCGGTGAGCAGAGGGTCGTCGGCGAGCACGGTGCCGATTCCGACGGCGATCGCGTCGTGTTCGCCGCGCCAGCGGTGGACCAGCTCGCGGCTGCGCTCGCCGGAGATCCAGGGCGAGTCGCCGGCCGCCGTCGTCGTCTGGCCGTCGAGCGAGATCGCCAGCTTGAGGACGACGTGCGGCAGCCCGGTGCGGGAGTGCTTGCGGAAGGGCTGGTTGAGGAGACGCGCGGCGGTGGCCTCGGTGCCGGCCGCGGCCGCGACCGCGACGCCGCCGTCGCGGAGGATCCCCGGTCCCCGCCCGGCGGCCTTCTCGCTGGGATCGTCCGAGCCGATCACGACGCGGCCGATCCCCGCCTCGAGGATCGCCTCGACGCAGGGCGGCTGGCGCCCCTGGTGGGCGCAGGGCTCGAGCGTCACGTACATCGTCGCCCCGCTCGGGTCCTCGCCGCGCGCCCGGCAGTCCGCGAGCGCCGCCCGCTCGGCATGCAGGCCGCCCAGCTCGGCGTGGAAGCCCTCACCGATAACCTTCCCCTCGCGGACCACGACCGCGCCGACCAGCGGATTCGGGCTGACCCGTCCCCGCCCCCCCTCGGCCAGCGCCAGCGCCCGGCGCAGGTGCTCGCGGTCAGTGTCGGTGAGGGAAGCCATGAGACTGATTGACTCGTCAGTCAACGATTCTACTCGCACGGTTCCGCCCGGCCGCGGGGTATCCGGGCCCGGTGCCGAAATAACCTGCGGCGAGCTCTGTATCGACCGATGAAGCTCATCATTCAAATCCCCTGCCTGAACGAGGAGCAGACGCTCCCCGCGACGATCGCCGACCTCCCCCGCGAGGTCCCCGGCTTCGACGCGGTCGAACTGCTGGTCGTCGATGACGGCTCGACCGATCGCACCGTCGCAGTGGCGCGCGAGTGCGGCGTCGACCATATCGTCCGCCTGACCAACAACAAGGGCCTCGCCGCCGCCTTCCAGGCCGGCCTCGACGCCTGCCTCAAGCTCGGCGCCGACGTCGTCGTCAACACCGACGCCGACAACCAGTACCGCGGCGCCGACGTGGTCAGGCTGGTCGAGCCGATCGTCGCCGGCTCGGCCGACATGGTCGTCGGCGATCGCCAGGTGGCCGGGATCGAGCACTTCTCCGGCAACAAGAAACGGCTGCAGCGGCTCGGCAGCTGGGTGGTGCGGCGGCTCTCCGGCACCGCGGTCACCGACGCCGCCTCCGGCTTCCGCGCCTACAACCGCGAGGCCGCCCTGCAGCTGCTGGTCGTCGACAACTACACCTACACGCTGGAGAGCCTGATCCAGGCCGGCAAGATGCTGGTCGCGGTCGACGAGGTGCCGGTCGCGACCAACCCGAAGACGCGCGAGTCGCGGCTGTTCGGCTCCTCCGGCGCCTACGTGCGGCGCAACGCGCCGGCGATCCTCCGCATCTACGCGCGCTACGAGCCGCTGCGGGTCTTCGTCTCGGCGGCGCTGGTCGTCTTCCTCCTGGCGATCTGCGCCTGGCTGCCGTTCCTGATCGACTGGATCTTCAACGGCGACTCCAACGGCCACATCCAGTCGCTGATCCTCGGCGCCGTCCTCTTCATCGCCGCGATCCAGCTCTTCGCGCTGGGCGTAATCGGCGACCTGCTGGCGGGGCAGCGGGTGATGAGCCAGCGGGTCTTCGAGCGGGTGCGGCGGGTCGAGCTGGCGCTCGAGGTCGAGCCCTCCCACTACGAGCCTGGCAAAGCGAAGACGGATGCCTGAACCCAGCGGCGACGGCAACGACAACGGCAACGCGCCCGCCAGCACCACCGACTACGGCAAAACCGCGAGCTTCCTGGCGGTCGGCGTCGGCCTCACCGGCGTCATCACCTACGCCTACTTCCTGATCGCCTCGCACACGCTCTCGAAGCCCGACTACGGGCAGATCACGGTGCTCTGGTCGGCGGTCTTCATCACCATCTCCACCCTCTACCGGCCGATCGAACAGCTGCTCAGCCGCCACATCTCCGAGCGGATCACCCGCGGCGAAGCGATCAACCAGCCGATGCGGGTCGCGGCGACGATCCAGCTCGGGCTCTCGCTGCTGTTCGCGGTGCTGGCGCTGGCCCTGCGCGGCCCGATCCAGGACAGCCTGCTGGAGGGCAACGAACCGCTCTACTGGGTCTTCTTCTCCTCGGTCCTCTTCTACGCGGCGAGCTACTTCGCCCGCGGCTTTTTGGCCGGCGCCCAGCGGTTTGGCCTCTTCGTCGCGATGATCCTCTCCGAATCGTGCTTCCGCACGATCTTCGCGGTGATGGTCGCGATCGGCGTCCTCAGCGGCCAGTCGGCGGTGGCGATCGGGATCACCGCCGCCCCGGCCCTCTCCCTGATCGTGGTGCCGTTCGCCTTCGCGCGGCGGGCGAAGCAGGAGGCGGCCAAGAACCCGGCCGGCGCGCCCGGACGCGAAGCGGAGGACGCGCCGGGTGATGACTTTTCCTTCGCCCACGGCGGGGGATTCGCGGCCGCCGTCCTCCTGATCATGTTCAGCGAACAGGCCTTCCTCAACGCCGGCCCGATCATCATCCGCGGCCTCGAGGGAGCCGCCGAGGCGGGCTTCATCTTCAACGTGCTGATGCTGGCGCGGGCGCCGCTGCAACTCTTCCAGTCGGTCTCGACCTCGATCCTCCCCCACCTCACCTCGCTGCACGCCTCCAAGAGCGAGGACTCCGAACGCGAATTCCACAAGACGGTGCGGATGGTGCTGCTCGGGATCGTCGCCTTCACCGCCTTCGTCGCCCTGGTCGTGGTCGTCGCCGGACCGAAGTGCATGCAGATCGCCTTCGGCGACAACTTCACCTACGACCGCGCCGGCCTGCTGCTGGTGAGCGCCGGGATGGGCCTCTACCTGGCCTCGGTCACGGTCAACCAGGCGACGATCGCCCAGGGGCAGGTGCGACGCGCGGCGGTCCGCTGGATCGCCTGCTCGGCCGGCTTCATCGTCTGGTGCCTGCTGCCGATCGTCGCCGACGCCCACCGCCGGGTCGAGGTCGGCTTCCTGCTCGCCGCCGGCGTCCTCTTCGCGCTCCTCCACCACGTCTACCGCCGGCCCGTGGAGCGGCCCGGAGACGAGGTCGAGCCGGGCTCGCCGGAGGAGCTCGAGGCGCGGCTGGCGGCGCTCGACGAGCAGGTCTGACCCGCCACCTGGCGGGGCGCCGCGCCAAGGCATTTATAGGGTCCCCCCGATGGGCCACCACGACGCCGAGCTGATCCTGATCGCCGGTGTGCTGCTGGCCGCGGGCATCGCCGGCGCCCTGCTCGCCGACCGGGTCCGGATTCCCGGGCTGCTGCTCTTCCTCGGTCTGGGGATGCTGGCCGGCTCGGAAGGGATCGGCGGGATCGGATTCGACAACGAGCGCCTGGCGCGGACGCTGGGGACGATCGCCCTTGTGCTGATCCTCTTCGAGGGCGGGATCACCTCGGGGTGGCCGGAGATCCGGCCGGTGCTCGGCACCGCCGCCTCGCTGGCCACGGTCGGCACCCTGGCGACGGCGCTGATCGCCGGATTCGCCGCCAAGCTGATCTTCGGCTTCACCCTGCTCGAGGGGCTGATCGTCGGCGCCGCGATCGCCGCCACCGACTCGGCGGCGATCTTCGCCGTGCTGCGCAACTCGACCCTGAAGAAGCGGCTGGCGCGCTCGCTCGAGGGCGAGTCGGGGATGAACGACCCGGTCGCGCTGCTGCTGGTGATCGGCTTCATCGAATGGATCCAGAAGCCCGAGTTCGGCGCCGCCGACATGGTCGGGCTGCTGGCGCTGAAACTGGCGGTCGGGGTCGCCGTCGGGCTGGCGCTGGGGCGGGTGGCGAGCTGGGTGCTGGCGCGGATCGAGCTTCCCTCCGACGGGCTTTATCCGGTGGCGACGATCGCCCTCGCCGGGCTCGCCTACGGGCTCTCGGAGCTGGTCCACGGCTCCGGGCTGCTGGCCGTCTACCTGACCGCGCTGGCGCTCGGCAGCGCCAACCTGCCGGCGAAGCGAATCGTCGTCACCTTCCACGAGGGGGTCGGCTGGATCGCCCAGATCGCCCTCTTCATCCTGCTCGGATTGCTGGTCTTCCCCGCCACCCTCGACGACGTGGCGCTGAAGGCGCTGGCGCTCTCGGCGGTGCTGATCTTCCTCGCCCGGCCGGTGGCGACCTTCCTGGCGACCGCCCTGACGCGGTTCGACGTGCGCGAGAAGGCGATGCTCGGCTGGGCCGGCCTGCGCGGCGCGACGCCGATCTGGCTCGCCACCTTTCCGGTCGTCGCCGGGGTGCGCAGCGGTGAGGAAGAGTTCGCGATCGTCTTCTTCGTCGTCGTCACCTCGACCCTGGTCCAGGGCGCCAGCTTCGAGCCGCTGGCGAAACGCCTGGGGCTGACGACCGACGAGCCGGCGCTGCCGCAGCGACTGCTCGAGTCGGGGCGGATCCAGCAGATGGGCGGCGACGTGATCGCCTTCCGGCTGCCCGAGGGCGCGGCGGCGGCCGGCCACCCGGTGCGCGACCTGGAGCTGCCGCGCGAGGCGCTGGTCAACGTGATCGTCCGCGACGGCCACGCGATCCCGCCGCGCGGCTCAACCGTCCTGCAGGAGGGCGACGAGCTGCACATCCTGGTGCGGGGCGAGCTGCGACCCGAGGTCGAGGAGCAGACCAGGACCTGGGTCAAGGGGCCGATCGGCAAACCGCCTCCCCCGCCCCTCCCCCGCCGCGCCGCCTCGCAGGTCTTCTCGGTGCGCCCGACCCGCGACGGCGAGGACGTCGACCGGCCCGAGGTGATCGACGGGGTCGCCGTGGTCGCGGTGCTGCGCAGCCGCCGCGACACGGTCGGGGTGATGGCGGCGCTCGCCGACGGCCGCTACGCGGTCACCGGCGAAGACGTGGTCGCGGTCGGCGGTCGGCGGTCGCTGGCCGACTGGTGCGAGGAGCGCGCCGAGCGCGAAAACCTCCCCGGCGCGGAGCACGCCTGGCTGCAAGAGGTCACCGGCGCCCTGATCGCCCGCGGCCGCCGCCGCTGACTCATTGGGCTGTTCCTTATCCCGGAATAGCCTGGCAAAGGAACAGCTGGACGCGGGTGGCTCAGGCGGCGCCGGCGGCCTCGGCGATTGCCGTGTATGCGGCAGCCGGCTCGGACGCCCCGAAGATCGCCGAGCCGGCGACGAAGAGATGGGCGCCGGCGGCGGAGATCGGCCCCGCCGTCTCGGCGTCGATCCCGCCGTCGACCTCGATCCTTGCCGGTCCCACCAGCGGCAGCAGCCGCTCGACCTTCTCCGGCGAGCCGGGAATGAAGGCCTGCCCGCCCCAGCCGGGGTTGACGGTCATGCAGAGGACGACGTCGGCGGCGCCGCGCAGCTCGGAAACAGCCTCCACCGGGGTGCCGGGGTTGATCGCGATCCCGGCCAGGCAGCCGAGCTCGCGGATCGCGTGCAGGGTGCGGTTGGCGTGCGGGGTCGCCTCGGCGTGGAAGGTGATCGAGTCGGCTCCGGCCTGGGCGAACTCCTCGATCTGACGCTCGGGCGCGGCGATCATCAGGTGCACGTCGACGGCGCCGCCGGCGGCGTGGACGCGGTCGGCGATCGAGCCGAGGACCAGCGGCCCGACCGTGATCGGCGGCACGAAGTGGCCATCCATCACGTCGTAGTGGATCACCCGCGCCCCGGCCGCGATCACCTCGTCGACCTCGGCGCCGAGGCGCGAGAAGTCGGCCGAGAGCACCGAGGGCGCCACCCGCTTGGAGGCGATCAGCTCCTGCATCCGCTCGCTCATGGGCGGGACCCTACTGAGCCGGTCTGGGCGTGGCCGGCAAGGACGAGAGGGAGCGTGCTCTGCACGTGACCGAGGGAGGACGCCGCCAGGCGCGTCCAGACCGGCTCAGGCCTCCCGCAACATCGACGCTCCACACGACTGGCACTGCATGTCCTCGGTGTTGCTCATCCGCAGGATCGTCTGATGTTCGCCGCAGTTCGGGCACTGCGAGACGAGTTCGAAGCGGCTGAGGCAGTTGACGCAGCGCAGCCGGCCGGGCAGCTGGGTCGGGCGCAGCCAGGGCTCGCCGCAGTTGGGGCAGGGGGCCCGTTTGAGGGGGCTGCGGCTCGATTCGACCGGCTCGGTCATCCGTCAATCATGCCGATCGCCCCCGGACGACCGCAAATTCGCCCTCTGGGCGGGTCAGCCGGGACGGCGGAAGCGGGCGATGAAGAAGCCGGTCGAGCGGTCGCGGTCGGGGCGGATCTGCAGGGCCCGCGGCTCGGCGGTGGCCCGCAGGCCGGGGGCGAGCGCGCCTAGGTCGTCGAGCTCGAGCTCGGGGACCTCGGCGCTGCCGGCCTCGAGCAGCAGCCCCGCGACCTGCTCCTCGTTCTCCCGCCGCGAGATCGTGCAGGTCGAGTAGACGAGGACGCCGCCGGGGCGCAGCAGCGGCGCTGCGTTGCGCAGCGCCGCCGCCTGAATCTCGACCAGGCGCTCGATCGTCCGCGGCGACTTGCGCCAGCGGGCGTCCGGACGCGAGGCGAGGGTGCCGAGGTCCGAGCAGGGCGCGTCGAGCAGGATCCGGTCGAAGCCCGGCGCCATCCCCGGCCTAGTCGCGTCGGCCTCGATCACGGTGACGCTGTGGAGGCCGAGACGGCGCGCCTGCTCGGCCACCTCGGCGGCGCGGTCGGGAGCGAACTCGACCGCGACCACCTCGCCGCGGTCCTCGATCCGGGCGGCGATCTGGCCGGTCTTGGTCCCGGGCCCGGAGCAGAGGTCGAGGACGTGGTCCCCGGGCTGGGGGTCGAGGACCTCGACCACGGCTGCGGAGGCGCGGCTCTGCGGGGTCAGCTCGCCGGCGGCGACCAGTGCGGGCACCGCCTCGCCGAGGCGGCCCGAGACGACGATCTGCTCCGGCGGGGCGAGCGGCCAGGGGCCGGCGGCGGGGCGCGCCTCGACGCCCGCCTCGACGAGCTTGGCGAGTGCCGCATCGCGGCTCGCCGCGAGCGGCTCGCCGGCGACCCGCGAGACCCGCATCGCCACCTCGGCCGGCTGGTTGGCGGCGGCGAGCAGCGAGCGCGCCGCCTCGGCGCCCAGCTCCTGCCACCACATCCGCGCCAGCCAGAGCGGCGCCGAGTGGGCGACGGCGGCGGCCTCGGGGGTCGAGTCGTCGGCGAGCAGGGCGGTCCGCAGCGCCTCCCGTTCGCGCGTGGCCCGGCGCAGGATCGCGTTGACGAAACCCGAGGCATGGGCGGCGTCGGTTGCCTTGACCAACTCGACCGCCTGGTCGACGGCGGCGTGGTCGGGGGTGCCGTCGGCGAACAGCAGCTCGTAAAGCCCGAGCCGTAGGGCCGCCAGGACGGGCGGGTCGAGCAGCCGGGTCGAGCGGTCGGCGAGGCGTTCGACCGCCGCGTCGAGGGTGGCGCGGCGCTGGATCGCGCCGTAGGCGAGCCGCTGCGCCTGGGCGCGCTCGCGGCCGGCCAGCCCGCGCTCCTCGGCGCCGGCGCGGAAGGCGCGCTCGGCGAAGGCGCCGTCCTCGAAGCTGGCGCGGATCGTCGCGAGGGCGAGCGCGCGGGCCGGGGCGATCACGACTCGGGGTGGGCTGGGTTTCTCTCGCTATCCGAGAGAAACCCAGCCCAGCGCGGGGGCGTGTGGCCTCGCAGGTAGTCGGCGGTCGCCATCGGACGGGCGCCGGGCGGCTGCACCTCGAGCAGCCGCAGCGCGCCGCGGTCGCAGCCGACGAGGAGCGAGCCGTCCGTCGCCTCGACCTCGCCTGGCGCCAGGTCGATCTCGACCGCTTGGGCGCGCTTGACCCCGAGCCGCTCGCCGCCCTGCGTCTCGAGGTAGACGCCGACGTGCGCGGCCAGGGCGCGGACCGTCCGCTCGAGCTCGATCGCCGACCGGCCGGGGTCGAGGCGGCGCTCGGCCGGGTCGATCTTCTCGGCGTAGGTGACGCCCTCCACGGGCTGCTCGGCGAAGCTCAACTCGCCGCGTTCGGCGAGGTCGAACGCTCGCACCAGGAGCGCGCCGCCGAGCTCGCCCAGCCGCGCCGAGAGCGAGGCGAAGTCCTCCTCGGCGCCGATCTCGACCTCCTCGCAGAGCCCCACCGGCCCCGAGTCGAGGCCCTCGGTGAGGCGCATCACACAGACCCCGGTGCGCTCGTCGCCGGCCATGATCGCCCGCTCGATCGGCGCCGCCCCGCGCCAGCGCGGCAGCAGCGACGGGTGGACGTTCAGCATCTCGTAGGCGGAGAGCAGCGGTTCGCGGATCAGCTGGCCGAAGGCGCAGACGGCGACGGCCTCGGGCGCCGCCGCGGCGATCCGCTCGCGCGCCGGCTCTTCGTTGACGTTCTCGGCCTGCAGCAGCTCGAGCCCGAGCTCGGCCGCGGCAAGCGCGGCGGGCGGTGGCGCCACCCTGCGCCCGCGACCCTGGCGGCGGTCGGGCGGGGTGACGACGAGGGCCGGCCGGTGCGGCGAGGCGGCGAGGCGGCGCAGGACGGTCGCGGCGAAGTCGGAGGTCCCGAGGTAGGCGGTCCTCACGCGGTCGGTGACTTCCGGATGGTCACTTGCTCAGGCGTCGGTGCGCGGCTCGCGCAGCTCGCCCTCGTCGCCGGGCTCGGGCTCCTCGGGCGAGTAGCTGCCGCCGGAGCGCAGCGCCCGCAGGGCGCCCTTGCGCTGGGGGCGGGTGGTGCGGTCGAGGATCAGGACGCCGTCGAGGTGGTCGATCTCGTGCTGCAGGACGCGCGCCTCGAGCCCGGCGGCCTCGATCTCGATCCGCTCGCCCTCGGCGTCGCGACCGCTGACCCGCACGAACAGGGGCCGCTCGACGTCCATCGTCACCCGCGGCAGGCTCAGGCAGCCCTCCTCGGCCAGCGCCAGCTCGTCGGAGGTCCACTCGATCTCGGGGTTGATCAGCGCGGTCGGCTCGCTGTCGGGGCCGGCCTGGAAGACGAGCAACCGCCGCAGGACCCCGAGCTGGGTCGCGGCGAGGCCGACGCCGAGGCCGTCGCGCATGATCTGGATCATCCGCTCGACCTCCGCGCGCAGCTCCGGTCCGAAGCTCGAGACCGGCGAGGCCCTGCTCTTCAGCACCGGATCGCCCCACTTGACGACGTGGGCGAGCGCCGCTTCGCGCCGCTCGAGCAGCTGCGCTTCGAGCTCGCGGTCGCGCTCCTCGTCGCGGTCGGTGGCGCCGGTCAGGCGTTCTTCGCTCATCGCCTCGATTGTATTCGCCGCCGCCGTGGCTACTGGGGGTCGACGTCGACCCCGATCGCGACCGCCTGCAGCGAGCGGTCGGCGGCGCGGCCCTCGACCACCCGGCGGACCGCCTCGATCGTCGCCTCGCGGTCGCTGAGAGCCTTGATCAGGATCCGGCGGCGGTGGCGGTTGCGGACGCGGAACATCGGCGCCGGGCCGAGCAGCTCGCTGTCGCGCGGCAGCGCCTGCCGCAGATCGCGGCTGATCCTCGCCGCCGCCTCCTCGAGCGGCGGCTCCTCCTCGCTGGCGAAGTTGATCCGCACCAGGTGCGAGAAGGGCGGGTAGCGGAGCGCCTCGCGGCGATCGAGCTCGGCGGCGAGGAAGCCGGCGGCGTCGTGGCGGGCGGCGTGCTCGATGCTCGCCGCCTGCGGCGCCAGGGTCTGGACGATCACCTCCCCCCCGGCCGCGCCGCGCCCCGAGCGGCCGGCGAGCTGGGCGACCATCGCGAAGGTCCGCTCCTCGGCGCGGAAGTCGGGAAAGCGCAGGGTCGCGTCGGCGTCGAGGATCGCGCTCAGCGTGACCTCGGGGAAGTCGTGGCCCTTGGCGACCATCTGGGTGCCGACCAGGACGGCGCTCGGCGCCTCGCCGAATGCGGCCAGGATGCGGGCATGGGCGCCGCGCGCCGCGGCGGTGTCGGAGTCGAGGCGAAAGACCGGCATCGGCTCGAGCTGCTCGCGCAGCAGCGCCTCGACCCGCTCGGTGCCGGCGCCGGCCTGGCTGAGGGTGGTCGAGCCGCACTCCGGACAGGCGCCGGGGGCAGGCTCGACGTGGGCGCAGTGGTGGCAGACGAGCCGGCGGCTGCCACGGTGGACGATCAGCGAGACGTCGCAGTTGGGGCAGCCCCAGTGGTGACCGCAGGAGCGGCAGGTGAGCCAGGGCGCGAAGCCGCGGCGGTTGATCATCACGATCGCCTTCTGGCCGGCGGCGCGGACCGTCTGCAGGGCCTCCCAGGTCTGCGGGTGCAGCGGGCCCGAGCGGGGGTCGGCCTCGCGCATGTCAAGGCGGCGGACCGGCGGCAGGCGGCGGCCGTCGACCCGGTTCGGCAGCTCCAGCCGCGGCAGCTCGAGCCAGGACTCAGGGCGCGGGGTCGCGGTGCCGGCGAGGAGCACGGCGCCGGCCCGCTCGGCGCGGCGGCGGGCGACGGCGCGGGCGTCGTAGGTCGGGTCGCCCGCCTGCTTGTAGGAGGCGTCGTGCTCCTCGTCGATGACGATCAGGCCTAGGTCGCGGACGGGACCGAAGACGGCCGAGCGGGGACCGACGCAGACGCTCGCCTCGCCGCGGCGCAGGCGGCTCCACTCGTCGTAGCGCTCGCCGGGCGAGAGGGCCGAGTGCAGCACCGCGAAGCGGTCGCCGAGGCGGGCGCGGAAGCGGGCGACGGCCTGCGGCGCGAGGCCGATCTCGGGGACGAGGACGATCGCGCCGCGGCCGCGGGCGAGGGCCGCCTCGACTGCGGCGAGGTATACCTCGGTCTTGCCGGAGCCGGTGACGCCGTGCAGCAGCTGGGCGCGCGGGGCGCCCTGCTCGCCGTCGAGGGCGGCGACGATTGCCGCGACCGCGGCCTCCTGCTCTGGGAGGAGCGCGGGGCGCTCGGCCGGGGCGGCGAGGCGCGAGCGCTCGGGGGCGCGGCGCAGGCGGGCGTCGCGGGTGGCGATGAGGCCGCGGGCCGCGAGCCGGCGCAGGGTGGCGCGGTCCGAGCCGACCGCGGCGGCCAGCTCGGCGGCCGACATCTCGCCCGCGCGCAGCGCCTCGAGCACGGCGCGCTGCCTGACCCCGAGCCGCTCGCCGCCGGCCAGCGCCGCCTCGCCGGCGGGCAGGATCTCGGCGCGGTGCTCGAGCTTGGCGCGAACCGTGCGGGCGCCGGCCCCGGTCCCGGTGCCGGGCGGCAGGACGAGCTGCAGGCCGCGCGAGGGCGTCGAGCAGTACTCGCGGGCGACCCAGAGCCCGAGCTCGACCAGCTCCGGCGGGGCGCCCGCCTCGAGGGCCTCGAGCGGCTCCGCCAGCCGCTCGGGCGGCAGCTCGGAGCGCTCGGCAGTGGCGACGACGACGCCGAGGATGCGCCGCGGCCCGAAGGGAATGCGGACGACGCTGCCGACCTCGAGGTCGGCCATCGCCGCCGGGCGCCGGTAGTCGAACGGACCCCGCAGGGCGCGGGCGGTGGTCAGCGGCTCGACCCGGAGAATCGACATGCGGGCGAGGTTATGCGGGGGCGGGGACGGCCGGCCGCCGGGTCGGGCGCGAGCGGGGTTTCCGGCCGGTCCCGTAACGCTTATGCTGGCTGCGTGAGCCTCAACCTGAGCGCTGGCGAGCAGGTGATCTTCGAGGGCCACCCCTCCTGGCGGGCGATCCTCGGCTTCTACCTAAAGGGAATCGTGCTGGCGGCGATCCTCGGCGCGATCGCCAAGCTGGTCGACCTCTCCAACGGCGTCGTCTTCCTCGTCGTCCTAATCGTCATCGCCATGACCGTGCTGATCGGCTTCGTCAAACGGGTGGCGACCCGGTACACGATCACCAACCGCCGGCTCAACATCAAGCGCGGGATCGTCTCCCGCGAGGTGCAGGAGACGCGCCTGGAGCGGGTCCAGAACGTCAACTACAACCAGAGCGTCTACCAGCGGCTGATGCAGATCGGGGACGTCGACTTCGATACCGCCGCGACCGACGACTACAACTTCGTCTTCTACGGGGTCGCCGACCCCGCGGAGGTCGTCCACCAGGTGGACCGGGCGACCGGGGCCAACGCGGCCGGGACGCACGGTCTGGGCGAGGCGCAGCCGCCGGGCTAGGTCCTTCGGGCGCGCAGGTGCGGCCGAGTCCGCGCCAGGATCGCGCGCACGTAGGCGGGTTCGCGCTTGATCTGCCAGTGGGTGAAGCGCAGGCGGGTGAAGCCGGAGGCGACGTGCTCGTTGTCGCGGACCGCGTCGCGGCGCTGGGCGGCGGGGGTGCGGTGGTAGCGGAGACCGTCGGCCTCGACGACGAGGCCGAGGGAGGGCCAGTAGAAGTCGACCTCGTACTCATTGACCACGTGTTTGGTCATCTCCGGCGGCAGGCCGGCGGCGACGGCGATCGGGCGGAAGAGAACTTCGAGCTCGGTGTCGGAGAGGACGAAGGTGTCCTTGTCGAGGAGGGTGCGGAGGGGCTTGACGCCGGGTTCGCCGGCGTGGTCGTCGAGCCCGGTGCGGAGCGTCTCCGGATCGATCAACTCGAGCTTGTCGGCGTCGTTGACGGCGCGCTCGAGGCGGTTGGTCGGCAGTTCGAGGGAGATTTCGATCAGGGTCTGGAGCGGCGTGGTGACCCGGATCCGGTCGTGGATCGTCGTCTGCGGCGGCGGCAGGCCGGGTCGAGTCCGGCAATGAGTCTCGGGCCGCTTCTTCTCGCGACTGGCGCTGATGTCGATCAGCTCGCCCTCCCGCGCGATCCCCCACAGCGCCGCGGCGCTGAGATGGCTGAGCGCGGCCCCGTCCCCGCAGACGAGCACCGCCGCCATCCACCGCTGCCTGCGGGTGACCTGGGGCCAGCCGACCACGTAGGCGCCCTGCGTCACGCGGTGCAGACGCCCGTTTCGCAGTCGGTGCCGGATCCCGTCCGAGGAAAAGCCCAGCGCGAGCAACTGTGCCCGAGTCACCACACCGTGCTGCTCGCGGGCCAGCCTCCACGCCATCGCCGAGTGCGAATCCCTTGACTCAGACCACGAGTTCGATCTTTTGGGCGCCATAGGCCCCAAAAGTCCGGTACCCCGATATTTTCGCCCCCCGGCTGAGGGGGCGGGGCGGGTTTTAGGCGGTGGTTGGGGTCTCCAGGCCGGCGGCGTCGCGGAGGGCGGCGGCGCGGTCGGTGCGCTCCCAGGTGAAGTCCTCGTCCTCGCGGCCGAAGTGGCCGTAGGCGGCGGTCTTGTGGAAGATCGGGCGGTGCAGGTCGAGGTACTGGCGGAAGGCGCCGGGGCGCATGTCGAACTCGGCCTCGACCAGCTGCGAGATGCGCGAGTCCGGGAGCTTGCCGGTGCCGAAGGTCTCGACCATCAGCGAGACCGGGTGGGCGACGCCGATCGCGTAGGCGACCTGGACCTCGCAGCGCTCGGCGAGCCCCGCCGCGACCACGTTCTTGGCCACGTAGCGGGCGGCGTAGGCAGCCGAGCGGTCGACCTTGGAGGGGTCCTTGCCGGAGAAGGCGCCGCCGCCGTGGCGGGCCATGCCGCCGTAGGTGTCGACGATGATCTTGCGACCGGTGAGGCCGGCGTCGCCGACCGGGCCGCCGATCACGAACTTGCCGGTCGGGTTGACCAGGAAGCTCTCGCGCAGTTCGCCCTCGTCGTAGCGGTCCGGCACCTCGGAGGAGACGACCGGGAGGACGACGCTCTCCCAGAGGTCGGACTTGATCTGCGCCTGCTCGATGCCCTCGTCGTGCTGGGTCGAGATCAGCAGTTTGTCGACCGAGACCGGCTTGCCGTGGGCGTAGCGGACCGTGACCTGGGTCTTGCCGTCGGGCCCGAGGTAGCCGAGCGTGCCGTCCTTGCGGACCGCCGCCAGCCGTTCGGCGAAGCGGTGCGCGAGGTGGATCGGCATCGGCATCAGCGCCTCGGTCTCGACGCTCGCGTAGCCGAACATCATTCCCTGGTCCCCCGCCCCGGCGATGTCGAGCTCGTCCTCGTCTGAGGGGTCGATCCGCGTCTCGTAGGCGGCGTCGACCCCCTGGGCGATGTCGGGGCTCTGCTTGTCGAGCGAGACCAGCACCGAGATGTGGTCGCAGTCGTAGCCGTACTGACCGCCGCCGGCGTAGCCGATCTCGCGGATCGTCTCGCGGACCAGCTCGGGGATGTCGAGGTGCACGTCGGTCGTGATCTCGCCGGAGACCACCGCCATCCCGGTGTTGACCAGCGTCTCGCAGGCGACCCGGCCCTCGGGATCGCTGGCCATGACGGCGTCGAGGACGGCGTCCGAGACCTGGTCGGCGACCTTGTCGGGGTGACCCTCGGTGACGGACTCGGACGTGAAGAGGTGCTCGACCTCGGCAAGCGGTTTATTCGGCATGGCGCGGAACCTTAGATGATTCGCCGCGACCGCCGGACCGCTCAGGACCCGTAGCTGCGGCGGCCGCTGCGCGGCACGAAGTCGATCACCAGCGGCACGCCCTCCAGACCGTAGGTCTCGCGCATCCGGTTCTCCAGGTGGTAGGCCCAATCGCGGCTGATCAGCTTGCGATCGTTGACCTGAATCGCCACCCGCACCGGCCGCTCGCCGATCTGCGCGGCGTAGAAGAGCTTCAGCCGCTTGCCGCGTTTCGCCGGCGGCGGCGTCCGCGCGACGACGTCGTTGACGAAGCGATTCAGCTCCGGGGTCGGGATCCGCTCGGCGGCGCGGTCGGCCAGGGCCAGCGCCTTCGGCAGCAGCGAGGCGACGTTGCGGCCGCGCGTCGCCGAGCTGGTGATGACCGCCGGCCGCAGCCGCGATTTGCGCTCGACCCGGGCGCGGGCGTCGTCGATGTCGGTCTCGCCGATGTCCCACTTGTTGAGCGTCAGCAGGGTCGCGCAGCCGGCTTTCATCGCCAGCTCTGCCACCCGCAGGTCCTCCGAGGTGACCCCCTCGGAGGCGTCGCAGACGACGATCGCCACGTCGGCCCGCTCGACCGCTCGTTCGGAGCGCAGCTGGGCGTAGTAGTCGACGCTGCCGGCGACCTTCGAGCGCCGCCGCAGCCCGGCGGTGTCGACCAGGATCACCCGCCGGCCCTCGACCTCGAGCTCGGTGTCGATCGCGTCGCGGGTGGTGCCGGCGAGGTCGGAGACGATCACCCGGTCGGAGCCGAGGAAGGCGTTGACCAGCGAGGACTTGCCGACGTTGGGGCGGCCGATGACCGCCACCCGCACCGCGTCGTCGTCCTCCTCTCCCGCCTCGACCTCGCCGAGCGCGGCGACGATCGCGTCGAGCAGGTCGCCGGTGCCGAGCCCGTGGCTGGCGGAGACGGCGAGCGGCTCGCCCAGCCCGAGCGCGTGGAACTCGGCGGTCGCGGCGTAGTCGTCGGGACGGTCGACCTTGTTCACGGCGACCAGGACCGGCACCTCGGAGCCGCGCAGGGTCCGCGCCAACTCGGCGTCGCCGGCCCGCAACCCCGCCCGCCCGTCGACCACCAGCACGATCAGGTCCGCCTCGGCGATCGCCAGACGCGCCTGGGCCTGGATGTCGCGGGCCAGCTCCGCCTCGTCCTCGAGGTCGATGCCGCCGGTGTCGATCAGGTCGAAGGCGACGCCGTTCCACTCGGTCGAGAGCCGCTTGCGGTCGCGGGTCACCCCCGGCTCGGCCGCGGTCACCGCCTCGCTGCCGCCGACCAGGCGGTTGACAAGGGTCGACTTGCCGACGTTCGGGAAGCCGACCACGGCAACGGTCGCCGCCCTCACTCCGCTGTTCCTTTTCCCGGAATAGTGTGGATAAGGAACAGCTCGGCGGTCATGCGAGGCCTCGTTCCCGGGCGAGGGCGACGACGCGGGCGACGACCTCGTCCTGCGTCAGCGCCGTGGTGTCGACCTCGACCGCGTCGGCGGCGGCCCGCAGCGCTCCGTGCTCGCGCTCGCGGTCGCGGTCGTCGCGGTCGCGCTGCGCCGCCAGCACCGCCTCGACCGCCTCGCCGCTCTGCGCCGCGCGCCGCCGCGCGCGCTCCTCGTCGGAGGCGGTGAGGAAGACCTTCAGCGGCGCTCCGGGGCTGACCACGGTGCCGATGTCGCGACCCTCGGCGACGTAGCGACCGGCCGCGATCAGCGCCCGCTGGCGGGCGACCATCGCCTCCCGCACCCCCGGGTGAACGGAGACCCGCGAGGCCGCCGCGGTCACCTCCGGGGTGCGGATCTCGGCGCTGACGTCGCGGTCGCCGAGCAGCACCCGGTCGCCCTCGAAGCCGATCTCGAGCCCGGCGGCGAGCGCCGTCACCGCCGCGCCGTCGTCGGGGTCGGCGCCGGCCGCGAGCGCTGCCAGCGCCACGCACCGGTACATCGCCCCCGAGTCCAGGAAGGTGAAGCCGAGCGCCGCGGCGACCTCGCGGGCGACGCTGGACTTGCCGGCCCCGGCGGGGCCGTCGATCGCGATCACCATGGCGGCAGCGTATGGAGGCTGCCTGATTGGCGCCTTTGTCCCCCACGTGGGGGACAAAGGCGCCAACGCTCCGGCTCAGCTCAGCAGCGAGCGCAGGTCCGCTTCGAAGCCCGGGTAGCTGACCGCCGCCGCCTCGATTCCCTCGACCTCGACCCCCTCGGCCGAGGCGAGGCCGGCGACGGCGCCGAGCATCGCGATCCGGTGGTCGCCGTGGGAGGAGATCGTGCCGCCGCGCAGGCCGCCGGTCCCCTCGATCACCATCCCGTCGGCGGTCGACTCGACCTCGGCGCCGAGCGCGGTCAGCGCCGCGGTCACGGTCTCGACCCGGTCGGACTCCTTGCGCCGCAGCTCCTCGGCGTCGCGGATCGTCGTCGTCCCCTCGGCGAAGCAGGCGGCGAGCGCCAGCAGCGGCAGCTCGTCGATCGCCAGCGGCACCTCCTCGCCGCCGATCTCGGTGCCGCGCAGCGGCGCCGGCCGCACGACCAGGCGCGCCACCGGCTCGCCGCCGTGCTCGCCTTCGGGATCGACCTCGACGTCGGCGCCCATCCTCGCCAGCACGGTGAGGACCCCGGTCCGGGTCGGGTTGACGCCGACCCGCTCGAGCACCACCTCGCTGCCCGCCACCAGCGCCGCCGCGACGACGAAGAAGGCGGCCGAGGAGAGGTCGGCGGGGACGTCGATCCGCCGCGGCTTCAGCCGCTTGGTCGGCCGCACGACGACGGTCGAGGAGGCGCGCTCGATCGAGGCGCCGGCGGCGGCCAGCATCCGCTCGCTGTGGTCGCGGCTCGGGTGCTTGGAGCTGACCCGGGTGATGCCCTCGGCCAGCAGTCCGGCGAAGAGCAGGCAGCTCTTCACCTGGGCGCTGGCGACCGGCATCTCGTAGTCGATCCCGCGCAGCGGGGTGCCGTGCACGCCGAGCGGCGGCAGCCGCCCCTCGCGCGCCTCGACCCGAGCCCCCATCTGGGTCAGCGGCAGGGCGATGCGGTCGACCGGCCGGCGCCGGATCGAGTCGTCGCCGTCGAGCGTCCACTCGCCCTCCTCCTGCCCGGCCAGCCAGCCCGGCAGCAGCCGCAGCAGCGTCCCCGCGTTGCCGACGTCGATCGTCGCCGAGCGCGGGCCGCGCAGCCCGACGCCGGTGATCTTCAGCCGGCCAAGCGGTCCGCTCGGGCCGCCCCAAGCCTCGTAGGTCCCAGGGGAGCGCTCGACCTCGACCCGCGCCCCCAGCGCCGCCACCGCGGCCAGGGTCGAGCGGGTGTCGGCGGCGTCGAGGTAGCCCTCGATTCGCGTCTCCCCCTCCCCCATCGCGGCGATCAGCGCCGCCCGGTGGGAGATCGACTTGTCGGCGGGCGGGCGGAGCGAGCCGCGCAGCGGACCCGCGGGGTCGAAGCGCGCCGTCGCCACCTCAGCCGCCCTCGCCGACCACGGTGACGCTGTGGCCGCGCTCGCGGACCAGCGCCTCGGCGCGGCGCGCCTGCTCCTCGCCGGCGACCCAGAGCGAGACCGAGCCAGACTCCAGGTCGACCGCGGGGTGCAGCGCCATGTCCTCGATGTTGACCCCGGTCTCGCCCAGCGCCAGCGCCAGGCGGGCGATCGTCCCCGGCTCGTTGGCGACGACGATCCGCAGCTCGCGCAGCGGCCCGGAGTCGAGCTGGCGCTCGAGCAGGCGGCGGCGGTCGGCGCCGGCCTCGGCCTGCCAGGCCTGGATCGCCTCGCGGTCGCCCGCGCGCAGGAGGCGCGCCGCCTCCGCCAGCCGCCGCGCCACCGATTCGACCGAGTCGGCGACCGCGTCGGCGTTGGCGGTGTAGATGTCGGCCCAGATCGGCGGGTTGGCGCCGGCGATCCGGGTCGTGTCGCGGAAGCTCGGGCCGACCTCGGGCAGCCGCTCGCCGCCGGTCAGCGCCGTCGCCGCCTCGGCGGCGAGCGCGTTGGCCAGCACGTGCGGCATGTGGCTGACCGTCGCCATCACCCGGTCGTGGGACTCGGGGTCGATCGCCTGTGGCCTCGCGCCCAGCCCGGAGACGGTCCGCTGCAGGCGGTCGTAGAGCATTCCCGAGGAGCGCTCGGTCGGGGTCAGGTACCAGCGGGCGCCCTCGAAGAGGTCGACGCGGGCGTTCTCGACCCCAGCCGTCTCCGCCCCGGCCAGCGGGTGGCCGCCGATGAAGCGCTCGTCCTCGCCGAGCGCGGCGACGATCTCGCGCTTGGTCGAGCCGACGTCGGTCACCACCGCCCCCGGCCCGGCGCCGGCGAGCGCCGCCCGCGCCAGCTCCGGCAGGGTCCCGACCGGGGCGGCGCAGAAGACCACGTCGGCGCCCGCGCAGGCCGCCTCGACGCTGCCGGCGCCGCGGCCGATCGCCCCCTTGCGCCGCGCCTCGGCGACCGTCCTCGCGTCGGGGTCGTAGCCGACCACCTCGACGCCGAGCCGGCGCCGCGCCGCCAGCCCGATCGAGCCGCCGATCAGCCCGACGCCGAGGACCGCGACCCGCTTCGCCGGGGCGTCGGGCAAGTGACTAGGCGATCCCGCGCCGGGCCTCGACCGCGGCGCCGAGGCGCTCGAGCGCCGTCGTCGTATCGCTCCAGGCGAGGCAGGGGTCGGTGATCGACTGACCGTAGGTGAGCTGCTCGCCGGGCACCATGTCCTGCCGCCCCTCGACCAGGAAGGACTCCATCATGATCCCGACGATCGCCTTGTTGCCGTCGGCCACCTGGTCGGCGATTTCGCCGGCGGCGAAGAACTGCTTTTCGGGGTCCTTGGCGCTGTTGTCGTGCGAGGCGTCGATCACCAGCCGCTCCGGCAACCCGGCGACGCCGAGGGTCACCAGCGCGTCCTCGACGTCGGGCACGTGGTAGTTCGGCATCCCGTGGCCGCCGCGAAGGATGACGTGGCAGTCGGGGTTGCCGGTGGTGTGCAGGATCGCCGGCTGGCCGGCGTCGTCGATGCCGGCGAAGGCGTGCGGCGCCGCGGCGGCGCGGACCGCATCGACAGCCACCTGGATGTTCCCGTCGGTGCGGTTCTTGAAGCCGATCGGCATCGAGAGGCCGGAGCCGAGCTGGCGGTGGGTCTGGCTCTCGGTCGTGCGGGCGCCGATCGCCCCCCAGGCGACCGCGTCGGAGATGTACTGCGGGGTGATCGGGTCGAGGAACTCGCAGCCGATCGGCAGCCCGAGGTCGAGCACGTCGAGCATCAGCTTGCGGGCGATCCGCAGGCCGGCGTTGACGT
>JBFWMZ010000020.1:0-56666 GCA_050251335.1 Solirubrobacterales bacterium
TGCGCCCGTAGCTCAGCTGGATAGAGCGTCGGTCTACGGAACCGAAGGTCAGAGGTTCGAATCCTCTCGGGCGCGTCAGAAAAGACCTGGAAATCCGGGTCTTTTCTCGTTTCGGGGCAAGGTATCACGGGATTTTGTCGCCGTTTTTTGTCGCGATCGGCAGGCGCGTTGAGGGCAAGCCGCATGCGGTCAAGAACGTCCGCGAGCTCGCGGGCTGGGTCAGATCGCTGAATCGTTCGGCAGTAGGCCGGGTCCGAGAGAGGCCACGCCCGAGCTGGAGGACCGAACACGCATGTCGAATCGCCAGGAGAAAGCGCGCCGGCGCGACGCGCGGCTCGCTGCAGAGCGGGAGGAAGCGCGTCGCGCCAACCGCATGAACATGGTCACTTGGGGCGCGGCGATCTTCGCCGTGCTCGCTGGCGTCGCGCTGATCGTCGTCTTCGTCGTCGGTCATCGCAAGGACGATCCGACCGTGGCGCCGGCCGTTGCCGCACCGGCGGCGGCTGCGGCACCGGCGTCTTCGACCCGCAGCGTGCCGCGGCAGATAGCGGCCAACGCCAAGCAGGCCAATCAGATTGTCGACGGGTCGATCGAGGACAAGCTGGCCGAGCTGAAGGGCGTGCCGGTCGTGGTCAATCAGTGGGCTTCGTGGTGTCCGAACTGCAAGCAGGAGTTCCCCTACTTCCAGCAAGTCGCGCGCACGTATGGCCACCGCGTCGCCTTCGTCGGCTTGGATTCGCAGGACAACCGCTCGGACGCCGAGGCGTTCCTGCGCAGCTTCCCTGTGACGTATCCGAGCATCTACGACGCCAGTGCCGGCGAAGCGCGCTCCCTCGGGGCCGGCCAGGGATGGCCGACGACGATCTACTACGACCGTACGGGGCGAAAGACGTACGTTCGCGAGGGCGGATACACGACGCTCGCGTCGCTGCAAGCGGACATCCGCCGTTACGCGCTGGGCGAAACGTCGTGACAGACCCAGCCGCCGGAGTCGGCGTCTTTGCCGCGTTGGCGGCTGGGACCGTCTCATTCCTGTCGCCGTGCGTGCTACCGCTGGTGCCTGGCTACCTGTCAGCCGTGATCGGCGTGTCACCCGCCGATCTGGAACGGGCCAGCGCACGACGCGTGCTCCCGCCGAGCCTTGCGTTCGTAGCGAGCTTCTCGCTGATCTTCATCCTGCTTGGGCTCGGCGCCACGACGGTCGGCTCGACCCTGCGAACGCATCACGACACGCTCGACAGGATCGCGGCGGCCCTGATCGTGCTGATGGGGATTTTCTTCGTCGCCTCGGCGTTCGTCACGCGGCTGAATCGCGAATGGCACGTCGACGCGCTCTTGCGCCGGGCCGGCAAGGGAGGGCCCGTCGTCGCCGGTGCCGCCTTCGCGGTCGCCTGGACGCCGTGCGTGGGGCCGACGCTGGGCGCGATCCTCAGCGCCGCTGCGCTGAGCGACTCGGTTGGCCACGGAGCGATCTTGCTGGGCTTCTACTCGGCAGGATTGGCGATCCCATTCCTGATGACGGCGCTTGCTTTCAACCGGATGACGACAGCTTTCGCCGTGGTCAAGCGCCACTTCCCGATCATCATCGGGATCGGCGGCGGGGTGCTGATCGCCATGGGCGTCCTGATCTGGACCGGCGAGCTCTTTGAGCTGAACATCAAGGCGCAGCAGCTCATGGAGAGCCTGGGCCTGGACTTTTTCAACCACGTGTGACGAAGACGGCGACGGTCGCGGGGCGATGGATCGGCGAACCGTTCGAGACCATGGCTGGTCGAAGATGCAGTGGCTGACGTACCTGAGCAGGCGCAGATCACGATCTACACGACGGCGTGGTGTGGCTACTGCGCTCGCGCCCGAGCGCTGCTGACGCGACGCGGCTTGCAGTTCGAGGAGGTCGACTTGACCGCGACGCCACGCTTTCGCGATCGGCTGGTGGAGCTGACGGACGGGTCCACGGTTCCACAGGTTGTGATCGACGGCGATCGGATCGGAGGTGCGGACGAGCTCATGCGGCTGGACCGCGCCGGGGTGCTGATCGCGCTGGCGCGGCGCGAGTCGTTTCCGATCGAGCGCGACGTCGAACGCATCTCGCCACGCTCGCTAGGTCGGTGGGCTGCCGCACGGCTGCGAGGTCGCCGCGGCGTCTCGGCGGTCGACCGTCGGAGGGTGCTCGTCGATCGCAAGGGTCAGATCGTCGGCACGGCCGGCGCTCCCGCCCACGTCAGCAACCCAGGTGTGTGAGAGCACCGCTTGGTGTGACGCACGAACAAGCGAACCGACTTGGAGCAGCGATGGAACGGGATTTCGATGTCGTGGTGATCGGGGCAGGTCCGGCGGGCGAAGTGCTGGCAGGCCGCCTGTCGGAGCGCGGCGGCAAGCGCGTGGCGATCGTCGAGCAAGAGCTGGTGGGCGGCGAGTGCTCGTTCTACGCCTGCATGCCGTCCAAGGCATTGCTGCGCCCGGCCGAGGTGCTGCGCGAGGCCGCCCGCGTCCCAGGCGCGGCCGAGGCCCTCAGCGGCCCGCTGGACGTCGACGCGGTGCTGTCGCGCCGCGACCAGATCATCAACCACCTCGACGATTCCCAACAGGTTCCCTGGCTGGAAGCGCGCGACGTGGAGCTCGTGCGTGGGCACGCCCGCCTGGACGGAGAGCGGCGAGTGCGTGTCGGCAGCGACGTGCTGGTCGCGCGCGATGCCGTCGTCATCGCGGTCGGCACCAGCGCCCTCGTGCCGCCGATCCCTGGCCTGGCAGAGGCTGGCGCGTGGTCGAGCCGCGAGATGACGACGACACGCGAGGTCCCCGATCGGCTGCTCGTGCTCGGCGGTGGCGTCGTCGGAGTCGAGATGGCCTCAGCGTGGGCGGCGCTGGGCTCCCGCGTCACGGTGATCGAGGCCCTGGACGCACTCCTTCCCCGCGAGGAGCCCTTCGTCGGCGACGAGATCCGAGCGGCGCTCGAGGATCGCGGCGTCGGAGTGCGCACCGGCATGCGCGCGGCTGAGGTGGCGCGCAAGGGCGAAGAGATCACCGTCGTGCTGGAAGACGGCGAGCGGTTCGTGGGTGATCGCCTGCTTGTCGCGATCGGCCGTAAGCCCCTGACGGAGGACCTGGGCCTGGAAACCGTCGACCTGGCCGATGGCTACATAGAAGTCGACGACCAGCTGCGCGTGCCAGGGCGATCGTGGCTCTACGCGGTCGGCGACGTGAACGGGCGCTCATTGCTGACGCACTCGGGCAAGTATCAGGCGCGCATCGCGGCCGACAACATCCTGGGCGAGCACGCGAGCGCCGTCAGGGATGGGCCGGGCGCTCCCCGTGTGGTCTTCAGCGACCCACAGGTTGCCGCGGTCGGCCAGACGCTGGACGCCTCGCTCGCCGCTGGCACGACAGCGGTCGCGATCGACGTGCCGACCGGCGGCACCGCGGGCGGGAGCTTCTACGGCCGCGGCGAGCCCGGCACCACGCGCTTCGTGGTCGACAGCGACCGTCAGGTCCTCATCGGCGCGACCTTCGTCGGACCAGAGGTCGCCGACTTCTTGCATGCGGCGACGATCGCGATCGTTGGCGGAGTCCCAGTGGCGGCGCTCGTCCACGCGATCCCGTCGTTTCCGACACGCAGCGAACTGTGGCTGAAGTTCGTCGAGGGCTACGAGCGCGAGAGTGGACTGACGATGCACGCACAGCCCACTGTGGTGTCGCAGCCGTAGACGAGCGCCGGACAGCTAGTTGGTCTGGCATGCGGCCTGCCGCCGCTCGTGCCGAGGCTGCGGACTGTCGGGCGAATCGTCGAGCGACGTGGATGGTCTGATTGTCGATGATCGAGTCACCGCTGAAGTCGTCTGCTACGCCGGTGTTGCGCTCGGCGTCGCGGGCTATGACGTGTGGACACGGTTTCTTCCGACGGTGCTGGTGCTCGACGCCAAGGGGACGATCGTCTTCAGCCGAGCAGACCGACAATGGCCGCGTGCGCCCAGAACCGGACAGCATGCTTGCGGCCCTGCGCGGAACGCTGGGGACGGGCGCGGTTTGATCGCGCCCGGTCACACAGTCTGACTGGCGATCGGAGCAAAGATGGAAACCAAGCCGGACGCGACGACGATCCGCGGCGTGCCGACGGCGACGTGGGAGCGCCTCAGCCGACACTACGACCGCCAGCTCTGGCTGGAGCGTTCGGCGGTCGCTACAGGACTGGATCTGCTGTCGCCGCGCGTGGACGAGCGGCTGCTGGACGTCGCGACAGGTACCGGCGAAGTGCTGCGCCAGCTCGCGCGTCGACCCGATCGTCCTCGCGAGGTCGTGGGCCTCGACGCGTCGCCGAAGATGCTCGCCCGCGTCGGCGACCTGCCGGACGGCTGGTCGGTGCAGGTCGGCGACGCGCGCGCGTTGCCGTTCGGCGACGGCGAATTCACCCTGGCCAGCGCGTGCTACCTGCTGCACGTGCTGGCCAGCGACGATCTCCCCATCGTGCTCGGGGAGATCTGGCGGGCGCTTCGTCCAGGCGGTCGATTGGTCACGGTCACGCCGGCTGTTCCGCCCCGTGGTGCGCTGCATGCCATCGCTCGTGGCCTCGACCGGCTAGGGAAGTGGCGACCAGAGCGCCTGGGCGGCCTTCGCGCGCTCGATCCTCGCGCCGCACTGCTCGCGGCGGGTTTCGCCGTCGAGGATCGCCGGGCGGACCTTCGCGGCTATCCCTCGCTGTGCGTGCTAGCGACGCGGCTGGAGCGATGACGACAGCACGCCGCGGTGTTCGGATGTGAGGTCGTGCGCGGAAGATGATGCTGGTCGGATCGACTCAGCCGGCGTCCACTCGCCGGTTGAAGAGCGTCGTAGTCGGAGTAGCGGCGGCGCGTCCGGCAGGCCCTGCGGCGCGACGTCGCGCAACCGCTCTGGATGAGGCAGCGCAGGCGAGGCCGGGTCAGACAGCGGCACCTCGTGGGGCGCTTCGCGGGCCGCCGCGCGGCGGATCGAGCATGATCCGTCGATGCAGGACCTGCCGGCGCTGGGGGTCGAGAGACGGTCGATCAATCCGACGATCCAGCAGCTCGGGCACCCGCCCAGCGCGACCAACCCGAGCCCGGCCAGCACTGCTGCGACGACGCCATGACTGCCAGAAAGCGCGATCGCGGCGACGAGTGCGCCGACTCCCAACACGCCGCGTGCGGCGTGGAACAGCAATCCCGTGGAGGGGATGGCCTCAGCCGCAGCTTGGGACGGCAGCTCCGCAGGGGTGCGGCCCACACGATCGGGTGCTGGCAGGGTGGTCATCGTCACGGGAATGCCTTTCGGCCTGATGTTGGCTCAGGAGCCTTCGTCGTCCTGTACGGCCTGGCGACGACCTTCCGCCTGGCTTCGGAGGCCCGGCAGCGCGTCGAGCCCTTCGGCGGTTTGACCCGGCGGCGGTAGCCACGGTTCACTCCCGCGTGTCCGACACGGGGGCGGTGCAAACCGTGTCCGCGCGACGCTGCGCGATCCGCGTCCGCCGTGTCGCGACGGCGCCGACGAGAGCCAGGGCGACGGTGGCAGCGAGCGAGACCACGAAGCCGACGGAGCCGGGATCGCGAAGCGAGCTACCCAGCGCGACGAACGCGACCGTGCCGGGCACGATGCCGAGCGCCGTCGCCGCGACGTACTGGCGCGGTCTGACACTGGTGAGCCCGAAGACGTAGTTGACCACGTTGAACGGCAACAGCGGCACGAGACGCACGTACAGCACCGCGCGGAAACCATGTCGACCGACCCACGCATCGAGGCGCTCGAGACGGTCGCCCGAGCGCACCCGCAGCGGCGCGCGCCCGAGACCGCGGGCCAGAAGGTACGCGCCCGTGGCACCGAGCGTGGCACCGACCACGGTCAGCACCGATCCCCAGACTGCGCCAAACAGCGCTCCGGCGGCGACGGAGGCGGGGGTCGCAGGCACAAGCGCGACAGTCAACCCGGCATAGATGACGACGAACGCGATCGGCGCAATGATGCCGGCGCTGTTGACCGCATGCTCGATGCCTGACGTCATGCGTTGACGCCCCGCCAATCGGCAGGTTCGGACGCGCGAGGATCGAGAGAGTCGGGCATGCACATCGAAGCAGGGCTGCGGGTCGAAGCGGTGGAAGGGAACTTGGACGCGGCGGCAAGCAATCGCCGCCGCGTATGCGTTGGACCCCCGTACTGTCGACGCGATTCAGCAGTGCTTTGCGGCGACCGCGAGCCGCCGCGCTCATGTCGACGAGGGCTGCGTTGAATCGTCTGAGGGCCATGCCGGTCGGAAGTCCCAGGAACCGACCAAGGGAGACCGATGCCGGAGATCGCCGTTCTGCTTCTCGCCGACACAGGAACCGCCGAAGCGATGGGCCGCATGGCCAACGCCTTCACGCTGGCTCAAGAGTCCAAGGACAGCGGAGACGAAGTGCGCGTCGTGCTGGACGGCGCAGGCACGAAGTGGGCGCCCGAGCTCGCCGACGAGCAGCACAAGTACCACCGGATTTTCGAAGAAATGCGCGACCGAACCGGCGCATGCGTCTACTGCGCGCGCGCCTACGGCGTGAGGGACGAGGTCGAACGAGCGGGGGTGGCGCTCCTCGATGAGTACAAGGGCCATCCGAGCGTCCGCCGGCTCATCGTCGACGGTTACGCGATCGTCAGCTTCTGAGCTGACCCGCGGTTCAATGCGAGCACGCACGACGGGCAGCGGGAGCCGAGGCGACGTTCGCCGCATCGACGTGGAACGCTGACGGCGGATGCTCGCCTCGATCCCCAGCCCGTCCGGCAACGGCCTGCACCTCGGCCCACTGTTCGTCCACGCCTACGGCTTGGCGTATGTGGTTGGCGTGGTGGCCGCCGTGGCCATCACCATCCGCCGCTGGGAAGCTCGCGGCGGCTCGCGCGATCTCGTCCATGAGGTCGCGCTGTGGGGCTTCCCGGCCGGGCTCGTCGGGGGGCGTTTGTACTACCTGGCGACGAGCTGGAATGAGGTCCCCGACCACTGGTGGGGGCCACTTGCCGTGTGGAAGGGCGGTCTCGGCATTTGGGGCGGCATCGCCGCCGGCACGTTGGCGGGCGTGGCGGTGCTGCGGCGTCGCAACGCCGACATCCCGAGCTTCATGGACGCCGCCGCCCCCGCGCTGCTCGTCGCGCAGGCGATCGGCCGGGTCGGCAACTACTTCAACCAGGAGCTGTTCGGCGGGCCGACCAGCCTTCCGTGGGGCTTGGACATCGACGTCGCACATCGCCCCGCCGCCTATGCGCAGTACGCCACCTTCCATCCGACGTTCCTGTATGAGCTGGTCTGGAATCTGGCTCTGGCTGGCCTGTTGATATGGCTGGGTCATCACCGACGGATCCGCGCGCCGGGGTTGTTCGCGCTCTACGTCGCCGGCTACTCCGGCTTTCGCATCATCGAGGAGCTGCTACGCGTCGACCCGGCCCACCACATCTTGGGTTTGCGTCTGAACTTCTACGTCGCGGCGCTCACGTGCGCAGCCGGACTCGCCTGGTTCGTGCGCATCCAGCGCGGTCGATGGCCGTTGCGACAAGCCGCCAAGCGCGCCGGGCCGCCGGCCCTTGGGCTCGCCTGCGTGTTGTGCGCCCTTCCCGGTTGTGGAGACCACGAGAGCAGGCGGGCCGCGGTCGCGATCCATCCGCCGCCAGTCGCGAGCGCGGCACCACTTCCGGGACCATAGGCGCGGCGGCCTGATGCTCGACCGGCGGGCTCGCGCTCTCTACGGGCCCGCCATCGGGCGGGTCGCCGAGCACGCCGTGGGCGTCGGAATCAGCGCGGGCGCCGTCACTGCGTTTGGCCTGCTTGTCGGCATCGGCGGCTGCGTGGCTGCGGCCCTGGGAGAGTGGGGTATCGCGCTGACGCTATGGCTCGCCAATCGCTTCCTGGATGGCCTGGACGGCGCCATCGCGCGGCGAACGCGAGTATCGGATCTCGGCGGGATGCTCGACTTCCTCGCGGACTTCGTCATCTACGCGGGCTTCGTCGTCGCCGTCGCGATCGCCATCCCCGACGCGCGTCTGGCCTGCACGGCGCTCCTCGCCGCCTACCTGCTCAACAACGTCGCGTTGCTGAGCTTCGCCTCGCTCGTCGAGAAGCGCGACCTGCAATTCGGCGATGAACGGTCGCTGCGCTTCACCACCGGCCTGACCGAGGGAACGGAGACGATCCTTGCCTACACAGCGATCTGCCTGCTCCCCGATCACGCCAGCACGATCGCATGGACGTTTGCGGCGATGGTGATGGTCACTGTCGCTCAGCGCGTTGGACTGGCCTTCCGCACGCTGACCTGAGACCGCTATCAGGTGGTGGGACCGCGAGAGCTGAACCGATCGCGGACGGTCGGGGTCTGATGCCTCATGGACGTCGTCAGGGATGCCGGAGCGCTACGCCACGCGCTCGCGGTCTACGACGGATCGGCAGCGGGGCGCCGGGCTGTCGCGCAGGCGGCGTCGGTCACGGCTGAGCACGACGCGTCGCTGACGATCATCACGCTGGTGGTGCACGACCGACAGATCCCCGGCTGAGGTTTGGCCGCAGCGCCGTGGAACCGCGAGCTCGACGCGATGGCGGACATGCAACTCGCCGAGGCGCGCGCCATCGTGGCGGCCTACGGACGATCGGCGCATTTCGCGACCGTCGAGGGACACGGCGCCCAGGCCATTCACGAGACTGCACGGGCGCTGGGATGCGACTTGGTGATGGTTCCCGCGCACGGGCTGTTCGCGGAGCGCCTGGCGCGACGCTGCGAACGCGCGGGCTGTTCACGGGTCGTCGCGGTTCGGGCAGTCTGATCTGTCGGCGGCGCTGTCGGGCAGTGAACCCTTTGGCCGGCGGCCGGGTCGGATCGCGTAAAGCGGACGACGTCCGCCGCTTCGGCACGTCCATGACCCACGCAGCATGACCCGCGTAGCATTCGTGAAGACTCCAGCCCGACGGGGCATGCCACAGGGCGCATATCACGCCCACGAGCTCGTCGTGCTGGACGGGCGCAGCGTCGTCCTGCGTCGCTGCATTGGGTCTCAATGGGGCCTGGAAGCAAGCCAGCAGCTGGCGCGGGAGTTCGCGGTCCTGGAGGCATTGGAGCCCACCGCCGTCGCGCCGCGCCCGGTCGCCCTGGAGGGCGACGTGCTGATCGAGGAATTTGTCGCCGGGCGTTCCTTTGATCCACGCAGCGACCTGATCCGCCTGATGCCCGCACTGCGGGCGATCCACAGCACCCCGCCACCGGCGACGCTGCCGCGTGTCGACGCCGTACGTGAACTGCATGCCGACGGGCGGCGGTGGATGGAGCGTGCGCGCGTCGCTGGGGCGCCCGACGAGCAGCTGCGCGCGCTGGGCGAGCTGGCGCTGGCGCTGCCTGCGCCGTTCGACGCCGGTTCGATGGTGTTGGTGCACACCGATCTGAACGCCGGGAACCTCTTGGTCGAGTCGAGCGGCGCTGTTCGCGTGCTGGACTGGGAGGCCGCTCGCGTCGGACCGGCGGCGTGGGATCTCGCTCACCTGCTCGCGCCGACCACGACGCTGTGGGATTCGGCGACCGCCTGTGTGCTGGATCGGCCGACGGTGTCCGCCGCGCTGGCGGCCTACGGCGATCAGACCGTGACGCGCCACGTCGCCAAGTTGTCCAGCGCGGTCCGCTTTCGCGCGCAGGCTTGGGTGGTCGGCGCTCGCGCCGAAGGGATCGCCGCCAACAACTTCGCCCTTGCCAGTCAGCTGGACCGACTGATCGACCACCTCCTCCACGAAAGACACCCGTGAAACGACTCCTCGCCGCGTCTGCCGTCCTCGTCGCCATGCTCGTCTTGGCGGCATGCGGCTCCTCGTCATCGTCCCGTTCGTCTTCGTCAGGCTCGACGACGACGGCAGCGGCGGGCGGCAGCGACACCGCGTTCGCCAAGGTCCTTGACGAGGCCAAGGGCCAGACGGTGCGCTGGTGGATGTACGGCGGCGACCCGAAGATCAACTCCTACGTCAACCGGTTCGTCAAGCCCGCCGCAGCCAAGCTCGGCGTCCGACTGCAGGTCGTGCCAGTGTCGGACACCGTGGACGCCGTCAATCGTGTGGTCGCCGAGCGCAAGGCCGGCAAGACCAGCGGCGGCGGAGTCGATCTGATCTGGATCAACGGCGAGAACTTCGCCTCGGGCAAGCCGGTCGGGCTGTGGCTGAAGGACTGGGCTTCCAGTCTCCCCAACGCCAAGTACGTCGACGAAGCGAGCCCGCTGATCGCCAAGGACTTCCAGGTGGCCGTTGATGGACAGGAGTCGCCGTGGAGCGGCGCCGGCTTCATCTACGCCTACGACCAGGCGAAGGTGCCACAGCCACCCAAGACCTTCCAGGAGCTGCTGACGTGGGCCAAGGCGCATCCGGGACGGTTTGCCTACCCAGCGCCGCCGGACTACACGGGATCGGCATTCGTCCGGCAGGTCATCCAGCGCCTCGGGTCGCAGGCCAAGGGCCTGGCGTACCTCAAAGAGCTCAAGCCCTACACCTACAAGCAGGGCAAGATCTACCCCAAGTCCGAACAGGAGCTCGACCAGCTGTTCGCCGACGGCCAGGTCGACTTCACCATGAGCTACGACTCCAACTTCGTCAATCTCGGCGTCGAGAAGCACCAGTTCCCCACCACGACCCGCCCGTTCCTGATCGGCGGCGGGGCACTGCAGAACACGTCGTACGTGACGATCCCCGCCAACGCCGCGCATGTCGCGGGCGCCAAGGTCGTCGCCAATCTGTTGCTCTCACCGACGTTGCAAGCCCGCAAGCAGGACCCGAAGATCCTCGGCATCCCGACGGTGCTTTCGCTCGGTCGCCTGCCTGCTGCGACCCGCAAGCTGTTTGCGACGGCGAGCAATCCCTACGTGCTGGCGTCGCTGGGGACGCCGCTGAACGAGCTGCCGGCCAGCGACGTCGCGCCGATCGAGAAGGCGTGGACGAGCCAGGTCCTGCGGTAGTGCATCTGGAGTGCCGGGAGCTTGTGGTCAGCCCCGGCGGCTCGCCGGTGTTGCGCGGGCTCGATCTGCGCATCGCCCAGGGCACTCTCACCGCGCTGGTCGGTCCGTCCGGCGCGGGCAAGACGACCTTGCTGCGCGTCATCGCTGGCCTGGAGCGCATCGTCCAGGGCGAGATCTGGCTCGGTCAACGGCGCATCGACACACTCGCCCCGCACCGGCGACGGTGCGCGGTGGTCTTCCAGGAGCCACGGCTGCTGCCGCACCTGGACATCGTCGACAACGTCGCCTTTGCGCTGCGCGCGGCGAGGATGGCCAAGGCACAGCGACGACGACGCGCCCAAGAGCTGCTCGGCGAGGTCGGACTCGGGGGCCTGCAGGGCCGCGGAATCGACGGCTTGAGCGGAGGCGAGATGCAGCGCGTCGCGCTCGCTCGCGCCCTCTGCGCCGACCCCAGCCTGCTGATGCTCGACGAGCCGTTGGCCGCGCTGGATCCCGGACGGCGAGAAGGTCTGCGCCGCCTGATCGCACGGGTTCAGTCCGAGCGGAGCATCACGACGTTGTTGATCACGCACGACCGCCACGAGGCGGCCGAGCTCGGTGACCACGTGGCGCTGATGCTCGAGGGACGCATCGTCCAAGACGACGAACCACAGGCGCTCTTCCAGAGGCCGGCAACGCCGACGGCGGCCAGATTCTTCGGCGCCAATCTGCTGCGCGGGTACGTCCGTGAAGGCCGACTCGCGGTCGGCCGTGACGAGCTTCTCGTGCCTGGCCCCGACGGGGAAGCCGTCGTCGCAGTCCGTCCCGAGCACGTGTATCTCGACGACAGCGGACCACTGGGCCTCAGCGTCGTCAGCGCCGTCTACGCCGGCACCCATGTCCGCGTGGCCCTGCGCACCGATGACCTGACGCTGGAGATGCTTTGCGACCCGCGCGACGCGCCGACCGTCGGCGGCGAGGTTCGCGTGAGCATGAGGATCGAGGACCTCTGGCGCCTGCCGGCACCCGACGCCGTCGTGGGGCCAGCATGAAGGGATCGGCGCACGCGCGCTGGCGCACAGGACTGATGCTGGCGCCCGCGCTGTCGACCGTCGCGGTGCTGTTCGGAGGCGCGCTGGTCGGCGCCGTCGAGCAGAGCGTTCAGCCACCACTGGGCGGCGGTATCTCAACGTGGTCGTGGACCAGCTGGAGCGCGCTGTTCGCCGACCCAGAGTTCACCGACGCGCTGTGGTTCAGCGCACGGGTCACGGCCCTGGCCACGCTGATCAGCGCGGCGTTGGCGCTCGTGGTTGCCGGGCCGCTGCGCCGGGCCGGGTCGGCCGCGCGATCCCTGTTCGTGCTCCCCGTCCCGGTGCCGCACCTGATCGTGGCGGCCAGCGCGGTGCTGTGGCTGGGGCCAGGGGGACTCGCTGACCGGGCGTTGGGATCGCTGCCGGTCGATCTGGTCCGCGACCCAGCCGGCATCGGGATCGTGCTGGTGTACGTCTACAAGGAGACGCCGTTTCTGGTGTTGCTCGTACTCGCCGCAGCTGGCCGCAGCCTGCAGCAGCGAGAGGAGGCCGCCGCCGTCCTGGGAGCCTCGCCGTGGCAGCGCCTGCGCTGGGTCGTCTGGCCGGGGGTCCGCGGTCCGCTCAGCATCGGCTCGCTGATCGTCGCCGCGTTCGTTTTCGGCGCCTTCGAGGTCCCGCTGGCCGTCGGACCCAACTACCCGTCGACGATCGCCGTCTACGCCTACGAGGCAACCCAGAACGATGCGCTCAGCGGCAACGGCCGCGCCGCCGCCGCACTGCTGATCGCGGCGGTGGTCTCCTTGCTGGCCGCGGTTGGCGTCGTGCGCCTGGCCCGAACGGGAATCGCTCGTGGCTAGGCGCCGCCGGCCGACGGCCGCCCTCGGCAGCGCTGTGTTGGCCGCCGCGTTCGCCGTACCGATCCTCGGTCTGATCGTGCAGGCGTTCGCCGATGAGTGGCGCGCCCCGGCGCTGATCCCGCAACGGCTCGGGCTGCGCGGCTTCCGCTACGCCTTTTCGACCGGGGACGCCCTGACCGCCCTGACCAATTCGCTGGTCATCGCGATCGCCGCCACGGTCATCTCGCTGCTTCTGGGCTGGCCGGCGGCCCGTGCGCTCGCCGAGGCGCGTCTGCGACGACCCGCGCCCGTCTTCCTGCTGCTCGCTCTGCCCCTGCTCGTCCCAGCGCTGGCAACCGGCACCGGCCTCACCGAGTGGTTCATCCGACTCGGCCTCGTGGACACACGACTGGGCATCGTGCTCGCTCATCTGACCGTCGTGTTGCCCTACGTCCTGCTCGTGTTGATCGGCGCCTTCGGTCAGCGGCTGACCGAGCTGGAGGAGATGGCGACCGTCATGGGCTGGTCGCCGGTGCGCCGGCTGATAGTCGTCAGCATCCCTGCGGCCCGGGCAACGCTCGCGACGGCCGCCGTCCTGGGCTTCTTGGTCTCGTGGTCGCAGTACGGCACGTCGCTGGCGGTCGGCGGCGGCGTCCCCACCCTTCCGATCGTCCTGCTGCCCTACGTCAGCTCAGATCCCGAAGTCGCCGCGGCCCTCGCGATGCTCTTCCTGGCCCCCGCCGTCGTGGCGTTGGTCGCGGCGACCCGCTCGGCAAGGAGCGGGCTATGACGCTCGACGAGCTGCTGCCCGGAGACCGCGACTTCCCGGCAGCGTCCGACATCGGCCTGGACGCCGCGGTGCGCCAGCGCGGCGGCGTCGCCGCGGAGGCCGCGCTGAACGCGGCGAGCGCGCACGAGCTCGACGCGCTCGATCCGGGCGCCTTCGCCGCCCTGCGAGCGCTGGCGTACATGCTCTACTACGCCTCGCCCCAGGTGCTGGCCGTGCTACGCCGCCTCGGGCACGACCTCAACGACGCGCCGCTGCCGCGGGGCTATGACCTGGCGCCGTTCGATGCACGGCAGGACACGCCGGCTGCGCGAGCGGCGTTCTGGCGGGATGCCTGAACGCTTTGACGCCGTCATCGTCGGTGCGGGAATGGCCGGCGGCACGATCGCGGCGACACTCGCCGCCCGACACGCACGCGTCCTGTGCGTCGAACAGGGGCCCTGGCTGAACCCGACCGACTACCCGCACACCGATCCGCTATTCGATCTGCGCCGCACCGCCGACTAGAGCCCCGCCCCCGGCGTCCGCCAGCTCAGCTGGGACTACCCGGTCGACTCGGGCGACATCGAGGCGCTCATGTACAACGGCGTCGGAGGATCGAGCCTGCACTACACAGCGGTCTGGTTGCGCTTGCGGCCCAGCGACTTCCGACGCGGAAGCGAGCACGGCCTGGCGCCCGACTGGCCGATCTCCTACTGGGATCTCGCCCCGTACTACGACCGCGCCGACGACGTCATCGGCATCTCCGGGCTCGCCGGCGACCCGGCCTACCCGGCCAGGCCACCGCGTCCGTGCCCGCCGCTGCCGCTGGGCGGCACCGGACGCGCCGCAGCACGCGGGCTACGCAAGCTCGGATGGCATCACTGGCCCCTGGAGCTGGCGGTGCTCTCGCGCGATCGCGGCGGCCGCCCGGCGTGCAACCACTGCGGCGGTTGTCAGGCCGGATGTCCCCGCGGCTCCCTGGGATCGAGCTCCGTCACGTGGTGGCCGCGTGCGCTGCGCGACGGCGCGGTACTGCGCAGCGGCGTGCTTGCCGAGCGCATCCTGCGCGACGGGCGCGGACGCGCGTGTGGGATCCAATGCCTGGACAGCGCGAGTGGATCGCGATCGGTCGTGCACGCCGATCGCGTCGTCATCTGCGCCAACGGCATCGGCACGCCGCGACTGCTGCTGCTCAGCGATTTGCCTGACCGCAGCGACCAGACTGGACGCAACCTCATGCACCACGGGCTGGCCGTGATCGAGGCGTGGCTCCCGGACATCGTCGGGTCCCATCAGGGCGCGGTCGGCGGCGCGCTCTACACCGCCGAGTTCGCCGAACCGACCGCGGCCAGCGGGGATGTGTCAACGGATTCACCATGGTCACCGGCTCGCGACTGAACGGACCCGGCTACCAAGCCTGCGGCTCGCACTCAGGCAACGTCGCGCCTTGGGGCGCCGACCACCACGAGTGGTTCCGCGCCCACTTCGGACGCGGCATGTGCCTGACCGTCACCGCCGAGGACCTGCCCGCCGCGACAACCGGGTCACGCTCTCGCCGACCCTGTCGGACGCCAACGGCCTGCCCGCACCACGCGCGACCTATGAGCTGGCCGCCAACGATCGGCGGCTGATCGACTACGCGATCCAACGCGCACGCGAACTTGCCGGCGCCTGCGATGCCTGGGACGTCAAGGCCAACCGCTTCGACGCGGCCGGCGCATACCGCCGCCCGCATGGCATCTCATGGGGACCGCCCGGATGGGAACCGATCCCGAACAGTCGGTCACCGACCCCTGGCATCGGCACTGGCAGGTTCCGGGGCTGTACATCTGCGACGGCTCGTCGTTCGTGACCAGCGGCGGCGTCAACCCGACCGCCACGATCGCCGCGCTCGCCGTGCGCTGTGCGGAGGGGATGCTCGCCAACGGTGGCCGTGGCCAGCTGAATCGTTCGGTCCCATCGCCGGTCTGAGCATGCCGAGTCTGAATCTCGTGCGCGACGTCTGGGCCGACACCCCGACGATCGGGCCACCCCCGGTCAGGCCGAGCCCTTGCGACGCATACCAGCGGGGACTCTCCCGCCGCCGCTCTGCGGGCGGCGCTGCCCGACGAAGCGCTCGCCGCGCTGGGCGCGGCACGGCGCCCACGCGGCGTTGGTCGCCGATCTCGAGCGCCAGATCGACGTCCTGGCCGATCCCGACGGCCTTTGCGGGCTCGCGCTCTGCCGCCGTACCTGACGGCGCGGGATTGCGCTGGATGCTGGACGAGTCAGTGATAGAGACCGATCGCGCCTGCGACGACGATGGCGACCACACACGCGGCGAAGAACAGGGCGGCGCGCCGCAGACGTCGCCACTCGGGTGCAAGCGAGGAGCCGTCGCTTGGTGGGTCCCGGCGCGTACGCACGCGGCCAGCCCTCAGCGGATCCGCGGGTAGAGACGAGCCAGGCGAGCGGCCGGGACCCCGGCCAGGTACAGCCAGCGGATCAGCATCCAACTGCCGACCGTCCGAGTCAGCCCGTGCCCCTGCCACCGCCGCGCCGAGGTGATCGCCGGACCTGGAAGGCAGACCGTTTGACCGGCACGCTGCAGGCGCCGGGCGAGATCGTAGTCCTCCATGATCGCCAGCTCGCGAAATCCGCCCAGCGAATCGAAGGTCCGCCGGCGCAGCCAGATCGCCGAGTCGCCGTAGTAGATGCCGCTGTGGCGCTGCAGCGCATACCAGGCACCGAGGATCTGGGAGAAGCGGTCGCCGCCGTCGAAATGCAGGCGGAAGTTGCCGCCCAGCACCTTCGGATCGGCCAGCGCCTCGGTCATGTGCGCGTACGCGTGCCGGGGCAAGCGCGTATCGGCATGCAAGAACAGCAGGACGTCGCCGACCGCGACGCTGGCCCCCATGTTCATCTGGCGGGCGCGCCCTGCAGGAGAGTGGACGACGGTCGGACGGCTGGGATGCGTGGCCGCGAGCGCCCCGGTGTCATCGCTTGACCCGCCGTCGACGACGATCACCTCAAAGGTGCCATCGAGCGTGCGCAGACCGTCGAGCAGCGCCGGAAGCGCGGCCGCCTCATCCAATACAGGAACCACGACGGAGACGAGCATCGTCACGACACCGCGATTGGCGTCAGCGCGGCGCGCACGTTGGACGGACACGCTGCGAGCCTGCGCAGCGCGATCGCATCGGCCGGCGTGTCGAGGTCCGGGACAGGGTGGAGGGTGGCGCTGCGCACTCCGGCACGCTCGAGTGCCGCCACGGTCAACGCGAGAACGTCGGGGCTGCCCCACGCCGCAGGCGGGATCGCGAACGCGGCGGCCACCGGCCTGGCGAGGGCGATCAAGACGTAGCCACCGTCGAGGGCCGGCACTAGGCACGCGCCGTAGCCTGCGGCGAGCCGGCCGTTGGCGGCGACCACATGTTCGGGACCCAGCAGCGGCGCATCGGTGCCGACGATCGGCAGCGGCCCGTCACCGCTGAGGTCCGTTACGTGCTCGGTAGCGGCGAGCAGCCGGGCGCCGAGGTCGCCTTCGACCTGCGGGAACAGCTGGCAGCGATCACCGACGAGCGGCGCAACCTCACTGCGAGCGTCGTGCGGGGCGAAGGCCAGCCAGACGCGCGATGCGACGGTCGACGTCCACGCGACGGTGTGGCGAATCAACTCGGACTGCAAGCCCGCACACCCCTCGCGACCGAGCAGCGACTCCAAGCGCGTGTTGACTTCACCGGGCCGGGGAGCCTTGGCCATGATCAGGATGCGTGTCCTCGTGCTCACGCCGCCTTGGACCCGCAGCCAAGCCCCGCGATTCGCCGACATGGGGCCGGCTGAACCGTTTGCGCTGCCGACGAGGTCAAAGCGGGTGGCACCAATCGGAAAGACGACCATGGGCAAACTCAGCGACATGCTCCGACGACTCGTACGCGGGAACACCGGCGAAGACACCAGCGCGCCGCGGCAGACCGCGGAGACCACAGGGACGGTGCAGGCGATCTGGCAAGGAACGGTGGTGGCGGAAAGCGACCGCACGATCGTGATCGAGGGCAACCACTACTTTCCGCCCGAGGACGTTCGCAGCGAGTACCTGCAAGCAAGCAGCCGCCAGAGCGTGTGTCCGTGGAAGGGCGTGGCCAGCTACTACGACGTCGTCGTGGCCGGCGAGCGCAACGCCGCCGCCGCTTGGTACTACCCGCAGCCCAAGAGCGCCGCGACCGAGCTCCAAGATCGCGTGGCGTTCTGGCACGGCGTGAAGGTCAGCCGAGCCTCGCGCCCATGAGGGGGCCGATGCACACGCTCCGATCGGCGTTGGGACGGCGAGCAGCGGCGCGGACGATCTCGGGCTGGACGGCGGACGCCCGCGCGCGGCTGGGCAAGGTTGCAACGGCGACCCAACGGATGCACCCCGACACGCAGCGCGCGCTGGAGCGGCGTTGGGCGGAGCTGCCGATGGTGGCGCAGACCGATGCGCAGATGCTAGGTCGCACGACGGCGGGCTGTGAGGGCACGCATGGCGTGTTCCCGCGCTGCAACCTGGCCTGCACGCCCTGCTACCACTCGCGCGAGGCCAACTCGATCGCCACCGACGGCGAGCACACCCTGGCGCAGGTCGACGAGCAGATGGCCTACCTGCGATCGGTTCGCGGCGACCGACAGCACGCACAGCTGATCGGCGGCGAAGTCACGCTGCTGGGTCCCGAGCATCACGCGGCCGCGCTGATGACGATGCAACGCCACGGCCGCAAGCCGATGAGCATGAGCCACGGCGACTTCGACTACGCCTACCTCAAAGAGCTCGCGCTGGGCCCGGACGGCCGCCGGCGCTTTGACTTCCTGCGCTTCGCCGGGCACTTCGACTCGCTGATGCTCGGCCGGAAGGGGATGCCCCGGCCCAAGACCGAGGCCGACCTACATGCCTCGCGTCGGCGGTTCGTCGAGCAGTTCCAGCGCCTGCGGCGCGAGCATGGCGTGCGCTTTGACCTTGCGCACAACATGACCGTGACGCCGCGCAACCTGAGCCAGGTCGCCGACGTCGTTCGCGCGTGCATGGAGATGGAGTACGGGATGCTGGCCTTCCTTCCGGCCGCGCGCGTCGGCAACCCGAAGCGCTGGCGTGAGGACTTCGACGAGGTCACGATCGACACCGTGTGGCGTGAGATCGAGCGCGGCGCCGGAATGCGGCTGCCGTGGCAGCACATCCAGATGGGCGACCCGCGCTGCAACCGCACCGCGTTCGGCGTGCTGGCCGGCGGTCGCTGGACACCGTTGCTCGACGACCATGATCCGCGAGACCTGCGCGTCCGGGACGCGTTCTTCGCGCACTTCGGCGGCATGGACTTCGAGGGCGCACCCGTCGCGCGTGTCGTCGCTGTCGCTCGCGTGATCGTGCGCCATCCCTCCGCCGTCGCGCTCGCGGCGGGATGGGCCGCGCGGTTCACGCGCCGCGCCGGCGTGCGGCGGCTGCTGACCGGCCGGCCACGCGGGCTGACCTTCGCGCTGCACGCGTTCATGGACGCCAAGGTGGTCCGACCGGCCTGGGAGGCGATGGAGCGCGGCGAGATCGCCGACGATCCCGAGATCCGCGCCGCACAGGAGCGCCTGCAAGGCTGCGCGTACGCGATGGCCCATCCCGAGCAGGATCGCGTCGTGCCCGCCTGCGTCCAGCACTCCGTCCTTGACCCGCAGGAGAACGCGCGGCTGCGCGAGCTGCTGCCGTTGACGCGTTCGGCATGAGCCGCCGCTATGACCTGGTGATCGTCGGCGGGGGCACCGGCGGGCTGGTCTCCGCGCTGGTTGCCGCCGCCGTCGGCGCGCGCGTCGCGTTGGTCGAATCCGAGCGGACGGGCGGCGACTGCCTGTGGACCGGCTGCGTCCCCAGCAAGAGCCTGATCGCCGCCGCCGACCTCGCGCATCGCATGCGTCACGCCGACGCCGTCGGCCTGCAGCCGGTCGATCCGGCGATCGACTTCACCCGCGTGATGGACCACGTGCGGAGATCCATTGAGACGATCGAGCCGCACGACTCTCCCACGAGGCTGCGCGATGCCGGCATCGAGGTCATCCACGCCCGCGGGCGCTTCACCGCGCCCGGCGTGCTCGACGTCGCCGGCCGCCAGCTGCGCTGGCGCACGGCGATCATCGCCACCGGCTCGCGCCCGAGCGTGCCCGCCATCCCCGGACTCGCAGCGGCCGAGCCGCTGACGAGCGACACGGTGTGGGATCTGCGCGAACTCCCCACCCGCCTCATCGTCCTTGGCGGCGGACCGATCGGCTGCGAGCTCGGACAGGCGTTCGCGCGTCTGGGGTCCCACGTCACACTGCTCGAGGTCGCCGACCGGCTGCTGCCGCGCGAAGAACCTCGCGCCAGCGAACTGGTGGCATCACGACTGATCGCCGACGGCGTCGACCTGCGGCTCGGGCATCGCGTCGCAGCGGTCGACAGCGCCAACGAGCTGATCGTCGATGGTCCACACGGCCGCACGGAGGTGTCCTTTGACCGCATCCTCGTCGCAGCAGGTCGCGCGCCCAGGACCGACGAGTTGGGCCTAGACAGCGTTGGCGTGGCTGTCGCACCGGACGGCACGGTCGTCGTCGACGAGCGGCTGCGCACGAGCAACCCCCGCATCTACGCGGTCGGGGACGTGACCGGCCTGCTGGCGTTCACGCATGTCGCTGCTCATCACGCGCGGGTCGCCACGCCCAACGCGCTGTTTCACCTGCGCACCAAGGTCTCCCAAGCCTTGCCTGCGGTGACGTTCACCGATCCCGAGGTCGCTCGCGTCGGTCTGACCGAGGCGCAGGCCCGCCGGCGCTGGGGCGAGAAGGTGACCGTGGCCCACTCCGACTACGCCGAGCTCGATCGCGCGATCACCGCGGGCGAGCCCCACGGATTTGCGACATTGGTCGGTGATCCTCGCGGCCGACTCGTCGGCGCCACCGTCGCGGCCCCCGATGGCGGCGAGTCGATCGCCGAGCTGACCGCGTGGCTGAGCCAAGGAGCCAAGATCGACGCGGTCTCGCAGGCCGTTCACGCCTACCCGACCTTTGCTGAAGGTGCGGCTCGCGCCGCCGACCAACACATCGCGGCGCGCTACGCCACGCCGCGCGTTCGTCGGATCACGCGTGGAATCCTGCGCGCGCTGCGAGCCATCGAGCGATAGCCGCGCAGGCCATCTAGCCGTGGCCCCCGCGACGTCGTCGCCAGCCCTGGCCTCGGCCGGTGCGTCGCCGGCGAGACGCAGCAGCGAGCGCCAGCGGTGCGCGCGCACCAAGCGCAACACCGTGGGATGGCTGATCACCCCGGCGCCGACATACAGGACGGCCGCGCCGATCGCGATCGCAGCGACATAGGCGCCGACGTCGGGCGCCGTGACCTGGGGAATCAAGGCGATCGCCAGCGCGGGCGGATGCGGGCCAGAAGCCAGCGCGAAGGCGACGAGCACGACGCCGAGGGCGAGCACACCACCCAGGCAACTCGGATGGACGAACGCTGCACCGGCCGCGCCGGCCGCCGCCGCGACGACGAGAACGAGCCAATGCCGCAGGCCCGTCCACGCCGACGCGTCAGCGCTCGCCACGCGTTCGGCCATCGCAACCACGAGCGGCGGCGCGACCGTCGCCGCAGCGAGACCGAGCAGCGGGCCTGCGACCACGATCCAGCCTGCGGCGACCGCCCAGGTCGTCGCCACGACGGCGACCGAGAGCCGGCGGGCATCGTCGGCCGGCGCGGCCGCCGGCACCCTGGCGGAACGCCCGCTCAGCGCGGTCAGGGCGACGCCGATGACGAGCACCGTGATCGGGAAATACCAGGCGCGGACGTCAAAGACCACCCGAAACGCCGCGGCCGAGATCGACGGCGTCAAACGAGACGAGACGACGTGCAAGAGCGCCAATGCCACCGTGATGGCGATGACCTCACCGATCCAGCGATCGAACTGGAGATGGACGATGGCGATCCCAACAGCCGCACAGGCCGCAGGCACGAGCGCCAGCTTGACCGGCGAGCGCGACCAGCCGGGCAGGCCCAGCGCCAGCACACCGAACGCCAGGGCCGCGGCCTCCGGGAACACGAGGTCCGGGTCCCCGGTCGCGCCGGCGACGGCGAGCATCGGGACCACGACGAGGAATACGAGAAGCCAGGACGCTCGATGGCGCATCACGCGGCGCAACAGCGGACGAGATGCATCGCTGAGCCGGAGCAGATCTCGATCTGGATCGGGCCTGTCTGTCCTGTGAGGCGCTGCTCGACGCGGCGAGCCATGGCCGCTTGGACACCAGCGCGCGGCGGAATGATTCAGTGCTTCGGTGACACCTGGGGTGGACACGAAGCCGAGTGCGCGACGGACGGCCCGCGCGACACGCTCATTCGGGTTCGCTCTGTCGCGCCCGTAGCAGCGCGGCAGCGATCCAGGCCGTTGGCGGGGCACCAACGAGACCGTCGTCTGACGGGTAGAGGCGGCACTTGAGTCCGAAGTCACAGCGCTCATGGGCGCCGGGTTCGACATCCTCGCCGTCGACGCGGACCGTCGGCGAGCCGAGGAAGCGCTCCTGCTCGGCATGCTCCTGGCTCTCCACGCGCAGCAGCTCAATGTCGGGGACGACCGGCTCCTTAGCCAGCTGCTCGCGCAGCTCGTCGAGGACGGTCCCGCAGTTGGGGCAGCCGTCGAAGTAGAGGACCTCGATCTTCATGGCGTGGCCCCCTGGTCGGTCGCTTCCATCACCTCGTCGGAGGTGACGTGTTCGGACCCGTCGCTGAGTTCCGCGCGGAACAAGAAGTGAACCGAACCGGTCAACGGAGGGTCACAGGCGCATGGACCAACCGAGACCGCAGGAGGAGGCATGTCGTTGACCGAACAAGGACATGAGGGCGAGGCCATCTCATGATGGCGATGGCGAAGCGCGTCATGATGGGCGGCGCGATTGCCGGGATGCTCGGCGGGGTGGTCATGATCGGGCTGATGATGATCGTGATGGGCGCGCAGGGCAGCGGCTACGCAACCCCGTTGAACCTCGGCATCCCGGCGTTCGCGAAGACGATCACGCCGCCGCTGAGCATGATGCCGACGATGATGAGCGGGATGGGGATCCACTTGCCGGCGGATGCCATGAGCAAGCTGGCGCCGGCGTTTCAAAGCGGACACCTCTCCCCGGAGATGATGAAGCAGGTCGGAGGCATGCTCCAGGGCATGCATCTCCCGGCCGCGAAGATGCAGATGATCAACGACGTGATGGCCGGCCACGCCTCGAACAGCACCGTGACTGACCTGCTGAAGGGCATGAGCCCGTCGGCTCGCCACGCGGCGATGGACGCGATGCCGGTCACGGCCGGGAACGTCGTGATCGGGCTCATCACGCACTTCGCGCTGGCGGTGATCCTCGGTGTGATGTTCGCGATGCTGATCATCGGCGTCGGGATCGAGCGCCTGTCGATCAGCGCGCTGCGGAACCCGGCCGCGATCGTCGCGACGACCACGGTCGCGGCGGCGATGGTCTACGTCGTCAACCGCTGGGTGATCTTGCCCGCGATCGACCCGATGATGCAGCTGGCGCCGCAGGGCTGGTTCTTCATCGCACACCTGCTCTTCGGCCTCGTCGTCGGCGCCGGAGTGACCATGATCGCCTCGCGTGAGGGCCTCCTCCGCGGCGGCATGCAGGGCGTCGCACCGGCCGTCTCGTAGCTAAGAGAGCTCGAGCTCGAGCTGCCCGCGCCGGCTGTTGAAAGCGGCGCGGGCAGACGGGACGAGCGCTCGGCGCGGGAAGAACGGCGTGAATCGTACGCGGGGACCAGGGGTCAAAAGCCACATGACCGTGATCGCGACGTTCAACGGCGCCACCATCGCCTCCAGCGACGAGACGATCCTCGTCGAGGGCAATCACTACTTCCCCGAGTCGGACGTGCGGACCGAGTTGCTGCGGCCGACCCGCGCACGATCGCTGTGCTTCTGGAAAGGCATTGCCAACTACTGGACCGTCGAGGTCGAGGGCGAAGCGGCGCGCAATGCGGCATGGGGCTATCGACATCCATCACCGCTCGCGCGTCGCGTGAAGGGACGGATCGCGTTCTGGGGCGGAGTCGACGTAGCCGAGGTTCCGTCGGGGGCCGTCGCCGCCCAGAACAGCACATGGTGAAGCACTTGCCGTCGAATCGTCGCGGCCGGGCGTGGGTCTGAGCCCCCGTGCGTCGCTGGTATGACATGCATCGAGAGCACCGCTTTGCGCGGCGTTCCATGAGCGACGTCATCGACGGAGAGCTGAGTCCACGACAGGCGATCCGGTTCGCACGCCACGTCGACGACTGCCCGCGTTGCGGACGGATGCTGCGGGGCCTGATCAGGATGCGCATCGTGCTGAGCTCGATCGGACAGTCCCAGCCCCCAGGACCGTCGATAGTGCCTTCGGTTCTTGAGCGACTGCGGTCGGAGGACTGCGGCCACGCGCGAGCCTGCGGGACGCGAGAGGTCCGATGAGCGGAGCGCAGTCGAGCGCGCTGTCGGTGCGCACATGGCAAGCTGAACGCCGTGGTCGGAGCTCCACCATGAGCGGAGAGGCGAGACAGCAAGAACTCGACGATGTTCTCGTCGGGCGTGCGCGCGCGGGCGACCGTGTCGCCTTCGAGCGCCTGGTCGAGATTCACGCCGATCGTCTCTTCTCGGTGGTGCGTCGGCTCGTCGATGACCGGCACGACGCAGAGGAAGTGACGCAAGAGGCTTTTCTGCGCGCTTGGCGCAGCATCAGTTCGTTCAAAGGTGACAGCCAGTTCTTCACCTGGCTCTACCGGATCGGGGTCAACGAGGCCAACCGCCGTACGGCTCGTCGTCGCGCACCGGGAGCTCTGACCTCGCTTGACGACACGCATGTCGAGCCCGTGGATGGTCGGCCAGGGCCGGCGCGCAAAGCGGAACACGACGAGCTGCGTCGCGCGCTCGAGCGAGCGATCCAGGCACTCAAGCCCGAGTATCGAGGGCCGCTGGTACTGCGTGACGTCGAGGGCCTGAGCACCGCCCAGGCAGCGGAGATCCTCGGACTCGGCGAAGCGGCGTTCAAGAGTCGCCTGCACCGGGCGCGGCTGGCGGTGCGCAACGACATTCTGGAGTATCTACCGGAGACCGATGAGCCATGACCCGGGCCGTTGTCCTGCATCCTGTTCGTTTCGTCGGTGACCACCGGTTCACGCGCAAGCACGCGTCGAGCTACCTCGACGGCGAGCTCGACGCGACGAGTCGGCGGCGCGTCGAGGGCCACGCGCACCTGTGCCCGTCGTGCATGCGGTTCCTCAACGGGCTGCGTCGGACGGTCACCGCGCTGCAGGGTCTGACCAAGAACGAAAGGACCAAGGACGAGCACTCCTCGATCACGGCCGGCGTCCTGTCGCGCCTGCGCGAGGAGCCGAATCGAGATCCCGACAACACCAGCTGAGACTCCGTCCCCGAGGGCGCGGCGAACCATTCGGGAACCGCTGAGGTCCAAGGACCCGGATGGCCGACGAGACGCAGCTAGCTGGAGCCGACGGAGGGCAGGACGCCGAGGAGCGCTGGGCGCCATCACCGCTGAGCGACGGATTGATTGAGCGCGTCGTCGCACTCTTGACGGGACTGGGTCAGCCGGTGCGCCTGCGGATCGTCGAAGTCCTCTCAGAAGGTGCGGTGTCAACGCCGAACGAGATCGCCGATCGGCTCGGCCTGACGCAGCAGAACGTCTCGAAGCATCTGAGGACCATGGCGCAGGCGGGGCTTGTGGCTCGAACGCGGTCAGGCAGCAACGCGTTGTACAGCGTCAAGGATCGGAGCGTCCTCGACATCGTGCGGCTCGCAGCCGAGCTTGCCGTTCACGAGATCGAAGACATGGCCTCGGCGGCGTTCAGGAGAGAGGACAACAAGGTCGCGCGCGACGGCGAGTGACGACGCGGCTCCGATGGGGCGTAGCGAATCGCCCTTCGGGCGCTGCCGCTCGCGCTGGTGACGGCGCTCGGGCGTTCGTCCGCGACCAGGATGAGCGCCGAGCGTCTGTGTCGGGGTCTATCACCGTCGCGGCGATGGCGGCCGTACTCGTGCTCTGTGGCTACGCGGTGCTGTGGCGACCGCTCGGAGTTGCGGGCGCTGCAGCTGCGGCACGCAACCACGCCACGGTTTCCGCGACGGATCGCGATTCGCACGCAGGGCGCGAGGGCCAGCGAGATCGTCTAACCGGATTGTGGCGTGTCCTTGTATGGTTTGTTGCTTGTCGGGGAATATTCCTGACTAACCACCCATGGCCGATCAGTCGCGACAGCCCGCGGCCCTCACCGCCGATAAGTCCCCTGACCCATGGGACGGGCTGGAGCCCGGATTCGTTCGCGATGCTGCCGCGGACCGCCTTAAGGCGTTGGGGCATCACGATCGGCTGCGCATCGTGGAGGTTCTTGCGCGTCGGTGCCTGACCGTGAGCGAGATCGCGGCAGCGGTTCGTCTGCCCCACGCGACTGTGTCTCGCCACCTTCGGGTCTTGGACGCCGCCGACATCGTCCGCAGCTCGCGCAGCGGCAACTTCGTTAGCTACGTCTTGGCGGACAGCGATGTCGTACGGCTTGCGCTGCTCGCGTATCGCGGGGCCGGTCGCCAAGCCCGGCGACGCCTGACGATCACGGAGCGGTAGCACGGGCGAGACGGGCGAGCGTCGTGGTTGCTGCTTGCGGTAATACCAGGCATGCCTGGTGGGGGCGGCGCATGACCACGACTTACCTGCCCGCCTCGTCCTGGCTCGTCACGGCGGCCGTGCTGCACGGCGCCGCACTTGGCGGCATAATCGCCGCCGCCGTTCTGACCCGGGCGCGCCTGCACGGCTGGAACGTTGCCGAGCCGTGGGCGATCACCGCGGCCTGGTCGCTGCTCGGAGCTTGCGCGTCGGTCGCGCTGCTGAGCGTCGACGTCACCGTGTGAGCGGCCGCTTCAGCGGTCGAGCTCGCGACCGGGCTCGACTCGCATGGGCTCGTCGCGGTCAAGCTCGCGGCGAAGCTCCTCAAGCTCGCGACGCTGCTCCTCGCCTACGTGGTCGGGCAGCGCTCGCTCGGCTTCTGTGAATCCGGTGGCTCGACGCAGGTCTTCGATGCGCTGCGCCTGGGCTCGCCAGGCCCGCTGCGCGAGGAGACTCTCCGGGACCGGGCCGAGAGCATCGAGGAGATAGCGAGGCGGGTCGGCCGCGCGCGCATTGGCTTCGCGCGAGCGGCGGCGAGCAAGCTCGTCGGCGATCAGCTCGCGCTCCGCCGACGGGGCCGGGACCTGCGGTTCGGAGAAGGCGGCGGCCGGGCGTCCGCGTCGGGTCTCGCGATTGCCGAGGGCGCGGTCGCGACGCGCTCGTCGCTGCGCGGCGGCGTCGTCCCGCACGGTGTAGCCAAGCCGGGCCTCCAGCGCCGGGGTCGATTGGCGGGCGATGCGCGCGGCCAGCGCGGCGTCGGTGGCGCTGATCTGCCCCGCGCTACGCGCGAGGGCACGGGTGGCCGCGTCGAGTGGCGCCGGCTTGCGCTCCTCGGCGTGAGCGACCGCGACGTCGCGGTCGTCGTGGGCGTTGACGAGGTAGAGGCGGTTGGACAGGCGGCCGCGGCTCATCGCGACGTAGCCCCACTCGCGGTAGAGCTGGTCGGAGCCGAGCACGAACGCCTGGTCGACAGTGAGGCCCTGAGCCTTGTGGCCGGTCAGCGCGTAGCCGTGATCGAGGACCGGTCCGCCGCGTTGGGTCGTGGATGCGAGGTAGTCGGCGGTGAGCCGGTACCCGCGTCCGGTGCGGTCGACGAGCACGACCGCGTCGTCGTCGATCGCGGTGATGGTGCCGTGCGTGCCGTTGGTGACGCCGAGCCCCGGATGGTTGCGCAGGCAGACCGCTTGGTCACCGACGGCGAAATGCTTGCCGCCGACCTGCAGGGCATCGGGTCCGATTCGTTCGTGATGGCGCATGTGCGCGCGGGCGCGCGCGTTGAGGTCTGCGACGTCGTCGCGCCGCAAGGCGATCATCACTGCGTCCGTGTTGGACTCGCGTGCTTGCCACCAGTCGGTGACGAGCTGGTCGCGGAGCTCGGGCGCGGTCTCGGCGATCGTCAGGCGGCCGTGCTCGGCGTAGCGGTCGACGGCTTGGTCGGCCTGCCCGGACCGGAGGTGTTCGAGCGCGTCGCGTTCCCACTGCTCACGCTGTCGGCGGTTGTCGGCGAGCACGATCGGGTCCCCGCGCATCGAGAGGGAGCGGAACGAGCCGCCGGCGTCGATCTCCGGCAGCTGACGGGGGTCGCCGACGAGTACGACTTTGGCGTCGTGCTCCGTCGCGTGACGGACAAGCTCGGCGAGCTGGCGGGTGCCGACCATCCCGGCCTCGTCGACGACGATCACGGTCGGGCGCGCGAGGAGCTCGCCGGGCCGCTCGCGCAGGTCGGCGAGGAGCGCGTGGAGACTGGTCGCGTCGATGCCGGCGCCGTCACGCAGTTCCAGCGACGCGCGACGCGCGAGCGCCGCGCCGATGACCTGGTGACCGGCGGCCTGCCAGCCCTCGCGGGCGGCAGAGAGCGCGTAAGTCTTGCCGGTGCCGGCGCGGCCGACAACGACCGCGATCGCGTCGCCGTCCTGGAGAAGACGGTCGACCATCGTGGCCTGCTCGACGGAGAGCTCAGGATGGGCGGAGAGCACGGCGGCCGCCGTCGAGGGCGCAACGGCGGCACGGTCGCGGCGACGACCGTCGCGGGCGGCGTCGAGGATCTCGCGCTCGAGGGCGAGCAGCTCGGGGGTGGAGTAGTGGCGCTCTTCGCTGCCGGCGGCGACAAGCCGGCCGTCGGCGCGGCGAACGACGTCGCCGATCGGGACAGCGCTGGCGTCGGGGAGCAGCGGCACGACGGCCTGGCTGTCGAGCAACTCGTCGGCGAGCGACTCGATCTCGGGGACGTCGCCGCCGTGCGCGAGCTGCTCGCACCACGCGCGCACGGCATCACGGCGCGTGAACGACGACTGGCGACGGGTGAGCCCGTCGGGGGAGGCGAGGTGCTGCTGACCCTCGTCGGCGGCGTGGTCGGTCAGGGGCTCGATCTCGGTCTGGCGCGTGGTCCGGGTGACGTCGTCGACGGTGAAGTCGAGCTGGGCGGCACGGGCCTGCCAACGCTCACGCAGCTGGTCGGCGGAGACGTCGTAGTCCTTCTCGCGGCGGGTGTGCAGCGCGGCGACCTGGGCGGCGCCTGCCGTGTGCTCGCCGCGCTGCTCCAGCTCGGCTTCGATCTCGTTGCGGCGCCGGCTGAACGCACGACGCACCGCGGTGGGGATGCCATCGACCTCTGCCACTCCGTTGCGCACCGGCGTCCACTGCACGCCGAGGCGACGGGTCAGCTCCAAGCGCAGCTTCGCCTGATAGAGGAAGCCGCCGGTGCGGGCGTGGGTGTAGAGGCGGCGAGCGTCGAGGGCGGTCCAGCGGCCGTCGGGGCCGCGGGTCATGTTCGCGACGAGGACGTGGGTGTGCAGCTGGGGGTCGCCGGCGCGGCTGGTGCGGTGGCGAAAGCCGGCGCCGATGAAGCCGTTGCCGAGCACCGAGATCGCGCCGCCCTTGCCGCGACGGCCGAGCGCGGCGTGGCGCTCCATGTACTCCAGCGCGGCGTCGACGGCCGCCTCGTGCGCTTCGCGTGCGGCGCGGCTGATGTGCTCGTCGCCGAGGCCGAAGAGCAGGCTGACGCTCTTGGGTGCGGAGAAGGTGAGGTCGAATCCGGGGACGCGGCTCTTGCCCTGGCCGGATCGCGTGAGCGGTCCGGTGCCGTCGGGGCGGTTGCCGTTGAGCACGGCGCGGAGCTGGTCGGCGTCCACCTCGCCGACCAGCGCGAGCTCGGTGGCGGCGGCACCGAGCCAGCGCCCGGGCGCTTCGCCGCTGCCGGCGTAGTAGTCCTCGATGCCCTGGCCGACGGCCTGGAGGTAGTAGTCGGCCTGGCCGACGCCGAGCTTTCCGATGGACAGCATCTCGTCCGGTCGCCTCTGTTCACTGAGGCTCCTCGCGATCGGGGCGGGTGTCCACAACTGCGCAGACGTACGCCGCAGCAGGCACCTGGGTGCAAGTGTGTGAGCGCTGTTTGGCTGTTCGGCCGTGACGGCGAAGCCGGAACGACCGGGGGCACTACACGGTTCCCGAACTCGACGAGTGGCCTGCAGCTCTCGGGCTCGTGTCCGGGACAGAACGGGTCGATCGTCCGGATCGGGCGGGACGATCGGGGTGCATGTCGACGAAGCCATCCCCGCCGCCGGCGTTCTCACCCAGCACGATCGAGATGGTGTGCCGCGCGCTGGGAGAAGCGGTCCGCGGTCACCAGATCGCCAACCTGATCGCTCCGCTGAAGACTGCCGAGAGCCCAGCGGAGTCCCAGAACACCAAGTGGAAGCGGCTCTTCAACGCGGTCGTCAAAGCCCAGAACCGGCAGGGCGATGGCCGGCCGCTGATTCGACTTGTGGCGGAGGTGATGCAACCCGTGCGCTTCGAGTCGCCGGAGGCGTTCGAGCAGCATCGCGTCGCTGTCAGCGAGCGATTGCTGTTGTCGGGCTACGCGGTGCGCGAGGACGGTCGGGTCGGACGAGCGCGTCGGGCGACGACTCTCTCGGAGGCGCAGCAGCGCGCGGATGAGCTCCGGGCGGAGCTCGAGCGACGTGCGGTGCATGCCGACGTCTTGCACTTCTGCCGCGCTGAGTTGCTCCAGCAGGACTACTTTCACGCCGTGCTGGAGGCCGCCAAGAGCGTGGCCGACAAGCTCCGAGAGCTGAGTGGAGAGCACGGCGACGGGACGACCTTGGTCGACAAGGTCTGCTCCATGTCGTCGGGGCCGGTGATCGCGTTCAATGCTTTGGCGACCGACTGGGAGCGTTCCGAGCAGACCGGGTTGGCGATGTTGCTGAAGGGGCTGTTTGGAACGTTCCGCAACCCGACGGCGCACGTCCCGAAGGTGCGGTGGGCGACAACGCGCGAGGACGCGCTCGACGTCTTGACCCTGGCGTCGATGCTGCACCGCCGCCTTGACGCTGCGACGGTGCAGCCGCGGTAGCCGCGAGGCTGGTCAGTACCAGCCGTGCATCGGGGCGTAGCCGAGGCGCTTGGCCTTGGCGAGGTAGTCGGCGACCAGCGCCTGCAGCTCGCTGTTGGTGTCGAGGTGGGTCTCGACGGTGAAGGTGGGGCCGTCGCCGGTGGCAGGCTCGTCGAAGACGTGGACGATGCCGTCGAGGCGCTGGCCGATGAGCTGGCGTTCGCCGGTGTCGGAGGGGTAGCGGGCGAGCTCGACGCGCTGGCCGCGGGTCGGCGTGTGCGGCTGCTGGTCGGTGGTGGGGGCCGGTGTGAGGGTGGTGGTCATGGGCCGCGGGTGTGCGGTCGGGCGGTGGCCCGGAACCCGACCGCAGGGAGGGCCCGTCAGGGAGCCCTGTCGCGACAGCGATCCGCGCAGCGGACCCCGCAGGGGCAGGGCTTGCAGGGCCATAAGACCGCCCGGCCGCGATGCTCGCGAGTCCGATGTCCACCGGCCTCGAGCCGGTCTCTCCCGCTGTCCAGCCGACTGCTCTCCTGCCCCTGGTCAAGCTGCGCGCTCGACTGCGGCCTTGAGCCGCTGGCTCGCCTTGGCCAGGTGCTTGTTGACGTTGGTGTACGTCACGCCCTCGCGCGCGGCGATCTCGCGATAGGAGAAGCCGACGACGCGCAGCACGGCGTACTGGCGCTGACGCCCGCTCAGGCTGGCGAGCGCTCGCAACGCCCGCCGCGCCTCCAACGACTCGTCCACGACGTCGCGATCCACGGTCCGCTCGCCTTGATGGCCGGCGACCCACTCCTCAGCTGAGGATGCGGGCGCGTCCAGCGAGAGATCGCGGCGGTCGATCGCCGAGAGGCGATAGCCCTCATGGACGGCGACCGTGACCAGCCACGCGAACAGCGTGGGGCCCCGGACGGGCTGGCGGCGGAGCAGGATCAGCCACGCCTGCTGGCATGCCTCCTCGATCAGGTCGGCCGACATGCGGACGCGGCCTGCCACCGCGCGACGCAGCGCTCGGTGGTGCCTCGTGTAGAGGTCGGCCTCGTCGCCCCGGAGGGCGACGAGGCGCCGGGCGGCCATCAGGCCGCCTCTGGCAGCTCGCCGCCGCGGACGGCGAGATCGTCGAGGGCGAACTCCAGCTGAGTGGACACGGGCCGGTTGCGCATCAGCGCGATCTGGCGACTGGCCTGGCGGCGGGTGCGGGGCAGCGTGAACGTCGTGCCGGTCGTGCGGGCCAGCGCCCGCAGGTAGGCGAGTTGCTTGCGCGTCGGGGGCTGCTGGGTCTGAGTGCTGCTCATCGCGGGGCTCCTCGTGGTTGGGGTGCGGTGCGCCCCCCAAACGGCTGGACTCCTCCTCGGCCCGTCGTGAAGCTCACGCCCGGCGTCTCGCTGAGGGCTGCGTTGGGTTTTCGGCTCTCGGTCCGGCCGACACTGGGGCGCATCGACCGCACCCCGGACCACGCGGATGCCGGCTGCTGGGTCAGGCCGCTCGAGCTGCTGCTGCTCGTCGAGCAGCACCGCCTCGATCCGCCTGGCGACTTCGTCGATCATCTGCGCGTCCTGCTGGATGGCGTCCAGCGCGCCGTCCTCGCCCCACCCGGCGACGTAAGGGATCGACTCGCCGCCAGTGTCCAAGCCGACGCGGCCGCAGACGACATAGGTGACGCAGTCGACCATGACCTCCGCGCGGGCGCGGCCGCGATCGGCGTAGCCGATCCCAAGTGCGTGCGCGATCTCGTGCACCAGCACCCGAACCCGCGCGTTGGCGGGCAGGGCGGCGTTCACGACGATCGCCTTGGCCTTCGCGTCGCACCAGCCGTCGGCGCCGCCGTCGAGCGGACGCTGCTCGACGCGGAACCCCAGCTCGTCGGCGAGCTGGGTGAGCGGGACGAGCAGATGGACGTGACTGTCGCCGATGATCAGCTCGATCGGCGGCTCCAGCGCCACCTGCTCGGCGCCGGGGATCGGCTCGGTCATCGCGAGGTCGAAGACCGCGACCGACTTGAACAGGACCCGCACCTCGCCGTCCTCGCCCTCGCCAGTCTCCTCGCGGTCGCGGAGGGGCATTGGCGCGAGGATGCGGATCGCCTTGGCGCCCTTGCTGACGCGGCGTCCGAGGTCCTTCCAGGCGTGGAAGCCTGCGACGAACCGGGCGTCGGGCGCCTGGAGCGCGATGAGCAGCTGGTTGCGCCAGCTGTAGCGTCCGAGCCCGTTGCGCGAGCGCACCTTGACCCAGCTCTGCCAGCCGTCGCTGGAGAGCAGCTGCCGCGCCGCCTGGTCGAGGCGCTGGCGGTCCTGCTCGCGGCGCTGCGCGCGTTCGTCGTCGGTCAGTCGCCGACGCGTCGTGTTGGCCATCACGGCCACCTCCAAGTCGAGAGATCGGGCCGGCCGCGCCCGGCGGCGCGACCGGCCCTGGGGAACGTGGGTCAGGCGGCTTCGGCGTCGGCGTCGGCGTCGGACGCCGAGTCGGCGTCCTCGTCAGCGGGCTGCAGCTGCTTGCGCAGCCGGTGCCCGTCGAGGCTGTAGCGGCCGTGGACGGTGTCCACGTCGTCCAGCGCCTGCTCGCGCTGCTCGTCGCTCAGCGCGGCCGGGTCGGCCAGCGCCGCGTCCAGGCGCTCGCGCGCCGCGGCCAGCTCGGCCTCGTGGGCGGCCAGCGCCTCGCGCTGCTCAAGCCGCGCCTCGCGCACCTGGGTGGTGAGGTGCTCCGGCAGCCGCTGCGCGCACAGCTCGTCGATCAGGTCGACCACGTCGTCGCTGTAGGGCAGGTCGCCGCGGATCGTCAGCGAGCTGAACGACCGGTTCGACCGCGCCACGCAGCGCTCGTCGGCGTAGCGGGCCGCCGCGATCAGGCACAGCAGCCGCCCGGCGATCTCCGCCATCGTGCCAGCGCCGGCCAGGAACTCGCGCGCCCGCGCACCGCTCTGCGTCTTGTCGAGATGGGTGACCTTGACCTTGCCGTTCTTCTGCGCGGTCTCGGTCGTCCAGCCGGGGAAGCAGTAGCGCGCACCGCGCGCGGTCACCCCGTCGAGGTCGCCGGCGACGTCGACGGTCGTGAGGATCTTCAGCACGTCGGCGTCGACCTTCAGCCGCGGCAGGTGCTTGAGGATCGCCGAACCGAGCTCGCCGTTGTGCGCGACCGCGGCCTTGCGGTCGCGCTCGGCCTGCTCGCGCTCGACGCGCCGCTTGGCCTTGGCCTGCTCCTCGACGCTCACCGCCCCCGACTCGTCGGTGTCGTCCGACGCGTCGCCGACGTCCTGATCGGCTTGGGCGGCCGCGGCCTGTTCGGCGCGCTCGCGAACCTGCTTGAGCACGGCGGCGACGTGGTCGGCGGCCAGCTCGGCCATCACGTCCTCGCCGACGATCACGTGCCCCCAGCCGCTCTTGGTCACGTGCGCGGCCTTCAGCGCCGTGGCGCGCTCCAGCGCCTCGCGCCCGAGCTGCATCGTCGCCTCGGCGGGGTCGTGGCCCAGCAGCTCGCACACCTCGGTCAGCTGCTCCCGGGTCGCGTTGGACAGCGCCAGCCCCGAGACCTTCACCGCCTCGGACGCGTCGTAGACGCCGGACGGCAGCTCGCCCCCCGTCCCGTCGACGGAGGCCAGCAGGACGTTGACGGGGTCGGCGACGAGGTCGGCCCACGTCAGCGGCTCCTCCCACGACCGCGTCGACGGCGCGTCGATGCGCGCGACCGCGCACTCGGACAGCCCGTCGTGGATGCGCTCCAGTCCGACAAGCGGCTTGATCGCGGCCGGCGGAACCTGTCCGCTGGCGATCTGCGGATGCAACGCCTCCGGGAGCTTGAGCAGCTCCAGGCGCTCGGTGACGCGCTTCTGCGCGATCCCGAGCCGCTCGGCGATGCCCTTCTTCGTCAGGCCCGCCGTGCGCAGGCGGTCGTAGCCGTGGGCCTCCTGGACGGGGTCGAGGTCCTGGCGGGCGAGGTTCTCGGCCATCGCCAGCTCCAGCCCGCCGGTGCGCTCGTCCACGTCGACGACATGCACCGGGACCTCGGTCTGCCCGGCCTCGCCGGCGGCCAGCCAGCGGCCCTCACCGGCGACGATCCGAAAGCCCTCGCCCTCGGGGGTGACCAGCAGCGGCTGCAGCACGCCGTCGGCCTTGACCGAGGCGACGAGCTGCGCGAAGCGGTCGGGGTCGCGGCCGGTACGCGGGTTGAAGTCCTCGCCGGGAGTGACGCGCGACAGCGCCACCACGCGCACGCCGCCCACTGCCGTCTGATGCTGCTCGGACATGAACTACTCCTTCAACAGGTGGGGTCCGCCCGTTGCGGGCCCGCTGGACCCCCGGCGCCGCACGACGAAGTCGTGCGAAAATGGGCGCCGGGTCAGCGGGTCCGCAACGGTGCCCCGACCCCACCGCGCTACGTTCAGGCCGCCTGCTGCTCGTCCTCGGCCACCGGGATCCCGGAGGCCCGGTGGGACTCGATCGCCACCTGGCGACCCAGCCGCTCCAACGCCGCCGACGCCTTGTGCAGCGTCGCGCCGGGCACCCGCGTCTCCACGACGATTCGTCCCTGCTCGACGCGTTGCTCCCTGAACAACGCATACGGCCGCAGCGCTCCGGCCAGGTCGTTGGCGATCTCCCGCCAGACCGGGTCGATGCCGTCGCGGGTGTGCTGGCGGCGCAGCCGCTCGACCTCACGCTCCTGCTGTTCGAGGTGCTCGACCAGCTCGTCGTAGAGGCGCGCCTTCGCGCGCAGCCCTTGCAGCTCGCCGTTGACCTTCGTGGCCATCTGTGCGCTCCTTCCGTGCGACGGCCCGTCCGACCCGAGGTGGGCCGGACGGGCGCGTGGTCGCTGGGTTAGGCGGCCACCGGCTCGGCCGGGGCCTCGTCGTGCCGGGCGCGCTGGGCGGCGACCTCGTCGGTCGGGCCGTCCTCGCTGTCGGCCGGGGCGCCGTTGGGGCGCTCGGCGGGGTCGAGGAACTCGACCTGGTCGGCGACGATCTTGTGACGGCGGCGCGGGCTGCCGTCGGCGGCCTGCCACTCGTCGAGCTCCAGGCGGCCGTTGACCGCGACGCGGCGGCCCTTGGCCAGGTACTGGCCCGAGACCTTGGCCAGCTCGCCGAAGGCGGTGATGTCGACGAACACCGCGCCGCGGTCCTCGCCGTCTCGGCCGCGCCGGCGCGGGACCGCCACGCGCAGGTCGCAGACCTGAAGCTCGCCGGCGGTGCGCTGCTGCGGATCGGCGGTCAGCCGGCCGGTGATCTGGATGGTGTTCATGAGGCTTCTCCTGTGGATCGGGGGTGTCCGTTGACGCCGCCCAAAGAGGCATCGCCCCTCCCGCCCCAAACGCCCATGACCCAGCCCACGCCCAACTCGCCGCGAACGCCCGGGCCACCTGCCACGCCCCGAAGGGCGATGCCATCCTCGGGGCAAGGAAACCGCGACACCCACCGCTCCCACCGGAGACGCTCGGTGAGCCTCCATCCCGAACGGCTGCGACCTCGTCTCCAGCTCGATCGCCGTGACTCAAGCTGCGTCGACCGTGCTGTGGTCCCGCGCGTGGAGCCTGCAGGGCAGGCGCCACGCTCCCTCGCGTCGGCCCGGTGCTCAGCCGAACATCGACGTCAGTCGCTCGCGCAGAGCGACAAAGCCGGCGCCCCTGGGCTCGACGCGCCACATGGCCGCCGCCAGGTCATAGACGCTGCCGCCGCGGCGGCAGCCGAAGCAGTACCACCCCCGCTGCGGCTCGCGATAGACGTGCAGCGATGGCGTGCCGTCTTCGTGCAGCGGACAGCGCACCTTGCGACTGCGCCCCACGCGTCGGCCCGTCAGCCGCGCCACGTACAGCTCGGGCTCCAGCTCGAGCAACGCATCGCGTCGTCGCCAGCTGGTCGGACGCGGACGCGACAGCGTCCCGGTGCCCGGCGGATCGGCGAGCCCGTCGACCAAGTCACCCAGACGGACCGGTGCGCCGCCTCCGCCCACGAGGCGCACCTCGGCGCCGCCGCGGCCGTGATGGACCGTCGCCGGTGGGCGCAGGATGCGCGCCGCGTCGGCGCTGTTCAGATCGCCGCCTAGCGCCCACGCCAACCGCCGATTGGCCCGCTCGATCACCCCCGGCGGGACGCCCGCGGTCAACGACCAGTAGGCATGCAGGTGCCCAGGGCCGCCGGAGGCGACGACCATGCTGGGCGCTGGATCGAGGGGCTCCAGCGCGCGGGCAGCGACGTCGCTGTCCAGGTCGACCCAGACCGTGCGAGCGTCGCCGACGATCGCCGCCCGGCCACCCTGCGGCCGCCAGCGCGGCAGCGCGCCGACGTACACGTCGGTCCTCGTGCCGATGTCGATCACGAGCTTGGCGGCCGCGGCGCGATCGGCCACGGTGACGAACCGTCGTCCCATCCCGACCGAGGTGCGCCAGCGCACCTCGAGCAGCGTCGAGGGACGCGCGCGACCGAACAGCACGTCGAGATACAGACTCGGTGCCGGCACCACGATCTGATCGTCGAACACGAGGTACTCCTCACAAGGCAGGGGCTCCGCCCGCTGCGGGGCCCGGCAAGGCCCGCACGCACGCCGAAGGCGTGCCACAATCTGCGGGCCGCGGCCCCGCTCGTCCCTCGACGTCGCGCAGAAGCATTGGTCGCGGGACCGAGGCTTGCGCCAGGGCAGCTCTTGGGACGGTGCCGTGCGATCGCTCGATACGAGCACCCTGAAAGCTCGATGCGAGAGCTGAGTGACATGGCTCAGTCGGTGGCGACGGTGGGTCATCGGCCGTGCTCGCCGACGCGGGCGCACCGGTCGCTGGAACCGGGCAATGACACCAGCTTGCGGGGGTCACGTCGGCCGCAGGCCGACGTGGACGTGGTTGTGATGGTTGCCGCCTTCGTCGGTCTTCCAGATGCACTGGATGCGCAGCCCGTTGTGGACGAGCGTGTAGAGGCCGCCGGCCACGGCTTCTGATCGTGCGCGGCCGGGTGGTTCGCCGGCGAGGACGAGGCAGGCGGTCATGAGGGTGTCGCCGACGGGGCCGTCGTCGGTGCCGCCGTTGGCGGCCATGCCGAGGTCGGCGGCGTGGCCGTCCCAGTGATCGGAGACGTTGCCGTCGACGGTGTACTGGGAGTGGTTGGTGCCGGTGGTGATGACGATCGGCCGTCCGGCGAGCCCCGCCATCGCCGCGACGTATTGCAGGACGATCGGCTGGATTGGCGCTCCGGGCCGATCGGCACCCGGCGCGACGGTCACCTTGCCGTTCGCGCCGCTGAAGTCGAGGCCGACGTCGCCCGAACAACCGCCGCTGTCGGCGACGGCGTTGGCGCCTGTGGCGTAGGTGTGGGCGTCGGCGATGACGCGGTCGGCGTAGGCCTCTGCCGCTGGGCCGGCGCCGTTGTAGGCGCGTGCGGCGGTGCGATAGGCGTCGATGCCGGCGCCGACGGGTGCGCTCTTGTCCTTGATGAGGATGACTGCGGCGGTGGCGATCGCATCGGCGGGGTCGTGCGCGCCGGTCTTGCCGTCACCGTCGAAGTCGACGCCCCGTGCCGAGAAGCTGTCGCCGGCGGCGCCACCGATCCCGATCTGCATCGGCCCGGCCGCGCCGGCCGAGTTCGCGGCCCCGGGGCCGGAGGCGCCGGGCTGCGGGGTGCAGGAGGCGTCACTGTTGCGGCCGTGGTCGCATTCTTCGCGGCCGATGCCGGCGAGGATCTCCCAGGGGATGTGGTACTTGGCGCCGACCTGCTGGTAGAGGGCGAGGAAGCCGGCAGGGATGTCGCGCTTGGCGTCCTTGGACGGTGGGCCGCCAGAGCCACTGCCGCAGCCGCCGCTGCCGGTGATCGCGGCGATGATCGCCACGCCGATGATGAGGAAGGTCAGGAGGGCGGCGGCGCCCGCGACCAGCGGCCAAGTCCGTGTCCTCGTCGCCATCCGGGCACCGCGTCAGCCGTCGTCGCCGAGGTCGGACACCACCCACCTGCCGCCGCGAAGCTCGACGGTGAGCGTCAGCTGATAGGGCGCCGGGCCGCCGTCGCCGATCCGCACGGCCGCCAGCGCACTGCGCGCGGTCTGGCCGATCACGCGCAGCGCAGCGACGCGCGGGTGACGATGCCGCTGGGCAGGGGTGACGCGGGCGCTGCCCGAGCGCAGGGTCCGTGCGACCGACGGCGTCACGGGCGCCACGCGGCCGGGGAGGCCGCGGCCGTAGAGGTAGGGCAGGTACCCGGAGAGGAAACGCCGGACGGCGGCGGTCGCCTCGCGACGCTCGCCGGTGCTGAGCGGGTCACGCGGCGGCTGGGTCGTGGTGCCGATGATCGGGCCCGGCGCGGGCGGCGTTGCGGGCGTCGTTCGCGAGTCGGCGTGATGGTCGCCGCAGCCCGCGAGCAGGACGGCCGCGACCGCGACGGCGGCCGGAACGCTCCGGTAGGTCACGACCGCGCTCGGCCGGCGAGGCGGCGCAGGTCGCGGTCGGCGAACCACGGCCGCAGCCGCACCCGTGCGGGCGGCAGGTTGCCGTAGACGAGCACGGCGGTGCCGTGCTCGGCCTGGCGCAGCGCGTGGGGCGGCGCGAGCGACCGGTAGGCGGTGGACTCGGTCGTAGAGGCCCGGCCTTCCTGGCTGGCGGTGGTGGAGTGCTGACGGATCTCCTGATCGCCGAGGATGCGGGCGGCGAAGTCGAGCGTGTCAGGGTCGGCGATGCCCGAGCCGATCAGCTTGGCGCGGTGGTTGTTGACGATCGTCGCCGCGCGGGTGCCCCAGCGCTCGCGGATCTGTGCGACGTCCTGAAAGACGGAGACGAGCTGGATGCCCTGCCCGGCGGCGGTAGCCGCCAGCGTGTCGAGGCTCGCCAGCGGCGCGACGTTGGCCGCCTCGTCGAGCACCAACAGCAACGGCGGGTCCAGCGGCTCGCCCGTGTGGGTCACGCGCTCGTAGACGGCGGCGATCACCTGCTCGACTAGCGTGGCCAGCAACGGCCGCAAGCGGGCTTGCTCGTGCGCGGGCGCGCACAAGTACACGGCGCTGCTCGTGCCGTCGAGCAGCCGGTCGGCCAGCGGCTCCGGGTTGTAGGCCGCCGCGAGCACGCGCGGGTCGGCGTAGGAGGCCAGGACGGTCTCGGCGGTGGTGTAGATCGAGGAGCGCTGGCGCTCGTCGCGCGTCCACGTCGCGCGGGCGGCGGTCAGGGCGTCCTCATCCCCGTACTCCTGGAGCGCGTCGCGGACCTCGTCGACCTCCTGGGTGTCGACCCATCTGACGACGTCGGCCATCGACCCGTCCTCCACGGTCGCGGCGGCAAGCAGGACCGGGCCCAGGAGCTTGGCGGCGGCCGAGTACCAGAAGTCGGCATCGGCCAAGGTGAAGCCGCCCGGCTGGGCGGCGGCGCACATCGCCGCTGCGGTGCGCTGCGCGCCATGCCACGTCGCGCAGTCCACCAGCGGGCTCCAGCTGGCGCTGTCGAGCCCCGTGGCTTCGGTGGGGTCGAAGACGAGCACGTCGCCGAGCTGGCGACGGCGGTCGATGGTGTCCCGCAGCAGATCGGTCTTGACCGACGTGGCCAGCACCGGCCCGTCCCACTCGAGGATCGCCGGCACCGCCAAGCCCGTGGTCTTCATCGACTGCGTTGGCGCGATGACGATCGCCGACTGCCGCTCCTCGGCGGCCAGCAGCCGGCCGTGTGCACGACCGAGCGTCACGCGACCCGGCTGCGGGGCGCGGACGGTCAGGGCGCGCAGGTCGCCGCGCCGCGCCCAGCGCGCCGAGTCCTCCCGGCTTGGCGACGAGGTGACGGCGAGCACGCCGGTGCCGCGGACCCAGCGGACCAGCTGCAGCAGCGTGAGACCGGCCGCGACACCGGCCGTGAGCACGAGGAGTGCAGCGCCGTAGAAGCCGGCCGGCCCGGGGAGCGCGCCGCGCGCGTGAGGCGCGAAGGCCTCGCGCGGATCGGCGAGGTGACTCGGCAATCGAGCCACCGCGGACGCGACGTCGCCGAGCGCCGGCGCGGGACCGCTGCCGAACAGGACGGCGGCGACGGCGGCGGTGAGCCACACGATGAGCGCGAGGGCGACGACGCCGACCAGGATGCCGGCGGCGACGCGCTCGCCGAGACCTGAGCCGTCGGCGGGTCCGGGCCAGCGTGGGGTCGCGCCGGTGCTCATCGCACGGCATCCGCGGGCTGGCGGACGGCCATGCGCGCGTCGGTGTCGACGAGGCGGGCCTCGAAGCTGGAGAGGCGGTGGTGTACGAGGAAGGAGCGCTGGCCGACCTTCCACAGCGCTTCGCCGCGGCGCAGCGTGGGCAGCAGCTCGGCCTCGGTCTCGGTGAGGCCGAGCAGGTCGCGGGTCGCGGCCAACTGGTCGGTCGGCTGCGCGTAGATGACCCGTGTCTCGGCGTCGGCCAACAACCCCTCAGCCAGCCGCGCCTCGCGAGAGCCTTCGGCGCCGGCGGCGCGAAGGTCGGAGAGGCGGTGCATGACGATGAGGTTCTGCACGCCGTAGGCGCGCGAGTGCTTGAAGCTGTCTTGCAGCCACTCGCCGATGCCGAGGTGGCTGAAGATGCGCCACGCCTCGTCGACGACGACGATCAGCTTGTCGCCGACCTGGCCGCCGACCTCGGCGCGGGCGCGCTGGGCGTCGACCTGCGCGCGCAGCCAGGCGGCCGCGCACGTCATGAGGATGCCGAGCGCCGCTGAGTCGTAGACGGCGTGCAGGTCGATGACGACCAGCCGGGCGTCGAGGTCCAGACCCGGCGTGGTGGGGCCGTCGAACATACCGCGTAGGTCGCCCTCGCACAGCCGTTGCAGGCCGAGCGCGGCCTGGCGGGTGGCCTGCGCGAGCTCTCCGGCCTCGGTGGCCAGGGCGGCGGCCATCTCGCCCGACGGCCGCAGGAGGACGTCGACGACGGCTGGCAGCGTGGGCTGCTCAGGCCGCGCGTTCAGCACTTTCAGCGCCTCGCGGAGGCCGGCTTCCTCCTCGGGGGCCAGCGGCCGGTGTAGCGCGCCGGCGCAGACGGCCTGCAGCAGTCGGAGCTGTCCCTGCCAGCCGGCTTCGCGGGCGATCGGGTTCAGTCGCAGCTCGCCGCCGGGCTCCAGCGACAAAGGGGTGACGCCGAACGCGTCAGCGAGCGCGCCGTACTCGCCCTTGGGGTCGATGATCCAAGCGCGGCGGCGGAACACCGACTGGCGCCAGACGTAGGTCTTGACCAGCGAGGACTTGGCGCGGCCGATCTGGCCAATGACCAGCATGTTGGGCGAGGTCAGCTCGCGGCCGTAGAGCTCCCACGGGTCATAGACGAACGACCCGCCGTAGGCGTCACGGCCGATGTAGACGCCGCGCCCGCCCAGGCCGCCCTCGGCCACGAACGGGTAGGCGGCCTGCAGGTGCGCAGTCGTCGCCGCGTGCCCGAGCCGCTCGCCGGGCAGCCGGGCCGGCAGCAGCCCGCCGGATATCGCCTCGCGCTCGTGACGAGTCCGCTCACGACGAGCTTCTTCGCGCGCGCTCGCGCGCGCACGCGCGCGAGCGCCCTGGTCACGGCGCAGGGTCGGCACCCTCACTTGAGGCCCCGGGCGAGCGGCAGGGTGAAGGTGAAGCCCTCGGCCTGCTGGCCATAGAGGCGGATGAGCTCCAAGCGCGCTTGCTGGGCGGCGTGCTCGACCTCGGCGCAGGAGCGCTCCAGCGACTCGTCGTCGGGGGCGGAGACGGTGACGTAGCCGGCGAAGCGGAACTCGGCGTGGCCGTCGGCGAGCTCTTCCTCGCGGCGCATCGTGGCGTCCTGCTGCTGGCGCTTGCGCGCGGTGGTGACAAACCCCTGACGTGAGCGGGTCTGCTCGTCGGCGAGGTCGGTCGTGCGGGCGGCCTCGACCTTGCGGATCGCCACCGACGGCGGCACGGGCTCCATCACCGTGGAGACGGACCGCAGTACGTTGGTCTGCATCAGCAGCGGGGCCAGGAACGTTGCGCCGACGTCGATGCGCGGCCACTGCGCCACCCAATAGGTGGCGTGCAGCGCGGAGTCGGTGCGGTACTCGCTCCACGTCGCGTCGGCGGCCAGCGGCCACGCCTGCGCGGGCGGCGTGCCGGCCTGATCGGGAGAGACGGCGGCCAGCCGGTTGCGGAACGTGCGCCCGTAGGGGTCGTAGGCGTCGCGGATGACCCGTGCCAGCATCCGCGGACGTAGCGCGCCCTGCACCTGCACGTCGGCGGCAACGAGCCGCTCGGCCAGCGTCTCGAGTTCGCGCAGCAACAGCGCGACGGCACCCTGGTCGCCCTTGCCCAGGCGCTTGACCTGACGCCACGCCTTCTTGGCGTCGATCTGCACGCAGACGAACAGCTCGTGATCCTGCGTCACCGCACCCGCGGACTCGACCAGCTCGATGTAGGACGCAACCGAGCTCGTGGCGAGCGGAACGGCGGGGTCGCGTTCCTCCTGCAGGTAGCGGGCGACCTGGTCGCCGTCGGAGGGGACCGTGCGCTCGATCCACTGCAGCCGGCGCACCGGCGAGCTCTCCCGGGCCAGGCCGGCGAGGACCGACCCCCAGCCGGCCAGGCGCCGCTCCTGCTCGGTCTGATCGAGCAGTCCGAACGACCGCACCCGCACCGACAGCACGCCGGTGTAGGTCTTGGCCATGGCGTCCTTGAGCACACCGACGTCCTCGCCGCGCAACGGCGCTGCCAACAGCATCACGCCCGCTACCTGCGGCGGAAGTGAGACTGGCTCGACCTCCTCGTGCTCGTCTTCGTCTTGGCCGGCGTCGGGGCCGTGGCCGTTGCGGCTCAGCCTTGTCATATGGCGGGTCCGGCTGCTGCGCCCGCCGGTTGGGAGCGCCGAGCGCCAGCGCTGGCCTCGACGCCCGCCCCTCAGCGTCCAGGCAAGCACGACGGGCGTCCACTCCTCGACTGTGCGCCCAGCCACCGGCGCGAAGCACACGCCGACAATCGCCAAGACGACGAGCAGGACGGCGAACACCATCGCCGGAGCGCGCGAGACCTGCAACAGCACGATCACGACGACGAGGCCGACGCCGAGCACCCCGACTTGGCCGGCGCGCAGCGCGCCGACCAGCCCGCGCCGCTCCAGCGGTCCGAAGCGGTAGCGCCGCGCATCAGCGGCCATCGCCAGCACCGCCCTTGTCGGACGGTCGCTGCCGGTCGCCGCCGAGATCGCGGCCCGGCGCTATCGGCCGCGGAGCACCCGCACCGCGAGACTGCGACTGATCGGGCCCAGAGCGTGGCGCTGATCCGCCTCCCTTGTCCGAGGCGGACGCTCCCCGCTGCTCACCCGACGAGGGCTGCTGCCCCGCGGGTGGGGCAGCGCTTGGGCGCGCGGCCTGCCCACCGCCACCGACCGCGGCGTAACGGACGCTGTCTTCACCGCGTGGTCCCTGGCCGCCGCCGGTTCCGCCGATGTTGTCCGCGCGGGTGCGGACACCGCCGGCCATCGCGCCGGCGCCGCCAGCGACCGCCGCGGCGGCGAACCCTGCCGGGCCGCCCGCCGCACCCGCGCCCGCGGGCGCGGCGCGCAGACCTCCGCCGCCTGCGCCGCCCCAGTTGGCGTCGACGACGCGGCGCATGGTCGCGGCGGGTCCGGCAATCGGTCCGAGCGTCTGCGCCCCGCTACCCGATCGGCCATGCGAGTGCGCGACGGCGGCCTCGGCCAGCGGGATCAGCTTGAGCAACGCCATCGGCGACAGCGCGGCGAGCAGCATCAGTGCCGCGCCGGCGATCACTCCCTGAAAGGCGTCGTCGGAGCGCGACTGTCCCAACCCGGCGGCGGCCAGGGCGAGGATCGCCACGATGACGAACTTTGAGAAGATGACGGCGAATAGCAGCTCGACCAGCCGCCGGCACCATCGCGCCGTCGCCGGCCAGATCATGGCGACGAACGTGAAGGGCAGGAACAAGACGGTCACGTAGACGGCGGCCGAGCGGAGCACCAGCTCGATCCAGACGAAGAAGGCCCCGATGGCGGCGATCAGGCCACCGAGGAACACGGCGAACAGCGGTGCGCCGCCCTGGCCGGTGGCGGCGCCGAGCTTGCCCAGCGCGTCAGTGGTGTCCTTGAAGAACGAGCCGGCGTCGCTGCCCACCGACGAGGAGACCTGCGTGCACATCTCGTCGGTCAGCTGCAGGAACAGCAAGACGACGGCGACGGCCCCGGCGGTGAGGATGAACGCCGCCGGCAGGTGCACGAAGGCGGCACGCACGACGATCGACGAGTCGCGGCGCATCACCGACTGCAGGACCGACAACAACAGCAGCGGCAGTGCGAACACTGCGGCCAGCGCGGCCATCGCCTTGTACTGCTGACCGAACCACGGCGAGTCCAGCCGCGGCGTGGTGGTGGCGTCGATGAGCTTGCCCGCCTGACCGACCAGCCAGCCGGCGCCGTCGGCGACCCACTTCGTCACGCCCTGCATCACCTCGTCGCCGGCTGCCTTGATCGGCGCCGTGACGATGTCGGTGACGGCGCCGCCCGGGTCGGTCACGGCACCGGGGACGGCCCCTACGGCCTCGCAGCCGGTCTTGACCGGGTTGGGCACACCCGGGATCGACGGGATCTTGTCGCACACGTCCGCTCGCGCCGAAGACGGAGACACCGCGCCCAGGGCGAATGCCGCACATGCGACGGCGACGATCAGCGCGACCAGCCGACGACCGTCACGGCGCATGCCGAACTCCCTGGCTGGCGGACAACCCGGCGATGAAGGCATCAGTGCTCGACGGGCGCTGCGCGTCGAGCCCAGGCGTCGGTCCGGCCTGCGAGGACGCAGCGTCGATCTTCCAGTCATCGTCCTGCCAACGCAGCGCGGTGGTCGTCGTCGCCCACGAGGCGCTGGGCGCCAACCCCTGGTCGTTGCCGACCACGGCCACGCCCCAGCTGACGACCTTCGCGCTCTGGCCGTCGTAGGCGACGATCCGATAGGCCAACGGGCTGGTCAGCGAGATCGTCTGCGCCCCGTTCTGCAGACCACGGCCGAGCGGCGCGTTGCGCGCCTGCTCCAGCGCCGCCGCACCGCTGCCGGTGAACGTCTTGGCATAGCGCGCGGTGGCCAGCAGTGACAGCGCGCGCGTCCGCCGATCCGGGTCGAGCAGCACGCGCGGGTCGCCGAGGACCGCCCCGGCGTTGAGCGTCGCCGCGACGGCACCCGCGCGCGTGTGCGGATAGCCGACGGGGATCGTCCCAATGCGCCGCGCCGCCTGCCCGTCGGGCGCCGGCGCCACGGTCGTCGTGGTCGAGTGGTGATCGGGCGCCGTGACACGCCCGACCACCAAGCCGGTGATCAGCGCGATGACGACCGTCGCAATGGCGAGCAGCGGAATTCGCCGGCCGGGACCGCGATCGCCAGCGAGGATGCGGACCTGATCGCTCACCGGACCGGCCTAGTGGACCTGGCCGCCCAGCGACTGAAAGAAGTTGATCAGCGCCGGCGCGGCGCCCGCGATCAGCGCGCCGCCCGCGGCGATGATCGTGCCCTGCCGGCCGGTCGCCGCGTGGTGATAGTTCTGCGCGCGCGAGCTGAACACCCAGATCAGCACGCTGATCAACAATCCGGCCAGGCAGCCCAGCAGGGTGTAGAAGAACAGCCCGTTGACGAGGCGCTCGGCAACCGAGCTGCCAGGCAATCCCGATGGATCGGGCTTGGCGCTCACCTCGGCGAGCACCGTCGTGATCGCAGCGTGCATCAGCGGCTCCTTTCGCTCACCGGGAGCGGGTCGAGCGCGAAGCCGGCGGCGACCGCCGCGGCCAAGCGCAGATAGGCGTTGCGGGTCGGCTCATGCAGCTGGTCGAGCGTGCTCTCTGCGCCCGCCTCCAGGTGCGGGTCCCACGGCACCCGCACGACTTCGCGGCAGCGTTGAGAGAAGTGCTCGACGACACGATCGAGCTCCAGCTGACTGCGCGGCCGCACGCCGTTGACCACCGCAACTGCCCCTTCGACCAGGTCGGCGTGCCCGTTGCGGTCCAGCCAGTCCAGGGTCGACGAGGCGGTGCGCGCGCTGTCCAGCGACGGCGCGGTCACGACGACGATCTGGTCAGCCAGCTGCAGGATGCCCTTGGCCGCCGACTCCAGCACCCCGGTCCCGGTGTCGAGACAGACGAGGTTGTAGTGGACCTCCAGCAGCTCGACAGCCGTGTGGAAGTCCTGCTCGACCAGCGCGTCGGTGATCCGCGGATCGTCGTCGGCCGCCACGACCTCCAGCCGCGTCGGCGCCTGGCTGGTGTAGGCGCGGATGTCGGCGTAGCGGTTGATCTGATCGCGGTGTGCGAGCAAACCGGTAATCGTGTTGCTCGTCTCGCGACGCACTCGGTAGGCCAGCGACCCGGCGTCCGGGTTGCCGTCCAGCGCGATCACCCGATCACCGCGCAACGACGCGAAGGTGTGGCCGAGCATCAGCGTCGTGGTCGTCTTGCCGACGCCGCCCTTGCGCGAGACCACGGCGATCCGCCGGCAGCCGACGACAGGGCTCTTGACGCGCCCGACGAGCTCGCGACGCTCGCGATCGGCAGCGCTCGGCCCGGCGTTGAGCATTCCGCCGCTGAGACGGAACAGCAAGCGGCGCCAGCCGGATGGTGGCGGCTCGGACTGCGCCCGCAGCATGCGCTCCGACGTCATGTCGGCTGCCGATGGCGCGACACGCTGGGCTCGCGGCAGCGGACGATCGTCCTCTGCCTGGGACACCGGAAGCGCGCCCAATGGCACCGGGACGGCGTCGGGGTCGTCGCGCCGGGGTTCGTGCGTGAAGGTCTGCTCGGCGGTCATCGTGACCCCCTCGTGCGCGGGCCGAAACGGCCACTCGTCTCGGCGTTCTCGATGCGATGCTGCGCCGCCCACTGCTCGAGCATCGGGCGGGTGAAACGCAGATGACGACCCACGCGGATGCAGGGCAGCCGTTGCGCGCGCGTGGCGTCACGGACCCATGACGGGCGCACGTTGAGTAGCGCCGCGGCCTGCTCGACGTCGAGCAGCGGCTCCTCCAGCGAGAGGGCCAAGGCAGGGTCAACGGCCACGACGGCCTCCTTGCCGAGTGTGACGTCGCGGCCCAGGGCCGGGACGCAAGCTAGATCGCATCACCTTGCCTCCTTGGATCGGCTTCACTTACATGCGATCCGGCCGGCCCGGCTCGATTTCCGTCCGGCTGGTCTGTTGACTATTCCTCGCAAAATGCAGGTAAAAACAAGCCTGCTCGCGCGTACAACGGAGTGCGCGAACCGTTGTGAGACGGGTTTCGTCTCACCCGGCCTTGGGCGAGGGCGGCGGTCCCCTAGAGTGGTTGCGGCTCGCGCCCGTAGCTCAGCTGGATAGAGCGCCTGCCTACGGAGCAGGAAGTCGGAGGTTCGAATCCTTCCGGGCGCGCTTAGCCAGGTCCTCGCGTGTCGTACCAGTCCTTCGCGGTGGTAACCGCCGCCTCTGGGGCCGTCGCATTCTCGCGCGGTGCGGTGATCAAAGCACCGGCTGTTTGTCGGCAGAGCAGCCGACTTCTACGCTTCGCCGGTGGAGTTCAATGAGTTCCAGCGCGAGGCCAACCGCACCGATCAGCGCCCCGGCCACGATGAGGGGGCGCTGCTATTTCCGGTGATCGGCCTCAGTTCCGAGGTCGGCTCGTTGGTGCGGCATGTAAAGAAGCGGCTGCGGGATGGCGACGCGCACGAGCTGTTCAGCGACGAGATGGCCGAGGAGCTCGGTGACGTGCTGTGGTACGTCGCCAACCTGGCCGAGAAGCTCGATCTTGAGCTCGAGGAGGTCGCCGAGCGCAACCTGCGAAAGATCCGCGGTCGCTGGCCGCAGCACGGTCAGACGCTCCCGCTTCCGATCGGGGATGAGCAATTCCCTGAGCACGAGCGATTGCCCCGTCACACGCACGTGCGCTTTGTGGAGTCCCAGGAGGACGGCAAGACGATCGTGCGTCTCTACGGGCCGGACGGTCAGCAGCTCGGGAACCAGCTGACTGACAACGCGTACGAGGACGACGGTTACCGCTACCACGACGTCTTTCACCTCAGCTACGCAGCCCTACTGGGCTGGTCGCCGCTCACGCGGCTGTTTTTTGACGTCAAGCGCAACAGCGACCCGAAGGTCCGCGAGGTCGAGGATGCCGGACGCGCGACGGTCATCGAGGAGGCGATCGCGGCTTTCGTCTTCGACTACGGCCGCGACGAACGCTTCCTCGAAGGCGTCGACCACGTCGACTTCTCGCTGCTGCAGGCCATCCGGCGACTCGTGTCTCGGCTGGAGGTCCGCGACCGCAGCGCGCACGACTGGGAGCAGACGATCCTGCGCGGCTTTGCGGTGTGGCGCGAGCTGTACGCCGCGCGTGGCGGGGTCGTGCGACTCGACCTGGTCGGCCGGACGATCGACTTCGAGCCGGACGCCTGAGGCAGCGAGTCGGTCAGGCGATCTTGGTGAATACGCCGGTGCCGTGCAGGTGCAAGAAGCCGCGCGGCCCGAGGACTTCGTAGGCAGCCATGCGCTCGCCGAGCGTGTCGACGTAGTCGGCGGTGGTGGCGACGTGGTCAAACACGATGCTGCCGCCGACGACGAGTTGGTCGGCGCACAGCTCGAGCGCGGCGCGGGCCGGGCTGTAGTTGTCGGTGTCGAAGAAGCACAGCAGCAGAGGTTGCCCGGCGAGCTGGCGGTAGGTCTCGGTGATGTCACCGGCGATCAGCTCAACGCCGAAGGGTTCGACGTAGGCGCGGACTGCGTCGAGGTCGGTGAAGACGCACCGCGGGTGCTCATAGAGGTCGAGCACCGAGCGTCGGGGAGGGAATCCGGCCCAGCTGTCGAGGCCTATGACGCGGCAGCTGTCGAGGCCGAGACGTGCGGCGACGCGCGCCAGCCAGGCCGTGGTGCCGCCCTTGAACGCCCCGAACTCGACGATCGTGCCCCGCAGATTGTTGGCCGCGGCGGCATGCAGGCACTGAAACAGATGCTCCCGGGTGTAGGGCGACCCAGTGGCGTAGGAGGGCACCAGCGCGGGGGCGTTGAGTTCGGCAAAGACCGCGTCGGCGTAGTCGAGGTGCGCGCTGCCGGCGAGTACGGCGTCCGGCGGGCGGTCGCGTTCGCCGACGGCAGCGCGGTATGCGTCGAGAAGTTGAGTCTTGCCGGCGTCTACGCCGATGACGAGGAGGTCGTGGTCGCGCCCGGCGAGGTCCTCGAGGACAGCGAACCCGTCGCCGGCGGGCGCCGCGTCGAAGACGCCGATCACGTGGTCACCGAGTCCGGCGCTGATCAGCGCGGTGCGTACTGCGAGCGTGGCCGGCGTGAAGCCCAGCAACGCGATCTGCCGGGGACCGCGTTCTGTCACGCGCTGAAGCGTGCGCTCGACGAGCTGATCGGCGAACGGGTGGCTCACGGGCGCGCCGCGTCGTCCATCTGAGCGATCTCGTCGCGCAGCTTCTCGAGCCTGGCCGGGTCTTCGGCGTCGAGGAGCGCGAGGAGGCTGGCGCTGTTCTGGACGAGCGCCCATGCCAGGCCTGCCTTGGAGGCGACACTGAGGCTGTCGCCATGCGGGCTCCCGGGCTTGGCTTGGGCCATCAGGCCGCGTTCGAGCGTGGCGAAGGTGTCTTGGACACGTCGCCACGCCTCGGGCGAGTCTTCGGGCGATGAGGTGGGAGCCGCGACGATGGCGGCAAAGACTCGGCGCAGCGCGTCGGGGCCGTTGGCGTCAGAGATTGTCGCGGCGGGCGGCAGCGGCAGGCCGGCGTCGTCGAGCTCGTCGGGGTGCTCGTCGGCGAGCCACGTCAGGTACTTGCCGGCATAGACGCAGAGGTCGGCGACGGTGTCGGCCAGCGGCTCGGTCGCGGCGGCGCGCTGCTCGCTGAAGGCGACGACCAGCCGGTCGTACTTGCGCGCCATGTTGGCGAAGATCGCGATGACCTCGCCGCGTTTGCGCCACGCATCGCCGTAGGCGGCGTCCTTGTGGCGATGTAGGCGTTCGAGCAGCGCCAGCACTTGCGAGCGACGATCCTCCTCGTGTGCTGGCGGGGACGACATGCCGCGGAGACTCGTTCAGCCGACGGCGGCGACTGCGTCCTCAAAGAGCGGCGGCCTGGCGCGCGACGGCGCGTGCAGGCCGCGGTCGTCGGTCGCCTCGTCGACGAGGTGCAGCCGCGCGTCGTCGAGCGTGAGCTGGCGAGCGATGTCGGCCGCATCGCGCTCGATACGCAGCTCGGCGGGGAGTCGGTCGTTGATGTCCCACTTCGGCGGGTAGAACAGGGGGCCAACGGGCTTGGGCTCGCGGTACTCCTGTTTGATTCGCACGCGGTTGCTCGTGAGTTCGGGAAACGCCGCGCGCGCGTACTTGTCGGTCTCGCAGAACAGGCCTTGGCAGTCGATCGCGTGCAGGCGCCGGCCGAACAGCCCAGACCATCGAAGGCCGAGGCGGTCGAAGTGCTCCTCCTGGCGATCGACCATGCTCATGATCAGCTGGCTCGGGGTACGGTCGCCGAAGTCGCTGAACACCTTGCTCAGCCCCCGGACCGCTCCCGGGCCGGGGACGGTGAAGTCGTCTTCGTCAAAGGCGAGGTGGTCTGAGTAGTTGAGATCGACGGCGAGCTGGTAGCCCATGAACGCGCCGATCATCGGCCATTCGCGCAACGCCTCGTAGACATCTTGGAGGCTGGCGGCGGCGCCGAGGCGCGCGCCCAGCGCGCCGGGGGCGAACATCCGCGCGACGAGCTCGAGGTGGTTGCGGTGCTTGACTCGATGGCCGTAGGCGTCGTGGGCGCACAGGATGAACGCGGCGGTGTAGATCGCCCCCTGGCCGCGTAGGTCGTCGAGCAGGTCGCCAAGTGCGTCGACGTCGAGGGTGTCGCGGCAAACGCCACCCGTGGCCTGCTCCAGCGCCTCCCAGGTGCTCTCCTTGGAGAAGAGGCGAAACAGGACGATGCGCAGGAAGACGTCTTCCGCGGGCAGATCGCGGGCGGCGGGGTCGTAGATGACGCGCGAGATCAGGTACTGCGAGACGCGGTCGGAGGCCCGGAACGTGTTGCAGAACTTGAAGCGGCGCAGGATCGGATCCTCGGTCCAGGGGCCGACCGGGTCCTCGAGGCGCTGGTCGAAGATGCGCTGGCGTTCGGCGGCAAAGCGCCAGTAGGCGTCGAAGACCTCGGCGCGGGGGGTTGGCTCCATAGACCTCAGCATCCCAGGGAGCGCGGACGCGCGTCCGCCCGACCAGCCGCCGAGGACGGTGTTTGCGAGCCCGGCGCCCGCGGCAGGGCGTCAGTTGGGGAACTGCGCGAGCATGGCCCGGATCGGGCGCTTGGTGGAGTCCAGCTCGACGTGGCCCAGGGTCATGAGCAGCTCGCCGACCTGGAGGCCGGCCTGCGCGGCGATGTAGGCCTGCAGCTCGCCGAGACCGAGGTAGTTGCCGTAGCCGCGGCCAACGAGGAACTCGTTGCGATAGATGGCCTGCATGTGCAGCTTGCCCTCGTGCAGGTGCACCGACAGGTGCGCCAAGCACGGAAAGCTTGTTGAGCGTGTGTCCTTGCGCTCGTTGAAGATGTTGATCTCATAGCGCGAGCTCTTGTTCGAGCCGCTCTTGAGCTCGGCCTTGAGCTTGCGGACGGTGTCGGTCAGCTGGTCGGCGGGTGGATCCCCGTCGGCCCGCGGGAAGGCGACCACACGACCGAAGTAGGTGCCGTACTTGTTGTCAGGGAACCCGAGCAGTCCGGCCTTCGTGTAGCGCTCGCGGTAGTAGGCGCCCAGCTCGGCGGGCCCGCGGGTGCGCCGCGCGTAGCTGGCGGGAAAGATCGTGTTGCGCGTCGTGTCGATGTCGGGCTTTTCGGCGCCACCCTTGGCGTTGAAGTCGTCGATCAGTTCCTGAGCGGCAGCGCGGATGGCCGGGTTCTCCGCGGTGGGGTCCAGGATGCGCAGCACGAGGTGGATCGTCTTGTAGCTCGGGACCGCGTCGAGCATGCGTACCGCGGCCAGCCAGCCCTCGGAGATGTTGGGTGCCACGGCGTAGTGCTCGTCGAAGATCGTCACGCTGCCTCCAGGATGTGCGCGCGCAGCGCGTAGTGGTCGTAGTAACGGCGGGTCACTAGGCCGTAGCCGTCCTCGCCCCAGCTCGGGCCCCAGGAGTTCTTGACGATGAGGCGCTGCGGAGCGTCGAGGCTGCCGACGGCGAGCACCGCGTGGTTGCCCGGCGTCTTCTGCCCGGCCGGCGCGTCCACGTGGGCGCCGTCGTGGTACCAGGCCGCAGCGACCACGGCGACGGTGAGGATGAGCGGGCGGCCGGCGTCCAGCTCGGCGACGACACGGTCGAACGAGACGGTGCCGAGGTCGCGCCAGCCCGTCAGGGCGCGGCGGTTGGCGGCTTCCAGCGCGGCGGCAGGACGGCCCGCCGACCAGCGCGGCGTGCCGTACGGCCATGCCGTCTCGGTGCTGTGCTCGTGGCGTGCCAGGCCCTCCAAGGCCCACGAGACGGTGGTCTCCTCGCGTCCGGGAACCTCTCGGACCTGATGGGCGGCCCACATTGCGTCCTCGGTTGAGCGCACGGTCGCGTCGTTGGCGTGCCACTCGTGCGCGGCGCTGGTCGCGAACGCGACGCAGGTGGGCCGGTCCCCCTGGTCGCGAACCGGGGTCTGAACGCTGCGGTGATCAGCCATGGATGCGTCAGCCGGCCAGCGCGAGCTCGTCTTCGGGAACCTGGATTCCGCGCAGCGGCGGGTTGATCGAGAGCAGCAGCTCGAACTCGTCGACCGCTGAGCCCGCACGCCATGGCTGGTCCTTGGTGAGCGCCAAACGGTGCACGCCGAGCGAGGCGTCGGGGTCGATCTCAAGCGCCAGCGAGCGGGGGTGCGGCCCGCCGACAAGCTCGTCGGCGGCGGACGGCGCGTCGGCGGTGAGGTCGGGCTCCCACGCGTCGGCGTAGGAGTCGGCGAGCAGGCGCAGCTGTGGGGGCTGGTCGGCGACACGCCAGGTGTAGCCGGCGGCTGGGATCTCGTCGAGTGTGATCACTAGCCGATCGCCGGGACGCGCGTCGATCGGATGGCGGTGGTGGCGCGCGTCGAGCCACCACACGTCGTTGTGCAGGTCGTCGGGGACCATGTCGCCGGCCAGCGCCTGCTTGATCGTGCGCGGCTGCACGCGCGCCCAGCGCTCAGACTCGGCGTAGTCGACGAGGCGGACTGCGGCCAGCTGCCGTGCCGTGGCCGTGTAGCTCGTGCCCAACCACAACGACAACGCGTAGACGTCAAGCGGATCTGACGGCCGGGAGCCCAGGCCCAGCTCCTTCAGGCCGGCCCGGATCAGCCGGCGCGGCATGAGGAACCATGCGCCGAACGCCTCGGCTTCCTTCTCGTGATCGGGCCAGCGGTCGACGTTGCCGCGCTGCAGCGCGCCCTCGAGGTCGACGTCGACCTCCGCGGCGTGCCCGAAGACGTGATGGCCGAGTTCGTGGCCCGCGGTGTAGCGCTGACGGGTCCGCGGGTGCCCGGAGTGCAGCAGGATCCCGGGCGTAGGCTGCTCGGGCAGGTACAGCCCCGACACGCTGCCGAGCGGTGCGAACGCCAGCACCAGACCGAGGCGTCCGACGGCGTCGAAGACGTCCACGGGGCGCGTGAGGTCGATGTTGAGGTCGGCTTGCAGCTCGGACGCTGCTGCTGCCGCGCGGGTGTGAGCGTCGCCCCAGCTAATCATCGCTCGGTGTTGCCGGGCGCTCGTAGTTGCGCAAGAACAGTGCGAAGCGCAGCACCTGCTCCTTCTCGTCGGCGCCCATCTCGCCGGTGGCCCGGGCCAGCGCGGTCGCCGTCGGGTCATCGGCGGCACCGGCCAGCTCGGCCGGCGGCTCGTTGCCCAGGAAGTAGTCGACCGGCATCCGGTAGAGGCGAGCCAGGCGCTTGAGCTCGATGCTCTCCACGCGGCGAGCGCCACGCTCAATGTCGGAGATGGCGGAGCGCGGGATGCCGGTCTGCTCGGCGACGAACTGCTGCGAGAGGTTGGTGAATTCACGCGCCTCGCGCAGGCGGCGGGTCAATTGCTCGGCGTCGTCGGGCTCGACGCGGTCGGGCTCGACGCGGTCGGGCTCGGCCATCAGATGGTCCCCTCGCGGGCGGCGAACTCGGCGAACGCCTTCACCGAGCGCATCGTGTCCCGGCGCAGCTTGCGCTTGGGGATCTTCAGTCCGGTGCGCTGGCGGAACTCGACCAAGACGTCGAACAGGTCGAGCGAGTCGACCGGCATCGCGCTGCCCTTCGCCTCGAGCTCCGCACGGAGTTCGGCCGGCCCGGTGTCCAGCAGGTCGCCGAGCAGCTCGATCACGATCTCGGAGATCTGAGTCTCGGTCCAAGTGGTCGGGGGCGCTGTGGTGGTCGTGGTCATTGGCGTCGCTCCTCTCGCTGTCGCTCTTTCCGACAGCATACAGGATCATCCGACAGATATGTCGGCTTTCCCGGCAGACTGTGCGATGATGCGACGGTGCGCCCGCCTATGATCGGTATCGACCTGACCGACCCGCGACGCCTCGTCGACCGCCTGCAGCGCACCCCGGCGCTTGCCGAAGAGCTATTTCACCCTGGCGAGCGGGCGTACTCCGGCAGTCAGCCAAACCCGAGCGAGAACCTCGCCGCCCGGTTCGCCGCCAAGGAGGCGGTCGTCAAGGCCCTCGGACTTGACGGCTTCGACCCCCTCGACATCGAGGTCGTGGAGGGTGGCGAGAACTGCTCGCTAGTGCTGCACGGCGCCGTCGCCGAACGCGCACGCGAACTCGGCGTCGAGGTGACGATCTCGCTCACCCACCTCGAATCCGTCGCCGGGGCCGTCGCGCTCGCGCAGCCCGTCAGGCAGAACTGAAGTACGACGCAGTTGTGCGCTGAGGGGCGGTGGGTCATGGCGTACTGGGGGTCTTCCTGCGCCGACCGGACTTCGGCCTGGTCGGCCTGAACGCCGCCGACAGCAGCCGCGCGTCGCCGGCCCGGCTGCGGTGGTGCATGTACTTCATGGTGGTCTGCACGTCGGCGTGGCCCATCCATGCCTGGACCTGGACGATGGTGGCCTGATCGATGGCGATCGAACCGAAGGTGTGGCGCAGGTCGTGGAAGCGCAGCGGGCGCAGCTTGGCGCTCTTGAGCGCCTTCTTGTAGCGGCGGCGCAGGGCGGAGCCGTCGAGGTACTCGCCGCGCTCGCCGGGGAACACGAGGTCCCCACGACCGTGCGACACCGTCTTCTTGTGGGCCTTGAGGAGGTCGCGGACCTGCTCGGCCATCGGCACGGTCCGGGTCAGGCCGGACTTCGGCGCGGTCAGGGTGCCGAGCGAGTAGGAGGAGTAGACGTGCAGGGCCTCGGTGTTGAAGTCGACATCGCCCCAGCGCAGGGCGATCAGCTCGCCCATCCGCAGGCCGGTGAAGGCAGCCGTGAGGTAGACGGCGCGATCCTGGTCTGAGCTGGCGGCCGTGCCGAGCGTGGCGATCTCGTCGGGCGAGTAGAAGTCGTAGGCGTTGGGGTCGTAGCGGACGCGGAGCTTGGGCACGTCCTTGGCCGGGTTGCGCAGCAGGCCGTGGTGCTTGACGGCGCGCTCGAGGATCGCGCCGAGGTTGATGAGCAGCTTGTTGACGGTGCGACGGCTGAGGCCGCGTTCGTCGACGAGCTCGTCGCGCCACTGCTCGATCTCGTCGGCGGTGATCTTCTCGACGCGCTTGCCCTCGAAGGCGGGGTTGAGGTGGGCGTTGATGTTGGAGCGGTTGTCCGACAGCGTGGAGGGCTTCCAGTCGCGGTCGCGCACGCCCCATGCCAGCCACTCGTCGGCGACGACATCGAAGGTCACGCCGGTGCGTCGCTGCTCGGAGGCGCCGCGGCGCGCGTCGGTGAGCAGCGCCTGCAGCTGGGCCTGGGCGTCCTTCTCCCGCAGGTAGCCAGGGGCGGGCTCGCCCTTGTCCTGCCACAGCAGTCCGAGCTTGTCCTGATGGAAGATGCCGTCGGCGTCGCGCCACTTCGCGTACCAGGTCGAGCGGTGCTTGCCGCGGCGCAGGCGCAGATGCCCAGAGACGGATCGGGAGGCGGTGGGGGCGCGCGTCGCCATGTCCACAGTCTACCTCGTCGGCGGACAGATTTTTGTCTCCGTTTTGTCTCCGAACAGCTCGACCGAACTAGACGAGCTTGACGATATGCCCGCTAACTAGCGCCTCTTCTGCCGGGTGATGAAGGCCTCTATCCATCTACGGAACCGAAGGTCAGAGGTTCGAATCCTCTCGGGCGCG
>JBFWMZ010000021.1:0-54805 GCA_050251335.1 Solirubrobacterales bacterium
ACGTAGATGCAGATCAGGTCCTTGTCCTTGTTGTTGATGATCGTGTCGATCGCGATCGCCGTCTTGCCGGTCTGGCGGTCGCCGATGATCAGCTCTCGCTGGCCGCGGCCGATCGGGATCATCCCGTCGATCGCCATCAGCCCGGTCTGGACGGGTTCCTCGACCGGCTGTCGCTCGACCACGCCGGGGGCTTTGAACTCGGCCGGGCGGGTCTCTGAGGTGTTGACGTCGCCGCGGTTGTCGAGCGGGCGGCCGAGCGGGTCGACCATGCGGCCGAGCAGCTCCTCGCCGACCGGGATCTCGAGCAGGTGACCGGTTCGCTTCACGGTGTCGCCCTCGACGATCTTGTCCCACTCGCCGAACAGCACGGCGCCGACGTTGTCGGCCTCGAGGTTCAGCGCCAGGCCGGTGACCCCGTGCGGCAGCTCGAGCATCTCCAGGGCCATGCAGTTGTCGAGGCCGTGCACGCGCGCGATCCCGTCGGCCACCGAGAGGACGGTGCCGACCTCCGAGAGGTCGGCTGAGTCGGTCTCCAGGCCCTCGATCCGCTCTCGCAGAATGCTTGCGATCTCGTCCGGCTTGATCTCCATCGGGTGCTCGATTCCTCCTTACGCCGCGCTCGCGACGCTCTTTCTAAGTTTCTCCAGGCGACTGCGGATGCTCGCGTCGAGGACCATGTTGCCGACCTGCAGGACGATGCCGCCGAGGATCGAGTCGTCGACCTTGCTCGACAGCTCGACCTGCTCACCGGTCTGGCGTTCCACCTCGGTGCCGATTTTCTTCACCACCGCTTCGTCCAGCTCGACGGCGCTGGTGACGGTGACGTCGATGCGTTTGTTCTCGTGTTTCCAGAGCTCGTCGAGCTCGCGCCGGATGCGGAAGATCTCCGGCATCCGCCCTTTCTCGATCAGCAGCTCGAGGAAGTTGACCAGCTCCGGCTCGGCCCCCGAGATCGACCGCTCCAGCCCTTTCTTCTTCTCCTGCGAGGAGAGGTACGGGCTGAAGAGGAAGACCTGGAGGTCGTGGTTGCGTTCGACCGCGTCGGCGAACTGAGCAAGCTGCGACTGCAGGGCGTCGAGCTTGCCCTTGTCCTTGCCGGCCTCGAAGAGGGCCTCGGCGTATACGCGGGCGACGTCGGGCATGGCGCTCTAGCTGTTCTCCGAGCCGGCGAGAGTGGAGAAGTCGACCTCGGCTAGCGCCTCCTCGACGAGCCGTTTCTGGTCCTCGGCGTTGAGCGACTTGCGGGTCACCTTCTCGGTTGCGAGCACGGTCAGGTCGGCGACCTCGGTGCGGATCTGCTCGAGCGAGCGGCGCGTCTCGGCCTCGATGTCGCGTTTCGCCGCCGCGACCAGCTCCTCGCGTTTCTCCTTGCCCGCGGCGGTCGCCTCGGCCTCGGCCACCTCGGCCGCCTTGCGGGCGCGGGCCATGATGTCGTCGGCCTGCTCGCGAGCCTCGGCGAGGCGGGCGCGGTACTCGGCCAGCAGCTCGTCCGATTCCCGTCGCTGCCGTTCCGCCGCCTCGATCGACTCGGCGATCGTCTTCGCCCGCCTGTCCAGCGCCTCCTGGATTTTCGGGAAGGCGAGCTTGCTCAGGACCCACATCGTGAACCCGAACAGGATCAGCGTCCAGATCATCAGGCCGACGCCCGGCGAGACCAGGAAGCTGCCCCCTTCCTCCTTGCCCGACTCGGCGGCAAGCGAGAGGAAGGCGCTTGAGATGTGCCCGAGCTCCAGCATCGACCTAGAGGAAGAAGGCGATCAGGCCGAAGATGAACGTGTAGAAGGCGACGGCCTCGGTCAGCGCGAAACCGAGCCAGCGGATGCTCTGCAGCTCGTCTTTCATCTCCGGCTGGCGGGCGACCGACTCGATCTCCTTACCGAAGATGAAGCCGATGCCGATGCCGGCGCCGATCGAGCCGAGCCCGGCGCCGACGCCCAGGGCCACCGCCTTGCCGGCTTTTTCCACGCCTTCGTCCGAGACGGCGGCGATCACAGGGGACAGATCCATTTGAGAACGTGCTCCTTTTCTAGTGACTGGCGGAGGTCGCCCCGCCCAGGTAGATGGCAGTCAGGGTCGCGAAGATGAAGGCCTGCAGGGTGGCGATCAGCCCCACCTCCAGGATGAAGAAGAAGAAGGCGAGCGGGAAGCTGGCCACGCCCAGGGCCGCGATCCCGAGCAGCACCGCGAGCCCGCCGCCCATGAAGAGGAGCAGCAGGTGGCCGGCGAGGATGTTGGCGAAGAGTCGAACGGAGAGCGAGATCAGGCGGGCGAAGTGCGAGATCGCCTCGATCACGAAGATGAAGGCCTTGGCGATCGGGTTCATGTCCTCGAGGCCGGGCGGCAGCCAGCTGGCCAGGTACTTGACCAGGCCCTTGGCGCGGATTCCTTCGACGTGGTAGCTGACCCAGACGACCAGCGTCAGCACCAGCGGGATCGAGAGGTTGGCGGTGGCGGCGTAGATCGCGAAGGACGGGATTTCGGCGCCGAAGACGTTGAAGGTGTGCTCGGTGTTGGTCGGCAGCGGCAGGAAGCCGATCATGTTCGAGAACCAGATCCAGAAGAAGATCGTGGCGATGAAGGGGAACCAGCGCGCCGCCATTTTCTTTTCGAGGCTGTTGCCGACGATCGTGTTCTTGGTCATGTCGTAGGCGACCTCGACCGCGACCTGGACCCGATTCGGCTTCTGCTGCATCCGTTTGGCGATCCAGGTCATCGTCCAGATCGTCAGGCCGGAGGCGAGGACGAGGTACAGCACCGCCTTGTTGATGCTCATGTCGATCGGGCCGAGATGGATCCCGACCCACTCTTCGAGTTTGAACTCGTTCTGCGGCTTGAAGGCTTCGTTCTTACCGTCGTTGCCGAAGATCAGCAGCATCAGGATGAAGAGCGCCAGGTAGGCGCCGAAGCCGATCAGGACCTTGGCTTTGGTGCTGAGGCCGCCCGACTTCGGGGCCCGGTCCGGGGTTCCGGCGGGCGCGGATTCCGGGGTCGCATCGGCGGCGACCGTCGCGCCGGAGCTCACGCGACCCTCCCCTGGGGGCGCTCGGCTCCCTCGCCGAACAGCTGGCGGTAGCCCTGTGCGGCGAGCGAGATCGTGAAGAGGACGACGACGAGCACCGCAGCGGCGAGACCGGCCTGGCGTTCGACCGCGGCGCCGACGACGAGCACGACGGCGGCCATCAGCCAGACGCGGCCGAGCCCGGAGCCGGCGACGATGCCCATCGCCCGCTGACGCTGGCCGTGGGCCAGCTCCTGCTTGGCGCGGCGCGCCGCGAGCGTCTGCACGCCGCGCTGGACGAGCCAGACAGCGGCGCCAACCGCATAGCCGAGCAGCGGGAAGTCTCCGAGCAGAAAAATCGGCAGCGCGAGAGCAAGCGCGATGAGGTCGACGTACTTGGGAGGAGACATGAATTACGCCCTGCTCAGGGCCGAGCGGGCGCAGCGGCGACTATAGACGAAAGGGCCCGAGAATGGCTTGTCCATGCGGGATAGTGAGGGTTGCCACTACCTCGCGGTCGCGAGAGAGGGTCGCCCACGAAACGGGCACTACCCCCGCCTTTGCTTGAAGCCAACAAGGGACAAAGCGTGACGAGGGGCGATTCCTCGTTGCACTTGTCCCCACCCGTTGCCTTTGTCCCCGGTATGCGGGGACAACCGCGACGGGTGGGGACAAGTGCAACCGCTCCCGTCCCTTGTGAGCTTCAGGAGAGATCCGGTGGGCTGAACCCTGGGGCGCTCCCCTCGGGGGCGAGTGTCGGCAGGACCCCCGAACGTTTTGCGGCTGAGGCCCGGCGCTCGAGCGGGCGCCAGCCGAATCCGACCCACCCCGACAGGCCGAGTGAGGGGGTCCTGCCGACGCTCGCCCAGCGCCGCAGACCCTGGTCCACGCCGTCAACCCTCGATCCCTACTTCGGCGCCGCCTCGACCGAATCGAACTCCCCCGTTTCCGGATCCACCGCCGGAAAAGTCCCGGTCTCGAGCTCCTGCGCGACGCCGCTGTCGACCTCCTGCGGCTCCGGCGCCGGGCGGCCGACCGCGCGCCGCAGGGTGACCAGCTGGCGCAGCCGCGCCTGGCGCAGCTTCAGGATCTCCAGCACCGACACCAGATAGAAGCTGGCGGCGATCGCGAGCAGGAAGCAGACGCCGATCACCGCGGTCCAGAAGGCGTTGAAATGGCCGTGGTCGTCGCTGTAGGGGACGAAGCGCAGGGCCAGCGCCAGCCCCGCCATCACCGTCGTCCAGCCGTAGAGGTAGAGCAGCGTGCGGCGTTGGCTGAAGCCGATGTCGGCCATCCGGTGGTGGAAGTGCCAGCGGTCCGCTTTGTAGATCGGGCGGCGGTATTTGAGCCGCTTGGCGACGACGAAGCCGGTGTCGAGGATCGGCACCGCGAGGATGATCAGCGGCAGGAACAGGGCGACGACCGCGTTCGTCTTCAGGGCGCCCTGGACGGCGACCGCGCCGAGCAGGTAACCGAGCAGGTTGGAGCCGGTGTCGCCCATGAAGGTGCGCGCCGGCGGGAAGCCGTGGCGGAGGAAGCCGAGCGAGGCGCCGGCGGTCAGCGCCGCCAGCACCCCGGCGGCGGTGCGGTCGAGCGAGAGGGCGATGATCGCCAGGGTCAGGGCGGAGATCACGCAGACGCCGGCGGCGAGGCCGTCGACCCCGTCGATCAGGTTGATCACGTTGATCACGGCGACGATCCCGACCACCGTCATCACGTCGCCGAGGTCGATCGCGCCGCCGCCGGGCAGGCCCAGCAGTTCGACGCTTTCGGGGGCGAGGCGGCCGAGGAAGGGGAAGGTGAAGGTTTCGATCGTCACCCCGGCCGAGACCGGGATCGCCACCGCCGCCGCCTGGCCGAGCAGCTTCGGCGCCGCCGGCAGGTCGAAGACGTCGTCGAGGAGGCCGACCAGGGTGATCACCACCGCGCCGTAGAGGATCGCCCGGCTCTGGCTGTCGTCCGGCAGCCAGATCAGGCCGGCGACGAGAGCGCCGGCGAGGATCCCGAGTCCGCCCAGCTTCGGCGTCGGCACCGTGTGCAGGGAGCGGGGGCCCGGGTAGTCGATCGCGCCGACCCGGATCGCCAGCCGCTCGGTCAGCGGCACGACCAGCAGCGCGATCGCCGCCGAGAGGAAGAAGGCGAGGACAGCGTCGGCGGAGGTCGGGATCATCGGCGCTCGCCCCAGAGGGTCAGCGACATCAGCCCCCAGAGCTGGCGGCTGAGGTCCTCGCGGCCGGAGCAGTGACGGTCGAGGATGGCGGCGACGACCGCGGGGTCGAGAAACCCCTGGCGCTCGAGGTTCGGCGCCGCGAGGACTTCGCGGGCGAAGGGTTCGAGCGGTCCCCGCAGCCAGGCGGCGAGCGGGATCGAGAACCCCTGCTTGCGGCCGCCGACGATCTCCTTCGGCAACAGCGGCGCCACCGCTCGCCGCAACAACCGCTTCTTGGCGAAGCCGCGGACCTTCATCGACGTCGGCAACGCCGCCGCGAAGCCGGCGACCAGCGAGTCGAGGAAGGGCACCCGCAGCTCGAGCGAGTGGGCCATGCTGAGGCGGTCGGTCTTGACCAGCAGGTCGTCGGCCAGGTAGATCCCGAGGTCGACGTCCTGCAGCCGCGCCAGCGGCTCGGCCCCCGCGGTTTCGGCGTAGCGCTCGCGGTAGAGGTCGAGCGGGTCCCAGGCCGGGGCACGGCCGTCGAGCAGCGCCTGGCGAGACTCGGGCGAGAAGATCTCCTTCCAGGCGTGGTGGCGCTCGAGCGGGTCGGCGAGCGCCGCGGCGCGGGCGAAGCGCTTGGCTTTGTAGTCGAAGCCGACCCGGGCGTCGGAGCTCGGCAGCGCCTCGACCAGCGGCGCCGAGAGCGCCGCCAGGCGGCCGATCCGCGGCGCCAGCAGGTCGGCGACGTAGGTGTAGTAGCCGCCGAACAGCTCGTCGCCGCCCTCGCCCGAGAGCGCCACCTTGACCTCGCCGGCGGCCAGCTCGGAGACCAGGTAGGTGGGGAGCGCCGAGGAGTCGCCGAACGGCTCGTCGAAGGCCTCGACCAGCTTCGGCAGAAGCTGCACGGCGTCGGGGCGGACGATCAGCTCGTGGTGGTCGGTGCCGAAGCGCTCGGCGACCAGCCGCGCCCGCTCGAGCTCGTCGAAGCCGCTCTCCTCGAAGCCGATCGAGAAGGTCTTCAGGCGCTCGGGCGACTCGGCGGCGGCGAGCGCGGTGAGGGCGCCCGAGTCGACGCCGCCCGAGAGCAGGACGCCGACCGGCACGTCGGCGACCAGGTGGGCGCGGACCGAGTCGCGCAGCGTCTCCTGCAGCTCGGTGGCGAGCGCCTCGGCCCCCTCGCGGCGGACCTCGGCGGCGGGCGCCGGGCGCGGCCGGGCGAAGCGACGGATCGCGACCTCCCCTCCCTCCCAGGCGAGCAGGTGGCCGGGCGGCAGCTTGCGGGCCGCGGCGTAGATCGTCAGCGGCGCCGGGATCGAGTTGAAGGCGAGGAAGGCGGCGATCGCCCGCGGATCGGTCTCGCGCCGGAACCCGGGGTGCTCGAGCATTGCCTTCAGCTCCGAGGCGAAGAGCAGGCCGCCGTCCTCGGCGGCGTAGTAGAGCGGCTTGATCCCGAAGCGGTCGCGACCGAGCAGCAGCCGGCGGCGGCGGTCGTCCCAGAGGGCGATCGCGAACATCCCCCGCAGCCGCTCGAGGAAGGCATCGCCGTGCTCCTCGTAGGCGTGGACCAGGACCTCGGTGTCGCAGTCGGTGGCGAAGCGGTGGCCGGCGCGCTCGAGCTCGCGCTTCAGCTCGCGGTAGTTGTAGATCTCGCCGTTCTGGACGACGACGACGCTGCCGTCCTCGTTGGCGATCGGCTGCTCGCCGTGCTCGAGGTCGATGATCGAGAGCCGCCGCGCCGCCAGGGCGACCGGGCCGCGTTCGAAGCTGCCGTCGGAGTCGGGCCCGCGGTGGTGGAGGCGGCGGCTCATCCGCGCGATCGCCTCGGGATCGGGGCTTTGGTCGCGCTCGCTCGCCACGGCGCCGCAGATGCCGCACATGGCGGGGAAGTCTGGCAGCCGCGAGCGGCGGTCAGCTGCTGCCGGCGGTGGTGTCGGCGCCGGGGCCCGCGGCGGGCTCGTCCGGGCGGTGGCCGGTGAGCCGGGGCAGGGTGAGGACGATCACGTGCAGGTAGAGCGAGACCGAGCGGTCGGCGATGTACTCCATGTCGTGGGCGAGCTTGTTGGCCCACGACTCCTCGCGGGTGACCCGGGTCTGCGCCAGCCCGGTGACGCCGGGGCGAACGACGAGGCGCTGCCAGTACTGCGGGATCTCGCGGCAGAGCTCGGCGAAGAAGGCGGGGCGGATCGGGCGCGGGCCGACGATCGCCATGTCGCCGCGCAGCACGTTCCAGAGCTGCGGCACCTCGTCGAGGTGGGTCTGGCGCAGGACGCCGCCGATCCGGGTCCGCTCTTCTTCGGTCCGCCGGGTCAGCTCCTCACCGAGGTAGGGGCCGAGCCGCTCCTCGGCGTCGGGCCTCAGGGTGCGGAACTTGTACATCCAGAAGAGCTCGCCGGCGCGGCCGACGCGGGCGCCGCGGTAGAGGACCGGCCGCCCGGAGGTGAGGAGGATCGCGACCGCGATCAGCGCCAGCAGCGGCGAGAGGGCGAGCAGGACCGAGCCCGAGATCGCCAGGTCGAGCGCCCGCAGCAGCAGGTCGACCGGCCGCGGATCACCCTCGCGCGCGTGCGCGATCAGCTCCTCCAGGTCGAGCGCCGACTCCGACTCGCTCAGGAAGGCGTCACGGGATGTGGCTCGTCGCGCAATGGTGCAACTCCGACGGTACCGAGGATGGTCTCTACCAACAGTGCCGGGTCGCGACGGACCGGCGTCGCCGCGGCGCTTCGCTTCTGCAGCTCGACCGCCCGCGGGTCGGTCAGCGGGCGCAGCCGGCCGGAACGGATCAGGGCTTCGTCGACGCCGCCGAGACGGCCGCCGTAGGTGGTGTAGACGGGGGTGCCGAGGGCGGCGGCCTCGCGGTTCATCGTGCCGCCGGCGGAGACGACGAGGTCGGCGAGGGCGACCAGGCTCTGCGCCTCGACCGCGCCCGCGGGGACGATCACCGAGGGCAGGTGGAGGCTGCCGATGAAGCTGCGCTGCTCGTCGGTGCGGGGCAGGACGATCGCCTGCACCTCGTCGCTGTTGCCGAGCCGCTCCAGCACCTGCGGGAAGAGCGGGTTCGACTTGCGGTGGTAGAGCGAGACGTCGGGCGGCGGGCGGACGATCACCACCACCCGTGAGGAGTCGACGCCGAGGCGGTCGAGGGCCTGGGGGTCGGGCTCGAAGTCGTAGAGGTAGTACTCCTCCTTCAGGCCGGGATAGGGGAAGTACTTCTCGGCGCTGACCCCGAAGCGGCGCAGGCGCTCGAGCGGCACCGAGTCGGGGAACATCACCCGCCGGGCGAGGCGGCAGCCGATCCGGTGCTGGGTGACCGCGTACTCGTAGTCGTGCATGTTGGCCTCGGGGACGCCGAGCGCGCGGGCGGCGATCGCCAGGTCGTTGGAGCCGTGCGCCAGCGCCAGGTCGAAGTCGCGCTCGCGGCCGTAGAGGAACATCTGCGCCGTCCGGGCCCCGAGCCGGTAGGCCTTGCGCAGCCGCGAGGCGCCGCCGTGGCGGCCGATCGGGGTGTGCGCCATGCCGTGCAGGTCGAGCAGCGGCTGGGTCTGGGCGTAGTCGCGCGAGGTGATCTCGACGGTGTGTCCTTCGGCCCGCAGCCGCTCGATGATCGGCCGCAGGACGAGCACGTGCGCCGGGGCGCTCATGTCGACCCAGACGCGCAAGCGCTGGCCCACCTAGACCGATGCCGGCGTCAGCTGGGGGTAGAGCGGGAAGCGGTCCATGAGCGTCCCGGTTCGCTCGGCCAGCGCGCTCTTCTCGGCCTCGAACTCGGAGCCGAGGGCGGCGACGATCACCGCGGCGATCTCGCGCATCTCCTCCTCGCCGAAGCCACGGGTGGTCAGCGCCGGAGTGCCGATCCGCAGGCCCGAGGGGTTCATCGGCGGCCGCTCGTCGAACGGGATCGCGTTGCGGTTGACGGTGATCCCGACCGCCTCGAGGCGGTCCTCGGCGCTCTGGCCGTCGAGCCCGGTCGGGGTCAGGTCGACGAGCACCAGGTGGACGTCGGTGCCGCCGGTGAGGACCGGGACGCCGCCCGCTTCGAGGCCCTCGGCGAGGGCCTTGGCATTGGCGATCGTCTGCCGCTGGCGCGCGGCGAACTCGGGCGAGGCGGCGATCTTCAGGGCGACCGCCTTGGCGGCGACGGTGTGCATCAGCGGTCCCCCCTGCTGGCCCGGGAAGATCGCTTTGTCGATCGCCTTCGCGTGCTCGGCGCGGCAGAGGATCATGCCGCTGCGCGGCCCGCAGAGCGTCTTGTGGATCGTCGTCGTGACGACGTCGGCGTACTCGACCGGGTTGCGGTGCTCGCCGGCGGCGACGAGGCCGGCGAAGTGGGCCATGTCGACCATCAGCAGGGCGCCGACCTCGTCCGCGATCTCGCGGAAGGCGGCGAAGTCGAGCTGGCGCGGGTAGGCCGACCAGCCGGCGACGATCAGCTTCGGCCGCTGCTCCTCGGCCAGCCGCCGGACCTCGTCCATGTCGACCAGCATGTCCTCGCGGCGCACGTGGTAGGGCACCGGGTTGTAGAGCTTGCCGGAGACGTTGATCTTCATCCCGTGGCTGAGGTGGCCGCCGTGGTCGAGGGCGAGGCCGAGGAAGGTGTCTCCCGGTTCGAGCAGCGCCATGTAGACGGCGTTGTTGGCCTGGGCGCCGGCGTGGGCCTGGACGTTGGCGTGCTCGGCGCCGAACAGCTCCTTGGCCCGCGCGATCGCCAGTTCCTCGGCGACGTCGACCTCCTCGCAGCCGCCGTAGTAGCGGGCGCCGGGCAGCCCCTCGGCGTACTTGTTGGTCAGCACCGAGCCGACCGCTTCCAGCACCGACTGCGGCACGAAGTTCTCCGAGGCGATCATCTCCAGGGTCCGCTGCTGGCGCCGCAGCTCGGCGTCGAGCACCGCCTGGATCTCGGGATCGACCTCGGCCAGCGGCGCGGCTTGGAAGTTTTCGGGCAGACCGCTCATCGTTGGCGACGATACCAGCGGTCATGGATAGCCTGGCGCCGGTGAGACTCGGTCATATCGTCCCGGCCGTGGCATCGCTCGCCGCCCTGGCGCTGAGCGCCGCGGCGGCCGGCGCGGCGCCGATCCCGAACCCCTGCGAGGGCCCGGAAGCGCGGCACCTTCTGTGCCCGAACCTGCGGATCGGGCCGCCGAGCGAGCTGTACGTCGACGCCTACGACGGCAGGGTGCGGCTGCACGCGACGAGCGACGTGCGCAGCCGCGGCAAGGGCCCGATGGAGCTGCGCGGACAGCGCAACGGCTGGCGGACGATGAAAGTCAACCAGCGGATCTACCGGGCCGGCGGCGGCCACCTCGAGATCCAGACCGACGCCTCGCTGCGCTTCACCGACGTCGGCGGCTACTTCGGCGGCGCCTACTGGAAGGTCCACCAGCTGGCGCGCTTCGAGCTGCGCCGGGCGACCCCCGCCGGCGCCGCCTACGGGCCGGTGGTCCGGACCAGCCCAAAGCTCAACTACTGCCTCCGCGATCTCGAGCGGACCCGGCCCGGGGCGCGCTCCCCGGACAGCCGCCACTACCCGGCCTGCAGCCAGGACCCCTACCGCGACCGGGTCGTGCTGGGGACCTCGGTCGGCTGGTCGGACATCTACCCCGCCGACTACCACCAGCAGTGGATCGACGTCACCGGCCTGCGCGGCTGCTTCGCCTTCGCGATGACCGTCGACCCGATGCAGCTGCTCTACGAGTCGAGCGAGGAGGACAACAGCTCCCGCCGCCTCGTCCGCCTCCCCTACCCCGGTCACCCCGGCTGCTGAGGCCGGGCTGTTCTTTATCCCGGAATAGTGCGGACAAGGAACAGCTACGCGAGACCGACGGAGGCGAGGGCGGCGAGGAGGTCGCCCCTGGAGATCGCGCCTTCGCGCAGGACGCGCCACTCGCCGCCGGACTCGATCGCGGCGACGTCGACGACGGTCGACGGCATGCCGGGCAGCTCGCCGCCGTCGATCACCAACTCGGCGCCGGCGCGGATCGGCTCCGGGACGCCCGCGAGCAGGCGCGGCGCCGGCTCGCCGCTGAGGTTGGCCGAGGTCTGGAAGACCGGGCACATCGCCCCCGCCAGGGGACCGGCGATCAGCCGCACGCCGAGCCGGTCGAGGTCCTGGCGGCAGGCGAGCGGATAGCGGTGCTCGGGATTGGCGACGACGAGGGTGACCGGCCCCGGCAGCAGGGCGCTGGCGGCCGCCGCGGTGCGCGGACCGAGGCCGGAGACGAGCTCGCGGAAGGCGAGTGGCGAGAAGTACATGACCGCCGAGGATTTGCCGTCGTCGCGGCCCTTGAGCGCGTGGATGCGGCTGATCGCCGCCGCGTCGAGCGGGTCGCAGGCGAGCCCGTAGACCCCGTCGGAGGGGAAGACGGCGACGCCGCCGGCGGCGATCGTCCGCTCCAACGCCGAGCGCGCCGCGGCCTCGCCGTCGCGCTCGATCGAGACGACCTCGCTCACCGCCCGATCACCACCCGCTCGATCCCGACGAGATCACGCCGGGTCTCGACCTCGCTCCAGCCGGCCTCGCGAACGAGCTCCCCCACCGCCTCCGCCTGCCCCTCCCCGACCTCCACCGCGACAGTGGTTGTCTTTCCTTCGGAATCCCCGCCTGCGGTTGTCTTTCCTTTGGCCATCCCGAGGAAAAGACAACCACCCGGGGCGAAGAAGGCGCGGTAGGCGTCGAGGCCGTCGGGGCCAGCGAGAAGGGCCTCGCGGGGCTCCCACTGGGTCACCTCGGGCTGGAGGGTCGGCCAGTCGCGCTCGGCGACGTAGGGGAGGTTGGCGAGGACGAGGTCGAACTCCCGCTCGCCCGCGGGCAGGGTGCCGGGGAGGAAGCGGACCCGCTCGGCGAGGCCGAGGCGCTCGGCGTTCGCCCGCGCCACCGCGAGCGCCCCCGGCGAGGTGTCGGTCGCGACCACCTCGGCCGCGGGCAGCTCGTCGGCGAGCGCCAGCGCGATCGCGCCGGAGCCGGTGCCGACGTCCAGCGCCCGCGCCGGGCGCAGCTCGAGCGCCACCTCGACCAGCAGCTCGGTCTCGGGCCGCGGCACCAGCACCCGCCGGTCGACCGCCAGCTCGAGCCGCCGGAAGCCCCGGCGTCCGACGATGTAGGCGACCGGCTCGCGCCGCAGCCGCCGCCGCACCAGCTCCCCGAAGCGCCGTGCCGCCGCCGGCTCGATCCCGGCCGAGCCATCGGCGAGAAGTGCCGCCCGCTGGCGGCCGCTGGCGGCGGCGAGCAGCACTTCGGCGTCGAGGCGCGGGTCTTCGATCCCGGCCGCCGCCATTGCCTCGGCCGCGGCGCCGAGCGCTTCGCGGACCGTCCCCGTAGCCGTCGCCACGCTCAGCTGCCGACGGCGGCGGTTTCGAGCCTCTGCCGCTTCTCCTCGGCCGAGAGCGCGTCGGTGAACTCGGCGAGGTCGCCGCCGAGCACCCCGTCGAGGTTGTGCGAGGTGAGCTTGATCCGGTGGTCGGTGACCCGGCCCTGGGGGAAGTTGTAGGTCCGCACCTTCTCCGAGCGCTCGCCGCTGCCGACCTGGGCCTTGCGCTCGGAGGCGATCTTCGCCTGCTGCTCGGCGATCTCGCGCTCGAGCAGCCGCGCCCGCAGCACCCGCATCGCCCGCTCGCGGTTCTGCAGCTGCGACTTCTCATCCTGCATCGAGACCACGATCCCGCTCGGTTTGTGAGTGATCCGGACCGCCGAATCGGTCGTATTCACGCTTTGCCCCCCAGGCCCGGACGACCGGTAGACGTCGATCTGCAGGTCGTTCGGGTCTACCTGCACGTCGACTTCCTCCGCCTCGGGGAGGACCGCAACGGTCGCGGTCGAGGTGTGGATCCGGCCCTGCGACTCGGTCTCGGGCACCCGCTGGACGCGGTGCGTCCCGCCCTCGAACTTGAAGATCGAGTAGGCGCCCTCGCCCCGCACTTCGAAGGTCACCTCCTTGAAGCCGCCGGCCTCCGAGGCCGACTGCGACAGCACCTCGCTGGCGAAACCGCGCTCCTCGGCGTAACGGGTCAGCATCTTGTAGAGGTCGCCGGCGAAGAGCGCCGCCTCGTCGCCGCCGGTCCCGGCGCGGATCTCGACGATCACGTTCTTGGCATCGTTGGGGTCGCGCTCGACCATCGACAGGCGGATCTCCTCTTCCAGCTGCTCGAGCCTCGCCGGCGCCTCCTCGACCACCTTGCGCAGCTCCTCGTCCTCGCCCTCGGCGAGCAGCTCGCGCGCCCCTTCGAGGTCGTCGCGCAGGGTCGAGTACTCGTCGGCCAGCGCCCGCGCCGGCTGCAGCTCGCGGTACTCGCGCCCGACCGCGGCATAGCGCTCGCGGTCGCCGATCACGGCAGGATCCGACATCTCGGCCTCTAGCTCAGAGAAGCGCGCGCGGATCTGCTCGACGAGTTGATCGATCATGGAGGCAAGGGTAGTCGGCGCCTGGTTACGGGGCTCGCTAGGCAGAGGGCTGCGAGGGGGACGGATCGTGCCGTGTCCCTCCTCACTCGGCCTGTCGGCGTGGATCGGATTCGGCTGTCGCCTCTTACGAGCGCCGGGCCTCAGCCGCAAAACGTTCGGAGGGACACGGCACGCTCCGTCCCGAGCAAGCTCTAAACAAGACAGGGGGTCCACCCCCAGGTTTTGCTTTTAGCTTCCGAGGGACGGGAGCTGTCTGGCCAGACCGGGTCCGTGGTGGGGATCGGGGGACCCTCCGAACGTTTTGCGACTGAGGCCCGGCGCTCATCCAAGGCGACAGCCGAATTCTTCACACGCCGACAGGTCGAGTGAGGAGGGTCCCCCGAGCCCCACCCCCGCACCGCTCCGTCTAGCCAGTCCCGCCGTCGCCGCCTAAGCCACGATCTCGATCTGCTGCTGCCTGCGCGCCTCAGCAGGATCCTCACGAGCCAAAACGGCATTCAGTGAGGCAATCGCCACCGCCAGCTGTTCCTCATCCGGCTCGCGCGTAGTGAGGTTCTGCAGCATCAGCCCCGGCCACATCACCGCCCGCACCCAGCGCTTGCGGCGGTTCTTGCCGGCCCACTTGATCACCTCGTAGGAGAGGCCGGCGATTACCGGGATGCCGACGATCCGCGAGAGCACCAGCCAGTACCAGGCCGGCAGCCCGATCGGGGCGAAGACGAAGATCGCCAGCACCATCACGATCAGCAGGAAGCTGGTGCCGCAGCGCGGGTGCAGGCGCGAGTAGAGCTTGGCGCGGGCCGGCGTCAGCTCGTCTTCGGCCTCGTAGCAGGAGATCGTCTTGTGCTCGGCGCCGTGGTACTCGAAGACCCGCCGCAGGTCGGGCATTCTCGAGATCGCGGCGATGTAGCCGATGAAGATCGCGGTCCGCAGGATCCCCTCGACCAGCCAGAAGAGGAGCGGCGAGCCGAGCTTGTCCTTGAAGAGGCTGGTGATCCCAACCGGGACGACGAAGAAGAGGCCGACGGCGAGCAGCAGCGAGAGGAAGATCGTCAGGCCCCAGACGAAGCCGCCGATCTCTTCTTTCTCCCCCTCCTCGTCCTCCTCGAGTTGGGCGTTGGCCGAGATCGCCAGGGCTTTGAAGCCGATCTTCATCGACTCGGCGAGGGCGACGACGCCGCGGATCACCGGCAGTCGCCAGGCGCGGTGACGCTGCGCCCAGGGCTTGATCGATTCCGACTCGACTTCGATCTGGCCCTCGGGCGTGCGGACCGCGACGGCCCAGACCGAGACGCCGCGCATCATCACGCCCTCGAGCACCGCCTGGCCGCCGACGGGCGCGTCGCGCTTGGCGACCAGGCCGCCGCCGGGCATCAGCACCGGGTCCTTGCCGTCGCCACCGCCCGTGCCGTTGCTCGGCGCGCCGCCGTTCGCCTCCTCGTGGGAGGGAAGGTGAGACGCCCGTGCCAAACCGGCCGGCGGGCTCATCGGTCTATTTGCGGGCCCGGTGTTTTGCCTGGCGACGTTGGAACCGCTCGACGCGGCCGCCGGTGTCGACCAGCTTTTGCTTGCCCGTGTAGAAGGGGTGGCACTCGGAGCAGAGCTCGACGTGCAGGTCGCTCTTGGTCGACCGCGTGTAGAACTGGTTGCCGCACGAGCAGTGCACGTTGGCAAGCGCGTATTCGGGGTGGATTCCTGCCTTCATCTCGACCGATTCTAGAGAACCGCGCAAGTCGGGCTCGCCCGGTGCCGATATACAGGTGTGAAGCTTGCGAATCGACGCCACCAGGGTGGGCTGCGAGGCGCTCTCAGCGCCGCCGTCGCCCTCGTCCTCTTCGGCGGCGCAGGGCTCGTCGCACTGCACGACTGGGTGCTGCTCGGCGGCGCCGGGCTCGACCGGGCCGTCAACGGGCCGCTCTATGACGCGGTGATCGTCGCCGCCGGCCTGGCGGCCCTGCTGAAGGCCGACAGCGACCGCGTCGAGCGCGCCGCCTGGCTGCTGATCGGGGCCGCGCTGCTCGCCTGGGGAGCGGGCGAGGTCTACTGGACCGTCGCCCTCCAGGGCGACGCCGCCGTGCCGGTTCCCTCAGCGGCCGACGTCGCCTATCTCGCCTACTACCCGCTCGCTGCCGCCGGCCTCCTGCAGCTGGTCCGCACCCACTGGAGCACGCTCGACTGGCGGCTCTGGACCGACGCCCTGATCGCCGCGCTCGGCACCGCCGCGCTCGGCACCGCCGCGATCTTCGAGTTCGTCGCCGACCGCACCAGCGGCTCGCTGCTCGAACGGGCGACGGTCCTCGCCTATCCGCTCGGCGACATCCTGATGCTGGCGCTCGTCGTCGGCGTGATCGCGCTGACCGGCTGGCGCCCCGGGCGCACCTGGGGCCTGCTGCTGCTCGGTCTGACGGCGCTGGCCACCGCCGACGTCGCCTACACCCTGGCCGAAAACGGCGCCGCCCTGCCCGGCGGCGAGTGGATCGAACCGATCTACCTGCTCGGCGCGGTCTGCATCGGGGCGGTCGGCTGGCAGGCGCCAGCGCGGCGAATTCGCGCCGACGCCGGAGTCGAGGGCTGGCGCAAACTGATCGTCCCCGGCTTCTTCGCCGTGGTGATGATCGTCCTCTTCGCGATCCAGTACGGGAACACCGGCAACCTGCTGACGGTGGCGCTCACCGCGGCGACGGTGCTGGCGATCATCGCCCGCCTGGCGGTCAGCGTGCGTGAGAACGAGCGGTTGCTGGAGGACGCGCAGACCGATTTCCTGACCGGGCTCGGCAACCAGCCGCGCTTCCAGCGCGACCTGGCCAGCCGCTGCCGGCGCGCCGCGGAGGAACCGCTGACCCTGCTGCTGCTCGACCTCAACGGCTTCAAGCGCTACAACGACACCTTCGGCCACCCGGCGGGCGACGCGATGCTGACCCGGCTCGGCGACCAGCTGCGGGCGGCCGTCTGCGATGAGCGGACGGCCGCCTACCGGATTGGCGGCGACGAGTTCGCGGTGCTGAGCGGCGGCCAGGGCTCGGCGCTGGCGGCGCTGACCGAGGCGGCGGTCGCGGCGCTCAGCACCAGGGGTCCGGGCTACCGTCTCGATGCCTCCTGTGGCTCGGTCCGGGTGCCGCTCGAAGCCGAAGACCCGGCGGAAGTCGTGCAGCTCGCGGACGTGCGGATGTACGCGAAGAAGGAGTCGACCCGGCCGCGACGCAGCGACGACCGCGACCTCGGCTCGCTGGCCGAGCTAGCCCGGTCGGATCGCGAGTCCGTCGAGCAGGGCTCCTAGGACGGCGGCCGCTTCGGCGCGGTCGGCCGGGTTGTCGGAGCGGGCAGCCAGCATCGCCGCCTCGTCGAGGGCGCCGAGCAGCAGGTGGGCGGTCGGCCGGACCGGCAGCGGTCGCAGCTCGCCGGCTTCCATCGCCGCCGAGAGGCTCGCCTCGATCAGGCCCAGCCCATTGGCGGCGGCGATCTCGCGCCAGCGCTCCCAGCCGAGCACCGCCGGGGCGTCGGTGAGGGCGATCTGGCGCACCTCGGCCTGGGCGCACTCCTCCAGGAAGGCGCCGATCCCCGCCCGCATCGCCTCCATCGGGCTCTCCAGCTCGGAGCCGAGGACGACGCGGGCGATCCGCTCGGTCACCTCGCGCTCGAGCTGGTCGTAGACGGCGTCGAGCAGCTCGGCCTTGCCGCCGAAGTGGTGGTACAGGGCGCCGCGGGTGACGCCGGCGGCGCGGACGATCTGCTCGGCGCTGACCGCCTCGTAGCCGCGCTCGGCGAAGAGGCGGCGACCGGCGGTGATCAGCGCGCCCCGCGTGGCCTCGCTGCGCTCCGCTTGCGAACGGCGGCGTTTCCGCTCTTCGGGGTTTACATTCATTCTGTATGTATGTTAGTAATCATCAATTCCGGCCACCTCTTCCGCTTCGCGTCCGGGGGTGACCGGGGTGGCCCGGGTGGCCCGGGTGGCCCGGGTGGCCGGCTTGGCGACAGCGGCGGCGGAAATCTTGACGGGAGGCATCTGATGAGCACGACGACGACCGAACACGCGAAACAGGAGATCGACCTCAGCGCGGGGCGGATCCGCTACCGGGAAGCCGGCGAGGGGTCGGCGATCGTCTTCGTCCACGGCTTCCTCGTCGACGGCCGGCTCTGGGACGGCGTCGTCGACGCGCTCGCCGACCGCTTCCGCTGCATCGCCCCCGACCTCCCGTTCGGCGCCCACCGGATCCCGATGTCGCCCGGCGCCGACCTCTCCCCCACCGGGATGGCGGCGATCGTCGCCGAGCTGATCGAGCGGCTCGGCCTCGACGACGTCACCGTGGTCGGCAACGACTCCGGCGGCGCCATCTCGCAGATCCTCGTCACCACCCGCCCCGCGCACATCGGCCGCCTCGTCCTCACCAACTGCGACACCCACGAGAACTTCCCCCCGGGGATCTTCAAGGCCCTGCCGCCGCTGGCCAAGCTGCCCGGCAGCACCTGGCTGATGCTGCAGCCCTTCCGCATCGGGGCGCTCACCCGGTTCGCCTTCGCCCCGTTCTCGAAGTCGATGCCGGCCGCCTACGCCGCCGCCTGGAGCGAGGGCGCGATCGGCGACGCCGAGATCCGCCGCGACCTCGGCAAGGTCACGGTCGGGATGAACAAGCGCCACACGCTGGCGGCGGCGGCGGCGCTGCGCGGCTCACAGCTGCCGATCCTGCTCGCCTGGGCGCCGGGCGACCGCTTCTTTCCGATCCGCTACGCCGAGCGGCTCGCGGCCGAGGCGGGCAACGCCCGGATCGTCGCGATCGAGGGCTCGCGGACCTTCGTCCCGCTCGATCAGCCGGCCAAGCTGGCCGCCGAGATTTCGCAGTTCGCGGAATCGGCCTAGGCCGCCAAAAACCCCAATTTCCCCGCTTTTTCGCAAAGTGCAGATATTTCGTCCGATGGGAGAGGGAGTCTTTGTTAAACCGCCTTACGGCGGACCCCGATTCAGGACGGAGAGCCAATGGCCAAAGAGATCTTCGACCAGGAGCGCCCTCGCAGCACGATGGCGCAGCGCCTAGACGAAGCCTTCGCCGGCTGCGATCAGTGGACGGTGGTCTCGGCCCCGCCGCGGCGCAGCAGCCTCGACGAGAGCCCGCGGCTCTCGAGCGCTTCGAGGATCGCCGGCAGAGCGGCCACGGTGCGAACCCAGGAATCCGGCGCGCTGTAGTAATCGGCGTCGTGGAGGAGGACGACGTCGCCGGCTCGGACGGCGCCGGTGCAGCGTTGCGCGATCGAGTCCGCGGTCGCGCCGGCGTCCCAGTCCCTTCCCCACCGCGACCAGAGAACCGGCCGCCAGCCGCGGCGGCGCACGGTGCGCAGGCCTGAGGCGCTGAAGACCCCGTTCGGCGGCCGAAAGTCGGCCACCGCCTGAGCGCCCGCCTCCTCGATCGCGCTCCGCGCCCGGTCGGCGTCGTCGCCGATCGCCCGCGCCGTCTGCCGCAGCTGGGTGCGGTGACGGTGGCTGTGGAGCTCGACCCGGTGGCCGGCGGCGACGATCTCGGCGACCAGCGAGGGGCGCCGCTCGACCTGCTCGCCGACGAGGAAGAAGGTCGCCGCGGCGCCGGCCTCGCGCAGCAGCTCCAGCACCGCCGGCGTCCCCTGCGGATGCGGGCCGTCGTCGAAGGTGAGCGCGACCCCGTCGAGCCCCTCTTCGCGCAGCACCACCCCGAGCGCCCGCCCCAGCGGCGGCACCACCGGCGCCAGCGAGGGGACGGAGTGGAGCGCCCCGGCGACCGCCAGCGCCCCGCCGGCGGCCAACCCGGCGGTGACCGCGGGGCTCACGGCGAGGAGACGGCTTCCGCCTTTTCCCTGCCGGCGGCCGGGGCCGCGGTGTGGACCGCTTCGATCCCGCCCTGCGACTGGTCCTCGTCTTTGCCGATGTGGATGCGGCTCTCGATCGGCTTCGCGATCTTCTGGTAGGGCGCTTCCCAGTTGAGCCAGAGGGCGACGGCGATGAACATCACGACGGCGACGACCGCCGCCGCGGCGGCGGTCGCGGTGCGGCCGGCGCGCAGCTTCCAGACCGGCTGCTGGCGGACCCGCGGCCGCGCCGCCAGCACCCGCGAGGAGATCGCCGGCAGCGAGGCGAAGGAGGAGTCGGGCGAGCGCCGCTCGCGGGTGACGTGGCGCAGCACCGACTCGAGCTCGTGCTCGGAGCGCGCCACCTCGGCCAGGCCGAAGCGCTCGAAGGCGGCGTTGTTGGCGCGCAGGTGACCGGCGTTGAAGCCGTAGGAGACGACCGGGCAGCCACGGATGTGGGCCTCGAGCACGGTCAGGCCGGCGGTCGCGTGGACCATCGCGTCGGCGGCCGCCATCCAGTCGCTCATCTGGTCGGTGAAGCCGATCACCCGCACCTGCTCGTTGGCGCCGAAGCGCTGCTCGAGCCGCTCGCGGGCGGCCTCGTTGCGGCCGGTGAGGCAGGCGACGAGGGTGTCGCCGTCCGACAGCGCGGTCCTGATCGCGCCCTCGAGGTCGCCGATCCCCCAGCCGCCGCCGGAGACGAGGACGACGCGGGCGTGCGGCGGCAGGTCGAGCGCGGCGCGGGCGTCGGAGCGGGTGCGCGGCATCAGGAACTCGGGCGCGATCGGCGGCCGCATCCACTCGACGCTGCCGGGCCCGGCCAGCCGCTCGACTTCCTCGATCGACTCGGGGTGGGTGACGAAGTGCAGGTCGACGCCCGGGTGGACCCAGTAGCGCAGCCCGGCGAGGTCGGTGATCGCCGACTGCACCGGGATCGGCAGGCGCCGGTTCTCGCGCAGCATCCCCAGCACCGCGGTGACCCCCGGGTAGGTGGAGACGATCACGTCGGGTTCGTGGCGGGCGATCAGCTGCAGCAGCCCGCGGGCGCCGAACATGTACATCAGGTGGTGGGCGAGCCAGCGGGTCGGCGCGAACTTCGCCACCAGCCAGTACTGGAAGTCGAACATCCAGTGGGCCCAGCGGAAGACGATGTGCGAGCCGCCGCGGATTACCGCCGAGTGCAGGCGTCCCATCGCCTCGAGGCCGTTGGCGATCTCGACCTGGGCGTCGGGCGCTTCGGCCTCGAGCTCGGCCTTGATCATCCGCGCTGGCAGGTCGTGGCCCTCGCCGATGTCGGCGGTGAGGATCAGCACCCGCGGCTCGCGCTCCTCGAAGCGGGCGGCGCCGGCGAGCAGCGCCCCGGCGGCCGCTTCGTTGCCGTTCAGCGAGGGCCGGGTGCCCGGCACCGGGTCCGGCGGCCGGGTCGTGCAACGCACCCATTCGACGTACTTGCGGACGCCTTCCTTGAAGCTCGTTTCGGCCTTCCAGCCGAGCTCGTCGAGCGCCCGCTGGTTGGAGATCGACTTGCCGGGGAAGTCGCCCGGGCGCGGCGGCGTGTGGGTGATCTCGCAGGTATCGACGTTTTCCTGCACCCGCTCGGCGATTTCGAGGATCGTCACGACCTCGTCGCCGGAGAGGTTGTAGGTGCGGCCGGCCGCCTGCGGAGCAAGCGAGGCGACGATCCCGTCGGCGAGGTCCTCGACGTAGATGAAGCTGCGGGTGGTGCTGCCGTCGCCGGCGATCGTCAGCGCCTTGCCTTCGAAGGAGAGGTCGGTGAATTTGGCGACGACGCCGGCGGCGCGGGCGCGCGGCCCGTACGGAATGCCGAAGCGCAGCACCGTCGAGGAGAGGTCGTAGAGCTCGGCGTAGCCCGAGCAGTAGGTCTCGCCGGCGAGCTTGGTCGCGGTGTAGAGGTGGCGCGGCGCCGGGATCGCGGTTTCCTCGTCGACCTCCTGCTCGGGGCAGTCGCTGTAGACCCAGGTGGTCGAGCCGTAGACGACGCGGCCGACCTTGGCCCGGCAGGCGGCCTCGAGCACGTTCAGGGTGCCGCGGGTATTGACCTCCTCGGCCAGCACCGGGTCGGCGAGGACGTGGGAGACGTCGGCGACCGCGGCGAGGTGGATAACCGCGTCGCAGTCGCGCATCGCCAGGTCGAGGTTGGCAGGGTCGGTGATGCTGCCGGTGAAGGTCTCGACTTCGAGCGGCGAGTGGTAGGGCGAGGCGCTGAGGTCGAAGATGCGCGGCGTCATCCCCTTCTCCTGCAGTCGATCGACGACGTGGGATCCGATGAAGCCTCCGCCCCCGGTGACCAGAACCCTCACGCTGCGTCCTCCTCTTTGGCCAAGGCCGCCTCGCGGCTCTCGGGTCGGTAGTAGAGCGGCACGCAGGAATGGTTGCTGGCGACCCAGTCGGTATTGGGAAGATCATCGTGCCGGCCCATGATGCGGTGGCAGGGCTCCTCGTAGACCCGACCCGTGCTCTGCTCGAGAGCTTCGAAGACGATGTACTTGTAGAGGCCCGAGGTCATCCCCGCCGGCAGCTCGAGCCGGCCAGGATGGACGGGGTCGAGGCGCTCGCGGGCGTACTCGTTCTTCCAGGCGACGATCTCCTCCATCCGTTCCGCCTGGACGAGCGCGAGGGCGGCGGTGAACTCGCTCATCCGGAAGTTGAGGCCGTCGACCTGGTGCTCGAACTTGCCGTAGTTGCGGAACTTGGCGGCGAACTCGATCAGCTCCTGGTTGCCGGAGACGAGCACGCCGCCCTCGCCGCTGGAGACGGTCTTGGTCGCGTAGAGCGAGTAGACGCCGGCGTCGCCGAAGGCGCCGGGGCGGGTGCCGTTCCAGTCGGCGCCGTGGGCATGGGCGCAGTCCTCGAGCAGGAAGATCCCTTCAGCGGCACAGAATTCGGCGATCTTCTCGGCGTCGAAGGCGACGTGGCCGCCGATGTGGACCAGGATCGCGGCCCGCGGCTTGTGCTGGGCGGCCTTGCGCTCGAAGTCCTCGAAGGACATGCAGAGGTCCTCGCGGTTGCAATCGACGAACTCGACCGCGGCGCCGGCGCCGATCGCCGCCAGCGGCGTCGCCATGAAGGTGTTCGAGGGACAGAGCACGGTCTCGCCCCTGACGCCGGCGAACTCGAGCGCCGCCAGGGCGCCGCCGGCCCAGCTCGAGAGGCCGAGGCTGGGCAGCAGGTTCCACTGCGACCAGCGCTGCTCGAAGGCGGCGAGCTTGGCACCCTCGGACCACTGCTCGGAGTCGAGCACCTCGGTCCAGAGCTCGAACAACCTGGCGCGGTCGCGGTGATCGAACCCGATCGCGAACTTGCTCGCGTCGGGCCGGGTTTTCTCTGCAGACCCTACGGTGGCTCCCTTGGTGTGATGACTGGGGGTCGCTCGGCGGAGGCTGTGGCTGGTCGTGCGGCCGCCGAAGCGCGCGCAAGGCTAGCAGCGAAACCGGACCAGAACCCTCAACGACAGCGAACGGCGCGACATTAGTGAGTAGTCGCCGCGCTCAATCCTCGGAGTGTGCGCTCTCCAGCACCGCGCCGACCGCCCGCGAGCCGGCCAGCAGCACCACCCCGGCGAGGGCGACGAGGACGAAGGCGATCAGCGCGCCGCCGTTGAGCGGCGTCGTCGACCAGCGCTCTTCGAAGATCAGCGGCGCCAGGATCACCGGGATCGTGACCTGGACCGCGAACATCGCCGGCGCCACCCGGGTCGCCGGGCGCCGCTGCAGGGCGCTCATCTCCGAGAGCAGGGCCAGCCCCTCGGAGGCGGCGGCCGAGGCGAGCCAGGCGAGGGCGACGATGACGACGCCGTCGGCGCCCGAGACTTCGTCGGTGAAGAGCTTCGAGGCGATCGCCGTCCAGGCGTAGCCGAAGCCGGCGCTGACCACCGCGATCGTGCCCGACGACCGCCCCCAGCCCCGCAGCGCGTACGGCAGCAGGATCGGGATCGCGACCAGCGCCAGGGCGATCGCGATCGCCGCGGTGCCGGCATGGTCGGTGGTGCGGTCGGGCGCCGCCCAGGCGATTCCCGCGACCCCGGCCACGATCGCCGCCACCGCCCCATACTCCCGCGGCCCAGGCGTCTCCCCCAATTTCGTCACCCCGAGGACGAGCAGCAGCACCAGCCCGCTCGCCAGGCACGGCTGCACCACGGTCAGCGGCGCCAGCAGCAGCGCCACGATCTCCAGCGGCCAGCCGAGGAACCCCAGCACCGTCGCTCCCAGCCAGCGCCGGTTGCGCAGCAACCGGCCCAGCAGCGAAACTCGCAGCGAGTGATCGGTCGAGACCTCGCGCACCTCGAGCGCCTGCAGGGCGATCGAGAGGTTGTAGAGCAGCGAGGCCCCGACCGCGCAGGCGATCCCGAGGGCGACCATCGCCGCAGCCTAAAGAGCGCAGTGGCGGCTCAGCGTTGGTCCGGCGGCGGATCTTCGGGTAGCAGCCAGCCCGCGAACGAGATTCCGACCGCGAGGCCGCGGAACCGTCCTCGTTGCACTTCTCCCCACGCGTTGCATTTGTCCCCGCTATCCGGGGACAAACGCATGCGGTGGGGAGAAGTGCACCCTGGTCGGTCGCGATGTGCGGGTGGGCCTGGCGGTGGAATCAACCGCCTAGACCCCGGCACCGCACGCATGGCCCGCATATAGCCCCAACTCTCCACCCCGACCGTGACCCAACCGCAATCGCCGAACGGAAGCCACGGCCGCGAACTCCGAGGGCGATCCGGAAGCTCCCCGAGAGACGCGGCCCCCAGCGAGCGCCCCCCGGCGCTCGCCCTCGCAACCCCCTAAGTCTCCTGGTAAAGCGGCCCGTCCCCACCCTCGGGCAAGGTGAGCCGGCCGCCCTTGGCGGTGATCGCGCCGCACTGGACGCAGTTGGAGGCGGTGACGTGGACGTCGACCTCGGTCGCGTCGCCGGCCAGCTGGTCCTCGGGGATCTCGTAGACCTGGGCCGGGCACATCGATACCCACGTCTGGGCGACCTCGCGGGGGACGTGGGTCTGGATGCGGACGTGGTTGGGGGCATCGTCGCGGGTCGCGTTGCCGGAGAGGAAGACCGAGTCGAGCTTGTTGAAGGTCAGCTCGTTGTCGGCTTTCGGGTAGCTGTCGGCGGCGGTGCCGATTTCCATCTCGTTATCGGCGTCGTCCTCGCCCTTCCAGTGCCCGGGCGGCAGGACGCCTTTGGTCATCGCCCAGGCGTTGGCCACGGCGCCGCCGACAAAGAAGCCCTTGCTGAAGGCCTGGCGGACGTTGCGCGACTTGTAGAGGTCCTTCTCGATGATCGACTTGTGGACCCTCTCATCGTAGGACTCGAAGTTGACGCTTTCGATGTCCTTCTTCAGCGCCTCGATGATCGTTTCGGCAGCGTAGATGCCAGCGTGCATCGCGTAGTGGACGCCCTTGAGGGTGGGAATGTTGACCATGCTCGCGGCGTCGCCGGCGACGACCATCCCCGGCACGGCGAGGCGCTTCGGCATCGCGTAGTAGCCGCCGGAGGGGATCGTCTTGGCGCCCCAGGCGACCCGCTTCCCCCCCTCGATCAAATCCTTGATGAAGGGGTGCCCCTTCATCATCTGCAGTGCGTCGTGGACGCTGAAGGTGGCATCGGTGTAGTCGAGACCGGCGACCAGGCCGATGCAAATCTTGTCCTCACCCATCGGGTAGATGAAGCTGCCGCCGAACTCGTTGTATTTGGCACCCTTGCGGAGCGGCCAGCCCATCGTGTGGATTACGCGGTCGAGTGGCTTCTCGACCCCCCACACCTCTTTCACCCCGAGCTCCCAGCGCATCGGGTCGGGGCCGTGCATGTCGAAGTAGTCGTAAGCGGCGTAGGTGAGGTGGCCGACGGTGCCCTCGGCGAGCACGGTCGCCTTCGCCACCACGTCGGAGCCGGGCTCGAAGTTGGCCAGCTCTTCGCCCTCCTTGCCGCGGCCGCGGTCGCCGGACCGCACACCGCGGACCACCCTGTCCTCGACCAGAAGCTGGGTAGCGGCGGTCTCGGCGAGTATGTAGACGCCGGCTTCTTCGGCTTTGTCGGCGAGGAAGCGCCCCAGTTTGGCGACGGAGGTGACGTAGTTCCCGTGGTTGCGGAAGTTGGGCGGAGGCGGCTTCAGCGGGAACGCTCTGCTCTTCGTGAGCAGGTAGACGGCGTCCTTCTTCACCTCGCCGTAGACCGGCCACTCCTCCTTCGGCAGGTCGGGGAACAGCTCTTCCATCGCCGAGGGCTTCATGTTCGCGCCGGAGAGGAGGTGGGCGCCGGCGACTTTGCCCTTCTCGATCACCGCGACCGGCACTTCGCCGAGCTTCTCGGTCAGCTCCGGCTCGTCCTCGAGCAGCTGCATCAGCTTGTTGGCGCAGGCGAGGCCGGCGGGACCGCCGCCGACGATCGCGACGCCGACCTCGATCCGCTCGTCGACCGGATCGCTCGGCGCGGTGATCACGTCAGCCGAGTTGAACGGCGGCGGGAACTCGCTCGGTGCAACTGCCATCTGGGACGCCTCCTCGACGGTTTCTCTGGCCGTGAGACGACTGAGCCGGAGCTCAGCCGCCTTTCTTCTGCTTGATCGCCTCGGTCAGCTTCGGGACGATCTTGTGCAGGTCGCCGACCACGCCGAGGTCGGAGAACTCGAAGATCGGCGCGTTCGGGTCCTTGTTGATCGCCAGGATGTTCTCCGAGTTCTGCATCCCGACCTTGTGCTGGATCGCCCCGGAGATACCGGCGGCGAGGTACAGCTTCGGCGCCACCGTCTTCCCGGTCTGGCCGATCTGGGCCGCGTAGGGGTACCAGCCGGCGTCGACCACGGCACGGGTCGCGGCGACCGCCCCGCCCATCGCCCCGGCAAGTTCCTCGGCCAGCTCGAAGCCCTCTTTGGCGCCGAGGCCGCGGCCGCCGCCGACGAGGATGTCGGCGTCCTCGATGTTGACGTCGGCGCCGCGCTGCTCGCCGCGCTGGACCATCGTCGCCTTGGTCGACCAGGGCGAGAGCTCGACCTCGACGTCCTCGACCGCCGCCGTGCCGCCCGACTCGTTGGCGTCGAAGGCGTTGAGGCGGCCGATGATGATGCCGGGCTCGGAGACGTAGCCGACGTCGGCGATCTCGGAGTCCTGCAGGATCGGCCGCTCGGCGACCAGCTTGCCGCCGTCGACCTTGACCGCGGTGACCTCCATCGTCACCCCGGCGCCAAGGCGCGCGGTGAGGCCGGCGCCGATCTCGAAGCCGAGCAGGCCGCCGCCGAACAGGGCGTAGGAGATCCCGTTGTCGGAGATCACCTTCGCCATCGCGTCGACGATCGGCTGTGCCAGGCCCTCGGGCACGCCTTTGGCCCGGTAGACCTTGGCCGCGCCCCAGTTGCCGAGGCTGGCGGCGGCGTCGTCGGCGACCTCGCCGACGACCAGCGCGGCGGCCTCGCCGCCGATCTCGCCAGCCAGCTTCGCCGCCTCGGAGATCGCCCCGAGGCTGTTTTTGTTGAAGTTGCCCTCGTCGTCGTGGAGGGCGTAAACCAGGATGCCCGACATCTAGATCAATTTCCTCTCGTCCAGCCAAGCGACGATCTTTTCGACCGTCTCGTTGGTGTCCTCGTCCTCGATGATCTCGCCCGCTTCCTTGGCGGGCGGCGGGTTCAGCGCCAGGACCTTCGTCCCCGACCCGGCTTCGCCGACCCTCTCGGCCTCGATCCCGACGTCGCCGGTGGCCTTGGCGTCGAGCGGTTTCTTTTTCGCCCCCATGATCGCTTTCAGGCTCGGGTAGCGCGGCTCGTTGATCGCGTCGCCGACGCTGATCACCGCCGGCAGCTCGATCTCGACGGTGTCGTAGCCGTACTCGGCCTGGCGCTCGCAGCGCAGCTTGCCGTCGCTGACGTCGATCTGGATCACCTGGGTCAGCGAGGGCATCTGCAGGTGGTCGGCGACGACGGCGCCGATCGTGTAGCACTCGCCGTCATCCGACTGCTGGCCGAGCAGGACCAGGTCGGGGCTCTCGGACTCGAGCACTTTCGCCAGCGCGTAGCCGGTGGCGCAGACGTCGGAACCGGCGAGCGCGTCGTCGGAGAGGTGGACCGAGCGGTCGGCGCCGAGCGCGACCGCCTTGTGCAGCGCGCGGACCGCGGAATCCGGGCCCATCGTCACCGCGACGACCTCCTCCACGGGGATCGCCCCACCCTCCTTGATCTGCATCGCCGCCTCGAGCGCGTGCGTGTCGAAGGGGTTGAGGTTTTTCTCGCCGCTGCGGTCGAGGCGCATCGTGCTGGGGTCGATGCGCTTCTGCACTGCGGCATCCGGTACCTCCTTGACCAGGACGCAGATCTTCAACTGAAAGCCTCCTTGGGGAAACGATTCACAGAGCTTGGGGCAGGCCGCGGTTTGCGCGCTTCGCGGCCGTGGCGGCCGCGCATGTTATCGGGTAAGCGATGTTGACTGACGAGTCAATCAGGACTATACCCGCTGCTCCGGACCTATGCACAGATATGTGTAACGAAAGCTATTCGCCGCGCTCGTGGCGCTCGCTGGCGCCCTTGCGGACGAACTCGACGATCTCGTCGGTACCCGCTCCCGGCGTAAATACCGCGGCGACCCCGAGCTTCTTCAGCTCCGGAATGTCGTCGGCCGGAATCGTGCCGCCGACCGTGACCAGCACGTCGTCGACTCCCTGCTCCTCGAGCAGCGCGACGACCCGCGGGACCAGCGTCATGTGGGCGCCGGAGAGGATCGAGAGCCCGACCGCGTCGGCGTCCTCCTGGATCACCGTCTCGGCGATCTGCTCGGGGGTCTGGTGCAGGCCGGTGTAGATCACCTCCATCCCGGCGTCGCGCAGGGCGCGGGCGATGATCTTGGCGCCGCGGTCGTGCCCGTCGAGGCCGGGCTTGGCGACGACGACGCGGATCTTGCGGGCGGTGGCAGCCTCCATCAGAGAGGAATCTAGTCGCTCTCGTGCGCATCGCGACGTGCGCCCGCCGCTGCGGCATTACCGAGCCGCGAATTGTGCCGGTTCCCGGAGGGCGGCAGGCCGTTTCGCTGGAAACGTGTGGGCAGCGGATCGCAAGGGGCGGTCCCCGCACGACCTTTGGGAGGACAGGATGCGAAAGGGACTCGAAATCGGCGGTGCGCTGGCGGCGGTGGTGCTGGTGGCCTTCGGCGTCGCCGCGATAGTGCTCGGCGCGAACGGCAAATCGACCGTCGAAAACAGCCTCACCCAGGAACAGATCGTCGGCACTCCGGACATGAGCCCGACGGCGATCAGGGAAGAGGTGGCCGGCGCCGGACTGGGCGGCAAGATCACCGACCTACCGAGCTGCACGGTCGCCGAAAAGTCGATCGAAAGCGGCGACAACGCCCGCTGCTTCGCCGAGTACATGCGGGTCCACTCGCTGCTGGCGACCGGCGGCTATACCTACTCGCAGATGGGCCGCTACGAAGCCGTGCCCGGTGCTCCCGAGTCTGAACTGGCGCCGGGGGGCGGCACCGAAAACGAAAAGTTCGCCGTCGTCGACGCCAGCACCGGGCAGCCGGCGGAAAACGGCTCTCGCCAAACCTGGGTGACCTCGACGGCGCTCTCGACGGCGCTCAACGCCAGCTACATGGCCGACCAGCTCTCGCTGTTCGGGATCGTCGTCGGCATCGCCCTGCTGCTGACCGGGATCGGGTTCGGCGTCCTCGTCGCCGCCGGGGCCGTCCGCAACCCCGACACCGCGATCAAGTTCCTGCGTCCCCGCGGCGCTCCGCCGCAGCCGCAGGCAAGCTGAACGAAACCGGCGACCGCCCTGGCAGCAGGTCGAGGCGGTCGCCTATCCGGGGTCGGGCACCTGCTCGCGGCTCACCACCGCGTCGGGCTCGATCTCCGCCGGCGGCTCGCCGCGACTGGCGAGCCAGGAGCCAGCGAGGATCGCGGCGAGTCCGGCGAGAGCCCCGGCGCCCGGTTCCTCGCTGAGGAAGATCACCCCGAGCGCGACCGCGATCACCGGGTTGACGTAGGTGACGAGCAGGGCGCGGCCGGCGCCGGCTTCGCGGACCAGGATCGCCATCGCGACCATGCTGAGCGCCGTGCAGAAAACGGCGAGGGCGAGGACCGAGGCGATCGCGCCGCCGCTCGGCGAGGCGCCGGGGAGCGCGGCGGCGGCGAACGGGGTCAGCGCCAGGGCGCCGAACGCCATCGCGGCGGCCATCGAGGCGATCGGGTCGAGGTCGGCGAAGTGGCGGCGCAGGATCATCGGCCCGATCGCGTAGCCGGTGGCGGCGACGAAGACGGCACCGACTCCGAGCAGCTCCTCCTCGCCGCCGCTGAGGTGGACGCCGACCAGCGCGGCGACCCCGATCAGCCCGATCAGCAGGCCCGCGAGGCGGCGGCCCCGGACCCGCTCGGACGGTTCGAAGCGCAGCGCCAGGACGGCGACGATCAGCGGCGCGGTGGCGATCAGGATCGCCGCCACCGAGGAGTCGATCCGCTCCTCGCCGAAGCCCAGCATCGGGAACGGGATCACCAGCTCGAAGAGGGCGTAGAGGGCGATCCAGCGCAGCCGCGGTCGCAGCGGCGCCAGGCTGCCGGCCCGCCAGGCGATCGCCGCCAGCAGCGCCATCGCCAGCAGCAGGCGGACCCAGGCGAGGACCAGCGGCGGCATCCCGCCGTCGACCGCGACTTTGATCAGCAGGTAGGGCGTCCCCCAGACGGCGGCGAGGACCGCGAAGGCGACCCAGGCCCGCGTGTTCACCCGCGGCGCCCGGCGAAGCCGCGGCCGCTCGCCGGCCGCCGCCGGGCCGCGAGGCGCGAGCCGCCGAGGGCGAGGACCGTCGCCGTCAGCGTCACCGCCAGCGCGATCAACCGCCGGCCGAGCCGTTCGAAGCGCAGCACCTGCCAGCCCTCCTCCTTGGCGATCGCCGCCAGCGGCGGGTCGGGGTTGACCGCGACCGGGTGGCCGACAGCGCGCAGCATCGGCAGGTCGGAGAGCGAGTCGGAGTAGGCGTAGGAGGCGGCGAGGTCGATCCCGTGCGCGGCGGCGAAGCTCTCCATCGCCTCGACCTTGCCGGGCCCGTAGACGAAGGGGCCCTCGAAGCGGCCGGTGAAGTTGCCCTCGGCGTCGATCTCGTAGCTGGTGCCGATGCCGCCCTCCATCCCCAGCACCTGCGCCAGCGACTCGACGACTTCGTTGCCGGCGGCGCTGACGATGAAGGTCGGCCGGCCGGCGTCCTGGTGGGCGTGGACCTCGGCCAGCATCTGCGGATAGACCCGGGGCAGGATGTCGGCCATCACCTCGGGCCCCATCCGCGCGATCCTGACCGCCGGCACGCCGGTGATCAGCTCGCGGGCGACCCGCAGCACCTCGGTCGTGCGCTCGTCGGTGGTGCCGCGCAGCCGGTAGCGCAGGTGCTCGACCCCCCAGCGGGCCAGCTGCCGCCGCCCGACGATCCCCTGGCGGGTGGCGACGCGAGCGAACTGCATACCGCTCGACCCCGCCATCAGGGTCTTGTCTAAGTCGAAGAAGGCCCCAGCGACCCGCTGCAAGCCTTCGCCCGGCTTTGTCCTCGGTCGGTCGGCTTGGTCACGCACTTCTAGTGCGCTCCCGGCGCCGACCTCCCTGCGTCCGCGCCATGCTCGGTTTTCGCGGGCTGCGTCGTCACACTTCGATGACGATCGCGTCGCCCTGCCCCCCGCCGGAGCAGATCGCGGCGACGCCGAGGCCGCCACCCCTGCGGCCGAGCTCGTGAACCAAGCTGCCGACGATGCGGGCGCCGGAGGCGCCGATCGGGTGGCCGAAGGCGATCGCGCCGCCGTTGACGTTGACGTTCTCCTCGTCGATGCCGAGGATCCGCATCGAGCCGATCACGACCGAGGCGAAGGCCTCGTTGATCTCCCAGAGATCGACGTCCTGCGGCGTCTTGCCGATCTTCTCGAGCGCCTTCAGGGCGGCGTTTCCGGGGGTGCGGGCGAGGAAGGCGAAGTCGTCGGCGACGGTCGCGTAGGAGAGGACCCTGGCGAGCGGCGTCTTGCCTTCCCTCTGCGCCCACTCCTCGGAGGCGACGACGATCGCGCCGGCGCCGTCGTTGACGCCGGGCGCGTTGCCGGCGGTGTGGGTCGCGCCCTCGCCGCCGACCGCCTTCAGGTTCGAGAGCGCCTCGAGCGTGGTTTCGGGACGCGGCGCCTCGTCCACCTCGACCGTCGTTTCCGACTTCCGCGACTTGACCGTGACCGGGACGATCTCCTCGGCGGTCCGTCCGGCTTCGGTCGCCTCGCCGGCGAGCTGCTGCGAGCGGACGGCGAATTTGTCCATGTCGGCGCGGGTGATCTCGAGCTCGTTGGAGACCTCGGAGGCCTCGTTGATCATCTGCTTGCCGGTGAAGGGGTTGGTGAGGCCGTCGTGGGTCATCGCGTCGAGCGCCTGGACGTCGCCCATCCGGAAGCCGAAGCGAGCGCCCGGCAGCAGGTAGGGCGCCTGGCTCATCGACTCCATGCCGCCGGTGACGGCGATCTCGAGGTCGCCGGCGCGGATCGCCTGATCGGCGAGGCCGAGCGTCCGCATGCCCGAGGCGCAGACCTTGTTGATCGTCTCCGAGGGGACCTCTTTCGGGATGCCGCCCTTGATCTGGGCCTGGCGCGAGGGAATCTGGCCCTGGCCCGCCTGCAGGACCTGGCCGAAGACGACCTGCTCGACCTGCTCGGCGTCGACGGTCGAGCGCTCCAGCGCGGCCTCGATCGCGATGCCGCCGAGCTCGGTGGCGTCGAGCGGGGCGAGCGCTCCGCCCATCTTGCCGACCGGAGTGCGCGCGGTTCCTAGGATCACTGAGCTGGACATCGGTTCCCTTTCCTTGCCTGGTTCTCGCTCGGCGTGACGATACCGGGCGCCGCATAGACTGCCCGCCGATGCGGATCGAGGTAACGCAGATCGAGCTGGGCGAGGTCGACGCCGACCTGCTCGCGGTTGGGCTGGCGGAGGACGGCTCGCTGCCGGCGGAGCTCGCCGGGGCGGCGGGCGCCGCGGCCGCCACGGCGACCTACAAGCGGCTCTCCCCCGTCTTCGCCGGCGAGGCCCGCGTCGTCGTCGCCGGTCTCGGCAGGAGCGAGGAGCTCGACGCCGAGCGCCTGCGCGTCGCCGCGGCGCTGGTCGCCAAGGAGGCGGGGGCGCTGCGGGCGAGCTCGCTTGCCTGGGTGCTGCCCGCGGGGATCGAGCCCGCGGCCGCCGCCGAGGCGATCGTCACCGGCACCGTGCTCGGCTCCTACCGCTACGACCGCTTCCGCGCCACCGACCCCGACGAGCCGGCACCCGAGATCGAGTCGCTGACCCTGATCGGGCCCGCCGAGGCGGCCGGGGCGGCCGCCGCGGCCGAGGTCGTCGCCGCCGCCGCCAACCGCGCCCGCAACCTGCAGAGCGCGCCCGCCAACTTCGCCACTCCCGCCCACCTCGGCGAGCGCGCCGGGGAGATCGCCGCCGCCTACGACTCGGTCAGCGCCGAGGTCCTCGGCCTCGAGCAGATCCGCGAGAAGCGGATGGGCGGCCTGCTCGCGGTCAGCCAGGGCAGCGCCGAGGAGCCGCGGCTGATCGTCCTCCGCTACGCCGGCGGCGGCTCGGGCCCCACCCTCGGCCTCGTCGGTAAGGGCGTCACCTTCGACACCGGCGGCATCTCGCTGAAGCCGGGCGCCGCGATGCACGAGATGAAGTACGACATGTCGGGCGCCGCCGCGGTGCTCGAGGCGGTCGCGGCGATCGCCGAGCTCGGCCTCGCGGTCGACCTCGTCGCGGTCGTGCCGGCGACCGAGAACATGCCCTCGGGGACGGCGATCAAGCCGGGCGACGTGATCACCCAGTACAACGGCAAGACCGTCGAGGTCAACAACACCGACGCCGAGGGTCGGCTGATCCTCGCCGACGCGCTCGCCTACGCGGTCGAGCTCGGCGCCGAGCGGCTGGTCGACCTGGCGACCCTGACCGGCGCGGTGCTGATCGCCCTCGGCTCGACCCACGCCGCGGTGGTCTCCAACGACGACGAGCTCGCCGCCGCGGTCAGCGCCGCCGGCGAGGAGACCGGCGAGCTGGTCTGGCGGCTGCCGCTCCACCCCGAGTACAAGGAGATGATGAAGGGGAAGGTCGCCGACCTCTCCAACCTCGCCTCCAAGCGCGAGGCGGGGACGATCACCGCCGCCGCCTTCCTCGAGGAGTTCGTCGACGGCACGCCGTGGGCGCACATCGACATCGCCGGCACCGCCTGGGACGTCGGCCGCGCCTACACCGGCAAGGGCGCCAGCGGCTACGGGGTCCGCCTGCTGGTCGCCCTGGCGCGCGACCTCGGCTGACCCGTGCCCGCCGAGGTTGCCGAACGACCCGCTATACGGGCCGAAAGGCAACCTCACTCGGGGGCGGGCTCGAGGATCATCAGCGTCGCGATGCCGTGGGCGAGGAGCTTGCCGCTCGCGGCGGCGGTGAGGCGGGCCTCGGCGGTCGCCTGCTTGCGGCCGCGGTAGATCACCTTCGCCTCGCAGAGGACGCGGCCGGTGTCGCGGGTCATCGGCCGCACGTACTTCGCCTCGAGCCCGAGCGAGGTGTAGCCGGCGCCGGCCGGCAGCGTCGTGTGGACGGCGCAGCCGAGGGCCGAGTCGAGCAGGGTGGCGGCGTAGCCGCCGTGGACGACGCCGATCGGGTTGTAGTGCTCCTCGCCGGGTTCGCCCTCGAAGACGACCCGGCCCTCCTCCAGCTCGATCGGCCGCAGGCTCATCGTCACCGCGATCGGCGGCGGCGGCAACTCGCCGGCGACGATCGCCCGCATGTACTCGATCCCGCTCATCGTCGCCCCGGCGGCGGCGGTCGCGACCGGGTCCTGCCAGACCAGGGTGCGGCTGCGGGATGCCTCGGGGCTGCGGGCGGCGAAGGCCTCGGCGACCTCCGCCGCGGTCGCGTCATCGGCGACGACGCCGGCGCCCTCCGCGCTCATCGACGGCCCCGCGCCGGGGCCGGATGGACCGCTTCGAGCCGGCGCTCATCGCCGCGGTAGGCGAGGTCGGCGGTGATCTCCGCCTGGCTGATCGCGATCCGCGGCGCCGAGCCGCCGGCGCGCTGGCGCCTTCTGTGCCTTGGGACGAGCCTCATCTCGATCGCCTCCGATCGGACATCGGTTGCGTTGGTTTCGTCAAGCAACCTATTGCGAGCCCGACCCTAGCGAAGACGGTTGCTTGATGCAACCAAGTGTGAAAAGATTCACATTCGTGCTGCGTTCCGACTATCCCGGCCAGTTCTGCTCGATCGCCAAGTCGCTGGAGGTGATCGGCGAGCGCTGGTCGTTGCTGATCGTCCGCGACGTGATGCAGGGCAATCGCCGCTTCGGCGAGCTGCAGCGCAGCCTCGGGGTCGCCCGCAACGTCCTCTCCGCCCGGCTGCAGCGGTTGATCGACGAGGACATCCTCGAGCGCCGCGCCTACCAGGAAAGCCCACCGCGCTACGAGTACTTCCTGACCGAGAAGGGGCTCGACCTGTGGCCGGCGTTGATCGCCCTCCTGCACTGGGGCGACCGCTACTCCTCGGGCCCCGACGGTCCGCCGGCGCTGATCGTCCACAAGGAGTGCGGCGGCGAGGTCTCCGACCGCGGCATCTGCGAGCGCTGCGGCGAGGTCCTTCACGCCCGCGACGCCCGCCAGGTCCCCGGTCCGGGCTGGGAGGCGGCGATCGGCGCCATCCTGCCGGTCGCCGGCGAGGCGGAGTAGGGCGCAGCGGCGGCTCTTCGGCCGGCGAGGCCGCGGCCAGGCGCTACTTTTGCTGGACTGAAATCGAGCAACGGGCGGAGGTTCGGGATGGCAACGGCGGCGGAGCTGCAGGCGCGGGAGAAGGTCTTCATCGGCGGCGAGTGGGTGGAACCGAGCGGCGCCGATCCGCTCGCGGTGGTCAACCCGACCACCGAGGAGGCGATCGCCACGGTGCCCGGCTGCACGCCGGTCGAGGTCGACCGCGCGGTCGAGGCGGCGCGCGGGGCGTTCGAGGGCTGGTCGCGAACCCCGCGCGAGGAGCGGGCGCGGCTGATCGGCGCGATCGCCGCCAACCTCGAGGCGCGCGCCGACGAGCTGGCGGCGATGATCGCCCAGGAGCTGGGGATGCCGCTGAAGCTCTCGCGGATGATCCAGGTCGGGCTCGGGATCAATCACTTCGCGGCGATGCCGGCGCTGATGGAGCAGATCGCCTGGGAGGAGGAGGTCGGCAACTCGCGGGTGCTGCGCGAACCGGTCGGCGTGGTGGGCGCGATCACCCCCTGGAACTATCCGCTCAACCAGATCGGCGCCAAGGTCGCCGCCGCGCTCGGCGCCGGCTGCACGGTGGTGCTGAAGCCGAGCGAGGTGGTGCCGCTCAACGCCTTCGCGCTGGCCGAGGCGATCGAGGCGGCCGGGCTGCCGCCCGGCGTCTTCAACCTGGTCAGCGGCACCGGGCCGGTGGTCGGCGAGGCGATCGCCGCCCACCCCGGCGTCGAGATGGTCTCCTTCACCGGCTCGACCCGGGCCGGGCGGCGGGTCTCCGAGCTCGCCGCCGAGACCGTGAAGCCGGTCGCGATGGAGCTCGGCGGCAAGTCGCCGAACGTGATCCTCGACGACGCCGAGCTCGACAAAGCCGTCCCCGACGGCGTCGCCAAGTGCTTCCTCAACTCGGGCCAGACCTGCAGCGCCCTGACCCGGATGCTGGTGCCGCGCCAGCGCCTCGCCGAGGCCGAAGAGATCGCCAGGGCGAGCGCCGAGGCCTTCACCCCCGGCGATCCGTTCGACGAGGCGAGCCGGCTGGGGCCGCTGGTCTCGGACACGCAGCGCGAGCGGGTGCGCGGCTACATCGCGAAGGGGATCGAGGAGGGCGCGCGGCTGCTGACCGGCGGCGCCGAGGCGCCGGAGGGACTCGAGCGCGGCTACTTCGTCCGCCCCACCGTCTTCTCCGAGGTCGAGCCGGAGATGACCATCGCCCAGGAGGAGATCTTCGGCCCGGTCCTCGCGATCCAGCCCTACGAGGGCGAGGAGGACGCGGTGCGGATCGCCAACAGCACCGCCTACGGCCTCGCCGGCGGTGTCTGGTCGGCCGACCGCGACCGCGCGATCGGAGTTGCCAGGCGCCTGCGCACGGGCCAGATCGAGATCAACGGCGGCGCCTTCAACCCGCTGGCGCCGTTCGGCGGCTTCGGCCAGTCGGGGCACGGGCGGGAGAACGGGAGGTTCGGGTTGGAGGAGATGTTGGAGGTCAAGAGTTTGCAGTTGTAGACCGGGGCCGCGGGGGGATCGCCAGGGCCCGACTCGTTGAGGTTGCCTTTTGCGTCGCTATTCGACGCAAAAGGCAACCTCAACGAGTCGGGGGGCCTCGCTGGGGCCGAGGACTCGGGGCTCGTATCGAATCGCCGCATACCTCTCAAGGAGAAGAAGCTCCAAGGCAAGCGGGGCCTCGGGACTCCGGACCTTGCTTCCGTAGGCGGGGATAGGGGGTCGCCCTCGAGTCCTCATCGAGGCGTCCCGAGAACCCGCCCCGAATCCCCTCACGCCGCCGGCAACGTAAACCTGACCGTCGTCCCCGGCATCCCATCTTCCAGCCAGATCCGCCCCCCATGCGCCTCGATGATCGCTCTCGAGATCGCCAGGCCGAGGCCGGCACCGCCCTCGCCGCGCGAGGCGTCGCCACGGTAGAAGGCGTCGAAGACCCGCTCGCCGGCGCCGGGCGGGATGCCCTCGCCGTCGTCGGCCACCTCGACCTCGACCTCGCCGCCGTGCGGCCGCGCGCGGACGGTGACGCTGCCGTCGGCGGGGGTGTGGCGGATCGCGTTCTGGATCAGGTTGAAGAGGACGCGCTGGACCTTTTCGGCGTCGGCCTCGGCGGCGACGCCGGGGGACGGCAGCTCGGCGGCGAGCCGCACCCCCCGCTCCTCGGCGGGCACCCGCATCGCCGCCACCGTCTCGCCGATCAGCTCGCCGAGCTCGACCTGACGCAGGGACCAGGAGATGTCGCCGGCCTCGATCCGCGAGAGCTCGAAGAGGTCGTCGATCAGGTCGCTGAGAACGGCGACGTGGGTGCGAATCTCGGCCAGGTAACGGTCGCGATCCTCCCCGGTCGCGACCCCGTCCTCGATCGCGTCGACCAGCAGCCGCAGCGAGGCGAGCGGCGTCCGCAGATCGTGCGAAGCCGCCGCGACGAGGCCGCGCCGCGCCTCCTCGATCTCGCGCTGGGAGCGCTCCTGCATCGCCAGCCGCACCACCAGGGCGGTCGCGACCACCGCGCCGGCGACGGCGACGAACGCCAGCAGGACCTGCTCGAACCCCATGTGGCCCGGCACCGCGACCGCGGCGGCGCCCGCCAAAAAGGCGGCGAGGGCGATCGGCGCCGCGCTCTTCACGGCCGCAACCTGTAGCCGACGCCCCAGACCGTCTCGATGAACCGCGGCTCGGAGGGGTCGTCGGCGAGCTTGGCGCGCAAACGGCGGATGTGGACGGTGACGGTGCTGGTGTCCTCGAAGTAGGGCTCGCCCCAGACCGACTCCATCAGCTGGTCGCGCGAGTAGACGCGGCCGGGATGGGCGGCGAGGAAGGCGAGCAGGTCGAACTCGCGCATCGTCAGCTGGACCTCCTCGCCGTCGAGGGAGACGCGCCGGCTGGCGGGCTCGATCCGCAGTGGCCCGACCTCGATCGGCGGCTCCTCGGCGTCGGGCTCGGGCGGCCGCGTGCGGCGCAGCACAGCGCCCACCCGGGCGACCAGTTCGGCCGGCGAGAACGGCTTGACGACGTAGTCGTCGGCGCCCTGCCGCAGGCCGACGAGGCGGTCGGACTCCTCGCCGCGCGCGGTCAGCAAGATCACCGCCAGCGGCGCTCCGGGCAGCTCGCGCAGCCGCCGCATCACCTCGATCCCGTCGATCCCCGGCAGCATCAGGTCGAGCACCACCAGGTCCGGGCGCTCGGCGGCCGCCAGCTCGAGCGCCTCGAAGCCGTCGGCGGCGCCGGCCGCCTCGTACCCGGCCCGCGCCAGGTAGCGGCCGACGATCTCGACGATCGTCGCCTCGTCGTCGACGACGAGGACCCGGCCGCCGCCGCTATCCGAAGGTGAAGGCATAACCCATGATCCCCGCTTGCGGGCGCAGTTCGAGCAGATGGTGCTGGACCGCGGGCAGCTCGACCAGGTTGTAGAGGCGGTGGGCGCCGACGGTCACGACTCCGCCCCTCACGTCTTCGCCCGCCTCGGCGGGCGAGATCGGCCTGCCGTCGAGGAAGACCCTCATCTCGCGCGGCCCGGCGGGAGAGCCGAGCACCAGATAGACGCGGCGGGCGTTGAAGTCGAGCCGCAGCGAGGCGCCGCGGCGGGCGGTGGCCGACTCCGAGGCGACCTCCCAGCGCCCGCCCAGCGCCCACTCGTTCTCGCCCAGGGCGCTGGGAGCGGTGTACGCGGCGAGGCCCTGACCGAGGTCGGGGTCGTGGTTGGCGTTGTCTTCGGCGCGGTAGGGCCCGAGGTAGGTCTCCGGCGTCGTCGTCGCGGTCGAGGGCGCGATCCCGTGCGCGTCGGCGCGCCGCCGCCCGGGACTGTCGCCGGCTTCCTCGAGCAGCTGCCGGATCACCGCTTCCTTCTCGCCGTATTCCCCCTCGCCGGCATGCGCGAAGCGGACGTTGCCGTTGGCGTCGAGGAAGTACTCGGAGGGCCAGTAGAGGTTGCCGTAGGCGCGCCAGGTCCCCGCCTCGTTGTCCTGGACGACGGGGTAGTGGATCCCTTCGCGCTCGATCGCCGCTTCGACGTTGCCGGCTTCGCGCTCGAACGGGAACTCGGGGGTGTGGACGCCGACGATCACGAAGCCGTCGCGGTGGTAGCGCCGGTACCAGGCGTTGAGGTAGGGCAGGGTGCGGATGCAGTTGACGCAGCTGTAGGTCCAGAAGTCGACGAGGACGACCTTGCCGCGCAGCTGGCGCAGGCTCAGCGGCCTGCCGCCGGGGGTGTTGAACCAGCGCTCGGTTTCGGCGAATTCGGGCGCCTTGCCGTAGTCGGGCAGCTTCGACTTCTCGGCGGCCAGCCGCGACGGCGGCGTCCGGGGGGTCTCTTCCGCTGCCGCGGAGCCCTCGGCGGCGCGGGTGCCGAGGCCGTGCGAGGAGACGCCGCTGATCGAGGCCAGCGCCGAGCGCGCCGGGCCGGCGCTCTCGATTCCTTCCGCCGGGTTGACGAGGAAGGAGGGCAGGTCGGCGACGACCTCGCGCTGGAAACGGAGGTCGTAGTCGCCGAGCATCGCCAGCCCGACGACGATCATCACCGCCCCGGTCGCGACCTGCAGGACGCCGGCGCGGCGGGCCAGCGGCCGGATCAGGCGGCGGCCGCCGAGCATCAGCAGGTAGAGGACCGAGGCCGAGCCGAGCGCGTAGGCGAGCGCCACCGCGAGGCGGCCGGCGCTGAAGTCCTGCGAGGCGGTGACGACGATCACCCCGGCGAGCACGGCGCTGGCGCAGGGCGCGTAGAGGATGCCGAGGCTGGCGCCCAGCAGCGTTCCCGACCAGAAGCCGTCGGCGTCGGCGTGGCGGGCGCCGCCGAAGCGGGCGGTGAGGCGGCTCGCCGCCGCCTCGAAGCGGACGGCCAGCGGCGGCACGACGAGCACGACCCCGAAGGCCAGCAGCACGCCGATCGCGACGTCGCGGACCAGCCCGCCCGGCAGCCCGAGGGCGTCGATCACGTAGACCAGGGCGACGATCGCGAAGGTGAAGGAGACGACCAGGCCGGCGACGATCCCGAGCGGGCGGCGGCGGCCGCCGGTGGCGCCGGCCGAGAGGGCGATCGGGAGGACCGGCAGGACGCAGGGCGAGACCGCGGTCGCGGCCCCGGCGACGAAGCCGAAGAGGATCAGCAGAGCCATCGGGTAAACCCTCGCAGAGGGTGCTTACGGGGAGATGACGGCGGCGGACGGGCGCGCTGCGAGCTTCGGGGGGCCCCTATGGGGCCTCAACGCGCAGCGGACGCCTCAGGCGACCGGCGGGGTCGCGGTGACCTCGCCCTCGGCGCGGCCGGCGAGGGCGGCGGCGCGGCCGACCCGGGCGCCGACCCCGAAGTGGCCGCAGATCGTCAGCTCGTGCTCGCGCCGCAGCGGCCGGACCGGGTCGACGACCGGCGCCCGGCGCAGCGCGTCGGCGCCCTGCGCCGTCCACACCCCGGCCGGGAAGCCGGCGCATTCGGCGATCGGCACCGCGACGACGCGGGTGCCGCGGCGGCGCCCCAGCCGCGCGATCAGCCAGACCGGCTCGCCGCTCTCGCTGTCGACGTAGAAGCCGTCGACCGAGCCGACCCGGTCGCCGCCGACCTCGGTCAGGCTGGCGCCGATCCAGCCGGCGGTCTCCTGCGCCGAGGGCGGCGCCGCGTGCTCGCGCTCACTCATCGAGGTGCCTCTCGAGCAGCTCGCCGGCGGCGCTGGCCGGGTCGAGCTCGCGCCGCACCACGCGGTCGAGCAGCTCGGCCGTCGCCGGGTCGGCCTCGACCTCGGCTTCCAGCTTGCGCCGCATCCGCGAGGTGGCGATCCCGAGCACCTCGCTGCGGAGGTTGCGGGCGCGGCGCTCGGCCAGCGTCCCCGCGGCCTCGATGAACGCCCGGTGCTCCTCGATCTTCGCCGCCAGCTCCTCGATCCCCTCGCCGCGCGCAGCCTCGGTCCGCAGGATCGGCACCTTCCAGCCCTCGGGGTCCTGGGAGAGGGCGAGCACGCCGCGCACCTCGCGGACCATCGTGTCGGTCATCGGGTGGTCGGCCTTGTTGACGACGATCACGTCGGGGATCTCCATCACCCCCGCCTTCAGCGCCTGGATCGAGTCGCCCGAGCCCGGCATCAGCGCCAGCACGATCGTGTCGGCGTGGTCGACGATGTCGATCTCCGCCTGGCCGACGCCGACGGTCTCGATCAGCACGTCGTCCTTGCCGGCCGCGTCCATCACCAGCGCCACCTGCAGCGCCGCCTCGGAGAGGCCGCCGAGGGCGCCGCGCGAGGCCATCGAGCGGATGAAGACGCCGGGGTCGAGGAAGTGCTCGGTGAGCCGGATTCGGTCGCCGAGCAGGGCGCCGCGGGTGAACGGGCTCGAGGGGTCGATCGAGAGCACCGCGACCTCGCGCTCGGCCTTGCGCAGCTCCCCCGTCAGCGCCCCGATCAGGGTGCTCTTGCCGACCCCGGGAGGGCCGGTGAAGCCGACGATCCGCGCCTTGCCGGTCCGCGGGTAGACCTCGCGGACGAGCTCCCAGCCGGCCGGGTCGTCGGACTCGATCAGGGTGATCGCCCGCGCCAGGGCGCGCTTGTCGCCGCTGATCAGGCGCTCGGCGAGAGGGGCGGTTTTGGCGACGTCTGCCATCGGTCCGGTCGCGGGCTCTACCCGCGCGGCAACTCTAGACTGGCCCCGCCGTGATCCGCTTCCTCGCCCGCAACCGGATGCTCAACCTCCGCTACGCGCGACTTCTCTGGCGCTACCTGTGGCGGCGCTGGCTGACCCGCGCCGGCCGTCGCTGGGTCACCGACGGCCCCGTCTTCTTCGGCCGCCGGCTCGAACTCGAGGTCTCGCGGCGGGGGCGGGTCAGGTTCGGGCGCTTCGTCTGGATCGGCGACGGGACGAAGATCCGCTGCCACGAGGGCGAGGTCGAGATCGGCCGCAAAACGGTGATCGGCCAGGAGTGCACGATCTCCGCCTACCAGCGAGTGAGGATCGGCGAGCAGTGCGTGATCGCCGACCGGGCGATGTTCATCGACTTCGACCACGGCGTCGTCGAGGTCGAGCGGCCGATCCGCCTGCAGGGCATCTACAAGCGCGACGTCGAGGTCGGCTCCAACGTCTGGATCGGCTACGGCGCCTGCATCCTGCGCGGCGTTCGGGTCGGCGACAACGCGGTGGTCGGCACCAACTCGGTGGTGACCAGGGACGTGCCGGCGAACGCCGTCGTCGGCGGCGTCCCGGCCCGGGTGCTGCGGATGCGCGCGGCGCCCGAGCGGCTGCGCTGGCCGCACCCGGTCGAGCCCGATCCCGGCGCCCACACCACCCTCCCGCAACCGGATCGGGTCTGAAGCGATCGAGCCGCAAGCAGCAGCAGGTCGACTTCCCGCGCCGGACGATCGCCGGCTAGCTAGGAGGGACTAGCGCACCCCCCGCGCCCACGCCTGGCGGCCACGCCCCTTGGGTCGGAGCGCCGTCGGAATGGCGCGTTAGTCGCCAATACGGCGACTAACGCGCCAAACCCGATGCGCCCTTCTGTCGCTGGCGCTGGAGCAACGGCGGACGCTGCACGGCGCGGCTACCTCAGCGAGGCCGAATAGCGCCGCTATTCGGCCTCGCTGCGTCCTTGCCCCGCTTGGGCCGGCGCTCGCCAGCCGCGGACGTGAGTTTCGCTAAGTCCCTTCTAGGAGGCCTCGAGCTCGGCGCGGATCTGCGCCGCGCGCTTTTCGTTGACTTCGCGGGAGACCCGGTTGAAGGCGACGAGCAGCCGCAGATCGTCCTCGCTCAGGTCCGCGAACCAGGGGTCGGCCATCGCTTTCAGCGGCAGGTAGAGACGCACCGCCTCCTGGCGCTGCCTCTCGGTCACCTCGACGAGGATCCGGCGGCGGTCCTTCGGGTCCGGCACGCGGCGGACCAGCTCCCTCGCCTCGAGCCGGTCGAGGACCGCGGTCACGGCGCCGGTCGTCAGCCCCGCCTCGCTGGCGAGCTGGCCGGCGCTGATCAGGCCGCGGCGGTCGATGATGTCGAGGCAGCGGCCGTCGGTGGCGTTGATCCCGAGCGAGCGGTGGGCGGCTTCGTCCATCTGGTGAACCGCCGTCTGGTTGCCGCGGATCTCCTCGATCAGCTCGGCTTCCAGCTTGCCTTTCGGCGTGCTCTGCGCCTGCGCCCACCCGGCGCTCCCCCGCTGCTCGGCCCGATCGTCGGTCATCTCTTGCTTTCGAAGCTTTCTGAATTTCAAAGGGAAATCAAGTCAGCCGTCCCGGAGGCGGCGCCGGATCCGCCGCAGCTCGGCCCGCAGCAGGTTGAGCATCACGCCGGTCTTCGATTCGCGGCGCAGCACCGCCAGCGTCGTCACCAGCCGCCTCACCTCGGGATTGTCGTATGGCGAGGTCATTTGAAAGCCCCTTCCCAGGAGTCGAGTTGTTACGGAATCGATGCCAACTAAAACTAAGGTGATGAGAAGTGTCAAGGCATCCACACACGCGCACCCGCTCCAAGTCACCCGCGAAGTCGCAAAGACGGATCACTGTCGCGCTCAAGCTGGTCACCGTCGGCGACCGCGCGGAAGCAGTTGCGCAGCTGCCGGGAGACAACCAGGCTCACGGCTTGGACTTCGCCGCCCGCTTCGGCCACAACCTCGCCCGCTGCCGCGAACGCGCCGGCCTCTCGCAGGAAGAGCTGGGGATGCGCGCCGAGCTGCACCGGACCGCCGTCGGCCAGCTCGAGCGAGGTCAGCGGATCGCCCGCGCCGACACCCTGGTCAAGCTCGCCGGCTCGCTCGACACCAGTCCCGAGAAACTGCTCGAGGGGCTGGAGTGGCAACCGTCGATCCGGACGGAGGGAAAGTTGACCGTCCGCAACGATGGGGACGCCTCTCGATAGAGACGTTTGTCTGTCATACCAAACGTCTCATAAGCAATGCTGCGGCTGTGCCGAAGGACAAAAAGCAGGCGGAAGAAATCGCTCGGCGTTTCGGCCAGAACCTGCGCCGCGCCCGCAAGCGGGCGGCGATGTCGCAGGAGGAGCTGGCGGTCGGCGCCTCGCTGCACCGGACCGAGATCGGGCTGATCGAGCGCGGCCACCGGATCGCCCGGATCGACACCCTGATCAAGATCGCCAGCTCGCTCGGCGTCTCGCCGCTGGAGCTGCTCGACGGCATCAACTGGACCGTTGGCGGTCCGAGTAGAGGGCGTTTCAACTTCAGTGGGCCGCCGTCGCAGGCGCCGCGGCGGCGGCGCTCATCGGGCTAGGCAAAGCGCTCGAAGACGGAGGGTGCCGGTGTCCCTCCTCTCTCGGGCTGTCGGCGTGTGGAGAATTCGGCTAGCGCCTCTTTCGAGCGCCGGGCCTCACCCGCAAAACGTTCGGAGGGACACCGGCACCCTCCGTCCCTCGGAAGCTCTGAACAAGACTGGGGGCCAACCCGGATGTTTTGCTTTTAGCTTCCGAGGGTTCGGGCCGGTCTGGCCAGGCAGGATCCGAGGTGGGGATCGGGGGACCCTCCGAACGTTTTGCGGCTGAGGCCCGGAGCTCCTTCGGGCGGACGCAGAATTCGACCCACGCCGACAGGCCGAGAGAGGAGGGTCCCCCGAGCCCCGCCCACCGCAACGCTTCGTCCAGCCCGCCCTACGCCGCCCGCGTCCCAGCCAACTCGACGTAAACCGCCTCGGTCCGCTCCGCCACGTCAGCCCAGTCGAATCGACGCAGATGCTCGTACGCTTCGGCAACCAGACGGCGGCCCAACTCATCGTCCGACAGGACTCGAATCGCCACCTCGGCCAACGCCTCGGGGTCGCGGGTGGGGAACCGCAGCCCCGCCTCCTCGTGCGGCACGACCTCGCGCAGGCCGCCGGTGTCGGCGACGATGCAGGGGCAGCCCGAGGCCATCGCCTCGAGCGCGACCAGGCCGAAGGGCTCGTAGATCGAGGGCACCACGGTGAGGTCGGCGATCCGGTAGAGCGAGTGCAGCACGTCGTCGCCGATCCAGCCGAGAAAGGTGCCGTGCTCCATCAGCCCCAGCTCCTCCGCCTGGCGGCGCAGCTCGGCCTCGTGGGTGCCGGAGCCGGCGACCAGGAAGCGGGTGCCCGGCACCGCCTCGATCAGCCGCGGCATCGCCTCCAGCGCCAGCTGGAAGCCCTTCTCGTAGACGAGGCGGCCGATCAGCAGGACCAGGCGCTCCTCCGGCGCGGCGAAGCCGGCCCGCAGACGGGCGAGGGTGGCGGGGTCCTGGTTCGGCAGGTCGTCGGGGTCGATCCCGTTCGGGATCACCGAGATCCGCCCCTCCTCGACGCCGAAGATGTCGGCGATCTGTTCGCGCATGTAGTGGGAGCAGGCGATCACCCGCTGCGAGCGGTTGGCGATCCAGCGCTCGACCCCGTGGATATAGGACTGGGGGTGGTCCTCCACCCAGCCCTGGTGGCGGCCGTGCTCGGTGGCGTGGATCGTCGTCACCAGCGGCGCGCCGAAGCGCCGCGCCAGGTGGTCGCAGGCGCTGGCGACCAGCCAGTCGTGGCCGTGGACGAGGTCGAAGTCGTAGGCGTCGCCGAGCTCGACCCCGGCGGCCAGCATGTCGGAGTTCATCCGTTCGACCCAGGCGACGAACTCGCCGAGGTCGGTCGGTCGCTTCGGCTCGAGGATGCGGTGGATATGGACCCCGCCCGAGCCCTCGCGGGCCGGCGACTCCTCGCCGCCGCGGGTCAGCACGTGGACCTCCACCCCTCTCTCGACCAGCGCCTCGGAGAGCTTGCGGACGTGGCGGGCGAGGCCGCCCTCGATCAGCGGCGGGTACTCCCAGGAGAGGATGAGGACGCGGGTCACGGGCGGCTGGTGGCTGTCTATGGCTCCAGGAGCGGGGCGACGCTGAGGTCCGGCGCGAGCGAACGCATGCGCGGATCGGTGTCGTATCGGCACTCTATTGCCTGCAGCAGGGCCTCGCCGTGGTCGGTGGCGCGGACGAAGGCGTAGTCGCCGGCCTGGCCGCGGGAGTCGAGGAAGGCCCAGTCGCTGGCCTGGGCGGCCAGCAGCTCGCGGGCGGCGCGGGCGGCGGCGTCGCCGCGCAGGCCGGTGCCGAGCGCCCGCAGCAGGCGCAGCTCGAGCCGCCGCGCCGCCCAGGCGAGGTCGGCGACCGGCGGCGAGTCCCAGGTGCGGAGGTCCTTGCCCTCGCCCCAGGTCGAGGCGTGGAGCGGGCGCTCGACCGGCTGGTGCGCGGCCAGCGCGGTCGGCACGTCGACGGTGCGGACCCCCGCGGCGGCGGCGCCGTCGAGCACCGCCGCCAGCCACAGCGGCCCCTCCGACCACCAGTGGCCGAGCAGCTCGGCGTCGATCGCGAAGACGATCAGGCCGCGGCGGCCGCGGGTCTCGGCGTAGCGGCGCAGCCGGGCGGCGATCGCGGCAAGGAACTCGCCGGCCTGCCGGCGCGCGGCGTCCGCTGCCTCTTCGGGCTGGTAGGCGCCGCCGCCGATCCGCCAGAGCCGCATCCCCCGCAGCGACTTGCCGTCGAACTGGGCGTAGGCGGGGTCGGACGGGTAGCCGTCGAGCGCCCAGAGCCAGGAGATCGCCTCCCAGTCGATCGGCAGCGCGAGCGGGCCGGCGGCGGTGGCGATCGGGGCCAGCGCCTCGAGCGGATCGGCCAGGTGGGCGCTCTGGTCGACGCAGAACCAGCCGACGCCGGCCTCGGCGAGCACCGACCCGAGCCGCGGCGCGAAGGCGCACTCCGGCAGCCAGAAGCCGCCGTTCCAGCCGAAGCGGCGGCGGTGCGAGCGCAGGCCGGCGTCCAGCTGCAGCCTCAGCCCCGCGCGGGTGGCGAGCAGCGGCAGCACGGCGTGGGTGGCGGAGGAGGCGGCGAGGGCGATCCGCCCGCTCGCGGCCGCCTGCTGGAAGGGACGCAGCGGGTCGCCGCCGGCGGCGTCGAGCAGCGCCAGCGCCTGCTCATACCGGGCGCGCTCGGCTTCCAGGGCCGGGTGCAGCTCGGCGGGGGCGTCGCGCAGGTCGGCCTCGGCGGCGCCGATCCGCCACTCGCGCAGGAAGGCGCGCAGGCGCGCCGCGACGCCGGTGTCCTCGAGCTGGTCGGCGAGCACCGGCGTCACCGTCATCGTCAGGTCGCGGGCCACCGCGAGCACCGGCAGGTAGGAGCGGATCACCGCGTCGAACAGCCACTCCTCGCCGAACGGGTAGGTGCCGAAGCCCTCGACGTAGGGCATGTGGCTGTGCAGCACGATCGCCAGGTCGCCGGCGGTCTCGGTCGCCATCAGGGCCGGCAGACAGCGAGGAAGTCGAGTGCCGCGTCGAGGTTGCCGGGCCGCAGCGCGAAGTCGGAGGCGGCGATCGCCGGGGTGAAGCGGTCGTAGAAGGGCTTGGTCAGCCGCAGCCGCCTGTGGGCCCCGTCCCAGCCGAGCCGCAGGGCCAGCTCGTGGACCCGCAGCTTGCGGGCGTGGAAGAGGCCGAGCAGCTCGACCCGGCCGAAGTGGGCGCGGCAGAGCTCGCCGAACTCGGCGGCCCGGTACTCGCGCAGGTGCCAGGGGTTCTCCGACTTCTCGGCGCCCGGCGGGGCGAGGGTCAGCAGGTTCGGGGTCGAGACGTAGGCGACCCCGCCGGGCGCCAGCATCGACCTGAAGTGCTCGAGGATCGCGCCGGGGTCCTCGACGTGCTCGATCGTCTGCAGGAAGACGACCGCGTCGCAGGGCTCGGCGAAGGTTTCGACCAGGTCGCGCTGGAAGCGCAGGTTGGGCCGCACGTAGCGGAGCCGCGCGTGCTCGTGCGCCTCGGGGTTGGCGTCGACGCCGACGACGCTGGCGGCCGTGGCGGCGAGCGCGTCGGAGCCGTAGCCCTCGCCGCAGGCCATGTCGACGACGCGCCTGCCGGCGACCCGCGCGGCGATCCACTCGTAGACGACCAGGTGCCTCTGGAACCAGTAGTTCTCGGCCGGGACGTCGGGCAGCGTCCGCTCGCCGGTCAGCGGCAGCGGCGGGACACCCGGCGGCTGGTCGCGCTGGACGTAGCTGTCCTCCACGGGGCGGGACCGTATTAGAGCCCGGCGTTTAAAGTGCCGCCCCGATGCCAGCCTCCCCGACGGCGACGCCGGAGCAGATCAAGGACGTCAACACTCGCTACCACGACGCCGCGGCCGACGAGTACGACGCCAAGTGGGGGATCGACTTCGGCGCCGTCGGCCAGCGGCAGGTGCGGCTGAAGCTGGTCAAGGCGCTCGGCGGGCTCGACGGCGAGCGCTTCGGCGAGGCGCTCGAGATCGGCTCCGGCACCGGCTACTTCTCGCTCAACCTGGTCCAGCTCGGGGTGGTCGAACGGCTGACCGCGACCGACATCTCGCCGGGGATGCTGAAGCGGCTGGCGGCGACCGCCGCGGCGCTGGGGCTCGACGGCGTCACCACCGTGGCCACCGAGGCCGAGCAGCTGCCCTTCGAGGACGAGAGCTTCGACCTCGTCTTCGGTCACGCCGTGCTCCACCACATCCCCGACCTCGACCGGGCCTTCGCCGAATTCCGCCGGGTGCTGCGGCCGGGCGGGATGGTCGCCTTCGCCGGCGAGCCCTCGCGCTACGGCGACCGCCTGGCGGCGCTGCCGAAGCGCGCCGGCCTGCTCGCCGCGCCCTTCTGGCGCCAGCTGGTCGGCGCCGCGCAGCGCGACCTGCCGGAAGCCGAGCAGTCGGAGGGCCACTCGCTCGAGAGCGAGGTCGACGTCCACGCTTTCGCCCCCGCCGATCTGCGGCGACTGCTGCGCGAGGCCGGCTTCGAGCAGCGGCGGGTCGGCGGCGAGGAGCTGCTCGCCAACGCCTGGGGCTGGGGACTGCGGACGGTCGAGTCGAGCGCCGAGCCCGAATCGATCCCCTTCCGCTGGCGGCGGTTCGCCTTCAGCAGCTACCTCGCGCTGCAGAAGGTGGATACGAGCGTGCTCGAGCCACGGCTGCCCGCGGAGCTGTTCTACAACCTCCTGATCAGCGCCCGCAAGCCGGCTTAGACCCGGCGCGCCACGGTCCGCACGCGCTTCGCCGCGCCCGCCGGCTGCCGGGTCCGGACCAGCAGCCGCAGGCCGCCGACGCGTCCGGCCCGGTAGCTCCTGGCAGCATGCGGACGCAACCAGAAGCGCATCGTGGCGGAGCGGCCCTGGGCGAGGTAGAAGGAACGGGCGGCGAGGACGATGCGCCTGCTCCGGCCGTCGCCGCGGTGGAGCCGACCGACGAGGACCAGCCGTCCACGGCAGCGAAGGACCCGGGCTGCGCGGCAACGCAGACGCGCGGTCACCCGGCCGGCGCGGTTGATCGCGACGTGGCGCCCCGCGCTCGCGGCCAGCGCCCAGCCCGCCCGCGGCGCGGCGACCTTCGCCGGGGACGAGGTCGAAGACGGGGCCGGCACGACCGGAGCCGGCTCGTCCCGGCGCAGGGCGGCGATCGCAGCCGCCGCGTCGACCCGGCCGCCGGTCACGGTCCGCCCGGCGAGCGAGGGGGTCGGGGCGGCGCTGTCGAGGAGCGCGCCGCGGACCTCGGCGACGGTGGCGCCGGGGTAGGCGCTCCAGAGCAGGGCGGCGACGCCGGCGACATGCGGCGCGGCCATCGAGGTTCCGCTCAGGTATTCGTAGGCCCCCTGCGGCGGCTGTGGAACCACGCACATCACCTTGAAGCCGCGGATGGAGACGAGCGGATCGCCGGTGCGACCCGCGGTGGTGGTCAGGAAGCGGTAACGCAGGTAGAGCGAGGCCTGCCCGTCGTAGGCGGAGAGGTCGAGCGGCAGGTCGACGAATTTGCCGTTGGTCGAGCCCGAGTAGCCGGGCGAAGTCGGCTGCACCCGCGACCAGCTGCCGCCGTCGGTCGAGGCTTCGACCTCCAGCGTCTGCTCGCCTTCGATCGTGTCGAGGGCGAGCGCCTGCGTCAGGTGGCACTCGCGCCCGCCGGCCAGCGAGATCGGCGCCGCCGTGGTCAGGGTGGTCTCGGCCGGCAGCGGCTGCGGGGTGGTGACGAAGTCGATCGATTCGTCCTCGGGCACGTACTGCCAGCGACCGGCAGGATCGCTGCTCCAGGCAGCCAGGGCGGTGCCGTCGAACCTGGTCTCCAGGTTGGGGACGGTGCTGTAGACCGCGGACCCCGGCGCCCCGATGTCCACCGAGGCGGCGCCCCAGTTCGAGTAGGAGGCGAGGGCACCGGTGTTGTCGAGCGCGGCGACGCAGACCACGTTGGGCAGCGGCGAGGCGCAGGGATAGCTCGGGCTGGCGTCGACGTCGGTGGTGGTGTTGCCGGCGGAGATCACGTAGAGCGTTCCCGGGCTGCTTTGCAGCGCCGCTTCGATCGCCAGCGACCTCTGGCGCGTGCTGAGGCTGGCATTGGCGATCCTGGCGCCGATCCGGCCAGCGTAGGCGAGCGCTTCGGAGACCTGGGAGCTGGTGCAGGTGCCGGCGACGCCGCAGGCCTTGGCCGAGACCAGCTCCGGGCTCCAGCTGACGCCGGTGATGCCCAGCCCGTTGTCGCCGACGGCGCCGATCGTGCCGGCGACGTGGGTGCCATGCCCGTTGGCGTCTTCCCAGGCCGAGGCGTCCGGTTGCAGCAGCGGCGAGGCCGAGGCGAAGTTGCGGCTGAGCGGCGCGTCGAGGTTGGCGAGGAGGTCGGGGTGGGTGGCGTCGATGCCGCTGTCGACCACGGCCACCCGGACCGCGCGACTGCCGACCGTCGTGTCCCAGGCCGACTCGGCGTTGACGTCAACCCCGGGGAGGCCCGCCACGCCCTGGACCGTCTGGCCGAAGTTGCGCAGCCCCCAGAGCTGGGGGAGCAGGGGGTCGTTGGGCACTCGCGCCAGCGTCACCTCGTAGTTGGGCTCGGCCCACTCGACGCCGGGCTGCTGGCGCAGCTCGGCGAGCACCGCGTCGACCGACTCGCCGGCGGGAAGCTCCAGGAGCCGAGTCCCAGGGAGCCCGCGCACCGAGCTGGTGGAGTCGACCCCGACCGCGTCCAGCGCCGCCGCCCTTTCGTCGGGCCCGACCGGCGCGAACTTCGCGATCACCTCGCCGGGAACCGCCACGGCGGCGGAGGGCGGCGCGGCGGCGGCGCCCGCCGCGGCGAGCAGCGACAGCGCGGCCGCGGCGAGGGCCGAGATCGTGAGACGGCGGTGGCGAGACTTCATTGCGGCGTCGATCCTCCTGTGGGCGAGCGGGGTCGCCTCAGCTATCGGCCTACCCCCCGGCGCAATTGAGCGAATCGTGTCCGCCGGCTGACACCGCAATTGATCGCGCGCTGCAGTGGTTTTACCCCGCATAGGGGGTGCAAGTACTGCAGGGCGCTGGACCTGTCCCTCCTCGAGCCCGATTTCGGGGGTCAACCGCGGCGGACGCGGAACAGTTTGACGCGGGTGTCGATGCCCCTCAGGCGGCGCTCGCCGGCGAAGGAATACGAGAGCCCCTCCTCCCCCGCCGCCTCGCGGGTGGCGGCGTCGACGAGGACGCTGCCGGGGCGGGCGACGCCGGTGATCCGGCTGGCGAGGTTGACCGAGCGGCCGTAATAGTCGCCCGACTGCGGCAGGGTGAGGCCGGTGGCGAGGCCGGCGCGCAGCCAGGGGAACTCGTCGCCTTCGGCCTCGGCGGCGGCGATCAGGTCGAGGGCCGCCTCGACCAGGGCGCGGCCCTCGGGGGCGACCAGCATCACCGCGTCGCCGATCGTCTTCACCAGCCGCACCGGCGGCTCGGCGACGGCGGTCGCCATCTCCTCCAGGCGGCCGGCGACGAGGCCGAGCTCCTCGGGGGCGATCTCCTCGCCGAGGCGGGTGAACTCGACCAGGTCGGCGAAGCAGACGGTTCGCTCAACGGCGCCGCCGAGCTCGCCGGATTCGAGGTCGGCGGCGGCGATCACGTCGCGTTTCACCTGCTCGAGCAGATTGGCCTGGAAGGCGTAGGCGAGCGTCTCGCCGACCATCGGCAGCAGCTGCTCGGCGGCGAGCGCGAGACGCTCCGCGACGTCGCGCTCAGTGTCGCCGGGTTGGGTCAGGTTGCGGACCACCAGCTCCCGGTTGGCTTCGGCGATCCGCCCCATCCCCATCCCGATCGTGCGCGCGTTGCGGAGCAGGTCCTCGGGCGGGAAGCCGGCGTCGAGCAGCGGCTTCAGCCGCAGCGCCGCCTCGAGGTCGGCCTCGGTCGCGATCCGTTCGTCGAGGTCGCCGTAGGGGACGCCGAGCGCCGCCCGGAAGCGACGCAGCAGTTCGACGTCGAGGCCGCTGCGCGCGGCGATTTCGCGGGCCGAGTAGCGGGCGCCGTCGCCGGCGATCGCGTGCTCGACCGGCAGCAGCGCCAGCCGCCCGGCGGCAACCGCGTTGCGCAGTTCCTCCAGCGGCACCCCTTCGGAATCGAGCTGCTCGAGCAGCTCCAGGCGCGCCGCCCGGGCGTCGCCCTCTAGCCCGTCCAGCAGCCCCTCCGCCGCGAAGTCGGTCACGCGCTCGCGACCGCCCCGCCGCGGCGCGGGTCGCCGCCGCCGCTCAGCGCTCCGGTCCAGGGATCGCGCGCCACCGCCTGCACGCCGCCGAAGAATAGGTTGATCGCGGGCCAGCGGAAGACCGCCAGCCCGTTCGCCTCGAGGCGGGCCAGCGCCGCCGGGTCGATCCCCGGCTCGGCCTGGACCGTTTCCGCCTCGAAGTGCAGCCGCGGCGCCGCCACCGCCTCGGCCACCGGCAGCCCCTGCTCGACCGCCCGCACCACCGTCTGCAGGATCGCCGAGCGGATCCGGTTGGAGCCGGCGCTGCCGAGCCCGAGGACGATCTCGCCCTCGCGGGTGACCACGGTCGGCGCCATCATCGACGGCACCCGCCGGCCCGGCGCGATGCGGTGGAAGCCGAGCGGGTTGAGGTCCTCCTCGCCGAGCATGTTGTTGAGGATCACGCCGGTGCCGGGGACCATCACCCCCGAGCCCGAGCCGTTCGAGCAGGTGACGGTGGCGCAGCTGCCCGACGCGTCCATCACCGCGATGTGGGTGGTCGAGCCGAGCAGGTCGGCGCGTCGCTCGTTGGCGCCTTTCAGGGCCGCCACCAGCTGCTCCGGGCCGCTGCTCGCGCCGAGCTGCTCGAGCAGCGCCAGCGAGTAGGCGATCAGCGTTCCCCCCGCGGCGGGCGGCGGGTTGGTCAGCACCTCGGTGCCGCGGAAGCCGGCGGCGATCGGCCTGCGCTCGATCGGCTCGTAGCGCGCCAGGTCGCCGGGCCCGAGCGTGCCGCCCCGGGCGAGGACGAACTCGCTGATCGCCGCCGCCACCTCGCCGCTGTAGAACGGCGCCGCCCCTTCCGCTCCGTAGCGTTCGAGCGCCTCGGCGAGCTCCGGAAAGGCGAAGCGCTCACCCTCGCCCAGGCGCGCCCCGCCCGGCGCGTAGAGCTCACGCGTCGCCGCCATCGTCTCGTGGATCGGCGCCAGGATCTCCAGCAGGTAGGCCTGCTGGCGGCTCAGCGGGGCGCCCTCGCGGGCCAGCCGCACCCCGGGCCCGACCAACTCGGCGAGCGGCATCGTGCCGAAGCGGCGCAGCGCCCGTTCGAGCCCGGCCGCGGTCCCCGGCACCCCGCAGGAGGCCGGCCCGACGTAGAACGTCTGCGCCATCTCGGCGCCGAAGTGGATCGGCACCGGCACCAGCTCCGTCCCGCGCTCGACCCCGTCGAGCCCTGGCGCGGCGACGAAGAAGTCGATCAGGGTCGGGCCCTCGGCCTCGCCCTCGCGGTGGACCATCATGTAGCCGCCGGCGCCGAACCCGGTCAGCGGGCTCTCGACCGCGAACGAGGCGAGCACCGCGGCGACCGCGGCGTCGACCGCGTTGCCGCCCGCGCGCAGCACGTCGGCCCCGGCCGCCGCCGTCTCCGGGTGGCCGGCTGCGACGACGCCCTTCACGACGGGGTCGACGGGACGATTTCGCTACCCATGGGCACGAAATCGGCCCATCGGCGGGGGCGTCAGCCCGGGAGGAACTCGGGCACTTCGATGCCCAGCTCGGTGTCGCGCTGCTCGCCGCGGCCGCGGCCGCGGCCGCCACGGCTCTGGCCGGTGTCGGCGGTGCGGCGGATCGTCGGCTCCTCGGCCCGCCGCGGGGTCGGCTGGCGGCCGTCGAAGCGGGTGGCGACGACGGTCACCCAGATCTGGTCGGAGAGCTCGTCGTCGACGTTGGCGCCGAAGATGATGTTGGCGTCGGGGTGGGCCGCCTCGCCGACCACCTTGGCCGCCTCGGAGACCTCGACCAGCGAGAGGTCCGAGCCGCCGGTGATCGAGAGCAGGATCGAGCGGGCGCCCTCCATCGAGGTCTCGAGCAGCGGCGAGGAGATCGCTTTTTCGGCGGCGAGGATCGCGCGGTCGTCGCCGTAGGCCATGCCGATCCCGAGCAGCGCCCGTCCGGCGTCGGCCATGATCGAGCGGACGTCGGCGAAGTCGAGGTTGATCACCGCCGGCAGCGTCACCAGGTCGGAGATCCCCTGCACGCCCTGGCGCAGGACGTCGTCGGCGACCTGGAAGGCCTCGACCATCGAGGTCTGCTGGTCGAGCACCTGCAGCAGGCGGTCGTTGGGGACGACGATCAGCGTGTCGACCTCCTCGGCCAGCGCGTCGATTCCCCTCTGCGCCTGCTCGCCACGGCGGTTGCCCTCGAAGCTGAACGGCTTGGTGACGATCCCGACCGTCAGCGCCCCGACCTCGCGGGCCAGGCGGGCGACCACGGGGGCGGCGCCCGAGCCGGTGCCGCCGCCGGCGCCGGCGGCGACGAAGACCATGTCGGAGCCCTTCAGCAGGCGCTTGATCTTGTCCTGCTCGCCGAAGGCGCTGCGGTGGCCGACCTCGGGGTCGGCGCCGGCGCCGAGGCCGCGCGTCTGCT